>NZ_CAJATU010000104.1 GCF_903944925.1 uncultured Rhodopila sp. | reverse complement strand
GCGAAGCCCTTCGTCACTTCCTGAAAGGACGGCAACTCCGGCCGCCGCTGCGCCTCCACCCGGGGTAAACGCCTACCATGGGTTGAATTGCTCCCCGACCCGTCGATGCCAAACGGCGCCAACTGCCGGATTTAGGTTGAAATATTCGCGGGCGCTTTTGATGAACGCACCGAGGTTGGTCAATGCTATAGGACATGCGGGGTAGATCGCGCCGACGGGAAGTTTTTCGGGGGTGAAGGCCAACAGCAACGGGACCAGGCGCCCAGCGAGCACGCTCGCCATGACCTTACTGGACAGCGCCTTGGTAACGCCTAACCCGGCCTCCGCCGCGGCGAGCGCTGCGTCGGCGCTATTGACGGTCAGTCTGGGCTCGACGCGCACCAATTTGGCGGTCTCGGCAATAAAGACTTGTCAACAATCATGATTATCGCAGCCCGGTGGTGGTCACATTTGTCACACACCGCCGGGTCTTGACCCGCTTGGAGGATCCCATGCCCCGCATCGCTGTTCCCGCCCGTGAAGCCGCCCCCGCCGCCTCCCAGCCCCTTTTGGACGCTGTGGAAAAGAAATGGGCGCGGTTCCCAATCTATTCCGCCTGCTTGCCCTGAGCCCGGCCGCCTTGCAAGGTTTCCCGGGCCTCAACCGCGCTCTGGGCAAGGCCCTGGACGTCAAGACGCGCGAGCGGATCGCCATCGCCGTCGTCCAGGTCGACGGCTGCGACTTTTGCCTGTCCGCCCACACCTACCTGGGCCTGAATCTAGCCAAGATCGACACCGCCGAGATCGCTCTGAACCGCCGCGGCGCTCCGTCGGACCCGAAGGCCAACGCGGCCGTCGCGTTCGCGCGCAAGATCACCGAAAACCACGGCCGCGCGGCCGAGGCCGAGCTCCAGGCGGTGCAGGCGGCCGGCTATACCGACGCCCAGATCATCGAGATCGTCGCCGTCGTAGCCGAGAACGTGTTCACCAATCTGGTCAACATCGTCGCCGGCACGGACATCGACTTCCCGGTTATCCGCGCCTCTGAAGCGGCGTGACGTAACTGACTGCCGGCGGATTGTGACCGCCGGCAGTCGTTGTGTTCAGTGAGATCTCGGTCATGACCCACAGATTTCTCGACATCCGTTCCACGGCCGGTGCATAGGCCACGCAGGCGGCCGATCGGGAGATGTGGTAGGACTTTGTTGGGCCGGCATGGTCATCAGTCTAGCAGCAGAATCGGAGGGGATATGCCGGAGTACCTTGATGCCGGAACGATCGCTTCTTGGAAAGCCGGTGACGAACGGGCGAGACCGGCCCACGGCATTCGCTCGCTTGCGGTCCGATTGCTTCACGCATGGCGGATTTCCGACATTGTATCTTTCAATGGTGTAACCCGTCTCGGATCAGCGCCGAACATGAAATGCGGGGCCAGCAGGAGCGGGCGTCGCGCGTACCGGCCAACTGCAAGTCGGGTTTATTCGAAAGGGGCTCGGTCGTGAGTACCAGGTCCGACGATGCACCTGGTCAGACATGGGATCAGTTGATGGCCGCCGCACAGGTGGGAGACGCGAATGCTTACACTATCTTACTCGGCGAACTGGCTGCGTGGTTGCGCCGGTACTACGCAAGGCGGTTGCCCCCTTCCATGACCGACGACGCGGTTCAAAACGTTTTGCTGGCGATCCACGAAAAGCGTCACACCTATGATCCGGCCCGTCCCTTCGGGCCATGGCTCGCTGCCATCGCGCGGTACAAGTGGATAGACCGGCTGCGCGCACTCAAGGCGGAGGCGTCCGAACCACTGGACGAGAACATGGGTGTGCCGGATCACGAGGACTCTGTCATAGCAGGATCGACGTTCAAGCAGCTTCTGGCTGAGCTGAAACCTCCGCAGGCCGAGGCGATTCGCCTCGTGAAGCTCGAGGGCTACAGTGTCGAGGAGACTTCACAAGCGACCGGCCAGTCAATCTCGCTCGTCAAGGTCAATATCCACCGCGGCCTCAAGCGTCTCGCCAGCATCATCAAGGCGACCCGCGATGCGGACTGATTCCCTCATCGATCGCCTCAGCCGGGATCTCCGACCGGTGCGGCCACGGAGCATCAAGCGGGAGGCAGTGCTTCTACTTGTTGCGGGCGCAATCGAGGTCGCGGCGTTCGTCGGAATGGGGTTCATACGCCCGGATATGCCCATGGCGATGAAGACCCCGTCTTTCTGGTGGAAGCTTGCCAGCATGGGGATCATTGCCGTTCTTGGTGCCGGTGTCGCGCTTATGTCGGCCGATCCCGTCCGGTCACCGCGCCGTGGCCTCCGCTGGATACTGGCCTGCGTTGCTGTGATCTTCGCTACCGGCTGGCTGATCGACGCAGCGGGTGACGGAGTGGCGGATCTGGTCCGCCGTCTCGACTGGACACAAGGCGTCCAGTGCGTTTGGAAGATGGTGGCGTTGTCGATCCCCCCGACTATTGCCTTGGGCGGGCTGATTCGACGTGCGGCCCCAACCGATCGCTCCGGGACGGCACTCGCCGCGGGATTTTCCTCAGCTGCCTGGGGAGCGTTCGTCTTCGTCTTCGCCTGTCCGTCGGACGATCCGCTTTACATCGCGGTTTGGTACACGGTCGGATGCTCGATCGTGACCGTGCTCGGACGCGCCGTTGTGCTGCGGCTGTCGCGATGGTGACGCCGCCCCATCATCCAACCCCGACGCCGGTTCATGAACCAAATTCGAACCCGACATTTCTCGACATCCTTCCAACGCGCAGCGCACAGGTGGCGCAGGTTGCCAGTGGCAGCCCTGAGATGTGGGAGGACTTGAGTCTGCCGAACGTTTGACTCTGTTACCGCGGCCCAGGCAGCATTCATGCAGGTGTGCAACAGCTTCTACATGGCCACCATTTCGGAATCGGGGTTATGGATCGACTTGAGGCGATGCAGGTGATGATCGCGGCGGTGGAGTGCGGCAGTTTATCAAAGGCGGCTCGCAAGCTCAGCCAGCCGGCGGCGGTGTCCGCCTTCGGTTCGAGCCGATCGATGAGCTTTTGGAAGACAGCCTCGAACGCGGGATCGCAGGCGTCGGGGTGGCTGCGGATGACGTCGATGGCTTTGCGGTAGCAGTCGGCGAAATCAATACCGCGGACGTGGGGCGACAAGCGCCGCCACGGCTACAGCCGTGACAAGCGTCCGGACTGCCCGCAGGTGGTGATCGCGCCGGTGGTCACGCCGGATGGGCTGCCACTGGCCTACGAGGTGCTGCCCGGCAATACGGCGGACTGCAAAACCCTGAAGCTGTTCCTCGACAGGATCGCGCAGCAATACGGCCGGGCGCGGCGTGTCTGGGTGATGGATCGCGGCATGCCGACCGAAGCCGTGCTGGCGGAAATGCGCGCCGGCGATCCGCCGGTGCAATATCTGGTGGGAACACCGAAAGGCCGTCTGTCGCGGCTGGAGAAGCCCCTGCTGGCCAAGACCTATAGCTTACAGGCTCCATCGCAGCCCACAGTTTTGGCATGGAGCCGCCGGCGAATCGCTCAGCAGGGATGTGCGGAACCCGCGATAAGCCGGGCTGTTCCACATGTCTCGCAAGGACGCCTGCGTGGCGTCGCCCAGCGTTTAGTTCTCATATCCGCGGGCCGAGAACGGCGCGATGCAACAGGGCAGGGCGCGTCCGTGCGCGGTGAAATACATCAGCGACCAGGGCCGCCGGCAGGTCGCCCAGGGTTTGCCGTCAGCAGATCGCTTCAGGCTTAACCCGGGTTCGGTGGCGCCGGAGGCATCGAGCGTCACGCCGAGTCCGGCGCCAATAGCGGTTGCCGCGTCGATCGCCGCCTGTTCCTCCTCACGGGTCTGCTCGAACAAGGACTGTTCCAGCCGGGCCTTGCCGTAGCCCGTCGAATCGAAGACGAGTCGTTGCAGATAAACCTCCCGCACACCCATCGAGGCAGCGAGCCGAACGAAATCCGGAAGCTGCGCAACCGTCTCCTTCAATCCGGTCAGCCACAGCGACACCCGAGGCGCCGTCACGCCCATCTGTTGTTGATAGGCAGTGAACTTGCCGACATCGCGGACGATGCGGTTGAAGAAATCTTTGCCGCGGATCGCCGCATAGCTCTTGCGGTCCGCCGCATCCAGCGAGACACGCAGCTCGTCAAGGCCGTTATCGATTAGCTCCTGGAACTTCCTCGGGTTCAGCAACGTGCCGTTGGTGTTGAACAGCACATAGGTGCCGCGATCCTTCAGGTAGCGGATCATCCTCGGCAGCGCCTTGACCAGCATCGGCTCACCCACGCCGTGCAGCACGACGCGCGCGACGTCGGGGACCTGATCGACGATGCGGGTAAACAACGACCAGCTCATGTCGGCGGGCGGTTCCAGTTCCTCGAAGGTGCGCGGGCAGGTCTCGCACAGCAGATTGCAGCGGTTGGTGACCTCCAGATACAGGCACACCGGCGGCTGGTAAGCGACGTCGTTCCGTTCCGCCGTCACGGCCTCGAAGTAACGGCGGGGATCTTGCACGGCCGACATTAGGTATTTCCTTCAATCGGCCTCAGCGTAGGGCCGGTGCGGCGCAAGCCGGACAGAGCCAGCAGCGTGGCCGGGACATAAACCACTGACGGCAGGACAAACCGATCGCCGAACGTATCCAGGTACATCAGGATAGGCGCCGCGGACAGCCACACCACGGCCGGGGTCGGCGCGAGCACGCAGGGAACCGCCAGCCAGGCGAAATACCAGGGATAATGCGGGCTGATGGCGCATGTTGCTACAGCCATCATGACGCCGGCCGCGGCGCAGATCGACACGGGATCATCCGGGCGGCGAACGAACGCATACCAGGCCCCGAGCGACGCCAGCGCAACGACAACCACGGCCTTGTAAACTGTCCCCGCAGCCTCCGGCAAAACAGCCAGACGGGCGATCCCCGCCAGCAGCCAAAATCCCGCCCCGCTGACGTAGCCTTCCTCGGTGCCGTAGCTGCCGAGGTTACCGAAGACCAGCCACCCGACGCTGCAATGTGCCGCATAAAGCGCAACAACCGTGCCGATGCAGGCGGCGGCTGTGCGCCAGCCGGCCCGTGCCCGCCACAGCACCGGCGCCACCACCGCAGGCAGGAATTTGGTCGCAATCGCCAGGCCCAAGGCGACGCCGGCCCAGCCATCCCGCCGGCGGACACGCAACACCAAAGCGGCGGCAACCAGCGCGGCCGCCGCAGCATCGACATGTCCGTCGCCGGCGAAAGCCCAGACCGGCAACGGATTCCAGGCATAGATCAGCACCCGCTCACGCGGCAATCCGGCCGCCGCCAGCAGGCGCAGCAGGCAGCCCACCGACAGGATCTCGAACCCCACCATCGCGGCCTTGACGCCGGTCACGCTGGACCAGACGAAGCCGACGGCGGCGAAGATCGCCTGGGCCGCGGGCGGATAGATCGTCGGCGCCCACTCGGCACGGTTGATGTGCGGAAAGATCGCCGTGTCGCGCAGCGGCGCCAGTTCCGGCTCGTCGGGAATGTATCGATACGGATTGATCCCGGCCACCTGCACGCGTCCGTCCCAGACATATCGATAAATGTCGCTCGACAGGAACGGTGTGGACACGAGTACCGGCAGCCGCAACGCCGCAGCTACCAGCAACACGAGCCAGATGGCGCGACGCCCGGCCATCCGCCGCTGCACCAAAGCGACCGCAACAAGATAGACAGCGGCGCTGACCCCCAGGATTGCAACGAACGTGTTCTTCGTTTCCAGCACGGGAATTGTCCGCGCGCCCGGCACGTGCAACGACAGCGCGCCCAGCGTCAGCGCCAGCAGCAAACCGCCGAGCAGCCCAAGCCGGATCATTCGGCGGCGAGACCCGGGTTCGTCGTGCGCAGCCCGATGCGCGACATCGCCACCGCCGTCACCGGCGCGGCGTAAGGCAGCAGGCCGTTGGAGATCGCGGGCGTTTCGGTCTCCCGCAGCAAGCGGTCCAGCGCCGCCTGGTCATCGACATCATACCAGGACGGCAGTTCCACGACCTCCAGCCCCAGTTGCGCGGCCCGCAATCGCGTGGTTTCGGCGACACTGTCCGTGCTCCAGGCAATATCCGCGAACAGGTGGGCGTACGCCGCTTTCATTCCCAGCAGGTAATAGCCCCCGTCATCCGCCGGACCCAGCACGACACGGTCGCCATCCCCCGCCAGCGCCGCCGCGGTGCGCGCCAGCAGCGCCGTCGGCAGGGTAGGACTGTCCGAATTCAGCACCACGGCCGAACCATGCCCAAGCTCCAGCATCGCCATGATCGCGTGCAGCAGCGATCGGCCGAACCCTTGCACGCCGGGCGGCATCGGCGGCGAACCGTCAGCCAGCAGCAGGCCGGTGCCGGGCGCCAGATGTCCTTCGAACGACGCCTCGGCGCCCGCCGGAGCGTAGGCGATATAACCGGCTATCGGCGCGTCCCGGGCCGCCAACGCTATGTTTTCGGTAATATCGCGCAGAAAGGCGGCGCTGAGCCTGGCCGCCTGATCCGGCTGCAGCGGCGGGCAGAGGCGGGTCTTGGAAAAGCCGGGCCGCGGCGCCTTGGCCATGACACCGATCGCGCACGCGGCAGCACATCCCATACGCTATATCCCGCTGAACCAGTTGTACCCTCGGTCCGTCCAGAAGCCGCGCGGCTGCTGGTTGGTCACGTAGATGGTGGTCACGAACTTCGGGTTCTTGAATCCAAGTTTGGTCGGGATCCGGATCTTGAAGGGGTAGCCGTAACGTGTAGGCAAAATGTCATCCGAAAGTTGGAAGGCCATCAACGTCTGCGGATGCAGCGCCGTCGGCATGTCGATACCTTCGTAGTACCCGTCGGCGCACTCGAACCCGACATACCGGGCAGTCGTGTCGGCGCCGATCTGGCCCAGGAAATCGCGCAGCGGGATGCCGCTCCATTTGCCGATCATGCTCCAGCCTTCGACACAGACGTGGCGGGTGATCTGCGAGACCCGGGGCAGCGCGTGCAGGCGGTCGATCGTCCACGGGCGCTTGTCGGCGATCTGCCCGGCGAGGGTCAGGCGGTAGGTCGCGTCTTCCAGCCGGGGCGACCGGTCAGGCCCGTACCAGGCGTTGTAGCGGAAAGCCTTCACCGCCTCGTCCTCGGCGAATGTCGGCGCCAGCCGGTTGGCGCCGAAAATCGCCGCCTGCACACGGTCGTTCCAGCGGGAGACCAGGGCGAGCGCCTTTTGCACGCTCTCATGGTCGCTGATGTCGCAGCCGGTGAGCAGGGTCAGCGCGCCGAGCGACAAGCTGCCGCCGAACAGGCCCTGCGTTCGAAGTCCATCAAGCGTCTCCTTTGCGGGCATGCGGCACGGCGGTGGCGCGCCCGAGCGTCATCGCGACGAAGGTCTTCGGCACCAGGATGACCAGCGCGACGTGGATCGCGATGAACAGGACGATCGCCGTCATGAACACGAAGTGGACGATGCGCGCGCCCTGGAAGCCGCCGAACAGCACTTCCAGCGGGTAGGTCTGCACCGGCTTCCAGATCGCGATGCCGGACAGCAGCATCATCGCGACGGATCCCAGCGCGCCCCAATAGGCCACCCGCTGGACGACGTTATACTCGCCCAGCCGGTGCTGTAGCCGGAACGTTGCCGCCGCCACGAAATCCCGCCAGAACAGCCTCGGGCCGATCGGCAGGAAGTCGCGCCGGAAATGGCCGGTGATGGTGTTCCAGAGCACGAGGTAGCGTGAAACTTTCGTCACGTTGCCGTTGACCGGAAGTGGGATCACGGGCCGGAGGGCAAACACGGAAAAACCTGAAGTGTCTGGCCCGGCCTACCTCACGCACAGCGCACCATATCGTTCACCGCTGCAAGCGCCGCGGTCAATCGCGGCACGACAAAGTCGAGAAAGGCGCGCCGCTTGAGCGGCTGGACGCGTTGCGACTGGTGCACAAGGTTCACCGGAATCGGATCGGTCGAAAAGCTGCGCAGGATCGTCGTGACGCGACCCGCGGCGATCGCAGCCGCCGCCTGGTAGGAGATCACGCGCGCGATCCCGAGCCCGGCTGCCGCCGCCTCGACGACAGCATCGGCGGTGTTTGTCGAGAACCGCGGCCGGATAGCCACTGACCGCGCTACCACGCCGCCGCCAATCGACCAGTTGCGAAACGTCTGCAGCCCCTCGAACGCGATACAGTCATGGTCGGCGAGCGCCTCGGGCGTCGCCGGTTCGCCGCGCCGGGCGAGGTAATCGGGGCTCGCGCAGATCAACCAGCGGACGTGACCCATTTGCCGCGCGATCAGATCGCTGTCGGGCAGCCGGCCGATACGCACCGCGACATCGACATGCGCCTCGACCAGATCGATCACTTCGTCGGACAGCACCAACCGGACCGTCACATCGGGATAGGCGCCGAGGAAGGCGTGGATGATCGGCGCGACATGGAGCTTGCCAAATATGATAGGCGCGGTGACCAGCAGTTCGCCGCGCGGGGCGCGATATTCGCCGCTCGCCGCACGCTCGGCATCCCCGAGATCGTCGAGCAGCCGGCGCGCAACCGCGACGAACGCCTCGCCTGCTTCGGTCAGGATCAGCTTGCGGCTCGTACGCACGAGCAACTGTGCGCCGAGATGCGCCTCCAGGTCCGATACGCGCCGGCTGACCGTGGGTAGCGGCGTATTGAGCGCGCGTGATGCCGCCGACAGGCTGCCGCTGTCGACCGCCGCAACCAGAGTGCGCATCGCTTCGAACCGGTCCATTTAACTTCCATAATGTGGAAGGTCACCTGCCAAAAATAGCGACTGCTGCCGGAAAACGGAAGCGCTTAGTTGGGGCTTACCGGCCACCAAGGCCGCAAGGACAAGGACCCCGACAATGACCCGTATCGCAACCCCCGCCACTATCGCCGACGCACCCGAAGCCTCCCGTCCGCTGCTCGAGGCAGTTGCCAGGCAGCTTGGCAGCGTCCCAAACATGTTCCGCGCCATTGCGCTCAGCCCGCAGGCGCTCGAAGGCCATCTCGGCCTGTTCGGGGCGCTGTCCAAGGGCACGCTGCCCGCCGCCACGCGTGAGCGGATCGCGCTTGCCGTCGCCGAGGTGAATGGCTGCAGCTACTGTCTGTCGGCACACACGTATCTCGGCCGCAAAGTCGCCAGGCTGGACGACGCCGAGATTACCGCCAACCGCAACGGGGCGTCGAACGATCCCAAGGCCGATGCCGCCGTCCGTTTCGCCGCCAAGGTGGTGAAGGATCGCGGCCACGTCACCGACAGTGATTTCGCTGACGTAAAGTCCGCCGGTTATACCGACGCGCAGGTGATCGAGATCGTCCAGCATGTGGCACTCAACACCTGGACCAACTTCTTCAACGAGGTCTTCCAGACCGCGATCGACTTCCCCGTCGTCGAGGCCCGCAAGGCCGGCTGATCCAATCAGGCAAACCGACACCGCCGGCAGGCGCAGGTTCGATCCCCGATCCGGCGTGCCCCGCCAACTCACGGAAGGTCACCCCCATGCACCCGACGACCTATCATTTTACTACCGTCAACGGCCGCACGATGTTCTACCGCGAAGCCGGCGATCCGGCGCTGCCGGCGATCATCCTGCTGCACGGTTTCCCGGCCAGCAGTCACATGTATCGCGACCTGATACCGCTGCTTGCCGATACGTTCCACGTGATCGCGCCCGACTACATCGGCTTTGGCCAGTCGGATGCGCCACCGGTCAAGGATTTCCAGTACAGCTTCGACAGCCTGACCACGCACGTTGCGGGGCTGATCGATCAGCTCGGTCTCACAAGCTATATCCTTTACATGCAGGATTATGGCGGTCCCGTCGGCTTCCGCCTGTTCACGCAGCATCCTGACCGGGTGAAGGGTTTTGTCATTCAGAACGCGAATGCCTACCTCGAAGGTGTCGGCGACATGCCGAAGCAGATCTTCCTGCCGTTATGGAACAGGCGCGACGCGACCACCGAAGCGGCGGCGCGCGGCTTCCTGGCTGCTGAGACGACCAGGTTCCAGTATCTGGTCGGCGCAAAGACTCCGGAGGCGATCAGCCCGGACAACTGGACACTCGACCAGGCCCTGCTCGATCGTCCCGGCACCGATGCGTACCAGCTCGACCTGCTCGAAGATTATAAGTCCAACGTCGCTCTCTACGAGAACTGGCACGACGCGTTCCGCAAGTATCAGCCAAGAACGCTGATCGTATGGGGCAAAAACGACCCGTTCTTCATCCCTGCCGGCGCCGAGGCGTTCAAGCAGGACCTGCCGCAGGCCAGGCTGGTCTGGCTCGATGCCGGCCATTTCGTCCTCGATGAAAACGCCTCGACGGTCGCCACCGAGATCAAGGGCGCATTCGCGCGCTGACATCACCCCGTCCAGCTTCGCCCAACTCTATCCGCTGATTGTAAACCACTACCAACGAGGTTTCCCATGTCCAAAACCGTTCTGATTACCGGTGCCGCTTCGGGCTTTGGCCGCGATACGGCCGAAACGCTCGCCGCCGCGGGCCACACCGTCTATGCCTCGATGCGCGACGTCGCCGGCCGCAACGCCGGCGCGGCAGACGCGTTGCGCGGCCGGGGTATCAAGGTCGTCGAGCTCGATGTTGCCGATGATGCGTCGGTCGAACGCGGGGTTGCCGCCGTGCTGGCCGATGCCGGCAGGATCGACGTGCTGATCAACAATGCCGGCCTCGCCTCGGCGGGCGTATCGGAGGGCTTTACCGCCGATCAGGCGAAGATCCTGTTCAACACCAACGTCGTCGGCGTCATCCGCACTTCCCGCGCCGTATTGCCCGGGATGCGGGCTGCAAAGGACGGGCTGATCATCAATATCGGCTCGATCCTGGGCCGGGTGACCTTCCCGTTCTTTGGCATCTACGGAGCGAGCAAGTTCGCGCTGGAAGCGCTGACCGACAGCTATCGCTATGAACTGTCGCAACTCGGGGTCGACGTGGTGTTGGTCCAGCCGGGCGCCTATCCGACCAACATCTATTCGGCGATCCAGCAGCCCGCCGATGCGGCACGGGGCGAAGCCTATGGCGAAATCGGCGCAATCCCCGGCAAGATGTTCGAAACGTTCATGAGCATGTTCCAGACCGAGAACGCCCCCGATCCGCACGACGTCGCCGCCGCCATCGTTGCGCTGATCGATACGCCCAAGGGCAGCCGTCCGGCCCGGACCGTTGTCGGCCAGTCGTTCGGCGCCGATGCGGTCAATGACGCGACCGCCCCGGTGCAGCACGACGCGGTCACGGCGCTTGGCCTGGGCGCGCTCGCCACCATCGCCCAATAAACCTGGACGCCCGGGGAGAGAGCCTCTCCCCGGCGTCTTTTCTTGCGGAGGTGTACAATGACTGCAACGATCGATCTCGTCCGCGCTTTCTACGCAGCGCTCGGCCGCGGCGATGTGCCGGGGTTGCTCGGTCTGCTCCATCCGGATCTCGAATGGACCGAAGCCGAGGGCTTCCCCTACTACAGCGGCACCTGGCGCGAGCCCGGGGATGTACTGAGCAAGCTCATTGCGCCGCTGATGCGCGATTGGGACAACTTCTCGGCGGTCGCGGACGATTTCATCGCCGAAGGCGACCGCGTGGTCAGCCTGGGCGTCTATCGCGGCGTCAACAAGGCGACAGGCAAGGCAATGCGGGCACCGTTCGCGCATGTCTGGCGGGTGACGGACGGCAAGCTCAAGCGCTTCGACATGTATGCCGACACGCTGCTGATCGCGCGGGCGATGCAGCCATGAGCGTCCGCGTCGCCGTTGTCATCAATACTGGTCGAAGTCGAATTAGGGTTGAATGATGAGCATTCCCAGCAGTGACATCGCCTTCACTCCGACGATCAAGGCGATACAGGCGGCGCGCGGGTCGCGCGATGCCTATGCAAAGTTGGAAGCGCGGGGCGGCTTTCGCACGTCCATCAGTGAGGACCTCGCCGCTTTCCTTGAAGGCGTCGATACCGCCTATCTCGCAACCGCCAACGCGGCCGGACAGCCCTATGCGCAGCATCGCGGCGGCCCGAAGGGGTTCATCCGGGTCTTGGGGCCCAAGCTGATCGGCTGGGCCGATTATGTCGGCAACCGCCAGTATATCTCGACCGGCAACCTTGCCGAGAACGACAAGGCGTTTCTGTTTCTGATGGACTATGCGCAGCGCCGCCGCATCAAGCTGTGGGGCCGCGCGCGCATCAGCGACGATCCCGCGCTGATCGCCCGGGTGATGCCCGCCGGCTACCGCGCGCAGGCCGAGCGGGCGCTGCTGTTCGAGGTCGACGCATGGGATAAAAACTGCCCGCAACATATCCCGCAGAAGATCGATGCCGCCGACGTCGCCGCTGCGCTCGCGCATCGCGATTTGCGCATAGCCGAGCTCGAGGCAGAGCTCGCCACCCTCAAGACCAGCCTGAGGGAAATATCGTGAGCCGTTTGCCACCCTCGCCCCACACCGACCCAGCAGGTTTATGTCCCACCAGGAGCCGGGCGGCGCGCAACGCACCAAGGTCGACCGCCTCGAAACCCGCGTCGGCAACGAGTTGTATAATACCAGTCCGCGTTGATATCGACCCATGCGCACCGCCGCCTCAACCGTCATGGCGATGGGCGCTGCCGGAGCGTCACTCTCAACTCGGATTGGTATAAATTGCCTGCGCACTCGCTTCAGAAAATTTTCATTCGTCGCAGCTCAATAAGCAGGACGATTACCGATACGGCCATGACCCCGATCGTCATGAGAAAATCGTACGGCGCATCCTTCGCCATCGGAAGCCCGTCAACGTTCGTGCCAAATATGCCGGAGATCAGGGTCGGTGGCACCAGGACCGCGGTTGCGACGGACAAGACCGTCAGCCGCTGATTGGTCAAAGCAGCCTCGCGAGACGTCAGCTCGTCCTGTAGTGCATGGGCGCGTTCCTGCAACGCCCCCAGGTCGCCACAGACGCTGTCCACCCGTTGCGCGACCAGCGCGCAATCATCGGCGGCGTCTTTGGTGAACCAGTCGGGGCGACGCGCCAGCAGCCTGTGCATCATGGCCTGCAAAGGCGCCGCCTGCCGGCGCAGGCGCACCGCCTTTCGTCGCACGGAACCGATCAGATCGAAGTCGCCGGAGTCCCGCGCGTCCAGCAAGCCGTCCTCGACCTCGTCGAGTTGCACGGCCATTTCATGCGCGACCGCTGCGATCGCTTCACTGAAGCCATGAACAATGCCGTCAAACAGATCCATAACATTGGCGAAACGGCGACCCGCCAGCACCGCCGCGTGCACCTCCGTCATCGTGTGCAGCGGGGAGCGGCGGGCCGATATGAACGCGTGCGGCGCCATGCAGAACCGCCAGCACGCCATGTAGCGCGGGTCCAGTTCCTCGGTACGCTCGAAGTCCGTAACGACCCCGGCAATCACCTGGCCATAGGTCTCGATCCGTTGCCGCGTATCGGTGCCGAGCAGGATTTCGCGTGCTTCAAGCGGCAGGCTATCAAGCTTGCCCAACGCGTCCCGGGCCCGGCCGTCGATCAGGTCGAAGTGCAACCAGATCCAGCTATCCTGCCGCTCCAGGGCGGCGGTTGCGGCGGGTCCGTCAAGCGCTTCCGCCCGGCCATCATCGTCAAACCGATAACCCCAGACCAAGCCCTCGAAAGGCGGCTTGTCAATCAAACTCAGAGTCGCGTCGTCAATCTGTGTCATGCAAATGCTCCCGGCTCGGGCCGAGACTCCTCCGGGACAAAATCAGAGACCCGAGTCTGTCACAATGCGTCTGTTTGTCTCTCCGGCGTCCAGGCGGTGGAAGGCTGTCTGCCCCAATGTCATCAAACGATCATAATACCCGATGCGTACGCCGGGGGGTGCCCCGGCCAGCCGCATCACGATGTTCGCCAGCCAGTTAGCGCAAATACCGGAGATGCCTACGGTGCATGGAGCTTCGCGCGGCCATGGACAGGAGCCGCATCCGTCGCCGACAGGGTCGGCCCGATCTGATCGAGCGTCAGCGACGGGACAAAGTCCGGATCCTGATAGATCGCCGCCAATGCCGCTTCGCTGAACGCCTCCGGCGCCGGCAGGGTGACACCCGACACGGCGAGCGCCGCACTCCACACCGCGGCGAGCAGGTTGGCACCCGCGCCCATCAGCGTGGCCGTGCGCTCACCGAAGCTGTCCCACAAGCCCTGCACGACCGGGCGCGAGGTGCCCCCGCCCAGGGCGATGTAGCGGTCGCAGATTTCCGCGGGCGGGATGGTGCGGGCGGAAAAGTCCATCAGCACCACGGTCGCATACGCAGCATCCTGGCCGTTGGCGATCGCCGGTATCGCGCCGCCGGCACCCGTCTTCGCCGCCGGACCGATGGCGGCCAGCAGCGGTGCGGAAAACCGGTCCACCATCTTGTCCTCATAGGTCGAGTGCACGCCGCGGCCGGGCCAGGTCTTCGCCCCGGGTTCGGCCCGATCCTTGTAGCCGTCCGACAGCATCGAGCCATGCAGGGGCTGGCAGGCATCACCCACGTAGTGGGACACAACACCCATCGCACACACCGCACGCGCGATATCGCCGGCCTGCAACGCCGCGACGATGGCATCGAAGAACTGCCAGACGCGCAGCGGCAGCAATCCGCAGTGTCGCGCGTCTTTCTCACCGATTCCATTGTAGAAGGCCTGCCAGGCCGTCACCGAAAGCTGCGACTTGTCGGCCAGGCAGAGCTCCCGCAACGTGCGGCCATCCGGCCCGGGCCGATCGATATCGGCGTAGTGGGTGGGGTGCTCGGGCCCGGTGTTGGTGGTGACGTCGCGTCCGCCCGGCACGCGATTGGCCACCTTCTTCCAGACCAGATCCGGCACGTCGGCCAGTTCCACGAAGTCGCCATTGGCAAGCCGGGCGTGGATCTCATCGGCGCTTAATTGGTCCGGCGCGAAGCTGATCCGCTCCTTGTTGGCCTCAAGCAGAGCGGCGAGCGCCCGGTCGGCGACCGCATCGATAGCGGCGGTGGCGATGCTGTAATGCCCGACCTGTCCCCAGAACGGGGTTGCACCGTCATTGTGCTCCAGCACCAGATCAACATCGAGCAGGTCGCAGGCCTTGGCAAGGTTCGTGGCAAGTGCGAAATTCAGGCGCTTTCCGCCGGCTCCGGCAAGCGCCTGGCCGCCCCATTCCACCGCCAACGGGCGCAGCACGGTTTGCTTGCTGTGCGGAGGCGCGATCGGCAGGTGCCAGACGGTCCCGCTGTCGCCTGGTCCCGTCGAAGCGCCGCCAGACTCCGGCGCGATCAGCAGATCCGAGACGTAGTCGTGACCGCCCAGGGTCTTGTGGCGGTAGAACAGCGCCTTGATCCGACCGTGCAGCGCCCCGGAATGCGCACCGAACGCGGTCACCTTCTGGTCGATCAACTGCAAGCCGAGTGTCGTCTCGTTCAGATCGGCGATCGGGCCGACTGTCCCCTCCAACCCGAAGATCTGGCTGGTCCAGTCGCCCACATCGTCGATCTCGACCAGACCCACATCCAGGGTGGAGTAGGTGCGCCGGCCCGGAAACTCCGGATAGACGTCCGTGAAGGGCTGGCGCGCCATTTGCAGCTTCGAAGCCTGGCCGATGACGCGGTCGCCGTTGCGTGTCGGAACGGAGATCGGGGTGCCCGGCCGGCCGCAGACGTGGCGGTTGGTCAACGCATAAACCGTGTGGCCATCGGTGACCAGGCAGCCGACGCTCGCGACCCGGCGCTCGCCCTGGGCTTCGACCACCAGAGGAAAGCCGCCGCCGGTGTAGCTGGCGGGCCAGCGGATGTCGGCCGGGGCACTGGCCTGCGCTTCCGCCGGGCTGACCTGCACCACGCAGACCGGGACCATGCGCCCGTCCGGCATGAACAGCATCTTGGGCACCATGTCCTGCGGCGCGAACCGCCCGCCGTCGCCGCCGAACCCGCTTGCCTCCACCCAGTTGCGCACCAACACCAGCACGCACGGCCAGGAGGTGTCGCGCACCCGGGCGTTGTCGAACGTACGGGGATCTTGTTTGGCCTCGGGTTTATGCTCCGCATCGCGGATCAGGTAGCCGCCCACCGCTGTCCCGATAACGTTCGCCTTATTCATCAGGTGCCAGTGGTACGTGTCGCGCGCGTCCAACAGGTCCTTGAGGGAAAGGCTATGAAAATTCGTCGATGGTGCGAGCGGGTCCATGATGCCGTCCTGATTCCGATCCCGGACCAAGCAAACGCTACCAAATCGATTGCGGCAAATGTTACTTTGATGACTCCATCAGTCCTTCACGTTCGGGGTCAATTGGAGCTGGTTGGGCACCTCTATGTGCGCGGAGATGAATTCGGGCCGGTCACGGTTTGCCTGTGACAGTTTAATGAAATTTCCAAAACGGGCTGCCAGGCGTACTTTCGAACGGCACCGGCCTGTAGCCTTGTTCGCGGTGCCGTGCTGAGACTGAGCGCATCCATGAATCTACCGTGAAATAGCCAAGCGATCGGTGCAGCCTGCTAGGCTTGCTGTAAAATCGGCCGCGAGCGGAGTGCACACGATGAACAAGATGACCGACCAGACGATCGATCTCGCCGACAAGATCACGCCCGAGGCGACCGGGATGATCGCCCCGGACAGTCCCGATCGCTTTATCAACCGCGAGCTGTCCTGGCTGGATTTCAACCACCGTGTTCTCGAAGAAGCCGAGAATGATCGGCACCCGCTGCTGGAGCGCGTGCGCTTCCTCTCGATCAGTGCGTCGAACCTGGATGAGTTCTACTCAGTGCGGGTCGCCGGCCTGATGGGCCAGGCACATGCCGGCCTGACCCTGGTTTCCGCCGACGGCCGCACGCCGGCCCAGCAACTTGCCGAGATCAAGGTCCGCGCCGAGGCCCTGATGGCCAGCCAACAGCGGGTCTGGCAAGACCTGCGCGCCCTGCTGAAGCAAGCCGGCATCGAGGTTTGCGAACCCGCTGAGTTGTCCGAAGCCGACCGGGCCTGGCTCGATGGCTGGTTCATGGAGCATGTGTTCCCGGTACTGACGCCGCTGGCGATCGATCCGGCGCACCCGTTTCCGTTCGTCCCGAACATGGGCCTGGTCACGGCGCTTAATCTGCGGCGCGACCGGGATGGGCGCACCATGCGCGCATTGCTGCCGCTGCCGGCGCAGATCGCGCGCTTCATCCGGCTTCCGCCGCAGGACGCCGCGGAGACCGGCAGCCAACGCCCGATCCGCTTCTTTATGCTCGACGACCTCGTCCGCCTGTTCCTCGATCGGCTGTTTCCGGGCTTTCACATCAAAGGCGGCGGCAGGTTCCGGTTGATCCGCGATACCGACGTCGAGTTCGAGGATGAGGCGGAAGATTTGGTCCTTTCATACGAAGCCGCTTTGAAACAGCGGCGGCGTGGCGAGGTTGTCGATCTAAGCATCGACGCAGACATGCCGGCCGACCTGCGGGACCTCGTAGCCGCCGAGATCGAAGGCGCGGATCCGGACGAGGTCCATCTGCAGCAGGGCCTGCAAGGCATCGTTGATCTCAAGCAACTGATCGTCGACGACAGGCCGGACCTGTTGTTTCCCCCAAACACCCCGCGCTCCCCGCAGCGCGTCCGCGACTTCGACGGCGACTGCTTCGCCGCGATCCGGGCTAAGGATATGATCGTTCACCACCCCTACGAAAGCTTTGACGTTGTAGTGGCGTTCCTGCGGCAGGCCGCGCAGGACCCGCTCGTCGTCGCCATCAAGCAGACGGTGTATCGGACGAACAGTGACTCGCCGATCGTGAAGGCGCTGATCGAGGCCGCCGAAGCGGGCAAGTCGGTTACGGCAATGATCGAGTTGCGCGCCCGCTTCGATGAGGAAGCCAATATCCGCCTCGCGCGTAGCCTGGAGGCCGTCGGCGCGCAGGTGGTGTTCGGCGTTCCGGGGTTAAAGACTCACGCCAAGATATCGCTGGTGGTCCGCCGCGAGGGGGGATCCTTGCGATCCTACGTCCATTTCGGCACCGGCAACTATCATCCGATCACGGCGCGCATCTATACGGACCTTTCGTTTTTCACAACCGATCCGGACTTCACCCGGGACGCGGCGCGGCTGTTCAATTACATGACGGGATATGCCGAGCCCGAGCGGATGGATGCCCTCAGCTTCAGTCCGCTGACCACACGCAAGACGCTGCTCGAACTGGTGGACCACGAGATCGACTTCGCCCGCGCCGGCGAGCCGGCAACAATCTGGCTGAAGATGAACAGCCTGGTGGACCGGAAACTGATCGATGCGCTGTACCAGGCGTCTGCCGCCGGTGTGCAGATCACCGCGGTGGTGCGCGGAATCTGTTGCCTGCGCCCCGGTGTGCCCGGCCTGTCGGAGAATATACGGGTCAAGTCGATCGTCGGCCGGTTCCTGGAGCACAGCCGCATTTTCGTGTTCGGCCGGGGCCACAAGCTGCCCGGCCGGAAGGCCGCGGTGTTCATCAGTTCGGCGGACTGGATGGAGCGCAATATGGATATGCGCGTCGAGACGCTGGTGCCGGTCCTGAACCCGACGGTGCATGCCCAGGTCATGGATGAGATCATGGTGACGAACCTGAAGGACACCATGCAGTCCTGGGAACTCGGCTCGGACGGGGCCTGGCGCCGGTTGCCGCCAGGCGACAGGCCAGTGTCGGCGCACGAGTATTTCATGACCAACCCGTCACTGTCGGGGCGCGGTTCGGCAGTGCATGATGCCGAGCCGGCGGTGCCGCGGTCCGGGAAGCATCGCCGTCAGGACCGTGTCGCGGAGGATTAGCAACGCCCGGCCGATCGGCCGAGTTTTCTTGCAAACGACATCATTCAATGTGCCACGCTCGGCTATATTCGCCTCACAGGAGAAGAGCCATGAGCGACGACGACGCGGACCTCGATCGGCTGCAAAGCGCTTACAAGGCTGCGGTCGAAACCTGGATAGTGGCGATCAAGGCCGAGGAGCAATTGGCATCGGTCGATCACTCGGTGGCGGAGCTCGATAAGTGGGAGAACGCGCACTTCGCGGCTGAGGATGCCCGCCACGACGCGGAAGCCGCGAAGGCCGAGTACGAGGACGCGCTGCGGGAAAATCTGTTCGACATCGACTGACCTCGCGCGGCCGAAAAGACTCAAATTGCTGACGTCCGCGTATGACCTCGATGGGAGACACCGTTATGGTTTGCGCTACGCCGGGCACCGCGGGACCTCGGACATTGGCGGTTCGAAGGGCACTGCAAACTGCGAAAGATGGTACCGCCATCGCCGATCTGTTGTTTCTCGAAGCGTGGGGGCTCGCCAGACCCGCGCATTTGGGTTCGATGCTGCGCGCCAGACAAATCCGCCGGGCAAACCCACAGCTTTCGGATGAGATGAATGTGGAGTTAAATTATTCTCGGTAGCTTTCGAACTGCTATCTGCTGCTCATGGTTGAAATTCTGGTTTACCATAGCGCAAAAAAATCGGTTTGGAATGGCTAGACAAGATAGTCATATGTCGGTAGTACTCCGGGAAGTGCGAAGGAGGCTTCCCTTGTCCATCTTGCCTGGCGAAAGTCTTGTCGCCTGGATTGAGCGGTGCGACACCTGCGATTTTGTCGGTGCTTTCATCGGCGAGGGTGCCGTGCGCGGTGCCACGCCGAATTTTCCCGGAAGGGCACCGGCGACGCGACACTGCGGTTCGCCGGATGAGGCCCGGCAGTGGATCGAACAAGAGGCTGCCGCCTTCGGCGTTCCCATCAAGTGGGTGAACGATAGCGCACGTCTATAGTTGGCCAAAGCATCCTCAATAGAACTTTTGAGTTTCGAACCGTCACGACCCTGATATGACTTGGCGCAGCGATGTGCCTTCAGTGGGCGGACCTAAGACCCGGGGGAAGTATGTCGGATCTGGCGATTAATAGTGGCTCGACGAGTGTCGGGTCGCCTCTCCCGCACCTTGACGGAAAGCCTCGCGCCGCCGGCGCCATCGTATTGTGGTGCACGTCGCGGGCCTTGGCTACGCGGCCTTTAGTATCTGGAGAGACGTAGCCGCGACAGGCGAGGAAAACCTCGCGATCGGCGCGTTCGTTTTGCTTGGCATCGCGCTGTTGATCGCACTGGGCTTCGAGTTCGTCAACGGGTTTCATGACACGGCTAATGCGGTTGCCACCGTCATCTATACCCACAGCCTACCACCCCTGGCGGCGGAATCTGGTCCGGAACCTGGAATTTCCTCGGTGTGCTGACGTCGAGCGGGGCGGTCGCTTTTACAATCGTGACCGTGCTGCCGGTGGAACTGATCCTGCAGGTTGGCAGCGGTGCCGGCTACGCAATGATTTTTGCATTGCTGATCGCGGCGATCAACTGGAATCTCGGGACCTGGGCCTTGGGGCTGCCGAACAGTTCCTCGCATGCACTGGTTGGCTCGATCATGGGCGTCGGTATCGCCAACCAGTTGATCTCCCCGAGCGGCTCGGCAACATCCGGTGTGGACTGGGCGCAGGCGCTGAATGTCTTCAAGGCGCTGCTGTTCAGCCCGGTGATTGGTTTCGCAATGGCGGCCCTGTTGCTTCTGGCAATGAAGTTCGTGGTGCGCAGCAAGTCACTCTATATCGCGCCGGAGGGGAAGAAGCCCCCACCGTTGCCGATCCGGGCGCTTTTGGTGCTGACCTGCACGGGCGTTTCGTTCTTCCATGGCAGCAATGACGGCCAGAAGGGCATGGAGCTGATCATGCTCATTCTGATCGGAGCGATGCCGACGGCCTATGCGCTGAACCGCGCAATCCCGGAAAATACCAAGCCGATGTTCCTTCACGCAGTGCAGTCCGCGGAGGAAAGTCTTTCACGCGCACGCCGGGGCGGCGGCTTCGCCAAAGGACGCGGCGACTGCCCGCGCGACGGTGGGCGATGCGCTCAAGGCGCGCAAGCTGAACCAGCCCGAGGTCTACGCCGCCCTCGCCACGCTGACGAAGAATATTGTCGCCACGCTGAAGTCGCTGCGATCGTCCCTGGACAGCGGCACCAAGGCCGCCCGGTAAAGGCGGACAGCGAAGTCCCCGGGCGCAAAGGGCCGTTATCGCTCTGAGCGGTCACCTTACCGATCCTCTTGCACCATCAGACCTCATCTTCGGGGCGCTTTCGGCCGGTGATCATGGAGCGGACGAGATTCTCGCGGTGGAGCACGCTCGACAGCCCGACCCCGAGGATGTGCAGGATCACGAGCCCGACCGTGATGTTCGCCAAGGCCCCATGCAGCTCGCCCATGGCACTCTCGCGACCTTCACCGCCGCCGTTATGTTTCTCGTGCTCTCCCGCCTGCGCGGCGGCGATGAACGCACCGTTCGCGCCAGCCAGAGGTCCTTTGCCGCTTTCGCCGTATGCGACCAACCCGGTCAATACGGTCGCGGAAAGGCAAATCAGCAGGGCGAAGATCATTGCCGCCGCAGCCGGACTGTGACCGATATAGCGCCGCGCCCGGCCATGCAGCATGTCGGTCAGGTACCGCCGCACCGATGCCGGGCCATAGGCGAAGTCGCTGAACCGGGCGTGGCGGGTGCCGACCAGTCCCCATGCGACGCGCAGCACGATAATCGCGGCTATCGCATAGCCGCTCCAGGCATGCAGCCCGTTGACGTCGGCGCCGTCGTCATCGCCGGTGACATAGGCAAGGGCGAACAGGGCGGCCAAAGCCCAGTGTCCGTATCGGACGATCGGGTCCCACACCTTGATCCAGGCCACAGGTTCAGTTTCGGACATGGTTTTGTTTCCTTCACAGTCTGATCGTGGTCGGGACCGGGCCGCCGGCGTCAGCAGCCCCGGTCGTCATATCGAGAAACCTTGCGGCAGGACGCGCCTGCCGGGAATTTGCCGGCTGCGCCGCAGCATGTAGATCGAAATCACCGTCACCAGCGTCAGGCCGCCAAGCACGGCAAGTTCGAGCATCGTGGAGCGGAAGATAATCTCGCGCTCCGCCGTCCAGGCGGTGTCGTGAGCGGCCTCGGCGGACTGCATCGTAATGACCAGCATGCGGCGAACCGAGGCGATCAGCGCAACGATCAGGAAGGGTTCGCAGGTCAGGGTGTGCGACTGCATCGAGGCCCGGACGGTGTGCAGGATCTCGATCAGCATGAACACGAGCAACAATCGCTCTATGACCGCGAGCATGGCGGTCGAGGTGCTCCAGTCGCCTAGCGCGTCGCAAAGATGCATGCCGGCGCTGCCGAGAGCGAGGAGTGCGGTGATGGAGAGCAAAACGCCCAGCACGGCATAGACGGCTTTCTCAACGTAGCTGAAGACGTCCGCCGTGACGTCGTTCGCCATAGCGCTCAGGCTGGTTTCACTGTCCATGTCTTGGTTCCTTGATTGCTTTCGGCGGCCGTCGCCTTAGATCGGGCGTCGCTGTTTTCCCGATGTGGGCGGAACTTTCCGCCAGCGTGGCTGTCAGGTCGCTGTTGATCCATGTCAGCGATCCGACAGGTTCAAACCCCGATAATGGCGGCATGTCCCCTCCCACCCGGCGCGTCCTGATCGGCCTGAGCCTTATCGCGGCCAGCCTGCGCTTCGCCTGGCCTGCCCGCGCGCAACAGGACGATGACCAGGCGGAGCATCGGCTTGACCACGACAGCGCCCGGCATGCGGTCGAACACGGCGAAGCGCTGCCGCTGTCGGAAATCTTCGCCCGGGTGCGGCGAGAGCTTGGCGGGGAAGTCGCCGGCGTCGCCTTCAGGCGGAAGGCCAGCCGCTGGATCTATGAGTTCCGCGTCATCGCCCCGAACGGCCGGCTCGGCGACGTCTATGTGGACGCCGCCACCGCCGAAATCATCGAGCGGGAGAGTCATTGATGCGCATCCTGCTGGTAGAAGACGACCCGCGCATCGCTCGCAAAGTCCGGGCTGCGCTGGAAGCCGCCGGCTACGCCGTCGATCCCGCCGCTGACGGCGAGGACGCCTGGTTCCGCGGCGATACCGAGGATTACGACATGGCCGTGCTCGATCTCGGCCTGCCGAAGCTCGACGGGCTGGCGGTGCTGAAGAAATGGCGGGCGGCGGGGCGCGGCTTTCCGGTGCTGGTCCTCACCGCGCGCGGCGCCTGGACCGAGCGGGTGGAGGGGATCGACGCCGGCGCCGACGACTACCTGATCAAGCCGTTCGCCATGGAGGAGCTGCTGGCGCGGGTGCGCGCCCTGCTGCGCCGCTCCGCCGGCCACGCCACCGCCACCCTGCGCATCGGCAAGGTTGCGCTCGACACGCGGCAGAT
>NZ_CAJATU010000103.1 GCF_903944925.1 uncultured Rhodopila sp. | reverse complement strand
CGCGGTAAGCGCGCCGGGCAGCCATTGCAGCGCGGCAGCATCATCCGAAGCCACGACACCGCACAGGGCTTCGTCCGCTTCGATCAGTGCATGGGCGAGCGCGTTGAGTTCCGCCCCTTCCCTTGACCATCCCACAACCTCAAATCGGCCGGCCCGCTCGCTGAATTCGGCCCAGCACCGCATCCTGTCCAACAGCGGCGCAAGGGTCGGGGCGCGGGGGAAAGGGGCGATTTCGCCTTTCCCTCGGGTGTTGTTAAAAAAAGGTGTTCCAGGTGTTCCAGGTGTTCCGTCCTCTGCTAAGTCATTGTTATTATGCGAGAAACACTGGAACACCGGGGTGATTTTTGCTGGAACACCGGTGTCCTGAGGTGTTCCAGGTGTTCCGGTTTTTGCTGCCTCTGGAACACCTGGAACACCGGGAGCCGGGCAAGGTGTTCCAGGCCGCACCCCCTCAGAAATGGCGGAGTTCTGCGGTTTTTCGGGGGGTGGAACACCTGGAACACCCTGGAACACCGGTTTTTGGCCAATCGCCGCGGCGAAGCGTAAAAAGTGCTCTCTCATTCTGCACCCCCGTCATCCAGGACGGCGGCGGTCAGATGGTAGAGACGTATTTTTCCGTGTCCTGGGATATTCACTGCCCTTGACGATTTTCCGCTGCCGTCGCCAACCAGTAACCCGCGCGCGACCAGATCTCTGGCGATGGTGCGGGCGTCCTGTCCCTTGCAAACCTCTTTCGACCACGCCTCTGGCAGGACCAGATATTCCCACCTCCCCGATTCGTCGAGACGACGGAACCCGGCCCGGTTCACTGTTCTGCCGTCCCGCGATACCGGCAGCGGCGGCATGTCATCATCCTGTGCCGTGCCAGCGACAGCCTCGAAGCGCGCGGCGCCATGCGCCTCAATGAAGGCGCGCACCTGTTCCAGGCCGGCTTCGCTTTCTGCGGCGCCAATGCCGCCACGGCGTTTCAGCCACGCCCGGAAGCAGATGGCAGCGGCGTCGCTGGCCTCGTCATCTGGCCACGGCAGGATGTCGATTGCCGCGGCCAACTCTCCGGCCGCCGCGGTCAGCGCGAAGCGCGCGGCCACGCGGCTCACCTGCCCATCGGCGCCGGGCGGCAGATGACGCGCCAGCCATTCCGCCCTGGCTCTCGTTAATCCGTCCACCAGCGCCGGCAGATCCGCCGTAATGGTGTCCAGGAAGACCTGCCCGGCGTGGCCGCGGTGCTGTTCTGAGGCGGTACGCAGGTGGCGCGATAGCGCATCGCCACCACCGAAGCCGTGCAGCGTCTCGAACAGCTTCCAACCGGCCCCGGCATCGGCCGGGATTTCGATCATGCGGACCGACTGCCCTGCCTTGGCCTTCTTTCCTACTTCCGCAATTTTTTCAGCCAATCCGATCTCACCGGTGGACAGGAATACCAGGCGCCACATCGCGACGGGCTTGTTGCTGCCATCCTTTCTCATGCGGCCTTTGCCCTGGCCATTGCCCAGCATATACGCCATGGCCTCAGCGACGCGGCCATCCACCTGCGACAGTTCATCGAGCAGCAGCAGCCCATGATTTGCGGCGGCGGCCAGACCTTCTGCGCTGTTATCGGTGGTTCTCCACGTGGCGATCGGCAGTCCAAAGGCAGAGCTTGCCGCCCTGAGGGCGGTGGTCTTGCCGGCGGATGATCCGCCCGCAAAATGGAAACCAAAGCTCTCCTCGCCCACCAGCCTCAGCAGCGGCCCGACAAACGCGGCAGAGAGGGCGAGAGCGAGGCGGCTGTTGCCGACGGCATAGCGGGCCACCTCGGTTTTCCAGCCTTCCAGGGTGCCTATGCGGTCATGCTCGGCCATCGGCGCGGCGTGTTGCAGGATCACCTGTTCGCCGGCCGTATCGCCATAGACTGCGCCCGGCGTCACATAGGCGGTGCCGTGCCATCCTGTGGTATCAACGCAGCGGGCGCGGCGGTCGGTGCGGGCGGTGATCAGATACTCAATCAGCTTGCGCGCGCCAAAGGGACTGGTACAAAGCTCCAGTCCCCCATCAAGGAGATGTCGCCGCACGTCGGCGCCATCGCCGGCCAGCAGGTCGCGCGGCATCGCCCATTCGTGGCGGTGGCCGTCGTGGTCATGCCATGCGATCAGCGTGCCCCACGACTCGTTGCGATCATCGCGGGTTTCCGCAAGCACCTCAAACGGCCCGGATATGCGGGTAGGCGACTGATCGGGATGATCTGGAACCCAGTAGAGTCCGCCTTGCGTCATCCGAAAGCCGGTAGTCCCGGGGCGTACCGGCTTGGCCTTCTTGCTCTTGGGGGTGGCGGGCTGGTCAGATACGGGTGATGTTTCCGGCCCGGCCAGCGGGCTGATGTCGCGGCGCATTATTGCGCGCCCTCACCGGCAGCGAATGCGCGAATAGATGCGACCGTGACGCGCGTTGCACGGCCGATTTTGATCACGACCAACTTCTTCTGCCGAATCAACGTATAGAGCGTGGTGTGGCCAATATTCAGAAGTTTTTCGGCTTCTTTGGGCGCCACAAGTAACGCAGTGTTCGGATGATTCATGGACTGCCCTCATCGCAAAAGAAGGCACCCGTATCTGTTCGAGGGGTGCCACCGCTGTCTGCGGCAGCACCTCACTAACCCCATGCGTCCGTCGGAATCCAAAGGAGATTAATGCCGCAGTTTCCTTCCGACTAAACTCCTTACCCACCCCTCGCGGTCAGCGGGGGGCATGTCGCCCACCCCGTGCTCTTTCCATTCGCTTGCAACGGCCCGGCCTT
>NZ_CAJATU010000102.1 GCF_903944925.1 uncultured Rhodopila sp. | reverse complement strand
GCTGCAGGACGCCCTGAGGTTCTTCGATCAACCGGACCCGCTCGCCGATCATATTCCCCAGCCGCCGCTCGCGGTGCTTCGCAACCATGCCGCCTGACATTTACCCCGCGAGAGGCTGACGCGGCGGTCGGCTCACCATGTCACCCACAGGAGTTCCCATCATGCACTTCGTTGTAACTCGCCACGACAAGCCGAATAGCCTGGCGCTGCGCCTCAGCGAACGGCCCGGCCATCTGAGGTATCTCGAGACGGTGATCGACCGGATCGTTTTCGGTGGCGCACTCCTTGGGCAGGACGGCAAGCAGAACGGCTCCGTCCTGGTGATCGACGTCCACGACATGGCGTCGGCAACTGCATTCGCCGACGCCGATCCTTATGTGGAAGCCGGGTTGTTCGCTGTCACCTCAGTCCGGTATTTCGCGATGGGGCGTGGCTGCCATAGGCGTCGCTTCGATCCTGCCCGAAACATCCGGCTCGATGGACGCGACCGTGGCCAGGCCAGCCGGATATGAGGAGGCGATCACCCGGCGGACGACAAAGGTGTTGAAAATGCCGGCGCATTGCAACGCCAACTCGCGCAACAATCGTAGACGCAACCGTGGTAGCACTAAGCCGACAGTGCCGGCCGCCTAAGGCCGGACAAAGACGAAATCATTCATCTATTTTGAACTATAAGGCGTTGAATGAGAGACAACGCACCCGGCGGCGGTTCTTGGACTTGCAGCCTTTGAGAATGGCCTCGTTGCTGATTCGACGGTTAGAACTTGCTCGCCGAATAGGCAAATCCAATGAGTTCTTCTGCCCGCTCGGAATGCCCTTCGCTCATGGCTGCTTCGGCAAGAACGGCCCACTGGAACGCAGCGGTCGGCTCGAGGTCCGCTGCTGCGCGGTCATCTAACGGCTCGGAGAGCATTTTACCAAATCCGTCCAAGGCACGGAACTCCTCAAGGATTTTTTCCAATAAGTTGCATCGGCAAATATTTTTTACCATATGTTGCTGCAAGCGTTCATTAACGCAAAACAGAAGATACTGTGATCGTATTGATGTATGGTTGATGCAACTATGTTTTATGGCGGCTGCCGCGTAACGCCTCTGGCGGGTACCGGGCGCATGCGATTCGACTCCGGCTGTATTTCAATTTTCAGTGACGGACGGCCTGGATTAGAACGGATCCGAGGTCAGTTTAGTCTTATTTAGTTTTCACAAATGTTTTACATTTATTACTTTATTCAAGATTGCGCCCGCTGAAGCACGCCCGTATATTTGTGGCACGAAAGGAGAGGTTGCAGATGACAAGAATTATACCGATGCGACCGTTGTTGACGCCCGCGATATTGGCGCAGCGAAGCCTGACGGAATGCGATAAACACTTTCGCCCACACAAGACCATCAAAACCGCGCCGCCGAGTCGTCTGCCGCACTCGAGAGTATCGCAGGCTGAATGGCTGTAACCACACCCTTTATAGCACGATAGTGTAATAGTGATCAGGAGGACCGCCGTGTCGAAAATCACCCTCAACAGCGAAACCTTCATTGTCCCGCTGGATAAACTCGAACTGGACGAACGGAACGTTCGCCTGACCGGCCGGGAGATCGATGTCCCGGAATTGGCGCACAACATCGCGCATGAGGGTCTGTTGCATGGCCTCGGCGTGCGACCGGTCGTTGACGACAACGGCGAACCGACCGGCCGGTACGGCGTCGTCATCGGCGGACGCCGGCTGGCAGCGCTCAAACTGCTGGTGAAGAAGAAGCGGCTGGCCAAGGATGAACCGGTCACCTGCTTCCCGGTGAAGCCCGAGGCGCTGACGAGCGCGGGGCTGGCTGAAAATTTACATAGGCTGGCCATGCACCCCGCGGACGCCTATGTCGCTTTTGCAAGGATGTCCGGCGAGGGGTTGAGCGATGCGGAGATCGCCGTCCGGTTCGGCCTATCGCCGGCGACCGTGCAGAAGCGCCTTCGCCTCGGCCGGTTGTCGCCGGCGCTGCTGGACGCACTTCGCGCGAACCGGATCAGCGAGCCGGTGGCGCAGGCGTTCGCGATCACCGACGACGTCAAGGCGCAGGAGCTGATTTTCGCCAAGGTACAGGGGAGAGCGTGGATCGATCCCAACGTTGTGCGGGCGATGCTGACCGAGGGCGAGGTGCCGAGCCACGATCGGCGGGTGGCATTGATCGGGCTGGCCGCCTACGAGCAGGCCGGCGGCGGGGTGCGGCGCGACCTGTTTGCCGACGACGCGGGCGGCGGCGTCACCCTGACGGACCCCGGCCTGCTGGACCGGCTGGTGCTCGAAAAGCTGGCCGCGGAGGGCGACCGGCTGCGCGCCGACGGCTGGCGGACGGTTTCGGTGTCGATGATGCCGCCCGAGGACATGCGGGGTTTCTACGCCGCTCCGTTCGACCGCACGCCGTTGCCGGAAGACACCGACCGGCGGCTGACGGATTTGAGCGAGCAATACCATGCGCTGGTGGAGCAGGGCGAGGCGGAGGGACTGACCGACGAGGAGGAAGAACGGCTCGATGCGGCACGGGCGGAGATAACCGCCATCGAAGAGGCGACCGAAAGCTACGGCGACGAAACGAAGGCGGCGGGCAGGGCGTTCGTGTTCCTCGGCGACGGCGGATTGCACGTGGTCAGAGGGTTGCCGCGCGCCGGGCAGACGACGCCGCAAACCGGCGACGAGATCGGGACGGCTGAGAATGACGACGAACAAGGCGGTGATGATCACGTCTCGATGCTGGATCATTCTGCACTCAAGAAGCCGGAACTGTCTGCTACGCTGACCGCGGAGCTACAGGCGCACCGCACCGCGGCTCTGCAAGCCCGGGTCGCGCAAATGCCCGATCTGGCGTTGCGGCTGGTGGTGCACAGCCTGCTTCTCTGCCGCGGCCATGGCGGCTACCGCACGGTCGCGAAGATCAGCGGCCACGAGCCGAATTTGCAGCAGGCATGCCGGACCATCGAAGACACCGAGGCGGTCCGCATGGTCACGGAAATGCACGACCGGCGCGGCGATGCCGAACCCGGCGAGCACGCCGATCTGTTGCCCTGGTTGCTCAGCCTGGACAACGCCGAAGTGCTGACCGTGCTGGCGCCGCTGGTGGCATCGACGGTCGATGCCGGATGCGAGGACTGGTCGCAGGGAGCGTGCCGCTCGCTGGCGGCCGGGGTGGCGACGGCGGCGCGGCTGAACATGACCGACTGGTGGACCCCGACCGTTGAGACGTATTTCGGCCGCGCGACCAAGGCCCAGATCGGCCAAGCCGTGACGGAGGCCGGGGCCGGCCCCTTCAACACCGAGGGCAAGAAGGCCGAAGTCGCGGCGGCCGCCGCCCGTTTGATCGCAGGCACCGGCTGGCTGCCGGCGCTGTTGCGTAGCCCGCCGGACGCCAACGGCAACGCGGCGAACACCGGCGCCTAGAGTATCCGCTAAATGGAAGAGAAAGGCGTGATGCCTCTCTCTTCCTTCGCAACCAAGCAATACGATTCGTTTGATGTATTAATGTATAGTATATTTTAGATCAAACCAGGTCGCGAACACGTTACTTTGTTCCTATACTTTTTGTTGGAGCACGGGCGTGCTTTAGTGCATACTCTTTCTCAGAGGCAAGGCGCAGTGCCCGCCTCGAAACAAGAAGGATCGGACCATGTCGTTCATTTCTCCCCGCACATCCCGTTTCCTCGGCCGCGACATTCTCTCCAATGACCAACTGCGCAGTGTCGCGCCGTCCATTTTCGCCACCGACAAGCACGCGAGCCGAAGCGACCGTTACGCGTATATTCCCACATCCGAAGTCGTTGACGGAATGCGTGCCAACGGGTTCGAGCCGGTGTTCGCCAAGCAGGGCAACAGCCGCGTCGAAGGCAAGGCCGATTTCACCAAGCACCTGATCCGCTTCCGCCACCAGGGCGAGGACATCGCCACCCGCAGGATCGGCGGCATCTATCCGGAAGTCGTCGTGGTGAACTCCCACGACGGCACCAGCGCCTACAAAGTCATGGCCGGCCTGATGCGGCTGGTTTGCCTCAACGGCATGGTGGTGGCCGACCGCGACCTGACCAGCGTCAGCGTGCCGCACAAGGGCGACGTCATGAGCCAGGTCGTCGAAGGTTCATACCAGGTCCTCTCCGAAAGCCGTCAGGCGGTCGAGGCGGCCGACACCTGGGCCGGGGTCACGCTCACCCGCGACGAACAGATGGCCATGGCCGAGGCGGCGCACGTCATCCGCTTCGCCGACGCCGATGGCAACGTGGAGACGCCGATCCAGGCCGACCAGCTCCTGCGGATACGCCGCCGCGAAGACGAGGGCGCCGACTTGTGGCGGACGGCGAACCGCCTGCAAGAAAACGCCATACGCGGCGGTCTGACGGCTTGGGGGCGGGATGCAAACAACCGCCCGCGCCGCACCACGACCCGCGAGGTGAAGGGCATCGACGCCGACGTGAAGATCAATCGCGCGCTGTGGCTGCTGACCGAACGCATGGCCGCCCTCAAAGCAGCCTGATCACGCGAAGCGGGGCGAGAGCCCCGCCCCACTATTGCACTCTAGTATATCGGGGGATATCCCATGCTGAGCACTCGCGAACGCGCCGATAGGCTGGCGCGCGTCGGGCCGCCCCTCGTCGTCACACTGTCCGAGATGAGCGGCGACGGATGGATTTTCATTCCGCAGGATGCGGTTGATTTCGCGGTTCTCTCCAGGCGCAAAGACCGGATGCAGCTTGGCATGCTGCCGGGCTGGTATGACTCGGTGCCGCGGTTCGAGTTCAGTCCCTTCATCCGCATCGACGGCATCACGCACACCCCGGCAGGCTTGGGCATCATCGCCCCGGGGGCAGGCGCATTGCGCATTCACGTAACCATGGCGCGAGGCGTGGAAACGATCGCCACCGATGTCATACGGCGGCTGATCATCCCCTATGAGGGGTATTTTGCCGAGGTTGGCGCGCGCGTTCGGGCCTGTCATCCCCTGGCCGGCTAAAGCCGTCGCGCAGGACCGGGTTCCGTTATAGCTGGCCAGTATGTTAAGGGAGGGGAGGTCACCGCTTGGAGTCGCTGATTTGGCACACACCGCCCCTGCGCGCAGCCACAGGCCGGCCGCCGTCGATCGACGGCCGATTGCCAGCAACATCGAACTGCCGCTCTACGTCCGCGAGGGCGTGGAAGCCTACATGGTCGCCCACGAGGACACCACGTTCCGGACCGTAATCATGGAGGGGCTTCGCGCACTCGGTATCGAGATCGATGACGAAGACCTGGTGCCGGAGCGGGCGATGCGAAAACTGCGTCAGCGCCAGGCGAAACCCGGCGACACGCCGGACACCCTCAAACCAACCAACATCAAGCTGCCGCGCTATGTACGGGTGCGGGCCGAGGACTATTTGCTCGACCACCCCGAGATGCGATTTCGGCACCTCGTAATGGCCGGATTCAAGGCACTCGGCATCGCCATCAAGGATGAGGACCTGATCACCGAGCGCCAGAACGTGCTGGCCGAAGCCCCGCCTCCGTCGCGACGCCGCACGACCGGATAGCCGCACCCGGTATCGCGGTTTCGCGCCGGGAAACGATCCCCTCGGGACATCACCCTTGCGCATTGCCGGCAGGCATTCCGCCGCGGCATCGAACCTCGTCGTCCGGTATCAACCGCAACGAGCATCTGCATTTCGCATCGTCAGCCGGGCGGCCGTAGAGACCGACAAACACGAGGACATCGGCGTCCTGTGGCGCTTTGCGGATTTGTTCACGCCCCTGGCCGCCGGGTAAGCGTTGCAACGGCCAGTGTGCAGCCCGCACTCCGGAGCTTCGGCTTCCTCGGCAACCAACTGTGGCGGCCCGCAACATCCGCATTCCGGACTATAATAACTGCATAGCATAAATGCTTGGATAAGCTACTAAAGCCGCAGATGCTGGGCCATAGAATTTATCAACACAAGTATTAATAAATATAGTCACCGGCTTGTTATCTGTTATCCGCCGGTTTTCTTGCCTTCGCTATAGCACGGCAGTATATTTTCTACAAGAAGGGAGATACAGACATGGCCAGCCACACCGCATCCAGCCAAGCGCCGCAAATCAACTATTACGTCTATTGGCAGCAAACCCCGCGCCAGCTTTTCGCCTTCCGCGACGATGTTTGGGCGGCCGGTCCGGTTCAGGCCCGCGAGGCGTTTGCGGCGAAGCGGAAGGATTTCGTCATCGGCGTGAAAGAGGCGGCCTCCAACGGCCGCACCGCCCGGGGCGGCCGTTGGCTCGCCTGATCGCGCGCCGGGGGGGCGCCCGTCAGTGCTGCCCGGGCGTCTGCTGCCCCGCCTGCCGCGCCGGCGGGGAGACCCACACGAAGCAGACCCGGCCACCCTGTTCGTCCTTGCACGTCATGCCGCCGAAGTCAGGCGCGGGCCGCCAATAGCCGCCGGCGACGAACATCGCCGCACCGAACAGCACGAGACCGCCGGCACAGATCGCCAGCAGCCGCCAGGAGGCGCGCACGGCGAGCGCCCTGACGGCATAGACCGTCTCCTGCGCCAGGTTGGCGGACGCCGCCTTGTTCAGCTTCTGGATATCCTCGGCGCTGATCCCCGGCGTTGACAGCAGCGCGATCTCGGCCAGGACATCCAACGTATCGCTCAGCGCCGCCACGACCTCCCCGTAGGGATCGTTCCTCAGCCCGGCACGGGCGACCGCAGCCGCCATCTTCTTCTGCGCCGCCCGCACCCGGTCGATGAAGCCGTCCCGCGCGTCCGCGTCCCGCTTCGACCCGGGACTTACAGCCACGTCCGCACGCGCTCGTGCCGCAGCTCCATCATCGCCAGCCAGCGGCCGACCGCCGAGCGCCGCAAGCCCCCGATCGGGCTGAACGCAGCCCCATCCGGGACACGACCATCCCGAGCCATGGCGAATGGCAGTCCCTTCAGGTTGATTTCGTCCATCACCTCGCTGTCCAGCGCGGGCATCCAGACCACTTGCGCGCCGCGGGCGACGATGGCCCTGAACGCCGAGTGGCGGATCACCGGATCAAACACGTCGGCGGGCGGCAGCGCCGGGTCGGCCTTGCCCTCGTTGAGCAGCAGCATGGCTGCGGACGGCCTGAACCCGGCGGCCTCCAACCCGGCCGCGACGAAGATGTCATCCACACGCGGCGTCAGCGGGTAGCAGGCAACCAAGGCGGTTCCTTCGTCCGCAATCCTGTCAGCCAGGTCCGGCTGGTCCTTCAGCAACGCGGCCAGCGCGGTCTCGCCACCGCCGCCGAAGTCGAGAACGGCCGACAGCTTATCCGCCACGAGGTAGTCGAGAGAGTCCCGCAGCCATCGCGCGGTCGTGCGGGTGTCGCGGTTGGGCGGCTGCTCCACGCCGGAAAACCACGTCGCCAGACTGCGGTTGCCGGGATCGAGTGCGGCCAGGATCAGCGGATCGCATCCTGTTTCGGCGCGGCGGTGGACCAGCCAGCGCGCCAGCGTGGTCTTGCCGCCGCTGTTGCTCGACAGCAGGCACCAGATCTTCGGCTTGCCGGTCAGGTCCGGCGGCGGCTTCATCGCCAGTTCACGGACGGCGTCGGCCTGAGGCGGCGGCGGGGCCGCGCCGATCTCCGGCACGACTTCCGCAGCGCCACCCCGGCGGAAACGGGACATCGGGATCACGGTCTCTTCGGGCTTCTTCGCCATCGGGGTCAGTCTCCCTGCTTGGGTGGTTTGGCGCGGGGCACGGCGGGTTGCCAGTTGAAGCGGCGGCGAGGTTCGATGATCCGGCTGTCGTCGTCCTCTCCGGGTTCAGGCAGCACGCGCGCGGCAGGCGGGGCGGGCGGGCTCGGCGTTGCAGGCAGTGCCGCGGCAGCCGGGGCGGCGACGGGCGGCGGCGGCTGTTTGGCCCGTCGCGCCTTGACGGTTTTGCGCACCCGCCACCAGGTCTGGCGTGTCACCTCATCGGACGGCGGCTGACCATCGCTGTCCGTATAGCCTTGCGTGCCGAACGCCTCGGACAGCGCCTGCCAATTCGGCCGGCCTGCCTTGGCGACGACGGCGGCGAAGGTATCGTGGTTCTCCAGCATCCAGACATAGAGAGCGGACCGGTTCGACAGTGCGGCCTCGGTCAGCAGTTCGACAGTCATCGGCATAGGCGCTTTGGTCATGACATCCCGCGTATCCAAAGCGTATCCGGAGTGTATTCCGACGTCAACGGTCAGCAGACGTAAATAGACGCAAACAGGCTCAAGCGTATTTTATCAGGACATCTGACAGCGGTGTTTGCGCGCAGGTTCGGGCTGGTTTAGCAGACCAAGGGACCCTTCGGGTCCAAAGGGCAGGCAAGCAAAAGACGCAGTTGGAGACTATCATCATGGCAGACAGCGTGACGCTGGCCGACGTTGATGAGTCGGTCCGCATATTGACCAAGGGGCTGATGCAGATGCTGGCCATCCAGGCGCAGCACAGCGCGGCGCTGAAGGACATCCTGGCCGCCTGTTCCGTGCCGGAGCCGGACGACCGCAGCCCGCTGGTCAAGACCCTGCTGAAGCTGATCGCCGGCATCCAGGATCAGTCCGAAGCCCTCGCGCGGATCGAAGCCGCTCTCCAGCAGCAGACAGCCTGACCGGTGTTCCGGCACAGAACGGGAACGGCCGGGAGTCAGGCCGGCGGCCTGGCGGCAGCGCGCTACTTCCTCGGCGAGAGCCTGCGCCCGGACAATGAACGGCTGGCGCAGTACTACGCCGGGGAGAGCGTGCCGCACGATCCCGACGGCATCGACCATCTCGGCCAGGCGATCGCGGACGGCGACATCGCCTTCAGCGCGGCGGCAGCCGCGCTGGTCGCAACGCACACACCGGACCGGCATCTGACGGCCTGGCTGGAAGGCAAGGCGGCACCGGACCTGGACAAGCTGGCGGAGTATGTCGCCTCGCCTGACGCGCTGGTGTCGGACGAGGCGATCCGGCGGCGGCTGGAGACTGAACTGGACACGGCAATCCAGGCCGTCGAGGCGCAGGAGTCCGGCTTGCCGCCGCTGACGCGGGATGCGCGGGCGCTGCACGGCTTGCCTGAGCCGCTACCCGTCGCGGGGTATCTTCAGGGGATGGCGCTGGAGGCGCTGCGGGAGCGCCGGGAGGCGGTGCTTGAGCAGTGGGAGCGGGCGGCGGCCGAGGCCGACTACCGGGCTGATCTGCGCGCCGAGGGCAGGGAGCCGCCGGAGCCGCAACAGCCGGCCGGACGGATACCCCTGACAGCGGCGGACCGGGCGGCAGAGATGCGGGAGAGGCTTGCCGCCGAGGGCGGCACGGTGGCGCGGGTGCGCGAGGATCTGGACCCGCGTCTGGCGCAGCGGCTCGGCATCGACACCGCGCGTCCGCTCACGCAAGGCGAACTGGCAAACCTGCTGGCGGGAACCAGAGCGGACGGCCAGGCGATCGAGGGCAAACAGATTCAGCGGCCGACGAAGTCCATCGCCGAGGTGTTCGGGCTGGACGCGGCGGCGTTGCCGGCGCCGGCCGCGATCGATCACATCCTGGCCGGGCAGCGGGCGGATGGAGATGTGCCGAGGGCGGCGGAGGGGAACGGCGAGCCGTTGTCCGAGGCGGTGATCGACGGCGCGCGCAAGCGGTTCCTCAACGCCTACGGCCTGCCGTCCGGCAGCAAGCCGACACCCGAGCACATCGAACACATGAAGGCCGGCCGGACGGCGACCGGACGGTTCCTGGATACCGGCGACGTGCTGCGCCATCTGGCTGCGACGAAGGCGCCGATCAGCTACACCGACTGCATCTGGTCGGCGGACAAGAGCGTCTCCGTCGCCTGGGCGCTGGCGCCGACGGAACGCGAGCGGGCGCTGATCCATCAGGCGCACCGCGAATCGGTGGCCGAGTCCATGGCCTACCTCGAAAAGCACCTCGGCTTCACCACGAAGGGCAAAGGCGGGCGCGATGGCCTCGAACCCGGCACGACGGCCTGGATCGTCTGCGACCACTACACCGCCCGGCCGACGGCCGAGATCGCGATGACCGACAAGAGCGGCGAGGTCTACACCGAGTTCCAGACCGTGCCGTTGCGGGTGGCGGACATGCAGCTTCACTCGCATGCGCTGCTGCTGAATGCGGTTCTGACGGAGGGTGGCCGGATCGGGTCGATGGACCTCGACCGGCTGGACGGCAAGGTCAAGGAGTTCGGCGGCGTCTACCAGGCCACCTATGCGCGCAAGCTGCGGGCGCTCGGGATCGACGCGCGG
>NZ_CAJATU010000101.1 GCF_903944925.1 uncultured Rhodopila sp. | reverse complement strand
GCGAAGCCCTTCGTCACTTCCTGAAAGGACGGCAACTCCGGCCGCCGCTGCGCCTCCACCCGGGGTAAACGCCTACCATGGGTTGAATTGCTCCCCGACCCGTCGATGCCAAACGGCGCCAACTGCCGGATTTAGGTTGAACTGAATCGAAGGCTGAGTGTCGGTGAAGTTAGCCACGTCGCCCATGACTTCCGCACCGTGCGTTTCGATCGCGGTCTGGAAGGCCTGAAGCGACTCGAAATCCAGCAACGTAATCAAGATCGCCGGGGCCGGACCCGCGGGCGAACCGGTGCCGTGCAGAACCTGCGCACCCTTCATGCCGAGCGGCCCGAACCGCGCCTGCACAAGCGGGATATGCGTCTTCAGGTAATAGTCGACATCAAGCTTCTGCCCCGGCTGAAGCTGGTAAATCACTGATACGATCATGTTTCTCTCCCCTGGTCAGTTGTCTCAGTGGCAGTCCGCCAGATCGGCGTCGTGGATCGCAAACGTAGTGTCCTTCGTCAGATCGATGCCATGCGCGATGCAGACCCGGCCTTTTTCGTCCACCAGCTTGACATCGAACAACCCGCGGCTGACCTCCTTGATCGGCAATCGTTCCGACGGGTCGATCGCCTTGTCCTTATCGTTGAGCGCCTGGTTAACGCCCCACTGCCCGGTCCCGGCTGGCGCCAGGTAGACACCGGGGAACGTCGTCGCATCGGTCAGATTATACATAAAGAAACGATCCGCCGCCGCAGCCGGCAGGCTGAGGGCGATCGTCAACGGCAACCAGGCCAGCCGGAACGGCATCTCGTCTCCCCATATGAGTTTTCTTGCGCGGATATTAACCCGAGGTCTGCTCGGACGGCAATTGCTGCACGTCCTCATGGCCGCGCTTGTCAGCGCAGAGAAACGCGAACTCCGCCAACAACTTCGCGTACAGCGCCCGATCGCCCGCCGCCGGGACCGGCCGATCGGCGCAGAGCCGCGCTGGTACGCCCGAAAGAATCAGCAGGCGCGATACCCGCTCCATCGCCTGTGCCAGATCATGCGTCGCGACGATCACCGCCGCCCCGGTCGATCGCGCCCAGCGCGCGACGCTTTCCGCCAGGCCGGCGCCAAGCCGGGCGTCCAGCGAAGCAAACGGTTCGTCCAGCACCAGCAGTTCCGGTGAAATCGCCAGGGCCCTTGCCAGCGCCACCCGGCGGGCCATGCCGAGTGAAAGCTGCCGCGGCCGCAACGCAGCGGCATGGCCAAGCTGCACGGTTTGCAACAAAAACCCGATGTCCGGCTGCTGCATGTCATCCGTGACGACCAGCCGGATGTTGTCCTCCACGGTCAGCCAGGGCAGCAGCCGAGGCTCCTGGAACACCACGCCCACCCGGCGGAAATCATGCCGCACATGGCCTTCGTAGTCTGTGTCCAGTCCGAGCAGAATCCGCAGCATCGTGCTCTTGCCGGCCCCGGACGGGCCGAGCAGGCCGACGACTTCGCCGGCTGCGACGGAAAAATGGACGTCGGACAGAACGGTTCGTTCGGCGCCGGACTCCGATACGTACGTCTTGCGGTCGATACGAACCTCAAGCATTCGACCGCCATGCCGTTGCGCGCCGTTCGAGCGGTTGCAGTACCGCAGCCTCGAACAACAGCATCAGGCCGGCGAAGGCCAGGCCGTACGCCAGGATTCCGGTGACGTTGAAGTTCTGGAAGAATAGATTGAGCACGTAACCAACCCCGCTCGGCCGACCCAGAAGTTCCACCAGCAACACGATCTTCCAGGTGATGGACAATCCGCTGCGCCCGGCGGCGGCGATGTACGGCAGCAGTTGCGGCAGCACCACATGGCGCAGGCGCCGCCATTGCGGCAGATGGAATGCCTGCGCCATTTCCGCGAGGCCGGGGTCGAGCGCCCGCGCGCCCTCCCGCACTGTCACGACAACTGTCGGTGCTTTTGCCAATACAACCGCCAGCACCGCGGCGGCGTCGTTAAGGCCGATCCAGATATAGGCTAGAACGATGACGACGAGGACGGGGAGGTTGAGGCCGATCACCACCCACGGATCCACCCATGCATTGACCCTGGCCGATCGGCCGGTGATGTAGCCGAGGGTGCCGCCGCCGAGCATGGCGAGAATGAAGGCGACGATGACGCGTGCAAGAGTCGCGGCAAACGCTGCCGGCAGCGCGCCCGTTACGCATTCGTGCCAGGCGAACAGGGCGACTCGCTGCGGACCCGGAAGCAAGTTCGGATTGGCCGACACATAGGAGCCCAGCCACCAGATGGCGATAAAGCCCAGCAGGGACAGCAAGCGGTCGCGCGCCGCAACGGAAAGCGCGCCGGGTTCAGCTCGACCCATCTTTGACCGGCCAGAAGACACCCGGCGGCAGCGTCTCGATTCCGCCCGTGGCCTGCGAGCCGCCGGTTTCGTGCAGCACGGCCAGCAGGCGGGCGGCGCCGCGCGCCTGTTCCGCCGCATCCGCCCGCGGCACGCCGGCGAGATAACGGTCGCGCAGGCGAACGAACAGCGCATCGCTGTCGGCGTCCATCAGCGGGCGCACCGCCGTCCACTCCTCGACCGAACCGGCCAGCAGCCCATCGGCTTCATCGACGGCGGCGAGGAATCCGTCGATCGCGGATCGATTGGCATTCCCCCAGTCTTCGCGGAAGACGAACCCGACCATGCTGACCCGGGGCGGAATATCCAGCGCCTTGGCGCAATCCGCCACGGAAACGGCCTGACGGAAGCCTGCCGCTTCCAGCCGGGCGGAGAAATTCCAGTATGTCAGCACCGCATCGAGTTCGCCCTGCTGCAGCTTGGCGCCGAGCAGCGGCGGGGCGCCGAACACCGGCTTCGCCTCGGTGGCGAGGTCGATGCCCTGTCCGCGCGCGGCGGCCTGCACCACAAGCCAGGATTTGTCGGCCGGGCCGCCGGCCACGCCGAGTTTGCGGCCCTTCAAATCGGCCAGCCGCCGTATCGGCGAATCGGCCGCGGCCATGATGCCGCCGGTGGCGCTGGAGAACGGCGCGAAGCACAGCTTCGTTCCGTCGGCGCGTTGCACCGCGGCGAACGGCCAGTCCGACAGGATGACGTCGCTCGCCCCGGCCATCAATGAGACACGCCCTGCATCGGTGTTGGCGAGCATGGTGCCGCGCAGCGTGAAGCCATGTTTGGTATCGAGGTCATGCCGGCGGATGACATCGGCAACCCACTGGACGGTGCCGAACTGCAACGTGCCGAGCCGCACCGCGTTGTCCGCCCGCGCGGGGAGCGCGATGGATGCCGCGGCGGCTGCGAGCAACGCCCGCCGGGATAATTGTGTCATGGTGCCCCACCTCCGCGGCGAACGAGCAGCCCGCGAGCCGGGTCGTAGGCCAGAATCGCGCCGATGGTAAACACTGTGGTGGCCGAAGCAACAACGGCAAGCGATAGAAAATCTAATTTGCCGTATAAGCTGAAGCGAATGAGCTCGACCGCATAGGTGAATGGATTGAGCCGGCAAATGAAGTAGACGACCGGGCTGGATTGCTGCACCAGCCACAGCGGATACAGCGCCGAGGAGGCGAAGAACATCGGGAAGATGACGAAGTTCATCACGCCGGCGAAGTTCTCCAGTTGCTTGATCATCGAGGATAGCAGCATCCCCAGTGAGCCAAGCATCAGGCCGCACAGCACCAGTGCGGGCAGCACGGTCAGGAAAGACCACGGCGGCAGATCGACTCCCCATAGCCACGCGACAATCATGAAGGCGGCGACCTGGAGTATGGAGACCGTGGTGCTGGCCAGCAGCTTGGACACCAGCAGGAACCAGCGCGGAAACGGGCTGACCAGCAGCATGCGCATGTTGCCCATTTCGCGGTCGTAGACCATGGACAGGGAGGATTGCATGCCGTTGAAAAGCTGGATCATCGCGATCAGGCCGGGGGTGACGTAGACCTCGTACAGGACGTAGGTTTCGTAGGGCGGGATGATCGACACGCCGAGGATCTGGCGGAAGCCGGCGGCGAAGATGAACAGCCAGACGAGCGGCCGCACCAGGGCGGAAACGAAACGTTCCCGCTGATGCACGAAACGCAACGCCTCCCGCCACATGATGCCGCGTAGGCAGATCAGGAATTGGCCGAGGGTGAAGCCGCGCGGCGGTGCGTCGAGGGTGAGGTCGCTCATGGCGCTTCCGTCAGTGCTGCGAACGCAGCGCGCAGGCTGTCCTTGCCGGAGGCCGCAACGACATCGCTGACGACACCGCGGGCGAGCGATTTGCCGAGATGCAGCACCAGGATCTGATCGGACGGTTCGATCTCGTCCAGAATGTGGGTCGTCCACAGCACACCGACACCGCGGTCCCGCACCAGGCTGCGGACATGGGTCACGATCGCCTGCTTCGACGCGATATCCAGCCCGACCGTTGGTTCGTCCAGCACCAAAAGGCTCGGCCCATGAAGCAACGAACGGGCGATCTCCACCCGCCGCATCTGGCCGCCGGACAGGTTTCGCGCCTTGTCCTTCGCCCGCTCCGCCATGCCGACATCGGCCAGCGCGGCCATGCCACGCCGCCGCGCCTCGCGCCCGCCGATACCGTGCAGCGCGGCGTGGAACAGCAGGTTGTCCATCACCGACAGATCGAGATCCAGCGTGCGCGCCTGGAACACCACGCCCAGCCGCCGCAACGCCTCGCCCGGCGCGCGGTCGATCCGATGGCCGAGCACGCTGATGCTGCCGCTTTGCGTATCGAACAGCCGGGTGATCAGCGACAGCAGCGTCGTCTTGCCCGCTCCGTTCAGGCCGAGCACCGCGGTGAATTGCCCCTGCGGAACGGTCAGGGAAACCTTGTCCAGCACACGGCGCGGGCCATAGGCATGGCTGACGCCATCCACAGCCAGGGCCGGCGGGAAGGCAGCGACGCGCGTCTCGGCGGACATGATGTTCATTGCGGTGAGACCACCACACCCCAGGGCAGGCGTCCAACCTGGATGGACTTCACCACCTTCAGCGCGGCGACATCGATGACCGAAATGTCGTTGGACAGCCCGTTGGTGGTCAGCAGGTATTTTTCGTCCGGCGTGAACGCCATCTGCCAGACGCGCTGGCCCACCAGCAGGTATTTTTCCACCGTTCCAGTCTTTGCATCGATCACCGCGACGCGATTGGCCGGGCCGAGCGCCACGAAAGCCATGCTGTCGTCCTTGGTGAATCGAATCCCCACCGGCTGGATCGCTTTATCGCGGAGGCCCTGGACCTCGAAATGGATCTTGTTCTTCACGACGTGGGCCACCGGATCGATCACGCTGACCGTGCCGCCGAGTTCCGAAGACACCCACAACTCCGACCCGTCATGCTTGAACTGCGCGATGCGCGGGCGCGGATCCACCAGCACCGTCGCGACGACCTTGCGGGTCTCGTAATCGATGAAATGCGCCATGTTGGTGGTTTCGGACGTATTGACGATCGTCTTGCCGTCCGGGCTCACCGCCATGCCCTCCGGCTCCACGCCGGTCGGAATTTTCGCCACCACCTTGCGGGACGGCACGTCGATCACCGTCACCATCTGATCGTTTTCATTCGATACAAACAGCCTGTTGCCCCCCTCCCCCAACGCGAACGTTTCCGGATCGGCTCCGGAAGGAAGTTCGCCGGTAATCTGCAACGTGGCGCGGTCGATGACCTGGATGGTGTCGTCGTCGCTGGCGCAGACCAGGATGGATTTTCCGTCGGCGGTCAGCGTGATGCCGCGCGGCCGCTGGCCGACATCGATCGTTTTGACAGTTTTCATTTCGTCAAGATCGACGACGCTGACGGTGTTGTCGCGTTCGTTGGTGACATACGCAGTCAGGGCGTGCGCCGGGATCGGCAGGGCGACTACAAGGCCCAGTGTTGCGCTGGTGCACCAGCGCTTCAACGTCATGGTGCGCGCAGGCGCACCATCCACGCCTTTGCCGCGACCAGCGAAAGGCGTGGATGGTGTGCCTGCGCGCACCATGACACGGAGGGACGGCACGGCATTCATTGCAGTTTGCATTTGGTTTCAGGCCGATCGATGCCGAGTGTATCGAGCTCGTTTGACTGGTGGAGAAAACCGGGCTGCGGAGATATGGAAACGACCGTCCGTCCGTCCGACAGCAATATCGGCTGGCGGAGTTGCAGATCCCAATCGCGCAACGTCAGCAACTGTCCCTTGTACGCCGCGATCCCGAACTCCGGGCTTTTCATATAGCCCACAAGCTTGCCGGCATCGGTGCTGCCGGTGTGGGAGGCGGCCTCACCGATCATCCGCGCACCGGTCCAGGCTTGCATATCGAGCGGCATCATGCGCCGGTTGAACAATCGCACGAAACGGTTCTGCAACTGCGTGCCGCCCCAGGATTCGCTGCTGGGATCCCAGGTCACCGGCTCCAGCCCGGCCGAACCCGCCACCGGGCGGGGGTCCCAGGTGCGGTACGGCAGATAGCCGGCGAAAACCTGGTTCTCATCCGCGGCCACCAGCACGTCGTAATCCGGCGCGCCCTGCGTCAGCACCGGAATCTGCTGCTGCTCCTGGACTACGCCCGAATCGCTCTGGCGCGAGCCGCCGGTATCCTCGCTGATCTTCTCCTGCACGATCTTCGCCCCGAACCGCTTGGCCGATCGGCGGTAGGCATCGGCAAGCAGCTTGTCCGACGGATAGGAACCATACACCAGCAGCCAGCGGGTCCACTTCTTCCAGACCAGATATTGCGCCACCGCATCGGTCAGCATGCTGCGGCTCGGCGCGACATGGATCACATCGGCGCGGCAATCCTGTTGCCGCAACGAGTCATCCTGCGCCGCCAGGTTGAACAGCGTCATCCCGCGCGTCCGCGCGCCATCGGCCAGCAGCAGAACGCTGTCGGCGTCGAGGTCCGTCATCACCAGCCGCACGCCCTGCCCCGCCAACTGGTCGAGCGCGGCCGGCAGGTTCGCTCCCTTGCGCACCGGCACATCGACCAGATCAAAGCTCTGGCCGAGCGAACTGCCTGTCGTGTTGTTGTCGTCCATCGCCAGCTTCGCACCCGCCAGGCCGAAATCGGGCCCTGGCTGGTCCAGCAGCGAGATCACCGGACGGCGGATCAGGGAGCGGATGTAGCCGACGCGAACCACGCCGCCATCGGCACGCGCGCCGCGTGGCGCAAGCGCGCCCAGAGCGAGCATAGCCACCAGGCCGCGCCGGCTGATGCCGTTACGCGCATTTCCCATCGGACGTTCCATACCGACGTTCGTAGTGAAGTTAGCCGCTCACCACAAGCTACGCGGCGCCGGATGGCACCGCCCCGGCGGCTTCCAGTTCGGCGACCTCGTCGTCCGTGAATACGCGCGAACGCGTGAGGAAGCGGACGCCTTCAGGGGCTTCCAGCGAAAAGCCAGCGCCGCGGCCCTTGACCACGTCGATGATCAATTGCGTGTGCTGCCAGTATTCGAACTGCGCCGCGCCCATGAAGAACTGGCAGCCGGCGATCTCACCCAACAGCACATCCTGCGCGCCGGTGCGAAATTCGCCCTTGGCGTAGCACATCGGTGAGCTGCCATCGCAGCATCCGCCGGACTGGTGGAACATCAACGGACCATGCACCGCCCGCAGGCGATCCACGATAGCTTCCGCTTCGGGCGTGATGAGAACTCGTTGAGTCATCGCATCCTCCGCGGGGGGCAGGCCGGGACCCCGGGGAAGGGTCCCGGCCCGTTGCCGGTTAGAAGAAGCCCAGGGCGTTCGGGCTGTAGCTGACCAGCATATTCTTCGTCTGCTGGTAATGGTCAAGCATCGCCTTGTGGTTCTCACGCCCGATGCCCGACTGCTTGTAGCCGCCGAACGCCGCGTGCGCCGGATACAGGTGGTAGCAGTTGGTCCAGACGCGACCGGCCTGGATCGAGCGGCCGAAATTGTAGGCGCGGGTGCCGTCGCGGGTCCACACGCCGGAGCCGAGGCCGTACAGCGTGTCGTTGGCGATGGCCAGCGCGTCGGCATCGTCCTTGAAGGTGGTCACGGACACGACCGGCCCGAAGATTTCCTCCTGGAACACGCGCATCTTGTTGTTGCCCTGCAGCACCGTCGGCTCGACGTAGTAGCCTTCGGCGAGGTCGCCCGGATGGATCTTGCGATGACCACCGGCCAGCACCTTGGCACCTTCCTGACGGCCGATGTCGATGTAGGACAGGATCTTCTCAAGCTGGTCGTTGGAAGCCTGGGCGCCGATCATGGTGGAGGCGTCGAACGGGTTGCCCTGGGTGATGGCGGCGACGCGCTTCAGCGCACGCTCCATGAAGCGATCGTAGATGCTTTCGTGGATCAGCGCGCGGCTCGGGCAGGTGCAGACTTCGCCCTGGTTCAGCGCGAACATGGTGAAGCCTTCGAGCGCCTTGTCGAAGAACGCGTCGTCTTCGTTCATCACGTCGGCGAAGAATATGTTCGGCGACTTGCCGCCCAGCTCCAGCGTGACGGGAATGAGGTTTTCCGAGGCGTACTGCATGATCAGACGGCCGGTGGTCGTCTCACCGGTGAAGGCGATCTTGGCGATCCGCTTGTTCTGCGCGAGCGGCTTGCCGGCCTCGACGCCGAACCCGTTGACCACGTTGATCGTTCCGGGCGGCAGCAGATCGGCAATGATCTCGATCAGCACCAGGATGCTGAGCGGGGTCTGTTCGGCCGGCTTCAGCACGATGCAGTTGCCGGCGGCGAGTGCCGGAGCCAGCTTCCAGATCGCCATCAGCAGCGGGAAGTTCCAGGGAATGATCTGGCCGACGACGCCCAGCGGCTCATGGAAATGATACGCGACCGTGGTGCTGTCGATCTGGCAGGTGCTGCCTTCCTGGGCCCGGATCACACCGGCGAAGTAACGGAAATGATCGATCCCCAGCGGCAGATCCGCATGCGTCGTTTCGCGGATCGGCTTGCCGTTGTCCAGCGTTTCGACCATCGCCAGGGTCGCCAGCTTCTCTTCCAGCCGATCGGCGATCTTGTTCAGGACGCGGGAGCGCTCGGCGTAGGAGGTCGCGCCCCAGGCATCCTTGGCCTTGTGCGCTGCGTCGAGCGCAAGCTCGATGTCTTCGGCGGTCGAACGGGCCACCTGGCAAATAACCTTGCCGTTGACCGGCGATACGTTATCGAAATACTGGCCGCGCACGGGGGGAACCCATTCGCCGCCGATGAAGTTGTCGTATTGCCGCTTGATCGAGACGGTGCGGGCAAGTTCAGCCAGTGCTTTATCGACGACCATATTTCCTCTCCACTCGGTTATCGCCGGCACCATGCCGTGCGGGTTGGATCAGCGCAGACTCAATCGGTCTGAATCGTGCTCAGGTAAGCGTAGATTTTCTTGAAGTCGTCTTCACTGAAGACTGCGCTCCAGTTCGGCATGCCCTTCGCGGGGCGGCCTTTCGTCACCGTTTCATGGAACACCGTTGCGGTGGTGTCGCCGTAGCGGTGATGCAGCAGGCGCAGATCGATCTTGCGGACCGATTGCACCGCGTCCGGGCCATGGCAGTGCGAGCAAGTGCCGTTGAAGATCGCATGGCCTTCGGCGATATCGTCCGCAGACGGAGCCGCCGCCGCGTCCTTGGCGGGCGCTTCCGGCTCACTGGTGGAGGCCAGGACCATGACAGGCGAGGATGTATCCGCCAGCTCGATCGGCGCCGCCGTCGGCAAGCCATATTTCGCCGCCAGATCGGCCACCACCGGCCGCGAGTCTTCAAGCGCCTGCTCAACCTTGTCGCGCAGATCGGCATCGGCCCGATTGAAACCAATTTTCACGGGGTATTCCATGCCCTCACCGGCGATGGGGGTGACTTCGTAAGCGCCGTGCAACGAGGTCTTGTTCATATACCCGGCCACCGGACCCCAGATGAACGCCACATCGACCTCGTGGTGCTCCAGCGCCTTCACGGCTTCTTCCGGATTGAGGAACGTCACCGACTTTACATCGTCCCGCTCGGCCAGGACCATCTGCGGCGGCGTGGAAAACTGCACCGCGACGCGCTTGCCGGACAGTTCGTCCAGCCGCGTAATGTGCTGGCCCGCCGGTGCCATGATCGCATAGCCAATGTGCAGGAACGGCTTCGAATAGACCAGTTGCGGCCCCATGAAACCCTTGATGCCCGGCAAGCCGACATAAGCGTCGCAGGTCTTCGCCAGCAGCGTCGTGCGAACCGCCCGCTTGCCGAAATAGCTCAGCGCCCAGACCGGCTCGAACGGGCGGCCGAGCGATTGCGCAATCTTCCGGCCGAGTTCGACATAAAGCCCCGGCTCGGCCGCCCGGGCGCTGCTGAACGGCAGGTCATCCGGATCAGCGCAGACCCGTAACGGCTGAGCCTGGGGGATTTCCGCCCCGCCCCGGCCCGGCGCCGCAAAAGCGGCGCCGACGACCAGGGCAGCGGCGAGACGGCGGATGCGCAGGCCACGCCGCATCACGTTACTCCGAGAACACGAAAAGCGTGCCGCCTTCCGGCGTCGCATCGGTCATCTGCTTGCCGATATCCCCGAGAAACGCGGGGATCGCAGCGGTGCGGCCGGCCACGATAGCCACATACTGCTTGCCGTCGATCGAGTAGGTGATCGGCCCCGCGCCGATGCCGCTGCCAAGCTGCACCTTCCAAAGCTCGGCGCCGGTCTTAGCGTCAACCGCTTTGAAGAAGCCCAGCAGGTTGCCGTAGAATACCAGGTCGCCACCGGTCGCCAGGGTGCCGCCGTTGAACGGAAGCGGCTCCTTGTTGTGCCACACTGCCTTCTGCGTCACCGGATCCCAGGCTTCGATATCGCCCAGATAGCCGCCCGGACCGGGCAACGCGGTGAAGTCCTTGCCAAGGAAGAACACGCCCTTGCGGTATTCGACGTCCTTCAGCTCCGACATATCCTGGCAGATATTGTTGGACGGGATGTAGACGAACCCGGTTTTCGGGCTGAACGACATCGGCTGCCAGTTCTTGCCGCCGATCAGGTTGGGGCAGATGTTCTTCGCCGGATGGTTAGGCCCGGGACGCTTGTCCGGATCTTCCACCGGCCGTGTCGTCGCCGCATCAATTTTCGTTGCCCAGTTGGTCGGGACAAACTTCTCCGCCGAGATCAGCTTGCCGGTCTCGCGGTTCAGCACATAGAAAAATCCGTTACGGTCCGCCTTCAACCCGACCGGGGTCTCCTTGCCGCCAATCTTCAGATCGGTCAGCAGCAATTCGTTGACGCCGTCGTAGTCCCAGGCGTCCGCCGGCGTGCCCTGATAGGCCCACTTGATCGCGCCGGTATCCGGATCGATCGACAGCGTGCTGGAGGTGTGCAGGTTCGTCAGCTTGCCGTAGTTGCCATCGCCGGTGCTGCGAACGATCGTCGCCCACGGGCCGGGATTGCTGGTGCCCCAATAGACGGAATTCGACTTCGCATCGTAGGAACCGATCAGCCAGGCCACGCCGCCGCCGTGCTGGGCGCTGTCGCCCTTCCAGCTATCGCCGCCGGGCTCGTTCGCCAGCGGCACGGTCCAGGTTTTCCAGACTTCCTTGCCGGTGTTGATGTCATAGGCCTGAATGCTGCCGCGCGCGCCATACTCGCCGCCGCCGAAGCCCGTAATGACCTTGTCACGCACCACGACCGGCGGTGACGTAATGACCGAGCCTTGCTTATAATCGACGACGTCCGCGGTCCACAGTTCCTTGCCGGTCTTGGCATCGACCGCGGACAGCTTGCCATCCAGGCGACCGACGAAAATCTTGCCCTCGGCAAACGTCACGCCGCGGCTGTTGACGTCGCAGCAGGCGTATTGCAGCACGTCGTCGGGGATTTCGGGCTCATACTTCCATTTCTGCGCGCCGGTCTTGGCGTCGAGCGCATAGACGTATTTCGGCCCCCACGACGTGGAAACATACAGCGTATCGTCGATGACGATCGGCGTCGCCTCGTTGGAGCGCAACGATCCCAGCGAAAAGGCATAGGCCAGCTTCAGCTTGGAAACGTTCTTGCTGTTGACCTGATCCAGCGGGCTGTACCGGGTGTTGTCATAGCCGTGGCCATAAACCGCCCAGCCATTGGCGTCCGCGGCCTTGGCGGGGGCATCGCCCGCGTTGGCGGTGCCGAAGCCCGCCAGCATCGCCCCGAGAATGGCAGCACTACCCAACAACCTGAATTTGGACGTCATTTTCTACGTTCCTCCGAGTGTCCGCCGCCGGGATCGCGGGCCGGCAATCTTGGCCTCGGTCACTAGCGTTTGGTCCTTATAGGTGAAATAGCCCAAAGGTCGTATAGCCCGAGTAATTTGTGCAGTGCAGCATGGGGCGCCGGAGTTTTGCACACGGCTGGCAAAAACAAATTGTCTCGCCGAGAGAAAAAACCCGGCGGCGCAAAATAAATCCCCGGGCCCGCGCCGCGCGGACCGGATCGTGCTAATTAAGACACGCGGCAGCGGGCCTGGACGGAGCAGAGTGGGATGCAGACAGTTCTGATCATTGACGACCATCCGCTGTTCCGGGCAGCGATCCGCGACATCGTCGGTCGCCTGTTCGCCGCCAAGGGGTGGGAGGCGAGCTACCGCGAGGCCTCCAGCTTCCAGGAAGCGTTCGACCACGCAGCGGCGACGCCGGACCTCGACCTGGTCACTCTTGATATATGCCTGCCGGACTCGAACGACCTGTCCGGCCTGCTGCGCATCCGTGCCGTGGCCCCCGCGACGCCGATCGTGTTGATCTCCGCCATCGAGGAACGCGACACCATCGTGCGCGCCATGCTGTGCGGCGCCGTCGGCTTCATTCCGAAAGCGTCGTCCATGGAGACGATGATCGAGGGCCTGCAGGTGGTGCTGGCCGGCGGGGTCTACCTGCCGCCGGGGACGGAGCCGATACGGCGCGACAGCGACCATGCCGGTGGCGAGACGGGCGTGGCACTGACCCCCCGCCAGGCGGCGGTGCTGGAAAAGCTGGTGGAAGGCAAGTCCAACAAGCAGATCGCCCGCGAGCTGGCGATCAGCGACATGACGGTCAAGGTACATGTCACCGCCATTCTGCGCAGTCTCGGCGTGGAGACCAGGGCGCAGGCCATCGTCGCGGTGCGCGGCGACGCCCTGGCCGGGCGTCAGTCGGCCGGCGTTTGACAGTCCTCCTGAAGGCGCAGCATGAAGCCTGCGTCGCGGAGGGATTTCTGACTCAGGCGACTCTGGATAAACTCGTTACCGCCTATGCGAACATTGCGCAGTCAGGTAACAAGGGTGGATCCATCAAGCCGTGAACTGAAGCGATCACGCGGCGGCACCAGGCTGCCGCCGCGTGACAGTGTTAATGCACGCCGTGCCAGATCCTGCGCTTCAGTGCGAAGGTGACGCCGGCCATGCCGAGGAAATACAGCACCACACCGAAACCGATACGCTTGCGCTGCACCATGTCGGGATGCGCCGCCCAGGCCAGGAAGGTGACGACATCATGCGCATTCTGCGCCACGGTTGAAGCGGTGCCGTCCGTATACGTTATGTCCCCCTCGTTCAGCGGCGGTGGCATGGCGATCTGGTGGCCCGGGAAGTACGGATTGTAGTTCATGCCGTCCGCAAGCTTCACGTCAGCCGGCGGATCCTGATACCCGGTCAGCAGCGCGTAGATATAATTGGGTCCATTGGGAAACGAGCTGACGATCAGCGACAGGTCGGGCGGCAGCGCCCCGTTCAGCATGGCGCGCGCCGCCTCGTCATTGGGAAACGGCGGACGAAACGGACTGGCGGCCGTCGCCGGCCTGGTCACGACGTTGCCCTGGTTGTCGAAACCGGCCGGAACCATGAACCTGGCCGCGATCTCCTTGATCTGTGCCGCGGTGAAGCCGATGCCGCTGAGGTCGCGGTAGTGCAGGTATTTCAGCCCGTGGCAGTTGGAGCAGGCATCGGCATAGACCTGGAAGCCGCGCTGCGCCGCCGCCTGGTCGACGGTGCCGAGCGGTCCGGCAAAGCGCCAGCTCTGCGAGGGCGGCGTCAGCGTGTCGGCCTCCTGCGCCCGGGCCGTTGCGCCGAATGCCAGACCGGCCAGCGCCGCGATGACAACGAACCTGTTCATGGCCGGATCTCCGCTACGGACGCGCCGCGCGGCAGCGCGTTCCTGGTGATGACCGGACGGCTGATGCTGTCCGGCAGCGGCAGCGGCCGTTCGAACCGCCCCAGGATGGGCATGACCACCAGCAGGTGGCCGAAATAATAGATCGTTCCGATGCGGCCGAGGATCACCCAGATGCCTTCCGGCTTGTGCGCGCCGACGGCGCCCAGCAAGACGATCGAGGCCAGCCAGACAAAGAACAGCGGACGGTATATCGGCCGGAACCGGGCGCTGCGCACCGGACTGGTGTCGAGCCACGGCAGCGCCAGCAGGATGGCCATCGCCCCGAACATCAGCGCGACTCCGCCCAGCTTGTTCGGCACCGCCCGCAGGATGGCGTAGAACGGCAGGAAGTACCATTCCGGCTGGATGTCGGCCGGGGTTTGCAGCGGGTTCGCCGGAATGAAATTGGTCGGGTCGCCGAACAGGTCCGGCGCGAAAAACACCAGCACAGCGAACAGAGCCAAATACACGCACAGTCCGAAGCAATCCTTGATGGTGTAGTAAGGGTGAAACGGCAGCGTATCCTGCGGCGACCTGACGTCGATGCCCAGCGGATTGTTCGACCCGACCTTGTGGATGGCCGTGATGTGCAGCAGCACCACCGCCACCAGAACGAATGGCAGCAGGTAATGCAGGCTGTAGAAACGGCTGAGTGTCGGGCTATCGACGCCGAAACCGCCCCACAGCCAGGTGACGACGGCATCGCCGACGAACGGGATGGCGGCGAACATGTTGGTAATGACGGTCGCACCCCAGTAGGACATCTGCCCCCAGGGCAGCACATAGCCCATGAACGCAGTCGACATCATGATCAGCAGCGTGACGACGCCGAGTATCCACAGCAATTCCCGCGGTGACTTATAGGAACCGTAATAGATGCCGCGGAACGTATGGATGTAGGTGGCAATGAAGAACATCGACGCGCCGTTCTGGTGCAGGTAGCGAACCAGCCAGCCGTAGTTCACGTCCCGCATGATGTGCTGGACGCTGCCGAAGGCTTCGGCGGCGTTCGGCATGTAGTCCATCGCCAGCACCACGCCGGTGCTGATCATCACCACCATCAGCAGCATCGATATCGCGCCGAAATTCCAGAAGTAGTTGAAATTCTTCGGCACCGGGAACGTGCCGAATTCTTTCCGCATCAATGTAACGATGGGCAGACGGGTGTCGACCCATCCGGCAAGTCCGCTGGTCATGACAGGGGTCTCCGGAACAAAAAAAATCAGCCGATGCGAATTTTTGTATCGCTCTCGAACGTGTAGGGCGGGATTGGCAGGTTGCTCGGCGCCGGCGGCACGCGAATCCGGCCGGAGGTGTCGAACTGGCTGCCGTGGCAGGGGCAGAACCAGCCGCCCAGGTTGCCGCGCATCTCCGACGGCTTGTTGCCCAGCGGAATGCAGCCGAGATGGGTGCAGATGCCGACGACGACGATCCACTGCTCATGGCCGGGCTGCACCCGCGCGCGATCGTCCTGCGGGTCGCTCAGTTGATCGAGCGGTGTGTTCCGGGCCTGCTGGATTTCGGCGTCGGTGCGATGGCGCACGAAAATCGGCTTGCCGCGCCAGACCACGGTGATGCCCATGCCGGGCGAAATAGCCTCCAGCGGCACCTCGACGGACGCCAGCGCCAGCACGTCCTTCGACGGGTTCATGAAGTCGATCAGCGGCCAGGCATAGCCGGCGACGCCGATTGCCGCGCCGGTCAGCGCGACCAGCGTCAGAATATCCCGTCTCGGCACCGCATCGGACGGGCCGATGGGCGCAGTTTGCATGCCGGTCATCGCCGACCTCCTGTGCGTATGATTGGTGCGCCTGCGGCTAACGGCCGGTTAGACCGTTACGGAGACTGGATCGTGCTCAGGTAAGCGTACAGCTTGCGGAACTTGTCCTCGGTAAACACCTGGCTCCAGCTCGGCATCCCCTTCGCCGGCCGGCCTTTGTTGACCGTTTCGTCAAACACCGTTTCCGTTGTTTCACCGTAGCGATGCCGCAACTGGCGCAGATCGAGCCGTCTGACGGACTGGACGGCGTCCGGGCCGTGGCAGTGCGAGCACGTGCCGTTGAAGATCTTCTGGCCCTCGGCGATCATCTCCAGTTCGGAATTCCTTGGCACTATCCTGCTTGGTTGCAGCATCGCCTGCTGCGTGTCGCCGGGGTTTTCCGATTCGGCCAGCGCCGTCGCCGGCGCTGCGGGATCGGCGCCTGGCGCCTGCGCGCGAACTCCGGCCGGCCACGCAACGGCGGCGGCGATAAGCATGCCAACGGCGAAACGGCTGAGATTCTGATGGTGCTGCATGTCACTACTCCGAAGCGAACGAAAATGGCGCCGCCGTTGGGGATTGCATCGGTCAGCATTTTGCCGATGTCTTCCGCGAAGACGGCAATCGCACAGTCCTTCCGGCGACCGCGGCAAGCGGTCGATGGACTAGTCTATCGATGGCTTCGGAAGCCGGATATCAAAGGCCCTGCAAAACCCCTGTGGAGTCGTCACGTCATGCCGAAGCCGATAGGTTCAACCACGCCTTTGTCGCAACCGCGTCCCCGGTCTCGATGCCCGCCGGACAGCAGACTCATTCACACCGGCGGGTGGCATTCGCAAAACCGGCACTGCACTGCACAAGAAATCATATTTGGAAGTCACGATCAGCCTCCCCGGGTCTCGTTGTCGGCAGGCATCGTTCGCCCGGGACCCTTGATTGACATAAGATAGCTTTCCCGCGGCCGTGCATATAACCCAAAGGTCGTATCGACGAATATTTTGAAGAAATCCCAAGCCTCAATGCTGTGGCTCTTTCTCGATTTCATAGAATCATCCACCTCGCAACTGCACAATCAATACAATAAATCGAAACAAGCGAACGATACCATTGCCGGGTCGCCCGGCGGAAACCACCGAGTCCGGCCAATTTATAACGCTACCATCAGCAGAACATCGGCAAGCCGCGTCGAGGGACCTTTAATATTGTACTGCCGTTGCATGAACACGCCGACGGCACGCGGCCGTTGCCCGTCCCGTTGATACAGCCTGGCATGTAAAGCGATACCATCGTCGGGATTTTTGTCTTTGCCGTATCCCCCCGGCCGCCGTAGACTGATCCCAACGAAAAACGCGGTTGCCGAAGCAGGCAACCTTCAAGACCGCGCCGCAGGGTGGAATGCAGACGATCCTGATCATCGATGACCATCCGCTGTTCCGCGCGGCGATCCGCGACATCATCACCCGGTTGTTCGCGGCGAAGGGATGGGACGCCGCCTATCGCGAAGCCTCCAGCTTCCGCGAAGCCTACGACCACGCCTCCGCGGTGCCCGAGCTCGACCTCGTCACCCTCGACATCTTCCTGCCCGATTCAAACGACCTGTCCTCGCTGCTGCGATTCCGCGCCAAGCTCCCGGCCACGCCGATCGTGGTGATATCCGCGATCGAGGAGCGTGAAACCATGGTCCGCGCCATGCTCTGCGGCGCGGTCGGGTTCATCCCGAAAGCCTCGTCGATGGACACAATGATAGAGGGCCTGCAGATGATCCTCGGCGGCGGCGTCTACCTGCCGCCCGGCACCGTGCCGAACCGGCGAGAGGGCGAGCACCTGCCCGGCGAGACGCTGACCCCCCGTCAGGCGGCCGTGCTGGAAAAGCTGGCCGAGGGCAAATCCAACAAGCAGATCGCCCGCGAACTGGCGATCAGCGACATGACGGTCAAGGCGCATGTCACCGCCATCCTGCGCAGCCTCGGCGTCGAAACCCGGGCGCAGGCCATCGTCGCGGTGCGCGGCGAGGGCTTCGCCGCCCGTCAGCAGACCGGACCCTGATCCAGCACGTGGCCGATCATGGCGCGCAGCTTGGCGGGTTGCAGCGGTTTGAAGAGCAGGCCGCAGCCGAGGCCGTCGATCTCCTCCCGCGGCGCCGCGTCGCGGTCCTTGCAGACGACGATGGCCGGGATCGCCCGGCCGAAGGTCCGCCGCAGCGCCTGGATCGCCTCGGCACCCCGGCGGTGCCCGGCAAGCTCGATGTCGCACAGGATCAGGTCCGGGCCGCCCGGCTCCGGGGCAAGGCCGTCGAGCAAGGCGTCCAGCCCGCCGGCGATCACCGGGCGGCAGCCCCAGGATTGCAGCAGCGTCGCCAAAGCCTCGCGTATCGGCGGGTCGGGGTCGAGGCAGGCAACACGCAGGCCGGCGAACGCCCGCCGCGCAATCGGCGGCAGCGCGGGTTCCGGCTCCGTCGCCGCATGATTCGGGTGCCCGCAGGGCACGCGCAGCGCGAAGCAGGACCCGCGCCCATCGCGGGAGCGGACCTCGATCTCCAGCCCGAGCAGGCGAACGATCCGTTCGACGATCCCGAGGCCGAGGCCGAAGCCTTTCTCATGGCTGCGCGGCGGGGTCGCGACCTGGCGGAAATCGTCGAAGATATAAGGACGCATCGCCTCCGGGATGCCGATGCCGGTGTCCCATACCTCGACGCTGATCCAGCCCTGGCGGCGGCGGCAGCCGATCAGGATGCCGCCGCTGCGGGTGTAGCGGATGGCGTTGCTGACCAGGTTGCTCATCGCCCGCTGGAACAGCGCGCGGTCGGTGTGCACGTAGGCGCTGCTCGGGACGACGCGCATCGTCAGCCCGCAAGCCGCGGCCTCCGGCCCGTATTCGTCCGCCAGCCGGGTCAGCAGCGGCGCCACCGGGAAGCTGGCGGGCGAAACCGCCCAGGCGCCGGTGTCCAGCTTGGAGATGTCCAGCACCGCGTTGATCAGCTCGGTCACGGTATCCAGCGCGGCCTCGACCCGGCCGACAAGCTCCCGCGGGCGCCCGTCACCGACTTCGTCCCCCAGCGCGCCGAGGAACAGCCGCGCGGCGTTCAGCGGCTGGCGCAGGTCGTGGCTGGCCGCCGCGAGGAATAGTGTCTTGCCGAGATTGGCCTGTTCCGCCTCGGCTTTGGCCTCCAGCAGCGCCCGCTCGGTTTCACGGCGAACGGAGATTTCGTGCATCAGCCGCTGGGTTAGCGTCGTGAGTTCGTCGGTCCGTTCGGAGACCCGGGCTTCCAGGGTGATCGCGGTCTGGAACAGGGAGAACGCATCGCCGCCCTGGGCGTCCATGTTGCGCTCGACGCGGTCCATCAGCACCTTGTTGATCTTGCGCAGCTTGCGCAGGTCATTCTCCAGGTCGTCGCGCGACGGTTCGGACAGCGCCGGTGCCCTCATGCGCTGCCGCTGCTCCCGAAAACCAGCGCGGTGAAGGTCTGGGTCACGTGCATGGCGCGGTAGTGCTCGCCGTAGGTGCAGAAGCCGACGACATTGTTGGCGCTGAGGATGCGGCCGAGCTTGTGCTTGGTCTGGCGGTGCTCGGCTTCCAGGCTGCGCAGCACGCAATCGAAGCCGACGACAAGGCCGGGCGAGCCCATTTCACCGCGCACCCTGGCGAAGAAAGTGTCGAGGTTCTCGACGATGTCCTGGCGGCGGGCCAGGGTCAGCACCACGCCTTCGTCGATGGCGCAGTAGAAGGTCAGGCTGCCATCCTCGTTCATGCGCTGGATCGACCGTGCGTGATACTCGCCGCCGACACGCACCATCACGGGGGATTCCGCGAACCGGGCGGAGGTGAGCTGGTCCGGGCGCAGGCCGATGATGCGGGCATATTCGGCCGCCGCCGGTTCGGCGTTGATCTCGCTGACGACGCGGGCGACCGGGTCCGCCGCGGTCACCACCATCCTGGTGTCGGAGCCGAAGAAGTGCTGGCAGCGATAGATGCGGAACGGGCGGGAGGTTTTTATCAATGTCAGCAGCGCCGCATCCGCATGGAACCGCCCGTCGTGATAGATACAGGTGCGTTCATAATGCATGTCGTCGCCGGCCGAACCGCCGAGCATCTGGAGATTGGCCATGCGGCCTTGCAGCGAGGCGATCAGCACCTCCTGGTTGGTGGAGATGCCGTCGCTGAGCAGCATGGCGAAGGTTGTCTCAGGGTCCACGGCCTGGCCGCTGCGGCCGGCGAGGTCGGCGATCGCCGCCTCGGCCGCGTCATGGCCGCGGGTCATGTTGAAGTCCGACAGGCCGGGGATCAGGACGCTGGCGGCACAGCATTCGCCCGCCGGCAGGCTGAAGCCGGTGATCGAGCCTTCGAGGTAGCCGTCAGGGCCGATTTCCCCGGCGGTGGTGCAGCCGATGAGGCGGGTGCCGGAGAAAAGCCGGGCCATCTCGACGGCCAGGGTGTCCAGGTCGTATGTCGGAGCACAGAAGAATACCACGAGGCCGGCGCCGTCCGGCTGGAACACCGCGGCGTAAAACTCCCGCGCGGCCTGCACCGGGTCTCGGGCGAGCGAACAGCCACGCCTGATATCCTGGTCGGTTCGCATTCTTTGCGCCCCCTCCCGCGGGCTGCCTTGTCCGGCGTTGTTTGGCCGGGCAAATGCGGCGTTTGTCCGGTCACGCCATGGTGGTAGTTTAGCGCGGGGTTGCAACGCTTCACAAGCGGACTGCGCGAACCGGGCCTGAGGCCGGGGCGATCACCCGGACGTGCGGGTTCCGGCAAAGACAATCACAAATAATTGCGGTAACGAGCCAGTCGCGGCCAGTATACACTGCGCTGCCCGCCTGGTTTGACCCGCGGGCTTGTTCGTATAGAACGAGGCCGTGCCTCGCTATCGCGTGTCAGACCGAAGGATATCCGATGCTCAAGATCGTCGCCGTGGCTGCCCTGTGCCTCGCATCGCCGCTCGGCGCGATGGCGGCGCCGTTCTGCCTCGTCATTCCGAACGCGGCGCCGGAGTGCATGTATTTCGACGGTTCGGCCTGCGCGCGCGATGCCGCCCGGCAGAATGGAAGCTGCGACGTGAACCCGGCGGAGGTGAAGGTCGCGGCGAGCCGGATCGGCGACTATTGCCTGGTGATGCCGAGCGGCTATTCGACCTGCGGGTATGCGGACGGGACGGTTTGCGCCCGCGATGCGCTGCTGCAGAAGGGCGCCTGCGCCCGCGCCGCCGGGGCGCTGCCTCAGCAACTTCCGAACGCTTACGATCCGAACGCCGGGCGGTAAGGCTTTCGGGCACGGAACAGGCGGGCGTGTTTCGGCGATCGCCGCCGACCGTTAGGCGCCGTCCATGCGCCAGCGGATCGACCTGGCGAAGATCTACCGCTGAGCATTGCGTCTCTTGCCGAAAGTCGATCGACGGTCAGCCGCCGCTACCGGTGGAGCAGACCTGTCCGTACACGCCGGACAACCTGCTGTCCGAGGACTGACCGCGGTAGCCCTTCGACAGGAGCTGATACCAACCGGCACTGATTTTGACCCATAGCGGCTCTCCCCCGCCTTCTCCGCTGGCCGTACGGCCGGCGACCCACGGCAGCGGCAAAAACCTTGCGCATCCGCTCCGCTCACCTACCTGAGTAACCTCTCCGTGAAGACCGGGCCGCACCCGGTGTTTTCATTTCATCAGCCCGCCGGTTCGCCATACTGGCAAAATTATCTTTGGAGGTTCACGCTTGTTCCCGACGAACCGGGTTTCCGGCGACAGGGATACACCGGGCGCCACCGGATACCCGTCCGCATTCGCCCGCGCCGGCGGCGAGATGGCGGCCCTTATCGGCTCCACCGACTGGGCCGCCACCGGCATCGGTCCGGCCGAGAACTGGCCGCCAAGCCTGATGACCGTGCTGCGGATGCTGGTCACCTCGCGCTACCAGATGTGGATGGCCTGGGGCGACGACCTGACGTTCTTCTACAACGATGCCTATGCGCCAACGCTCGGCGTCAAGCACCCCGGGGCGCTGGGACGTCCGGCCAAGGAGGTCTGGCGGGAGATCTGGCCCGATATCGGGCCGCGCATTGAATCAGTCCTGCAAACCGGTCACGCCACCTGGGACGAGGGCCTGCTGCTGTTCCTGGAGCGCAGTGGCTACCCGGAGGAAACCTACCACACCTTCTCCTACAGCCCGCTGCCGGACGACAGCGGCGCCATTGCCGGCATGCTGTGCGTGGTGATGGAGGAAACCCAGCGGGTCATCGGCGAACGCCGGGTCGGCACCTTGCGCGACCTCGCCAACGAACTCGGCGCCGTCCGCTCCGAACCGGATGTGCTCGAAGCGGTGGAGCGGTCGCTGGCCCGCGATACCAGGGACATGCCGTTCAACCTGATCTACCTGGCGGACGGGGACAGCGGCCGGTTGCGGCGCGCCACCGACTCCGGCGGCATCGGCGACAGCCTGGCGCCCGAAACCGTCTCGCCGGACGCGCTGCCCTGGCTGGGCGGGCAGGACAACCGCCTGCTGCACGACGTCAGCACGGTGCCAAACCTGCCCGGGGGCGCCTGGGACATCCCGCCCCGCCAGGTCGTTGTCGTGCCGATCGTCCAGCAGGGCGAGAAGCAGCAGGCTGGGTTGTTGATTGCGGGCCTCAACCCGTACCGGCCATTCGACGAAGCCTATGCGGGGTTCATCGACCTGGTCGCCGCGCAGATTGCCTCCGGCCTTGCCGCCGCCCGCGCCTACGACGCCGAACGCCGCAGGGCCGAGGCTTTGGCCGAAATCGACGCCGCGAAGACCGCCTTCTTCTCCAATGTCAGCCACGAATTCCGCACCCCGCTAACCCTGATGCTGGGTCCTCTGGAAGAGGAAATCGCCGCCCGTCTCGACGACGACACAGCCGATCGGCTGGAGATGGTGCACCGGAACGGGCTGCGGCTGCTGCGGCTGGTGAACACGCTGCTGGATTTCTCCCGCATCGAGGCGGGGCGGGTGCAGGCGCGCTACCAGCCCCTGGAGCTGGATCGCTATACTGCCGAACTGGCCAGCAATTTCCGCTCCGCCTGCGAACGCGCCGGGCTGCGGCTGGAGACGCAGTGCACCAGGCTGCCGCAGCCGGTCTACGCGGACCCGGAGATGTGGGAACGCATCGTCCTCAACCTGGTGTCGAACGCGTTCAAGTACACCCTGAGCGGGGAGATCGCCGTCGGCCTGGCCGCCGCGCCGGACGGCACGGCCGCGGTGCTGACCGTGCGCGACACCGGCATCGGCATCCCGCACGCCGAGTTGCCGCACATTTTCGACCGCTTCCATCGGATCGAAGGCCAGAACGGCCGCACGCTGGAAGGCACCGGCATCGGTCTCGCGCTGGTCAATGAACTCGTCCGCCTGCATGGGGGCACCATCCGGGTCGATAGCCAGATCGGCGCCGGCACGGTGTTTGCCGTCAGCATCCCGTTCGGGACCGGCCATCTGCCGCCGGAGCGGATATCGGAAACGTCCGACCGCATTGCACCGGAAAGCGTCTCCGCCGCGGCTTTCGTGGAAGAAGCCCTGCGCTGGCTGCCGGAGGACGGACAGGCGGAGCCGCGCGGCGCGGACCTGCTGGAAACCTCCAGCGTCCTGTCCGGCCTCGGTGCGTTCAGCCCGGCGATCGAACCGCAGCGGCCGCGCATTCTGCTGGCCGACGACAATGCCGACATGCGCGACTACGTCACCCGCCTGCTGCATTCCGCGTATGATATCCAGTCGGTGCGCGACGGGCAGGAGGCGATGCACGCCGCGCGCGCCACCCGGCCGGACCTGATCCTGTCGGACGTGATGATGCCGCGGCTGGACGGGTTCGGCCTGCTGGCGGCCATCCGCGCGGACACGGACCTGCGCGACCTGCCGGTGATCCTGCTGTCGGCGCGGGCGGGCGAGGAGGCGCGGCTGGAAGGCCTGGATGCCGGCGCCGACGACTACCTCGTCAAGCCGTTCTCGGCGCGCGAGCTGCTCGCCCGGGTGCGATCGAACCTCGATCTGGCGCGGCTGCGCCGGGCGGCCCGCGATGCGCTGCGCCAGTCGAACGAACTGCTGGAACAGCGCGTCGCCGAGGAGATGCGAAAGCGCGCGCAGGCGGAAGACTCGCTGCGCCAGTCGCAGAAGATGGAGGCCATCGGCCACCTGACCGGCGGTGTCGCGCACGACTTCAACAACCTGCTGACCGTCATCGGCGGCGGGGTCGAAACTTTGCAGCGCCTGCTTGCCGCCTCGCCGCCGCCGGGCGATGACACGAAGATCAAGCGCGCTTTGTCGATGATCGCCCAGGGCGCCGAACGGGCGGCCACCCTGACGCACCGGCTGCTCGCCTTCGCGCGCCGCCAGACGCTCGATCCGAAACCGCTGGATGCCAACAAGCTGGTCGCCGGCATGTCGGAGCTGCTGCGCCGGACGCTGGGCGAGGCGGTGGCGCTGGAAACCGTGCTGGCGGGCGGGCTGTGGCGCACGATTGCCGACGCCAACCAGCTCGAGAACGTGCTGCTGAACCTGGCGGTGAACGCGCGCGACGCCATGCCGGAGGGCGGCCGCCTGACCATCGAGACGGCGAACACCTACCTGGACGACGCCTACGCGGCTGAACACGAGGATGTCGATCCCGGCCAATACATCATGATCGCCGTCAGCGACACCGGCATCGGCATGGACCGGGACACACTCAGCCGGGTGTTCGAGCCGTTCTTCACCACCAAGGATGTCGGCCAGGGCACCGGCCTCGGCCTCAGCCAGGTCTACGGCTTCATCAAGCAGTCGAACGGCCACGTGAAACTTTACAGTGAGCCGGGCCAGGGCACTGCCGTCAAACTCTATCTCCCGCGCCTCACCGCCGATCGGCCGGATGAGACGGTGGATGAGGTGGAGGAGGTGGTCGCGCCGGGACGCGGCGAGACGATCCTGGTGGTGGAGGACGAGGCGGCGGTGCGCGAGCATGCCGTCACCTCGCTGCGAGAACTCGGCTACCGCGTGCTTTCGGCGGGCGACGCGGCGGCGGCGCTGCGGATTCTGGCCCGAAACCAGACGATCGACCTGTTGTTCACCGATATCGGCCTGCCGGGCGGCATGACGGGACGCCAACTGGCCGACGCGGCGCGCGCCCGGCGTCCCGACCTCAGGGTTGTCTACACCACCGGCTATGCCCGCAACGCCACCCTGCATGGCGGCGTGCTCGACTCGGGGATGGCGATGCTGCCGAAACCGTTCAGCTACGCGGCGCTGGCATCGAAGATCAGGGCAATGCTGGACGTTTAGGCCGCCTGTTCGCGACGCCGATTTTCCCCGAATCCGTACATGCATCGGGCTTACGTCAACGTGAGGCGTGGTCTAGTCTCCCGCCTCCGCCTTTCGCAGTTGCGAATTCAACCGAAGTGTCCAAATGAGGACACGCTGCTGTCGCGGGAACGGGCCGAGGGGGAGTCGAATGACGGTCGGAGCGGTTTTGAAGGCCAAGGATGCCTCAGTCATTTCAGTTAAGCCGTCCGCGACGGTACAGGAAATCGCGGAGATCATCACATCCCGGCGAATCGGTGCGGTCCTCGTCCTGGATGACAACGGCGCGGTCGTTGGCATCGTCAGTGAGCGCGATGTCGTCAAAGCCCTGGCCGCCAATGCCGGGCAAGTCGGCGGCATTCGCGCCGATAGCGTGATGACTCGCGACGTCATCACCACGACATCCCATACCTCCGTGGATGAGGCGATGGAAATCATGGATTCCGGCTATTTTCGCCATCTTCCCGTCGTCAACGACGGGCGGCTGGACGGCATCATCAGCATCCGCGACCTGGTCAAATTCCGCATCATGCTGCACGAGCACGAGGTCCGGAACATGAAGGAATACATCGCCCGCACGGTCTAGCGGCGCCGCCTATCATATCGTGTTTGCAGCGTCCGGAGGCGCGTCCGTGAGCGATACCCCTGAGTATACCCCGCCGAAGGTCTGGACCTGGAACAAGGCCAGCGGCGGCCGGTTCGCCACTATCAATCGTCCGGTTTCCGGTCCCACGCACGACAAGGAACTGCCTGTCGGACATCATCCTCTGCAGCTTTACTCGCTGGGCACGCCCAACGGCGTGAAGGTGACGATCATGCTCGAGGAGTTGCTGGCCCTCGGCCATGCCGGCGCGGAGTATGATGCGTGGCTGATTCGCATCAATGAGGGCGATCAGTTCGGCAGCGGCTTCGTGGCGGTGAACCCGAACTCGAAGATACCCGCGCTGCTGGACCGCAGCGGGCCGAAGCCGATACGGGTGTTCGAGTCCGGCGCAATCCTGCTGTATCTCGCCGAGAAGTTCGGCGCCTTCCTGCCGAACGACACCGCGACCCGCGCGGAATGCCTGTCATGGCTGTTCTGGCAGATGGGCAGCGCGCCTTACCTGGGCGGCGGCTTCGGCCACTTCTACGCCTACGCGCCCACGAAGATCGAATATGCCATCGACCGGTTCGCCATGGAGGCGAAGCGTCAACTCGATGTGCTCGACCGCCGCCTCGCGGAGAACGCGTATCTGGCGGGCAGCGACTACACCATCGCCGATATCGCCGTGTTTCCCTGGTATGGCGGCTTGGCCAAGGGCTGGCTGTATGAGGCGGCGGAGTTCCTCCAGGTGCAGGATTACAAGCACCTGCAGCGCTGGGCCGACGCTATCGGCAACCGTTCGGCCGTGCAGCGCGGGCGCATGGTCAACCGCGTCACCGGCGAACTTTCCAGCCAGTTGCACGAACGGCACGACGCCGCTGATTTCGACACGAAAACGCAGGACAAGCTTACCGCCGCTTCGTAATAGCGGCCGGCTGTTCAGCCGAGCGCGGCCTGGAACGCTGCGAGCACATCGTCGCCAAAACAGGCAAAGATAACCCGCTTTACGCGTGCGTCCTCGTCCAGGAACGCGGACACGGTGGCGACCGCGATCCGGGCCGCATCCGCGATAGGGTAGCCGTAGATGCCGCAACTGATCGCCGGGAACGCGATCGTCCTGACGCCGTGCTCCGCCACGAGGCGCAGGCTGTTGCGGTAGCACGCCGCCAGCAGGTCAGCTTCGCCATGCTGGCCGTCGCGGTAGCGCGGACCGACGGCGTGGATGACATATCGGGCGGGCAGGCGGTAGCCTTTGGTGATCCGGGCCTCTCCGGTCGGGCAGCCGCCCAGCGCCCGGCATTCCTCCAGCAGTTGCGGTCCGGCGGCGCGGTGGATCGCGCCGTCCACCCCACCGCCGCCCAGCAGGGACTGGTTCGCGGCGTTGACGATCGCATCGACGTCCAGGGTGGTGATATCGGCCTGTTGAACGATGATCCGCCGCATCGGCACCCCGCTTTCAGGCCAGACGCACCATGCCCTCGGCCACTGCTTCCCGTAACTTCGCATGCAGATGCGGGTTGCCGGCGACAATGTTGTTGGTGGCCAGGGGATCGCCCTCCTGCACATCGGTGACGTAGCCGCCGGCTTCCTTGACCAGGATGACGCCGGCGCAGATGTCCCAGGGATGGATACCCAGCTCCCAGTAGCCGTCGAACCGGCCATGCGCCACCCAGGCCATATCCAGCGCCGCCGAACCGAAGCGGCGGATGCCGGCGACCTGCGGCATCAGTGTGGCCAAGGTACGGCTGAACGATTGCCGCCGCGACGCGGAGACGGCGCCGAACGGAATGCCGGTGGCGAAGATGGCTTCTGACATCTCGCGCCGGGCAGACACCCGCAGCCGGCGCTCGTTCACGAACGCGCCGGTGCCTTTTTCGGCCCAGAACATCTCGTCCACCGCCGGTGCGTAGACCAGACCGGCGTGCACCTCCGTCGTGCCGTCCGGCAGGCGCTTTTCCAGCCCGATGCTGATCGCCCAGTGCGGCATGCCGTGCAGGAAGTTGGTCGTGCCGTCCAGCGGATCGACGACCCAGCGCCAGGACCAGTTGTCGGAACCGGAGGCGCCGGATTCCTCCATCAGGAAGGCATAGCCCGGACGCGCCTTGTTGAGTTCTTCTTTCAGCGTCTGTTCGGCGCGCAAGTCGGCCTGGGTGACGAAGTCGGACGGGCCCTTGACGCTGACCTGCAACTGCTCGACCTCGGCGAAGTCGCGCAGCAGGCGCTTGGATGCCTTCTGCGCCGCGTTGGCCATGACCGTGAGGTGGGGGGAGAGGCGAAAGGCCATCAGCCTTTCGCCCGCTCCACGTAGCTGCCGTCCTCGGTCCGCACCACGATCTTTTCGCCCGCCTCGATGAACGGCGGCACCAGCGTTTTCACGCCGTTCGACAGCAGCGCCGGCTTGTACGACGACGATGCCGTCTGCCCCTTCACCACCGGATCTGCCTCGGCGATTTCCAGGATGACCGTGCCGGGCAGGTGGATCGCCACGGGGTCGCCTTCGACGAGATCGACCACCAGGGTCATCTCGTCCTGCAGGAACGGCGCGGCATCGCCCAGCAGGTCTGCCGGGATATGGGCTTCCTCGTAAGTCTCAGGGTCCATCAGCACCAGGTTGATGCCGTCCTTGTAGGAGTATTTGTATTCTTTTTCCTCGGTGGTCAGCCGCTCGACGGTATCGGCGGTGCGCCAGCGCTCGTTGGTCTTGTTGCCGGATTTGAGATTGCGCATCTCGACCTGGATGAAGGCGCCGCCTTTGCCGGGGGTGATGATCTGCTGCTTCAGCACCGTCCAGCGGGCGCCTTCATGCTCGATCACCTGGCCGGCGCGGATCAGATTCGCCTGCTGCTTCATGGATACAGTCCGTTCAAGGAAATAGGAGAGGTGCGGGCTTCTAGACCGTGGATGGGGCGGGAGCAAGGTTGGCGGGCCGGGACGGACGATCAGCAGGCAATGACGCTGACGTGGCCGGCTGCCGCGTAGGCAATGATTTTCCGGTCGCTGGTCACGATTAGCATCCCGAGATGCCGGGCCGTCGCGATGATCAGCCGATCGGCTGGGTCCGGGTGAAGATCGCCGGAAAGTGGGAGGAATCGATCGCAATAGCCGGGGTTATGGGCGCCTCCTTGATTCCCGGACCGGACAGGAACTGCGCGAACCATGTCTTCGGGTCAGGCCCGCATTGCAACGCCGGCGGGCGGCCGGGCCTCGGGCGCGCCAACACGCCGATCTCCCGGGCCGAGGCGGTTGAGACGAACATGCCATCGGCGAGGCCGGCGTCGACGATGATGGAGACTATCGCGGGCGGCAACGAATCGTCGTTTGCCAGTGCAAGAGAGTTCATGGCTGGCGAGGCGGTCGAGTATGTTCAGGCATTTGGCCTTGAACTCCGTCGCGGTGATCGTTTCGGTTGTGGCCACTGGTCACCTGATCTAACTGGTCATGGGTGGCAACCGGTATCCAATTGGAGCGATTACGCGATTCTACGGGTATTCTCCCGGCTTCGGAGATCACCGCAGCGGCCAGTCCTGGCGTACTCGCGGGCCAAGCGAACTGCCCTTTCCACGGGTCGGGGGCGGGGCAGGGTTGGCGGGAGCCACACCGGCTTGCATGCCAGCCCGGATCGGACAACGCTGGTTGATGCAATCGCGTTACCGCCGATCGCGACTCTCCCGCACATCGGCGGTGAGGGTTATCATGCCAGTCTTCGTCACAGGATGAACGTCCATGACCCCGGAAATCCTCGCCGCACTGGAACAGGCGAAACGCGACAAGCAGCCAGTCGTGCTGGCGACCCGGCTTCCCGGGGGCGAGCAGCGCCTGCTGCCCGACCCGGCGGCGCCCGCGGAGCTTGCCGAAGCCGCGGCGCGCGCGCTGGAGCGGGACGAGAGCGGGACCGTGCGCATCGGCGAGACCGACTACTTCCTGCATGCCTACAACCCGCCGCTGCGGCTCATCGTCGTCGGCGCGGTGCATATCGCCCAGGCACTGGTGCCGTTCGCCGTGCCGTGCGGCTTCTCCGTCACTGTCGTTGACCCGCGGCGGTCGTTCGCCTCGGACGAGCGGTTCCCCGGGGTGGAGATTTCCACCGACTGGCCGGACGAGGCGCTGGAGAAATTCGCCCCTGACAGCCGCACCGCCGTGGTGACGCTGACGCATGACCCGAAGCTGGACGACCCGGCGTTGGACCACGCGCTGAAGTCGCCGGCGTTCTATATCGGCGCCCTCGGCTCCCGCCGCACCCATGCCGCGCGGCTGAAGCGGCTGCGCGAACTCGGCCACCAGGACAACGCGCTGTCGCGCATCCGCGGGCCGGTGGGGCTGAACATCGAGGCGGTCACCGCGCCGGAAATCGCGCTGTCGATCATCGCCGAGATCGTCGCCGTGCGGCGCAACGCTCCCGTCCCGGCCAAGCCCGCCGCATGATCTTCGGTTCGGCTGCGCTGGCCGACGCGCGCGGCGCCATCATGGCGCACAGCCAGAAAGTCGGCGAGCGGATGATCCGCAAGGGCGCCCTGCTCGACGACGCGGCGATCGAGGCGCTGCGTGAGGCCGGGCGGACCGAGGTGATCTGCGCCCGCCTCGAACCCGGCGACGTGCCCGAGGACATCGCCGCGCATCGGCTGGCCGAACCGTTGGTTGCGCCACTGATCGGGCGGTCGCGGGCGGCGACGGGACGGGTGAATTTGTCGGCCGAGGCGCCGGGGCTGCTGCGTGTCGATGCCGCCCGGATCGATCGCCTGAACACCATCGATGAGGCGATGACCATCGGCACCTTGCCGGATTACGCCGTGGTGGCGCCGAAGGACCTGATCGCGACGATCAAGATCATTCCGTTCTCCGTGCCCGGCACCGTGCTGGCGGTGGCCGAGGCGCTGGTGCGGCAGGCGCCCGGGGTACTGACCCTGCACCCGTTCCGGGCGCTGAAAGTCGGGCTGGTGATCACATCGTTGCCGGGATTGAAGGACAGCGTCACCGACAAGACGATTGCGATCACGGAGGCTCGGATCACCGCGCTGACCGGCGCGTTGCTGCCGCCGGTGCATTGCGCACATGCGGAGGACGCTATCGGGCGGGCACTGGAGGGCCTGATTCGCGACGGCGCCGATTTGCTGCTGGTCATCGGCGCCTCGGCGGTGGTCGATCGGCGGGATGTCGGGCCGGCGGGGATCGTCCGCGCGGGCGGCGAGATCCTGCATTTCGGCATGCCGGTCGATCCGGGCAACCTGATCTGCCTCGGGCGTATCGGCGGGCGGCCCGCCTTGGTGCTGCCCGGCTGCGCCCGCAGCCCGAGCCTGAACGGCATCGACTTCGTGCTGTCGCGGCTGTTCGCCGGGATCGAGGTGACACCGCGCGACATGATGCGGATGGGTGTCGGCGGGCTGCTGAAGGAGATGGAGACCCGGCCGATGCCGCGGGAAAAGGCGCCTGCGACGGTGCGATCGGGCATGGCGCCGCGCAGTGCGCCGGTGATCGCGGCGGTGGTGCTCGGGGCCGGGCGGTCGCGGCGAATGGCGCCGCACAACAAGCTGCTGCTGGCGGATAAGTCCGGGCGGCCGATGATCGCCCGGGTGGTGGATAACGTGCTGTCCTCCGGCGCGCGGCCGGTGCTGGTGGTGACCGGGCATCAGGCGGAGGAGGTCGAGCGGGCGCTGGGCGGGCGGCCGGTGCGGTTGGTCCATGCGCCGGATTACGGGGACGGGCTGGCGGCAAGCCTGAAGGCCGGGATCGCGGCGGTGCCCCCGGAGTGCGCCGCGGCGCTGGTGTGTTTGGGCGACATGCCGCTGGTTACAGGGCGGATGATGGATCGGCTGCTGTCGGTGTACGATCCGCAGGAGGGGCGGTTGATCGTGTTGCCGACGTTTCGGGGCAAGCAGGGTAATCCGATGCTGTGGGATCGTCGGTTCTTCCCGGAGATTCTGGGGATTGCGGGGGATTCGGGGGCACGGTCCCTGGTGGGCAAGCATATGGAGAGCGTGGCTGAGGTGGAGATGGCGGATGACGCTGTCTTGCGGGATTTCGATACGGCGGAGTCGCTGGCGACGCTGCCTCGGGGGATGCGGCCGGAGGGGGTTGGGTAGGGAGTCGCGGCCGTTGGGAAAGCTGTGGGCAACACGTAGGTTTGGGGCCGATCTCTCGGCGACAAAATCTCGGCGCCTCGGTCGGATAAGCCGGACATGGCCTATGCGAGCGCACGCTCAAGAACCGTGCGAGCGCTACATGACGCCGGGCCTTCCATCACCGATTGGCTTTATGTTGCCAGGTTGGGCCGCGCAACGAGCCAATTCATCATGGCCGGACGGTACTCACATACCGCCAACCAGCGATCCAGACTGCCGAATCCTCTAAGAAACGGAGCTGTATTGGGATCTCGCGCGCTCTCTTGAATCGTGCTGAGCGTATGCGTGGCAGCGAGCCGATCCACCAGCGTCCGTGTGATGTTGGGATCAATGAAGTCATGACATTCCACCACGATCGTTGTTGAACGCAGGGCCGGGACACGCTGCGGGTCGATCAACTGTCGCTCGTAGCCCTCACAGTCGCAAACCAGAAACGGCGCCCTGCCGTGCGGAAGGATAGTCTCCAAAAGGTCCGGAGTGCACCGTCCGCCGACAAAGACCCGCCTACCCACCTCGTTCAGTCCGGCGGCCAGTCGACAGACGTCCTGTGAAGCCAGGGACGTATCGAAGGCGTGCACGCAACAATCCGGGAACAGTCTCGCTAGGCCAATGGCATAATAGCCTTCCGCCGCCCCGACATTTACAACGAGATCGGGCGGTGTCGCGGCAATGTCGGCCAGGATTACGTGAAGCTCAGCTTCATAGCAACCAATCAGCTTCGGAAGAAGGTCGCCATCGCTCCAGGACGTGCGGTCGGATAACCTCATTCCCGAGAACGGGCCGGACTGCACCACCCAGCCATGTTGCTGAACCCAAAAAGCCAGCAAATCCTGCCGCCGCGCGAGTGTCGCGTGATGGGCAATCTGCCGAATCGTGGTGCGATGGTCAGTTTGCTCGCTCATGAATTGCGTCGTTGAGCGAGAGCGTCATTACGTGAAAGATAAGCCGGCGCGTCAACCGGTGTCATCGGGAATGGGATGGTGGCATCTGTCATAAACTGTCCGCATAACCCTCGTCAGTAAGGTGTGCTCTACCGCGCCAGGCAGGTGTTGGTAAAGCCCTATGGCTCACGGTCTGGCGGACTTGGCCGGAAGAGGCGAGATGACCCTCGATCTCGATCAATTATGCCAGGTTTCGCTGGCCGCGGTCAGATTTAGAGCGTCTGGCCGCGGGCATCCAGTTCGGAACCGCAACGCCGAAGGTAGCCGCGGTTTGCCGGCTGCTAACTGCGGGAGGCAGACAGGGTCCTATCAGCGCTCTGCCGCAACGGCATTTTGAATTCAGCGCGTAACATCAGCCGGGCCTGGAGGCCGCCGCTGCGTGGCGAGCATGGCCGGCCGGCTCTCCAGTGGTCTGCCAAATCGGCTACCACGCCCTGGCAACCCCCTGAACGTCATCTTCGGGATCAAAGGCGTTGTTAATCGTCCGGATCGAGCGTCTCGACCCGGAGAGGTAAGGACACATGCCAACCTTCAGATTTGGAAGCGCACCAACGACCCCGTCAACGTCCGTGCCGCTAGCTTCCTTTGCTATCGAGAGCCAGGCGCGGCGACACGCGTGCCGATTGTCAGGTAACATCAGGCCATTGTGTTTCTCGGGCAGTGAACTAATATCCCTCTACGATGGATCGGCGGTATCTCATTTCCCTGGGTGAGAGCTGCCAATCTCATCGCAAATCGGGACGAATATGACTTTTTTTGCAGTTGAGGCAAGGCTAATGACAATCATGCACAAGGTGTTTGAATCGATTCAATTTGGTCCGCGCTACGGGTGATCGAGGAGGCGGCGATAAGTGCGTAAGGCGTTGCGCGTCGCCCACCTGACGCCGGCTTACTTCTCCCCGGATTCGGTCGTTGGGGGTGGAGAGCGTTACGTTTATTACCTCGCGCAGGCATTGCGCACCGCAGGGAACTTCGAGCAGTGCGTATTCACCGTTGGGGCGGAGAATAAGCTGTTCGAGCATGACGGAATTCCTGTGCGAGTGTTGCGCAACGAATCCCCGTTGGCAAGCGGAATGGATGCTTTCTCCGCAGCGTTGTGGCGGGAATTGCCCGGCTTCGACCTGGTGCACTTGCATCAGCCCCTGACGTTATTCGGCGCCTACAGCCTCGCCATCGTCCGCTCCCTTTCGATCCCTGCCGTCGGCACGGACCTCGGCGCAGGTGAGGACACGCTGATGTTGAGCGCGCGGGGGATCGAACTGCTGGACGGTATCATCTCGATTTCGCTCTACGCTCAAAGTCTGATCATCAGATACTTCAGCGGCCTGCACGAGGTGCTGATCGGCCCGGTCGACACAGATCACTTTTGCCCCGCGGCCAACGCGGCGTACGATCCCAATATGGTCCTGTGTGTCGGCCGAATCATGCCACACAAGGGCATCGACCGGGTCGTCGCCGCTTTGCCGCCTGAACAACGCCTCATCGTCGCCGGACGAGTTTATCACGAGCCTTACTACAATCTGCTGCGCGAGATGGCGAAGGGCAAAGACGTAAGGTTTGTCCACGATGCCGACGATACCGTCCTGCTCGAGCTATACCGGTCCGCCAGGCTGTTCGTGCAGGCTTCCACGGCCCGAGACATCTATGGCACCACCGTGGCCAAGCCGGAGCTGATGGGGTTGACCACGTTGGAAGCGATGGCCTGCGGCCTGCCCACCGCGGTGGCAGACACCGGCTCGCTGCCTGAACTGGTGCCAGATTCGCGGTTCGGACGCGTCTTCGCAAACCATGACGACCTATCGGCCATCCTGCGGGATGTCGCGGCCGGTGTCTGGCCTGCCCCGGAGGCGGGGACGCTGGCGCGCGCGCACGTGGTGGCGGTGCACGGCATGGAAACCATCGGGCGGCGCCTGGCCGCGTTCTACAGAGCTGTTTTGGCCCACCCGCGGCGGCTACGCTGATGCGTATCATGTTTGTCACCAACCTCTACCCGCCTGTGGTTCTGGGCGGCTACGAGCTCGCGTGTGCCAATGTCGCGCGAGGCTTGGCCGGGCGCGGCCACACAGTGCAGGTGCTCACCACATGGTGCCACCTCCCAAGATTGGCCGACGAACCGGCGTGGGTCCATCGCGACCTCGATCTGCACTGGCATATCCCGCTCAAGAGCCACAACCCAACCGTGGACCAGCGGGACCTGCATAGCGCCGTCTGCTCGTCTTACGCGAACACGCTTCATCTTTTGGACAGCCTGCGGGCCTTTCGGCCGGACGTCGTCTACGTCTGGAACCTGTTGGGCATCGGCGGGGCAGCCATGCTGGACCTCCTCAACTACGTCGAGGTGCCCTGGGTGCTGCATCTGATGGATCGGGTCCCATTGGATATCGCCACAAACACGCCGGCCGCCGTGCTGGGGCTGTTTAACGCGCAAGGGTCGGCGCTCTATGCTCGGGCGCGCATCATCTCCATGAGCCAGCACCTCTTGGATGAGATCGAAATGGTGTCCGGCATCACCTTCCCGCAGGGCGCTGATATCGTGCCGGGTTCGGCCGACGTCTCCGAGGCTTTGCCGCACGAACCCTATCTGCGGGACGGTATTGCGCGCTTTGTTACAGCGGGCGCCGTTTCATCGCACAAAGGCATAGATCTGATTCTGCAGGCCAGCGTCCGGCTGAAGGCGCAGGGGTTGCGTTTCTCGGTTGACATATTCGGGGACGGCGAGTTGCCCCGTTACATCGATATGGCCAGAACGTTACAGGTGGACGACCGGCTGCATTTCCTCGGCCCCCGCCCGCAGGCTGACTTGCTGCGGCTGTACGCGGCATATGATGCCTTCCTGTTTCCAACCTGGGAGCGTGAGCCTTTCGGATTTGCACCCGTGGAGGCGGCAGGGTGTGGAACGCCTCCAATCATGACCCGCAATTGTGGCGCATCCGAGCGCCTGGTGGACGACGTCCATTGCATCAAAATCGAGCGCTCCGCCAGTGCACTGGCGGACGCCATGGGCCGCGTCGCCACCAACACCCTGGACCTGGCCAGGATCGGCCGCGCCGGGCAGCGTTTGGTGCTAAGTGATCTGTCCTTCACCCGCTGTCTGGAACGAATCGAGAGCGCATTGCAAGCGCACGGGAAAGGCGCTTGGCGACATGAGGCGGCAGATGACCCGGCCCTGCCGCTGCTCGCCTTTCTGAAACACAACCTCTCAGTCCGTCTGCGATTTGGCTGAGAGCCAAGGAGAACATGGATGGATCTTGCTCGGATCAGAGCGTTTGGCCAGTCGAGAACCCGTAAGGCCCTGCTAACCAACCCCCTCCGAGCGATGTTGTGGCAGCTCATACTGCCCTACTTTCAAGGGATTGCAGAGGACTTCGACCGCCGCCAAAATGCTGATCTCGCCTCCCTCCGGCAGGAGGCCGCTTCCTCGGTCGCGTCACATTTGGCCGGCGCGCGCAAGGACGCGGCCGCCCTGGCGCACCGTCTGGCGGGTTTGGAGGAGGAGGCGGTCGCCCTGGCGCACCGTCAGGCGGGGTTGGAGGAGGAGACGGCAGCGCACAAGCAGGCAAGACTGGCCCTTGCCGCGGTTGTCGACGCTACCGTTGCGGAGGCCCGCGAAGTCGCCGCATACGTAGCCGCTCTTCATCAGGATTTCCGACAGTCCGGCCAGATACTGGAAGAACGCCTGGGTTCCCTGAGCGAGCAGATACGGACCACGCTCGGCGAAGCAACCAGTGCCGCTGTACAGGCTCGAGAAGCAGCGGCGTACGTTGTCTCTTTGCATCGTGGTGCCACCTTGCGTGCCGGGGATCGCCTGGCGGTGGGACAGGATGGACTTACCCTCGCAGCCACCGACACCGGCACGCGCTTTCTAGTCCGCCAGCACGACCTGATTGGCGGCCTCGTTGCTGACGGACGGGAATGGGAGCCCCATGTCCGGGCCGCCATTGCGCGCGCCGCCCGGCGAGATGGCGTGGCAGTCGATGCAGGCGCGTATATCGGCTTGCATACAGTGACGATGTCGATGTGGTTCGGCACGGTCCACGCCTTCGAGCCACAGCGGGGCATTTACCAGGTTCTTTGCGGCAATCTGGCCCTGAACAGTTGCGCGAATGTGGAAGCCCACAACCTGGCATTGTACGATCGCGCCGGCCTTATGCGGCTGGCTCCGCCGCAGCGGCAGCAGGTAGCCTCCCCGCAGATCGACGGTCGACCGGACTATGCCCATAGCGCCAATGCTGCTGCCCTCACGTTTGAGATCGCAGACGACGGAGTCGGGGATGTGCGTTGCGTCGCTTTGGACGACCTCGGCCTGGAACGGGTTGCGCTCATCAAGGTGGACACGCAAGGCGCTGATTTAAGAGTGCTCCGGGGCGCCGAAGGCACCATCCGACGGTGCCGTCCCACGGTGCTGTTCGAGTGGGAGCGCGATCTCAGCGCGCAGCATGGCGACGCGATGGATGACTACCACGCCTTCTTCGCGGCCTTGGACTATGATGTGAGCGTCCTCCAGGAGACATCGCCAGGGCGGCAAATAGATTATCTGGCAACACCGCGTTAGGGTGGCTCCCATTCGAATCCTTATTCTCACTCCCTGGCCTTTCCGCAAGCCGCGCCACGGCGGCCAGCTTCGCGGTGCCGCCGTTGCCCAAGCCTACCGGGACGCCGGCCACGAGGTCCGAACTGCCGCGCTCTATGATCCTAATCGCGCGCGGCCGGACGAGGTTTGGCCAAATGACGTGCCAATTATGCCGGGAGTCGCCGGCGCCCTGAAAATCCCGCCGGCCGGTGAGGATGCATCGCAGATCGCGTTCTGGGACGCCATCGCCGCGGCGCCGGACAGTTTCGCAGCCTTCGCTGGCGCCGTGCGTGCAGCCCGGCCCGACCTGCTCCAATTCGAGGAGCCATTTCTATGGCCTGTCGTGCGCCGCCTCCAGGCTGAAGGTCAGCTGAAAAACGTTGCCATCGTCCATTCATCCTACAACTTCGAGACGACCGCATGGCGCGATCTGCGCCATGCCGGTGCGCCGCTCAGTGACGCCAGCTTGCGTGATGTCGTCGCGCTGGAGCGTGAGATCGCCTTGGCCTGCGACCTGATAATCAGCGTCTCCGAAAGTGACGCCAGCACCTTCCGCGCGATCGGCGCCTCCCCCGTCTGCGTGGCCATGAACGGCACCGCCTCGCTCTTGCCGACCACCGATGCCAAAGCGCTGGACGCTTATCTGGCCGCGCGCACGCCCTACAGCCTGTTCGTCAGCAGCGCCCATCCCCCGAATGCGCATGGCCTGATCGATCTGGCGGTGGCGGCCACCGGGCACCCTGTCCGCCACGGCGAAATTCTGATCTGCGGTGAGGTCGGCGGGCTGATACGCGCCGCTCCCCGCGTCCAGCAGGCGGCCCGCGTACTCGACCGGGCGCGTTATCTGGGATGGGTGGAGAGTGGCTTGCTTGATGCCCTATATGCCGGTGCGCGAGCGGTCATCCTGCCGAAAACGCTTGGTGGCGGGTCCAACCTCAAGACCGCGGAGGCCCTCGCCAGCGGCCGGCCGATTGTCGCAACGAGCCGGGCCTTCGAGGGGTTTGAAGCATTCACCGCTCTGCCGGGCGTCACCATCACGGACGAACCGGACAGGTTCTGGGCCGCTGTGGATACGCTGCTGTCCGATGCCGGCGCGATACCACCTCGTTCGCGAGAGGCGATGGCCGGCTTGCTCTGGCGGGAGTGCCTCAAGCCGATGGTTCAGGCGGCGGAGCGCCTTCATGCCGGGCAAATCGCCGGCCCCCGGCGATAAAGGCGGTCAAGGCCGTTCTTGACGGACTTGCAGAGCGGAGTTTTGTTTGCACATGCCAGGAAATCTAACGGGCGCCGCCGCACGCGATCTGCAATCCCTGCATCCGGTCACACGGCGGCTGTCCCAGCGTGAACGCGATAACACCGAACCGTTTCATCATGCCGGAAGCCTGTCCGTCGACGTCATCGATTACATCGAAGCGCAGGCCGGGGACGGCTTTGCATTCAGCGCGGAAACCGGCTGCGGCCGCTCAACCATCCTGCTGTCCAACATCTCGGCGCAGCATCTTGTTTTCAGCTACGACGACAGAAGCCACGCCGAAAGCAGTGTGCGCTATTATGAGGCGCATCCAATCTTCAGGAGCGACAATGTCCGCTCGATCTTTGGACCGACGCAGCAGACTGTGCCGGCTTTCGTGTTCGAACACCAACTGGATTTTCTGCTGATAGACGGCCCGCACGGGTTTCCGTTTCCACAGCTCGAATACTATTATTTCTATCCGCATTTGAAAGCGGGAGCAATCCTTGCAATCGATGACATCCACATCCCGCACATCGGTGATATGTTTCGATTGCTTGCCGAGGACGACATGTTCGAGTTCCTGGGCATCGTGACGGGGACGACCGGTTTCCTGCGGCGCTCATCCTGGGCCACGGTAGACCCGTGCGGTGACCATTGGTTTGCGCAACGCCATAATCTCATGCATTTTCCGCAGAATTTGCTTCGAACGGCGCTGCTGCAGCGCGGCGCCACCATCGACTTCACCGCCACCGGAAATCGCGACGACTTCGTCCTTTTCGGCTGGTCCTCGGCCGAGGGCTTTGGAAGCTGGACCGACGGCAATTCTGCGTCCCTGTCCTTTCTGCATAGCTCGGAGTCAGCCGGTCTCGGACTAAAGATAGTCTGCGCCGCGCGATGCGACGTGATCGTCGAACTCAACGGCGTCGATGTATATACGATACGCGGCTATCCCGAGGAGGCGATGCGGGAATTCTGTTTTGACACCGGTCCGGGCATATTGCATGCAAACCAGCCGAACCAGTTGATCTTTCGTCCCACGCAACCGTTCGGCCATGGGGAATTCCCCCGGAATCGCAGGCTTGGAATGGCGATCAATCGGCTGGACGTGCTCTGACAGGGCCGCAGCCGGGGTTGGACGGCTGGCGCACCGGGCCAGTCGATGAGAATCGATAGCCTTCTGATTCAGGCGTGGCCGGTAGGATGCGTAACGCCCACGAGCTGAACCCACCCGATTTCACTGCCATCGGGCAGCCCAAAGCTCTCCATGACATGGGGCACTTGCGGGTCTGCCAGGACAGCCTGGTCGATCAGCATCAGCGAGCTCGCCACCTGGATGGTGAGGTGGGCCGGCGTACTCAAAATGAAATTCTCCAACTGAACCAAGGCATCGTTCAGGGAGACCTGATGCGTCTGCGCCGCGTGAACCCCATCCTCGGAGACCAGAGCAACAGTGGCCGGTAGGACGTTGGACTGAACAGGTGCCGCAACAACCGGCGCCTGATGCGGCGCCGTATCGGTCGCGGCGGCAGTCGTTGCAGCCGGAGACGCGACGGCGGCACTGGCTGCGGAGGAAACCTGTCCATCACCCGACCCGGGGGCCGCCACCACGCTCGTGGATGCGGCATCACTCTGTGGCTCATGGATAGCCAATGTCGGAACGACGGCGGTGATCTTATGCTCAAGATCCGTTGGAAGCGCATCAAACGACAGGATGGAGTGGTCTGCCCCAATGAGCGACCAGGTTACCAAGGCTTCGGACGGCGGCGATGCAATCGACTCGGTCGATATGTGCGGTTGCAGAACCAGATGAGACGCTGCGTTGGTGTTCGTGCCGAGATCGGCCGTGGCTCCCGCCCACGCCGAGGATCCCTCCGGCAAGCTGTTTCCGTTTGCGCCGGCCTGCCCCCAGTTGGAACCATCATTAGCCGAAAGCGCCTGGCCACTCTGGGCCAACTCAGCGGCGCCATGATCAGCCGTGTGATCGCCAGGAAGCCCGCCGGTGGGCGCGGCATCCGCTAGCCCGTTGAGCGAACCGGTGAAGGGCATCGGCGACGCCAGGTGCACGGTTTGCAAAGGCTGTGCGGGGTCGTCCGCGGCCGCGGCATCCAGCGACGGTGCGGGCGCTGCCAGCGCGGCGGCATCATGGTTTGCTGTGGCCGCCGCGGCGTCAAACCCGTCGGGCAAGGGGTCGGGTGCATGCGCCGCACCATGCGGGTGCGATGCGGTGGCCGCTGCGGTGAGATCCGGCGCCGCCTCCGTTGCTGCCGGCGCCTGCGTCAGCGAGACGGCCGAGTCGATGACCGAGAGCAGCACGAATGCCGCTGCCAGCATCTGCTGGAAGCTTTGGTTGGTCCAATCCGACTTGCAGACGGCTGCACCACCGCTGTACTGATCGCTTGCAACCGCTGCTTCGGCATGATCGAGCGGACCGGGGGCGTTCGGCGGCACATCGCCCGCAGGCCCCGCATCCGAATGCTTGGCCCCGGGCGTGATCTCGGCGGCATGCACCGCCTGGAACCAGGCCGTCGCCACCAGGGTCAGCAGCAGTGCGGCCGGATGCAAATAGGGTACGCTGCCGGCTTGTTTCACAACCAGCTTCGGCATGACGGCGACCGGCGTGCTGTCCAGAACATTCCGGATCAGACCGCGCAGATCGGGGCCGGTGACCGGCGCCGGCATGGTGGCGGCGGCCAGCATGTAGCGGCCATCCAGCCGGGCGATATGCACCACCGGCTCACCGGTCTCCAGCGCACAAAAGGCGGCCCACGGCTCGCCCTCATCGGTCAGGCCGGTCTCCAGCTCCAGCACCAGGCCGGAGCGGCCCAGGACATCGACAACGCGGAAGAACTCAGCCCTTTCCTGATCGCTCCAGTCCCGGTTGGCGGGCGCGACGTTGCGTCGTTCCACGAAGCGAAGAATGGGCACCGGCATGCCGTCAGCCCTCGCCGCCGGTGTCGCCGAACAGGATCGAGTGCGTCACCGGGTCATAGAATTGCATGAGTCCGCGCACGAATTCGCTGGCCGGGATGCCCAGCGCCTTGGCCCATACCCGGTAGCGGTCGGGCGGGATTCGGCCGCGCCCGGTCTCCAACTGCGATATGAACGAGTAGTATTCGGTGCCGACCAGATCGGCCAATTCACGCTGCGAGAGTTTGCGCGCGTCGCGCAGTGAGCGCAGCCAGCGTCCGGCCGAGCGGCGCAGTTCCTGGGTGTCGGAATCCTGGAGAGATTGCTGATGCAGATACATTGCGGTGCGGTCCCTCCGCGCAGGAACAAGTTGCTAAGCCATATCCATATGTAAACCATAATCGGTTGGATCGGGGAAAAATTTTCATCCTTTTTCCGCCTCCGGATAGAGCGGGAAAATCCGCCGCGACCGATTCGGTCCGGCGCCTACGTCATGATCTTTCACCCGGCCGGTGCCTGCGGCAGACCGCATCGGCCGTGCAACGGTCGGCATCGCCGTCGCAAACCGCAGCAATATCTGTATCGTACCTATATATAGGCGCAACATCCGGGCGGCAGTGCGGCTGCCTGGCCGATTCAGCAACCACTGAACCCATGCGAAAGAAAGATTCCATGCGGCGAAGGCGGGTTCGGCCCGCGTTCCAGATTGGAGTCAGAAATGTACCGTAATGTGCTGTGGTTTTTTTCTCACGAACGCGGGCATATCTTCAAATTTCGGTTCACATTGGACTTTACTGTATGGCCGAATCGTTCTAACAAAAACTTGATCGTACGTCGTACGGTCACCGTCCTCCCGAGGGGGCGGTAGCGCGGCAGTACGTTAATCAACCTGTAGGAATCCCTATGGCCAGCACAACCACCACCAACCCGTACATCAGCACGATCGACACCTACTACACGACGATCCTGGGTCGCACCGCGAGTGCCGCTGAAGCCGGCTACTGGGCGGATGCGGTTAATTCGAAGGCGATCACCATCGATCAGGCGCGCGCCGCGATCATCGCCTCCCCCGAGGCGCAATACGACGTAGCGCCGATCGTGGCTCTGTACCAGGCCGCCCTGGGCCGCGTGCCGGATCAGGCCGGCCTAGCCTATTGGGTTTCCCAATTGGATAAGGCCGGCCCCGCCGGTTCGGCCGCATACACGACCGCACTGAGCAAAATCGCTACCGGGATTACCAATTCGGCTGAGTTCGCGACCAAGTGGGGCACGAGCACGGTTACCACCGTCAACCCGGCCTTCATCACCGAGCTTTACGTGAACATCCTGGGCCGTGCGCCGGACACCGCCGGCCTCTCCTATTGGGTCAACTCGGGTTTGACCCCGGCCCAGGTGCTGCTTGGTTTCACGCAGTCGGCGGAGTTTGCGAAGGATTTTGGTGCCGCTACCAATGCCTTCCTCAATCAGGCCGCTCTCGGGACCGAAACATATACCGGAGGCCTCACCAGCGTGACTTCGGGACAGACGATCGCGCTGGCTACCGGTCCGGACAACCCCACGCTGGCCGCCAACGAGACGGTCACCGGGCTTGTCGACGGCACGACGCCTGCGAACAGCACCCTCACGGCCGCTGATACCATTACCGGTGTCTCTGGCGGCTATGATACGCTCAGCATCACGACAACCGGGGCCCCCCCCGCGGCAGGCGTGACCAACGGTGCGCTGGTCAGCAACATCGCGACGGTGGACATTCGCAACACTCTGGCGACCGGAGCCGGCACCGACACTCTGGATGCATCGACGATCACTGGTCTGACGGCGGTATATTCCTATCTCAGCTCGGGCGACGTAACGGTTAACAAGCTCGCCGCAGGTGCAGCGGTGGGCCTGACCGGCAACGGCACACTCGTCAACGGCGCTCTTGCTGCTCAATACGGCGCTGCCGCGACGGCGGCGACCGTAAACCTCAGCGGCGGCACGGTAGGTGGGAGTGACCCAGTCCAAGTCACGGGTCTTACCGGAGCGCTGACCTCGGCCACGGTCAATTCGACCGGCGCAGCGAACACCATTGACGGCCTTGCTCTCGCGAACAACACTATTACTTCGGTCGTAATCAATGCGTCCACCGGCCTCGACTTGACTGACGCTGGCAACACGCCTGGTGGTATTTCGGATACGAAGCTGAAGACCATCACGGTGTCCGGGACGGCAACCAATGCGACAAGCGGGACCGCGGCCGTGGACCTCGGCGCCCTTGGCGCCGCTGTCACGACTGTTACGGCAAGCGGACTTACAAATGGTGGTGTGTCTGCTACCGGCGACGCTGCTCTGACCTCCTTCACGGGTGGCGCGGGCGGTGGCAACACCCTCGATCTCGGGGCGATCGCTGGCGTCACCACGCTGAACGGCGGCGGCGGCACCAACAACACGCTTGGTACCACTGACACCGCACTTAACGCCGCCGAACTCGCGGGCGTAGCAGCCGCGACCGGCTTCCAGACGTTGGCCTTCAACGGTGCGTCGGCTACCGTCGATCAGACGGCTTTGACGGCGGCAAACAGCACCATTACGAAGTTGCAATTCGATGTAGCGGGCGCCGTAGCCGTCGCCAACGCAACCGCCGGCAACATCAGCCTAGTTGGAGCAACTGGGGTAAATCTGAATGCGGCAACCGGCGTGCATACGCTGAATGCATCGTTGGACGGCTCATCAACAATCCCCGTCGCCCTTGCAGGCATTACGGTCGCCAACGCCAGTACGCTAAATCTGGCCTCGAACGGTTCCTTCAGCACGGGCAACAGCGTTGCCAACGTATCGCTGACCGACAACTCGACACTGAACATCACCGGTTCTCAGGCTCTGAGCCTCACCGTTACGGATCAGCTTGTCGGCGCGACGGCCGGCGAGACGATCAACGCCTCAGCCTTTACCGGCAAGCTGACCCTGCTCGCATCGGGTGAGCCCGAGACCATCACCACCGGTTCCGGTGGCAGCGCTATCACCCTTGGGGCGAATATCAACAGCGTCACCCTCGGCACCGGCGCCGATAAGCTCACCTTTACCGGCGGTTCGACAGTTGCTGGCACGACGGATACCGTGACGGCCTTCAACGCTGCAAACGATACCTTCACTGGCTTTGCAGCAGCCGGCGCCACCGTGGATACCTTCTCCGGCAAGGGCACCGGCACACTGCTAACCGATCTCAACACGGCGGCCGGCAGCAAGTTCATCGCCGGTGATGTCGCCGTTGTCACGCTGACCGGTGGCAGCGACGCAGGTACTTGGCTGGTTGCTACGCCCGCCGCCGGCGCCGCCGTCGGCACCGACTTCGCAGTCCAACTCAATACTCTCACCGGTACGCTTACGACGCACAACTTCGTCTAGCCTATCGCACGTAACCAAAGGGGGTCCGCACCGAAAGGTGCGGACCTTTCTTTGTACAAGAGCTGAGAACAAATTTACCAGCACCACGTCAGCACAGCGGCGGTCGGTGCTAGGCTCGACTGGGGCCGCTCACTGTCCGTTGCTGTCGAACCTTTCCGGCGGCATCGCCGGCAACGAAAATGTTCGGCACTACAATCGGTCTATTGTCGGGTGGACTGAGCTGCCGGTGCCGCGTTGACGAAAGGCCCCTGCAACGCGCGGCGTCATGATCCTGACCCCACCCGGCGGCCGGCGCACAAGATGGGCTGATACAACCTGGCCGAGCGGACGGGTCTGCCGGGCGACCGGACCCGGCTTCGCAGGTGGGATATCGGATCGGCAGACCGGTGGTGTAAGGGCCCCGCCGATGCAGCGCGGACGGCCGGCAAATGATGGCCGAGGCGGCCGGCAAAATCCACTCCCGCTCGACCGCCGCAAATACCGCGATCATGCATTCTGGTCGCTTCGAAGACCGAACATAAATCGAGTTCCCTGGAACGGTCTGGTATCGTTACCATGGACGCTTGTCCATTAAATGTGCGTAATATTAGCGGAATTGGCGGATAAGAGTCGACGCATGGAAAAGCCCTATCAGAGCACCATAAAGACTTTCCCAACGATCCGGTTTGACAAAGGGCTAGCGGAGATCGAAATCTTCATGCAATATGTCTGGCCAGTTCAGGATTATACTGTACATGATTTCCTGCACACCGTGGGCGCAACCGGTTGGATTCGCGCGCAGACCGGATTGCGGCACTCTCAGTGGCTGACAGCCGAACCGTGTCACGCGGCGCGGACGCCGAACCGGCACCTCTGAAGGCGGGGTTGCGTGCCATGCTGCCCATTCTGAGCAGCGTTATGGTGTTCAGTTTCTTCATCAATCTGGCGATGTTCGTCAGCCCGCTATACATGTTGCAGGTCTATGACCGCGTGCTGAGCAGCCGCAGCGAGGGTACGCTGATCGCGCTGACGGTCATCGCCAGCGTGCTGCTGCTTTCATACGGACTGCTGGAGATGGCTCGGGCCAGAATCCTGGTGCGGGCCGGCATCCTGTTCGATGAAAAAATGGCCCGCGTGACGTTCGAAGCGGTGCATCGCGCCATCCTCAACAAGCCGGACGCAAGCCTGGCCCAGGGACTGCGCGACGTTGATTCCCTGCGGGAATTCATGACGGGCCCGGGCCTGATCGCATTTTGCGACGTGCCGTGGTTTCCGGTATTCGTGTTTGGTTCATTCCTGCTGCATCCGCTGTACGGCTGGATCGCGATCGTCGGCGGCCTGATTATATTCGGCCTGACGCTGACCAATGAGCTGCTGACGAAACACGGCCTGACCGAGGCCTCCATCGCCAACGTGCGCGCGGCGCAGCGCGCCAACGCGATATTCCGCAATGCCGAAGTGCTGCAGGCGATGGGTATGCTGGATGCACTGCAAATAACCTGGAGCGGCGTTCATCAGCAGCACCTCGGCTGGCAGGCCAATGCCAGCGACCGCGCCAGCGTTCTGATCTCGGCTACCAAGTTCTTTCGCTTGTTTCTTCAAACTGTCATTCTGGGCACCGGCGGATATCTCTGCATCAATAACGAGATTTCGGCCGGCGCCATCATCGCCGGCTCCATCCTCATCGGCCGCGCCCTGCAGCCGATGGAAATGATGGTCGGCAACTGGCGGGGTTTCGTCGCGGCGCGCGTGGCCTACAAGCGCCTGACGTCGCTTTTCGACCTCGCCGGCACCAACGCGTCGCGGATGTCGCTGCCGCGCCCGGCGGGCGATTTGAAGGTGGACGGTATTTTCGTCTCGTCGCCGGGCAATCAGACCCTGATCCTGCATGGCCTCAGCTTTGCGCTGCCGGCCGGCGAGATGTTGTGCATCGTCGGCCCCAGCGGTGCCGGCAAGACGACCCTGGCCCGCGTGTTGGTCGGGGTCTGGCCGATCAAGAGCGGTTCCCTGCGGCTCGACGGGTACGACCTGTCGCAATGGGATGTGCGGGATCTCGGACCGCATATCGGCTACCTGCCGCAGGACGTGGAGCTGTTCTCCGGCTCGGTGGCGCAGAACATCAGCCGCTTTCAGCCGGCGGAGTCGGCGCAGGTGATCGTCGCGGCCAAACTCGCCGGATGCCACGAGATGATCCAACTGTTACAAGAAGGATACAACACGCAGATCGGCGATGGCGGCCAGGCTTTGTCAGGCGGCCAGCGGCAGCGCGTTGCTCTCGCGCGCGCCCTGTTCGGCAGTCCCAGCCTGGTGGTGCTCGACGAGCCGAACTCCAACCTCGATTCGGCCGGCGAAGAAGCGCTGATCCATGCCCTGCAGGAGCTGAAGGCGCATGGCACGACAGTCGTGCTGGTGACGCACAAAATCAGCATTCTCGCGACGGCGGACCGCATTCTGGTCATGGTTGGCGGCACGGTCCAGACCTGTGGGCCGCGCGATGAGATCCTTGGTCAACTCACCACCCCCAAGGTCGTGCCGCCGGCAAACCAGTCTCCCGGCAACCCGGCACGCGTGACGGCGTAGACCAGGTGGAAAAGCTCCGGGTGAATGCCTCGATTGTAATGACGCCGAGCACCGGCAAATGGCAGGGGCCGGCCTATTTCGGCTATCTGGTCATTTTTCTGACGTTCGTTGTCGGCGGTTGCTGGGTTACTTTCGCCAAGGTCAATAGTGCGGTTGTGGCTCCGGCGATGGTGGCGATCGAAAGCAACCGCAAGCTGGTCCAGCATCTCGAAGGCGGGATCGTCGGCGCGGTCTTCGTCAAGGAAGGGCAGCACGTCGAACAGGCGCAGGTCGTGCTGAGGCTGAGCGACGTGCAGGCCATGGCGTCGATGCTTACCGTCAAGAACCAGTTGGCCGCGGCGATCATGCAGGAGGCTCGACTGCTGGCTGAGCGCGACCAGAAGCCGGAAATCACGCTGCCACCGGAGATCGCGGCGGCCGCAACCGATCGGATCGTTGCGGATGCCATTGCGGACCAAACGGCGACGTTTCAGGATCGCCGCCGATCGCTGGATGGCCAGATCAGCGTCCTGGAGTCCCGGATTGGGGGGTCTCTTACCGAAATCAGTGGCCTGGCCATCGAAGAAAGTTCAACGCGCGACCAGGTTGTCTTTATCGAACGGGAGCTGGTCGGGTTGCATCAGCTCCTGGCCGAGCACCTGGTTCCCGTTGGCCGCGTTCTGATGCAGGAACGGGAGCGGGCGCGTCTCAAGGGCACAGTCGGCCGGCTGATCGCAGACCAGGCGAAGTCGCACAATTCCATCGGCGAGACTCAGCTCGAAATCCAGGAGCTGCGCCATAAGTTCCAGGAAGAAACCGCGGATGCCATATTGGAGGTGCGTCAGCGCATAGCCGATTTACGCGAAAAAGTATCCGTCACCAGCGACGTCAGTCATCGCATCGATATTACGGCACCGGTTTCGGGCACCGTGCAGAATCTGAAAGTCTATGCCGTCGGTCAGGTCATCCGGCCGGGGGAGCAGCTTATGGAGGTCGTCCCGGAAGAAGAAAAGCTGGTTGTGCACGCACAGTTCCAACCGGTCGATATCGATCGCGTCCACCGGGCGAGAGAAGTCGAGGTACGATTTCCGTCGTTTCATTCCCGATCGACCCCGGTCGTGCTCGGCGAACTCGATTCGGTGTCAGAGGACAGGCTGATCGACGACAGCACCCACCAGGCGTACTACCTCGGGATCGTATTGGTGAACAAGCTGCGCATCCCCGAGGAGTTGCGCGGCCGGCTGCGCGCCGGAATGCCCGCGGAGGTTATCGCGCCGCTGGAGGATCGCACGGTGCTGAGCTACCTGGTTTCGCCGCTGCTGGAGGCATGGCACAAATCGCTGCGTGAGCAGTAGGCCGGATGGTGGTCCGGCGCTGCTCTCGCTTCATGGCCGCCAGATGCGGTAATAACGCTCCTCAAAAATAATCGCGCAAAGCTGTTTATAGCTATCATCCCACGTGAGCGGGTTCATGCCGGCCGAACCGGGCGTGAAGCCCGCCGCCATCCACGCGCTCAGCGTCCGGGCCAGCGCATCAGGATCGGCGCCGCTGAAGTATCGCGCGTGCTCGCCGGCCACTTCCCTGAACACCGGCAGGTCGCGTGCCAGAACCGGGAGGCCCGCAAGTGCCGCCTCGACGATTGGCAGCCCGAAACCCTCGTGGTTGGACGCCATCAGCAGGCCAGCTCCCTGGCGATAGAGCTGGGCGAGTTCGGCGTCGGAGCAGGTTGTCAGCCAGTGCAGCCGATCGCCCATCTGCGGTTCGCGTCGTAAGTCGGCGGCGAATGTCTCCATTTTCCATCCCAGCTTGCCAACAATGGTCAGGCCTATCTCCTGGTTCTCCTGCCAAAGACGCCTGAAGGCTGCCAGAACCTGGGGATGGCCTTTTCGCGGCTCAACCGTGCCGTTCATGATGACGGTGGGGCGGCGGCGTGCACTGGCCAGCGCTGCCGCCACGTCGGGCGCTACAGCCGGAGCGTTTTCGTTGGCCGGAAAATCGGCACCGAGGTGGAACGCACCGATCGGAAGCGGCGACGTTCGCGTCCCGGGGTGCTCATCGAGCCACGACATCAGTTCCTCAGCCACGTTATATGAGATGCAGGCGACGGCATCGGCGATACCCAGCATCCGCGAATACCATTGGCCCACCCGATCGATGTCTTTGGGGAACAGCTCCGGATGGCGCATCGGGAGAAGATCGTAGATAATCGGCACGATCCGCATGCCGGCCAGCCGCAACCGCCGCATTTCCCGATATTCGTCCGGCGTTAGCTCAGCATTGATATCCGCGCAGAGCAACACGTCGCCGGTGCCTGCATCCAAAGCGGTCTCCGGCAGGTCCAGCGGAGCGAGACCAAGAATGCGCAGCGGCACTTCGTGCGTATACCGCAACCGTCCTTGCTGCGCCCGTACAGCCTCACCCCGACGGCCGGGCGGCGGCATTACCAGTACGCGCCGGCCGATCTCGCGCACCACCCGCTGAATGCCGGAGAGCGAATCCCGGCGGGCCAGTTCAGACATGTCGATCAGCAGGCGCGGTCTGCCGCCGGGCCGCCAGGTGGACGGAAAACTCCGCCCGACGCCTTGGGACACGGCCAGCGGGCCACCCGGCTCGCTCACGGCAGCTCGGATTTCCGGGGCGAGACGATGTACGATATTGGCGGGAAGAGGCGTCGAATACGCGAGCTCGATTGCATCACGATAACGGCGGGCAATGATTTCCGGCGACAAAGCATCCCGGGCGTATTCTCGCGCTGCTTCGGAAAACGCGCCTCGACTCGCGGTGTCGTCACGCAAGGTGATAATCGCCTCGGCCAGCATGGCTGAATCGGCCAAATCCGGAAGAGTCAGCGCAACCGCCGCCGGGAGTTCCGCCGCTGCGCCGTGCCGGTTGACGATAAGCGGTACTCCCGCAATCAACGCATCCGCCATCGCGGCTGAGGTCTCGCCGCGTGAGTCTGTGCGCCATTGTATGGCCACATCCGCGGCGGCCAGCCAGGCATCGTAAATCTCCTGCGTGACCCGTCCGGTCGCTTCGATACAGGCTGATTTATCGGCAATCTTATTCTGCAGATCGGATCTGACGTTACCGACAAACACCAGCCGCCCGGAGAGTCCAGTCCGGCACCAGGCCTCGGCGAGCAGGGAGGGACACTTCTGTGGCGTTACTATACCAAAGCTACATACTACGAATTCGTCGGCAGATAAGCCGAGCGATGCTCTTGCCGCCGCCCTCCCCGGCCTGACGCGGAAGGCTCGCACCAGCGGAACGACTGCGACGTCCGGGCTCCCCGCATCACCGAAGTGGCGGCGCAAGATCTCCGCCCCGTATTGCGAATGCTGTATAACCCCGAGCGCGGCCTTCAGCACCTTCAGGCAGCACGGATAGCGCGCGAGGGCGGCTTCGCGCCCATGTTCGGCTTCGTAGCGCAACGCTTCATAGCCATGGGACTGCCAGAGTGCGACACGGAAATCGTCCGGCCGCCCCGCTTCATGCGCCCTCCAGTTCATGTAGTCGGACAGAAACGCATCGTGCAGCACTATAACGCCGGGGCAACGCGGCAGGAGATCCTCGATTTGAAACCGATGAAAGGAGGAGTTGCCGATCTGATATAATACTCTGTCAAAACGGTTTGCTTCCTGTAAAAAACTGGCGGGATCCAATCTTGGGAAGGCGGCTTGCAATCTGATGTTGGCAATCTCGTTCTCACTCACCACTGTGATGTCGTAATGCCGCGCCAGGCTGGGTAGCAGGTCGCAACTATAGTCCGCGATGCCGGTGGCTTGCGGCGGCATCGGTGAAACAAAGGCCAGGCGCGGGCGCGGCGACAGCATGCTGCCAGCATGGCGATGGTTGCCCTGCATCCGGTTGGCGTGAATTTGCTCAAGGGCATCCCACGCTCGAGCGGCGCTCGATGGCCAGGTAAAGCGTTTGGCCTGCACCGGACCATATGCTGCCAGCTCGGCGCGGAAGGCGGGACTTTCCAGCACCTTGCGGATGCATGTAGCGATGGCGGCCGGATCACCGGGGTCAAAGGTGGCATCCGAGCGTCCGATTACTTCCGGCAGGCTGCTGGTGTTGCTGGCAATGACGGGAGCGCCGCAGGCCATGGCCTCGGCGGCAGGAAGACCGAAGCCTTCGTGAAAGGACGGGAAGACAAACACCGAGCATGCCGAATACAAGCCGTTGAGGTCCCCCTCCTCGACAAAAGGAATGATAACGACACTATCGGAAGATATCCCCAAGTTTGTTGCGATTTGCAGCAGTGCCGTCTCGTCGGTTCGACCGACAATCGCCAATTGATGGTGTTCTCGCAATGAATATGGTAGTTTCGCATAACCGGCGACCAATCCGGCCTCATTCTTGCGGATGTCGCCGGCACCGAGAAACAGCACGAACGAGTCCCGCAATCCGTACCGCTTCAGCAACCCCGCACGCGCCTCTTTCGATAGCACCGCAGGTCGGAACTCGGGATTGACGCCGGCCTGCACGTTGAAAACGAGATCCTGCGAGAACGGGAGATGGCAGATGGCCTCACTGCGGCTGGATTCCGAAATGGCGAGCAGACCATCGGACATCGCCATCTCTTGCACGCAACGGTAGTACCATTGCATGCCATGCCGGAGCGCCCCTGACGCGCCAAAATATTCATGATGGCGGATGAGAGGAATCAGATCATAGCACGTGGCCAAGACAGGCAGCCGCTGCAGCCGTGGTGGCAGTAAGGTGATGATGTCATCGCCTAAACCTTCGAACAGGCTGCATACATGCACAAGGTCCGGCTGCAGAGAGGCAAGGAATTGCGCCCGCAAGCTCTCTGCGAAACTCCGTGAGGGCGCGTTCAGCAGTGCCGCCGTGCCTGTCGGGGGATGCCAGACGCGGATTTGCCGGCGCGGCAGGATACTCGCAAACCTGTCGATCAGGTCCTCCGCCGTCTCCGGCAAAGTACCGTTGAGAGCAATGATAACGTCATGGCCCCGGGACTTGGTGGCCATTTCCAGTGCAAGCTCGCGGGCGTAGCGACCTATGCCTCGGGTGCGGTTGCTCCCTTGAGCAGCTTGCATGTCGATAACAAGGCGCATGTGCTCTTTCAGTCCCGCATACGAGTTGATCCGTTGGCCGCGTCAGCCCTTGAGCGTTAGACCCAAGGCGTCGATTTGACGGTATAGGCGGCCCTCGTCTTCGCTAAGGTCTTGGAAGATGCTCGCCTCGGACAGGTTTACGGATCTATGGTACTTGGACAGCCCGCGCCCTGCACTGACGAAATCCATTGCATCGCGTTGATCATAGGCACGGTAACGCAGCGCCAACCATTCCACAGGACGGGGCGCCACCTTGTAAATGAGCCTGGACACCCGCCGCCCCCCCGGCAACTGTAGTAATCGTCGGGTACTGCGATGAAAGAGAGTGCGGACAATTTGCTTGCCTGACAAATCACCCGCAAGAGACGCATACCGTGTGACTAAACCGTAAGTACTCCTGGCTAGACGTGAAAGCGGCCGACTGAACATTCGGATCGGTGCGGTTACGCGCCAGGACGTGCTGGCCAGCAAATCAGCCACCTGCGCCTCACTTAGCTGTGCACGCTGCTCTGCGCGGTCCAGATTGGCTCGCAGGTGAGTCAGCCTTGTATCGCTCAGCTCCGCACGCCGCTTGGTGCGAGCCAGATTGGCCTGGCATGTCTGAAGACTCTGTTCAGCGATCTCGAGCGCCCGGCAGATCGCCTCACGTCGCGCATTGGCATCGGCAAGACCCGCCTCGGCCTGCTTGGCACGAAACCACAACGAGGCGGTAGATTCGAAGCCATCAAATACGTTAGGTGGCACCTTAAAATGCCTTTCCAATTCGGTTTTCATCTCGTCGGAAATATAAAAGCGGTTTAACCCATCGAACCAAATAAAACTGTATTCATGCTGTATCAATAGCGGTTCCCATGCCTGATACGAATCCACCTGAGATCCCGGCAACGTGGCCTCTACCAACACTATCCATGGCCGGAACTTAGCAAAGTCGGCACCCGCCAGCACATCGCCCTCAGATCCCTCGACGTCTATCTTAAGAAAATGGATGGGCCCCGCCGGGCGATACCGACGGCAGATATCAGCCAGCGGAAGAGTTTCGACTGGCCGCTCGGCTAACACCCGGCCCTCGGCCCGATGCATAGCTGCTATTCCGGGATCAAAGGTTGAAAGTCCACCACCGTCCATCTCGTAGAACATGAGTTGCCCCGCGGCGCGACCCGCGCCGAGACAAAGGTTGATGTCGCGCGGCCGCTCCTTTTCGAGAGCTGCGAAATAGGACGGATTCGGCTCAAGATTGATGCCGCTCCAGTCCCGTTCGTAGAAAATTCGCGTAACGGAATACTCGATCGGATCGGCCGCTCCAACATCGATATAAAAACCGTCTGCCACATGGCGTAGCGCACGCCACAGCATAATGTCTTCCTGATTCTGAGCCGCGGAAACGAGGTGCATAATCCATCCAATTGCGACAGCGGCGAAGTTGACTGTTCACCACAATGTTCGTTCACGCCCTAGCACGAAGGTCGCGGCGCGTTAAGTCTGACAGCGGCATCGCCGGGGCAATCGGGCAAATAAGAGGGCAACAAACTGCTAAAGTGCTGAACCGGGGAAGATCCTCGATTCGCGGACCCCGCGCAGCACGATTTCAGTGCAAAAGTTGGCATTTCTGCGCCGCTTCCGTCCGCTCAAGGATAGCACCCCGGACCACGGTCACCCGGGCGAACGACATCCTGCCGTGCCGAATCTGCCGCATGAAACCCGCTTCGCCGATGAGGCGGCGGCCGAGATTCACCCCAGCCCGCTCGAGGAAAGCGTCCACCATTCATCGATCCGCAAGATGTATCGCATCCTCGACTAAATCCTGCCCCGCCAATCCGCAATGACATCGTGCAACGTTTGATCCCACGAGTACAGCGGTTTCCAGCCCAGCAACGCGCGCGCCCGGCCGGCATCGCCCTGCGCCACGGCGATTTCCACCGGCCGCAGCCGCTGCGGATCGGTCACCAACTCAACCTTGAGGTCCATAATTTCGCACATCCGCGCCAATACGTCGCCAATGCTGCGCGCTACGCCGGATGCAATATTAAGCACGCTGCCGGCGGGCAAAGCCGCGTCCGTCTGCTCCAGGCAACTCGCGTAGGCCGCGCAGACATCGCGCACATCAAGGAAATCACGCCGCGGCGTCAGCGCACCCACCTGCAGCACCGGCGCCTGCAACCCGGCCTCAACGCGGGTCAATTGGTGAGCCAAGGCCGCCACCACGAAAGCGTCGCTCTGGCCGGGGCCGACATGGTTGAACGGGCGCAGACGGACCGCACGCAATCCGTCGGACACCATGGCGCCGACGGCGAGATCCGCCGCCGCCTTTGTGGCCGCGTAGGTGTTCATCGGCGCCAGCGCAGCGGTTTCGTCCAGTGCCCGACCGTCAATGAAGGATCGGCCGTAAACCTCGGACGTCGAAACATGCAGGAACCGGCTTTGCGGGGCGGCCGAGAGTATCGCACGCGCCAGGTTCAGCGTGCCATGCAGATTGACCTGCCACGCGGCATCGCCGCGCTTCTGCGCATCCGGTACGGCGGTGATGCCAGCCAGATGTATACAGGAATCAGGTGCCGCGTCGCGCACCGCTCGCAGTGTCGCGTCCGGATCGGTCACGTCGAACCATTCCGCGACCAGCACAACCCCGGGGAAGCGCTGGCCCAACACCGCAGTCAGATGCCGCCCTACGAAACCTCTTGCCCCCGTCAGCAGAACTCGTCGCGGGAACTGCACCGTGTCACGCCTTCAGTCTGGCACGGTGACGGCTGAGGTCCGCTTCAACCATCTCCGCGATCATGTCCTCCAGGGAAATACGCGCCTGCCAGCCGAGCTGGCGGTGCGCCTTGCCGGGATCACCGAGCAATATCTCAACCTCGGCGGGCCGCATCAGATCGGATGAGGTAACCGTATGATCCTGATAGTTCAGGCCAACATAGCTGAAGGCGATACGGCAGAGGTCCCGGATCGACGATGTACGCCCTGTGGCGATGACGTAGTTATCGGGTTCGTCCTGCTGTAGCATCAACCACATCGCCTCCACATACTCACGCGCATGGCCCCAGTCGCGCATGGCACCCATATTGCCCAACGCCAGCTTGTCCGCCAGACCCAGCTTGATCCGCGCCACGCCGTCGGTGACCTTGCGGGTCACGAACTCCAGCCCCCGCAAAGGGCTTTCATGATTGAAAAGGATGCCCGACGATGCGTGCATACCAAAGCTTTCCCGATAATTGACCGTCGACCAGTGGCCGAAAAGCTTCGCTACCGCGTACGGACTGCGCGGATAGAATGGCGTGCGCTCCGACTGCACCGGCTCTTGGACCTTGCCGAACATCTCCGACGATGACGCCTGGTAGAACCGCGCCTCGGGCCGGGCGATACGAATCGCTTCCAGCATGTTGACCACGCCCAGGCCGGTTACGGACCCGGTCAGTAAAGGCTGCTGCCATGACGCCGCGACGAAACTCTGCGCAGCCAGATTGTATATCTCGTCGGGCGCAACATCTTTCACGACGCGGATCAGGCTGGACAGGTCCGTCATATTGCCGTCGACAAAGGTAACGTCATCTAGGATGCCGAGCCAGCGAAGCCGTTCGCCGATGATGTCCGAGGACGCCGAGCGGCGCAGGAGGCCGGCGATCCGGTATCCTTTGCCGAGAAGGAACTTGGCCAGGTAGGCGCCGTCCTGGCCTGTGATTCCGGTGATCAGCGCTGTCGGCATCGATATCTCCAAATCCGCTAACGTCACACGCGGCGTCAAGCGTGCCTGAACCCGCCGCCTGGTATGTTCGTAATAGTTTCCGCCTGGCTTGTCACGCCGGACAATTGAAACCCGGAATGGATGGCCGTCCGCTGCCGCGGGATCTGACAGTTGCCTCAGACCATTATGCGCTGCGCCCCGTATCATGGCCCATCACCAGAGTCTACTTCTGTTCCGCTCCGCCGGCCCATGGATCGGGGCGCGCAAGGATCAGTTCCGGATTGCGCTCGAATTACCTCCCGGCGAGGACGGTGCGGCTAAGGTGCAACAAACCTGTCGGAATGACGCGATATGGCACGGCTCTATTCGCGGGCCGGGAGACCCAGTGCCCGCACGGCTTCAGCCAGCTTCGCCGTAGTGAGCCGCATCTGCGCCATGGCGCGGCCTCTTGCACCAAGCGCCTTACGTTCCGCGGCATCATCCGCGAGCCGGCGAAGCTGCGCGACCGCCTCACCGATATCCGGCTCGGCCCAGCGGGCACCGGGAATCGTGAACACCCCTCGATCGTCGGTTGGTTCGACCATGGTCACGCCAACGAGCGCGGCGCTGTCGCTATCCATAAAGTCCATGTTGCCCGACCAACCTGTCGCGACAACGGGACAGCCGAGCATCATGGCCTCGGCCATGACAAGCCCGAACCCCTCGCTCCGGTGCAGTGACAACACGATGTCGGCGCAGCGGGTGAATGCATGGTTGACAGCGATCGAAAAACTCCGGGCTTCGATATGGATGTTTGGCGAATCGGCCACCGTTTGCCACAGACGGACGAAATCCGCCGGGAATTCGTCGATATTGCCGAGCTTGAGCACAAGCACCCGGTCGGTACGGGCGCCGAAAGCCTGGCGAAACGCGTTGATCGCACCGTAAGGGTTCTTTCGCGCCACGTTGGAGGCAAGATTGAGCGAGACCAGGACGATCACCGCGTCTTTCGGAAGGCCGAAGGCGGCACGGTCCATAGCGGCCGGACACGGCGGCACGGCTGCCACGGGGTGAGGGACTATGCGAATAGGTATCGATCCGCTGGCCGGAAGGATGGTTGCGATGGCCCGGGCGACAAAATGACTCGGTACCCAGACCTCGTGAACGAAGCGCACGCCCGGTTGCCAGCTCCTTGGGACCACAGGCAATTCCCAGGCCCAGTAGCCGATAATGCGCCGCCCGCGGATAAGGCTGCGCGGCAACGCCCTCAGGGCGTTGTCCATCCGGTTTGCGTTGGCATGGATTACGATCGGCACGCCTGGCGGCGGTGGCGATAGCGGGCTGCCCTCGGCGAAGGGGGCGGGAGTCGCGCCGACACCGGCCGCATCGAGCGGCCACGTGCTGACGCCGATATGCGGCAATGCTTGATTCATCAGCCGAGCCGATTCGGCGAGGCCCGAGGCCCCGCCGAATTCGCCGACGATCGCAATGCCACCGCTGGGCGGACGCGGCCGCCGGCTTGGTCGTTTCGGTATCCGCGCTGTCACGCCCGCGGCGGTGGCGGCCACTGCGTCCAGCACATCGCGCCTCGGCCCCACTGGCAGTCGCCGCCAAAGGTGCAGCAAAGGGCGGGGTGTCATCTCCAGGAGGAATCGCAGCATGATGAAAATCTATCACGGTCTCGGGAACTCGAACACGCCAAAGCTCGCGGCTTCCAGGCGATTGGCACGCACCTTGCCAGGCGCGCCGCGTCGCTCTGCAATACCGCCCTAACCAGCATAGGGGCGGCAACAGTGAAGGCTCTACTCAGCCAGACCACCGGCGGACCGGAAACCCTCGCCATCGGCAGCCGCGCCGATCCGGTTCCCGGCGACGGCGAAATTTTGATATCGGTCAAAGCCTGCGGCGTGAATTTCCCCGACACCCTCATCATCGAGGACAAGTATCAGTTCCGCCCCGACCGCCCGTTCTCCCCCGGCGGCGAAGTCGCCGGCATCGTCGCCGCCATCGGCTCCAACATAACCGACATCCGTCCCGGCGACCGGGTCATCGGCTGGTGTTGCTGGGGCGGCATGGCGGAAAAAGTCGTCGTCACCCGCCCGCACTGCATCCCCATCCCGGACGAAATGCCCTTCGATGAGGCCGCCGCCTTCATCCTGACCTACGGCACGTCGCATTACGCGCTGAAGCAGCGCGGCACCCTGCAACCCGGCGAGACCCTGCTCGTCATCGGCGCCGCCGGCGGCGCCGGTCTCGCCGCGGTCGAGCTCGGCAAGGCCATGGGTGCGACCGTCATCGCCGCGGTGTCCTCGGCGGAAAAACTCGCCCTCGCCACCAGGCACGGCGCGGCATCCGGCATCGTCTATCCGCGCGGCCCGTTCGACAAAGCCGCGTTGCGCGCGCTGTCCGGTCTGTTCAAGCAGGCATGCACGGCGGACGGCGCCGATGTCATTTACGACGCCGTCGGCGGCGACTATGCCGAGGCCGCCCTGCGCAGCATCGCCTGGGACGGCCGTTTTCTCGTCGTCGGGTTCCCCGCCGGCATCCCGCGGCTGCCGCTCAATCTCGCGCTGCTGAAATCCTGCCGTATCATCGGCGTTTTCTGGGCGGCCTGGATCGACCGCGATCCCGCCGGCTTCCAAACCAGCGCGCGCGAATTGCTTGACCTGTATCAGCAAGGCGCCATCCGCCCGGTGATTTCGGCACGCTACAGCCTGGAACAGGGCGGCGAGGCCATCGCCGCGCTGTCAGCCCGCACCGCCATGGGCAAGCTTGTCGTGATGATCGAGTAACCGTATGTCCTGGCCGCGGGCCCGGCAACAGGAGAACGACATGGCAACGGTGCGGCTATGGACCGACAACGAAGCGGACAGCGACCCGGCCGTGAAAGCCGTGTTCGACGACATCCGCCGCACCCGCGGCGCGGATTTCATCAACAATTTCTGGCGCGCCCTGGCCAACGACCCGGCAAACCTGAAGCGCACCTGGGAGACCCTGAAGACCATCATGGGCGGCGAGGGCCCGCTCGACCCGCTGACCCGGGAGCTGATCTACATCGCCGTCTCCGCCGCCAATGGCTGCACCTATTGCATCCATTCCCACACCGCGGCAGCGAAACAAAAAGGCATGACGGACGCCCAGCACATGCACCTGCTCGCCATCATCGGCATGGCGTCCGAGACCAACAACCTCGTCACCGCCATGCAAGTCCCGGTCGATCGCGAATTTCTCGTCGGCGCGTGAAGCACGCCGCCTGGCTGACCCGCAGCCGGGTCATCGGCCTGAGCGGCATTGCGCTGGCCGTCCAGACGATCCTGCTCGCCGCCGTGGTGGCGTGGGAGTTCGGTGTCTTCGGCCCCACGCGCTCACCCTTCGTCAGCGACTTCCCCAGCTTCTACGCCGCCGGCAGCCTGGCGCTGCAAGGTCTGCCCGAACTGGCCTACGACGAAACCGCGCATTGGTTCGCCGAACAGGCCCTCATCGGCGATGGCCCATATGTCTATTTCTTCTACCCGCCGCCCTTCCTGCTGCTTTGCGCGCCGTTGGCTTTATTGCCTTATTGGGTCGCTCTTGTTCTGTTCGAGGCGGCATCCATGGCCGCCTACGCCTTCGTCGCCTGCCGCATCGCCGATCGCGGATGGTGGCTTCCGGCCCTGGCAATTCCGGCGGTGTTCTGGTGCGCCGGCCTGGGGCAGAATTCGTTTCTTACCGCCGCCTTGTTCGGCTCGGCGACGTTACTTGTCAATCGCCGGCCGATATGGTCGGGCGTGCTGTTCGGCCTGCTCTGCTACAAGCCGCACTTCGGCCTGCTGGTGCCGATAGCGCTCGCCGCCGGCGGCCATTGGAGGGCGTTCTGCGCCGCGGCAGCGACACTGTGCGCGGTCGTTGGCGCGACGATCGGGCTGTTCGGGTTCGAAACATGGCTGCGTTACATGGATGCACTCTCCGCCGCGGCCCGGGTGTTCGGCTCCGATACGATCCTGCTGGCGGGTTTCGTCTCGCCGTTCGGCGCCGCACGGCTGGCCGGAATGCCCGCCGGGGCGGCCATGGCGCTGCAACTCCTGGTCAGCGCCATGGCCGCGGCGGTCGTCGCCCGGGTCTGGCAGCAAACAACCCGTCTGTCGCTCCGCGCCGCGGTCCTCATCGCCGGCACGCTGCTGAGCCTGCCGGTGGTGCTGCTTTACGATCTGACCCTCGCCGGCATCGGCATCGCATGGCTTGTGCGCGATGCCGCGGACCACGGCTTCCTGCCCGCGGAAAAATATCTGCTGATGTCGCTCTATCCGCTGGCCTTCGTCACGCTCGCCGCCGGCTGGATTTTGCATTTTCCGGCCGGCATCCTCGCCCCGGCGATCCTCCTCGGACTGTCCCTGCACCGAACCAAAGCGACATGATCGGCTAGGTCTTGCAGGGCTGCGCCGGGCCAGCCGCCACCGGAGGCTCGGTCTCGACCGCGCAGGGGCGAGCGGCGACGCGGTCGTACCAGCCCAGCAGATGCGGCGACGATTGCAGCAGCGCCGCACTCTCCGGCTTCAGCCGCATGAACCAGATCACCGGGAACAGGAACATGTCGGCCAGGCTGAATGCCTCGCCGGCCAAATACGGCCGTCCCGCCAGCGTGTGGTCGAGCACATCAAACACCTCCCGCACCTTCGGCAGCAAAGCCTCGATCACCGCGGGGTCCGCCACGCCGCCCGGCGCGTTGATATAGGCCACGAGATATTGCCGCGCGAGCACCGGATCGACGGTGGTCATCACCAGGGCGATCCACTGCTCCGTCAGCGCGGCGGAAGCCGGATCGCGCGGCACCAAAGGCGGCCCGTCGAACGCCTGGTCGATATAGGTGCAGATCGCCCGGCTTTCGAACAAGGCGAGATCGCCATGGCGCATGCAGGGCACCAGGCCAAACGGATGGATCGCCTTCACCTCCGGCGACTGCGGGCGGACGATGTTCAGGGTGTACGGGACGCCCTTCTCGAAGCAGGCCATCCTGACCGTGCGGACGAAATTTCCCCACGGCGCGCCGACGATTTCCAAGGTTGCCACGGCTGACTCCTCTGCACACGTTCCAGATTGATACCAGAATACCCCGGGAAACGCTGCAAGGTCACGCGAGTTTGCGCAGGGTCCGGCTCAGCCCGGCGGCCTGGGAAACGGCAGGCTCGCGTTGATGTCCGTCGCCGCGACCGCGGCCTGGCCGATGGCGACACTGACCTGCGACAACCCGCGCACCACGTCGCCCGCGGCATACAGGCCGGGAACACTGGTTTTCTGGTGGTCCCGGACGATCAGCGCGCCGTCCTCATCCGCCTCGGCGCCGAGCGCGGTGGCGAGCCCGGAGCGGACCCGCACGCCCAGCGCGGTATAGACCGTGTCGAACACGTGCTTGCCGCCGCCCTGCATGTGCCAGGCGCCGATGCGCTCACCTTCCATCGCCAGTTCCGCCACCGGATCTTCCAGGATGCGGATGCCGGCTTCGAGCAGTTGCCGGCGCTCCCCGTCGGACATGTGCAGATCCTGCCCGAGCGTGATCACCGAAAGCTGCGCCGTATAGGCGCGCAGCAGCAGCGCCTCCTTCACCCGGCACTTGCCGGAGGCGATCAGCGCGACATTTTGGCCGATGATCTCGAAGGCGTCACAGATCGGGCAGTAGCGCACCAGGCCGCGGCGGACGGCGTCGCGCACGCCCGGCAGGTCCGGTTCCACATCGAGCCCGCCGGTCGCCAGCAGCACGCGTTCCGCCCGGATGTCCTGCCCGCCCGCCGTGGCGATGAAACCGCCCTCCGGCAGCGCCCGGAGGCGTTCAACCTCGCTTTGGCGGATCTCGGCGCCGTATTGCAGCGCCTGGGTGCGCATGCGAGCGAGCAGGTCCGGGCCGCCGACGCCCTCGGGGAAGCCCGGCATGTTGTGCGACACCGGAATCCACGACGCGCGGCTCGCGCCCCCGTCCATGACCAGGACGCGGCGGCGGAAGCGCGCGAGGTAGATCGCCGCGGTCAGGCCGGCCGGGCCGGCGCCGATGATGAGACAGTCCATGTGCGCCACAACGGCGCGTGTGCGGCATGGTAGCAGTCACGAATGAGCGGGCCGCACCAACCCGAAAAGCCGAACCCGGCGCGGCCATGACACGTTGGCGACGGGGTGTACTCGTGTAACGAAGCAAAAATTAGGGTAACAGGCGGGGGCTTTCGCTTGTTGCCGCCGGTTGCCGTGCTTAATCCGAGTGCGCAGTCTCCAGCCGGGGCGGCGGCCGATAAAGGACCCGACCTTTCATGGACGAACGTGTTGACCAGACGGAAGCGAGGCCCGCGCCCGATACGGTGTCGCGCGCCTCGCCAACGGTGCGACGCCCGAGCACCGGATATTGGGTCCTCACCAGCCTGATCGTGGCTGGACTGGCCGGTGGAGGCTGGTATCTGTGGACGCAGCACGCCGCCCAGACGGCATCGCACACCGCGCCGAACGGACGCTCCGCCCAGGGTGCGCCGCAGCCCGTCGGGTTCGCCACCGTGGACACCGGCGATATCCGCATCATGCTGAACGAGTTGGGAACGGTGACCTCGCTCGACACGGTGACCGTCTATACGCAGATCAATGGTCAGTTGCAGGAGGTCGGGTTCAAGGAAGGCCAGGTCGTCAAGAAGGGCGACTTCCTGGCCCAGGTCGACCCGAGGCCCTACCAGGCGGCGCTGGAGCAGGCGCAGGGCACCCTGGCCAAGGACCAGGGGCTGCTGGCGCAGGCCCAGGCGGACCTGAAGCGCTACCAGACGCTTGGGCGGCAGGATTCGATCGCGCAGCAGCAACTGGATGACCAGCGCTACCTGGTGCAGCAGTACACCGGCACGGTGCAAACCGATCAGGGAGCGGTGGATACCGCCAAACTCAACCTGGCATACTGCCACATCATCTCGCCGATAGACGGGCAGGTCGGCCTGCGGCAGGTGGATCCGGGCAATTATATCCAGACCTCCAGCACCACGGGGGTGGTCGTCATCACCCAGATGCAGCCGATTTCCGTGCTGTTCTCGGTGCCGGAGGACAATCTGCCGGACATCGTCCAGCGGGTGCGCGCCGGGGCCACGCTGACGATCGAAGCGTATGACCGCGCCAACACGCGGCTGCTGGCCACCGGGCAGCTTGGCACGATGGACAACCTGATCGACACCACCACGGGCACGCTGAAACTGCGGGGGATTTTCGCCAATCCGGATGAGCTGCTGTATCCGAACCAGTTCGTCAACGCGCGTTTGCTGGTGAACACCATGCCCAACGCGGTTCGGGTTCCGGTGCCGGCGGTGCAGCGCGGCGAGCCGGGGACGTTTGTTTACCTGATCAATCCGGACAGCACCGTTTCGGTGCGGCCAATCAAGGTCGGGCCGGTGGATGGGACCTATCAGGCGGTGCTGTCCGGCCTCAACCCCGGCGACCGTGTCGTCACCGATGGCACCGACCGCCTGCGCGACGGCGCCTCGGTGAGTTTGCCGGCGCAGCAGGGCGATGGAGGCCGGGCGGGCAAGCCACAACCGGCCGGGCCGATCTCGACGTCTCCGGCGGACCCGGCTGGCCAGCACGAGCCCCGCCGCCAGCCGCAGGCGCAGTGATGCAACAAGGGCCGGGTCGTCCCGTGTCATGGCCGGGCTTGGCCCGACCACCCACGACTTGCGGTGCCGAACCACGCAAAGTCGATGACACGGAGGCAGGCGGCGCTCCGCAAGACACCAGCGCAGCCGGCTCCGCATGAGCCCATCCCGCCCCTTCATTCTCCGGCCGGTTGCGACCACCCTGCTGATGGCGGCGATCATGCTGGTGGGCATGGTCGCCTACCGGTTCCTGCCCATCTCGGCCCTGCCGGAGGTCGATTACCCGACCATCCAGGTGCAGACCTTCTATCCCGGCGCCAGTCCGGAGGTGATGACGTCCTCCGTCACCTCCCCGCTGGAGGTCCAGTTCGGGCAGATGCCCAGCCTGAACCAGATGTTCTCCACCAGTTCGGCCGGCGCCTCGCTGATCACCTTGCAGTTCAGTCTCGACGTGAGCCTGGACGTGGCCGAGCAGGAGGTGCAGGCGGCGATCAACGCGGCGGGCAACCTGCTGCCGTCGGACCTGCCGGCGCCGCCGATTTACGCGAAGGTCAACCCGGCGGATGCGCCGATACTGACCCTGGCGCTGACCTCGAAGACCCTGCCGCTGACGCAGGTGCAGGACATGGCCAACACCCGCCTGGCGCAGAAGATCTCGCAGCAGCCGGGAGTCGGGCTGGTCAGCATCAGCGGGGGACAGCGGCCGGCAGTGCGGGTCCAGATCAACCCGCGGGCGCTGGCGGCATACGGGCTGAACATCGACGATCTCCGCACCACGCTGGGCAACGCCAACGTCAATACACCGAAGGGCAATTTCGACGGTCCGGCGCAGGCGACGACGATCAACGCCAACGACCAGATTTCCGACCCGCAGCAATACCTCGACCTGGTGATCGCCTACCGCAACGGCGCGCCGGTCCACCTGAAAGACGTCGCCACCGTGGTGAACGGCGCGGAGAACACGAGGCTCGGCGCCTGGGCGAACACCATCCCGGCGGTGATCCTGAACGTCCAGCGCCAGCCGGGTGCCAACGTCATCCAGGTGGTGGATACCATCAAGCGCCTGCTGCCGCAGTTGCAGGCCACGCTGCCCTCCGCCGTCGATGTCGCGGTGCTGACCGATCGGACCGTGACGATCCGGGCGTCCGTCTCCGATGTGGAGTTCGAACTCGGGCTGGCGGTGGCGCTGGTGGTGGCGGTGATCTTCCTGTTCCTGCGCAACCTGCCCGCGACGATCATCCCCAGCCTGTCGGTGCCGCTGTCGCTGGTGGGCACGCTGGCGGCGATGTATTTGCTCGGCTTCAGCCTGGACAATTTGTCGCTGATGGCGCTGACCATCTCCACCGGCTTCGTCGTGGACGATGCGATCGTCATGATCGAGAACATCTCCCGCTACGTCGAGGCCGGCGAAGCCCCGTTGGCCGCGGCGCTGAAAGGCAGCGAACAGATCGGCTTTACGATCATTTCACTTACCGTGTCGCTGATCGCCGTGCTGATCCCGCTGCTGTTCATGGGCGACGTGGTCGGGCGTCTGTTCCATGAGTTCGCCATCACTTTGTCCGTAACGATCGTGATTTCGGCGATCGTGTCGCTAACGCTGGTGCCGATGATGTGCGCCAAGCTGCTGCGCCACCGGCCCGACGCCCAGCGCACCCGGTTCGACCTGCGGGCGGAGCGCGGCTTCAACTGGATCATCGGCCGCTACGACCGCGCTTTGAATGTCGTGCTGGATCATCAGCCCCTGACGTTGCTGGTGGCCGTCGCCACCATGGCCGTCACCGTCCTGCTGTATACCGTGGTGCCGAAAGGGTTCTTCCCGGTGCAGGACACCGGCGTGCTGCAGGGCATCTCGGTCGCGGCGCAAAGCGCGTCGTATGAGGCGATGGCGGAGCACCAGCAGGCGCTGGCCGCGGCGATCCTGAAGGACCCCGACGTCGCCAGCCTGAGTTCCTTCATCGGCGTGGACGGCAGCAACGCGACCTTGAACAGCGGGCGGTTCCTGATCAACCTCAAGCCGAAGGATGAACGCAGCCTCAACGCCACCGAGATCGGCCGCCGCCTGCAGCAGGAGACCTCGGGCGTGCCGGGCGTGTCGCTGTATTTGCAGCCGGTGCAGGACCTGACGATCGACGCCTCGGTCAGCCGCACGCAATACCAGTTCGTGCTGGAGAACCCGAACCTGTCGGCGTTCAACGAATGGGTGCCGAAACTGCTGGCGGAATTGGGCAAATCGCCCGACCTGATGAACGTCGCCAGCGACCTTCAGCAACAGGGGCTGACGGTCAACCTCGTGATCGACCGGGCGACCGCGGCGCGGTTCGGGATTACCCCCGCCACGGTCGACAACGCTCTGTACGACCTGTTCGGACAGCGCATCATCTCGACGATCTATACCCAGTCGAACCAGTACCGCGTGATCATGGAGGCGGATCCTGCGTTGCAGACCTCGCTGGAGGCGCTGTCGGCGATCTATCTGCCGTCCTCGGCGTCAACCACCGGCCAGGTGCCGCTGAGTTCGATCGTGACGATCGTGCAGAAGCCGGGACCGTTGCAGATCAGCCATCTGGCGCAGTTTCCGGCGACGACGATTTCCTTCGATACCGCGCCCGGGGCGTCTCTGGGAGCCGCCGTCGCGGCAATCCGGCAGGCGGAGACGGATATCGGCCTGCCGGAAAGTTTCGTCACCGCGTTCCAGGGCGCGGCATCGGCGCTGGAAGCGTCGCTATCCAATGAATTGCTGCTGGTGCTGGCGGCGGTCGTGACGATGTACATCGTGCTGGGGGTCTTGTACGAGAGCTTCATCCATCCGATTACGATCCTGTCGACGCTGCCCTCGGCCGGGGCCGGCGCGCTGGTGGCGCTGCTGATCGCCGGCGACAACATCGATGTCATCTCGATCATCGGCATCATCCTGCTGATTGGCATCGTCAAAAAGAACGCCATCATGATGATCGACTTTGCGCTGGTGGCGGAGCGCGAGGAAGGCAAGCCGCCGCGCGAGGCGATCCATCAGGCGTGCCTGCTGCGGTTCCGGCCGATATTGATGACGACGATGGCGGCGCTGCTGGGGGCGCTGCCGCTGATGCTGGGCAATGGCACGGGGTCGGAGCTGCGCCGCCCGCTGGGCGTGGCGATCGTCGGTGGGCTGATCGTCAGCCAGGTGCTGACCTTGTTCACCACGCCGGTGATCTACCTGATGTTCGATCGGCTGGCGTGGCGGTTGCGGGGGAAGCAGCCCGGGACGACGCTGGCGGGCGACGAGGCGGGGTCGTGAGGATGCGGGCCCCCTCCTCCGTCATGGCGGCCGGAACGGCACCCTGTCCCGTCATGACGGCGAGGGCCCAGTGCGTCCCCTTCGGTCGCGCTTCTGTCTCGCCCCGGCCGTTCGACCACCGTGCACGCCCATGAACCTCTCCGCCCCCTTCATCGCCCGACCGGTCGCGACCACCCTCCTGACCGTCGGCATCGCCCTGGCCGGCATCTTCGCGTTCTTCAAGCTGCCCGTTTCCCCACTCCCGCAGGTGGATTTCCCCACCATCTCGGTCCAGGCCCAGCTCCCGGGCGCCAGCCCGGACACCGTCGCCACCAGCGTTGCCAGCCCGCTGGAGCGGCATCTCGGGCAGATCGCCGACGTCACCGAGATGACGTCCACCAGTTCCGTCGGCCAGGCGCGCATCGTCCTTCAATTCGGCCTCAACCGCGACATCAACGGCGCCGCGCGCGACGTCCAGGCGGCGATCAACGCGGCGCGGGCCGATTTGCCGACAAGCCTGCGCAGCAACCCGACCTACCGCAAGGTGAACCCGGCCGAGGCACCGGTGCTGATCCTGGCGCTGACCTCGGCCACCCTCACCCGAGGGCAGATGTATGACGCGGCGACCAATGTGCTGTCGCAGCGGCTGTCGCAGATCGACGGGATCGGCCAGGTCATCATCGGCGGCGCCGCCCTGCCCGCGGTGCGGGTGGAGCTGAACCCGACCGCGCTGTTCAAATACGGTATCGGGCTGGAGGACGTGCGTGCGGCTTTGGCATCGGCGAACGCCAACAGCCCGAAGGGGTCGATCGAGTCCGACACCCTGCATTACCAGCTCTACACCAACGACCAGGCGACGCACGCGGACGACTACAAACCGCTGGTCATCGCCTACCGCAACGGTGCGGCGGTGCGGCTGTCCGACGTGGCGGACGTGCAGGACTCGGTCGAGAACCTGCGCAACCTCGGCCTGTCGCAGGGCAAGCCGGCGGTGCTGGTGATCCTGTTCCGCCAGCCGGGCGCCAACATCATCAGCACCGTGGACTCGGTCAAAGCGGCGATCCCGCAACTGATGGCGGCGATGCCGGCGGACATGAACCTGCTGATCGCCAACGACCGCACCACGACGATCCGCGCCAGCCTGCGCGACACCGAACGCACCCTGCTGATCGCCGTGGCACTGGTCACCCTGGTGGTGTTCCTGTTCCTGCGCAGCGTTCGCGCCACGCTGATCCCGGCCGTCGCCGTGCCGGTCTCCATCATCGGCACATTCGGGACGATGTACCTGCTCGGCTACAGCCTCGACAACCTGTCGCTGATGGCGCTGACCGTCGCCACCGGCTTCGTCGTCGATGATGCAATCGTGGTGCTGGAGAACATCTCCCGCCATCTCGAAGATGGCGTGCCGCGCGTCGAGGCGGCCTTGCGCGGCGCGAAGGAGGTCGGGTTTACCGTCATTTCGATCAGTGTATCGCTGATCGCGGTGTTCCTGCCGATACTGCTGATGGGCGGGATTGTCGGGCGGCTGTTCCGGGAGTTCGCGGTGACCTTGTCGCTGGCGATCATGGTGTCGCTGGCGATCTCGTTGACCACCACGCCGATGCTGTGCGCTCTTTTCCTCAAGGCGGCCAACCGGTCGTTGCCGAAGAAACGCACGCTGTTCGATCGGGTGCAGTCGGCCTACGGCCGGACCTTGGCGTGGTCGCTGCGGCATCCGTTGTTTGTTGTGCTGGTGCTGCTGGTGACCGTGGGGATGAACGTTGCGCTGTACGTCGTCGTCCCCAAAGGCTTCTTCCCCCAGCAGGACACCGGCCGGATGATCGGCAGCCTACAAGCCGATCAGAGTATTTCGTTCCAGGCGATGCAGGGCAAGCTGACGGAATTGTCGCGCATCGTGCAGCAGGACCCGGGCGTCCAGAGCGTCGTCGGATTCACCGGCCAGGGCGGCGGAGGCGGTGCCGGGCAAACCAATACCGGCTCCGTCTATGTCGCGCTGAAGCCGCTGGCGCAGCGCGACGGCATCGATACGATCATGACCCGCCTGCGGCGCAAGCTGGCCATCGTGCCGGGGGCCCGGCTGATCCTGATTCCTCTGCAGGACATTTCCACCGGCGGGCGGCAGAGCAGTGCTGCGTATCAATACACGTTGCAGGCCGACAGCGCCGCGGACTTATACGAATGGTCGCCCAAGTTGGTTGCGGCGCTTGAGCATAATCCGATGCTGCGCGATGTCATTTCGGACCAACAGCAGAAGGGACTGGAGACGGACCTGGTGATCGACCGCGCCACCGCGGCGCGGCTGGGGGTGAATGTCTCGCAGATCGACAACACGTTGTATGACGCGTTCGGCCAGCGCCAGGTGTCCACGATTTACAGCGCGCAGAACCAGTATCACGTGGTGATGGAGGTGGCGCCGCGATACTGGCAAAGCCCGCAGACGTTGCGGGATGTGTATGTCAGCACCGCGGGGGGCAGTGCGTCCGGCACGCAGACATCGAATGCGGTGATCGGAACGGTTGGCACATCCGCCTCGGTGACCGCGACGACGGCGGCGAGCATCGCGTCCAGTTCGGCGCGGAATGCGGCGACCAATGCGCTGGCGAATGTCGGCAAGGGCACGGCGTCCTCCGGGGCGGCGGTCAGCACGAGCAAAGAAACGATGATTCCGCTGGCGTCGTTCACGTCGTTCGGGCCGGGCAACACGGCGCTGGCGGTGAACCACCAGGGACCGTTCGTGGCGAGCACGATTTCCTTCAATCTGGCGCCCGGGACATCGCTGGGCGACGCGACCGTGGCAGTCGAGCAGGCGATGCGGGCCATCGGCATGCCTGCTTCCATCCATGGATCGTTCCAGGGGACGGCGCGGACCTTTCAGGAGTCGCTGAGCACAATGCCGATCTTGCTTGTTTCGGCGTTGGCGGCGATTTATATAGTGTTGGGGGTGCTTTATGAGAGTTATATTCACCCGATTACCATAATTTCCACGTTGCCCTCGGCAGGGATCGGTGCGATCCTGGCGCTGATGCTGTTCAACACGGAATTCAGCCTGATCGCCGCCATCGGCGTGATATTGCTGATCGGCATCGTCAAGAAGAACGCGATCCTGATGATCGATTTTGCTTTGGAAGCGGAACGCAAGGACGGCTTGGAGCCGCGAGAGGCGATTTTCGAGGCGTGCCTGATGCGGTTCCGGCCGATCATGATGACGACGAGTGCGGCGATGCTGGGGGCGCTGCCGTTGGCGCTGAGTTTCGGCGATGGCGGGGAATTGCGGCGTCCGCTGGGGCTTTCGATTGTGGGCGGGTTGATGGTGAGCCAGGTGCTGACGCTGTATACGACGCCGGTGGTGTACTTGTATTTGGATCGCTTCCGGCTGTTTGCGAAACGGCACTGGTATCGGGCCTTTCCCGGCCTGGCTGCGCCGGAGGCGGCTGAGTGATGGATTTCTTCGGGCGGGCGGATTGTCCTCCGTGTCATGGCCGGGCTTGCGTGCTCGGTCGCCCGGCCATGACACAAGGGCGTGGTCACTCGCCTGACGTCTCCGTCCTGTCCGCACTTGCCAGCATCGCCCCAACCGCGCTCGCCGCTCTCCTCCTGACCTTCGCCCTGACCGGCTGCATGGTCGGCCCGGACTACAAACGTCCCGACGCCCCCGCGCCCGTTGCGTTCAAGGAACTGCAAGGCTGGAAGATCAGCCAGCCGGCGGATGCGGTGGACAAGGGCGATTGGTGGTCGGTTTATCACGACCCGGAACTGGACCGTCTCGAACGCATGGTCGAGATTTCCAACCAGACGGTGAAAGTCTCGGAAGCGGATTACCGCAACGCCGTCGCGCTGGTCGCCGAAGCGCGTGCCAGCCTGTTCCCGGCCATCGGCCTCAGCCCGGGCGTGTCGCGCTTCGGCGGCGGAGGCGGCAGCGGCAGCAGCGTCCGATCCAGCGTCAATTCCGGTAATTCATCGTACTCCGGCGGCGGGCGCAGCGGCACGACCTACAGCATCAGCGGCACCGTCTCCTGGGTGCCGGACGTCTGGGGCAGCGTGCGGCGGCAGATCGAGAGCAGCGTCTCCAGCGCCCAGGTCAGCGCAGCCGATCTGGCGAATGCAAAACTATCGGCGCAGGCGACCTTGGCGGCGGATTATTTCGATCTGCGGGCGGAGGACTCGCTGGCGCAGCTTCTGACCGAGACTGTCGCCGCCTACCGCCGCGCCTTGCAGATCACGGAGAACCAGTATCGCGCCGGAACGACAGCCAGCACCGACTATGTAACGGCTCTGGCGCTGCTGCAATCGACGCAGGCGCAGTTGATCGCCGTCGGCATCCAGCGGGCGCAGTATGAGCACGCGATCGCGGTGCTGACCGGTCATCCGCCGTCGGAGGTGACCATCGCTCCGGCACCGCTGGCCGCGGAGGTGCCGGTGCTGCCGCCCGGGCTGCCGTCGGAACTGCTGGAGCGGCGGCCCGATATCGCCGCCGCGGAGCGGGCGATGCAGCAGGAGAACGCGCTGATTGGCGTGGCGGTGGCGGCGTATTACCCGACCATTTCGCTTTCGGCGCTGGGCGAGTATGCCGGCAACCCGATCGGTCAGTTGTTCAATATCGGCAACCAGGTCTGGTCGCTCGGCGCTTCGGCGTCGGAGACCGTGTTCAACGGCGGGGAGCGCCGCGCGGCGGTGCAGGCGGCGCGGGCGACGTATGACGCCTCGGTGGCGACCTACCGGCAGACCGTGCTGACCGCGTTCCAGGGGGTGGAAGACGCGCTGTCCGACCTGCGTATCCTGGAGCTGCAGGCTCAGGCCGAGGCGCTGGCGGTGGCATCGACACGGCGGGCGGTGGACGCGACGCTGAATGCCTACAAGGCCGGAACGGTGCCGTATACCAGCGTGATCACCGAGCAAACCTCGCTGCTGTCGAACCAGCAATCGGCCCTGGCGGTGCAGCAGAGCCGCCTGGTGGCCAGCGTGGCGCTGATCGAGGCGCTGGGCGGGGGTTGGTCGCGAGGGGATTTGCCGGGAAAGATCGAGTGGGCGAACCCGCTGCTGCCGTAGCGGGCGGAGGAGCGGAGCGTTCGCCTTGTGTCATGGCCGGATTTAGTCCGGCCATCCACGACTTTGCTTGATCCCGCACCGCAGCGAATGGCCGGGTCCCGGCCATGAGACAGGGGCAGGCGTCGTCGGAACAAGCCGTGCCCCCGATACCCGCTGTCAGAACCGCAAACGAATCCACCGCGGTGTGCGCTCGGCATAGGCTTTCCAGGCCTCGCCGAACTGCGCAGCGAGATGCGCTTCCTCCCGCCGGATAGCAAGCTCGGTTACCGCCACGGCCGCAGCGGCAGCGGCCGGCAGCAGCCAAAGGCTGCCGAACAGCAATGCCGCCCCCGTCAGCACCAGGGTGTTGCCGAGATAGATCGGGTTGCGCGACAGGGCGAACGGTCCCGAGGTCACCAGGGCGGTCGCCGCCCGGTGCGGCAGAATGTTGGCGCGATGCCGGCGCATTTCGCGCATCGCCGCACTGTCGAAGCCGATGCCGGCGAGAAGCAGCAGGGCGCCGATGATGCGAACGACGATCCCGACGGGAAGCACGCCGCCAAGCGGGTAGACATATCCGAGCATCACCGCCGCGGCGATCGCGCCGCCGAAGATGATTGGCGGCCATGGAACGGTGTTCGGCCGGTTGGTTGACTGGTTCATGGAGCGACCGGAGCGCGTGTTGATGCCCCTGGCAAGGGCTGATCGCAGTCAGGATTGAAAACGGATCAGCCGATTCTCGGCGCATGCCGAGATGCCATGGCGGCCGACGCGTCGAATTCGTGAATCCACCCGAACCGCTCCGGGAATCGCGCCAAGCTTTCGGCACGGCCGGCAATGGCGTCGTCAGGCAAATGCAGCACGGTATTGGTGGCCCAAGAGCTGCGCTGGATAACCCGCGTGCGCACCCGCCTCAGCGCGTGATACCGCTGCATCGCCTCATCGAACCGCTCGGCCCCATACGCCGCCAACAGTTCCGCCAAAGTCACGGCATCCTCGATCGTGGTATTCGCCCCCTGCCCCTGATGCGGCAGCATCGCATGCGCCGCATCGCCGAGCAGCACGGTCCGGCCGCGCCGCCAGCTTTGCAGCGGCCGTACGGTGAACAAGCCCCAGCGCACCGCGTGCGGCACGGCGCCCACCATCTCGACCACCGCCGGATGCCAGCCGGCAAACGCCCTCGCCGCCTCGTCAGGGCCGATCGGCGCAACCCAGTTCTCATGCGTCCAGGCCGGCGGCCCTTCGACGACCGCAAAGAAATTCACGTCCTGGCCCGAAGCGCCGATAGCGTAATGGAGCAGATGCGCCCCCGGTCCCATCCAGAACTGTATCGCCTGCGGGTCCGGCAACGACGGCAAATCGGCCACCGGAACTATGCCGCGAAACGCGCTGGTGCCCGAGTAGGCCGCCCGCTCTTCCCCCGCGATCAAACGGCGCACCCGGGAACGAATACCGTCCGCGCCGACAACGATATCGGCGTCCGCGCTGAGTCCGTTGGCGAAGTCCAGCCGGACGACCCCGTTCGTTTCGGTCAGCCCCACCAGCCGGTGGCCAAGGTGCAACCGGTCCGGCCCGTGCGCCCCGCCCAGCACGCGCTGCAAATCGGCGCGGTGGATGCCGCAATAGGGTGCGCCGAAGCGGGCACGATAGGCGCCGCCCTTGGCAACCGGAAACGCCGCCACGCGCAGGCCGTCGCGCCCGCCGCGCCAGATCAGTTCGCTCGGCTCCGTGGAAGCGGCGACGATCCCGTCGAGGCACCCCAGGCGTTCCAACTCGCGCGTCGCGTTGGCCGACAGCGCCACCGCGGCGCCGATTTCCCGCAACTCGGAGGCCTGTTCATACACATCCGCAGCCAGTCCGCGGCGCCGCAAGGCCAGCGCGAGCGTCAGACCGCCAACGCCGCCGCCAACGATGCCGATACGTAGCCGGGCCGCGGTCATGCAATGGTCTTCTTGTCTGTTCCTGCCCCGGCAAACAGCCAATCATGCCGATCGGCGGCGAGTCAAACGGCTCAGCCCGCGACGCGGACCTAAATCTGCACCACGCTGTTCAGCTCGAACACGCTTCCCTCGGGGTTTTCGCCGATACGCAGCATCGTCGCGCTGACGAACCGGTGCGGCGGCACCGGCAGGTTGTAGGGCGCGGGCACCCCGGTATGCACTCGTCCGGCCAGATCGTAGCGCGATCCATGGCAATGGCAGAAATACCCGCCGGGCCAGTTCGCCACCGGCTCCGCCGCATCCGGCTTGGCATACAAAGTCGGCAGGCAGCCGAGATGGGTGCAGATCCCCACCAGCACCAGGTATTCCGGGGCCACGCTGCGGTGCCAGTTCGCCGCATAGGGCGGCTGCTGCAGCACCGACGAGTCGGGATCCTTCAGCCGGGCGGTCAGCGCCGGGTCGCGCAGCGCCTCGATCGCCTGCGCGCCGCGCCGCATGATGAAAATCGGGGCGCCGCGCCACATCACAACGATCTGCTGGTCCGGCTCGATCCGGCCGGTATCGACATCCAGCGCTTCACCGGCCGCGAGCGTGTCCCTGGCCGGGTTCATGCTGTCGATGAACGGCCAGGCGACCGCCCCCGCGGCGATCGCCGCACCCGCCAGGGTCACGAGGCCGAGCAGGTCGCGCCGCGGCACGCCGTCCGGGTTTGCGCCGAAACGGCCGGGAGCGGTGAGGATGACGGACATGGTGGATGGTCTCCGGTTCGCGGGGGCCTGGTTCGGCGGCCGCGATTGCATAATATACGTTCTATGATACTATATAATTTCCGCTGTCAAGCAGGAGATCGCCATGACCGAACCAGACCCGCCGCCACCGCCCCGCGCCGACCGCCAGCCCCGGCTCGGCGAAGCCGCCATCCCGTTCCGCGTGCGCACCACGCTCGGCGACCGCAGCCTCGATGACTATCGCGGCCGATGGCTGCTGCTGTTCTCCCACCCCGCCGACTTCACGCCGGTCTGCACCTCCGAGTTCATCGCCATGACGGCGGCGCAGGATCGGTTCGAGGCGCTGGGCTGCGATCTCCTCGCCCTGTCGGTGGACAGCCTGTTCGCCCACATCGCCTGGGTCCGCAGCATTCGCGATGCCTTCGGCAGCGAAATCCGCTTCCCGATCGCCGAGGATCTGTCGATGGCGGTCGCCGCCGCGTACGGCATGATCCACCCGGCCGACACCAGCACGGCCACGGTGCGTGCCGCGTTCCTGATCGATCCGGCGGGCGGGCTGCGCTGGCTGGCCTACTACCCGACCGCTATCGGCCGGGACACCGGCGAGCTGCTGCGCGTGCTCGCCGCCCTGCAAGCCGCCGACGCGTCCGGCCTGTCGATCCCCGGGCAATGGCAGCCCGGCGAAGCCGGCCTGCTGCCGCCGGCGGTGACGGTTGCCGAGGCGGACTCGCGTGCCGCAGCCGGCTCGCCCGGCTGGTACTACCAGCCGAAGCCGGTGTCCCCGTGATCGGCCGGGCATGCGATCACCGGGCGGCGGCGGATCTGCTGCGCGCCCTGGCGCATCCGATGCGGCTGCAGATCCTCTGCCGGCTGCTGGACGGCGAGGCCTCCGTCGCCACACTTGAAAGCGAACTCGGACTGAAACAGCCGAACCTGTCACAGCAGCTCGGCCAGCTTCGGGAGGCCCGGCTTGTCGCGACCCGCCGAGAAGCGAAGTCGATCGTCTACAGCCTGTCCGACGGGCGGGTTCGGGCGGTCCTGGACGCCGTCGCGGCGGCCACGCATGAAACGCCGATCGCGCCGGTGCGGACCGCGCTTGCCCGGCCTGCCGCTGGAGTCCCCGCCGCCGCGCGCCGCGCAACGGGGTCCGCCGAGTGCAGCGTGTTCGCCGTCGCCGGATGGCCCTGAAGGCGGTCCGGCGAAGCGGCGGCGCGGAGCGCCGCAGCCGATCCGGGCCAATGAGGTTACAGAACATATCAAATCGCAAACAGGACGACCCGAGACTGCTCAGGGGGTGCGACGGCATTGTGGCATTTATGCTACATATGGGAATGAATGGAAACGGGTTGATCTGAATCAACCCCGTTAACAGCACAAAATAGTTTTTCACAACGCCCGGCGTATACGGGCGTGTATTGACGCGAAGGTTCTCCCTACCGGTCGCGCGAGGAGATATTATGAAGAAATTGCTGTTTGCCGCGACGGTGCTGAGCGCTGCCGCCATCGGGCCGGGCTTTGCCCAGTTGGACCTGAGCCAGCCCCCCGTTGGCAAGGAAGCCGGCACGTTCATGATCCGTGCCCGTGCCATCGGCGTGCTTCCTGAGAATAATTCCAGCTCGATCTCCATTATCGGCGGGCATGTGTCCGCGACCAATCAAGCCGCACCGGAACTGGATTTTTCCTACTTCTTCACCGATCACATCGCGGCTGAACTGATCGCGGCCTCGACCCGGCACAACATCTCGGCGACCGGGACCTCCGTCGGCAATGTGGATGTCGGCAGCGCGTGGATTTTGCCGCCGACTTTGACCCTGCAATACCACTTCCTGCCGCATTCCAGGTTCAGCCCGTATGTCGGCGCCGGCGTTACGGTGGCATTCTGGTATGCGACCAATCCGGCCAACCCGCCGGTTACGCATTTCACAGTCGGGAACAATGTCGGCGCGGCGCTGCAGGCCGGTGTTGACTACAATTTCTCCGGTCACTGGTTCGCCAACTTTGACATTAAGCAGATTTTCTTGAATGCCGACGCTCATATCGACGCGCTGGGCACCACGGTGAAGGCACACACGGCGCTCGACCCGCTGGTTATCGGCGCCGGCATCGGCTACCGCTTCTAAAGCGGCGATGACCGCTTCGGCTGATCAGCGCTTGCAGATCACGATGGCGAGGCGCGTTGCCTCGGTGTCATGGCCGGACGCCGGGCAACCCGGGCCATGACGGCAGCGGCATACCGCCCGGGCAGCGGCTATGCCGCCCTAGGCGATGCGCTGCCAGGCCAGCGCCAGCAGCAGCACCGCGTTGACTGCCATCAACACCGGCGCGGCGACAGCAACTCCGCGGCTCCATCTGCGGCCCGCGGCGTGGCCGGCGATCCCGACGACCACCAGGCTGGGGACGGTGCCGAGTCCGAATGCAACCATTGCGGCGGCGCCCAGCGCTGGCCGCCCGGAGGCCGCCGCCGCGGCCAGTGCCGCATACAGAAATCCGCAGGGCAGAAACCCCAGTGCGATCCCGAACAGGAACTCGCCGGCGGCGGTGCCGCGCGGGATCGACCGCGTCGCGCGGCCGAGGATCACGCCCCAGAAGCGCGGGGCGCGCTCGAACGACGTCAGGCCCGGCAGCACGCGACGCAGCGCCAGCGCCAGGAACAGCGCGGCCGCCACCACGAGCAACGCCGCCGAGAAACGTCCGTACCAGGCGGACCGCCCGAGCACCGCCGCCGAACCGGCCGCCGCCGCCCCCAGCGCGGCATAGGTGCAGAGCCGTCCGAGGTGATAGGGCAGCAGCATTCCGTTGCTAATCCGCTGCCGTTCGCACAGAAGGGCTTGTGGCAAACGCGCCATCCGCTCGGACACCTGTCCGAGCACGAAGGCGCCGCACATCGGCGCGCAGTGCACCACGCTGCCCGCCGCGCCGGCGACGAACAGGCCGAACACCAACCCGCCCCGCAGGGCGGTATCGGAGGAGCACAGCGCGCCCAGCCACTGGAGATCCGTCATCATCGGCCGGTTCTAGCCCGTATGGTGTATGGCGTTGACATGAATCAATGTTAATAACCCCGCAGCGCAGCAATTTGCCGCTGTGACTCAGGAGAGGTGTAGATGGAAAGCGTTTCAAGCTTGCTTGTCGGAACCATGGTCACCGCCTTCGGCGTCGTCGGCCTGTTCCTGGTCGCCCACGCGGCGGATTCCGAGATGCTGGTGTTTGGCGTCAGCCTGGCCGGTTTCGCTGTCGCGTTCAACTTCAACCTCATTCGCCGCCACTACAATACAGTAGAGAAGGCGCACGCCGCAGAACGGAACGCCACCCATGTCTAGCAACGCCCTGGCCGCGAGGCCGGTCATCTACAACGACGAGGTGGTGAAGAAATTCGTCATCGCCGCCGTCTTCTGGGCCATCATCGCTTTTGGCCTGGGGGTTTATATCGCCTCCGAGCTGGCATGGCCCTCCCTCAACCTCGGTCTGTCGTTCACCAATTTCGGCCGCCTCCGGCCCGTCCACACCTCCGCCGCGGTGTTCGCCTTCGGCGGCTCCGCGCTCATCGGCACATCCCTCTATGTCGTGCAGCGCACCTGCCACGCCCGGCTATGGGGCGGTGCGGCGCTGGCGAACTTCATCTTCTGGGGCTACCAGTTCTTTATCGTCATGGCTGCCCTGAGCTACGTGATGGGCTACAGCCAGGGCCGCGAATACGCGGAACCGGAGTGGCATATCGACCTGTGGCTGACCGTCGTCTGGGTGCTGTATCTGCTGGTCTTCCTCGGCACGTTGATCAAGCGGAATGAGCCGCATATCTACGTCGCCAACTGGTTCTACCTGGCGTTCATCATCACCATCGCCGTGCTGCATCTGGTCAACAATGCGGCGCTGCCGATCTCCTGGTATTCCGCCAAGAGCTATGGGGCGTACACGGGTGTTCAGGATGCGCTGGTGCAATGGTGGTATGGCCATAACGCCGTCGGGTTCTTCCTGACCGCGGGCTTCCTCGGGATGATGTACTACTTCATTCCCAAGGCAGCAGGACGCCCGGTTTACTCTTACCGTTTGTCAATCGTGCACTTCTGGACCCTGATCTTCATGTATATCTGGGCCGGTCCGCACCATCTGCATTGGACCTCCCTGCCCGACTGGACGCAGACCCTCGGCATGGCGTTCTCCATCATGCTGTGGATGCCGTCATGGGGCGGCATGATCAACGGCCTGATGACCCTGTCCGGCGCGTGGGACAAGCTGCGCACCGATCCGGGCCTGAGGTTCTCGGTCACCGCCGTGGGCTTCTACGGCATGTCCACTTTCGAAGGCCCGGTGATGTCGGTGCGTGAAGTCAACGCGCTGTCGCACTATACAGACTGGACCATCGGCCACGTGCATTCCGGAGCGTTGGGCTGGGTCGCCTTCATCAGCTTCGGCGCGCTGTACTACCTTGTGCCCGTGCTGTGGGGCCGCAAGGCGCTGTATTCCAACCGGCTGGCCTCGTGGCACTACTGGATCGCCACGCTGGGCATCGTGTTCTACATCGTGTCGATGTGGGTCGCCGGCATCATGGAAGGCCTGATGTGGCGCGCCTATGACAAGTTCGGCTTCCTGCAATACTCGTTCGTCGAATCGGTCATCGCGATCCACCCGTTCATGGTCATCCGCATGATTGGCGGGGTGTTCTTCCTGCTGGGCGGCATCATCATGGCCTACAACCTCCGCAAGACCGTCACCAGCCCCACAACCGAACAGCCGCGCCAGGGTCTCGGGACCCCGCTGGGCGGGTTCGCCGTGGCGGGAGAATAAGACAATGTTCATTCGCCATGAATGGTTCGAAAAGAACGCATTGCTGCTGCTGATTGGCTCGCTGCTGACAATCTCCATCGGCGGCATCGTCGAGATCGTGCCGTTGTTCACGATCGAGACGACCGTCGAGCACGTGGACGGCATCCGCCCCTACTCCCCGCTGGAGCTGCGGGGGCGGGACATCTACGTGCGGGAAGGCTGCTACCTGTGCCACAGCCAGCAGATTCGCACGCTGCGCGACGAGGTGGAGCGTTACGGCCACTACTCGATCGCCGCCGAGAGCATGTATGACCATCCGTTCCAGTGGGGATCGAAGCGTATCGGTCCCGACCTGGCGCGGGTGGGCGGCAAATACTCCAACGACTGGCACTACGCCCACCTGAAGAACGCCCAGTCGCTGGTGCCGGAATCGCTGATGCCGCACTACGCGTTCCTGTCGGAGACCCCGCTGCAGACCGATGATATCGTGGAGCGGATGACAACGCTGCGGACGCTCGGCACGCCGTATACCGACGACGACATCGCCAATGCCAAAGCAGATCTGCTGGCGCAGGCGGACCCGGCGGCGGACAATGCGAAGCTGGTGGGACGGTATCCGAAGGCGATCGAGGCCTCCGGCAACGGCAAGGAGGTTACCGAGGCGGATGCTCTGGTCGCCTATCTGCAGATGCTCGGCACCTTGGTGAACTTCGCTGACACCAACACCGAAAGGCTCCGGCAATGACCACTCTGCAATGGGTTGAACATTACTCCGTGGTGCCGATGATGCTGTTCTTCGTGCTGATCGTCGTGGCCACCTACTGGCCGGGGCGCAAGCAGGAGATCGAGAAGCAGGGTCGTATTCCGTTTGAGGATGACGTGTAGTGCCAACCAAGATCGAAAAGGATGCCGTCTCCGGCCGCGACACAACGGGCCATGAGTGGGACGGGATCAAGGAGCTGGATACGCCGCTGCCGAAATGGTGGCTGTATACCTTCTACGCCTGCATCGGCATCGCCTTCGTGATCTTCTTCCTGTATCCGTCCATTCCGTACGGGCCGGGCTACTGGCACGGCGTGATGGGCTACTCGCAGCGCAAGATGGTCGATGCCGAGGTCGCCAAGCTCACCGCCATCCGCAAGGTCTCCCTCGACAAGATCGGCTCCCTGTCCTTCGAGCAGATCAAGGCCGATCCGCAGTTGCTCGAAGTGGCGATGACGGATGGAAGGATCACCTTCGCGGAAAATTGCCAGCCCTGTCACGGGGCCGGCGGCGGCGGGCATATCGGCTATCCGGCGCTCGCCGCCGGGTCCTGGCTGTGGGGCGGCACGCTGGATGACATCCAGCAGACCGTCACGCACGGCATCCGCAGCGGCGACGATGATGCCCGCAACAGCGCGATGCCGCATTTCGGCGCCGACGGCCTGCTGAAGCCGGCAGAGATCCAGCAGGTTGCCGATTTCGTCTGGTCGACCTTCTACGGTCACAAGACGGAGGGGCAGGACGTCTCCGCCGGGGCCAAAATCTTCGCCGAGAACTGCATCGCCTGCCACGGCGAAAACGGCGAGGGCAACCGCGTCGTCGGCGCGCCCAGGCTGAACAGCCATATTCACTTGTATGGCGATGCCCGCGAGACGATTGTCGCGCAGGTCACGTTGCCCCGCCAGGGCGTGATGCCGAACTGGAACCACCGGCTTGATCCCGCCACGATCAAGGCGGTCACCCTGTACGTTCACGCACTGGGCGGCGGCGAATAGGAGCCATCGTGTCGCGCATCAGTAAAGTCGAGAGCCGCCTCCGGACCGAGCAGGACGCGGTTCAGCATCACCTTTACGCCGATCGGCTTCGGATTTATCCGAAGTCGGTGCGCGGCCCGGTGCGCAGGATCAAGTGGGCGATCCTGATCGCCTGCCTGACGATCTATTACGTGCTGCCCTGGGTCCGCTGGCATCGCGGACCCAACCAGCCCACCCAGGCGGTGCTGCTGGACCTCTCGACCCAGCGGTTCTATTTCTTTGGCCTTGAGCTTTGGCCGCAGGACATCTGGCTGCTGGCCGGCATCCTGATCATGGCCGCGGTCAGCCTGTTCCTGGTGACCAGCCTGATTGGCCGCGTCTGGTGCGGCTATACCTGTCCGCAGACGGTGTGGACCGACCTGTTCATGTGGATCGAACGGGAGATCGAGGGCGACCGCAACGAGCGCATGACGCGCGATGCCGCCCCGCTGAATTCCGATACGATCTGGAAGAAGTTTCTTAAGCACAGCATCTGGCTGACCATCGCGTTCTGGACCGGCGGCGCCTGGATCATGTATTTCGTCGATGCCCCCTCGGTCACCGTCGATTTCTGGACCGGCGACGCGGCGACCCCGGTCTATGTGTTCACCGGGCTGTTCACACTGACCACCTACGGCCTGGCGGGCTGGGCGCGCGAGCAGGTCTGCACCTATATGTGCCCCTGGCCGCGCTTCCAGGCGGCGATGCTGGACGACCAGAGTTTCACCGTGACCTACCAGGCGTGGCGCGGCGAGCCTCGCGCCCGCGGCAAGCGCGTCGAAGGCGGTCCGGCAGCCGGCGACTGCGTCGACTGCAACCTTTGCGTCACCGTCTGCCCCACCGGCATCGACATCCGCGACGGCATCCAGCTTGAGTGCATCAATTGCGGCCTGTGCATGGATGCGTGCAACCACGTGATGGAGCGCACCGGGCAGCCGAAGGGGTTGATCGCGTGGGATACGCTGGCCCGGCAGGCGGCCAAGCAGGCCGGGAAAGTGGAGCCGATACGGTTCTTCCGTCCGCGGACGATGATTTATCTGTCGGCGCTGACGATCGCGGTGACCGGTCTGACCACCGCCTTGCTGACGCGATCCACGCTCGGGCTGTCGGTGCTGCGCGATCGCGCGCCGCTGTTCGTGCCGCTGGCCGATGGCAGCCTGCGCAACGGCTATACGTTTAAGATCGTCAACAAATCGCAGACCAACGGCGCCTATGATCTCAGCATCAGCGGCCTGCCGGACGCCAAGATGGCCATCGCCGAGGGCGATCCGACGCCGAGTTCCACGCTGCGCGTGTCGGGGTCATCCGACGAGGTGGAGACCTTCCGGCTGCTGGTGACGGCCCGGCCCGCGGCGCTGACGGATGGCTCGATGCCGGTGGATTTCATATTGCGGGATACCACGAGCGGGGCGCAGACGGTGTACCACTCGGTATTCATGGGGCCGCCCGGGTATGCCGGCGGCGCGCGCTGAATTGGACAGGGAGAATATCATGGACAGAACGGCTTACCGCTGGTTTCCCCACGCCCTGTTCGCGTCGATGGGCGTCGTCTTCGCGGTGAATGGCTACTTCATCTATGCGGCGGTGAACAGCTTCCCGGGCGCGGCCGGCACCGACGGGTTCGACCTGAGCAACGGCTACGACAAGGTGATGGCGACCGCGGCGAAGCAGTCGGCTTTGGGCTGGCAGGTGGAGTCGTCTTTGGACGACAGCGGGCGGCCGGTGCTGCGGCTGACCGACAGGGCGGGTGCGCCGCTGTCCGGTGCGATGATCGACGCGCATGCCGAGCGGCCGCTGGGGCCGCCGGAAAGCACCGCGCTGACGTTCCGGGCGCTCGACGGGGTGCGCTACCAGGCCGATGCGCCGCTGGCGTTCGGGCAGTGGGACATCATGCTGGCGGTGACGTCGGGCGGGGACCGTTACACAGCGACGCGGCGCGTCCTGGTGAAGTGAGATGGCAATATCCTTGTGTCGTGGAGCGCCCAGGCACCGTCGGTGCTGATTTAACGGATGTGAGGCGCGGCCACGGTTTCTATGTGGCATGGCCGGGCTTGGCCCGGCCATGACCGCCACCCTCGACCTGCCGCTTCCCCCCACCGCCCCCGCCGAAACCGCCTGCGCGCATTGCGGCCTTCCGACCCCGGCCGGCAAGCGGTTCTGCTGCCCGGGGTGCGAGGCGGCGTTCGGGATCATCCAGGGCCTCGGGCTGGGTCGCTACTACCAGCAGCGGCTGCTCGACATCGGCGCCCGCGCGTTGCGGCCGGAGCCGGCGGAACGATGGGATCTCGCCCGGCATGTCGCGGCGCGGCCGGATGGCGGGTTCGAACTGACCCTCGCCGTCGATGGTCTGCAATGCGGCGCCTGCGTCTGGCTGATCGAATCGGTGCTGGCAAAGCAGCCGGACATACTGGCAGGCCGCGTCAATATGACCACGCGCCGCCTGCATCTGGCGTGGCGCGGCGTCGCCGCAGACGCGGACCGCCTGGTCGCGGGGATCGAGGCGCTCGGCTACCGGCTGGTGCCATTCGACATGACCGCGCTGAACGCCGCGCAGGACCGGAAGGGGCGGATGCTGCTGCGCTGCCTCGCCGTCGCCGGGTTCGCGGCCACCAACGTGATGCTGATGTCCATCGCCATCTGGGCCGGGGAAAGCGGCATCATCGGCCCGGCGACGGTGGCGCTGCTGCACTGGGTCTCGGCCCTGATCGCCATGCCGGCCGTGGCCTATGCCGGCCGCCCGTTCTTCGGGTCGGCTTTCGCCGCGCTGCGCCAGGGCCGGACGAACATGGACGTGCCCATCAGCATCGGCGTCCTGCTGGTCACCGGCATGAGCCTGGTGCAGACGATCCAGCGGGGCGCCGACACCTATTTCGATTCCGCCGTTACCCTGTTGTTCTTCCTGCTGATTGGCCGCGTGCTGGATCATCGCGCCCGCGGCCGCGCCCGCGCCACCGCGGAGCAGCTTCTGACCTTGCGCATGACCGACGTCGCCGTGGTTCAAGCGGACGGCACGGTGCGCCGCGTCGCGCAGGAGCAGGTGGCCGAGGGCGACCGCATCCTGGTGGCCAGCGGCGAGCGTATCGGCGTCGATGGCGTCGTGGAAACCGGCGCCACCTCACTCGACGCCAGCCTGGTGACCGGGGAAAGCCTGCCGGTGGCAGCCGAACCGGGCACCGCGGTGTTCGCCGGCAGCCTGAACCTCGGCGCGACCGTGACCGTGCGGGCGACGGCGACCGGCGGGTCCACTTTGCTCGCCGAATGCGTGCGGCTGATCGAGGCGGCGGAGACGCGGCGCGGCCGGTTCGTCGTGCTCGCCGACAGGGTGGCGCGGCGCTATGCGCCGACGGTGCATGTCTGCGCGCTGTCCACCTTTCTGTGGTGGTTCTTCGTCGCCGGCGTGCCGATCGGCCAGGCGCTGCTGACCGCGACCTCGGTGCTGATCATCACCTGCCCCTGCGCTTTGGCGCTGGCGGTGCCGGCGGTGCAGGTGATCGCCACCGGACGGCTGTTCCACGGCGGTATACTGCTGAAATCTCCCACCGCGCTGGAGCGTCTCGCGGACGTCGATACCGTGGTGTTCGACAAGACCGGGACGCTGACAGAGCCTCTGCTGGCGTTGGCCGAATGCCGCGATGCGGAGGCATTGGCCGAAGCGGCGGCGATGGCGGGATGCAGCCGGCACCCGCTCGCCCGGTCCCTGGTCTCCGCGGCCGGACGGGTCGCGCCGGCTTCGGACGTGACCGAGCATCCCGGGCAGGGACTGAGCCGGATGACGGACGCGGGCGAAAGCCGGCTGGGCAGCCGGGCGTTCTGCGGCGGGTCTGAGCGCGCGGCGGCGGGGCCGGAACTGTGGCTGAGCCGCCCCGGGCGGGCGCCGATGCGCTTCGGCTTCGATGAACGGCTGCGGACGGATGCGGTGCAGACGGTCGATCGCCTCCGCGCCATGGGCCTGAAGCTGGCGCTGCTGTCGGGCGATCGTCCCGCTCAGGTCGAGCGGATCGCGGCGGCGCTGGGGATCGCGGACTGGCGGGCGGGATGCTCTCCGGTTGACAAGGTCGCGCTGATCGAGGCCATGGGCGCCAACGGCGGAAAAGTCCTGATGGTCGGCGACGGGCTGAACGACAGCCCGGCGCTGGCGGCAGCCTCGGTGTCGGCATCGCCGTCCACCGCGGCGGATGTCAGCCAGACCGTGGCGGACCTGGTGTTCCAGGGCGCGAAGCTGGGGCCGGTCGCGCTGGCGCTGAACACGGCGCGGCGGTCCCGGTCGGTCATGCGGCAGAACCTGGTGCTGTCCATCGGCTATAATGTGCTGATGGTGCCGCTGGCGGTGTGCGGGTGGGTTAGCCCGTGGCTCGCCGCGGCGGCTATGTCGAGTTCGTCACTGCTGGTGATGGCGAACAGCCTGCGCTTGCACGGAAGGACGGACGCATGACGATCCTATTGTTTCTGCTGGTGGTCAGCCTGATCATTGCCGCGCTTGGGCTGGCGGCGTTTCTGTGGTCGCTGAGGACCGGGCAATACGACGACCTGGACGGGGCGGCGAACCGGATTTTGTTCGACGACGATTAAAGGCCCGTGCATGGCCCTGGCGATGAAGCTTTGATGTCAGCCGAACGGATTGCTGCGCGCAACCGCTTCAGTGCTATAGGGCGGCGACCGCCCACGCCGGAGACGCGCTGCTCATGGAATACTCCCGCCATTTCAAGTTTCTGATCTGCGCTCCGGCGTTCGATCCGGCGGACCTGGAAGGCCAGCGGCTGCAGGAGATTGCCGACGAGATCGAGCGCGACGGCTATGGCGTGATGAAGGCGCGCAAGGTCGATGACGCCGAGCTGGTGATCCAGACCGATGCCGCGGTGGGCTGCGTGCTGCTGGACTGGGGCAAACGCGGGCCGCAGGGCAAGATGGGCGGGCTGGTGACGCTGATCCGCAAGCGTGGCCTGGACATGCCGATCATCATTCTGGTGCGGCGGCACAGGCTGGAAGACATTCCGGTGGACGTGCTGCGGGAGGCCGACGGCTACGTCTTCCTGGCCGAGGAAACCCCCGACTTCATCGCCAAGAACCTGATCAGCCGGCTGCGTCAATACGCTGAAACACTGAAAACGCCGTTCTTCGGTGCCCTTGTGGATTACGCCGAGGAAGGCAACCAGCTTTGGACCTGCCCCGGCCATAACGGCGGCGTGTTCTATGCGCGCAGCCCCATCGGCCGGATTTTTTTCCAGCACCTGGGTGAGGCGGTGTTCCGCGACGACCTCGACAATTCCGTGCTGGATTTGGGCGATCTGCTGACCCACGAAGGCCCGGCTTTGGCCGCGCAGCAGGAAGCGGCGAAAATCTTCGGCGCGGAGCGGACGTATTTCGTGCTGAACGGCACGTCTTCGTCGAACAAGATCGTGCTGCAGTCGCTGGTGGCCGAGGACGACCTGGTGCTGTTCGATCGCAACAACCACAAGGCGGCGCATCACGGCGCGCTGTATCTCGGCGGCGGCATCCCGCTTTTTCTGGAAGCCGATCGTAATGCCCACGGATTGATCGGCCCCATCGACTACCAGGCTCTGGATGAAGAACTCATTCGGGAAAAGATCCGGGTGCATCCGCTGATCTCTGATCCCGAGGCCTGGCGGCGGAAGCGGCCATTCCGCGCGGCGGTGATCGAGCAGTGCAGTTACGACGGCACGATCTACAGCGCGCAGACGATCATCGAGAAACTCGGGCCGTTGTGCGACTACATCCTGTTCGACGAGGCCTGGGCCGGCTTCATGAAGTTCCACCCGATCTATCGCGGCCGTTTCGCCATGGGACTGGAGAATCTGGGGCCGGAGCAGCCCGGCATCATCGCCACCCAGTCCACCCACAAGCAGCTCGCCAGCTTCAGCCAGGCCAGCCAGATCCATGTCAAGGACACCCACATCACCGGCCAGCGCCGCCGGGTGGAACATCGCCGGTTCAACGAGATGTTCATGATGCATGCGTCCACTTCGCCGTTCTATCCGCTGTTCGCCTCGCTCGATGTCGGCGCACAGATGATGAAGGGGCGGCAGGGCGAGGTGCTATGGGACGACACGATCCGGCTCGGGATCGAATTGCGCAAGAAACTGCGGGCGATCACGCACGAGTTCGAAGAAAAGGAAATCGATCCGGAACGGCGCTGGTTCTTCGACCCGTTCGTTCCCGATGCGGTCGAGTATAACGGCAGCCTGACGAAGTGGGAGGACGTGCCCACGGACGAACTTGCCTCGGACCCGCGCTACTGGCAGTTGACGCCGGGCGCGGCCTGGCACGGCTACCGGCATGTGACGCCCGGCTACGCCATGACCGACCCGAACAAGCTGACCCTGCTGACGCCGGGCTTCGATCGCGCCACCGGCGGCTATAGCGAGCATGGCATCCCGGCCCCGGTGCTGGCGCAGTATCTGCGCGAAAACCGCATCGTGGCGGAGAAGAACGACCTCAACAGCATCCTGTTCCTGCTGACGCCGGGGGTGGAATCCAGCAAGGCGGGGACGCTGTTGAGCGCCCTGGTGTTCTTCAAGCGGCTGCATGACGACAACGCCGTGCTGGAGGATGTCATTCCGGAATTCGTCCGCGCCCGGCCGCAGCGCTACGGCGGGATGCGGCTGCGCGACCTGTGCCGGCAGATGCATTCGTTCTACCGCGACAAGGACACCAGCGGCCTGCAACGCAAGCAGTTCCGGCCGCGGCATTTTCCGACCCTGGCGATGCGCCCGCAGGAAGCGGTGCGGCGGCTGGTGAAGAACGATGTGGACTACCTGCCGCTGGAGGAGCTGTCCGGCCGCATCGCAACCACGCTATGGGTGGTCTATCCGCCGGGGATCGCGACGATCGTGCCCGGGGAACTGCTGGACGAGCGGGCGCGGCCGATGATCGAGTATCTGAAGGTGTTCGAGCAGGGATCGAACCTGTTCCCGGGGTTCGAGACGGAGATTCAGGGGTTATACCGGGAGAAGCAGGCGGATGGGTCGATCCGGATCTTTACTTACGTGACGAAGTAACAGTCGCGGGGGGCCTGTCTGTGGGGCTCACGACTGCCCCTCGTCATCGGGTGGCAAGTCGGCGGCGTCGTCCCGTCTGACCAACCGGGGCCGCGCCGGGAACACCACGCCGTCGTAAATCTCCGTCAGCGGCAAGACGACCCCGACGGCCGGCAAATCCACCGTGCGGTCCAGCCCTTCGACAATCCGCCGAAGCCAGGCACGGCCCGAATCGCGCGACCAAGCCACGACTTCCGGGGCATTCGGCTCCACCACCACGATCGCTTCCAGGCTGTCGACCTGCTTGTACTCCGCCAGTTTTTCGAACGTGTCGAAGTCACGAGTGGATGGGGACAATACCTCAATGACCACGCGCGGCAATGCGGCTTTGAAAGCATCCGGATCACGCCGCCCGCAATCGACACCGACGTCCGGCCGCCGGATTTGGCCGGGCAATGTTTCGATACTGCTATCACCGCTGAACGGACGGCAGCCGCTCCCGCGCAACCGTCCACGCAGTTCAGCCAACAGGTTTATCACGATGTCATCATGGACGTTCCGAGCCCCGGCCATCATGCGCACCGGGAAGCCGCCGACGAGCTCATACCGCTCGGTCCGGGTGCTCTGCCACGCGAAGAACTGCTCAATAGTCCAGGATTTTGCCGCCGGGTCGGCCATCCATGCCCTCCTGACCGATGGAACCTACCACAGGATTAGCCATGTGACCGCCAAAATACGCGAGGCGCCATGGCGTGCGTGACTACATTCCAAAAACCGCGGTCTTCGCCGCCGCCTGCCCGCTCAGCCAGGCGCCCGCGAGCGTCCCGCCATACGGCACATGACACGCCTCCCCGGCAAACATCAGCCGCCCGTCGGCCAGCGGTTCGGCCAGCGTATCGCGCGCGTCCGCCGCACCCGGAACCGCATAGCAATATGCCCCGCGGACATACGGATCGTCTTCCCAATGCGTCACCAGCGTCGCACCGCCGGCAAACAGCCGATCGGCCCGGCCGCCGAACAAAGACCGCAGAAAGGCCAGTGCGTAATCCACTGTCGCCGCGTCCCCCGCCCGGACCAGATCCAGGGCCAAAGGCCCGCCGAACCAGCCCTGCACATAGTCCCGCCCGAGCGGCCAGCATTGGAACGGCGTCAGCGTGCCTGCGTCCTCCGTAACAGCCCGGTACACCGAGCAATGCATCGGCAAATCCAGCCGATCGGCTGTGGTGGCGCGAAGCGCGACCTTCATCGCGAGGCCCATGGGCAGGTTATGCACCGCCTCGGTGACCCGCGCCGGCAAAGGCGGGTCAAACGCGATCGCGCCGGAGGCCAGCACGCCGGTGGAAACCGTGACGATGCAGGCCCCGGCGGATAGCGCGCCGCGCGCGGTTTCCACGCTCACACGGCCGCCCGGACCGCCCCAGCGCAGCCGGGTCACCGGCGTATCGAGGCGGATATCCAGCCCCTCGGTCAGCCGCCGCAGCACAAAGGCGCCGATGCCACCGTCCGGCACCAGGTTGCTGCCATTCAAGGCGTTGCGCTGCCAGTCTCTGGCGCTGAACCGCTCCGCATCGGCGGCGCAGATCACCGGACCTTCCCAGGCCTCGACCGTCCTCGCCCAGGGATCGTCCGGAAGCCGGCGCGCGATCTCGGCCAGCGGCACGTCGCCCTCGGCGGCAAGGACGCGCTCCGCCATCGCCTCGTAGCGGGACGACGCGCCGTCATAGTCCGCCAATTCGACCGGCGTCGCGAGGCGGTTGCCAATGAACATGCGCGTTTGCCGCAGTTCGTCCGACCGTATCAGCGGATCCCCGGCAGCCCGGGCGATGCCGGCCAGCGGGTTGTGTTCGGCGTCGTGGAACCAAACCGCGCCCATATCGAACCAGACGCCGCCGAGGGCTTCGGGATACGCCGTCCAGGCCCGGCCGCCGACACGGCCCGACGCCTCCAGCACGACCGCCCGCCGCCCGGCATCGCGCAGCGCCGCCGCCGCGCCGAGTCCCGCCAATCCGGCGCCGATGATCAGAACGTCGGTATCGGTCACGCCGCTTTCTCCCGTCTGAAACGGGCGGCAAGCTGTCATCGCCGGCGCGGCGAGGCAACCCCGCCACGCCCGGCCTATTGCGCGGCGCAGACCCGGTTGCGGCCAAGCGCCTTGGCCTGGTACAGCGCGACATCCGCCCGGTCGATCAGGGATGCGGCTGTCTCCGTGGTGCGGAACTGCGCGACCCCGATCGACACGGTGATGCCCATCGGCTGGTCTTCCGCCTTGCTCCGGACGATCTGCTTTTTCTCCAGCACCATGCGAATTTCGTTGGCGACGGTCGTTCCCGCTTTCAGGTTCGCCTTCACGAGCAGCACGGCGAACTCCTCCCCGCCATAGCGTGCGGAGATATCGCGGCCCTTGATGCTTTCGGACAACACCCGTCCGATCAGCCGCAGGAACAGGTCTCCGGTCGGATGGCCATAGGTGTCGTTGACGCGCTTGAAATGGTCGACATCGATCATCAGCAACGAAACCGCGCTGCCGTCGGCCTTCGCATCGGCCAGGGCTTTCCGCAGCCTGGCGGTGAAAGCCTTGCGGTTGCACAGGCCGGTCAGGACGTCGACCGTCGCTTCCCGCTTCAGGTCTGCGATACTGTCCTTAAGCCGCGTGATGCGCGCGGCGGATGCGGAAAGCTGGTGTTCCAGCGCCCGGTTTCGTTCGCTCGCCCGCGCCGTTTCGGCCAGGACGCTGGAAACCGCCTGTAACAGCGTCTCCAGCGTGCGATCCTGGCTCAACCGGGCGGACCACAGCGACAGCGCGTTGCCATACTCCTGCAACTGTTCGCCGTTGCCGGCCAGTTGCGTCACGAAGAGCTGAGCCGCTTGCTGAATGGCCTCGGCCTGATCGGCCACCTGATCCATGGCATGGTCCGGACTTCCGAACATGGCATGCAGGTCGTCCAGGGTCGCCGCCGTCACGACCGGCTGCTTTGCCAGGATCTCTCCGATCTGGCGGGTCAGATCGGGGTTGGCGCCGCTGACATGGCTGAACCAGAGATCGAAGTTGCGCGGTGTCGGCAGCACGCCGGCGCTTTCCATCTCCAGCCAGGCACGGGCCGCCCATTTGCGGATGTCTGAACCATCGTCGTTTGGCGGACCATTCATCGGCACGGATCCTGCTGGCTGTAGGAAGGTCCACCAGGACTACCCGCAAATCCTTAATAAATGATAAATGGAAGCGCCTCCGCCGCACCAAAGACCGGCACCATCAGGTCACAACCTTCGCGACCGCCTCGGGCGGCTGCAGGACCAGCCGGTCGTAATCCTTCATCAGCGTCTCGGTGATGGCCCCGGGAGTGAAGCGATGCGGCCCGATCTCCCGCACCGCCGTGACCTCGGCCGCGGTGCCGACCAAAAACGCTTCCGTCGCGGAGGCGAGATCGGACGGATCGATCTGCCGCTCGACCACCTTCATGCCATTTCGCCGCGCCAGGCTGATCACCGTGCGGCGGGTGATCCCGTCGAGGACGCAATCCGGCACCGGCGTGTGCAGATCGCCATCGATCACGAAAAATATGTTCGCCCCGGTCGTTTCCGCCACCAGCCCGCGCCAGTCCAGCATCAGCGCGTCGGAATAGCCTTCCTGCTCGGCCTTCATCTTAGCCAACGAGGCGATCACATACAGCCCCGACGCCTTGGCCTTTACCGGCGCGGCCTCCGGCGGCGGCCGCCGCCATTCCGCCTGTCCGACCCGGATGCCCTGCATCCGTTCCGTGCCGAAATAGCTCGGCCACGGCCAGGCGGCGATCGCCAGATGGATCGACGTGCCGGTCGCCGACACCGCCAACTGCTCCGACCCGCGCCAGGCTATCGGCCGCACATACCCGTCGGTCAGGCCGTTTGCCCGCAGCACCGCCGCGCTGGCGGCGTCGATCTGGTCCTCGGTGAACGGGATGTCGAAGCTGAGCAGGCGGCCGGAGTTGATCAGGCGCCTGGTATGATCGCGCAGCCGGAAAATATTACTTGCGTATGCACGTTCCCCTTCGAACACGGCGCTGCCATAGTGCAGCCCGTGCGACAAGACGTGCAGCCTGGCGTCCCGCCAGGGCACCAGGGAACCGTCCAGCCAGATCGATCCATCTCGGTCGTCGAAAGGAAGAAGCGCCATGGCCGTCTGTTCCGAAATTTTCTTGCGTATCGTCCGCTGAACCTAAAACATCGCGCCAAATCAGTCAATATTGCTGACCTATTTCGGGATCGAATATCAGGCATGCTGAAACCCAAGCCCCGGGAACCGAAAGCCGATCGCTTCGTGCCACCGCCGAAAGTGCCGCCGCCCGCGCCGGTCGTCGATGTCGGCGATGCCGAGATGCGCCTGGCCCAGGATCTGCTGTTCTTCGCCTACCGCGACTTTACCACGGTCGCCGACACCATACTGGAGGAACTCGGCCTGGGCCGCGCGCACCACCGCGCCTTGCATTTCATCGGCCGCAACCCGGGCATCACCGTCTCCGGCCTGCTGGCGATCCTTCGCATCACCAAGCAGTCGCTGGCCAGGGTGCTGAACGCCCTGGTCGATCAGGGCTACGTCGCGCAGGCTCCGGGATTCGAGGATCGCCGGCTGCGGCTGCTCACCCTGACGGAAGCGGGCCAGGCGCTGGAGCGCCGGCTGTTCGACAGCCAGCGGGAGAAGCTGGCGCAAGCTTACCGCGCCGCAGGTCCGCTGGGGGTGCACGGATTTCGCACGCTCATGCGTGCTATGATGGACAGAGGGGCACGGGACTACATCGACGGTACCGGGTCGCCCGAGGACGCCTAAAAGGATACCGATGCGTCATGGCCGATGAATGCCACATCCTTGTGGTCGAAGACGATCCCCGGCTGCGGGAACGTCTGGCACGCTATCTGGCGGGGGAGGGCTTCCGCGTCACCGCGGCGGGCGATGCCGCCGAAGCCCGCTCCAAGCTCCGATCGATCAATCCCGACCTGCTGGTGCTGGATGTGATGATGCCGGGAGAAAGCGGCTTGGAACTGACCGAATCGCTGCGCCGGGACACGCAGGACCTGCCAATCCTGATGCTGACCGCGCGGGGCGCGCCGGAAGACCGGATCGCCGGGTTCGAGGCCGGGGCCGACGACTACCTGGGCAAGCCGTTCGAACCGCGGGAGCTGGTGCTGCGCATCCGCGCCCTGCTGCGCCGCGCGCCGCCCCCGCCGCCGCCGGAGGCCCCGCTCGCTGCCGTGCGTATCGGCGGGGCGGAGTTCGATGTCGAACGCGGCGAACTGCGCGATGCCGAGGGACCGGTCCGGCTGACCGGCGGCGAAGCGGCGCTGCTGACGGCGTTGGCGCGCAAGCCGAACGAAGTGCTGTCGCGCGAGGAGATCGCCGAGGCGCTTGGCATGGACGATGCCGGTGAGCGCGCGATCGACGTGCAGGTGGTGCGCCTGCGCCGCAAGATCGAGGCAGACCCGCGCGAACCGAGGTTCCTGCATACCGTGCGCGGGCGCGGCTACATCCTGAAGCCGGGTATCTGACGCATGCGCATCCACATCGGCTTGCCGTTCGAGACCCGGATCAAACAGTTCCTGCCGACATCGCTGCTCGGGCGAACGTTGCTGATCATGCTGGTGCCGCTGGTGCTGGTGCAGGCCATTGCCTTGCAGATGTTCTATGGCAGCCATCTGGGGATTGTGTCGCGCCGGCTGTCCAGCGCGATCGCCGGAGAGATCGCCTATACCGTCGAGCTGATGCACCAGGCACCGACCGCCCAGGGCCGGGAATGGGTGCTGGACATGGCCCGGCGCCAGTTCACGCTGGATATCAAGATGGAGCCGGGCGCGGTTCTGGAAAGCCGGAAGTGGAAGAACGTCCTCGGGCCTATGGACGACGACCTGGCGGCGGCGCTGACCGAAAAATTCAACTCGCCCTTCACCATGGACTGGACCTCGGACCCGCAATCGGTGCTGATCCGGCTGCAACTGCCGGACGGGGTGCTGGATGTGGCAGCACCCCGCAAGCGGCTGGCCGTCGGCACCTTGTTCCTGTTCGTCGGCTGGCTGGTGGGTTCGGCGCTGCTGCTGTTCGCCATCGCCGCGCTGTTCATGCGCAACCAGGTGCGCGCCATCCGCCGCCTGGCCCGCTCGGCCGAGGCGTTCGGCATGGGTCGCGAGGTGCCCCCGATCCGGCCCGAGGGCGCGGCCGAGGTGCGGCAGGCGGCGGCGGCATTCAACAAGATGCAGGAGCGCATCCGCCGCTTCCTGGCGCAACGCACCGAAATGCTGGCGGGCGTGTCGCACGACCTGCGCACGCCGCTGACACGGCTGCGCCTGGCCCTGGCGATGCTGCCGCCAACCGAGGAACTGCGCCAGGACATCGCCGAGATGACCGCCGACGTCGACGAAATGGAGCGCATGATCGGCGGCTACCTGGCCTTCGCCCGCGGCGAGAAGACCGAGCAGGCGATGCCGGTCAACCTGTGCTGCATCCTGGAGGAGGTCGCGGCCGGCGCAAGGCGTGCAGGCGCCGAGCTGGAACTCGACGTACCGCCGGACCTGACATTGAAACTGCGCGCGGATGCGGTGCGGCGGGCGGTGACCAACCTGGTGGATAATGCCCGCCGCCATGCGCAGCGTGTTGCGCTGACCGCGACGGCGCAGGCGCGCTCGGTGGTGGTCACTGTCGACGACGACGGCCCCGGGATCCCGGCCGATCGGCGGGAGAGCGTGTTCCGGCCGTTCGAAAGCGGTGCAACCGGGGGCACCGGGTTGGGACTGACGATCGCCCGCGACATCGTGCGCGCGCATGGCGGGGAGATCGTGCTGGAGGACAGCCCGCTCGGCGGCCTGCGCGCCCGCATCCGGCTGCCGGTCTGAGGCGGGAATGGTGAGCGGTGGCTCACCAATTTGGTGCAATCCGCGGGGACGTTATGCTACAAACGTAATGACGATCGCACCCGCCCCGGATGCCGTCGCGATGAAGCCAGTCCTCAGCAATGCCAGTCATAAGAGCGGTCTGATGTCCTTGGTTGCCGCGGCCTGGCAATGGCTGGTGCAGCATCGCGAGACGGTGACGACGATCGACGCGGTGGCGGCGGGGGCCCTGCTGATGTGGACGTCCAGCCGGAACCCGGTGCAGCGACACTACCTGGTGCGGCCGGATGGCGACCCGGCTGGGCGTGCCGCCGAGACCTTCGGCAAAGCGGTCGAACAACTGGCCGCCGATCGGCTCGATATCCGCCTGGGCGGCATCTACACGCTGGAACGCATCTCCCGGCAGAGCCGTCCGGATTACGCCGCTGCCATGGACGTGCTGTCGGCCTTTGTCCGGCAACGAGCGCGCTGGACGCAGCAGGCGGCATCGCGGAAAGCGCCGCTGTTGCAGGACGAAAACCCGGCACGGCTGCAACCATGGGCGGACGTCGCCGCCGTGGTGGCGGTCATCGTCCGGCGGGAAACCGCTTCGAACGGGTCAGGCGATTCGCTGGTGGACCTGAGGAAAACCGATCTGCGCGGCGCGCTGCTGACCAACGCGCCGTTGCAGAAGGCCGATTTCGCCGGTGCCAACCTCTTCCGGGCCAAGCTTGCCGGCGCCAATTTGTTTAAGGCCAACCTCAGCCGGACGAATCTGGGCGGCGCTACGCTGGTGGGGACTGAGCTGCACGGCGCCAATCTGAAGGGAGCGGATTTGCGGGCGGCCGATTTGCATAACGCCGATCTCCGCGGCGCCGATATGTGTTGGGCCGATCTGGGCGGGGCCGATCTGCGGGGGGCGGATTTGCGCGGCGCGAATCTGGGTAACGCCCGGCTTGAAGCCGCTGACCTGACCAGTGCGGACCTTCGCGAGGCCGACGCCAGCGGCGCCGATTTCAGCGCGGCCCGGCTTGCCAGGGCGAACCTGGGCGGTGCCGCCCTGCACCGGTCCGTCCTTGTCAAAGCAATGCTGGAAAAGGCGAACCTGGTCGGCGTGCATTTTTACAACGCCAATCTGCGGGGCGCGGACCTGCGGGGGGCGAATCTCCGCCACGCCGATTTGAGTTGGGCCGATCTCGTTGGGGCGATCCTGCAATGGGCCGATTTGAGTGGCGCGGTGTTGTATGGAGCGGACCTGAACGGAGCAGATTTTAGCTGCGCGACATTGCAGGGGACTGACCTCCGCAAGACCGATCTCCGCGGCGTCTGTTTCGCGGATGCGATCCTGGAGGGTGCGGTGCTGCCGCTGGTGGTTCCGGCGGCCGAACCGGGCGCGACCGAGGCCGGCGACGCCGCGCCATTCGCGAATGACGATAGCCCGGCCGTGCCGCCGGAGAGTGCGGCCCGGCCAGCGGCTTCGGGCGATGGCCCGTAGAGGTCTACAGAGCTTGGGTCGTTGCCGGGGAGGCGGCTATTCGCCTTTGCTGGACAAATTCCGGCAGCCTGGCCTGACCGGCTTTGTAGGCCGCTTCCATGCTGCGGAATGTCTCGGGGGAGACATGGAGCGGCTTCCATGCCGCGTCACGATAGACTTCCCAGCAAAACGGCGCTGCACCGGTCCGGACGCGGCGCACGACGATTCTGACGGCGAGGGCTTCCTTGGTGACTCTCATGTTGGCTGTCCTTCTTCGGGCAGGCCGACGAATCTCATAGTCCGGTGTTGGAGGATGTGACGCCGGCCACAGGCGCTCGGGGGGCGTCAGCGGCGATCACGGAGCTATGATCACCGCCAAGTTGTTTCTTGGCCCGTTATACCGGTCCGCGGTTGGCACGGTTGCCGCCGCCGTCATGGCGGGCGGAGCGTTCCGCTTGTGTCATGGCCGGGCTCGGCCCCGGGCTTGCGTTGTGCTGCTTCAGGCACCTCAAGTCGTGGATGGCCTGAACAAGTCCGGCCATGACACGTGGGCAACGACCGTGCCGTCATCAGGTATCGACGACGTCTCACGTCAGCCTACGCAGGTCCGGAGCTACTCCATACCGCCTGCCAGCCGATGCGCGCGGAAGGCGCCGGGACTGCTTGATTTCCACTTGCGGAAGGCGCGGTGGAAAGCGCTCGGTTCGGCGAAGCCGAGTTCGGTTGCGATGTCGCCGACACTTCGGTTGCTGTGCAGCAGCCATTCATCGGCCAGTTCGCGGCGGATCTCGTCCTTGATCGCCCGGTAGCTCTGGCCGTCGTGACGCAGGCGGTGGCGCAGCGTGGACGCCGGCAGGCGCAGTTGTGCCGCCAGTCCGTCGAAGCCCGGCCACATCCCCGGCGGGGTCGTGCGCAGCACGCCGCGAACCCGCGCCACCAACCCGCCATCGTAGCGGTATCGCACCAGGATATTGGCCGGAGCGCCGCGGAGGAACTGTTTCAGCATGCGCTCGGTCCGCACCGCCGGCAGCCGCAGATAGGACGCGTCGAACGCCAACCGGTTCACGGGTTGCCCGAACCGCACCGGGGCGCCGAACAGCAGCCCGTATTCGGCGCCATGCTCCGGCACCGGGCAGCGGAAATCCGCCAGCCGCAGCGGGATGCGCCGCCCCACCAGCCAGCAGGTGATGCCATGCACGATCAGCCAGAACGTCCGGTAGGCGAAGGCCGAGCGCGGCACCCCGGCGTCCGTCAGGACGATCTGCGCCATGCCCTCCGTCACCACCAGCGTCCCGCGCGGATCGTCCAGCACGACGCCGAGGAAGCGCAACGCCCGGTGCAGCGCCTGCTCCAGGGTCGCGGTGTGCAGCACGCAATGGCACAGCAGCGTGAAACTGCCCGGCCGCATCGGCCGACCGCCGAGACCGAAGAACTCGTCGCCGATCGCGGCGGCGATCGCCAGCCACAGTGCGCCATAGCGTTCGGCGGAGACCGGTTCGCGCACCACGGCAGGCAGTCCGGCCGCAGACAGCACCGGTTCGGTCGCGAGGCCGCGGCGGCGCAGGCTGTCCAGCGCCTCCTCGACGAAGCAGGCCGCGATCGTCCGCTGTTCCATGTCCGTCCCGCGTTGTGGCAAAACCGGCCGCAAAATATACTCGGTGCGGACATCGATTGCCACTCCGTCCTGATGTTCAATCGGCCCGGAGGCGTTGCGCCTTCAAAGAACAGAGTCCTTTAACGACCGTGCGGAGGAGATACCGATGACCGACCGTCCAGACTACGCGGATGAAATCGCGACGTTCAGCGTCGAAGCCCTGGCCGCCAGACTGCACGGCAGCCTCGAGCACGGCCTCAACGCCTGCGTCGAATGCTGCGATCGGCATGTCCCGTCCGGCGGGATCGCGCTGGAGTGGGAAAGCCAGGATGGACGCCGCGCCAGCCTGACATTTGGCGAGTTGCAGGAGCAGTCCGCCCGCTTCGCCGGGTTCCTGACTGCTCGGGGCATCGGCCCGGGCGATGTGGTCGCGGGCATGCTGCCGCGCACGCCGGAGCTGCTGGTCACCATCCTCGGCACCTGGCGCGCGGGCGCGGTGTATCAGCCGCTGTTCACCGCGTTCGGGCCGAAGGCGATCGAGCACCGCCTGCGGCTCGGCGCGACGAAGCTGGTGGTGACCGATGCGCAGAACCGGGCGAAGCTGGACGAGATCGCCGGTGCGCCCGCGGTGGCCGTGGTGACGGCCGCGCCGGTGCGCGACGGCGATTTCGACCTCCGCGCCGAACTCGCCGCGCAGACGCCGGTGTTCGAGCCGGTGCTACGGCGCGGCGACGATCTTTTCCTGATGATGTCAACCTCCGGCACGACCGGATTGGCCAAGGGCGTGCCGGTGCCGCTGAAGGCGCTGCTGCCGTTCTACGTCTACATGCGCGACGCGGTAGACCTGCGGCCGGAGGACAAGTTCTGGAACATCGCAGATCCGGGCTGGGCGTATGGATTGTATTACGCGGTGACCGGGCCGCTGATGATGGGCCTGACCACGACGTTCTACGACGGGCCGTTCACGGCGGAGAGCACCTACCGCATCATCGAGACGCACGGCATCACCAACCTGGCCGGCTCGCCCACGGCGTTCCGGCTGCTGATCGCCGCCGGGGCCGAGGCGGCTTCCCGGGTGAAGGGCCAGTTGCGCGCCGTCAGCAGCGCGGGCGAGCCGCTGAATCCGGAGGTGATTCGGTGGTTCGAGGAGCATCTGGCCGCGCCGATACACGACCATTACGGGCAGACGGAGCTGGGAATGGTGGTGAACAACCACCATCGGCTGCGCCATGCGGTGCATCTCGGGTCCGCGGGGCTGGCGATGCCGGGGTATCGGGTGGCGGTGCTGGATGATGAGGGCAACGAGTTGCCGCCGCACCAGCAGGGCGTGCTGGCGATCGATATCGCGCGCTCGCCGCTGCTGTTCTTCAACGGGTATTGGCAGCAGGAGACCCCGGCCATCGGCGGCGGCTATTACCGCACCGGCGACACGGTGGAGCTGGAGCCGGACGGCTGCATCAGCTTCATCGGCCGGGCGGACGATGTGATCACGTCATCCGGCTACCGGATTGGCCCGTTCGACGTGGAAAGCGCACTGATCGAGCATCCGGCGGTGATCGAGGCGGCCGTCATCGGCAAGCCGGATAAGGAGCGGACGGAGATCGTCAAGGCGTATGTCGTGCTGTCCGACAATTTCGAGGCGTCGGACGCGCTGGCGGAGGATTTGTGCCAATACGTCAAGCGCCGGCTGTCGGCGCACGCCTACCCGCGCGAGATCGCGTTCGTGAAGAGCCTGCCGAAGACCCCGAGCGGCAAGCTGCAACGCTTCATCCTGCGCAACAGCGAGGTCGCCGCGGGTGGGGCGTGAGCGCGACCAAGCGCCTCGCGTGTCGAGAGCGGGCATGACCCATGGTCGTTGCTTCCGTGTCATGGCCGGGCTTGGCCCGGCCATGACACATAGGGCCAGGCCGTGCCGCCCGAATTAAGGCTCAGACGGTGCCACCCCGTTTAATGAGCGTCCGGCCCGGACACACAGACCGATGCTACCAACAGATTCCCAGGAGGACACCATGACACCCCATGATCCTATCGTCATCGCCGGCGCCGCCCGCACGCCCATGGGCGGCTTCCAGGGCGACCTGAAGGACGCGGCTTCCCCGGCCCTCGGCGCCGCCGCCATCGCAGCCGCGGTGCAGCGGGCGGGGGTTGCGGGCACCGACGTGCAGGAGGTCATCATGGGCTGCGTGCTGCCGGCCGGTCTGGGCCAGGCGCCGGCGCGGCAGGCGGCGCTCGGCGCGGGGCTGCCGTTGGACGCGGGCTGCACCACGGTGAACAAGATGTGCGGCTCGGGCATGAAGGCCGCCATGTTCGCCCACGACATGCTGCTCGCCGGCACGAATTCCATCATG
>NZ_CAJATU010000100.1 GCF_903944925.1 uncultured Rhodopila sp. | reverse complement strand
CGGTAGCCGAGCGCCGGCATGGTCTCGGTGATGGCGCGGTACATCGGCTGCGTGCAGCCAAGGCGCCGGTATTCGTCCGGGTTGGCGTCGCGCGCCGGAAACAGCCACATGGTCTGCGCCTGGTTGGCCAGTCCGCTGCCGACCTTGGTGTTGATGATGTGCGACGGCTCTTGCCCGGCGATCCACAGCTGGCCGTTTTTCTTCCGCAGCGTGAAGGCGAAGTCGAGGATGAACTCCTCGAACTCGTCCTTGTTCAGGTAGGCGCGCACCTCGTCGCAGATGACGGTGATCCTGCGCCCGTCGATGACGTCCTTGATGCGCGCGAACAGATAGAACGCGACATGCGGACAGGCGGGGTGATCGAACAGCTGCGTCAGGTCGAAGCCGGCGACCGGTGCTGCGGTGCTGACCAGATCCTCGGTGTTGTCGAACAGCCAGCCGTCCGCGCCGCCCTCACACCAGCGGTCAAGCCGGGCGCCATCCGTGCCCTCGCCGTAGCCGAGGAAGGCCCGCACCGCGCCGAGGCGGCGTTCAGCCGGCGGCAGGCGCATCTGCCGTGCCACCGCCCGGCGGACCATGGTGGCGGTGCGCTCCTGCAAGGGCCCGCGCCCGTCCGACAGCATCAGGGAGATAATCAGTTGTTCCAGCGAAGCGCGGTTGCTCGGCGTGTCGGCGAAGCCCCGTAGCGGCGCCATGCCGGAAGGCTCGCCGGCCTTGAGCGTCAGGTAGGAACCGCCGGCGGCGCGGATCGCCGGTTCGGCGCCCTGGTCCTTGTCGAAGTAGAATATCTTGTCATCGTCGCCCAGAACCTGTTCGAGCGCGAACATCAGCAGGCAGACCAGCGCCGTCTTGCCGCTGGTCGAGCGGCCGATGAACACGGCATGGCCGATATCGCCGACATGCGGCACGAAGTCCCATACGCCGCCGCCGCTATGGGCAAAGCGCATGATGGCGTTGCCCCAATGTCCGCTGTCGTTTCCGGCCGGGAAGGCTTCCAGCGAAGCGAACGCAGTCAGGTTGCGCGAACTGATGCCGCCGCTGCGGCCTTCCAGCCAGTCGGGGTTGCCCGGCAGCATCGACCAGAACGCGCCGAAGGAGCCGCCATCCTCATGAATCGGCGAGCAGCCGCCCTTGTTGATGGCGGCGCCGGCCGTCCCCGCGGCGGCATGCACGTCGTCGATGGTCGGGGCAAAGACGACGTAGCCGAAGTTGTGGATGCCGCGCACCAACTCGCCGGACTTGACTTCCTCTTGCGCGTCTTCCAGCCGCTTGACGCCTTTCTGCTGCACGTCGAAGGCGTTGGCCATGCGGGTCAGCTTCAGATAAATCCGCATCGCCGCGCCCTCGCGCGACTGGATGCGGAAGGTCTGCCCCATGACGAACGTATGCTGATAGGCGGGGTCCACCTTGACGACATGCGAGAACTGCCCGGTCCAGGTTTCATCCGCAGGGTAGTCGCGCAGCGCAACGACCTTGGCGAAGCGCGGGCCGTCGAGACCGCAGATCTGGATTGCCGCGGTGCCGCAAATCACCCGCTCGTTGTAGATCGCGGCGGACAGCAGGCCCGTGGTCAGCGGCACCGCCTGCCAGCGTCCCATGATGATCAGCCGGCGCGCCTCGGCGATCTCGCTGCACCGGCCGCGCTCCCGGTCTTTGCGGATGCCGAGGCGCTGCACGCCACTTGGCCGGAAATACGCCGTCAGGGACTGCATGATCGTCCGCATCTGCCGCACCAGCGATGGCGAAGCCGTCGCCTCCGCGGTCCGGCCCGACCGCCTGCGGAGCCGCGCCAGGCGGCGGCGCAACTCGCGCCCGGGGCTGAACCGGGGCGACACGATAACCGTGATGAACCAGTCGTTGGCCATCAGTCCTTGCAGGCAGTTGCGCTCGTAGGTCTCGAACAGGCGGCGGGCGAACCCGCTGCGAAACCGCCCCCAACGGAATGGCGGGACGTGATCGTGGTGGCAGAGATGAAAGGCCAGCGTGACATTGTCGTCCGCCTGCCCGCGGACCAGGTCGTTGATCTGGCGGCGGCGGAGATTGCGCACCCGCATGCTTTCCAGTTCGAACGGAAACGGCGTCACCCGCAGCATGGCGAGCACCGACCCGTCGCTCAGCAGCACCATGTCCTCGCTGATGTGGTGCAGGTCGGGCACGTATTCCGAGCCGTCGATTTCAACGAATGGCCGCGCCCGATACTTCGGGTCGGTGTCGGGGCCGATGTATGGATCAAACGGCATGACGGGGCGTCTCGTCGCTGAGCGGCCAGGGGCTGGTGGACAGGCCGCCCCACCGGTGCTGATCCAGCAGCAGCAGGATCAGCCGGGAGCGCACGAAGAAGACCCGCACGCCGTTGACATCCCGCCGCACCAATACGGCGGCCAGCAGCCAGAACGGAATCACGATCAGACCGTCCTTGATGCTGTGCATCTGGTTGTCGATGGCGAAGAACCCGATGAAGAACACCATCGCGAGTTCGTACGGCACCCACAGGAACATGTTCGGGCGGGTGTCCTGCGTCGCGATCGGGTCCGTCTCGGGCGCGTCGTCGTCGATCATGCGTGCAACAGGCCGGACAGGTAGGCGGCATTGAAGGCGATCCAGATGCCGGCGCAGATCATCGCGGCGTGCGCCAGCGAGAACCGCAGCATCATCAGGATGATGCCGAGCACGATCACCGCCAGCGTCGCCAGCGAGGTGATGACGGCGGTCTGCATCCAGTTGATGGCGCCGTTGAGGAAAGCGCCGCCCGCCGCCTGCGCGTAGGCGAGGTCCGGCAGCGCCAGGACTGTCAACAGCGCCACAATAACGATACGCTCGTATTTCATGGTCTTTCTCCTCTTGGAACAGTGTGCCGGTCGTCGGCGGGCGGACAGCCGAGAACCCGGGCGGTGATGTGCCAGCCGGTCGGGTCAGGCTCGGGGCAGGGATCAGGCGGCGCGGGCGGCCCGGGGGCGGTGCCGGCAATCCGCACGCCCTGGACCGCCGTCGCGTAGCCGTTCGCGATGCCCCGTGTCGGCGAGCCGGTGTTATAACGGCTGTAGGACGTCAGCACCGTCGCCGAGGCCCGGATGTTTGTGCACGGGTCGAGCGCCGCCGCTAGCGACAAGTCGAGCCACGCGAAGTTCGCCGTGTTGATCTGCGACAGGCCGACATCGACGCTGTGCCCGGCCGCGATCAGCCCCTCGGCCAGCCGGTAGGCGTCCGCCTTGGCTTCGGGGAAGTAGCTGCGGCCCGCCGTATTGTCGTGCAGCGCGAACGGCTCCCGGCCGCTCTCGTGCTGCACGATCCGGGCGATGGTCGCCGGGTCCACCGCCGACTGGCAGGACCCGGCCAATGCCAGCACGGCGGCGATAGGAAGCGCGGTCATCGCCCGGAACCCATTCTGAAGCACGCCACGCCGGAGGTGAGCATCACCGCGGAGAGCGTCATCAAACGCGCCGGCAGGGGCAGGGCGGGACTTTCGACGACCAACCTGGGATCTCGGTGGAACGGCTCAGGAATGGTCTCGATCGGGTTGGTCAGCGCCGCGGCGGCAAGGCAGAGTGCCAGACCGGCAACGGCAGCCAGACCGAGGCCAGTCACCCCGGCCTCACAAACTACCCGAGGTTGATGCTGGTCATAAACGAACCAAACGCGAGTGACATGATGTAAGGACAAACGTCTCCCTACAAGCAATCCAGTGGCGGACTTCATTGCACAAACCTCCTATTAGCCATGCTTATACGTTCTTTACGCAGAACGTAGAAAGCTATGCGCGACTCCAAAAAATGCGAATTACAGTCTCAAAATTCTGTATCTACATTCGCAGGCCGAAATATCCGAAGGCCGTTGTGAATGATCGCCATTCCGGTTTCGATGCACCGGCACACGTTCAGGTAGCAGGATTCCGCCGATTGCCCGGCTAGTCAATCATCAAAATCCCGTAGCCCCGAAGAAAACTTGTTGATTGGGTTTATGTTCCGGTTTTTTAGCGAAGGATTGCTGAATTTGACACCATCTTTCATTGTTGATGTTGATCCAGGAACGGACCCGGCCGGGGGTTACACCGACGGATCCACCCAACGGGTTGGCGTTCCCGGGCTGCCGCACCACAACCTCAGCACGGATCGGGTGATCTCCACGGTGGCCGCGTTGCACGTCGATCCCGGCTGCGACAAACAACGCCAAACGGTGCAGGCGGGATGGTAAACGGGTCGGCGTTCGCCTCTTGGAGAGCATAAAGCCGGAGCACGGCCGCGCTCATGCCGTAGCCCACCGCTTGCCGCGAGCGCGTCGGGTGTAGACCGGCCGGGAAAACGTCGCGTCGCTCCATAGCGCCGGCTGACGCGGCTCCATCGGCTCGGCGATCCGGTCAAGCAGCTCTCGCAGTGCGCAAACGGCGTCGTAGGTCAGCCGAATGGTCGAGTGATCGTGCCGGACCTTGCCCGCGACGTCGAAATGGACGGATTGGACGTCGATTAAGATTTGGCCCGACCGACTGTGGACGACCTGAAGATCTCCGTCGATGCCGGGGATTAAGGAGCAGACGGGGCCGGCGGACGTTCCGGATGTGCTGACTAGTCGGGACGTGTTAGCAGGTGATAGCTGCGGCATGGGTGACTCCATGTTGCGGTCAGGATTTGCGGTCGGGTTCCAGCCGGCCGCATTTCCGCCTTCTCCGGGTTCCGCCCGGCTCGGTCATCTCGTAAATCTTTAGTGTTTGTCCGGGCTGTTGCGCCTTGACGCTGGCTACAATAAACCTAGGAACATACAACTACGGTTTATAAAATAGGTCAAGCGGAGAATTCGGTGCCATTGGTAGGATCGTCAATCGGAGATCAAATCGGCAGGGGATACTTCCAAGGCCACCGCCAACGCCGCGATGAGGTCAAGGCTAACGGCTCGGTGTCGTGGCCCGCCAGCGCCGGCGCCTCGCGCCGGTCTTGTGGCCAAGGTCTCCAGTTGGGAGATGTAGACTTGGCTGATATCAGCCTTCTCGCTCAACTGCCTCTGGGACCACTGTTTTTCGACGCGAAGTCGCAGCAGGTTGCGCGAGAGGTTCTCTCTCAGCCGCTGCTTCATGCGCTCGATCTTTCCCGCCTCGGCCGGTCGCTCTGCCGGGATGCGCCTCGCTGCCGCCGCCATACCTGTCTCGGCTGTCCTCATTGGTATCTCGACTCAATACCTTACGTCATCGCGTCGGCGCAATGGCGGGGCGGACAGCGCCCGCTCGGCTCTGTTGGATGGCGTGCAATCACTCCCGCCCCTCATCGCCCAATTAGGAACGCTGTGTATTACCGACCAGAGACGATCAGGACCCATCGGCATGGCGAGCCTCATTCAGCAACGCCTTCTGGACTTTGCTACCGAGATCGCGAGCTCGCCGCCCGAGGACTTCGCCTTCACGCATAGCGTGCTGGCGCAGACTGCGCTGCCGACTGCCAGGTCCCCCGATAACGTGCGCCAGTGGGAGCGGCGGCAGGGCAGAGCCACGCTGCTGGTGACGGCAGGCAGCGCGATGGACCCGCAGACGGGACAGTTCGTCCCGTTGCCGCTGCCTTACGGGCCGAAGGCGCGGCTGCTGCTGATCCATCTGAACACCGAGGCGGTGCGCCGGCAGTCGCCGGTCATCCCGGTTGAGGACAGCATGACGGCCTTCTTCCGCCGGCTGATGGGCCGTACTCAGGACGGCCGGCAAATCAGGATGCTGAAGTCGCAACTTTCGTCGTTAGCGGCTGCAACCTTCAACATTGGCGTTATGGCGACGAGCGGGCCATGCAGGTCAATACGCAGGTCGTCTCTGCGTTCGCACTTTGGCCAGCAGGGAAAGAGACGCAGCGGGTGCTGTGGCCGCAGACACTTCGGTTGAGCGCTGACTATTACGAAAGCCTGGCCCGGTTCGCGGTGCCGCTGGACGAGCGGGCGATTGCCGCACTGGCGCACAGCGCCGTGGCACTGGACATCTACTGTTGGCTTGCCCAGCGGCTGCATCGCATTCCTGCCGGCAAGCCTCAGTTTGTGCCGTGGCAGGCTGTCTACAACCAGTTCGGCGAAGGCTATCGGGAGATCCGGAAGTTCCGTCGCGACTTCACGAACCTGCTTGTTCAGGTCAAAGCGGCTTATCCGGACGCTCGGCTGTACGACGATCATCGTGGTCTGATCTTAGAGGCTAGCCCGCCGCCGGTCACGAAGCGGCTGGTGCAGGTTATTTACAGCGACGCGGTCGCAACTAGAGGAAGTATAGCGGATTCTTAATTAGAGGTTTGGGGGAGCGATTGCACGTGGCCAAACGGGAGCGATTGCACGCGGAAGCCGGGAGCGATTGCGCGTGGATAACTTGGGTTGCCCACAGCGCTGGCGGCGCCAATCGGTAAGAGCTGACGAATAAATGCCTTCGCGACGCAGGATGGCAAGCGACCCCGCCGGTATCGGCGGCGCGGTCGGTCTCGGCGAGAATGCGCAGCTTGTCGCGTTCCGTGAACGTCCGCCGTCGCGGACAGACGGATAATTCGGGAGATGCCGGGGCGGGTGCCGCCGACCGTCGGCCTCCGGCCCCGTCCGCAGCGGTACCCGCCTCGGCATCATTTGGTGTGGGGAGCATGGGCATGAGAGAGATGATCCTTCCGCGCCTCGGGTCTAAACTTCCAGGGGGTAGTTGTCTCATCATCGTTGGCACGGAGGGCCGGCTTTATCGCCGGGTCATAGCCATCCGCGTTGGCGAAAGCACGCAAGGTCGGTGCTGGACGGCGCATACCAGCCGCCCGAGCGATAGCGAGCGCCGAGCTGAAGGGCGACCTCCTTGTTGTCGAATGGGATGCGCAGGGGTGTGTCGGTCTCGTGCCCATCCGGCGAGACGGCGCCGGTCCTGGCTTTATCCGGGCGCCTAGCGTGCCCTGTCGTACCGCCACCGTTCCGCTTGCGGCGGTTGACTTCCCTATCCGGCTTGGCGGACACGACGCTTGACCGCGCGTCGTGATCGGTCGGCGGCACGACGCTATCGCCGTTGTCTGACGCCGCCCGCGCGGGTGCCAAGCGTGAGGCGGCTTCGGCGCTTGACCGGACGCCGTCGCCTGGCGGCGCATGCCGATCGAGAAATGCGCGGCAGGCTGCACGTGAGGTGGTGTAGCCACGGGGCGGTTGGATACCGTGTTGTTTGGCCAGGCTGCCGATGAAGCGCTTCATCGCCGCCGTCGGCGGCCGGTCGGCGCCGTCCGCGGTCCAGACGCTCACCGGCGAGCCGGTTCCACAGTCCGCCCCCGCCTGCAGCCGGCTGATGATGCGGCTGGCCCGGGCGCAAACGGCATCAATCGCGCCGGTCATCTCCTGCTGGCCGACCAGCACATCGTCGAGTAAACGTTCCATCTGCGCGGTCACCCCGGGATCGACCAAAGCCGGATCCGCCTGCTCCAGGACGGCGAAAAGCGATAGGCCACGCTCGGTAGGCACGATGTGCTTGCCGTTCGGAATGAGAAAACCCTGTGCTTTGAGGCCGCGGATGATTTCGGCACGGGTCGCCGGCGTGCCGATGCCCTTCGCCGCCTTCAGACGTTCCCGCAGCACCTCGTCGACGACGAACCGCCAGGCGGTCTGCATCGCATCGATCAGCGTGCCTTCGTTGTAGCGCGGCGGCGGGCGGGTTTCTTTGTCCTCAACGGCGGCATCCCTCAGCAGAGCCGTTTCGCCGTGCGTAAGGGGAGGAAGCAGTTGCGCATCCTCGCCCGTCTCCCCAGCCGGTTGCCAGTCGGGAAACGCTGCTCGCCAGCCGTGCTCGATGGGCTGGCGCCCGGTGGCCCGAAACGGATGCGTCTGCACACCCAACGTCACCGTGGTCTGCCGGTAGCGGAAGTCCGGCATCATCGCGGACAAATAGGAACGTGCAATGACGTCGAACAGCCGCCGCTCATCGTTCGACAGGCGCGGCCAGATCTCCCGCAAACCATCCACCGTATTGACGTTCGGGATAACAGCGTGACGGCTGACCCCCGCCAGACTCTTGTCATGGAAGATGCCGCTCGCGCCCCCGCGGATGATCGGGGGATCGGGCACCGGGATCGCACTGAAGGCACGTCCGACCCGCAGACCGGCAATGATGCGGGGCACATCGGCGATCAAGGTTTCCGGCAGATAGCGGGTCTCGGTGCGGGGATAGCCGCAGAGGCACGGAAAGGAGAGTTCATCATGAACTAGACTGAACCCGTGCCGTAAAGCTGTGCGAATGATGAGGGGCGGCCCCTCGGGATCGGCTTTCAGGAGCAGGTCTCAAACCAGTCCGAGCTGCTGCGGTAAAGAGCCGTGGTGGTGAGCGTCGGATCAAAAGTTCGAGGCACGACCTCGAGCAGGTACGCATCCGAAAGACGAACGACAGTGAACCCTTCGAAGACGCGTCGTTATGATGAATTGGTGTCGTCGAAACCAGGGGCGCGACAATCCTCTGGGACAAGTCCGCGAGGAGCCTGATGACTGTGCGGGCGGCGATCGGCGTAGAGGGGGCGTGAGGCGGATGCAGGCGTTTGCACGGAACTGCGGGAACCAGTCCCCTGATGCCAAGGGAGAAGCACAAGCGGCGAAAACCGCGAGGCGAGAGTACCGATGCTGGGGACTGGGGCGGACCGACCCGTATGAGCGGTGAAAGCGCTGTAATGGCGCCCGAGCAAAGGGGTCGGATCAAGGTGGTCGTATTTCCGAAACAACTGGAGACAGGATGACGTCGACAGATACGACAAACAAGCCGTTCGAGATTGATAAGCGGCTGGTGTATGAAGCGTACAAAGCGGTCAAATCCAAAGGAGGCGCCGCAGGCGTGGACGGGCAGACGATCGAGCAATTCGAAGCCAACCTGGGAAGAAATCTCTACAGGATCTGGAACCGGATGAGTTCGGGAACCTACTTTCCACCGCCGGTGCTCGCCGTCTCCATTCCCAAAAAGAGTGGAGGCCAGCGGATTTTGGGTGTGCCCACCGTGAGCGATCGGATCGCGCAGATGGTGGTCAAACAACTGATTGAGCCGGATCTGGATCCCGTATTCCTGCCGGACTCTTACGGCTACAGGCCGCGAAAATCGGCCCTGGACGCCGTAGCAGTCACGCGTGAGCGGTGCTGGAAACACGACTGGGTTCTGGAATTCGACATCAAAGGCCTGTTTGACAACATCGACCACGAACTGCTGCTCAGGGCCGTCCGGAAGCATGTGACTGCACGGGCCGGTTCAAATCGCCACTCGAGGCCGATTGAATTCGCCACCTGAGGCCGGTTCAAATCGCCACCCGAGGCCGGTGAATTCGCCACCCCCTGGCTGGTAGATCCGCCGGGCCGCGGGGCGGGAGGAACCGTCG
>NZ_CAJATU010000099.1 GCF_903944925.1 uncultured Rhodopila sp. | reverse complement strand
GGGCGGTGAGCCCCTGCAGCATCATCGCCGCCCCGGTTTCAAAACTGATCGCATCCGGCAGCTTCACCAGCCGATCGGCGGCGATGACGCGCTCGGTGGCGTAGCCGCCCAGCGGGCCGGCATAGGCGACGCGATCACCGACGACGACATCGGTCACGCCCGCGCCGATGGCGGTAACGGTCCCCGCACCTTCCTGGCCGATGATCAGCGGCAGGCTCGGCGCTTTGTACAGGCCGGAGCGGAAATAGACGTCGATGAAGTTCAGGCCGATGGCCGCATGCTTGATCAGCGCCTCGCCGGGGCCGGGCTCGGGGGTCGGGACATCCTCCCACACCATCACCTCGGGGCCGCCATTGGTGTGGATCCGGATTGCCTTGGTCATATCGTGTCTCCGTGCGGCAAATAGGGTCAGAGTAGTGTCAGGTTCGGATTTTCCAACGCCAGCAGCCAGCGTTTGGTGGGCAATCCGTCGCCGCCGGAGTAGCCGCCAAGATGCGTGGCGGCAACCACCCGGTGGCAGGGGATGATCAGCGGAATCGGATTGTGCCCGTTGGCCTGGCCAACCGAGCGGGGACTGCCCCCGGCCTTGGCGGCAATGTCGAGGTAGCTGCGGGTCTCTCCATACGGGATGTCGCATAGCGCGTCCCACACCGCGCGGCGATAGGGCGTGCCGGCGGGCGCCAGCGGCAGGTCGAAGCGCGTCAACGCCCCATCGAAATAGGCCTGCAACTGAGCCTCGGCCCGATCGAGCAATGCCGTGCGCACCTGATCCCCGCCCCAGCCCCAGTCCAGGGCGACGATCGCGCCGTCTTCCTCGGCCACGGTCAGGTCGCCAATCGGCGTATGGAGCGAAAGCTGCGGCACAGGCGGTCTTTCAGTGTCAGCGGACGCGATGCCAATCCCCGCGCCATCCGGCTGTCAAGGGGACGCGGTAGCGCTACCGGTTGGCGCCCGGCACCCACAGCACATCTTCCGCCGCGTTGCCATTCAATACGCGCGCCAGAACAAACAGATGATCGGACAGCCGGTTGATGAACCGGCGTACAACGGGATTCAGCTCATCGACCCGTGCAACCGCCCGCTCCGCCCGGCGGACCGCGACCCGTGCCATGTGGGCATGCGCGGCGGCATCCGTCCCGCCCGGCAGGATGAAGCTGGTCAGCGGCGGCAACGCCGCGTTCATCTGCTTCACCTCCGCCTCCAGCCGTCCCACCACCCCCTCCGTCAGCCTCAGCCGATCGGCAGCCGCCCCGGGGACACAGAGATCGGCGCCCAGGTCGAACAGGTCGTTTTGGATGCGCGCCAGCATCGCGTCTTCCTCCGGCCGGGTGCGGGTAAGGGTCCGCAGCAGGCCAATGCTGGCATTCGCCTCGTCAACCGCGCCCATGGCGTCGATCCGCAGGTCGGTTTTCGGCACCCGCGAACCGTCGCCGAGCGAGGTTTCGCCCGCGTCGCCACCCGTCGTCGTCACCCGATCGATACGCACCATGGACACCTCAGTTGGCTGAGAACACGAAACGGAACGGCATGTCGAACGGAACCGCCTGGCCTTCCTGCATCGCCGGATGGAAATGCCACTTCCGCACCGCCGCGACGGCCGCCTCATCCAGCAGCGGCGACCCTGAGCTCTCCACCACCTCGGCGCCAGTGGCAAGCCCATAGGCCGACACATGAATGAGGACCAGGACGGCGCCGGTTTCCCGCCGCATCGCGGCTTCCAGCGGATAGGGCGGCGGCCGGTTGCGGAACCTGTCATCCGGCATCGCCGGCAGGACATGGCCGGACACGACCCGCGCATTGGTGTCGCTGTCGGTGCCGGCGAAGTTGAAGACCAGGGCCTCCTGCTGCGGCGGCGGACTGGGCGAGGCCCGCGGCGCCGGCGGCGTTTCCGCGGCGGTGGCGGCGGCCGGAGGCGGCGGCACCGCTTCGCCGGTGTCATCCGTTGGCGGCAACGGGGCCGCGATCTCCGGCACCGGTGGCGTGTCGGTTTTGTCCCGGGCCTTCGCGGCGGGCCTGGCAGCTTCCGGCGTGTTCTTGCCATCGGAGGGCTGCCCCGCCTGGCTCGGTGCGGCGCCCTTCTGCTCCACCATCAGCAGTTCGACCTCGCCCTGCACCTCGGGCGCGGCTTTCACGGGCGTGAGCGGCGGCATCAGGGCGACCACACCAAACGGCAGCAGATGCGCCAGGACCGACAGCGAGATCGCGATCACCAGCACCCGCCGGCTGCGCCGCCCCGGCACCGAGGCGCGCCACCGGCCGTTCGCGAAGTCCTGTGCGGCTGTCTCGTTTGGCGTCATGAATGCCCTGTCATGTAGCGACATCCGGGCGTCTTTGATACCGGAGCGGGGCGAAAATGATCCGCACCCCGGCTTTACCGTTCCGTCCAACCCGGTAGTGTCCCGCCGATGAGGCAACCGCTCCCCGCCGATATCCTCTCCGCGCTGGACCGCATGCGGCTGCTGCACGGTCCCACGCCGTCCGGCGAGCCGCTGTGCGGCGGCGTGTCGTCCGATATCTGGCGGATCGACCTGCCGGAGGGGCCGATCTGCATCAAGCGGGCACTGCCGAAGCTGCGGGTGAAAGCCAACTGGCAGGCGCCGGTGGAGCGCAACCTGTATGAGGCGCGCTGGATGCGCGTCGCCAACAAGGCCGTGCCGGGCGCCGCACCCGACCTGCTGGGCCAGGACGGGTCCACCGGCGCCCTGGCGATGGCGTATCTTCCACCCGATCGCTACCCGCTCTGGAAGGCGAGGCTGCGCGACGGCCTGGTCGATCCGGCCTTCGCCGCCGCGGTCGCCGCCGCCCTGGTGCGCATCCATGCCGCGACCGCCGCCCGTCCCTCCCTGGCCGCGGACTTCCCGACGGACCGGATCTTCCACGACATCCGGCTGGAGCCTTACCTGATCCAGACCGGCCGGGCGCACCCGGACCTGGCGGGCCGGATGCAGGCGCTGACCGAGACGACCTTGGCCAACAAGCACGCTTTGGTGCACGGCGACGTCAGCCCGAAGAACATCCTGTGCGGTCCGGACGGGCCGGTATTCCTCGACGCCGAGTGCGCCTGGTGGGGCGATCCGGCCTTCGACCTGGCCTTCTGCCTGAACCACCTGCTGCTGAAATGCCTCTGGGTTCCGGCCCGCCGCGCCGCCCTGCTCGACAGCTTCCAGGCAATGGCGGCGGCCTACCTGCGCCGCGTCACCTGGGAACCCCGGGCCGCGCTGGAGGCCCGCGCCGCCCACCTGCTGCCGGCGCTGTTCCTTGCACGTGTGGATGGCAAGTCGCCGGTCGAGTACATTACAACGGACCCGGATCGCGAGCGGGTCCGCAAGGTCGCCCGGCGGCTGCTCGCGGATCAACCTGATCACCTGACCGATATGGCTCGCGCCTGGCAGGAGGAGATCGCCCGATGACCGACACGCGGATCGCCTATGTTCACGCCCGCCGCGTCTGGGACAGCCGCGGCCGCCCGACGGTGGAGGCCGACGTGCTGCTGGAAGGCGGTGCGGTGGGCCGCGCCATCGCTCCGGCCGGCGCCTCCACCGGGTCGAATGAGGCGCTCGACCTGCGCGACGGCGGGGCGGCGTTCGGCGGCTACGACGTCCGCAAGGCCGTCGCCAACGTCAATACCATCATCGCCCGCGCCCTCGTCGGCTTTGACGCGGCGGACCAGGAAGCCCTCGACGAGCGGCTGATCGAGCTGGACGGCACCCGCAACAAGACCCGGCTGGGCGCCAACGCCACCCTGGCGGTATCGATGGCGGCCGCCCATGCCGCCGCCGCGGTGGTGGGAGAACCGCTGTATCACCACCTCGGGGGCGCCGACGCCACGCTGGTGCCGTTGCCGCAAATCCAGATCTTCGGCGGCGGCGCCCACGCCGATCGGCGGGTGGATGTCCAGGATTTCATGGTCATGTGCCCGGCGGCGGAGAGCTTCGCGCAGGCGCTGGACTGGACCGCAGAGGTCTACCGCGCCGCCGGCATGCTGATGGCCGAAGCCGGCACCCTGCGCGGCGTCGCCGACGAAGGCGGCTGGTGGCCGGCCTTCGCATCGAACGAACAGGCGCTCGACACCCTCGTCGCCGCCATCGAAAGAGCCGGCTTCCGCCCCGGCGAGCAGATCGGCATCGCGCTGGATGTCGCCGCGTCGGAGTTCGGCAGGAACGGCCGCTACACCCTGGCGCTGGACCACAAGGATCTGTCCACCGGGGAGATGATCGCCCTGCTGACCGGCTGGGTATCGCGCTATCCCATCCTGTCGATCGAGGACCCGCTGGCGGAGGATGACACCGACGGCTTCGTCACCATCACCCGCGCCCTCGGCTCCCGCATCCAGATCGTCGGCGACGACTTCCTCGTCACCGACGCCGATCGGCTGAGGGATGCGGCGGCGAGGGGGGCGGCGAACACGGTGCTACTGAAGCCGAACCAGCGCGGCACCCTGACCGAGACGCTGGATGCCCGCCGCGTCGCGCAGGAATGCGACTACGCCACCATCGTCTCCGCCCGGTCGGGGGAGACCGAGGACGTCACCATCGCCCACCTCGCCGTCGGCTGGGGTGCCGGGCAGTTGAAAGTCGGCAGCTTCGCCCGCGGCGAGCGCATGGCGAAGTGGAACGAGATGCTGCGGATCGAGGAAGCCCTCGGCGGCAAAGCCCGCTTCGCCGGAGGCTCGGTGCTGGGACGCTCCCCGGCGTGAACATCGTCTATCACGCCTCTGCCGGAGCCGATTTGGCCGCACGGCTGGGGCGGCTGGAGGGACTGAGCGTGTCGGTCTGCCGCGAGGACGACAGCGAGACCCTGAGCCGCCTGCTGCCGCACTGCGACGTGCTGTGGCACGTGCTGCAGCCCTGCACCGCCGGGATGATCGCGGCGGCGCCGAAATTGAAGCTGATCCAGAAGATCGGCGTTGGCGTGAACACCATCGACCTGGAGGCGGCAAAGCTGCGCGGCATCCCGGTCTGCAACCTGCCCGGGACCAACGCCCGGGCGGTGGCGGAGCTGACCCTCGGGCTGATGCTGTCGGTGCTCCGCCGCATTCCCGCCTTCGACCGCGGGCTGCGGGCGGGGACATGGATGGATGCCGGCTTGCAGGACGGGATCAACGAACTCGGCGGCCGCAGCGTCGGGCTCATCGGGTTTGGCGCGATCCCGAAAATCCCGGCGCCGATGCTGGCGGCGATGGGCTGCTCCGTGATGTATTACGCCCGGAACCGGGTGGCGGATACGATCGCGGCGTATTGCCCGCTGGACCGGCTTCTGGCGGAGGCGGACATCGTCAGCCTGCACCTGCCGCTGGTGCCGGAGACCAGCGGGATCCTCGATGCGGGGGCGCTGGCGCGGATGAAGCCGGGCGCCATCCTGGTCAACACCGCCCGCGGCGGGCTGGTCGATCAGCCGGCACTGATCCGGGCGCTGGAGTCGGGGCGCCTTGCGGGTGCCGGACTGGACGTGTTCGAGGCTGAACCGCTTGCGGCGGGGGACGCTTTGCTGGCGTTGCCGAATGTCGTCGTGACCCCGCATGTCGGGTGGCTGACCACCGGCACCTTCGACCGCAGTTTTGCGCTCGCGGCGGAAAACTGCCGCCGGGTGGCAGCCGGGGCGCCGCTGCTGCATCGGGTTGTGTGAGGTCAACCGTCCCTGCCGTTATGGTCGGCTGTCCCCCGGCTGTCCCCCGGCTGTCGCCCGTGGCATGGCCGGATTTATTCCGCCCCTCCACGACTTTGCCGCCGCATACACCGCAAGTCGTGGGTGGCCGGGCCAACGCCGGCCATGACACAGTGGGCGACCGCGGGGCGGATCGGGGGCGGCCGGGCGTGCAGGCGATGGCGGGACGCAGCCATCTCCCGCGCATCGCTGGACCCCATTCCGCGCCCTACCCAAGCAAACCCTTGACCCGGGGTGTCCAGTTGAGCATTTTGCCGCCCCTCATGAGGCGGGCAGGCGTCCCGTCCGTTTGCAAGGATCAGGCTTATGGCCAAGTCGAATACGGTGCAGATCAAGCTGGTATCCACGGCGGATACCGGATTTTTTTACGTGACGAAAAAGAACGCGCGCGCCCAGACGAACAAGCTGGAACTGAACAAATACGACCCCGTCGTCCGCAAGCACGTCCCGTTCAAGGAAGCCAAAATCAAGTAGCAGCCACGGTTTGGGCGATCTCGACCCGGTTGCGGCCATTGCGCTTGGCCTGATACAGCGCGGCATCCGCCGCGTTGAGCAGGATGTCCGGCAGCCCCGTCTCGGCCGGCGTGAAAGCGACCCCGACGCTCACCGTCAGCGGTGAGCGTGTTCCCGGCACCGGCGAAAAGTCGATCGCTTCGACGGCGGCGCGCAACCGCTCCGCCGCGGCGATGGCTTCTTCGGGTCCGGTGCCCGGCATGACGACGACGAATTCCTCGCCGCCGTAGCGGGCCACGGAATCGAATACCCTGGTGTTCAGGCGCAGCGAGTCGGCAATCAGCCGCAGCGCGCGATCACCCGCGGCATGGCCGAAGGCGTCATTGACCGCTTTGAAGTGATCGACATCGACCATCAGGATCGCCAGGTGGCGTCCCTTGCCGGTTTCGATCAGGCCGCCCAGGTGGCGCTCCAGGTAGCGCTTATTGTAAAGGCCGGTCAGCGGGTCGGTTAGCACCATCTCCAGCGCGGTACCGAGGTCGGAGCGCAGCCGATCCTGGTAGAACTTGCGGCGGATCTGGTTGCGCGCCCGGGCGCGGAGTTCGTTGCCGTCTATCGGCTGCACGAGCCAGTCGTTGGCCCCGAGTTCAAACGCCCGCAGGATGCGGTCCTTGTCGCCCGGCTCGGCGACCAGCAGCACCGGGGTTTCGTGCGTCGCATCCGCCGCGCGCAGGGCCGACACGAGCTTGAGCGGGTCTTCACCGGTCATGGTCATGTTGATCGCAATCAGGTCGAACGTGATCGCATTCGTCATGGCGATGGCGTCCGCACTGTTGCGCGCCAACGCCGGAATCACGCCGTCTTCGGTCAGCGCGTCCTGGATCGCCTGTCCGCTTTGCTCCCAGTCATCGACAATCAGGGCCCGGGCCCCGGCAATCGAGGGAATGACGGTGCGGTCGTTGGTCAGCCCCAGCGCCCTGGCGGTATCGCCGCGGGCGCGCCATTCGTCCAGCAGCCGCTTCAGCCGCACCAGGCTGCGGACCCGGGTCATCAGTGTATCGTATTCGACCGGCTTGGTGAGAAAATCGTCCGCACCGGCGTCCAGTCCGCGCAGCCGCTCCCCCGGTTCGCCGAGCGCCGTCACCATGACCACCGGGATATGCAAGGTTACCGCATCGTCCTTGAGCAGGCGGCAGCACTCATAGCCATCCATGCCGGGCATCATGACATCCAGCAGAATCAGATCCGGTTGCCACGTCTTCGCTTTGGCAATTGCTTCGAACCCGTCACGGGCGGTGCCAATCTGATAGTACTCGGCTGCGAGCTTTGCCTCGAGCAGCCGGGTGTTTGCCGGGACGTCGTCAACGATCAGAATGCGCGCTGTCATGCAATGCCGATCTTGCCCCTGATTGGTCGCCCCGGCGAACGAGCGTCGGTCTGCGAGTGTATAGCCGACGTTTCGCTTAGATCAAAGGAAACCCCGGCAGTGAATTTTACCATCGGATTACGGGTTCCCGACCGTCTCATATTCCGGTAGAGGCCGTCACGTTGCACGCATAATCTCGGAAAATGACACATCCATGACACAAATGCTACAATCGTCTGACATGCAGGTTGCATTGGCACCCGCAACGGACCAACCCTCGACCGCCAACCCCGGCATGTTCTTCAAGCGCTGGCTCGCCAATCCCTTGCAGATGGGCTCCATCGTTCCGTCTTCAAATGCACTTTGCCAGCGCATCGTGCGCCAGAGCCGGCGCAGCGGCGATGAAGTGATCGTCGAGCTCGGCGCCGGAACCGGCGTCATTTCGCGGGCGCTGCTGGGCGGCGGCCTGCCGCCGGAGCGGCTGTTCGTGGTCGAGATCGTCCCCGACATGGCCCAGCATCTGCGGCGGGTGCTGCCGGGCGTCAATGTGATCGAGGGCGATGCCCGCGAACTCTCGTCGCTGATTCCGGCGCATTGGCATGGCCGCATCGGCACCGTGGTGTGCGGCATTCCGCTGGTGCTGCTGCCCAGGCCCGAGCAGCAAAGGTTTATCGACGCCATCGAGGCGGTGGCACCGGGACGCGGCTTCCTGCACTACAGCTACTGCGTGACCTCGCCGTTGCCGGCGCGGCATCACCGGCTGGCGGCGAAGCGTGAGGCGTGGACGCCGCTGAACTTTCCGCCCGCGAGTGTGTGGCGGTATACGCCGTCGGCTGCCCGGTAGCGCCGCCCGCCTCAGCCCGGCGGCGGCCGCTTCGCCCAGTCGAGGTCGCCGGGTCGCGGCCGCTCCACCGTTTTGCCCGACAGCAGCGCGTTGGCGTTGTTGCTCAACAGGGCGGCGCGCGCGGTTGCCACCCGGCGCTGATCGGGCGGCAGGTTGGGATTGGCGGCCTCGGCCAGTTCTTCCTGCGCCACCTGTGCCATGGCCGCGGCCCACTGGGCCCGGAACGGATGTGTTTCGGCGGCCGGTTGTTCGCGCGGCGGAGGTACGGGTTCGGCACGCGGTGCCGGTGGCTGCTGCGGCGGCGGGGCGTGGAATTCGGCCGAGCGCCGAACCGCCTCGGCCACGCTGGCGCGCACTGCGGCTTCGTCGAAGCCGTTGGCGGGTGCTTCGGCGGCGGGCAGCGCCTGCCAGGCTTTCAACGCGCGTTCGTTTCGGTCACTCGAGCGGTCCAGGGCGTTGGCGTTGCCGCGCAGGCGGAGGATCATCGGGATGGAGAGGTCGTCCGCCATCGACAGGCTGAGCGAGCCGAGGGTGGCGAGGCCAAAGCCGATGATCTTCGCCACCGCCATCAGGGAGGCCTGGTTTTGCGCGCAGTAGGACTTGACGGTATCGAGCGCCGCGATGCGGGCGTGGTGGATGTTGCCGCCGGTGCCGGCGATGAACATCGGCGCCAGCAGCGTGACGATGACGTTGATGAGGATATCGACGGGATGGAGTGTGTCGTCTTCGTCCGCGGTGTTTTGTGTCATGCCGGCCGGTCCTTGCTGCTGCCGCGAAAGTTCTACCTTGGGTTGTGGGTTGCTGTCAAGACTTCTTTCCTAGATGACATCGCGGTCTAAATGTCGGCATCCGCGCTACTGCCACTTCTGGCTGCCCCGTTTATCGGCAGTTTCCTGGGCGTACTGATCCTGCGGCTGCCGGCGGGCCGCCCCGTCGCGGTGGAACGTTCGGCGTGCGATCATTGCGGTCACCGGCTCGGGGTGAGGGATCTTATCCCATTGCTCAGCTACGGGCTGAGCGGCGGACGATGCCGCTACTGCGGCCACGCCATCGGGTCGTTTGTTGTCGCGATCGAGCTGGCCGCGGTCGGGGTTGCCGCCTGGGCCGCGACCGCCGCCGCGGGACTCGCGCTGTGGTTCGGGTGCCTGCTGGGGTGGACGCTGCTGGCGGCGGCGTGGATCGATGTGCGGAGCATGATCCTGCCGGACGTGCTGACCCTGCCGCTGCTGCTGGCGGGGCTGGCCGTCACCGCTGTCAGCAGCCCGGACGATGTGACGGATCACGCCCTGGCCGCGGCGCTGGGCTATCTGCTGCTGTTCGGCACGGCCTGGATCTATCGCCGGTTGCGCGGCCGCGATGGGCTGGGGCTGGGCGATGCCAAGTTGCTGGCAGCGCTGGGGGCATGGCTCGGGTTGAGCGGATTGCCGTTGGTCCTGGTGCTGGCGTCCTGCCTGGGGCTGGCGGCGGCGGGGGTTGCGATGGCGTTCGGCAAGCGGGTTGGCGCCGGCACGGCGATTCCGTTCGGCCCGTTCCTGGCGGTCGCGGGCTGGCTGCTTTGGCTTTACGGGGATTGGCTGGATTGGTTCGCCGCAGGAGTTGGCGCGTATTGAGGCGGCCTGGACGGGCGCTCTCCGCCGTGGTGATGTTGCAATCGGGGCTGCCGATGATCTTCGCCGCGCACAATCCGGTGCCCGGCGGCTGCGATGTTGGTGTTGCCGTTGGTTGCGGGGGCAGGATTTGAACCTGCGGCCTTCAGGTTATGAGCCTGACGAGCTACCGGGCTGCTCCACCCCGCGTCCGGTGTTTAAAGGCTGATCCCCCCGGACCTTGTGGGTACGGGGGGACTGAAGAGTGGATTGG
>NZ_CAJATU010000098.1 GCF_903944925.1 uncultured Rhodopila sp. | reverse complement strand
GCTCGACCAGCAGAGCCTCAAGCTCTGCACGGCTCAGATCGGAGAGGGCGGGCGGCGGCGGCACATCCGCACAGAATCTGACCGATTCGAGCCGGGGCAAGCGAAAAATGTGGGCTGGCCCACTTTTTTGCCCCTGTTACAAACACATTGAGGACGACATGGACATCAACTGCGGCACCATCCTCGACGGCGATGAAACCGTGCAGCAGGCCGGGCAGCGGATTTTCGATCACATCCTGCGCGTCGCATCGGGTGAGCGGACCAAGAGTGAGCAGTTCGATTTCGGCGCCGCGGAATTCGCACCCTGGGTTATCGGCGCAACGATGTAGGGCCGTCGGCCAGCCCAACCGCCGTCCATTGTGTCGTGGCCTGCACAAGGTCCATCGTGACACAAGGGACGCTCGGGCGACTGACCCTCACTTCGCCCGCTTGTACCCCGGCGGGACCACGAACATATCGGCCGGCTGTTTTTCCACCGAGATATCCGTCAGGTATTCCACGTGGTGGACATCCCTGCCGAAAACCCCGTCATTATACTCGCGCCGCACCATAATCCCGGTATCCGTCACCCAGTAATATCCCGCGGCTTCCAGCGCCCCGTCGTCGCCGAACGCGTATTTCGTCGTCTCCTGGCCCTGCATCCGCGCCCGTCCCATCTTGTGCGCGCCGCTCATGGCCGGAGTCCGCGCGATGAATCGGCGGAACAGCTCATCATCCATCGGCAGCACGAGATAGGTATGATTCGCCATCAGCAGGCACTGCGTCTGCGTCTTCAGGTCCAGTATCGTGCTGCTGAATCCCTTCCCCGGATCGATCCGCAGCTTGCCGGGCGTATAGTGGATGGTCTCCGTCTGCCGGTAAGCCCCGGTCTCATGCACCGCCGTCGCGGTGAAATCGACAGTCGGCTCGACAAGATCGTCCGCGCGCGCGGGCCCGCAAACGAACATGACGAGCAGCACGAGCACGTACCGCATGAAAACACCGCCCTTATCGTTAAGCGCGGCAACCTCGCGCCGTTCCTGTCGTATTGTCAACGTTCTCGACATTTTTTGATCGTCCTGGAAAAACCCGTCCGTCATGGACTATTCCCCCGCCCCAGCCATTTTCCGCCGCCCCGCCAAAAGCCCGAGGACCCGATACCATGCCAGCCGTCACCGTCGAAGACCGAGGCCCGATCTCCATCATCCGCATCAACCGGCCGGAGCGGCTGAACGCCATCGACCAGGCCGTTGCGGTGGAGCTGCAGCAGGCTTTCAAGTCGTTCGACGCCGAACCGGACAAGCGCGTCGCCATCCTCAGCTCCGCCGGCAATCGCGCATTCACCTCGGGCGCCGATGTCAACGACCTGCCGGAGCTCTGGCGCGCCATCCCCAATGTCGGCTTCCAGACCGATAAGCCGATCATCGCCGCGACCACGGGCTGGGTTGTCGGCGGCGGGATCGTGCTGGTCATGATGTGCGACCTGATGGTGTCCACTGAAGACACGCAGTTCTACTACCCGGAGGCAAAGCTCGGCGTTACGGCGGGCGGCATCAGTTCCCTGGCGGCGCGGATGCCGCACAAGCTGGCGATGGAGGTCATGCTGCTCGGCGCGAAGATCCCCGCCCGGCGCGCCTACGACGTCGGCTTCGTCAACCGCGTCGTGCCGAACGGCGAGCACGAAACCGCAGCGCTGGAAATGGCGCAGCAGCTCGTTGAATCCGCCCCGCTGGTCATCGGCGCTCTGAAACGGCTGGTAAATGAAATCATGCCAACCGGACCGATTGAGCGTATGGTCGCGGTCAGCCAGACCATCGCCCGCGTTCGGCAATCCGACGACCTCCAGGAGGGTATTCGTGCCTACAAGGAAAAGCGCACGCCGCACTTCACCGGCCGCTGACGCGCGATGAACCTACACGATCGGCTGCACTGCCCGGACTGCAAGGGCCGGCTCGCGCCGGTGTCCCCGAACGAGTTGAGTTGCACGGCTTGCGGCCGGACCGTCGCGGTGGCCGATGAGATTGCCGACTTTGTCGGATACGCGGTGCCGGGACCCAATGACCCGCATCGTTACGGCGCAGATCCGGCGGCCGGCGAGCCGCCGATCGGCGATCTTCTGGGCCGCATCCGCAAAGCTGCGGGCACGCGCTGGCCAAACTACCTCGGCGACGTGCTGGAGCTTGGCTGCGGCATCGGCCAAATGACGGAATCGCTGCTTTCCGCGGTGCCGATGCGCGGTCTGCTCGCGGTGGACACCGCAGTGGCAAATGTCCGGTCGTGTCGCAATCGGCTGCTGTCCCGCAGCGGAACGGACGAAACGCCGGTGGTGTTTGCGACCATAAGCGGCCACCAGGACGCGATCCGCGACGCTGTGGCCGACACGGTTGCGGGCGTCGATGTCATGGGACGTATCGGCGATTCGCGCGCGTTCCTGGCGACGGTGCACCGGGTGTTGAAGCCCGGCGGACGCGCATGGTTCATCGTGCATAACCGCCGCTACCGCCAGGCGCTGTGCCAGGCGATGGCGGAAGCGTTGGTTCAGGCGTTCGCCCGGGAAAGAACCTGGCCGGCGGAAAATTGTGCCGCGATCGGGGTCCTGGCGAGGTCCAGGCTGCTGCTGATGCATCAGGGCGATTTCAGGTTCCTGAGCAACGTCGACCAGAAACATGTATTCGACAGCGAGGCGCTGGAGGATCTGGCCAAAGAGGTCGGATTTGTGACCGCGGAGATGATCCCGCTAGCGCCCGATCCGCTTGGTGCCGAGGCGGCGCGGAGTCTGTGCGAGTCGGCGGGCCTGTCCGAGGGTTTTGCCAGGGAACTGGCGCCGTTGACCGCATCGGCCGGGCAGCCGTTCTTCGAACTGCTTGCGCGTCAGGATTCGTCGCATGCCATGCTGCTATGGTTGACCAAGGGATCGGGTCCGCGGGTGCAGGTGTTCTCCGCCCGGCCGAAGCCGCCGCCGGTGGCGTTCACGAATCCCCATACGGCAATGGGCGGGCCGGGGCCACGCTGGTGCATAGAATTGTTGGCCCGGGATACGCCGGCCGGCGTCACGACCCGCGTCGGTGGCTGGTGCCTCGCGAACGCAGACGTGCGTTGGGTGCGACTGACGCTCGATGGTGTCGCGGCACAAGCGCCGGTGTGGCGGCCGCGTCCGGACGTGCATGAGGTCGTGAACGTCGCGGGCCTCTACCATCCGCTGAATACACTGTGCAGCGGGCTCGAAGCCGATCTGCTGTTCGAAGGTGTGCATCCGGCGGGTGGTTGGTGTCCGTTGCGGCTGGAGGTCGTGCTGGCGAGCGGTCTCGTCCTGGTGGGTCCCGCACCGGAGGCGATCGCCATGGGCGAGCCAATCGTGATCAGCCAGTGACGCCGCACATTAGACTTGAAGCCTGAACCCGATACCTGATTAGAACGTTTGCACATGAGCGGGAGAGCGGCGATTCGGCGCATCGGCTTTGGCACGATCGGGATGCTGGCCGCGCTGTCGATGGTCGTCCCGGCGATCGCGGGCGCTGCCGCACCCGGCGAGGACGCCACCCGGCGTGACCTGCGCGATGCGGAACGCCTGAAAGGCGAACAGCTTGCCGCGGAAAAGGAGGCCGCCGCCCGTGCCGCCCGTGCGGCGGCGGAGGCTCTGAAGCTGGCGTATGAGCGGGCGGATGCGGCGGCCAAGCTCCGTCTGGCCGAAGCGGCGACCGCGGATGCAGCCGCCCGGATCGATGCGCTGGCCGAGCAGCGGCGTGATGCCGAACAGCGCCTGAAGCAGCGTGCTGAGGCACTGCAGCCGCTGCTGCCGCTGATCGAGCGGCTGTCGCTGTATCCGGCGGAGACTCTGTTGGCAGTCCCGGCGCCTCCGGAATCCGCGTTGCGCGGCGTCCTGGTGCTGCAAAGCCTGTCGCGCCAACTGGAAGTCGAGGCGGAAGCCTTGCGGCGCGATCAGGCAAAGGTGGATGCCGCGACCGATGCGCTGCACGAGGCCGCGCCGCGCCTGGCCGAGGCCGAGGCGGCGCAGAAGCGCGAGGGCGATGCGCTGGACAAGGCGATTGCGGACGCGCATGCCGCGCAGGCGGCCGCGGAAGCGCAGGCGAAGCAGGCCGCCAGCCAGGCCGAACTCGCCGCGGCGCGCACGGACTCCCTGCGAGCGGCTTTGGCCGCGCTGGAGGCTCAGCGCCGCACCGATGAGGCAAAGGCGCGCGAAGACGCGGCCCGGGCGGAGCGGCAAAAGCGCGCGGCCGAGGCTCAGGCGGCCCGCGAGCGGGAAGCGGTGGCAGCGCACCCGGCCGGCGCCGGATCGATCGCTGCGGCAACCGGTCCGCGGGGACAGTTGCAGCCGCCGGTGATCGGCGTGGTGGTAAAGGGCTGGGGCGAGGAGACGGATGGCGGCCCGGCAACCGGCGTTTCGTATCATGCGCCGCCGGGGGCGCGTGTGATTTCCCCCTGCGGCGGGCGGGTGGTGTTCGCCAATGAGTTCCGTAGCTACGGGCTGCTGCTGATCGTCGATTGCGGCGGCGGCTACCACGTCGTGCTGTCGGGCTTCGAGCATCTCGACGTCAGGCTTGGCCAGAGCATCGTTTCCGGGGAACCGGTGGGGGTTATGGCGAACTGGGAGCCAGGGTCTAGCGCCCGTCGGCCGGCTTTGTATGTCGAATTGCGGCATGACGGCCAGCCGATAAATCCGGCACCCTGGTTGAGGGGAAGCAGCTAATGACCAGGCGGCGCCATCCTGGCCATGACGGCATTGGGCCGGGCCGTCACGGTTGTGGTGTGATCGCGGGTCAAACTCAACGCGGGCTGGACGAACGTGGGCATCGCGGTGCGAAAGCCCAACCTTACGAAATCAACACTGGACGCGACGGCGGCGGCCGAGCCACAACATGATGAAATCGTTTGCTTGAAACCGATCGGCCTTCCGGCGATAACGACTGATCAAGCGCCCGGACCGGCTCCGCGGCGTCGAAGGGAAAGAACGCATGGGTCTCCGCTCGCGGTATTGGCGCTACGGCCTGCTGGTTGGAACAGCTTTCGTCGCCGGCGTCGCCGCCGGTCCGCAGCTTGGCGCGCTGGGCAACGCTTTCGCCCAGGACAGCAGCCACACCGACATGTACCAGTTGCTGAAGGTATTCGGCGACGTGATGCAACGGGTCCGCGCCGAGTACGTCGATCCGGTCGACGACAAGGACATGGTGGAGAACGCGATCAACGGGATGCTGACCGGGCTTGATCCGCATAGCTCCTATATGAACGCCAAAGCCTTCAAGGACATGCAGATCCAAACCAAGGGCGAGTTCGGCGGCCTGGGGATCGAGGTCAGCGAGGACAAGGGCGTCATCAAGGTCGTCTCGCCAATCGACGACACGCCGGCGGCACGTGCCGGAATCAAGCCGGGCGACATCATCACCGCGCTGGACGGCAAGACGGTTATCGGCCTGTCGCTGAACGATGCGGTGGACAGGATGCGCGGCCCTCCCAACTCCAAGATCGTCCTGACCATCAAGCGCCAGGACGTGGACAAGCCGATCGAAGTGCCGCTGATCCGCGAGACGATTCACATCCAGGTGGTGAAATCGCGGATGGAGCCGAACGATATCGGCTATGTCCGACTGAGCCAGTTCACCGAGCAGGCGGATGCCGGCATCAAGCAGGCGGTCAAGGCCCTGCGAGCCCAGAACGGCGGGAAGCTGCGCGGGCTGATCCTGGATCTGCGCAACAACCCGGGCGGCCTGCTCGATCAGGCAGTCGCGGTGTCGTCCGACTTCGTCGAGCAGGGGGAAATCGTCTCCACCCGCGCGCGCCACCCGGAAGACAGCCAGCGCTGGGATGCCAAGGGCGACGACATCATGCACGGCGCGCCCGTGGTGGTGCTGATCAATGGCGGCTCCGCGTCGGCGTCGGAGATCGTCTCCGGCGCGCTTCAGGATCATCATCGCGCCGTACTTGTCGGCACCCGCAGCTTCGGCAAAGGTTCCGTGCAGACGGTGATCCCGCTGCCCGGCAACGGGGCGATGCGGCTGACCACGGCGCGCTACTATACGCCGTCCGGCCGCTCGATCCAGGCGCTGGGGATCGCGCCGGATGTCGAGGTGAAGGAAACGCGGGAGGACCGCGGCAGCTTCGGCGGCGAGCACGAGGCCGACTACAACAAGGTACTCAGCAACTCGGGCGGCACCAGTCCGCAGGCCGTCGCACCGCGCACCGACCTGCCGGCCATCGCCAAGCAGATCCCGGAAAAGCCGCCGGAGGGTTTCCCGAAGTTCGACCCTGCCAAACCGGATGACACGGACTTCCAGTTGCAGGAAGGCTTGGCCGTGGTGACGGCGATGGCGGCGCAGAAAAGCGCCTCCGCCGACTAGCGTCAGAAGCTGCCGGTGGCCGCCCGGGTCCTGAAGTTCCTGTCGGGATGGCGGGGACTTGGGCGGTTCTGGATGATCATCCTTGCGATGTTCGGTTTCGCCGCGGTGATCCTCCAGTCGCTGGGTCCGCCGAAGCAGCGCGTTGCGCAGGCGGAGGCAGCTGCTGCGCCCCCCGAACCGGTCGCGGCGGACGTGAAGGTGCCCGCGGCGCCGGGTCCCTCGCCATTTGCGGAGCAGCCGCCCGGGCGCGACACGCCGGGTGCGGTAACCGATCCTGACCCCGGATTGCTGGCGCCGGACCCATCGGCGCCTAACCGGTCGTTGCCTCGGATTGCCGTGGATGGCCGGACCCCGATGCATGTCTATGCGTCCGGGTTCGACCCGACGACCGTGCGCCCCCGGGTCGGTGTTCTGATCGCCGGTATCGGGCTGAGCGAGGCCGAAAGCCTGGCTGCGATCCGCGACCTGCCGGCTGCCGCGACGCTGGCGGTGTCGCCATATGGCGGCAATCTCGACCGGATGTTGGCCTCCGCCCGGTTGGCGGGACACGAATACCTGCTGTCGGTGCCGATGGAGCCGCAAGGCTATCCGATCAACGACCCGGATGACCGCCATGCGCTGATGCCGTCGCTGCCGGCGGAGGAGAATCTCGGCCGCCTGCGCTGGGTGTTGTCACGCATCGCCGGGTATGTCGGGGTCACCAGCGCGCTGGGACCGATGCACGGGGAGCGGCTGGCGGCCGACCGGGAGCAGTTCGAGGCTTTCCTGAAGGAAGTCGCGCAACGCGGCTTGCTGTTCGCCGATGCGCGGCCGGGGGAAGCGCAGTTGCCGCTGGCGTGGAACCGCTCGGTGGATGTCGTGATTGACGACGATCCGGTCAACGAAGCCGCTTTGGACGCGCGGCTGGATGCGCTATCGAAGCTGGCGCGGGACAACGGTTCGGCGCTGGGCCTGGTCTCGGTGCCGAGGCCGAAGACGGTGGAGCGCGTGGCGGCCTGGAGCAATTCATTAATGGCCAAGGGTCTGATCCTGGCGCCGGTGAGCGCGCTGGTCAGGCCCCCGGTCAAACAGGAACAAGACAAATGAACGATCTGCCGTATCGGCCCAATGTCGGCGCCGTGCTGTTCAACCGCGACGGGCTGGTGTTCGTCGCCCGCCGCGCCGACATGCCGAATGCCGAAGGCGCGCCTGGGGGCTGGCAACTGCCGCAGGGCGGCATCGATGCCAATGAAGACCCCGGTGTCGCCGTCTTCCGCGAACTGCAGGAGGAAATCGGCACCCGCAATGCCGTGGTCATCGGTGAGTATCCGGAGTGGCTGAGCTATGACTTCCCGGCGGATCTGGTCATGAATCCGTCGCGCGGGAAGTATCGCGGGCAGCGGCAGAGGTGGTTCGCGATGCGGTTTTTGGGGGACGATTCGGAGATCCGGCTGGATCTCGATCCGCACCCGGAATTCGATGCCTGGCGCTGGGTGAAGCTGGCGGAGCTTCCGGCGCTGGCGGTGGCGTTCAAGCGGCCGATTTACGAAGTGCTGACGGAGGCCTTTGCGGCGTTTGCCGGGGAGTAGCCAAGAGCCGGGATCCGACCCGTTCCCTAAAGACGCCTCACCCCACGCTAAGCGCCGCCTCCCGCTCGCATATATGCACACTGCCCGCCGGCAGCTGCGCGGACAAATCCACCACGTGCCGGTGATGCGTCAGCAGAATGGTCTGGGTCCGGTGGCTTAAGTCCGTCAGCACTTCCATCGCGGCCAGCGCCCGGTCATCGTCGAAAGTCTGCAAGATGTCGTCGCCGATAAACGGCAACGGCGTCGCACCGGTCAAATGGCGTTCGATCTCGGCCACGCGCAGTGCGAGAAAAAGCTGGTCCCGCGTGCCTTCGGAGAGCTGGTCTACGGTTTGCCTCTCCTCGGGAAAAGCCCGTTGCACCAGGACAAGGCGCGCGGCGCTGTCGCCATCCGTTTCGCTGGTGACGCGTGCATAGGCGCCCAGGGTCAGCGCCTGGAATATCGAGCCGATACGCAGCAGCAATCCGGAATCGCCGGTTTCCTCCAGGGATTTCAGTGCCAGGTCCAGCATCGAGGCGGCAGCGTGCAGCAGCAGCGACTCATCCAGCGTATTCGCCACCGCCGCCACGGCGGCCTGCCGATCGGCTGCGGCCGTGTTGACGTTGGTGTCGGCGTCCTGCTGCGCCATGCCGACGCGCAACTCCGTCAGATCTTTCAGCGCGGCCTGTGCCGCTGCGCCGGCGGCACGGCGGTCCTCCACCAGGGCGTCGTGGCGGCCCTGCAGTTCGTCCGGCGGGATATCCGCGATTTCGTCGCGGAGTCGACCGACGGAAACGGCGTCCCCTGCGTCGTGCAGTTTTGCATCAGCATCGTTGCATTGTGCCTCGAACCGGCTGCGCTGTTCCGCCAGGGTCAGGTGTGCCTGCGCCGCTTCGATTGTATCGACACCGACCTGAAGCAGGATCGCGTTCAGGGCGGCACGGGAATCCGCGAGGGCGGCGCTGGCTGTTTCCGCCGCCAGACGGGCCGCGTCGCGCTGGACGATCAGCAGATTCTGTTTCTCACGCAGTTCCTTTTGCCCGGCCAGGCGCCGGGACAGGTCCCTCGTGGTTCCGAATGCATCGGCCGCCGGGTCGGTTCCGGCGATGCGCGCCGCAACATCGCGGACCGACTGGCCGAAGCGGTCGATATCCGCCTGCATGCCGCTGATCCGCCTGGACAGTGTCGCCGCCGCCTGATGCTCCTTGTCGATATCGTTGAGCAGATGCAACACCTGCTCGGTGACGGCCGGGTCTTCCCCGGGCGGGCGGCGGAGTTCGGTCAGCAGCGCCTGCCAGTCGGTTCGCCATGACTCCAGGCGCTGGTGCGCTTCGGTGGCGGCGGCCTCGGTTTCGCGCAGCTCCTTGGCCGCCTGCGCGCGTTGCGTCTCCAGGCGTTCGGCGGCTTTTTCGCGCTTGCTGCCGTCATCCGCCGCCTGGCGGGCACGGGATAGCAGTGCCGCGAGATCGTCATGCGGTGGCGGCAGCGCCTGCGCAAGCCGCGCCGCCCAGGCGGCATGTTTCGCGGCCAGCGCTTCGAGTCCCCGGGTGGCGACGGCATGGCGCGCCATCGCGTCGAGCACACGCTCACGTGCCGCAACGAACGCCGTCACGTCAGACAGCGTCGCCGTCACGCCCAGTGGCAAGGGTGCGCAGATCTGCATCCATGCCCGGCGTGCAGCGTCGGCCTTTTGTTGCGCTACCCGCAGGCGATCGGCGGCCTGCGAAACCAGCGTTTCCTGCGACTCCATCGACCGTTTCGCTGCGTCGATGCGCGCCAGCAGATCGGACTGTTCGGTGCGCTGGTCCGCGAGCGTATCGGCCGCGGCCATGGCGCGTTCGAACGCCAATGGCAGAGGGGTGCCATCCGTGACCGCCTTTTCCTCCTCCGATGATGGCTTATCGGCGGTGAAGGCGTGGCGGTAGATCAGACGCCAGACGGCTTCGCGGCGGCCGCGCGCCCGTTGCAGGGCTTCCACATCCGGAACGGAACCGCTGCGGGCAGTCTCATCCAGTTGCGTCCGCGCAACCTGCAGCTTCCCGTCTTCGGCGGCATGCAGATCGCGGGCGCGGGTTTCCTCGGTCGTTGCGATCTGCACATCCAGATCGTGCCGCTTGTAAAGATCTTCGGTCAGCGGCTTGGTTTCGGCGAGCGTGTTTGCGTCGCCATGCCAGCCCGGCACCCTTGCCAGCGTCGCGGCCAGCGTCGCCGCGGTCTCGGCGTGTGCCCGTTCGGCTTCCCCCCGCCGGGCGGCGGGATCGCCGATTTCCCTGACCAGGGCGTCGAGTCCGTGCAGATCCTGCGCCGCGGGAAGTGCCGCCAGCTTGCGATCGATCTCGGCGAGGTCCCGCGTCCGGGCGGCGTGTTTTGCCGGGGCGTCGCGGGTGGCCGCCATCTGTTCGGTGTGGTCACGAATCAGCCGTTGCGTACGCGCCTGCAGCGTCCGCTGCGGGATCGCCTCCGCCGCCCGCGCGGGTGGCAGATCGCTGCCGAGCTGCCGCAACAGATCCCCGATCCGCGCGGATTTCGCCTCCAACTCCCCCACAATGCCCGGCCGATCGGCTGCGGCTTTGCGGGCAGCGCCGGTTTCGGCGGTGAGCGAGTCGATGGCGGCAGCCTCGGCCAGCAGCGCCGTATCCAGAACGATCGCAGCGGCCTGCGCTTCGACTTCGGTCAGCGCTTGCGCTTTGTTGTTGGCCTCGGTTTCGGCTTTGACGAGCGCAAGGTGCGCTTCGCCCAAGCGTTGCCGCAGGCCGGGCGCCAGGTTTGGCGCATCGGGGTTGGCTTCAAGCCAGGAAGCGGCTTCGTCGCGCTGGGCCAGCAACGGGCGCACCCGGCGGATGCGTTCCAGGCGCGAGATTTCAGCCGAGGCGGCTTCCGCCCTGCGGTTGTGTTCGTGTTGCTGCCGTAGCAGTTCGTCCAGTCTATCCTGCTGAGCCTGGCGTTCGTCCGGCTTAAGCTGCGCGGCGGCGATGCGGCGGCGCGCGTCGGTATAGCTGTCCAGCGCCCGGTAATAGGGCCTTTGCGAAGCCCGGCGCGCCGGTGCGAGATCGTCTCGTTCCTTTTCCAATGCGCGTAACAACTGGCGCGCTTCGCGGATGCCGCCGGATGCCGAAAGCAGGGCGCTGGCGAGATCGCCGCCAGACGCCAGCAGCGCCTTGCCGCCTTCGCGCAGCCGATCGGTATCGAGAGCGAAAAGACGTTCGAGAAGGGGGCGGTCGCGGGTGCCGAGCAGCGCCCCGGCAACTGAGGGGTCGAGTTCGCCGCCATCGGCCGCGGTCAGGGCATTGCCCCGCGCCTTACGCCGCCCGATGGTCAGGGTAGAGCCGTCGGACCGCAGGATGTCGGCGGCGATGCGCATGCCGGGATAGCCGAAGCGGAAGCCCATCGGGGTTTGGTTGTGAATGCCGAACAGCAGGTCGCCGAACGCGGTGCGCAGCACTGACTTGCCGGCGCCGTTCGGTGCGATCAGCAGGTTCAGCACGCCGGGGCGGGGATCGAAGACGATCCGCTCGTCTTCGAAACAGCCGTATTTGTTCAGGGTCAGGGCGGTAAGCCGCATGGGTCAGCCCTCGGCGATCCGCGCCAGCAGCAGGTCGCGGGCGCGTTCGATCAGTTCGGGCGAAATCTCTCCGTCCGCGGCTTTGACCAAAGCGTGCTTGGTGAGTTCCAGGCGTGGCCAGGACGCGTGGCCGAGCAGTTTCTCGGCATAGTTTTTCAGCACGCCGCCGAGCTGCGCCGGGTCGATCGTGTCGAGCGCGCAGGCCAGCCGGCCGATGGCGTCCTCGCGGTTTCTCAGCGATGCCGTATCGATCATCGGCCTGGTGGCGATGGTGATCATTTCTGTCCAGATCGCATCCGGTCCGTCGATCGTCATGGCCTCGGCGCGGAGCTTTTCCCGGGCACCATGCACGTTGGCGCTGAAGGCGGCGTGCGCGGCGCAGGCGCCGGACAGAACGATCCGGGTTGCGAGCAGGCGGCCGGCCGCCTGTTCATAGGCCGCCAGCATACAGGTTCGGGTCAGGGCCAGTGCGGCATCCTCATCGGCGTCATACGGAACTGCCACCTCGATCTTGGCCCAGCGCACGTCGTCAAGGATGACGGGTTCGACTTTGGCGACACGGTCGTCGATGACGGTGACCAGTGTGGCGCCCTTTGGCCCGGATTCGTTGATGTGCCGGCCTTGCAGATTGCCAGGGAAGACGATCCAGGGTGTGTCCGAAAGAATTTCGCGCTGATGCACGTGGCCGAGCGCCCAGTATTGGTAGCCGTGGCCACTGAGTTGCTCGACCGAGCAGGGTGCGTAACTGTCGTGGCCTTCGCGACCGTCCACCGAGGTGTGTAGCAGTGCGATATTGAAACGGTCAGCGTCGGCCGCGGGATAATCCTTGGCGAGGTTCGCAGTCACGGCGCGTGTCGCAAAGCTCTGGCCGTGGATCGAAACGGGCAGGTTCTGCAGCCGGATCGTTTCCGGGCGTTTGGTGTCCAGCAGGCAAGGCATGCGCAGGCGGCGGGTGATGACGCTTTCGGCGTCGTGGTTGCCACGGATGGCGACAAAGGGAATTCCCGATGCGGTCAGGCGGCCGATCTGAGAGACGAGGAACTGGCCGGTGCGCCAATCCTGCCAATCGCCGTCGTAGAGATCGCCGGCTGCGACAACGAAATCCAGCTTCTCGCGCAGGACGAAATCGACCAGGTTTTCCAGTGCGCGCCGGGTCGCTCGGCGGATGCGGTCCGCCGGCGCGTCCGGGTTCGCCTCCAGCCCGCGCAACGGGCTGTCGAGATGCAGGTCAGCGCAATGCAGGAAGCGGAATGTTGCCACTTCGTGACCGTACTACCGGCGCCCGAGTCGCGGCAAGCGTCGCGAAGAGAATGGGGGTCGGACCACCCCCGCCGCACCCGCCCGGCCAAATCGGGACTGTCTAGCTGGACCCGCCCGACAGGTCCGCCGACTTTGTACGCAGACTTTTCGCCAGCGCCTCAGCGCCCCCGCGGGCCAGCAACCGGCGAAAATCCGAGCGCTGCACCGCCACCCGGCTGACCGAGCCGTCGGCAAGGACATCGACCGCCCGCCAGCCTTCGGACCCCTGGCGCATCACGTAGTCCAACTCATGCCCGTCGCCGGTCTTGGGGATGATGCGGGTCTGCACCACCTGCTCGCCATTGCCGACTGGCCTTGTGCCGGGCTTCACGTCGAAGCGCTGCCCTTTGTAGTCGTTGAAGCTGTTGACATAGGACGACACCGTGTAGCGGCGGAACGCCTGCATCAACATGTCCTGCTGGTCCTGCGGCAGCGACGCCCAGGTCGAGCCGACGGACTCCTGCAAAATGATCGGCAGGTCGAAGGTTCGATCGACAATCGGTGCCAGCGTCTCGAATCGCTGCGCGAACGGCGTTCCGGTGCCGGCCTTCATGATCTCGATCAGGCCGCCCACCAGTTGCTGTATCGGTTGGACGACCGACTCGTCATCGGCGGCATGTGCCGGCCGAATCGTGGCGGCGACGTATACGGGCAGCGCGGCAGTCGTTAGAAAAGCCGCGCTCGCAGCGAGCAGGCCACGGCGGCGGCAGCGAACCAGATGCATCGAGTTCATCCCCTCATGCCATTCAACGTTTTCGGACTCCTTACCCATTTTGGCATGGATTCCGACATCATCCAGATACATGGGCGCGCTTACCTCCGCTGCATGCATACCAAACATGCGCGTGTTCGCGCGTTTGTGAGCACATTTGCCATGCAACAACGCCAAGGTTCATCCGAACGCCGAACGATCACGGCGCTGTTGAAAAGGGCTTCGATGTGACGATCGCGACCGCGACTTTGCGCTTCTCCGATGCGGTGGCCGGCTATTTCGGCCTGCTCGACCGACCGTTCGACGCTGATAGGTTGATCCGGACGGCGCGCGACAAGACCGGATTGCGGGATTTTGGCAACACGTCGTTCATCGGGCCGCTCTGCCGGCTGCTCGAGTCCTGCAATTCCGAATCCGCCTTGAGCCTGGTCGGGCGCAGCGCCACCAAGTGGGACGTCGTGCGATTCCTGTCTAACCTGCTGATGCTCCAGGATGCCGTCGTCCGATGTCCCGGCATCGCGGCCGAGCCGATACCTCAACCAATCTTCATCACCGGCCTGCCGCGCAGCGGCACGACGTTCCTGCACCGGCTGATGCTGCTCGATGAGGCCAACCGCGGTCCGCTGGTGTGGGAGACGATCTATCCGTCGCCGGCATCCGGCAGCAAGGAGCAGCGAACCGCCCGCGTCGCCAAACAGTTGAAGGCATTCGACTGGCTGGCTCCGGATTTCCATGCGCTGCACCCGCTGGAAGCGACATCGCCGCAGGAATGCAGCGAGATTACGGCGCACGTGTTCCGTAGCCTGCGGTTCGACACGACGTATCACATTCCGTCCTACCGCGACTGGCTGGACGCGGATGTCGTCAACAATCTGCCAGCCTACCGGTTTCACAAGCGATTCCTCCAGTATCTTCAGCATCAGGATGGCGCCGCGAAGCAATGGGTGCTGAAATGTCCCGAGCATCTGTTCGCGCTGAAAGTGATTCGCCTGGTCTATCCCGATGCCAGAATCGTGTTCGTGCATCGTGACCCTGTGAAGGTGCTGCTGTCGCAGTCCCGGCTGACCGAGGTGCTGCGCCGCCCGTTCACCCGTACGCTCGACCCGCGCGCGTTGGGTCCGCATGAGAGCCGCCGTTGGCTGGACGGCACGCAGCGGATGATGGCTGTTGGCGATGACGCGGGGTTCCCCGATGCGGTGTGCCACGTGCATCACATGGACCTGATCAGCGATCCGGTCGCCACGGTGGAGGGCGTCTACCGGCACTTCGGCATGACCCTGTCACCCGCGTCGGAGGCTGCGATCGAGACCTTCGTGGCAGCCAAGCCGAATGGCGGCTACGGCGAACACAGCTACCATTTCGAGGACCATGGCCTGAACGAGACGGCCGAACGCCTGAAGTTCCGCCCCTACATGGTGCGTTTCGGCGTCGTCACCGAGGCGGCGCCGCGGCGCCAAACCGCGCCGGCACCGCAGCCGGTATTCGGCGCCGGAGAGCGGACGCTGCAGCCCTGAGGTGCGGCGCCCTGCGCGCCGATCGGCGGCTGATCCCAACATTAAAATCGAATTTACCGAGATGCGAAGCGGACCATACGGCGGTGCGACCACTGTCCGTGGTGTTGCCGGCTGAAGCCGGCGATGCGTTTTGCGAGATGCCTCCGACAGCGCTCCGTGACTGATTGACCGGGTGTCGGCACCTCCAACTGCATAATAATGCGTCAGGAGAATATACTATGAATGTCAGCAATCGTTGTATGGCCACGGCAGCACTGGTCGCGACGCCCGCGACAGCCACCCTTCCGCAAAACCCCAATCCCGGGAATCCGGGGGGGAGGTCTTCCGATCGCCACGCCAAGTTACCGGCCGGATGCTGCGTACAACAGCATTATCAGCGGCGATCGGCGCGGAACCATCGAACAGAAGACCGGCGGGGCGGGAAGCGATACCTCGGGCTAGCGAACCGGCGCTAACGCCGATCGGCCATCGGGCCGATATCCCACGGCAACCGCGACGCCTCGGCGATCGCGGTTGCGCGGGAGACGCCGATATCGCTGAGTTCACGGGGGGTAAGATCCAGCAGAGCACGGCGAGACTGCCAGATGCGCAGCATGAGCATGAATGCATCGACCGGATGCGTCCACCCGGTCCGCTCCGCTGCGGGCCGGGTATGATCGAATCGGGTCATCAGAAGGCCGGACATCAAAGTCATCCTGGAATCGTTAAAGCGAACCGCCGCTTTATCGGCCAAGCCGCGTAATCAGTAAAACGAATTGATCTTATGGGTGCCATGATATAATTTGATGGGATGCAACAGGCACTCGCCCTCGATCCGGAACTGCTCCGCGCCTTCCTTCTGATTGCCGAGGGCGAAAGCTTTACCGGCGCCGCCGATCGGCTGGGGCGAACCCAGTCGGCGGTTTCGATGCAGATCAAGCGGCTGGAGGAGGTTCTCGGCCAGACCGTGCTTAGCAGGGGCAGGGGCGGCGGAGTCACGCTCACGCCGCACGGGCGGTATCTGCTGGCCCGCGCGCGCGACATCCTGGCGCTTAATGATGAAGTGATGCGGACTTTCCGCGAGCCGGCGATTTCCGGCACCGTTCGGCTCGGCACGCCAGATGATTACGCGCTGTCGCACATCCCGGCGGTGCTCCGGCGCTTCGCCGAGACGCATCCCGCCGTTCAGGTCGATGTGCTGTGCTCGTCATCAACCGATCTGGTGGAGCGGCTGAAAGCGGGGGAACTGGACCTGACCCTGGTATCCGCCGGCATGGAGCCGCGCAACTGGCCGGCGGTGCCGCTATGGCGCGGGCCGTTGAGCTGGATCACGTCGACGCGATACGCACCGCACCGGCAGGACCCGCTGCCGCTGGCCCTGGCGCACGAAGCTTGCGGCTGGCGGCGAGCCGCGGAGGACGCGTTGCGCGACTCCGGCATCCGTTACCGCATCGCCTACCTCTCCGGCACCCAGATCGGCACGCACGCGCCGGTGGTCGCGGGGCTCGCCGTGACGGTGTCGGCCCTGACGGTGCTGCCTGAGGGCGTGCGGCCGATGCGGCCGGAGGAGGGTTTGCCGCCGCTACCGGAGTTTGGGATCATGCTGCTGAAGGCTCGTGATGCGGCGCAACCGGTCACCGACGCGCTGGCCGAGCATATCCAGGAGCGGTTTCGGCTGGACTTCGTTTCTCGCGCGGCGGCGTAGCGGCGGTGTCGTCGCCGTTTGCGTGATAACGCGTTGCTGGGTTGCCGAGCATCGGGCGTCCGCGTCCAATCCCTGGCTCCGCATGTGAACAGGCGCCGGGATGCGCAGGCTGACAGTATTACTGCTAATGACGGTCGTCTTGGGCAACGCAGGGTGTTCGGCGGCTGATCCGATTCCGTCCGGGTTGTTTGACGGGCGGTATGCCGGGACTCGCCAATCGGACCAGGCGGAGGCTTGCGGCGTCGTCCGGTTGAAGGGTCCGGTATCCGCCCTGATCGCGGGCGGTCATTTTTCCATGGCACTGTTTAGCGCGAAGACGCAGATGACGGGCACCGTCGGCGACGACGGGAGAGTGCGCGCCTCCGGCATCTGGGCCAATCCGACCCGCGGATTTCCGGGGATGACGGTATTGGACGGCAGGATTGCCGACGGCGCGCTGGATGGAACCGCCACGGATTTCCGCTGCCATACGGAGGTCCGATTGCGGCGCGTCGATCCGCCGCGCAGCGTGGTGAAGGGCCGGCCGTAACGCGCCGAGCAGTCTTCTGCTGAGGTCGCTTCGGGATCGGGAATCAACCAAGAAGGAATCGTCCATGCCAGCCAGCCGCCGAGCCTTACCGGGGGGCGCCATCGCCGCCAGCCTGCCGCTTCGCCCCGCCGCCGCGCAGGATTCGAATGTCGTGCGCATCGGCGTGCTGACCGATTTGTCCGGCGACTACCGCGACGTTACAGGTCCCACCAGCGTCGCCTGCGCGCAGCTTGCGGTCGACGAATTCACCGCCGAAAACACCGGGATCAAGGTCCACCTGAACAAGCCCGACGTGGCCGCCGGCATCGCCCGGCAATGGTTCGACCGCGACGGCATCGATGTCATTATCGATGTCGGCAACAGCGCGGCGGCGATTGCATTGACGACGGTTGCGCAGGAGAAGGACAGGATTCAGCTCAATTCCGCGCCCGGATCGTCCGAGCTGACGGGGAAAAATTGCAGTCCGAACCTGATCCACTGGACTTACGACACCTGGAACCTCGCCCACACCATGGTCAAGGCGCTGGTCGCCAGCGGCGGCGATTCCTGGTATTTCATTACCGCCGACTATGCGTTCGGCCATGCCATCCAGAATGATACCACGAAATTGCTTGCGGCTTCGGGCGGCAAGGTGGCCGGGGCCAGCGCCTATCCGTTCCCGGGGACGACGGATTTCTCATCTTATCTGCTGGCTGCCAAGGCCAGCGGGGTGAACGTCCCGTCGTTCGCCAATGCCGGGGACGATTTGATCAACTGCGTCAAGCAGACCCGGGAATTTGGTCTTGAATCCGGATTGACCATGGCCGCCATGGTCGGCAATGTCACCGCGGTGGCCAACGCCGGGCTGGAAACGATGCAGGAAGTCAACCTGGCAGAGTGCTTCTACTGGGACCAGAACGACCGCACCCGGGCCTTTACGGCAAGGGTCAGGCCGCGTCTGCCGCAGGGGGTCTACCCGAACGAAGTGCATGCCGGGGCTTATGCGGCGGTGAGCCATTACCTGAAGACCGTTAAGGTTCTTGGGGCGGCAAAAGCAAAGGCGTCGGGGCGGGATACGGTTGCGGCGATGAAGGCGATCCCGACGGATGACGACTGCTTCGGCGCCGGATCGATCCGCGCTGATGGGCGCACCATCCATCCGTGCTATTTGTTCCAGGTGAAAAGCCCGGCCGCCAGCCGTTACCCGGGTGATTTTTTCATCACGTTGGCAACGATTCCAACGCAGGATGCGTTCCGTCCGATGACTGAGGGCGGGTGTCCGATGACCCGGGCCTGAAGCTGGCGATGTCGTTCCGGGGGCCATGATCCGTGCGCCCGGTTCAGGTGTCTGTCGGTTTCGGAAGACTTGGCGACTTGGCGACTTGGCGTTGAATGCGATGCCACATGCAACGAATGACCTGAACGCCCGGCGTTCTTCCGCCTACCGCGCGGACAGCTTCACCAAAGCCGCATGGTCGGGCTGGGTCGTTACAATCGCCACCGGCAGCACAGGACGCGCGCCTACGCGCTCGATCCGGAAGCGGCCGATGAGCGAGGCGAGCACCAGCACGGCCTCCGCCATCGCGAATTGCGCGCCGACGCAAATCCTTGGCCCGGCACCGAACGGCATGAATGCGAAGCGGCCAGGCGGAGGTTGGCCGGGCATGAAACGATCCGGAAGGAACCCATCCGGATCCTGCCACAGCGCGTGATGCCGGTGGAGAACCCAGGGCGCGATCATTACCAACGTCCCGGCTGGAAGGTCCACCACGCCGGCCCGGTCCGGGCCGAGCGTCTCCCGCACCAGGGTAAAAGCCGCCGGAAACAGCCGCAACGTTTCGTTTACCACCGCCTTTGTCCGCACCAGATCGGCCATCGCGGCGTGCGCGGTCTCCGGCTCTATCGGCACCCGCGCGGCTTCGTCCGCGACTTTCTGCTGCTCCTGCGGCGCCTCGGCCAGCAGAATCGTCGCCCAGAACAACGTCACCGCGGTCGTTTCGTGACCGGCGAGGATCAATGTCGCCACTTGGTCGCGCAACTGAACCGGCGAGAACCCCGCCCCGGTTTCCGGATCGCGCGCCGCGCGCAACAGATCGAAAAGGTCGCGCGGCGACTCCGGGGGCGGCACCGCCAGCCGCGCCGACAAAATCGTTTCAATCAGCCCCATCCAGCGGCGCTTAAACCGCATGCGCCCAAGATCGTGCCAGGTCGGGATCGACGGCGGCAGGATCATGTCGAGCAGATGCGGCTTGGCATAGGTCTCGCCAAATTCCGTCAGCATCCGCCGCATCGCTGCGCCGTAACGGTCCATCTCCATCGAGAACATCGAGCGCCCGGCGATATCCAGCGCCAGGGATTGCATCGCCGCCAGCAGATCGACGGGCCGATTCGACTCCGCCTCCAGCCCCACCATCGCCCGCTGCGTTGACGCAACGATATGGCTGGCCAGCATCGGCATCACCCGCGGCCCCAGCGCCGGGGCGATGGTGCGGCGCTGTAATTTCCAGGGTTCGCCCTCGCTCAGCAGCAGGCCCTCTCCGGTAATCGGCCGCAGGATGCGGATCGAGGCTGGGGAGCGGCGGAAATTGCCGGGGTTGCCGACGAGGACGTGGTAAATGCCCTCCGGCTCGTTCATCAGCACGGTGGTGCGGTTGAAGAACGTCCGGGTGATGCTGTCCTGGCGATAGGCCGCACTCGGCCACATCGTCAGCGCGTTGCTGCGGACGGCGCGCAGAAAGCCCCGCACCGAGAGCGGCGCATCGGAAACCGGCGGCACGGGCGGACGAAACAGGGTGGCTGACATGCGACCCACTATAGCCGCCTGTTCAGACCCTCGGCTACTTGCCGGTTCCACCCGGCGGCGGCGCGGTTTGGACCGGGTTCGGTTGCGGCACGGGCTTCGGTGCCGGGCGCGGCGGCACCGGGCCGGTGATGACGTCGAAATCGAAACTGGATTGCTGCATGGATGCTCCGGGGGATTGGCGACCCGCAACCGAACCATCTTCAGCGGATTCGTAACGCGAGGGCACTGCAAAACGAAAGCCGCCTGGACGGGGCGGCTTGGGGTCTTGCTACAAGGGCACGATCCTAGGCCGCCGGTCTGTACCAACAGTACCAAAATCGCAGGGCGTGATTGAACGCTGCCATGCGCGCTGCATAAACCGCATCGACGCGGCTTTGCAAGAGCCGAAAAATTCTTGCTGAGCGCAACTGGAAGTGATGGGCAGGGCGAACTTCCCCATGCCAATTCACGAGCGGGTGTTGACGCACCTCAACCTTGGACAACCAGGAAGGAGATGACGATGGCAAAAGCGACTCTGTTCAAGGCGGCCTGCGCCGCCGCGATGCTGGCCGCCACGCCCGTACTCGCCCAAAGCAACAACCCGGCGGGTGACACCGGCGCCGGCGGGTCTACGAACATGCCGGCCACACATGAGGCGACCCCGGGATCCCACATGACCGGGCATATGCATCATTCCGCCATGAGTGAGCACCATGCGAAGTCCCACATGTCCGAGAACTCCGGGGACGCGGCCGTGGATCGCCTGAACGACCAGAGTTACCAGGCTGCCCAGAAGGGCGAAGCATTCGATGCCGGTGCTCCGGCGATGCCGTCCGGCGGGACCGGCGGCGCGGCGCCGGGCCCCGGCGGCAAGATGTAAGGCGTCCGGCGGCGTCGCGTCGGGCGGCGCCGCCTCGTCCTTGCCTCTCGTGCTGCAACGGGTAGGCTCCCCGGGACTAGGAAACGGGGGGAACCAGCCGATGAAAGCCGCTGTATTCCACGAGGCAAACCAACCGCTGACGATCGAGGACGTGGAGATCGAGAAGCCCGGGCGGCGCGAGGTTTTGTTACGCACCGCCTACGCCGGCCTTTGCCACTCCGACCTGCATTTCATGGAAGGCCTGTATCCCTATCCCACGCCCGCCGTGCTGGGGCATGAAGGCGCCGCTCTGGTCGAGGCGGTGGGGGAGGACGTTACGTACGTCAAACCCGGCGACCATGTCATCACCTGCCTGTCGGTGTTCTGCGGCGAATGTCCGCAGTGCATGACCGGGCATCCGAATTTGTGTGAAAACACCGAGGTGAAGCTGCTGCCCGGCGTGGCGCGGCGGTTGAAATGGAAGGGGCAGGTGCTGCACCAGGCCTTCAACCTCTCGGTGTTCGCCGAGCAGATGGTCGTGCACGAACATGCCGTGGTGAAGATAGATCCGGACATCCCGCTGGATCGCGCCGCGCTGGTTGGTTGCGGCGTGATGACCGGCGTGGGTGCGGTGTTCCATGCCGCGAAGGTGGAGCCGGGCAGCACCGTCGCGGTGCTCGGCTGCGGCGGCATCGGGCTGTCGGCGGTGAACGGCGCGGCGCTGGCGGGGGCGGCCCGGATCATCGCGATCGATACGAACCAATCGAAGCTGGAACTGGCGAAGCTGATGGGTGCGACGGACACGATCAACGCCTCGAACGCCGATTCGGTGAAGGCGGTGAAGGATCTGACGGGCGGCGGGGTGCCGTATTCGTTCGAGGCCATCGGGCTGAAAACGACGGCGGAACAGTCCTTCGCCATGCTGCGGCCCGGCGGAGTGGCAACGATCATCGGCATGATCCCGTTGGGAACGAAGATCGAGTTGCACGGTTTCGACTTCCTGCGCGACAAGAAGATCCAGGGCACCAGCATGGGCGGCAACCGTTTCCGCGTGGATATGCCCCGGCTGCTGGAGTTTTGGCGGCAGGGACGGTTGAAGCTGGATCATTTGATCTCCGGGCAAATCAAGCTGGGCGAGATCAACGAGGGGTTCGCGAAACTGAAGTCAGGGACTCCGGTGCGAAATCTGATCAATTTCGGCGTGTTCTGAAGCCAGCGCGCCGTCAAGAGTCAAGGCGCCTTGACGCGCCGATAGCGCCAGGGGCGTTTACGCGCTCTGCCTGGGCCGCCGTCCGCGACATCCCCGCCCGCCATGACGTTGGGAGCGACCGCAGCCATGAGTCTGTCCATTCAGCCGTTGGGGTAAGGCATCGACGCGCTTGGTATCTCGGCTCCAACGATCCCGGCGCCGGCGCTCGCTAGCCGATACGATTGCCGCTACACTCCGCTGACCAACGGCAATCAAGGGATGACGATGCTGACCGCGGACCGACGAACAGCAGGCGCATCTCCCGCCTGCCGCCCCGTCAACCCTGGCCTGGTCGCGTGACTGGCACGATCCACGCCGGTCTAGGCCTGGCCTCACTGCTGCTGCTGGCGTTCCTGTGCAGCGAGAACCGACGCGGTATCCCCTGGCGCACCGTCGTCTCCGGCGTCGTCCTGCAGATCGTCTTTGCGCTGCTGCTTATCGGCGTCCCGGGAGCCGACAGACTGATGTTCCGGCTGAACGATGCGGCGAATGCGCTGCATGCGGCGACGCTGACAGGCACCCAGTTCGTGTTCGGCTATCTCGGCGGCGGCGCGCCCGCGTTCGCGGAGGCGCATCCCGGCGCCAGCTTCATCCTGGCGTTCCAGGCGCTGCCGCTGGTGCTGACGATCAGCGCCCTGGCATCGCTGCTGTTCTACTGGGGCCTGCTGCAACGGGTCACCGCGGGCTTCGCCTGGCTGCTCCGCCGCACGATGGGCATCAGCGGCCCGCTGGCCCTGGGTGCGGCGGTGCATGTGTTCGTCGGCATGGTGGAGGCGCCTTTGCTGGTGCGGCCGTATCTCGCGCGGATGCAGCGGGGCGAATTGTTCGCGCTGATGACCTGCGGCATGGCGGGGGTGGCAGGGACGGTGATGGTGATCTACGCCTCGTTTCTTGCGCCGTTCGTTCCGAATGCTTTGGGCAATATCCTGATCGCCTCGATCATCAGCACGCCCGCGGGGCTTGCCATCGCCGCGCTGATGGTTCCGTTCGACCCGGCCGACAGACCCGCAACGTTGGTCATCGAGGACCCGCCGCATAGCAGTTTCGATGCGCTAGTGAAAGGCACGCTGGATGGTGTGCCCATTCTGACGGCGATTATAGCGACGTTGCTTGTGACGGTGGCGCTGGTGACGCTGGTGAACATGACGCTGGGGTTGTTGCCGGACTGGGACGGTTCGGCAGTCACGCTCCAACGTTTGTTCGCCATACCATTCCGCCCCGTCATGTGGCTCATCGGCGTGCCCTGGGCGGAGTCGGCGACCGCCTCGACCTTGATGGCGACTAAGACGGTGCTGAACGAGTTCGTGGCGTATCTGAATTTCTCCACCCTGCCGGCGGAGACGTTTTCGTCCCGCAGCCGGATGATACTGACCTATGCGCTGTGCGGGTTCGCCAATTTTGGCAGCCTGGGCATCGTCATCGGCGGCCTCGGCGCGATGGTGCCGGCGCGGCGGCGGGAGATCGTGCAGCTCGGGTTGCGGACGATCCTCTCGGGGACATTGGCGACGTGCATGAGCGGCGCGGTGGCGGGGGCACTCGCAGGGTGATGATCCGACGGGCGCCCGTAGCCAGGGCGACATTTCCCCGGCTGCCGCATAAGTCCAATACCACCCGGCCAAATTATCATCCCGCCCGTACAGCCCCACTTCCGGTCCTACAGATACCGGCCGCAGCGCTCGGGCAGGATGGGAGTAGACGGGATGTGCAGCCATATATTTACGACCAAGACCCTGATCCGCGCCGCTTTCACCGCGCTGAGCCTGGCCAATATCGGCGTCGCCCACTCGCAGCCCGCACCCGCCGGCAGCGTCGCAGCCGTCATCGACGTCGGCGGCCGCTGACGCGCCGATGAATGAAAAAGCAAAAAGGCCGGGGAAGGGACCCGGCCTTTTTGCTTCTAAACTGTGCGATGCGGTCTATGCCTGCTCGGTCGGTCCCAGATTGAGGAACGACTCGTCCGGCAGCGATGCGCGCGGCTGCTCCGGCAACAGGCCGAACATAAACCGGCTGTGGTCCCGTGCCGCCCGTGCGGCGGCGGCGTGAGCGGGCACGGCGAACGCAAGCGGACCATCGGTTCCGTGTGCACTCAATATGGCTTCACCGAAGGCGACCGACGATACGAGGTCGGTGTCGTCCAGATCGAGCTCGCCCGACAAGAAAACCGGAGAAAGGTCCGATGGATCGGGGTAGAGGTGGGTGGAAGGCATTCTAGTCTCCTAAGCAAGATATGGACGCCAAAACCTCCCCGAGACACCAATATGACTGCTTCGATGCTGCATTGCAGCAATTATCTGAGGGCGGCAGGCATGCGATCTTTTCAGGTCAGGATTAAAACTTGACAAAAGCAATCCACCGGCGGCGCGTCCAGCTAATATTCAGTTAGCCCTGCAACGTCCCGGCCGCTCGCATTAAGATCGCGGCGGCATCACGCGCCTGTACTGCGACCGCAGAGTTGTTCCTGACCAGCATCGTGGAGATTGCGCCTTCGATCAGCAAGGCGATCTGTTCGGCGAGCGTGTCCGCGTCCGCCGCTCCGGCCCGCGCCAACAGCGACTCGATTTGCCGGCGCCGTGCGTCCTTGTATTGGATCGCAATGGCACGGGCGGCGTCGCAATCCTCAGCCAGTTCGGTCACCGCGTTGACGAAGGCGCAGCCGCGGAAATCGCCCGCCGCGAAGCGCTCCCGCAGTCGGTCGAACATCGCCAGCACCTGTTGCGCGGGCGGGTCGCCCGATTCGGGCGGGGGCAGCATGCGTTGCCGCAGATAGGCGGCGACCAGCGAGTCCTTCGACGGGAACGTGTCGTAGAGAGAACGTTTGCTGATCCCGGCCTCGGCCGCCACAGCATCCACCCCGACCGCCCTTATCCCCTTCCGGTAAAACAGCCGATCGGCTGCCTGAAGGATGCGGTCTGCCATGAGCGCCACGCCGGTCAACTCCTGTCGGATGGAACTTGCGGAAGCCGCCATCGGCTCCCAACTGCGATCCACACAGATCGGTGTGGCATAGCCCATCGGCAAGGAGGATGGAAATCATGGACGTTGTTTCGTCGCTGTCGCAGGTGGCCGGAGAGGTCGTTTACCTGGCGAAAACCGCGGATAAGCCGCACACCTATACCTATGACCCGCCGGACGGCGTGGCGCGGACCAATATCGTCAATGACCCGCATGTGGTGCCGATTTTCGACATGCGGCCGATTGCGGACGGGCTGAGTCTGGACGCGCAAGGGTTCGCGCTGATCGATGCCCCGACGGCGGTGGACGATTTCTATGACGAGGCGCAGCTTCGCTCGGTCTATTACCAAGAGGCCGAAGGTCTGGTGAAGCAGGCGACCGGGGCCAACCGGGTCATGGTGTTCGACCATACGATCCGGCGCCGGGAGCAGGGTGTGGAGGATCGCACGCACGGCACGCCGCGCCAGCCGGTGACCCGGATTCATGGTGATTATACTGAGGTTTCCGGGCCTCAGCGGGTGCGCGACCTGATGGGCGCGGAAGCGGATGATCTGCTGACTCGCCGTTTCGCTATCGTGAATGTCTGGCGGCCGATCCGCGGGCCGCTGTATGATGCGCCTCTGGCAATGTGCGATGCGGCGTCGGTTGCGGATGGCGATCTGGTGGGTCAGGATTTGATTTACCGCGATCGGACCGGAGAAGTTTACGGCCTGACCTATAATCCGGCGCACCGCTGGTATTATGCCCCGGAGATGCGGGCGGACGAGGCATTGTTGCTGAAGTGCTTCGATTCGGCCAAGGACGGACGGGCGCGATTCATGCCCCACACCTCGTTCGCTGATCCAAATGCTCCGGCTGATATGGTGCCTCGGGAAAGTATTGAGTTGCGGACACTGGTGTTCTTCGATGCATGAGTTTCCGCCGGAACAGCATCGCAACAAAGTGGTGCGGTGTGCCGCAAACCGGTTCATCGGAAGTGAACGCGAACGCTGACGCCCCCGGCAGCCGTTCCCCGATCAAGCATGGCTGATGGCCAGACGCCGGCTGTTGCGGTATCCTCCCGCTTGGATCGCCGATTTCCTTTTTCGAGAAGGCAGAATGGCCGGAGCGCGGACAAGTTGGACCCACCCGCTTCAAATCGCGGAAGTACGTGCAAGCCCGTCGCATGGGCGGATCGGGATCACATTCTGCCCCGGCAAGCATGACAATGCGGCGGCAACAGGGGCCTGGGCGCGCGATCTCGCAACGGATCTCGGTGTCATCAGTGCATGGGGCGCGCGTCTGGTGCTGACGCTGGTTGAGCCGGCCGAACTCGCGGCGCTCAAGGTGCCCGGTCTCGGCGCGGAAATCCGAGGCCTCGGGATCGATTGGCGACATCTGCCGATCGCCGATTACTCTGTTCCGACCGACGCATTTGAGAGGCAGTGGGAGACGCATGGCGGAGACATCCGCGCGCTGCTGTGCAGCGGCGCCGATGTGCTCGTGCATTGCAAGGGCGGCCTTGGCCGGGCTGGCATGATTGCCGCCCGGCTTCTCGTCGAATTGGGCATGCCTCCTGAGCTGGCTATTCGGGACGTTCGCCGTGCGCGCCAAGGCGCGATCGAGACGCCGGCGCAGCTTGCGCTGGTCAGACGGACGAAACCCATCATCGACACGGCGACCATGCAGAAGATCGGCCCGCAAATGGGAACCCACCCGGGTGGCGTCTATCAGGACAAGGCCGGCCGGCGGTTCTATGTGAAGTCGCTGGGATCGCCCGCACACGCGCGCAACGAGATCATTGCGGCGAAGCTTTATCAGTTGGCCGGTGCGCCGACGCTGACCTATGTGAAAGCGAAAGAACCGAACCAGATCGCCACCGAGTTTATCGAGCTTGAGAAAAAGCGGATTTCGCAGCTCAGCGAAAACGAGCGCAGACAAGCGCAGCACTGGCTCGGAGTGCACGCTTGGACAGCCAACTGGGATGCAGCCGGGTTCGACGGCGACAATCAGGGTGTCGCCAAGGGCGTGGTCATGACGCTCGACGTTGGCGGCGCGATGGAGTTTCGCGCGCAGGGAGACCCGAAGGGCAAAGCGTTCGGCGCGTGTGTCGGCGAGATCGACACGCTCCGCAAGGACGCGGACAATCGTCACGCGACCAGGCTTTTCGGGGATATGAGTGCTGCCGAGATCCGTGAGGCCGTCGCAGTGGTGACACAAATTCCCGACGCTGCAATACTGAGAGTCGTCGTCGAAAATGGCGGCAGCAGCGCGCTCGCCGACAAGATGATCGCGCGCAAAGCCGATCTGGCGGAGCGTTCGTCCTGAGCAGCCCGGCTGGACTTCATGGCGTATATGTTGCATGCGCGGCAAGGGCGGAACGAGGCGATCCCCCTCCGCTTCAGTGCGGACATTATCCTGCCAGGGCCAGTCCCGCTGTTCCGACGGCAGCTTCAAGCGCCCGAGGCGGCTGCAGTTCAACACCTGTCATCGATTCGCCTAGCACCCGGCCTCGAATGGCCTCCCACGCTGCGTTACGCGCCCCGCCTCCAACCGTGAACACCCTTCTGACACGTGGCGCCCCAAGTTCGGCCAGGCGCCGATACCCCGCCGCCTCAATCCGGGCTATGCTTTCCAGCATGCCGTGCAGAAACACCGCATCGTCAGCCGGCCGCGGCGTCTCCCGCGGCGGCAGCGCGGGATCAGCGACGGGAAAGCGCTCTCCCGCGGACGGCAGCGGGTAGAAATCCAACCCCGACACAATGGACGGATCGATCCGGGCGCTGAGGGCTGCAAGCTGTGCCGGCGAAAAGTATTTGGCCAGCGCGCCCCCGCCGCTGTTCGACGCCCCGCCCGGCAGCCACAGCGCGCCGATGCGGTGGCTGTAAATACCATGGTCAGGCGCCAGAACCGGACGCGGCGACAGCATCTTCAGCATCAACGTGGTGCCGAGTGACGTGACCCCGTCGCCCTCCTCAACCGCCCCGGTTGCCAGGAACGCAGCGCATCCATCCGTGGTACCGGCGACGATCCTGACAGCGGCCGGAAGGCCGAGCATCTGTGCGTTCGGCATGGTAATCCGGCCGATGGTTTGGCCCGGCGGCACCACCTCGGGCAGCAGTGCCGGATCGAGGTCCAGCGCACGCAGCCACTCGGGCCACCCGGGGATGGCCGGGTCGTAACCGGTCTTCAGGGCGTTGTTCCAGTCGCTAAGGCCGAAACGGCCGCATAGACGGCCGGCGAGCCAGTCCGCCTCATGGTGCAGATGCGCCCGGGCCTTCAGGTTCCGCCAGGCCAGGGCGCGGGCCAGCGGTGACGAGGCCCCCCGAGCGGCGCTGCCGGGCGGTGCGACACGTGCCACACGAGCGACGTCGGCCGGGTCAGCCAGGGTGTTATAAAGGCTGGCAGGTGCGAGCGGCCGCCCGGCGGTATCGACCGGAAGGATTGTGCCGCTGGTCCCGTCGACGGCGATGCCGTCTACATTGCGCAGGCTGGCGTTGCGTGCCAGCGCGCCGATAGCCTCGCGCAGAGCGTGCCACCAGGCGTCCGGGTTGGTGCGTTCCGCGGCGCCGATCGGCGCACGCGTCATCGCGACGACGTCACGCCGCGCGTCCAAGAGCGCCGCCCGGATGCCGGATGTGCCGAGATCGATGCCGATCGCCACACCTGTCATGTGCCGCCTCCTTTTTACGGATACTGTCATGCCGCAGGCCAAAATCGCCCGCCGCGGCCAGCAGCGCAACCAACCCGGCAACGGATGGCTACCCCGGGTCATAGGGAGAAAGCAGATCGCGTTCCAGCCGGCCGGGTACAGCCCGATCATAAAATCCAGAAGCCCTGCACGTCACAGCATCTCCGGCCGGAACTGCGATCGGCGGCTGACGACCTTCCCGGAGACCATGAAGACACCGTCCCCGGTGTAGTGCAGCGTCTCCGGGTGTTTCGGCGAGGCGGCAATATGCGCCTGCACGACTTCCCATATAAAGAAGTTGTAGCGGTCGACCAGGGCATCGTCGTGCAGGCGGCACTCGAAGTTGGCGTGGCATTCGCGGATGAGGGGTGCGCCGACCCGCTCAGCGTCCTCCGCCGTCAGACCGAAGTGCTCGAACTTATCGATCTCCGCACCCGAGGTGTTGCCAATTCCGACGACCTGGTCGGTCAGCTTCGTTGTCGGGAGGTTGATGACACACTCCCGGCTGGCCCGGATCATCTGAAAGCTGTGATTGCCGGAGTCTATGACGCAGCCGACGAGGGATGGGGTGAATTCCATCACCGTATGCCAGCCCATGGTCATGATGTTCGTCCTGCCCTGCCATCTCGATGACACCAGCACAATCGGGCCAGGCTCCAGGTATCGGCGGACCTGGCTCACCGGTAAGTCGCTTTTGCCGGGGCGCTTTGATATGATCGCCTTCCTGACGCGGCTCGGGAACAAACCCGGTGAGCCGGTTCCCGCACGGCTGTTTGCTATAGCCTCCATCGGAGGGCGACAGACCCACCGCACAATATGATGCGGGTTGGGGACGGGGGCCTCAAGGGCTGCGCTGCACCGGCAGGCCGGCTTTGCCCTTTGTCCCGCTTATCGCCACCCCGCGATTGGCCGCCATGCGGCTTCGCAGACTACTGCTGCTCAAAAGGGCAAGTGGGGTGGCAAGGGTGATCCCTGCCGCTTCGTTGCCTGGGTTGCGCCGCGCAACTTCCGCCCTGTTCAGGCGCCAGGATGCGCTGATCATGGCGAAGGCATCAGGATGGTGTGCCGGTAGCACACGCATCGCCGTTGCATGTGGTTAAATAGTGCGTTATCGTTCATGTGTCGGAGGGGTCGGGACATCGGTCGTCAGCCTGACACGCGAACCAGATCGTTGCGATACCGGCCATAAACCCGGCGGCAAGCACCCTGGGCGGACAACCGGTCACCTCGCGGCATGTCCGGCGGTGAATGTGTGCCCCGTGCGGGACGGCGTCGCCACTGTGCCGGAATACGAAATCGTTCTGTTATCGCGGGCTTGGCGGTGCCGGACGAGATGCCGGGGTGCAGTGATTCTCCTGGTTGCCGTTTGTCCGATGCAACGGGCGGTCGGTCCGGAAACAAAAGGGGTATGGCATGCAGTCTGGATTGGCGGAACCGCTGACAGTCGATGGCCTGGAACGAGCCGCGGGGGTGGTCAGCGTGGGCTTGCCCGAACTGTGGACGGCGGTCTCGGTCGAAATCTCCGGCTGCGGTTTCCTGCCCGACCGGCGACCGCGCATCCTGTTTGAGCGGCATGAGTTCCGCCGCCGCACCCAAGGCCGATTCGAGCGGCATCCGTTCATGAGCTCGCTCGGGCCGCTGCCGATCGTTCGGTATTTCTTTGCGCTGGGTGGCCCGTCGCTGCTGTTCCTGCTGTTGATCAGTTTGTCGGCCAGGGTGAACCCTGAGAATATGCAGAAAGGTCTGCTGGACAACTCCGGCATCAGTCTGCTGGCGATCGAGGTGGTCCTGTTGAGTGCCGCCTCGCTGGGAAGCTGCTTCGCCAATCTCCAGAAGCGCCAGTCATACATTTCCGCCGGCACTTACGATCCGCGGCACCAGGGCAGCTACTGGACGCGATGGGTCACGGGCGTGATCTCCGGCATCCTGCTGTCGCAAATCCGTTCCAGCATGTTGTTCGCCGCCGGTGGCGACAACCAGGCGAAAGAGCTGTCGGCTACCCTGAGCCAGCCGGCGCTTGCACTGGTGGGCGGATACTCGGCCGACCTGGTAACCAAGGTGATCAATCGCGTCATCAGCGCCATTGAAAGCCTGCCCGGCGCTCCCCCGCGCGCGGCCCCGTAGGCGGCCGAGCTTTCGAGACCGGAGCGCACCGAGCACCGGCACTTGAAACTGGCAGCCCGCCGCGGGCGTGCTTCCCTGTCTTCCACCTGTATGCAGGCAACGCGCCATGGCACAGCTCTCCGTCCGGTCCAAGATCATTTTGACCCTGTTGGTCGCCGGCCTCTCCTGCCTGGCCGTCGGTGCCCTGATCGGCTACCGCTCCGGCGCCTCGGCCCTGCAGCAGACGGTCGAGCAGCAATTGATGGCGCAACGCGAGGGCAAGCGCCAGCGCATCGAAAGCTACATTGAGACCCAACTGCGCTTCGCCGAAGCACTCGGCGATGCGTCTTTGACCGTTGTGGCCGCGCGGGACTTCATCGCCGCCTGGCATGACACGGACCCCCTGGTGCAGGCGGACGCCGCGGGCCGTAGGGGCGACAGTGCCGTGCTGGCGGCTTGGTACGAGAACGAATTCCTGCCGCGGATCAACAAAGTGGCGGCCACCCAACTCCCGATCGAAGGGCTGATGCCTGCCGATCCGGTCGGGCGGCGGGTGCAGGCCGATTATTTCGTCCGCAACAGCAGCCCGCCCAACCGCCCGAATGACGTGGTCGCGGTCGCCGGCGACTCCCCGTATGACCGAGTGCATGCCCGCTACCACCAGCAGTTCGTCCACCTCAGGAACGCCCTCGATTTCGACGACATAAACATTGTCGATGCGGCAACCGGCATCCTGCTCTACTCAACGACGCGCGAACCCGACTTGGGCAACAGTGTGTTCACCGGCCCGTACCAGCGCTCCGGCTTCGCCGAGGCGGTCCGCAGGGCGCTTGATTTGTCCAACGGCGGCAAGCCGGTGATCGTGGACTACGACGCCTACATGCCTGCGGGGTTCGCGCCGCAATTATTCACCGCCGTTCCGATCGCCTCCAACGGCAGGATCATCGCCGTGTTGGTCTTGCAGATCGACATCGACGAACTCAACGACTTGCTGACGGATGCCGGCCAGTGGAAAGCCAACGGCCAGGGCGAAACCGGTGAGGTGCTGCTGGTGGGCGACGACCACTTGCTGCGCAGCCAGGCTCGGCTGATGCAAACCGATCCGGAACGCTTTCTCGCAATGGCGGAGGCGGACGGTGTTCCGAAGGCGACCATCCGGCAGATGCGCGCGCTCGGCACCACGATCCTCTCACTGCCCGACCGCAACCCGCTGATCGAACGGGCGCTGCATAACGAGACCGGCATTGGCCGCTTCCTCGGCCCCGGCAACGTCGAGGTGGTCGCTGCTTACGGGTCGATCGAGATTGCCGGCCTGCGCTGGGCGATCCTGGCGAAGAAGGACGTCTCCGAAGCCTTTGCGGCGGCGCGGCAGCTTGATCGCGATCTGGCCGTCACCGCCGGCATCGCCGCGATTGTGCTGACCTTCGTCGCGCTTGGCTGCGCCGGCCTGTTCCTGCGCCCGCTGCGGCGCGTGGTTGCCGGCATGCGAACATTGGAAGCGACCCTGGCCGCCGGCCGCGACCCTGCCCCGATAGATGTTCTCGGCAATGACGAGTTCTCCGATCTCGCCGAGGGTCATAACCAGCTTGCGGCGGAGATCGCCGCGCGCGGCCGCCGGATCGCCGCGGCGGAGCGCAAGGCTGACGCCATGCTCGACAGCCTTTACCCCGCGGGCGTGGTGGCGCGGCTGCGCAGCGGCGCGACGATCACCGCGGAAAGCGCCAGCAATGTCACCATCATTGTCACGATGATCCACGGACTGGATGGTGCCGGGGTCCGCCACGGTGCCGTGGAAATGAGCGAGGTGCTCAGCGCGGTCCTGAATGCGCTGAATGCGACCGCGGCCGCGCACGGCGTCGAGACGGTGCGCTCACTCGGCGAGATCCATGTGGCGGCCTGCGGCCTGTCTTCGCCGCGGCTCGATCATGCTGCGCGGGCGCTGGCCTGGACGCGAAGCGCGACCCTGGCGATTCGGCAGGTCAGCCTGGACAGGGGGAGTCCGATCACGCTCGGCTTTGGGCTGGCGTCGGGTGAGATCGATGTCCTGCTGTTCGCCGGAGTCCCAACCGGGTTCGATCTTTGGGGCCATCCCCTCGAAGCCGCCCGGCGCAGCGCCTACGAGGCGCAACCCGGCCACGTTCGGGTCAGCGAAAGCTGTTACATGCTGCTAAACGATCTGGATGGCTTCCAGCCCTGTCCGCTGATGGAGCACCCCGCTTACCCGACCCTTCGGACCTGGAGCCGGCCGGCTGCGGCGACCACCGCCGGCGATACCTCCCCGCCGTCTCCGGTCGCCGCTGAGGCTGCGCAATGATGGCGCCGCCGCAGTGGCTGCCGCGCGACAGCCTTGAGGTTGCGCTGCTGGTGCTGGGTTATCCGGTGCTGGTGCTGGCGTCGCTCGAAGTGGCGCGCGCGCTCGACGTTCGAGGCCGGGCGATCGCTGCAAGCGTATTGCGGCAGATCGCCTACCTGCTGCTGCCCGCCGCTGCGCTCTGGATCATCCTGCGGCAGTTCGCCGAACTGCCGGCCGGGAACAATTTTGTCCGCACCGCAGCCACAGTCTGCGCCCTGAGTGCCCTCTACCTGCTGCTGCGCGTACTGCAGAGCGTGGTGATCAGGGTGCTCGACAGCCAGACCACCGCGCCGAAGCTGCTGCTCGACGTGCTGCGTATCGGGTTGTCGGCGATCTGGGGCGCCGCGGTGGTCTCGGTCATCTGGGACGTCGATGTCAGCAAGGTGTTCGCCGCCCTCGGTATCGGCTCGGTGGTGCTCGGCTTCGCCCTCCAGCAGTATGTCGGCAACCTGCTGTCGGGCCTTAGCCTGCTGTCGTCGAAACGTTTTGGCATCGGCGACTGGCTGGTGGTTGACGGATCTCCGGCCCGGGTTGTCGAGATGGACTGGAATACCGTCCTGCTCAGTCGCTCCGGCGCCGACCGCATCGTCGTCGCCAACAGCACGCTGGCCAAGGACAACCTGCGCATCGCTGCGCGCGCCGATGCCCCGGCCGCTGTCGACATTCCGCTTTCGCTCGGCGCCGACATGGCACCGGAGCGGGTCCGCGCCGCGGTTCTCGAAGCCGGAACCGCGCTGCCCGGCCTGCTCCCCGATGCCGCCGTCACCTGCGTCGTGACCGGGATCGCCGGCGGCCTGATCGACTACCGCGTGACAATCCCGGTCGCCAATCCGGGTGCCGGGAGCGGCCCGCGCGACGCTTTTCTCAGCCGGTTTTGGTACGCTGCCCAGCGCCATGGCCTGCGGCTGACCGGCGCCGTGCCGGCGGATGCGGAGGTGCCGGTGGACGAGGCGGCGCGTCTGCGCATGCTGACCGCGCTGGGTGTGTTCCATGGCGATGTCGAGGTGCTGGCCATGGTTGCGCGCGATGGAGTGTTTCGCCGCTATCGGCGCGCCGACACCTTGCTGCGGCCCGGCGCGCCGATCGGCGAGGCGTTCCTGGTGCTGAGCGGTGTGCTGGCAATGACCCTGTTCAACGGCGAGGGCGAAACCCCGATCGAGCACATCGGCTCCGCTCAGCTTCTGGTGTTGGCTGAAACCCTGACCGGCGGCCTGTCGCCGGTGCGGGTTACCATCGACCAGGACGCCGACATGATTGTCATCCCGGCCCGTACCCTGCAGGACGTTATCGAGCGCCATCCCATCGTTGCCCGCGACATCCGCGCGCTGGCGGATGCACGGCGGCGGGCAATCCAGCCGCTCCGCCAGGCGCTCTCCGCCAGCGGCTGAGCGGCTGCAACCGGCGCCGCGAGGCCGTCACGACATCGCAGCTTGCATTCCGCGCCGTAACCACCAAACATCCCATCCATGCTCGGCTCCGATTCCGGTTTCGCGGCTCGCGTCAAGGCTGTTCTCGGCCCGACGAACACCGGCAAGACGCATCTCGCGATCGATCGCTTGCTCGCCCATTCCTCCGGCATCATCGGCTTCCCGCTGCGCTTGCTGGCGCGGGAAAACTACGACCGCATGGTGGCGCAGAAGGGCGCCCGCTACGTCGCGCTGATCACCGGGGAGGAGAAAATCATCCCCCCGGAGGCCCGTTGGTTCTCCTGCACCGTCGAAGCCATGCCGCTCGACCGCCGCGCCGAGTTCGTCGCGGTGGACGAAATCCAGCTCTGCGCCGACGCCGATCGCGGCCACGTCTTCACCGATCGTCTTTTGCATGCGCGCGGGATGGTGGAGACGATGTTCCTCGGCGCCGAGACCATCGCGCCGCTGATCCGCCGCCTGGTGCCATCCGCCCAGATCGAGACCAGGCCGCGCCTGTCGCAACTGACTTACGCCGGCCCGGCCAAGCTGGTCCGCCTGCCGCCGCGCACCGCCGTCGTCGCCTTCAGCGCGGGCGAGATCTATGCCCTGGCAGAGCTGATCCGCCGCCGCAAGGGCGGTTGCGCCGTGGTCATGGGCCGCCTATCGCCGCGCACCCGCAACGCCCAGGTGGCGCTGTACCAGGATCGTGAGGTCGACTTCCTGGTAGCGACCGACGCCATCGGCATGGGCCTGAACATGAACGTGGACCATGTCGCCTTCGCCGGCCTCGGCAAGTTCGACGGCCACCGCCCCCGCCGCCTGACCGCCGCCGAAATCGGCCAGATCGCCGGCCGAGCGGGACGCGGCATGAAGGACGGCACCTTCGGCACCACCACCGAATGCCCGCCCATTCCGGACGACGTCGTCCACGCCGTCGAATCGCATACCTTCGAGTCGCTGGAGATGCTGTGCTGGCGCAACAGCGACCTGGATTTCACGTCGTTGAACAGCCTGTTGGACAGCCTGAACGCGCCGCCGCCCGGCCCCGGGCTGGTGCGCGGCAACGAAGCATCCGATGTCGAAACCCTGACGGCGCTGTCGCGCGACCCCGACATCCGCAAGCTGGCGCAGGGGCGGCGGCGCATGCGGATGCTGTGGGACGCCTGCCAGATCCCGGATTTTCGTAAACTGGCCGACGATACCCATGCCCGGCTCTGCGCCCGGGTGTTCTCCCACGTGGCCACCGATACGGCGTTGCCGACGGACTGGCTGGCGGCGCAGATCGCCGGGCTGGACCGGGCGGATGGCGACATCGACACGCTGATGCAGCGCCTTTCGGGCGTGCGCGTCTGGTCGTACATCGCCGCCCGCTCCGACTGGGTGAAGGACAGCCTGCACTGGCAGGCGAAAGCACGGGAGGTCGAGGATAAGCTGTCCGACGCGCTGCACGAAAGCCTGACGACCCGCTTCGTCGATCGCCGCGCCGCGCATCTGATGCGCCGGCTGGAGGCGGCCGAGGGCGACGAGTTGCTCTCCGCCGTCACCCTGCGCGGCGAAGTCGTTGTCGAAGGCCATGAGGTTGGCCGCATCGAGGGCTTCGGCTTCGTCCCCGATCCGGCGGCGGTCGGCGACGAGAAGAAGCTGGTGCTGCGGGCGGCGCGGCGGGCGCTGCGCGCCGAGATGCCGCGCCGTGTCGCCGTGCTGGAATCCGCGCCCGGGGACGCGTTCGCACTGACCGCGGACCACCGGGTCGAATGGCAGGGCGTGCCGATAGCCCGGCTGGCCCGCGGCAAGACTCCGCTGCGGCCGGGTATACAGGTGCTGGACAGCGAATTCCTCGACGGCGCGTCGCGGGAACGGGTGCGGGCGCGGCTGCAGAGCTGGTTGGACGGCGAAATCCGCGCTGACCTTGCGCCGCTGTTCGCCGCAGAGGCGATGGCCCGGGCCAATCCGGCGTTGCGCGGGCCGCTACACCGGCTGATGGAGTCGCTCGGGCTGATCCCCGGGGCCGACGATGAAACATTTGCGCCGGCGATCCGGACGCAGTTGCGGGCGTTGGGCGTGCGTTCCGGCCGGTTCGCGCTGTTCATGCCGGCGTTGATGAAACCGCGGGCGGCGGCGATGCGGGTGCGGTTGTGGGCGCTGCATCATGGCGTGGCGACCCCCGAGCTGCCGGGCGCGGCAATGGTTTCCGTCCCTTCCGAGCAGCCCGGCTGGCCGGCGGGGTTCGCCGCGGCGGCCGGCTGGGTGGAGGCCGGGCCGATACTGGTGCGGCTGGATATCGCCGAGAAGGTGGCGGGAGATCTGGGCCACCGGTCGCGGCGGTCGCCGGTGGCACTGCCGCCCGGGCTCGCCTCCCGGCTCGCCATCAAGGCGGATCTGCTGCCAGCCGTGCTGCGCCACCTGGGGTTCCGGATTCTGCCGGCCGTGGGGCCGGGGCCGGAGCAGCAGGGACCGCCGGCACCGAACATGCTGACACCGTTGCGCCGGCGGCGTCCGGTAGACGTCAAGCCGCTGCCCCCGGTGCGGCCGGCCAGCGGGCCGTTTGCGGTGCTGGCGGCTTTGCGGCGATAGCGGTGGGGCTTGATCGGGGAGGGGAGCAATACCTGACGTAGAGGACCGGGACTGGCAGCGGTTGGACAAGTGGCTCTGGTGCGCGAGGGTCATGCGGGCGCGCTCGGATTGTGCGGCGCTGGTTGCGCAAGGCTCGGTTCGCATCAACCGGCAGCCGACATGCAAGCCGCACGCCCGGCTGCGGATCGGGGATGTGCTGACCGTTCCGGTGCACGGAACGGTGCGGGTTTTGCGGGTTGCCAGCCTGGCGCAGCGGCGCGGTCCTGCCTCCGAGGCGCGGCTTTTGTACATGGATGTCAGCGATGTGCCATCAACATCTTGCACTGATGCCGATTCGTCGGCATATCGCACCGCCTGATCGCCCGGCACCGCGCCGCCTGTTATCCCTACGTCCAGAGGTTGCCCAATGACCTATGTGGTCACCGAGAATTGCATTCGTTGTAAGTTCATGGATTGCGTGGAGGTTTGCCCGGTCGACTGCTTCTACGTCGGCGCGAACATGCTTGTGATCCATCCGGATGAATGCATCGATTGCGGCGTATGCGAGCCGGAATGTCCGGCCGAAGCGATTCTGCCGGACAGCGACGACCGGACCGAGGCGTGGCTGGTCATCAACCGCGAGCACGCAACAGTTTGGCCCAATATCACCCGCAAGGGAGAGCCCCCGGCGGATGCTGAGGAATGGAAGGGCAAGCCCGACAAGGCGGAACTGTTCTCTCCGGAACCCGGAGAGGTTACGTCGTAGCGGCTTTAGCCCCTGACTCGCGTCGATTTTCGTGATATAGGTTCGAGTCGTAAGCATCCCTTTGCCGGTGCGCGTCACCGCGGGGTTAGCGAGAAAGGTGGCGGCTGGCGACATGACGATCCGCGCGGAAGCAGCGGAATCGTATCGGATTAAGCCATGTGCGGCGTAGCAGACCCGCTTGCAGCCTCCATCGTTCCGACACATTTGTACGGTTGACCTGCAGGTAAGAAGATGGGTGAGCAGCAAGCAGTGGAAGACGTGTCGAATCCGGTGGTTGAACAGCCGGCGGTCAGCGCTCCGGCGGCGCAGGAGCCGCGGGTGCAGCCGCGCCCGCCGCACAACGGGCCGAACCTGACGCCGCGAGCGATCGCGAAAGCCGAAATCTTTGTCGAGGGCGACCATGTCGTCTACCCGACGCACGGTGTTGGCCGGGTAGAGCGAATCGCGGTCGAGAATATCGCGGGGCACGAACTCGAACTGATCCACATCACGTTCGAGGAAAACCGCATGACCCTGCGCGTGCCGGTCGCCAAGGCGCGCACCGCGGGGCTGCGCAAGCTGGCTAGCCGCAAGCAGTTCGACGAGGCTCTGGCGGTGCTGAAGGGCAAGGCCCGGGTGAAGCGCACGATGTGGTCCCGGCGGGCGCAGGAGTATGAAGCGAAGATCAACTCCGGCGATCCGTTGGCAATTGCCGAGGTGGTGCGCGACCTGCACCGCAACTCCGGGCAGCCCGACCAGAGCTTTTCCGAACGGCAGATCTATGAGTCGGCGATGGATCGTCTCGCCGCCGAGCTCGGAGCGCTGGATCAGACCGACAAGCTGACGGCGATCAGCAAGCTGACGGATTTCCTGAAGGCGGTTTGACGGGATCGTCCGTCTCGAAACCGCACCGCGGGGGCGTCTGTTCGTCACCGCCGTGGGTTGGCCGCAGGTCGAGATGATCCGGCACAAGCCGGAAGCGGGCCCGGTCGGTCGAAGACCGGAAGCCTCTCTGCACGAGTTTCTCGGTGCAGCAGCGGATCACGGCGACCGTCCGCCAGCGCGACGGCCAGACGTTGTGATTTGGCTTCCTGGCGACGGCTCACGAAGCCGCAAATTTCGGATGGTGTGCTTGACCTACCAGCGCGCCACGTGCGGCCGGTCATCCCGACCTAGCGCGCCCTTCATGCATAAATTCTCTTTGCGTAATACGTACTGACGATTTAGGTGTTGGCTGACTCACAGGGAAACCCATGGCGATCGTCACTAAACTGGAACGGAGGGCTGGGCAAAACGACCCTGGCCCGGCTCGTGGTTGGCACGCTGGCACGAGTCGTAGTGTATTGTGCGACTTGGTTGCTGAACCGGTCCATTGATACGTGAATGTCGGGAGGGAGCAACACATTGCAGGCATTGAAAGGTCCCCGGGCGCGTCAAGCCATTACCGTAACCGAAATGCTTCGCGTTGCCGGGTCGGCGGCGCCGTACCGGCATTCCGACATTGCCACCATTCAGGCGGCCGACAAGTCGGCCATGCTCTCCGTCAGAATGATGAAGGCGACCCTCGGGGCCCCTACGACCTACACTCTCGGCCCCGAAACGAGCCGCGCTGGGTGCGTTCCGGCCGCTCAGGCGCAAACCATCATGCGAGCGGCGAATCGGGCAGTTGTTGCCGGGAAAGCACAAGACTACGCGTGTGCGATCTACAGGAGGCCTGAGCCGAATGAACGGTTTGGCAAATTGGCGATGCATCATTGCCGCGAACCCGGGTTAGTTCGCGAGCTGCACCATACCCGCTGCAACTTGCGTCCAGGTTATCGGGAAGACGACGCAGACCGCAAGCATAGCAAGGGTGATGGACTGGGAGCGACCCAGCCGCAGCAAGCTGACCTTCCGCGGTCGATTGTCAGCTACATTGGACGCATCAAGACTATTTCTGGAAGGCGCGGCGGCCGCGGGCGAACCAAGGTCCGTTCGCTAGCGCAGCTCGGTTCGCAGCACGCGAGGTCGGATGTCTACTGAATTCAGCGGGATCTCCCCTGCACAAATAACGTTCTTGTACAATGTCACCCATTCATCTTTTTTGGTTTATGACGAGGACAACGGAAAGCTCAAGCAGGTATCAGCCGACGCCCTATCAAAGGAAAGCCTGGCGTCCCTCGTCTGCATGACGCAGATGGGAGAGAAACCCGTGCTCACATTACACAGAAGGCCCGACAGGTTCCTGCACTTAGCCATTGACTGTCTGATTTCCATATGTGATGAAGCAAGCTTTTGTGAGAACAACCTCACCATTCACTACCTTAGCTCTAACAAAATTGCCATCTCGGGGAATGGTAATTACTTGTGTGCTGAAAGGGGTGGATCTGTTTCCATATCGCGTAAATGGGTTCGCGAGTGGGAAACGTTCGAGTTGCTATCGAGGCGAGCTGCGTTGGACCTGGTTGATGAAAAACTCAGCGCACCGTTCCCGCTTCGGCATAAAAGCCGGTTCTTGCAAACGACGCGTCGCGTATCGTACGGCGACAAAAGCTTTTCCATTAAAAACGCGAGGGTGGTGTCGACGGACTGGATCATACTGGACGGGAGCGGTTGTCTATTTGTCCCTCGGATGACCCATTTACAGAGAAGTCACGGTCGTGGCGTCGTGTTGTATCCGACCCCTAAATATACACGGCAAGCCAGGGCTTGCCTCATCGGCGGCTATCAAAATTATTATCACCATCTTGCGGAAGACTTGGTAAATTTGTTTGCCGTCCGCGACCAGATAGACGACACAACGCCGCTACTGACAACAAGAATAGAAAGCAAATTTCAGAGCGAAATCGCACAGGCATTTGGTATTGAATCGCAGATTTTCCAGATGGATGATCTATCGTCTATGAAGGTGGATGATTTATTGGTCCCGGAAAGAGCGATTGTGGAGTGGGGGGTGGTTCGGAACCCGTTCGTTTTGCGACGGTGCGCGGAATATCTGGGGAGTAAACTAAATTTCAAGAGAAGCCAGGCCAGACGGCTGTTTATCTCTCGGGCAAGGGCCCGGTCCAGGCGGGCTCTCAATGAGAAAGCTGCCGTCGAGATCGCCAAGGAATTCGGCTTTGAGGAATTGCACCTGGAGGACTTATCTTTCACGCAGCAATTCTGCCTTTTTTCAGAGGCGGAGGCTGTAGTGGCACTGCACGGTGCCGGTTTTGCGAACCTGATTTTTGCCGAAACAGGCTGTCTGGTGATTGAAATCATGCCATCAAGCCCCTTCAGGCCGGATTTCTTCCGCAATTTAGCCAATGGTCTCGGTCATCGGTTCGAACGTGTTTACGCGAAAGGGGGGTTTGCCTCTACGGAGCTTGAGATTGATATAAGCGAGTTGACAGATGTACTTGGCCGGAACTTATCCCGATATTAGCCCGCAGCCTCCGTACACCACAACGGTGCGATTCGCCACTGTTGAGACCCATGCACCCGCGATGTGTCGTGGCGGGTCTGCGACGTCCTTATGCGGCAGGTCCGTCCGGTGGTCTCGGTCCTCCGGAGGGGTTCTTCACTGCTGTTCGGTTCGCTGAACCGATGTCCTCTGGAAGTGTCTGATCTGTAAAGGTTTCAAACGCTTCGTCGCCGGAGCGGATCGCAGGTCGCGCCAAGACCCTTCTATTCCGCCAACATCGCCTGAGCGCACGCATCCAGGATCGCGTCCGTATCCAGGCCATACTCCCGGTACAAGTCCGGGATATCACCGCTCTGCCCGAAATGGTCCGGGCCCAGCGGCACCACCCTCTGTCCGCGCACCGCCCCCATCCAGGAGTGTGTCGCCGGATGCCCGTCCAGTACCGTCACCAAGGCCGCCCCGCGCGCCAGCGGCGCCAGCACCCGCTCGATATGCGACACCGCCCCGCGATTCCCCGTCCGCCGCGCCCGTTGCGCGTCCAGCCAGCCGGCGTACAGCCGATCGGGGGACGTCAGAGCCAGCAGTCCGGCCGCCGGGTCTTCGTCGCGCAGCACTTCGAACGCCGCCTCGGCCTCCGGCGCGACGGGCCCCTGGTAGGCCAGGGCGATCCGCGCGCCCTCCGCCGGCGGCACCACCCAATGCGCACCGGCGATCACCGCCACCGCGTCCAGTTCGCGTGGCTTCTGCTCCAGCGCCCGGGTGGACAGGCGCAACCACACGGCGGAACCGTCCGGACGCTGCATGAAGTCGAATGCGTGCCGCAGCAGTATCCCCAGCTCATCCACATGCGCCGGTTCGAAACTGGCCAGCCGATCGGCTGCCATCCCGATCAGCGGGGTGTTGATCGACTGGTGCTGGCCGCCCTCCGGCGCCAGGCTGAGGCCGGACGGCGTCGAGATCAGCAGGAACCGCGCATCCTGGTAACAGGCGTAGATCAACGCATCCAGGCCGCGGTTGACGAACGGATCGTACACCGTCCCCACCGGCAGCAGCCGCGCGCCCGTCATCCCCGGCGCCAGTCCAGCGGCGCCCAGCAGCAGGAACAGGTTCTGCTCGGCGATACCGAGCTCGACGTGCTGGCCCTTCGGCGACATCCCCCAGCGCTGCGCCGACGCCAGCTTCGAATCGCGGAACACGTCGTTTCGCGTATGCCGATCGAAGATGCCGCGCCGGTTCACCCAGGGGCCGAGGTTGGTGGAAACGGTCACGTCCGGCGACGTGGTCATGATGTGAGCGGCGAGGTCCTTCAAATCCCCTTGGCCGCGGCCGATTTCGGCGAGGATTTCGCCAAAGCCGCCCTGGGTCGACATCTTGCGCCCGCTCTGCTTGGGGTTCGGCAGCACCGGCGGCACGAACACCTCCGGCGCGGTCAGCAGCCGGCCCGACGGGGTCAAAGGCGTGCCGAACGGGCAATCGCGCAGGAACGCCTGCAGCTCCGCCTCGGGCACGTCCAGACCCTCGAACATGTCCCACTCATGGCCGGGGCGGATATGCATGTCCTGGCGGAACTGCTCCATCTGCTCCTTGCTCATCATGCCGGCGTGGTTGTCCTTGTGGCCGGCGAAGGGCAGCCCCATGCCCTTGATGGTGTAGGCGATGAAGCATGTCGGCTGGTCGCTGTCGGCATCGGCGGCGCGCAGGGTCTCGATGACCGTCTCGATGTCGTGGCCGCCGAGGTTGGTCATCAGCGCACCGAGTTCCTCGTCGTTCAGCTCATCGATGATGGCGCGCGCCTTCGATCGTCCCAGGTCGGACAGCAGGGTCTGCCGCCAGGCCGCGCCGCCCTGGAAGGTCAGGGCGGAATACAGGCTGTTGGGGCAGTCATCGATCCAGTCGCGCAGCGCCTCGCCGCCGTCGCGGGCAAAGGCGGCTTCCAGCTTGCGGCCGAACTTGATGGTGACGCAGTTCCAGCCCATGTCGCGGAACAGGCCCTCGATGCGGCCGAACAGGCGGTCGGGGACGACGGAATCGAGGCTTTGGCGGTTATAATCGACGATCCACCAGACATTGCGGACGTCGTGCTTCCAGCCTTCCAGCAGGGCTTCGTAGATATTGCCCTCGTCCAGTTCGGCGTCGCCGCAGATGGCGATGTGGCGGCCGGGCGGCAAATCGGTGCGGCCGATGCCGTGCAGCCGGGCGTAGTCCGCCATCAGCGCGGCAAAGCTGGTCATGGCGACGCCCAGGCCGACGGAGCCGGTGGAGAAATCCACCTCCGCCCCGTCCTTGACCCGCGACGGATAGGGCTGGATGCCGCCGAACTGCCGCAGGCGTTCCAGCTTGTCCCGGGTCTGCCGCCCGAACAGGTAGTTCATGGCGTGGAACACCGGCCCGGCATGCGGCTTGACCGCGATGCGGTCCTGCGGCCGGGCGACCTCGAAATACAGCGCCGCCAGGATGGAGATGCAGGAGGCGCAGGACGCCTGGTGACCGCCGACTTTCAGTCCGTCCCGGTTAGGGCGGATGTGGTTGGCGTTGTGGATCATCCAGGCGGACAGCCAGAGCAGTTTGCGCTCCAACTGCTTGAGGATGTGCACGCGCCGCGTTTCCGGCGTTGAGAGCGGCGCGATCGTTGTCATCGGCGCATTCATAGGGACCTCCCGGCGTAGTCAGCGCTGTTTTGGCACTGATCGCATGCGGAGTCACCCGATCCGCGGCTGTCATATAGCCGAACACCCGGCGCACAACCCCTCCGCCTCGATCGTCGCCTTGCCCAGCTTGAACCCCAGCCGCCTGGCCGCATCCTCCAGCGCATGCGCCAACTCGTGATCCTCCAACTCCGCCACTTTACCGCATGATCGGCAGATAAAGAACTGCGCCGCGTGATTATGGTCCTCATGCGCAATGCAGCCGACGAACGCCGACAGCCGCTCCAGCTTGTGCACCAGCCCCTGGTCCTGCAAAAACTCCAACGCGCGATACACTGTGGGAGGCGCCGCGCCATGCCGCGTGCTGCGCAACTGGTCCAGCAGATCGTACGCCCCCGTCGGCGCCTCGCGGTCCAGGATCAATCCCAGCACCTGGCGGCGCAGATCGGTTAGCCGGGCGCCACGGCCCTCGCACATGGCGGAGGCGCGGGTCAGCAATGTCTCGGTTCGGGGGGAGAACCCCATGCACTACTCCTTGGCGGCGGCCGGGCGGCACGCCTAGATATCATCCATGAACCAAACTGACACGCAAGCAGATGCCGTGCTGGCGGCACTCGCCTTCGACTCCAATGGCCTCGTCCCCGCCATCGCGCAGCAGCACGACACCGGCGAGGTGCTGATGATGGCCTGGATGAACGCCGAGGCTGTCCGCGAGACCCTGGCGACCGGCCGCGTCTGCTACTTCAGTCGCAGCCGCAACCGGTTGTGGCGCAAAGGCGAGTCCTCCGGCCAGACCCAGCACCTGAAGGATTTCCGCATCGACTGCGACGGCGACACGTTGCTGCTGCTGGTGCAACAGGACGGCGTCGCCTGCCACACCGGCCGCCGCAACTGCTTCTACCGCGCCGCCCGCGATGGTGGCCTGATCGAGATCGCCGCGCCGGAGGTTTCCCCCGAAGCGCTTTACGGCCACACCCATGGCTGAAACCACCCCGGTCACGGTGCTGACCGGCTTCCTTGGGGCCGGCAAGACGACCCTGCTGAACCATCTGCTGCAACAACCCGAACTCGCCCGCACCGCCGTCCTGGTCAACGAATTCGGCGAGATCGGCATCGACCACCTGCTGGTGGAAAAACTCGACGACACCACGGTGCTGCTGAACGCCGGCTGCCTGTGCTGCACGGTGCGCGGCGACCTGACGCGGGTGCTGCGCGAGATGCTGCCGCGCGCCCGGCGGGGCGAGATCAGCCGGATCGTGATCGAGACAACCGGCCTCGCCGATCCGGTGCCGATATTGGCGACCTTGATGACCGATCCGGTCGTCGGGACGGCGTATCGGCTGGATGGGATCGTCACCGTGGTCGATGCGGTCAACGGCGAGGCGCATCTGGACTCGCAGCATGAAGCCGTCCGTCAGGTTGCGGTGGCGGACCGGATCATCATCAGCAAGGCCGATTTGGCCGATCCGGCGGGATTGCGGGATAGGCTGCGGCGGGTGAATCCCGGTGCGCCGGTAGTCGAAAGCACGCATGGCAAGATCGATCCGGCCTTTGTTCTGGACGCCGGTCTGTTCGATCCGTCCGCCAAATCACCGGACGTGGGCGGCTGGCTCGATGCAGCGGCGTACGAGACGGGACACGGCCACCACCAGCACGACCCCAACCGCCACGACGCCCGGATCGCCGCGTTCTGCGTCACCCTGGATCAGCCTGTGGACTGGCCGGCCTTGTCCATGTGGCTGGGGATGATGGTAGCGTCGAAGGGCGAGCACCTGCTACGGATCAAGGGCATCCTCAACGTGAAGGGCCAGGATCGGCCCATCGTGATTCACGCCGTGCAGCATCTGATGCACCCGCCGTTAAAGCTCCGTGCCTGGCCCGAGGGCGACCCGCGTACCAGCCGGCTGGTGTTCATCACCCGCGACCTCCCGCGCGGCGTGATCGAGGACGGGCTCAGGGCTTTCCAAAACGCTGCCGCTTAAGCCCGATCCTTCGTTTACGGCCCGTAGATGGGCGCCGGTGCGCTGATATGCGCAGGCTGGTTCGGCACGCACTGGAAACTCGCCGGATCGTTGACGTCGCCCGAACCGCTATACGCCGCGTGGTTCGGGTACAGGCAGAGCGGCCGTTGGGAGGCAATCCCTTGCGCCGGCGCATCGTTGACATACTTGGTCGCGATGATCCGGCTCGGCGCGACGCCGTGCTCGACCCATGCGACCAGGGCGGCCAGTGCGTCGTCGTTCGGATCGCCCGGCTTCGGCGGCGGAAGCTGATCCTGCGCGCCGAACACGTTCGGTCCGGGGCCGCCGTCGCAGTGCCACATGCCCGGTGCCATGAACAGACGAGCATAGTCGGACGGATCGTGCCCATCCGTCCGTTTCAGCGCCTGCCAGTAATCGATTGCCGCGAAGCCGGGGATCAGCGGGTCCGCCCAACCCTGATACAGCACGAGCTTGCTGCCGTTTCCCCGGAACCGGCTCAGATCGGCGCTGGTCGCGTTCAACGCCTGCTCGAACGTCATGTCGCCCACCGGCGTCGTGTCGATCGCCTTGATCTCGGCTGACAATTCGGCGGAGGGGTCAGTGGCATCGGCGAACAAATCCTGCCAGCTCCATTCCGGTCCCTGCGCCCAGAACATCAGACCGTCGAACGGCGGTTCCGTCCCCGCCTGGCCCCACACCAGGCCGAGATTGCCGAACGGATTGGCTGCCGTCAGCGGCACCGGCGTCTCGCTGCTGCGCAGGTAGCCGGGCTGGAGCTGCCGCCCTCGGTCGTCCACCGGGCCCTGCCAGATGGCATTCATCGCATTCGCCTGGGCAGGAGCGAGGCAAGTGCATGAGGCCGCATTCGGATCGGTGCACGGCACATCGGTCGAGGCACCGGTGCACTGTAGCGTCCTGGCATCGAAACGGCAGATCGCGGGCTGGGTCAGGAAGCCCTCACCGGGAAGTCCGCCATCGTGGCCGCCGCATTTCGCGAGATCGGCTGCGTTGATCAACGACAGAGCCGGCACGGTCAGCAGGCTGGAAGTGGACACTTGCGTCCAGGCATACGGCCAGGCGGTGGACATGTGCAGATGGGTCCGGTCATAAGCCGGCGCGCCGGCAAGAATTCCACTATAATCGTCGGGAAAGCGTTGCGCCTCCATCAGCGATTGCTGGCCGCCGGTCGAGCAGCCGGCAAAATACGCGTGGTGCTCCGGCTGGCCATAATAGGCGGCGACCACCTGCTTGGCCGCCACGGTCATCAGGTGGGTTGCGCGGTAGCCGAAATCCTTGATCGAGTCCGGATGGCCGTATAATCCCCCCGGCGGTCCGCCAAGCCCGGTGCGGCCGCCACAATACAGCGAGTTACACTTGTACAGCACGCCGGTGCCCATGTCGGTGTTGGCGACCGCGTAGCCCTCCAGCAGGCCGCCTTCCAGGGCGGCGGTGCTGATCGCGCCCGCGAATCCGCCGTTGCCGGTGCCGAGGTAGCGGCCATTCCACCCGGATTCGGGCAGCCAGATCTCCACCAGGATCTGGGATTCAGAGGAATTGCCGGTGGACGAAATATTCAGCGCCACCCGGCAAAACGGCGGCAACCCGGTGATAGGTGTGGTCGACCCGGCCGGGGTGTAGCTGCCCGAGGTTATGTCCTGCACCGTCGCCGGGCCAACCAGTGCGGCACCGCCATCGAACGTCAGGGACAGGTTCGTTGCAAGTGCGCTACACTGGCTTGCGGCAGCGGGGGCAGCGTATGCGCTGAGCGTCAGCAGGAAGCTGAACGCCGCGATAAGCACGGCCGCGGTTTGGGATCGACTTGCGGCGCCTCGATTGATCATGATGCGTTTCCTCAAGAATTTTCCTAGGACTTACGCATAATCCATCTTCGGCTTACAGGTTCCTTTCGTTCACACTGGTGTGCGGTTTCGCTTAACGGTTCATCAGGAACTTAAGCATTGTGTTGGCCGCCCTGCCGAACGGTGGGCGCAGCATGCCCGCGCCATTGATCCGGCTTTGCAAGAAAACCCCCTTTCTGTGGGAGAACGTCTGGAACCCGTACTCACCGTGATACGCTCCCATGCCGGACGCGCCGATGCCGCCGAACGGGAGGTTTTCCACGACGATGTGCATCAACGTCTCATTGACCGACGCACCCCCGGAGACCGTTCGGTCCAGCACCTTGTCCCGATCTGCTTTGGCGGAACCGTAATAATATAGCGCCAGCGGCCGGGGCTTGCCATTCACAAACTCGATCGCCTCATCTAATGAATTGTACGGCCTGAGCGGCAGCACCGGCCCGAAGATTTCGTCCTGCATCACGGTCAGATCGTCCGGCGGATCGATCAACAGGCTCGGAACGATCTTGCGTTCGGCCGGCGGCAGAGTCTCGTTCAACGGATTGACCTCGACGATGCGGACGCCGCGCCGGCGGGCTTCCCCGAGCAGGCTCGTAACGCGCTCGTAGTGACGGTCATTGACTATCGATGTGTAGTCAGGGTTTGCACGCAGCGACGGATAGAGTTTCGTGATCGCTTCCCGAACCAGATCGACAAATTCATCGAAACGTGCCCGCGGCACCAGAGCATAATCCGGCGCGACGCAGGTTTGGCCTGCATTCAGCAGCTTGCCGAACGCGACACTTTGCGCCGCCGCCGGCAGGGCCGCGTCGGTGCCGATGATGCAGGGCGACTTGCCGCCCAGTTCGAGCGTAACGGGCGTCAGGTTCTCAGCCGCGGCGCGCATGATGCGGCGGCCGACGGCGGTGGAGCCGGTGTAAAACAGATGGTCGAACGGCAGCGCCGCAAAGGCCGCGCCAGTATCCGGGCCGCCGAGGATCGTTGAGACCTTTTCGACCGGGAACAGCTTGCCGAGGAAGCCGGCCAGAAAATCCGAAGTTCGGGGCGTCAGTTCCGAAGGCTTCAGCATCACCCGGTTGCCGGCCGCGAGTGCGGCGATCAGCGGCACAATGGCAAGCTGGAACGGGTAGTTCCACGGACTGATGATGCCGGCGACTCCAATCGGCTGATAGAGTATGCGGGCACGGCCTGGCATTAGTTCCAGGCCAGGGGAGACGCGCTTCGGCTTCATCCAGGATGCGAGATGGTGCAGCGCATGCCGCGCGGACGCCAACACGGGCAAGATGTCGCCAACCATGCTCTCATGAACGGAACGGTGGCCGAAATCCGAGGAGATGGCGGCCGCGATTTCTTGCGATTGCTGCCGGACCGCATCGCGGAGCTGCCTGATATCCGCCTGACGTTCCTCAAGCGCGGGGGCGCCTGCACGCATGAAAGCTGTGCGCTGCAATAAAAGGATCTCGGCGGCCCGTGACTGCACCGGACTATCGTCCGCTTCGATCGTGGCCAGTTTCATTGCGTTCCTCCTTTACCGGATATAGGCGCTAGACCGACGAAAGCGGCGGTGCCACGTCCTCCAGCGACCGTCTCTCCGCGTCCGCCGCCAGCAGCGCAGCAACGACCGAGGCGCCGATCATCAGTAACCCGCCCAGTAGATAGCCATAGAAGATCGAGATCCGGTTGCCGGTATCGATCAACACGCCGAACAGTGCCGGACCGGCGACGCCGCCCACTCCGGTCCCGAAGGCGTAGAACAGAGAGATCGCGATGGCCCGAACTTCCAGAGGAAAACTTTCTCCGACCGTCAGATAGGCGGAACTCGCCGCGGCGGAGGCGAAGAAGAAAATCACCGTCCAGGCAAGCGTCTGCTGCACCGCGTCCAGCCAGCCCACGGCGAACATCCATCCGGTCATCACCATCAACACGCCGGACAGCCCATAGGTCGCGGTAATCATGATCCGCCGCCCGACCGTGTCGAACAGCCGCCCGAGCATCAGCGGCCCGAGGAAATTACCGACAGCGAAAGGCAGGATGAACAACCCGACATTGCCGGAGGCGACGCCGTAGAACCGGGTCAGCACCAGGGCGTAGGTGAAGAACACCGCATTATAGCAGAACGCCTGCGCCGCCATCAGCGTCACCCCCAGCCATGCCTGGCGGCGATAGCGCGTGACCAGTGCCTTCGCCCCGGCGGCGAACCAGGACTGCACGTCGGTGCGCAGTGTCAGGAAGCCGGGCGGCACCGGAGGCAGCGGCCGGCCGGTCTCCCGCTGAACGCGCGCTTCGATCTCGCCGACGACCCGTTCGGCTTCCTCCGGCTGGCCGTGTGTCATCAGCCAGCGCGGGCTTTCCGGCAGGAAGCGGCGCAGGAAGAGGACGATGAAGCCGAGCATGCCGCCGATGATGAATGCGGCGCGCCAGCCGATTTCCGGCGGCATGATCGCCGGGTCCAGCACGACATAGGCGCCGAGCGCACCGATGGCCGCGCCCAGCCAGAAGCTGCCATTGACCACGAGGTCGGTGAAGCCGCGCCGCCTCGCCGGGATCAGCTCCTGAATCGTCGCGTTCACAGCGGCATACTCGCCGCCGATGCCGGCGCCGGTCATCATTCGGAAGAAAGCGAACGACCAGAAGTCCCACGACAGGCCGCAGGCGATGGTGGCGACCAGGTAGACCAGCACCGTCACGGTAAACAGCTTCTTGCGCCCCAGGCGATCCGTCAGCCAGCCGAAGAACAGGGCGCCGCCGACGGCGCCGATGAGGTAGGCGCTGGCTGCCGCGCCAATCTGGCTGCCGGTCAGGTGCAGCATCGGGCTCTCCGACAGGGCGCCGGACAACGATCCGACGACGGTCACCTCAAGACCGTCCAGAATCCAGGCGATGCCGAGGGCGAAGATCACCAGCCAGTGGAAACCACTCCACGGCAGGCGGTCCAACCGGTTCGGCACGTTGGTCCGATAGACGTTTCCACGTTCCGGCATTGCTTCGCGCGACCTTTATATTGCCTAATCGTCCCCGGGGATGGACCCGGAGAAGCCGACAGATGGGTGTGTTTGACGCAATCAACGATCGCGCGATGCGGTGGGATCAGTGCGCCGCGTTGAACGCCGCGTCATGAGCAAGCCGAAAGTCGCCTTCATCGGCACCGGCGGCACCATCGCCTCCGTCGGACGCGGTCCGTTGGACATTCTGGATTACGGCGCCACCGGCTGCATCATGCATGCCGATGAGATTCTGGCGCGCTGGCCGGAAACCAGCCTGGTTGCTGACGTGATTGCCGTACGCTTCAGCAACATCGTCAGCCCGTCAATCGGCTTTACCGAGTGGAAAGCGCTGGTCGAGCTCTGCGAACGGCTGGTCGCGGAGCATCCCGACCTGGCCGGTATCGTTATCGGCCACGGCACGGCCACGCTGGAGGAAACCGCCTGCTTCCTCAACCTTACGGTCAAGGTCCCGGTTCCGGTCGTGCTTGTCGGGGCGCAACGGCCATCCAGCGCCCTGTCCAGCGACGCCGGCATGAACCTGGTGAACGCGATCCGCGTCGCCGCCAGTCCGGCCGCCCGCGGCATGGGTGTGCTGGTCGTCCTGAACGACGAAATCCATGCGGCGCGCGACGTGACAAAGACCTCCACCATGCGGCTGCAGACCTTTCGGACGCCGGATTTCGGCGTGCTTGGCCATGCCGATGGCGACGCCGTGGAATTCTACCGCAGGCCGATACGCCGCCACGCCCCCGACACGGTCTTCGATGTCTCCGGGATCGATCGCCTGCCGCGGGTCGATATTTCCTATTCCTATGCCGGAGGCGACGGCGTCGCGGTGCGGGCTTTGGTTGCGGCCGGGGCAAGGGGCATCGTTGCCGCCGGCTTTGCCCCGGGGTTCTGCCCGCCCGGCGAAGTCGAGGCTCTGGTCGCTGCTGCGGCGCAAGGTGTTATCGTGGTGCAGTCTACGCGCGCCGGCTCGGGCCGGACAGTTCTCGGGACCAGGCTGCGGCAACTGGGTTTTCTGATCGCCGACAACCTCAACCCGCAGAAAGCGCGCATCCTGCTGGCGCTGGCGCTGACGGCGACCTCCGATCCTGAGGAAATAGCCGGCATTTTCCGGACTTATTAAGCACTGCAAAGGATGGCGTCACCGGGGCCATCGCGCCGTCGTTCTGCCGCCTTTGGCCACATCCGGTCATAGCCGGGCGCGTCCGGACCCGGGCGGCGCCGAAATTATGTTGACTTCTGTCCCAATCTATGACAATATTCCCACACTACGGTGGCCGCCCGGTTTTTGCGGCGTTGCAATTACAGAGATCGACTTTTGCGAAACTTTATCGATTCGCCCGTTTGGGGCCACGCATGTCCGGCGCATTGAACAGCCCGGAGACCAAACCGCACCAGCCTCCGGGCGACACCGCCGCCGTGTTTGCGGTTCATCTGGGCGCCGCTCTCCGCGCGGTCGCACCGCATCTGTCCGGTGTCGAGCGAGCGGAGTGGGTCGAAGTCCTGGGCGGAAGACTGTGCAAGGCCGCTATTACGAAGTCCCGCCGCGTGGCGGCCTTCCTGGGCCAATGCGCGGTTGAAAGCGGCGGATTTCAAATACTGGAAGAAGACCTCAGCTACAGCGCGGCGCGTCTGTGCGAGGTCTGGCCGGAGCGGTTTCCCGATGCGGAAACGGCTGAAGCCTGTGCCTTCCAGCCGCAGGCGCTCGCCGACCATGTCTACGCCAATCGCATGGGCAACGGCGATCCTGCCTCGGGTGACGGGTGGTTCTTCCGCGGCCGCGGCCTGATCCAGATCACCGGCCGCACCGCCTATGAGCGGTTTGCCAAAGAAATGAACATGACGCTCGACCAGGCCGTCGCGCATGCCTCGACCCCGGCGGGCGCGGCGGACAGCGCGGTCTGGTTCTGGTCAGATAACGACCTAAACAAGCTCGCCGATTCCTGGCTTCTGGATAGGATGACCCGGAAGATCAACGGCGGACCGATGGGCGCCGCCGAACGAAACCGCCTGTGCACGGCGGCCCTGCGTGTGCTCGGAGGCTGACAGTGTCGCCCCCGGCCGCCGCCGCGAGGGGCGTCGTGCGGCCCGATCAATAAACCAAGATCTATATTGGAGTTACTCGGAATGGATATCATGACCGTGCTGGCCGCCATTCCCGGCGCCGGTTTTATACTGCCCTATATTACCGCCATCATCGCCATATGTGCCGCGGCGGCGGCGGCTCTGCCGCATCCCGCCGCCGGCGCGACGGGGGTGTACCCGGCGATCTACGCGGTGGTGAATTTCATCGCCTGCAATTTCGGCAAGGCGCGCAACGCCGACGCCCCGGCGTCCAGACCGGCCGCCGCCGCTCAAAACTGAAGGAAATACCGCCATGTTACGCCGAACCCTGCTGTGCACCACGGTCCTTGTTCCCGCCATCGCCCTGGTGGGGTGCCAAGTGCAGACAGCGTCCCAGATCGCCTCGGATGTCAAGCTGATCGCCTCCGGCCTCACCGCCGCGACGGCCGACATCAAGCTGTTGCCGGGAATCCCGAGTGCAGCCGTGACGCAACTCGATTTCTACCTCGCTACCATTCAGGCCGGCGCTGCCAAGGTGGCGAGCGCGACTGCGACGCCAGCTGCCTCGACGATACAGGAAATCACCCAGGTTGTGCAGGCTCTCGCCTCGGTCGCATTGCCGCTCGTACCGGCCGGATCCGTTATCGAGGCCGCGATCCAGGCGGCGCTGTCCCTGTTGCCGGTGATTCTCGCGGCCGTTGGCGTGTCGGGCGCCGGCATGCAGCCGAAATACCAGCCGTCCCAGGCGCGCGCCATCCTGGCTGCGTTCCGCTGATGGCCGCCGCCGGCGGCGCTGCCTGGCGCGCCCGCTTCATGCTCGGGCGCATCCGGCACGACCCGGTGGCGCTGGCCAGAGCGCCGTCGCACCGGTTCGGCGCCGTGCCGCCGCCGGTGGTCCTCGACCGCTCCGCGACGGCGTTCGAGCCGGGACTTTATTGTAACGATATCTTGCCGGACTGCACCGCCGTCGCGCTCGCCAACGCGGCGCGCGGTGTGGCCGCGTTGAACGGCTTCGATCTCGTGCTGGACCCGGCGCGCGTGCCGGCGTTCTACGGCGCCTGTGTCGGCAATCCGGCAGATCTCGCGGCCACCGATGGAGCGGTGATGCTGGACGTGCTGGCGAGGCAGGCCGCGTCGGGTTTCGACGTCGGTCCGCAAACCCTCCATGGCCTCTACGCAACCATCGATACCCGCAGCCGATCGGCGTTGGCCTGCGGGATGGCGCGGTTGGGGGTCGGGTATTGGGGGGTGACCCTGCGGGAGCGCGACATGGAGCGCGCGCCCGTGTGGGACGTGCAACGCGGCCGCGATGACGGCGACGTTGTCGGCGGACACGCGGTCATCGCATGGGACTATGACGGTCTGGGAGACGGCGATACGCTTCGCATCGGCACCTGGGGGGCGTGGCAGCCGACCACTTGGGCCTGGGTCACCGCGCGGCTGGACGAGGCCTATGGTATCGTCTGGCGGCAACTGGAGCGGGCTGATGGCACGTTCTTCGGCGGTATCGCCGCGGACGGCCTGGTGGCGGAGATCGAGGCAGCGTAACCGCCCGAGGCCAGTAAGCCCATCACCTCCGCCATGACGCTGCTCCAATCGCCGGCCCGGGACTGCCGGAAAAGGCGCAATGACCTGTACCACGGACTGTCATTGCGTCCCAGCATCCAGCGCCAGTCCGGGGCGAACGGCAGCAGAACCAGTGCCGGCGTGCCAAGCGCGCCGGCCAGGTGCGCGATCGAGGTGTCCACGGTGACCACCACATCCAGGTTCGCCACCAGGGCCGCGGTTTCGGCGTAGTCCGTCATCCACGCCGTCAGGTCGGGCAGCGCGAGCGTGCCGGCAGCCTGACCGTGCTGGAGATTGACGAAATTCAGCCCCGGTATCGCGGGAAGCGCGTCGGCAAGCTCCGGCGGGATCGAGCGCCGCCTATCGTCAGGGTGGGCGGGATTGCCGGCGAAGATAAGGCCGGCTTTGCGGCCGGGCGGCAGGCGGGCATTCCAGGCGCCGATGCGGGCGGGGTCCGCCGACAGGTAGCCCTCGGCCAACGGGATGCTGTCCATCGTTGTGCCGAATGCTGCGGGCAGGCTCATCAGATCGGCCCGCGCGTCGTAAGGTGGCAACGGGTCCCCCGCGGCAACGGCCAGGACGCCATCCATCGATGCGATCAGCGGAACCAGGGCGGCCGCGCAGACCAGAACCGGCGTGCCGCCGGCATCGCGGATCAGCCGCAGATAGCGCGCGCACTGAATGGCATCGCCCAGACCCTGCTCCGCTCGGATCAGGATGGTGCGCCCGTGCGGATCGGAGCCGTCCCAAACGGGGCCATCCGGCGGCGGAAAGTCCCGCCGATACCGCTCGTCACGCTTGCGCCATTCGTATTCCGCAAAACCCCGGTTCAGGTCGCCGCCGAGCAGCAGTGCGGTTGCCAGGTTCATATGCGCGCGGGCAAACTCCGGGCGCAGGCGGATTGCGGTCTCGCAGGAGCGGGTCGCCTCCTCCAGGCGCCCGAGCCGGGTCAGCAGATAACCAAGACTGGCATGCGCCTCCGGCAGTTCCGGATCGACGCGGAGCGCGGTACGGTACAGCGCTTCCGCGGATTCGAGATCATCCATATCGGTTGCTGCATTGCCGAAGTTCAGCCAGGTTGGAGCATGATCCGGGTTGATTGCGATGGCGCGGTTGAAGGCCGCGCAGGCACGTGCCGGGCGGCCGACGCCGTTGAGCGCGGTGCCGAGCGCATAGTAAAGCTCCCCGTTATCAGGCGCCAAAACCAGCGCGCGGGAGGCCTCCGCCAGCACCTCGACAAATTGTCCACCGGCCAGCAGCGCGCGTACAAGGTTGCGGCGTATGCCGGCGTCATGCGGATTGGCGCCTACCGCCCGTCTCAGCAGAGCGACGGCAGTGAAGAGGTCGCCGTCCCGCAAGGCCAGGAGGCCAAGCCGGTAGGCTGAACGATCGGGTGCGGGTTGGACGGCCAGGGGGTCTGCGATGCTTTGCATACGAGGATTTTGACGCAAATAGGTTAACGAAAGCTGAATCGCGGAGAGACGACATGGCAAGCGGGTTGGACGGCGTCGTCGCGGCGGACACGATCCTGAGCCACACCGATCCGATCGCCGGGATGGTCTGGGTGCGCGGAGTCGATTTGCCGGCGCTGGCCGTCCGATACGGCTTCGAGGGGACCGTCGCCCTGCTGTGGGATGGCTTCGCAGGCGACGGTCTGGACCGCGGCGAACTGCACGCTGCACTCGGCGCCGCGCGCATCGCTGCATACGAAGCGGTTGGCACCTGGCTGCCGCTCGCGGCCGGACGGTCGTTGTTCGAAGGTGTGCGCATAGCGCTGGCGTCGCTGCCTGACACTGCGACGGCGGCCGAGATCGTCGCTGCGCTGACGGTCGCCGTGCCGGCGCTGGTGCGGCAAGCGTCCGATCAGCCGCCGCTGGCCCCCGATCCGGCGCTGTCAACCGGCGCGGACCTGCTGCGGATGCTGCACGGGCGGACTCAGCCGCCCGACCGGGTGGCGGCGTTGGATACCTATTTCACCGTCATGTGCGAAAGCGGCCTCAGCGCGTCGGCTTTCACCGCGCGGGTGGTGGCCTCGACCCGGGCCTCGCTCGCGGCATCGGTCCTGGCCGCGTGGTGCGCTTTCACCGGTGCGCTGCATGGCGGCGCGCCCGGGCCGACACTGAATATGCTGGATGCCGCCGAGGCGGCGGAGGATCTGAATGCCTGGGTCGAGGACAGGCTGCGCTCCGGCCAGCGGCTGATGGGCTTTGGCCATCGCGTGTTCCGCGGCAACGACCCGCGGGCCGAGGCGATGCGGCGGCCGTTGCAGGCGATGGGACCGGAGGCCGGGCGGCTCGCCTTCGCCGATGGCCTGGAGCGGGCGGTTGCGGCGGCGATCGAACGGGTGAAACCGGGCCGTAGGCTACCGCCCAACGTGGAGGTCACTGCCGCGCTGCTGCTCGACGCCGTCGGCATTCCGCGCGAGGCGTTCACCCCGGTATTCGCGATCGGGCGCAGCGCCGGATGGTTGGCGCATGCGATGGAGCAGCAGAAAACCGGGCGGATGATCCGGCCGGTGTCCGCCTATGTCGGACCGCCCGTCGGTTGAGCCGGGCTGTCCGGTCTGGACAGCCGCCGCGTCGGCGTTGAAGATGCCGGAGGGAAACGGAAAGGAACGGCAATGCTCAAGCGACGTGGTTTCGTCTCGTGCGCGCTGTGCGCCGCGGTTGGCCTGGTGGCTTCGTCCGCCGAGGGCGAGGCGCAGGGGACGCCCGGGTTCAAGCGCACCATCCTGCAAAAAACCGAATATCCCGGTGACAAATACGCCGCCATCCTGGTGTCGGTGGATATCGAGCCGAACACGCTGATTCCGCGCCATACCCACCCCGGCGTCGAATCCGCCTTCCTGACCTCCGGCGGCGGCACTCTCTCCGTCAAAGGCCAGGCCGATCGGCTGGTGAAGGCGGGGGAGGGGTTCCAGGTGCCGCCGGAGACGCCGCACAGTCTGCGCAACGGTCCGGAGGCGACGCGAATCGTCGTCACCTACATCGTGGAGAAGGACAAGCCGCTGGCCTCGCCTGCGCCGGAATAGCGCTCGGTCCGGCGCCAACGCAGTAAGGATATAGACGCATGAACGCCGACGAGCTGCGCGCCATCCAGGCGCCGATAAAGCAACTGTACCGCGATCGGCCGGAGGCGGCGCTGATTCCGGCGCGCGCCGAAGGCAGCCTCGATCCCAACGACATCGCCATCGTGGTGGAGGCCTGGCACGGCAAGGTCACCGCGGGCCTGCACAAGGCCGGCGGCGGCTCCGGCGAACTTGCTTGCTCGGCTGATATGCTGCTGGAGGCCCTAGTGGGCTGCGCCGGCGTGACGCTGCGGGCGGTGGCGACGGCGATGGGCGTCACCATTCGCGGCGGCAAGGTGATAGCCGAGGGCGTTTGGGACGCGCGCGGCACGCTTGGCGTCGATCGCGCCGCCCCGGTGGGCCTGACGGACATTACACTCAGGTTCGAATTGGATTCCGACGCCGATCGGCCGAAACTCGAACGCATGATCCAGACGACTGAGCGGTATTGCGTGATCCTGCAAACCTTGAAGGCACCGCCAAAAATCGCTTTCGAGATCGCCTGATCCGTCCATACCGGGTTCGCATCCAACCGTGGCGGAGACGCCGTCACGGTTCGGCGACTTGTGATCGCATGTCCGGCGCGAAAGCGTTCATGCTCAGCGTTTACGCGCTTGCCGAAATCGGTTCGCTGGTCCGCAGCGATGAAAATCAACGATACGGAGGGAAGGCCGCCATGATCAGGACACCGCCGGGCTGGGGCGCCGAGGTGATCACCCAGGCCTATCGTTCGATGACGTTGACGAGCGACGTCGAGAATTGGGAAACCTCCAACACGCCTGCGGTCCGCCGCATCACGGACGAGGATTTGCGATGGGCGCTGCGACGCGGCTGGGAGGATTTCAAGGCCTCCCGCAGCGACGTCGTGTTCCTGTGCGTGCTGTATCCGCTTGTTGGCCTGCTGCTGGCCCGGCTGGCGTTCGGCTATGAGATGCTGCCTCTGGTTTTCCCGCTTGCGTCCGGTTTCGCGCTGCTCGGGCCGCTGGCCGCCGTCGGGCTGAACGAAATGAGCCGGCGGCGGGAGCTGGGATTGTCGGCCGGCTGGGCGGATGCGTTCAAGGTGTTCCGCTCGCCGTCGCTGCATGCCATGGCCCTGCTCGGGCTGGCGCTGATGATGATCTTCGTGTTCTGGCTTCTGGCGGCGCAGCTAATTTACAACGTCACGCTGGGACCTAATCCGCCGGTATCCGCCGGCGCTTTCGTGCATGATGTTTTGCACACTCGGGCCGGGGTGACCATGGCGTTCCTCGGCTGTGGCGTCGGCTTCGTGTTTGCCACGATTTCGCTTTCGATAAGCGCGGTTTCTTTTCCAATGTTGCTTGACCGGAAGGTGTCACTGGAAACCGCGGTGATGACGTCCGTCAACGTGGTTCGGCATAATCCGGTGATGATGGCGAAGTGGGGCATCATCATCACGGCAGCCCTGGTCGCCGGCTCTATTCCGCTTTTACTGGGCCTGATGATCGTGATGCCCGTCCTGGGCCATGCGACATGGCACCTGTACCGCCGCATTGTCCTGCGCTGAGGCAGCTTGGTGCAGGTTATGCCTGGCCGAACACGCCCGCGGCGCCGGCCAGCGCGGCCCCGGCGAGGATCAGCAGCGGATGCACCTTGGTGAAAATGAACAGCGCCGCCGTTATGAGGGCTACGGCCGCGGTTGACCAGTCCATCGCGGTGCTGCGGATCAGCAGCGCCGCGCTGGCCATGATCAGTCCGGCGGTCACGGGCTGCAGCCCGGCCTGTAGCGCCTTCCGTAGCGGTTCATCCTTGAACCGATACCAGACCCCGCTGACCAGCAAGGTCAGGATCGAGGACGGCGCCGAAATCGCCGCCGTCGTCACCAGCGCACCCCAGAAACCTGCCACGCGCCAGCCGACAAGGCTGACCACCATCAGGTTCGGCCCGGGCGCGGCCTGAGCCAGCGCGTACAGCGCGGCGAACTCGCGCGCATCCATCCAGTGATGCACGTCCACCACCTGGCGCTGCATTTCCGGGATGATCGCGGCGGCGCCGCCGAATGCGAGCAGCGAAAGCTGCGCGTGCACGACCGCCAGGTCCGGCAGCGTGCTCATGACCGGAACCGCCACAGTAGCGCGGTCGATCCCAGCAATAGCACCGGCAGCGCCGCGGGCAGCGGCAGGCGCAGCACGGCAAAGGCGAGGAACGTGCACACCGCGATCGCGATGGCCAACCTGCGGCCGCGCAACGGCGCGGCGATCTTCCAGGCGTTCGAGACCATGAAGGCCGCCGCGGCGGCCGACAGCGCCGTGAACCCGTGCCGGACCGGCGGCAATTCGGCGTAGCGGTCGTAGAGCACGCCAAGGCCGATAACGATCGCCGTCGGCGCCACCATCAGTCCGAGGAACGCCGCAGCCGCCCCCGTCACGCCGCGAAATCGCGATCCCAGCGCGATGGTGACGTTCATGATGTTGCCGCCCGGCAGGAACTGGCAGAGTCCGAGCATGTCGGTAAACTCGGTCAGGCTCAGCCACTGGCGCTGATCGACGATCATCCGTCTCGCCCAGGGCAGCACGCCGCCGAAGCCGCACAGGCCGACGATGAAAAAGCCGGCGAACAAGTCGAACACGGTGGGGGCGGGTCGCGTTTCGGACATCCGGCGACGAATTAGCGGCGCCGAGCGCGCGCGGCAATTATACGGCGTGTGGCCCGGGCGTAACATCCGGCCGAACCATGAAAGAACCCGCGTGTCCGGCAAGATCCTGCTGCTTCTATGCGCCCTGCTGCTCCCTGCCACCGCTGATGCGGCGTGTTCGGTGACGGCACGGGCGACAATCCCGCTCGACGTCGTCAACGGCGCGATCATCGTCCCGGTGGAGGTGAACGGCATCGCTGCATCCTTCATCCTCGACACCGGCGCGCAGCGTTCCGTGGTGACCGGCGAGGCCGTCCGCCGCCTCGGTCTGGCGCGGGACCAATGGGTTGGCACGACCCTGAGCGGTGTCGGCGGCATCGACCGCCGCGCCAATGCCGATCCGCGAAGTTTCAGTATGGGTGGGGTGAAGCTGGTGCGGCGGACGCTGAACCATGACACCAGCCTGACCGTCGGCATCATTCCGCGGGCCGTTGCCGGCGATCGCGTGATCGACGGCCTGCTCGGGCGCGACTATCTGTCGGTGTTCGACCTGGATCTCGACATCCCGGCTCATCGCCTGTCGATCTACACGGTGCAGGACTGCGCGGGGCGCTTTTTACCCTGGTCCGGCGCCTATACGTCCATTTCCGTCTCGTTTCCGGCCCAACAGGGGATCATCGTCGCGGTGAGCCTCGACGGCACCCCGTTGCGCGCGCTGCTCGACAGCGGTTCAGGCGCAACGCTGCTGACCGCACCGGGGATGGTGCGGATGCGGTTGCAGGACTCCAACCTCACGGCGGACCCGGTGGACTCGATCAGCGGACTGGGACCGCATACAGTGCCGATGCACCTGCACAGGTTCCGGACGCTGGATGCCGGCGGGGAGGCGCTCGACAAGCCGGCGATTTGGGTCGCGCCGGTACGACTGCCGCTATTCGTGCACATGCTCCTGGGGCAGGACTGGCTGGCGAGCCGCCGCGTGTGGATCTCCTACGCAACAAAGCAGGTCTTCGTGGCTGCGCGCTGAAGCCGGAATTTCATCGAACCGCGCCCCGCGGCGCCGATTTGTCATCGTTCTGTAATACCAATTCCCGCGCAAGCGCAGCATCTTGGGACAAATATTTGGGGAAGAGCCATGTCAGAAACGACAGTGGATCAGCAATCGCGCGTACTCGACACGCCACAGGATATCCGGCCCAGCTTCGAAGGCGGCGGTCACATCGGCGGAATCCTGGTGTTCCTGGCCCTTTTGGTGTTCGGGCTGTTCTGGACGGTCCGCGGGTTGACCAACGACATCACGGACAGCGGGGCTCCGGCTCTTGCCTGGGGCGCCTTCGTGCTGCTGGGGATCGCATTGCTGATCGCGCTGGCGTTCGAGTTCGTCAACGGCTTCCATGATACCGCCAACGCGGTCGCGACGGTCATCTATACGCACAGCCTGCAGCCGCAGGTGGCGGTGATCTATTCGGGGACGATGAACTTCCTCGGCGTTCTTACATCCTCGGGCGCCGTCGCCTTTGCCATCGTCAGCCTGCTTCCGGTCGAACTGATCCTGCAGGTCGGCCAGGGTGCCGGGTTCGCGATGATCTTCGCGCTGCTGATCGCCGCGATCGTCTGGAACATCGGCACCTGGTTTCTCGGGCTGCCGGCCAGTTCGTCGCATACCCTCATCGGCTCGATCATCGGCGTGGGTGTCGCCAACCAGTTGATGTCGGAGGGCGCGGCCACATCCGGCGTGGACTGGTCGCAGGCCATGGGCGTGTTCAAAGCATTGCTGTTCAGCCCGCTGGTCGGCTTTATCGGTTCCGCGCTGATGCTGCTGGCGATGAAGGCGCTGGTTCGCGACAAGCGGCTTTATACGGCACCGGAGACCCGCAAGGCGCCACCGGCCTGGATTCGCGGACTGCTCTGCCTGACCTGCGGCGCGGTGTCGTTCGCGCACGGATCGAATGACGGGCAGAAGGGCATGGGCCTCATTATGCTGATCCTGATCGGCTCCCTCCCGACTGCGTATGCGCTCAACCGCGCCGTGCCGGACAGCCATCTGCCGGCCTTCGTGGCAGCGACGCAACAGGCGCAGGCTGTCTTCGACAACCGCGGCGGCAACCTGACCTTCCCGCCGCCGGCCGCCGAAGCGATCGTTACCGACGCGCTGAAGCTGCGCGAGGTCGATACCAAGCCGGTGTTTGCCGCTTTGGGTTCGCTGGCGGGCGACATCACGGATCAGGTCAAGGCCTATGGCTCGCTGAACAAGGTCCCGGCGGCGGCGGTGCAGAACATCCGCAATGAGATGTTCATGGTGTCCGAAGCGATCCGCGTGATGCAGAAGCAGAATGTGGCTTTCACGGCCAAGGAAGCGAGTGCGTTGAAAATCTACAAGGGCGTCCTTGATGACAGCACCAAGTTCATCCCGACCTGGGTCAAGGTTTCCGTTGCGGTGGCACTGGGTCTTGGCACGATGGTCGGCTGGAAGCGCATCGTCATCACTGTCGGCGAGAAAATCGGCAAGACGCACATGACATATGGGCAGGGGGCGTCGGCCGAACTGGTCGCGGCGGCGACGATCGCTGCGGCGGATATTTATGGATTGCCGGTTTCGACCACGCACGTGCTGTCCAGCGGCGTCGCCGGGACGATGGCGGCGAGCGGCGCCGGGCTGCAATGGAGCACGGTGAAGAACATGCTGGCGGCCTGGGTGCTGACGCTGCCGGCGGCGATCCTGATGTCGGGGAGCTTGTATTTCGTGCTGCGGCAGGTGATGTAGGCTGGTCGCACGGCCGTTGCGTTTTGTGTCATGGCCGGGCCAAGCCCGGCCATAACGCAAATGCAACGTTCGCGCGTCTCTACCAGGCCGCGTCCAGCAGCGCCCTCACGGTGGCCGGACCGTCGATCTTCATCGGGTTGGTGTGAACCCAGCGGTCGTGCATCGATCCCGCCGCGATCGCATCAAGTTGCTCGGCCTTGACACCCGCGGCGCGCAACGTTCCCGGCAGCCCCAGTGCGGCGATCAGCGCTACCACCACGTCCGCGGCCATCTTGTCCCGCTGCCCCAGCGCTTCGCTGATCCAGGTCTGCCGATTGGCTGTGACCGGTTCGTTGAAGCGCAGCACATGCGGCAGCATGACGCAGGAGGTGTAGCCGTGAGGCACCCCCGCCGTGCCGCCGAGCACATGGCCGATGCCGTGGCTGGCGCCTTTATGCACCCCGTTCTGCGCTCCGATAATCGACAGCCAGGCGCCTAGTTGGCAGTTCAGCCGCGCCTCCAGGTCCCCCGGGTTCGCCTTCACCCCCGGCAATCCGGCCGACAACAGCCGCAGCGCCTGCAACGCCATCCCGTCCGATATTGGCGTCGGGTTGATCGAGCAGATATCCTCCACCGCATGATCGATCGCGCGGATGCCGGTGGACAGGAACAACCACTCCGGGGTGTGCAGCGTTACTGCCGGGTCGAGGATCACCGCCAGCGGCATCATCAGCGGATGGGCATAGCTTTCCTTGTTCTGCCGGGCGGTGTCGGTGCAGCCGGCGAAGGCGGTGAACTCGCCCGCCGAGAGGGTCGTCGGCACGGCGATCGAACGCAGCGACGGCGGCCTGACCGCGGGCCGTTCCGTCCTGCCCTCCGGCGTGGTGGTGGCGCGCAGGCTGTCGAGTTGCTCGGGTGCTGTGATGTCGTTGCCGAGGCAGAGGGCGACCATTTTGGCCGCGTCGGTAACCGATCCGCCGCCGACGGTGACCAGCAAATCGGCTGCCGCCGCGCGAGCCTCGTTCGCCGCGGCCACGACATCGGCGCGCGGGGTGTGGGAACCGATTTTGGCGCAGACTCCTGCGAGGCGGCTGCCGAGGACGCGGCGGACGGTCTCGACCACATCGGTTCGGCGATCGAGTGTGGAACTGGCCAGGACATAGACGGCGCGGTGCTGGAGGCGGCCGATTTCCTCGCCCAACGCGTCAGCGAGCGGGATGCCGTAGATGACGCGTTCCATGGGCGCGGTGCGGTGGATGCCGTGAATCATCGAGATCTCCTGCGGGTTTCGCAGCAGCATGGCGCGGGTTGGCGGCGGCGGAAACAGGGCTGCGGCGCCGGCAGGGAATCGGGTGCTGATTTGCTTGCCAAGTCAGCCGAATCGGGAGCAAGCTTCAGGGGTCGTAGCAACAACTGAAAGGAGGTGATCCAGTGTCTCATTGTTCGGTGGCATCCTTTGCCATGACCTGGATTGCCGGCGCGAATCCGTCGGCATAAACTACTCCGGTCCGGTAACGGACAGTCACAAGCAATGTGAAGGCCCCGGACCTCGGGTCCGGGGCCTTCTGCTATGCCGAACCGTTCAGCGCCCGATCATCCGGTCGGTTCTTCTGGAAGCATTCCCCAGCAAATCCTGGATGCTGCCTGCTTCAGGCAAGTCGCGCCGATACCGTTTGGGCATATGGCTGTCGAGCAGCTTTGGATTCACGCGCGCCGGATTGAACGTTGCGCAGTAGTAGCGCTTCCACCAATCCTCCACCTCATCCCCACCCGGCGCCGCCGATCGGCTTAGACCCGAGGCGTATCGGGCGGTTTGGCGGTCCCAATGGACGCACATATCCGGTGTCAGGATGGAGAACCGCAAGCTGGCGAAGCGGTCGATGAAAAACGGGGTGACCCGGCGGAGTATGCGGTGCTGCGGTTCGTACCAGGCGACTGAGCACGGTCCGTCATCGTCGTCCACGATACGGAAGCGGACAAAGGCCGTCATCCTGTGCCGGTCGCGCCGCACCGAGGCTGCCATCCGCTGAAGCCGGTGCACCAGCGTGTCGGCGGGCTGGTCCATCAGGGTTCGTTCCCCATCCGCGAGGCGCCGGAGAAGCTGATACAGCAAAGGCCAGCGCGATGCATCGCGATGACAGGCGACTGCTTCGGCAAGCTCAACGAACGCGCGCGGCACCGCCGCGATTCGCTCCGGCCCCGGGGGCACCTGCGGAAACAGCGCCGCCTCCCGGCGATCCGTCCATGTAACGTCCGCCGGATCGATCCGTGCCGCCAAAAGCCTGCGGGCCGCGGTGCGAAACGCAGCGAAATCGTCGGGCGGTTCGATAACTATGGAATAGATCATCCGAACAGCGACATTTGCTGCGGCCGTGGCGCAACCACGCTACGCAACGCCGCCCGGTCCAGCAATCGCGACGGCCGGTGATCAGCCGTAACTATAAACGGCAGCAGCCGCCGGAACGATCCCGCCAGGCGGCGGATGTCATCCAGCCGCAGCCGGCTGTGAGTTCTTGCGCTCAAGACACGATCGACAGTGCGAACCCCCAGGCCGGGAACCCGCAGCAGGCTCTCCCGCTCGGCGGTGTTTACATCGACCGGGAAGCGGTCGCGGTTGCGCAGCGCCCAGGCGAGCTTCGGATCGATCTCCGGGTCCAGCATGTCGTCCACGCTGCCGGCTAGAATCTCCGCCGCGCTAAAGCCGTAGAACCGCATCAGCCAATCGGCCTGGTACAGCCGGTTCTCCCGCACCAGCGGCGCCGGCCGCGCCGGCAAAAGCGTGCTGGCATCAGGAATCGGGCTGAACGCCGAATAGTAGATCCGCTTCAGCCGATACGTCCCGTACAGCGCCGAAGCCGTGGCCAGGACGGTGGAATCGCTGCTGCTGTCGGCCCCGACGATCAGTTGCGTGCTCTGCCCCGCCGGCGAAAACCGCGGCCCCCGGGTATCGGTTTTTGCATCGGCGATTTTCTCGCTGAGGTCCCGCATCGTCGCGTGGATCGTCGCGGTTCGTTTCTCCGGCGCAAATCGCCGCAGCGACTCCTCCGTCGGCAACTCGATATTGATCGACAGCCGATCGGCGTAAAGGCCAGCATCGCGAATGAGGTCGGGGGAGGCTTCGGGGATCGACTTCAGGTGAATATAGCCGCGGAAGGCGTGGTCCGTGCGCAGCGTTCGCGCGACCCGAACCAGAGCTTCCATCGTGTAATCGGGAGAGCGGATGATGCCGGACGACAGGAACAGCCCCTCAATGTAGTTACGTTTGTAAAACTCCAGCGTCAGATCAACGACTTCCTGCACGGTGAAGCGGGCGCGCCGGACGTTGGAGGAGCGGCGGTTGATGCAATAGGCGCAGTCATAGACGCAGGCATTGGTCAGCAGAATCTTCAGCAGCGATACGCACCGGCCGTCCGGGGTATAGGAATGGCAAATGCCGTTTCCGGTGCTCGACCCGATGCCGCCGCTGTTGCGAGAGTTGCGCCGCTCTCCGCCGGAAGATGCGCAGGACGCATCGTATTTCGCGGCATCGGCGAGAATCTCGAGCTTGTCGGCAACAGGCATGTTCTTTTTATGTTCTCAAGCCGCCGGCTTGTCAATGCGTTCGGCCGCGCCCTGTCTTCCCCTGCAACGCGTCGATGCGCTTCGACGCCTCGGCCTTGGTCAGACCCGGGTCGAATTCCTCTCCGGCCTCCTCGCACAATGTCTTCAGATAAGACGCCTGTGCCCCGGTCATCGACTCCGTGCCGGTCGTCCAGTCATCCGGATTTTTCTCCGCGTTCGAAGGGACGACGGAGGAACCGGCGTTGCTTTTCGGATCAGTGCTCATCCCGGCTCAACGCTGCCGATCGCGCTTTGTTCCCGGGCGGCGGTCAATATTCGAATTGGTACGTCACGCCCACGCTGGCGGCATCCTCGCTGCTCGCGCTGCCGGTCGCGGAACTTGATCCGGTCGCCCCCGCCGTCGCCTCCAGCTTCAGCCCCTTCGCCAGATCGATCTGCACCGTCACCTGGGACCCGGTCCCCGACGCGCTTTGCTGCGCCCCGACATAGACGCCGCGCGCAATGTACCGCCCCGCCTGCAACGTCGGATTTCCCGCCGCATCGCTGCCGACGGTCAGACGATCCAACCCCAGCGAGGTGCGCAGGCTGTCCAGCGGATCGAAGCCGCTGGTCGCCCCGGACAGCGACGCCAAAGCCGCGGCGATCTGCGCAAGCTGTAGCGGGCTCAGCTTCGACGTGCTGGTGCCGAACAGAAGCTGCGCGAGGATCTCGTCCTGCGGCATGTCCGGCACGCTGGATAGCGTGATCTTCGGGTCGCTCGCGCTGCCGCTGACCGTCAGCGTCGCCACAAGCGTCGGGGTCGTCGAGGTTGCCACGAAATGCAGCGACGGATCCGCGATCCCCGCGCCGGTGAAATCGATCGTCCCCTCGGTAAAGTTCAGCGTCGTGCCGATGACACTGAGCGTGCCCCGACGCAAATGCAGCCCGCCGTTCGGGATCGGATTGCTGACCGTGCCGCCGAAATGGATATTCCCGCCCAGTTCAGCGTCCAGCCCGCGGCCGCGGATGAACACCTGCTGGGGCGCGTCCAGAGTCAGGTTCAGGGCGATGTTCGACTGCGGCGCCGGCGGGGCAGGGGGCGGCGGCGGCGCGTTGGCGTTGCGCACCGGCAGCACCGCGATGCTCGGCGGCAGCTTGTCGGGGATGCGAATATCGGCGCGGCGGACATGCAGGGTGCCACCCGCCTGGAGGTCGCCCTTGACCTCGCCCTGCACCGTCAGGTTGGCGTCGATCAGCGCTGTGATCAGGTCGCTCGACAGCGGCCGGGCATTGTTGGCGGTGAAACGCAGATCGACCGGCATTTGCCCCGCGAGGCTTATCGTCCCGCTGCCGCCCAGCGTGCCCGGCCCGGCCCGGCCCGTAAAGCTGGACAGCCGGATCATATCGCCGGACGCCTGCACGGTTGCCGCCAGGTCGGAGACATGCGCCCCCAGCGCGTAATCCGCCACATCGCCGTTGCGCAGTGTGGCGGTACCGTTAGCCAGCGGTGCGGTTGTGGTGCCGGTCACTTCGGCGTTCAGGGCCACCGTGCCGCGCGCCCGCCGCCCCTGCGCCAGCAGCAGCGGATCGAGCATCTTCAGATCGACCAGCCCGTCCGATTTCAGGTCCAGAGCGCCGCTGCTGGACAACGGCGCCGTGCCGGTAACCGTGACATGCGACGGCCCCGCGGTCAGCCGCGTGTCGATTCGCGCCGAGGTCCCCATCAGCGTGGCGTTGGCCGCCAAATTCGCCGGCGGCAACGCCTGGCCCGGCCCCTGCCTCAGATGCACGCGATCAGCCGTAACCCTGACGGTTCCCTCCGGCTGAGCACTGGTTCCGGTCAGGCGCACATCCGCCGCGATCACCCCATCCGCCGCCAGCGACGGGTCTGCAATAGCCGCGACATTGGCCGACAGATTGCGCAGCGTAGCGGTCAGATCGAGCTTGCTGCCGGCGCTACCAGACACGTCCAGCACCGCCTGCTGGAAACCCAGTCGCACGCGGTCCATCGAAACGCCATCGGCAAAGCCAATCCGGGCAGGCGCCAGCAGCCGCAGCACCTGGTCCTTCCAACTTGCTTCCATCCGCGCCAAAGCCAGAGTTCGATCCGTCACGTTCAGCGTGCCCGCGGTATTGATCTTCGCGGCACCTCCGGCAACTGCGGGAGCGTTGGCGGCGACCGTCAGGGCCACCGCTTCCTGCGGACCTTTCGCCGTAACCCGCGCCGAGATCGCCTTGGCACCGCCAGCCGACACGCCATCCGCGGTAAGCACACCATCTACCGAGGCCTGCCCGTTTGGATCGGTTACCGTCGCATTCAGCACAGCCTTGCCGACTGCCGCGGTTCCCGGCAGCGACGCATCCTTCACCGTCAGCGCCAGCCTTGCCGCCTGGTCATCCGAATCCAGCGTCGCCTGCGCCTGCCCGCCGATCGGCTTGCCGATCAACGGCTCCAGATCGGCCAGGCGCCCCAGGTTGATGCGCAGCTTGCCCGCCGGAATCACCGCGGGCAGCGTAAGGCTGACCGCCCCCTGCGCCTGTAACGACTTCCAGGACGCGTGGTCGATGTCGACTTTCGTCACCCCCGCCCCCTGATCGGCGGTCAACGCCAGCGACAGCGGCGCATTCAGCAGCGTGCCATCCGCCTTGACCTCCGCATGAGGCGATCCCGGCAGCCCGGTCGCGTCCACATGTGCATCGAGATGCCCGGGCTGAACCCCCTTCGCCGCGATATCAGCGCCGATATCCGCCTGCAACGCGATAGCATCCAGCGCGCCGCCGGCATGCCCCTTGGCGTCCACCTTGCCCGACAGGCTCGGCTGCACCGCCGCCAAATCGGCCAGCGCAACCGCCCAGTTCAGGTCCAGCTTCTTGTCGGTCAGGCCGCCTTCCGCCGACACGTCCAGCGACTTCCCGTTCACCGTCAGGCGCGACAGCGTCCCATCCTGCCCATGCATCGATCCGGCCACATCGATCCGGCAGTCGTCGCCGATAAGCGCCGGCACCGGGGCCATGCCGCCGATAACTGAAAGCCGCCCCTTCGCCGAGGCGGTCGTCGTCTCGCCGTTGACCTCCGCCTGCACATCCAGATCGGTTTTGCCCCGAATATCCGTCCCGCCCGCCGCAGCCAGCGGAGCCAGATCGGGCAGCGCCAGATGCGCCTTCAAAGTCTCGATCCCCGCCGTCTGCGCCGAACCGTCCACCGCCACCAGCGGATGCCTGACCGCGAAGGTCACCGGCCGATCGGCGGCGTCCAGGCGGGCGGCGGCGTCGAGCACGATGGGGGCGGCGGCGAAAACGTCCGGCTTTGGCCCGGGTATGCGCAATTCCGCCACCGACGCGTGCAGACTGACCTGCCCGGCGTTGCCCTTCACGTCGGCAGCCAGCGAGCCGATGCGCGCGCCGGCCGCCTCCAGCGCGTCGATGCGAACCGTACCGTCGGCATCGACCTTGGCGAACGGTCCATGCACCTTTGCGTCGACCAGGATCGACTGCCAGGACATGCCGGGCCCCGGACTCATCGCCGGCGCGACCGCTTTTACCGCCATATCGGCTGACTCGTGGTCCAGGTCGATCGTCCCCGACGCCGACGCCTTCAACGGCCCGGCCGTGAGACCCAACTGAGTCCCGATGTTGTCGCGCGGCCCGTTCACGGATGCCTGAAGCGCCAGCGGCCCGAGATCGGGGACATGCGCGATCGTCGCGATAAGCCCCTTGGCCGGCTCATTCGCGGTGACGGTCGCCTGGATGTCGTGCGGCGTCAGCGTGCCGTTGACGGCATAAGTCCCGGGACTGTCCAGCCGCCGCGCATCCAGATGCACCGTACCTTGCGTCAGCGCCGGCAGATCCGCCGAACCGGTCAGCGCCAGAGTCGCCGCCGCTCCCGCAACCGGCTCGCCGATGATGGCCTGATCGACCTGAAGGCTGCGTACATCGACCCGCACCGGCAGGCTGAACGAACTGCCTCCGCTGCCGGGGGAGGTTGTCTTGCTTTCCGACTCCGGCAGGCGGGCGAAATCCACCTTAGCCGCCTGTAGGCGATCGACCTGGGCGACCCGGCCGATCAGCTTCAGCGGAGACCAATCCAGGACCAAGTCCGAAACCGTAACGTAGGGGCCTTTGTAGTCTGAAACCTGGATCTGCCCGACCCGCAGCGCGTCGGGAAACCGCCCTGCCAGCCCCTGGATCGCCACCATCCCGCCCGTTAGGCTTTTGGTCTGAGTCTCGATCAGCCGCCGCCCGAAATCCGTGTTGGCCAGCAACAGGACAAAGATCACCGCGCCGATCGGCAGCGCCAGCAGCACGGCCACGATCCCGGCCAGCCATTTGAGAATGAGCCGGGTCAAAATGCCTGTCCGATCCCGATATACACCTCAAACGAATCGCCGCCCGGCAGCTTGTTCAGCGGCACCGCGAAATCCAGCCGGATCGGGCCGATGGATGTATAGTACCGCGCGCCGACGCCCGCACCAGCATGCCAACTGCCGCTGAACGGTGCTCCTTCCGAGGTAACCTGTCCCGCATCGACGAACGCGACCATGCCATAGTTGCCGAGGATCCGCTGCCGGAGTTCGACCGTGCCGGTCGAGATCGCCGTGCCGCCAGTCGGCTTCTGGTCCGGAAACTGCGGCCCCAGCGTCTGATATCTGTAGCCCCGCACGGTGTTGCTGCCGCCGGCATAGAACCGCTGATCGGGCGGCAACCCGAACACACCTACACCCGACGCCTCGCCGACTAGCCCGCGCACCGCGATCACACTGCGCCCGTCATTGAACACGTCGAAATAGGTCGAGCCGGAGAGCTGCATGATGAGGAAGGTGGAACTCGGCGACCCCATCGAATAGGTCGGGGTAGCCATCAGAAATGCGCGCACGCCGTTGGTGGGGTTCAGCAGATTGTCGGTACTGTCGTAACGCACGCTGGCCGGGATGCCGACAAGGTTATAGTGCCGGGTTACATCCTCCTGATCGATCGACTCCTGCTCGCCCGACAGGCCAAGACTGACCGTCCAATGCGGCGACAATTTGCGATTTAGCGCGATTTTCTCCAGCAACGCGGTCTGGTCGTAGGCCTGCAGGCTCTGCTTGACGGCGTTCAGATCGACTTCCAGCGTCTGGTCGCGCACCAGGAAATCCGGCTTGAGGAATTGCGCGCCGAAATTGTACCCCGGCTTGGTGACGGCGTCGCCGCCCAGCAGCGCCCCGGCTGTCAGGTTCAGTTGCTCCGCGTTGCCGAACAGATTGCGGTCGCGCCAGGTGGTGGAAAAATTCACCCCGAGATCGGTTGAATAGGCCGCCGTTGCTTCCACCGCGTGCAGCGGCCGCTCCGTCAGGTCGAGATTGATCGGCAACTGCCCGTCCGGGTCCAGCGCATTGGCCGGCACGGCACGCACGACGGAGAATACGCCGATGGACGACAGATCCGCGCGCGCTTTTTCGATGGTTTGCGGGTTGAATTGCTCGCCCTGGTGCAGCAGCAGCCGTCTGCGGACGAACGACTCGTTCATGTTCTTCAAGCCGGTGAAGGTAATCGGACCGATATCCGCCTTCGGACCGGTATCCGGCTGAAACTCCACATCCAACAGGTTCTGGTCCGGATGCAGCAGCGCCAGCGGCACCGGCACCTTGGCCATCGGGTACCCGTCGCCCCGCAGCGCCGCCAGCAACCGCCCCTGCGCCGCCAGCACATCGGCCGACATCGCCGGTTGCCCCGATTCGAGGTCAAGACGCCCGGCAACGTCCGGCGGCACCTCCCCGGCGATGGTCACCTTGCCGAGACGAAACCGCGGCCCGAGATCGAACGCCGCCACGATCTCCAGCGGCGGATTGGCGGGAGCATCGTCGATCATCCCGGGCAATCCGGGATCGTCCAACGGATGTCCGGCGATCGTCGTGACGACCTTGGCCTTGTAGTAGCCGAAGCTGTGCAGCGCCGTCAGAAACCTTAGGCTGTCCTGGCGCGCCCGCTCGGTCAGGGCGAAACCCCCGACAGGCGTGGATTTTTGTAACGAGATCAGCGTCGCGCTGCCTTGCAGCGCAGCATCCAGCGCGCCATCTCCGGTGGGCTTAAGCGTCACGGAGTAAGGTTGCGGATCAGCCGCATGAGACTGCCCCACCACGAAAGCGGCGACCGTCGCAAAAAGTCCAATCGCCAGCCACCGCGCGGCGGTCGGCATCAGGTTGCGGTGGCGGTGCATGGCGGCAGATCAGCTCAGCTTTGTCCCGGGGCGTTTCGCTAAACGGTCACGGTTGCGCCATTGTTCCGCGACTTGCAACGGGGTATCGCAAACGTCATGACACACCCTTCGACCGATATTCACGCCAAGCGGATGCCACGTCTGGGACGCCGAAAGGGCATGGTGCCCAACCTGGATCATAATCCGGGATTCCTCCTGGAGCTGCCAAAAGGCCGCGAGGGCTGGCTGGTGGCACGGCGGGTTCGCGTTGCGCGCCGCGGTCTGGCTGTGTTGGCGTGGACCATACCATCGATCTTCATCCAGCTTGTCTGCCTCATCCTGCCCGGTCGCGCCAAGGTGGCATTCGCTCGCGTCTACTGGGCGGTTTTCACTCGCCTGATCGGCATCAAGGTCCGGGTTATCGGCAACCCGGCTGCCGGTCTCGACGGGCGACCGGTGATGTTTGTCTCCAATCACTCATCGTGGATTGACGTGCCGGTGGTTGGCGGCGTGCTCGAAGGCTGCTTCGTCTCCAAGGATGATGTGGCCAAGTGGCCGATCATCAGCGTGATTGCGCGGCTGGGGCGGACGGTGTTCGTGTCGCGGACCAGGGCCTCGACCGGGCGGGAACGCGACTCGATGCGCGACACGCTGCGGGGCGGCGACAAGCTGATCCTGTTTCCGGAAGGCACGAGTTCGGACGGGTCGCGAGTGCTGCCGTTCCGGTCGTCTTTCTTCGCGCTGGCCGAGGCGAAGCCGGGCGAGGATTTGCGGGACATCCCGCTGATCCAGCCGGTGTCGGTGGTGTACGACCGGCTCGGCGGGCTGCCGGCGGGGCGGGCCAGCCGTCCGGTGTTTGCGTGGTATGGCGACATGAATATCGCCTCGCATTTCTGGCGGCTGACGCAACATATCGGGCTGCGGGCAACAGTCCTGCTGCATGCGCCGATTGACCCGGTGCGGTATGCGGACCGCAAGGAGTTGTCGCAGGCGGTTTGGCAGATCGTCGCGGATGGCGCCTCGACATTGCGGCAGAACCGCCCCGCGCGTCCGCTGGATGCTCCGGCGGCTGCGGCCGCCGATGTGACGGGAGGGGAACCGGCGTTCGCCTAGGCGGAGGTGGTACGCGTAGCGTTTCTTTTCGTCATGGCCCGGCTCGACCACGATGTAAGGACAATCAACCCCTCCGCCGCAAGGCCCCGAGGCAGATCGTCTCGAACTGCTGCGCGATCGTCGCCCAGGAGAACCGTTCCTCCAGCCGGGTCCGCGCTGCGTCCACGATCCGCTGCCTAAGCGCCGCATCGCCAAGCAGCCGCACGATCGCTTCCGCGAATGCCGCCGGATCGTCGGCCTGCAGGAAATGCCGTCCCGGTTCGATATCGAGGCCCTCGATCCCCACCTCCGTCGCGACGACCGGGCGGCCCATCGCCATCGCCTCGAACGCCTTGATGCGCGTGCCGCTGCCGATGCGCAGCGGGATCACCGATACATCGCCCTCGCCCACATGCGGCCGGATATCGGCAACCGACCCCGTGAAGCTCCAGGGCAGTCCGCGGCTGCGCGCGGTAGCGATCAAGGAGGCCGCCGGGTTGCGGCCGACGACCAGCGCCCGGGCGTCCGGGCGGGCGCGCGCCACCAGCGGCCAGATGTCGTCCATCAGGAACCCGATGCCGTCGATGTTCGCGGGCGAGTCCATCACCCCGGTGAACACCACGGTATCCGCACGCTGGCGCGCCGGCGGGGGCATCAGCCGAAAGAACTCCAGATCGACTCCGGTATCGATCGCTTCGACCCGCTGCAGCCCGTAGCGCCGCTTCAACGCCTCGGCGTCGCGCGCCGAGACGGCGATGACCGAGTCGTAGCGGCGCAGCGCGTCGCCCTCGAAGCGGCGCATCTTGCGCGCCTGGTCGCGCCACACCAGGGCCTTGATCCCGCTCGCCTGGCCCGCATGCCGCTCGAAAATCTCCGCCTCGACGTTGTGGGTGAACATCACGAGTGCCGCCTCGGTCCGATCGGGCAGCAGGACGGTGGCGTGCGGGAAATCGGCCACGATCAGGCCAGGCTGCCATTCCGCAATGGCCCCGGCGATCACCGCCCGTCCGGCGGCCGAACGGTCGGTTGCGACGCCGACAGGGATAGCGGCGGCAAGTGCCAACACCCGCTCCGGCGTCGCCGGGCGCCGCGCCGGCCAGGAGACGAAGCGGTCGCAGACTGCATTGATGTCCGCGGCAAAGGCGCCGATGCCGGCCGGGGCGGGTGAGGCCAGGATGATCTCGAATGTGCCGCCCTTGAGGTTGCGCAGGGTGTTGGCGGTGCGGATCTTGCCGCCTTCGTTCATCGGAAACAGGAAGCGCGGACTGATGAACAGCAGGCGCGGCTTTGCCGTCACCAGCACAGGCCCTGGTAGGTAATGCCTGGCTTGGACTCCAGCGCCGGGATGCCGGCGAGGTCGAACACCGTCTGGCTGCTGAGCGCCGCCAGCAGGGCGGGCTGGTCCTCCGGAGCGATATGCCCGACGACCACGAGGCGGCTGCCTTCCAGCGCGACGGCGGCATCGCCCACCAGCAGACGATCGATATGCGGGATCTCGCGCTCGATGTAGGCACGGTTGCTGCCCATGAGGCGCGCGAGCTGCACCTGGCGGTCGTAGATCCGCAGGTCGAAGCCGCGGCCGATGAGCTTTTCCGCGAGAATGACGAACGGGGATTCGCGCAGGTCGTCGGTCCCCTGCTTGAACGCCAGGCCGAACAGCGACACGCGCTGGCGGCCCCGGCGCAGGATGGCCTCATAGACGCGGTCGACGATCGCCTGGTTGCTGGTGAGGAGGTTGTGCAGGAACGGCGCCGCTACGTCCTTCTTCTGCGCCAGCGACAGGAAGCTGCGGATGTCCTTGGGCAGGCAGGAACCGCCGAAGGCGAAGCCTGGCCGCAGATAGGCAGGAGAGATATTCAGCGTCCGATCCTCGCGGAATAGCCGGAACGCCTCGCGCGCATCGACGCCGTGCGCCGCCAGAATCTGTCCGGCCTCATTGGCGAAGGCCAGCTTCACCGCGTGGTAGGCATTCGACAGGTACTTGACGCTTTCGGCGACGCGATAGGGTGTGATGTGCAGCGGCGCGTTGATGCCAGCGTAGAGCTGGCGCAGGACAGCGGCATCGTCGCCCGGTGGCGCCCCGATCAGGGTGAAGGGCGGCGCGTAGAAGTCGCGTACTGAAGTGCCTTCGCGCAGGAATTCCGGGTTGCTGTAGTACGTGAACCCTTCGCCGTGACGCAGTCCGGACTCGTGCTCGAGGATCGGGATGACCCGCTCCTCGGCGGTGCCGGGCGGCACGGTCGAGCGCATCACGATGGCATGCGGCGTGGTCTTGCCGCGCAGTGATCGGCCGATGATTGCGGACACCTCATCGACTGCGTCGAGCGAGACGCTGCCGTTGGGCGCGCTGGGCGTTCCGACGGAGATGAAGGATAGCTCGGTTGCGGCGATGGCGGCGGCGCTATCGGCTGTCGCGCGCAGCGACCCCGAGCGCACCGCGTTGCCGATCAGGTCGTTGATCTCGGCTTCCACGATCGGCGACTGGCCGCGGTTGAGCATGCCGATCTTGTCTGCGGAGACGTCGACTGCGGTGATGGTGTGGCCGAAAGATGCCAGGCAGCCGCTGGCGACGACGCCGACGTAGCCGGCCCCGAAGATGGAAATGTTCATAAATATATCAGTATGTTCCGACGGTTTATGACACGGGTCCTGACGGCGGCGGTGCGACGGCGGGAATGATCATCCGGCCGCATCCGTAGCCGATCCGCTGCGTATATTCAAAGCGGAACTATTGCCTGCCGGAGATTGCTGCCACCCCGGAGCGGACCGGGACGGCCACGGGGTTCGGCGGCAGCAACCGACCGGACAGCGCCGCGATCGCCCGGCGCCACGCCGGCTTGCGCCGCTCGGAGACCTCGGCGAACAGGAAGACGGCGGCCAGGGTGAGGCCGAACAGCAGAACCCGCGACACCGGGCTTTCGCGCGGCCAGGGCAGCGCCGCGTTCAGGAATTGCATGACCGGATAGTGCATCAGGTAGAGCGAGAAGGTGCTGCCCGCCAGCCATCGTATCGGCCGGGCAAAGCGGCCGAGCCGCCGACCGATCGGGCCGGACAAGTGGCAGATCCCGATCAGATGGACTGCGAACAGCGCTCCGATGAGATAATCCTGGGCGAATTCCAGGCGCCCGAAGACATCCGGACCGAGGCCGAACAGGCGCCCGTGATGCACTGCGCGGGCTTCGTAGGCGATCCAACCCGCGACCGATGCGGCGGCGAGAACGGCTCCTGATCGCGGCGAGGGGCGCAGGTTCCTGGAGAGGCGGGAACAGGCGAAACCCGCCAGCCACAATGGAAACAGGGCGAGCACCTTCGGGCCCGCCAAAGTCGCACCGATAACCGTCGCGGCAACCCGGACCCGCCCGGGGGCGAATATCGCCATGCCGAATATGACATAGTACCACGGCTCGTAGCCAAGCGACCAATACGGCCAGTCGGTCCCCGGCGTGATGTCCAGATGCCACGTCTGGTTCAGGAACACTGCTGACAGCAGGTAGCGCCCTAACCAGCCGTCGGGATGGTAGTGCGGAATCGCCGCCGCCGTGTAGAGATCCGGCCGGAGCGCGCTGCCCGCGCGATCCAGCACCAGGGTCAGCAGCAGCACGGGAAGCGCAACCGACCATAGGCGTGCCGCGCGGTTTACAGCGTAAACGCGAGCGCTGCGTTCGCGGCCATCGGTCACGCAGCCAATCACGAAGCCGGACAGAACGAAGAAGACGTCAACCGCTTCGGCACCGTACGGTTGCAACTGGTAGAACTGGCCGCCGGTGAAATGCTGGGTCCCGTAATGCGAAGCGAACACCGTGAGCGCCGCCACGAAGCGAACGCAGTCGAGGTAGAGCGACGTTCCTTCCTTCATCGCGCCTTCACCCGCGGCGGCTCCCGTCCGGGCGGCAACGACCCGGCATGGTCAGGAACCGGCAACCCGACCCGTTCATTCAGCAGGAGTCCTCCTGGCGCCGCCGGCGTATTGCCATCGTGGCGGCCGCTTGGGGCGAGAAACCGGCATCCGCAACCGGCGCGTGTGTTATAGTCCTTTTCCATTGAAGGTGGATCACTTTTGACGGAACCGATTTTATCGCTCCACGCTAACGGCTTTTCTGCAAGGGTCTTACCGATCTTTGCAGTCAGGCGGCCGGCTCGGCAGCAAGACGCAATAATATTGCATAAGAGGCTGCCCGGCCTCTATACGCGCCCGGCCTGCCCGATACCGGGCCCCGCGTCATGAGGACCGAGCCGCCGAGATGATCGCGATCAACCATGGCTGAAGGCGGGGCATGAGCCTCGGGCGCACGGTCGTCTCCGCGGTCAGTTGGTCTGCCGCCATCAAGATCGGCTTCCAGCTCATCACCTGGGCGATGACCCTGGCGGTGATCCGAATCCTCACGCCCGGCGACTACGGCCTGGTCGCCATCACCCAGGTCTTCGTCAATATCATGTCCGGGTTCGCGGATTTCGGCCTCGGCGATGCGCTGGTGCAGCGCGAGGACGCGCCCCGGCCGGTCGCCGCCGCGGTGTTCGGGACGATTCTGCTGCTATCCGCGGCACTGACCGTCCTGCTCGCCCTGGCTGCTTACCCGATCGCCGGTTGGTACCATGATCCGCGCCTGGTGCAGCTCACGCAGGTTGCCAGCCTTGGCTTCCTGCTCAACGGGCTGATGAGTCTGCCGCGCATTCACCTGACCAAGAGTCTCCGCATCCGGCCGCTGTTCGTCATGGAACTGTCGGCGGGGCTGATCGGGTCGATCGCGGTCATCGTCCTGGCATACGCGGGTTACGGAGCCTGGTCGCTAATGCTCGGCAACCTGGCCGGCAATGTCGTCCGCCTGGTTGGCTTCGCGATCCTGACCCGGGAGTATTACGTCTGGCCGAGCCTGGACCTAACGCTCGTCCGCCCGCTGTTCTCCTTCGGCGCCTACCGCACGCTCTCCTTCCTCGCCTGGGTCGGCTACTCGTCCGCCGACACGCTGATCCTCGGCCGCTGGCTGGGTGCGGCGGAGCTGGGCCTTTATACCGTGGCGATGAACTTCGCCTGCATCCCGCTGGCCAAGATCGCACCGGTCATCAACACGGTGGCCTTTCCGGCCTTTGCCATGGTGCAGGGCCGGCCGGCGGAGGGTCGCTATTACGCCATGAAGGCGATGCGGCTGATGGCGGTCGTCTCGGTGCCGGTGTTCTTCGGCATCTCCGCCCTCGCGCCCGAAGTCGTCGACCTGGTGTTCGGGGCCAAATGGCAGGCGGCGAAGCCCATACTGGCCGTGCTGTCGCTGGCGATGACGTTTCGCGCGTTGCTGCTGATCGTGCCGAACTACCTGGAAGGCATCGGCGACGCCCGGGCCAGCTTCTGGTGCACCGTGTTCGGTGCCGTGCTGTTCCCGCCGGCGTTCCTCATCGGCTGCCACTGGGGTGTCGAAGGGGTCTGTTACGCCTGGTTGCTCGGTTACCCTGTGATGTTCGCCGTCAACGCCTGGATCGCGGCCCGGCGCGGCCGGTTGCAACTGGCCGCGTTGCTGGCGGCGCCGCTGCGACCCGCCGCGGCCGGACTTGCGATGCTGGCGGCCGTGGCGACGGTGCGAGCCTGCCTGCCGCCGGACCTGCCGGAGGTCCTGCGCGCCGCAATCCTGGTCGCGGTCGGCGCGGTGAGCTATGGCGCCGTAATGATCGTCGTGTTCCGCAAGCTGGCGCTGGAGGTGGTGACACTGTTCTACCGGGGCCGTCCCGAAGCCGCCTGAAGCGAATCGAACGCCGCCGCGAGTTGCGCCGCCTCGGCCCGCGGCGAACAGGACGCCGCGGCGTATTGCCGAGCGGCGGCGCCGAGGCGGCGGCGCTCGGCGGTATCGGCCAGCAGGCTGTCGATCGCCTGCCGCAGCCCGGCGGGGTCGTTGGCGCCCACCAACCGGCAGGTCGTGCCGTCCTGCACGTAGTCCCGCAATCCCGGCGAGTCGCTGACGATCACGGCCTTGCCCGACGCCATGGCTTCCAGCAAGGTTGAGATGCCGCCCGCGTGAATCGACGGATGCAGCGGGATGACCACCAGGGCCGCGCCGGCGACGAGGTCCCGATACGCGCGGGTCGTCAGCGTTTCGGCCAGCACCGTCACGCCGGGAAAGGCCTGGCGGTCCTCCACCAGCTTACGGCTGCGGATGACCACCGCGCGCGTCAGGCCCGCGACGGCGCGGAGCAAGGTGGGATAGTCGCGCGAGACGTCATCGCCGACGGCCAGGACGTAACCGTCCGGAACATCCTCCGCCTCGGCATAGAAGTCCGGCGTCGTCGGCTGGCAAATCGGCCGGACGGTTTCAGGGCGCGCGCCCAGCCCGAGCAGGCCGGCCACCTGGGCGTGCCCGAGCGGCATGATCATATCGGCCCGCGGCAGCACGAGCCGCAGGATCGCATCGCTCAGCCGCCAGGCGCCCGCGGCACCGACGTCGTAGAGCACGACCTTGCCGCGGAACCAAAGCAGCCGGCGCAGCAGCAGGATGATCAGAGCGCTGGATTCGAAGTTGCACAGGACCACCTGCGTGTTCCGGTGGAACAACAGCACGCGCAACGCACGCACCGGATCAATCGCGCCCAGCACCGCATGGGCGCGGGCGAACGGGTTCCACGGCCAGCCGCAGGGGTCCAGACGGCTGTAGCTATAGCCGCGGGCCTCCAGCAAGCGAAACACCTCCGCCCGGTCCGGTTCGGTTGGATCGGGCGGGTCGGTCCAGGGCGCCCAGAGGCGATGCGGCGGAAGCACCAGGATATGGCGCCGCGCATGGTCACGGCTCCGCACGCGAAGCTTCATGGCGGCCCCCTAGGGGCGCAGCGGAGCCATCGACAGGACCACGTCCTTGGACCTGTGCCGCCCCGGCACGCTGGCGTTGAAAGATTTCGACGGGACCACGACGATCTCGTCGGTGCCGTATTCCGGGATGACGGAAATCGTGTAGCCGGTGTCCCGTGCCAGCGCCGCAAGGAATACGCCCAGCCGCTCCGCTTCCGGCAGAACCTCGACCAGCAGGGTCGGGCGGTCCGCGACGATCAGGTGCCGCACCGGCTGCAGCAGCTCCATCTCGATCCCTTCGGCGTCGAGCTTGATCAAGTCGCAGCCCTGCATCAGCGCGCGAAACGGCACCCCGACGACGGTCTGCAGGCGCAGGCTGCTGCGTTCGGCGATTTCCACGCCTTCGACCAGGTGGGAGCCGACGGGAGACTCCCGGCCCTCGTCGGGAATGTTGAGAATGACTTCGCAGACGGTGTCGGCGGGGATGGCCGCAGCCTCCAGCACGTCAACGTTGGCGACCCGGTTGCGCTGCAGGTTGGCGCGCAGCGCTGCGGCGACTTCGGGAACCGGCTCCACCACGGTGTAGCGGCCGTTGGTGGCGCGCCCGCCGATGACGGTGAACAAACCGACATTGCCGCCGACTTCGAGCACGCGGGAGGCCTTGGCGCAGAGCGATTGCCACACGGCGGCAACCTGACCCTCATAGCCCTGCACCCCGAACCAATACACCGCATCCAGGACCATCGAGCCGGTGGCGATGAACGCCAGGTCACGCCGATCGAGCGGCTTGATTTCGCGCAGAATTTCCGATGGGCGGCGGGCGCCGGCGGCGGCTTTCAGCACCGCGATGCAGGCGGAGCGCGGCAGGCTGCCGCGCCGCCAGGCGACGGCGCCGAGGCGGAACGGGTAAAGCAAGCTGAGTGGGATGGCCGGGAATCGCACGGCGAATCTGCTACTTTCAAAAAAGCGGAGGAGGGGAGGCGCAGGCAGCGGGACGGCTCCCGCCACCGGGGGTTCGCACAGGTTATGCCGCGCAGCAACCGCGGAGCGATGTTGTGAACGAGTTTGGATGGCGAACACCTACGCCGCGGTCCGGCCTTGGGGCAACAGGAATAGTATCGATAGATATATGAAATCGTAAGCCGCCGCGTCGATCCGGAAATCCCTGCCGACAGGGGTGCCGGACCTGTGATCGCCACTTGCTTCTTTTCCTTGCGCCGCGCGAAGATGGGTTGCACGGATGCGACAGTCCCGTTACGGCAGGGTCAATGAATCAGATAACGCCCGGATCCGCATCGCGCGGGGATGAACCACAGCCGGACCTCGCGGCAGCCGTCCGCCGGTTGGTGCACACCAACGTGCTGGTGGTGGGCGATGTCATGCTCGACCGCTACACCTATGGCGAGGTCTCACGGATCAGCCAGGAAGCCCCGGTGCCGATCCTGTCGATCGACCGGGAGGTGGCTCTGCCAGGGGGCGCCGGCAATGTGGTGCGCAATCTGACCGCGCTCGGTTCCGCCACCGCCTTCATCTCCGTCGTCGGCGACGACCAGGCGGGATCGGACCTGACCGGGCTTATCGGTGGCCAGCCGAACGTCGAGCCTTGGCTGCTGGTGCAGGGTGGCCGCACCACGACCTTGAAGACAAGGCTGCTCGCCTCCGGGCAGCAATTGCTGCGCGCAGACCGTGAGCAAACCGACCCGATCCAGCCGCGGCTGGCCGAGCGTATGCTGCGCATCGCCATGGACGCGATGGCGGCCACCAGCGTCACGGTGCTGTCGGACTACGGCAAGGGCGTGCTGGCCGGGGACATTCCGGCGCGGCTGATCGCGGCGGCGCGCAAGGCCGGCCGCAAGCTTATCGTCGATCCGCGCGGCAGCGACTTCGCCCGCTATGCCGGGGCCGACGTGGTGATGCCGAATCGCGGCGAACTTGGCGCCGCCGCGCGCATGCCGGTGAATACCGAGGCCGCGATCGTCGCCGCCGCGCAGACAATCCGCACGCAATATGGCTTCGGCGCCGTCGTGGTGACCCGCGGCAATGACGGCATGACCCTGGTCGAGGCCGGCGGGGTGTATCACTTCCCCGCGGAGGCCGCCGAGGTCTACGACACGTCCGGGGCAGGGGATAACGCGCTGGCGATGCTGGGTGCGGCATTGGCGGCGAAGCTGGACCTGCCGATAGCGGTGCGGCTTGCCAACCTCGCCGCAGGCATCTCCGTTGGCAAAGTCGGCGCGTCCGTGGTGCGGGAGGCCGACCTGATGGCCGCGCTGACGCCGCAGCGCAGCGCCCTGCGCAAGATCGTCAGCCGCGAGGAAGCGGTCGAGCAGGCCGAGCGCTGGCGTCACCGCGGTTGGCGGGTGGGCTTTACCAATGGCTATTTCGACCTGCTGCACCAGGGGCACATCCATCTGCTGGAACAGGCCCGCGCCGCTTGCGATCGCCTGATCGTCGGGGTGAACAACGATATCAGCGTGCGCCGCGGCAAGGGCGCGCCGCATCCGGTGCAGCCGGAAGCCGCGCGCGCCGCCGTGCTGGCCAGCTTCGCCTGCGTCGATGAGGTCTGCCTGTTCGAGGAAGACTCGCCCGAAGCGCTGATCGAGGCGCTGCGGCCGGATGTGCTGATCAAGGGCGCCAACCACCCGCGTGAGGACATCGCCGGCGCCGATTTGCTGCGGACCTGGGGCGGGCGGCTGATGCAGATCGACCTGCTGGCGGAAGACCCGCCGCGCCCGGGGCTGGCGATACTGAAGCATTGAGGTAGTGCTGCCAGGGCCCGGCTTGTCCGCGAGGGGGCTAACGTAGCCTCAGGGAAACGGCGGCCCGCACAATCGTGTCATGGCCAGGCTTGTCCCGGCCACGACACTGGGGCGATGTCCTGCCGCCCTCCGCTCTGGCCCTCCTCCGTCACCTGCGGCAAAGTCCGTGGCGTTGCAAGGGAGACAAACGGCCATGGCCAAGGTCATCATCAGTTGCGCGGTTACCGGGGCGATCCATACGCCCAGCATGTCGGACTACCTGCCGATAACGCCTGAGGAGATCGCGCGGTCTTCGATCGAAGCGGCGGAGGCGGGGGCGGCGATCATCCACCTGCATGCGCGCAATCCGGTTGACGGCTCGCCGACACCCGATCCGGCGGTGTTCATGCAGTTCCTGCCGGTGATCAAGCAGAGCACCGACGCGGTGATCAACATCACCACCGGCGGCGGCCTGACGATGACGTTGGACGAGCGCCTCGCCGCGCCGCTGGTGGCGAAGCCGGAGATGTGCAGCCTGAACATGGGCAGCATGAACTTCAACATTGCCCGCGCCGGCGATAAGATTACGCACTGGAAGTTTCCTTGGGAGAAGAAATACCTCGACGCCACCGACAACTTCATTTTCCGCAATACATTCAAGGACATCGAGGGCATCGTCGAGAAGCTGGGCAAAGCCCACGGCACGCGGTTCGAGTTCGAGTGCTACGACATCGGCCATTTGTATAATCTGGCCTACTGCCTGGACCGCAAGATCGTCGAGCCGCCGCTGTTCGTGCAGTCGATCTTCGGCATCACCGGCGGCATCGGCGCCGAGCCGCGCAACCTCTTGTTTGCCAAGGAAACGGCGGATCGTTTGTTCGGCGACCAGTATGTCTGGTCGGTTCTGGCTGCCGGGCGGCACCAGATGGCGTTCACCACCATGGCCGGCATCAACGGCGGCAACGTCCGCGTCGGGCTGGAGGATAGCCTGTATATCGCCAAGGGTCAGCTGGCGAAGTCGAACGCCGAGCAGGTGGCGAAGATCCGCCGGATCCTGGAGGACCTAAGTCTGGAAATCGCCTCACCGCAGGAGGCGCGGGAGATCCTGGCGTTGAAGGGCGGGGACCGGGTCGGGTTCTGAAGCCTGCTATCACGGGGAGGGGAGGCATGTCCGACGCGGTTGCATCACTGACGATCGACTTCCTCGCCTGGCTCGACGCCGAGCCACGCGCGTATGTCGACGTCATGGAGGCGTGGCGTACCTCCTGCCCGCGCCTGACGGTTTGGGAGGACGCCATCGACGCCGGCTTCGTCACCCGCAGGCATTTGCCCGGTCAGCCGATACGCGTCGAGCTGACCGCCGCCGGGCGCAGTTTCCTGCGGAGCCGGACAACCGGAAACGCCTCAGCATAGCGGCATTGTTCAGTGCGGCAGCACCGGCAGCACGATGTGGATGGCGATCAGGATCAGCACCAGAATCACGATCACGCGGATCAGCCCGCCGAATACCCGCAGCGCGCCGAGGATCAGCAGCGCTGCCACCGACACCATGACGACAGTCTGCAGCGACGGCGCCATCCCGGCCGCCGCAAGCTGCCCGCGCACCCACAGCTCGACGGCGACAAGGCCGGCGACGATCAGGTTGCCGATTTGCAGCAGCAACTGAAGGATGGAGTTGATGGCGTTGGTGAAGGCGTCCATTCGGGTCTCCCGCGGAACAACCGCTGACGGTAAGGTCGGGCGGAGGCGCTGTGATTGAAATTCTCGTCACTGCAAGGTGACACTCAGTGCGTGATCGGTGCCGCAACGGACATCCGCGTCGCCGCCGTGTGCAAGCGCCTGTCGCGGGTGAAAAGCAAGGCCCCCGGGGACAGCCGGACCGACGCCAGCAGATGGATGTCGATGTAGCCGAGGCCGCTGCCGGACAGCGTTTCCCGCTCGATGAAGTCCAGCACTTCCGCATCCTGCGCGACGACGGCCCGGGGCAGGCCGCGAAGGGCGTGCAGAATGACCTCCCGCTGGCGGAGGTTCCCTGTCGCCAGTTCGCCGATGACGAAGGGATGGGTGAGGATTCGTGCATGCTCCAGCATGTCGGCCAAAACCGCATCGCCTTGCCGCAGGTGATCGATCCAGACCGAGGTATCGGCCAGGATCAAGCCGGCTCGGACTGCCGCCGGGGCACCGCTGTCAGGCCAGGTTCGCTGCCGCCGAGGCGGGCGAGGCGGCGGGCACTCTCCCGTTCGATCAATGCCTTGAGCGATTCCCGCACCAAGGCGGATTTCTCCTGCAAGCCGGTCAGGCGTTGGGCGTCTTTCACGAGGTCGTCGTCCAATGCCAAAGTGGTGCGCATGCTGCATCCCTTACTGGCACGGCAAATAGCATCACATGATGCGCAATTCAATGCCTTCTGGCATGCCATCGCGACCCATGCATGCGGCCGCCGCCTTGAGCTTCTCCCCCGGCCGCCCGACCCTATTGCAGGATCGGCATCACGATATAAACCGGCAGCAGAACCGCCGTCAGGATGAACCCCAGCCGGAGCATGGGACCGAACAGCCGCACCAGCGCCGGCATCAGCACCAGCGCGAGCAGCAGCAGACCCAGCGTCTGCATCGTCGGCGGGGCGTCCAGCCGGGCCAGTTCGCTCCATCCCATTTCGTCGACGAACAACATGCGACCTCCGTTTCGTGCGGCATCCCGCCGCGCTGGGTGGAGCACAGGGCCGATGGCGTTCGATTCGGCGGCGCTTTGCCTTGGCTGGCAAATGAAGGGCCGCCGGAGGGCTATCGTTCCGGTGCAACAGATGTTCCGGTAAAGCCCTTGTTGCGTATCATCTAAAAGTTTACTTACAAAATAACATTGCGGCGACAACCCGCCACTCAGTCCCGGAATACTACCGTCCGAGTCCCGTTGATCAGCACGCGCCCGGCCAAATGCCACCGCAGCGCCCGCGCCAGCACGCGCCGCTCGATGTCGCGCCCCTGCCGCACCAGATCCGCCGGGGAGTTCGCATGGCTGATCCGCTCCACGTCCTGCTCGATGATCGGCCCCTCATCCAACGCCGCCGTCACGAAATGCGCCGTGGCGCCAATCAGCTTAACCCCGCGCTGATGCGCCTGGTGATACGGCTTGGCACCCTTGAACCCGGGCAGGAACGAATGGTGAATATTGATGCAGCGCCCGGCCAGCTTCGCCGCCAGGCCGTCCGAGAGCACCTGCATATAGCGCGCAAGGATCACGAAATCCGTGCCGGTCTCCTGCACCAGCTTCCAGATCGCCGCCTCCTGCGCGGCCTTGCTCTCCCGGGTCACCGGCAGGTGGTGGAACGGGATACCGTCGAAATCGACGTGGTGGTAGACCTCGCGCGGGTGGTTCGACACCACCGCGGAGATCTCCATCGGCAGCTCCTGGATGCGCCAGCGATAAAGGATGTCCGTCAGGCAGTGATCCGACTTGGAAACCAACAGCATGACCCGGTGCAGTTTGGCAATGTCCCGCAGGGACCAGGTCATGCCGAACCGCTCGGCGATCACGCTCAGCGCCGTGCGCAGGCGCTCCACGTCCAGGCGGTTCTTCGGGTGGTCGAGCACAATGCGGGCGAAGAACCGGCCGCTTTCGATGTCATCGAACTGCTGCGATTCCCGCACGTTGCCGCCATGCTCGAAAATGCAGGTTGCGACAGCGGCGACGATTCCCGGACGGTTGTCGCAGGCGAGTGTGTAGACGTACTGGATCACGTGTCGACAGGCTCCATCTGAGCCGATCGGCGTTGGCCGGATCGGTGGAAAACCTATGCACCAATCACGGACAGGCTACCAGCCGGTTACGGGCTGCCATGCGGCTGGCAACGACGCCCTTGCGCCCGGGAATGGCTGGCTGTAGGAAGCGCGCTCCGTGCCGACGGATGGGCGCGTAGCTCAGCGGTAGAGCATTCGCTTCACACGCGAGGGGTCACAGGTTCAATCCCTGTCGCGCCCACCATCCACACTCAATATACCACATGATCGGCGTCCTCCGCCGCCAGCGCCATCCGCGCCAGGGCCGGCAGGGATTTCGTATCCGTCTTCGCCATGATCGACGCCCGATGGTTCTCCACCGTTCGTTGACTGATGCCGAGATCGGCAGCGATGTTCTTGCTCGGGTGACCGGCGAGGACCATGTCCATGATCTGGCGCTGCCGTGGCGTCAGCCGGGCCACATGGCTCGCCGCATCGTTGCGCCATGCTGACAGCTTGCCCGAATCCTGTGATCGTTCCAGTGCGTGGTCCACGCTGGCCAGCAGTTCGATGCGGCCGATGGGCTTTTCGATGAAGTCGGAGGCGCCCGCCTTCATGGCCTCGACCGCGATGGTAACGTCGCCATTGCCGGTTATCATGACCGCCGGCAGCGCATGGCCCGCCTCACGCATGCGCCGGAGCAAGGTGATTCCGTTCATCCCCGGCAGGTAGGCATCGACCACGAGGCAGCCCGTCCGCCCGGGCTTGAACGCGGCCAGGAACGCTTCGCAGGAGTCGAAATCCTCGACCTTCCGGTCGTCGTCTTCGAGCACGGCGCGGATGGCGCCGCGAATGCTGTCATCGTCATCAACGACAAAGATCACCGGCACCCCGTTGGCAATCCGCACGTCGTTCCGGCGCGGCGGACGCGCCATGTCCAGCGACAGCGGCATGAGGCGCTGGATCGTCTGCGTCAGTTCCTTCAGCTTGACCGGCTTGTTGAGTTGAATGCAGTGCTCAAGCGCGACCTTGCGGGTAATGCCGATCGATATGTCGCCGGTAAGTATGATGGCTGGAACCGGGCGGTCGAGCAGGTGCCGAATCATGGTCGCGACATCCGCGCCGTTCATGCCGTTCGGCAGATTGTAGTCGGCGAGGATAAGGTCCGGTTTCACCATCCCTCCGGCAACCAGTTCCCGGGCCCGGACACCATCATACGCCGTTACGACGTCATGGCCTTCCTCCGAGAGAAAGGCCTCGACCATTTCGCGGACGTCGGGATCGTCTTCAACCACCAGGATCGACCCCAGGTGGAGACTCTCCTCTGCCGGGTTGCCAAGGCCAGGAGGAAGTTGCACTGGCGCCGGTGCCGTCGCGGTGAACGGCACCTTGATTTCGATGGAGAAGACCGAACCGCGGCCGGGGACGGATCGCACGCGAACCTGATGCCCGAGCAGCGTGGCGAGCCGGTGCACGATGGACAGGCCGAGGCCAAGACCGCGGCTTCTCTCCCGCGCCGGATTGTCGAGCTGGAGGTACTCATCGAAGATCGACTGAAGCTGGTGATCCGGAATGCCGATGCCGGTGTCCCAGACCTCGACGACCAGGCTATGCGCGTGCCGGCGGCAGCCCAGCAGGATCTTGCCGCGCCTGGTATATTTCAGCGCGTTCGAAATCAGGTTGCGAATCATCTGTTCCAGCAGGCGGGGATCGCTGCTGATCGTTACGCCGCACGGGACGACCCGCAGCTCCAGTCCGCGTGCCTGCGCGTGGTAGGCGAATTCGTCCCGCAACTGATCGAGCATCGTCTCGATCGGGAAATCGACGATTTCGGCATGCACGGTGCCGGCGTCGATTTCGTTGATATCGAGCATGGTATTCAGCATGCCGGTCATTGCGCCCAGCGTCTCATCCAGCCGCGTGACCAGTTTCTTGCCCTTTTCGGACGCGACATGTCTTGCCAGCAGGCCCTGCACCAGGGCGAGGGTTTGCAATGGCTGCCGCAGGTCATGACTCGCCGCCGCAAGGAACCGCGACTTTGCCGCATTTGCCTCGTCGGCTTGCCGCTTGGCAACGCCGAGCTCGTCGGCTATGCGCCGCCGATCGGTTATGTCGGCAAAGGTGAGGACTATCCCTTCGACTTTTTCGTTTTGAGTACGATAGGGGAGGATCCGGCGGATAAAGCAGGAGCCGTTCCGGGTCTGAATCTCCCGCTCCATCGGCGTCAGCGTTTGCAGCACCGACCTTGCATCATCGACCAGATTGCCGTCCGCCGCCAAAGAATTGAGGTCCGAAAGCGGGCGGCCGACATCGCCCGGCAGGATCGCGAACAGCGCCCTGGTCGCCGGGGTGAAGAAGCGGATGTTGAGCTTCTTGTCCAGGAACAGCGTCGCCACGTCGGTGCTGTAGAGGACGTTCTGCAGGTCGTCCGATGTGGTTCGCTGCCGCTCCAGCGTTTCCTGCAACTGACTGTTCAGTGCGGTCAGTTCCTCATTCAGCGACTGCAATTCCTCTTTCGAGGTCAGCAGCTCCTCGTTCGTGGACTGATATTCTTCTTGCACCGACAGGGCTTCTTCATTGATCGCCTTCTGCTCTTCGGCGGAGATTTCCAGGTTGTGGATGGCGCCTTGCAGTTCCGTGCGGGTTGTTTCCAGGTCCCGCTCCAATTCGGCGACGCGGGGCGCGTCACGGGCATCGCCCGCCGGGGAATGGGCCGGCTCGGGCTTCGGGTCATCGACGAAACAGACCAGCAGCAGATCCTCGCCTTCGCTGCGGATCGGCCGCACCGCGATGCTGAATGTGCCGGGACGGCCACCGGAGACCAGGCTCGGCGCGTTGGTCTCACTCGCCTGCTGGATCGCCGAGCGAAGCTTGGTTCTCATGCCCTGCCGCGCCATGGCCAGCAGATCGATCGATGGCTGGCCCGGCACGACGCGCAGGTACTTGTCCGTCGGGCCGAGCGAGTAGAGGCACTCATTCTTGCGGTTGATGAGTACTGCCGCCGGCGCATAGGTTTCCAGCACCATGCGGTGGCACAACTCCGCCAGCGTTGCCTGGCGCGATGGTGCCGCGGCCGGGCCGATCCGGCTGGGCGCCCGGGTGCTCTCGCCGCCACGGATGAAGCCGAGCTCGCCCGGGCGGCTGCGGCCGACATGGCGGTAGAGACGATCCGATTTCGATATGACATCGAACCGCTCGTCGTCGGCGCCCGCCGTCTCCGACGTTCCCAGCAGCAGGATGCCGCCTTCGCGCAGGGCGAAATGGAACAGCGCCAGAACCTTCGCCTGTGCTTCGGGGCGCAAATAGATGAGCAAGTTCCCGCATGAAACGAAATCCAGCCGGGAAAACGGCGGATCCGCCAGCACATCCTGAACCGTGAAGACCACCGCCGCCCGCAACTCCGGAGTGACGCGATAATGCTGCTCTTCCCGGGTAAAGAAACGGGCGAGGCGCAACGGTGACACCTCGGCTTCGATCTTGTCCGGATAAAGCCCGTCGCGCGCCGTGGCGACCGCATCCGGATCGACGTCGGAGGCGAAAACCTGCAGCTTGATCGTGAGCTTGGCCGCGGCTATCGCCTCCTGGAACAGCATCGCCAGCGAGTAGGTTTCCTCGCCGGTACTGCACCCCGCGATCCAGATTCTGATCGGCTTGTCCGGGGCGTGGCTTTCGACCAGTTCCGGAATGGTTTTGGCGGCCAGCAGATCGAAGACATGCTGGTCACGGAAGAAGCTGGTAACGTTAATGAGAAGATCCTTGGCGAGCAGCGCAAGTTCGGTCTGGTCGCTGCGCAGGACCTCGACATAGCGGTCCATGTCGGCGGCGTCGATCGCCGCCATGACCATGCGCCGCTCGATCCGCCGCTGCAGCGTGCCCGGCTTGTAGAGTGTGAAATCATGGGCGGTCTTGCTGCGCAGAAGATCGATGATTTCGGACAGCCGGCCGCGCGCCGTATCCCCCGCAGGCGGCTGGTTTCCCGACTCTGCAGCGTGGAAGCCATGGTGCGTGAGCATGGCGGCAATGCCCGCGGCCGGCAGCACGGCGTCTACACAGCCCGTCAGGACAGCGTTGCGCGGCATGCCGCCATAGCCGGCCTCGTCGGCGTCCTGCGCGATGACGAGACCGCCCTTGTCCTTCACGGCCTTCAGGCCGAGGCTGCCATCGGCGCCGGTCCCCGACAGGATCACGCAAACCGCGCGCGGGCCGTAACCGATGGCCAATGACTGCAGCAGGAAGTCGAACGGCAGGCGGGCGCCATGGCGGGCCCGCGGCTGGGACAGATGCAGGATATCGTCAGCTACGGAAAGATATGAGCCTGGCGGAATGATATAGAGATGGTCCCGCTCGACCCGCATACCCTCGGTCGCCTGCAGGACGGTCATCGATGTGTGGCTGGCCAGGAGATCCACCATCATGCTCTCGTGGTCGGGATCGAGATGCTGGATCAAAATGAATGCCATGCCGTTGGCTGGCGGCAGGGCGGTCAGAAGTTTTCGGCAGGAATCAAGGCCGCCGGCGGAAGCCCCGATCGCGACGACCGGAAAGTCAGCGCCATGGGAAGGAGGCGCGCGTGCGGCGTCTTTGGCGCGGTCCGGTCGCTTGTCTGACATGGCTGCTGCTTTCCGCTATGGCCGCCGGCTGACTGCCAGGGAATTCAACCGTATCACAGGTCCAATAAAACTGCGAGATACCGGCTGCATTGATTTGCCGCAATGGTTCTCTGAGTAGTTTCCGAGGATGCACCGGCCCGCCGTTCGGCGGCTATAGGTACTCGCGCCGGTATTCGCGGCGAACAAGTCGAGACCATTGGATCAGAAAATGTCATTAGATAGGGTTTTGCAGCAAGCCGTCCTGGCGGAACTGGGATGGGACCCGAGCCTGGTTGCAACCCATATCGGGGTCGCAGCCAATGCCGGGGTCGTCACGCTGAGCGGGCATGTCGAGACATTTGCCGAGAAGCATGCCGCGGAAACCGCTACGCACCGCGTCAGGGGGGTAAAGGCGGTTGCTGACGGAATCGAGGTTCAGGTCCCGTTCGAGCGGGCTCGTGGCGACTACGATATTGCCGCCGCCGCCATCGAGCGTCTGGCATGGGACTCCTGCATTCCAGCGGACTCCATTTCGGTAACGGTCGAGCAAGGCTGGGTGACGCTGACCGGGGAGGTTCCGTGGCACTATCAGAAAGAGGCCGCCGCGCAGGACGTCGCCCGGTTGCATGGCGTGGTTGGCGTATCCAGCGAGGTCGTCGTCAAGCCGGCCGCCGATGTCTTCGGCATCAGCGATAAGATACGCGACGCCTTGCATCGCTCGTGGTTGGCGGACGATCAGAACATCACCGTCAGGGCCGATGGCGGTCATATTCACCTCACCGGAACGGTTCAATCGCCGTATGCTCGCCAGTTGGCCGGCGCGACCGCCCGCGCTGCCCCCGGGGCCGCCAGCGTCACCAATGACCTCGCCATCCTCTGAGCTGTAAGCGGACGGAAAACCAATGTCGGATCTGAAAGTCCTGGTTGTCGAAGACGACGCCCTGATTGGCATGCTGTTGGCCGAAATGCTGGAAGACATGGGCTTCAGCGTGTGCGCGATCGCTGCCACCGAAGACGACGCAGTGGCGGAAGCGCGTCGGTGCAAGCCCGGTCTGATGATCGTGGATGAGCAATTGCGCGAGGGGAACGGCTCATCCGCGGTGCGGCGCATTTTGTCATCGGGATCGGTTCCCTGCGTCTTCATCAGTGGCGCGCCGATACGGTCCGGCCCGTCGGCGAAAAAGGTGCTGCGGAAACCGTTCGCCGATCGTGATTTGCTGAGTGCGATCAGGGATGTTGTTGCGGGCAAGGAAGACGCGCCGCACGCGAATGCCGGTTCGTTGCGGGCAGAGACCATCCGTACCCCGGGCTAGGTGTTTTCCGATCCTGGCGCCGAAGCGCGTTCCGATCTTTACTGCGATATTACCGACAGGAGGCAGCGATGACTGAAAGCAAATGGGAACTCCCGATCGTGTTGCTGATTTCATCGTTGGTCTTTCTCTTGGCCGGGCACTTCGCGCTGCTGCTGCTCAGCTAGGCGCCGTGCCGGCGTTCGGCCAAGATAGGGAGAAAAGTTATGCTAAGTATTGAACCGGCGGGAGTCTCGAACGAGGTGACCGCATTGTTCGCCGGCAGTGCCGTCTCATTCGGCCTGTCGCAGGGCGCCACGCTGGCGGACCTTGTCGAGCGGCTGGACAACCTTGGCGGCGGGAACTCGGGAACACCCAAGGCGGTCTACCTGAAGCTGGCCTGGCCCGGGACAACGAAGTGCATGATGACTATGTTATCAAGTGAAACTGAAGGGAATTTCTGATGCGCAAGACAATCGCTATTCTATTTCTGAACCTCGTTCTGCTGTCGGGCGCAAGCGCCCTGCTGGCGGCTTGCAACACGACGGCCGGCGCCGGCCAGGACGTCAGCGCCGCCGGCCATGCCGTCACCAATTCCGCCGAGAAGGTGAAATCCGGGCTGTAAGCGGAGGAACTGAGTGATGAGTACGATTCTCGTTATCGTCCTGCTGGTTCTGCTATTCGGCGGCGGCGGCGGCTACTATGGTTACAATCGCTACGGTGCGACCGGCCTTGGCGGTATTCTTGGCCTGGTATTGACTGTCCTAGTAATCGTTTGGCTCCTGGGCGGTCTCGGCTATGCCGCTCATTTGTAGTAGCGGCCTGAAGGGTACCGCCAGCGCAATGCTGGGCGCTGCGGCGCTGGTCTGGCTGTCGCCCGCGGTGCTCGCTCAGCCTGCAACGCCCGACACGCCCATCGCGGCTCCGGCGGCCAGTCAACGCGACACCTATATCGTGAGGTCGGAAGCCGAGCTGGACGACTGGCAGGCGAAGCTCCTGCGGTTTTGCGAGGAAGCGAAAGTGCAGGCGCGGTCGGACAGGGCAGCCACCAAGGCTGATCTGCTCGCGGCTTTGGACAAAGCCGAGGCGGGGGCGTTCAGGTTGCAAACCGCCGGGGCGGAAAGCTGGGACGACGCCAGGATGTCATATGAACGGGCAACCGGCGACCTGGAAGTTGCGTGGGACAAGGCCCGGGCGGACCACCGTTAAATCGACGCCTCAGGTGCCTTCGTAGAAACAACCTATCAATGGAGAATACTATGGAAACGAATCGTCTCGAAGGAATTGGTCATCAGGTCAAAGGCGGCCTGAAGGAAGGTCTCGGCAAGATCATTGGCGATGCGAAGCTGACCGCCGACGGTGCCGCCGAACGCGCGGCCGGTGAGGCGCAGAACGCGGCCGGGCCGGAAGGCGAGAATGTGACCGGGATTGATACGGATCGCCTCGCGGGCGTTGGCCATCAGCTCAAAGGCGCGGTCAAGGAAGGTCTGGGCCACATGGCAGGCAAGCCGCACCTCGAGGCCGAGGGACTAGCGGAGCGCGAGGCCGGCAAGATCCAGAACGCCGTGGGCAGCGCCAGGGATGAAGCGCGCGACGCCATCAAGGCCGTGACGCCCGACGCGCCGAAGCACTAACGCAACTATCCCCCGCCGGGGGGCGTGCTTTCCGCTTGTGTCATGGCCGGGCTCAGCCCGGCCATGACACGGGGGCGCACATCTGCGGCGCCTGCACCAGATATCCGGCCAAGCGCAGCGCCGCTTCAAAGCGGGCGGTGACGACAGTGCCGGGTGTGCCGGGCATGCCCCGGTGCCGTGCAGCACGACAACCCCGAGATCGGACTCGGCGCGGGCGGGGGCGGCCGCCAGCAAGCCGACGAACAAGCCGCACAACACCTGCCGCTGCGAACCCATCGTCATCGATCCGACTATGGCACGAAACCGGCCGCGGAACGGATGCATTTAACCCGCCATCAGCAGCGCCAGCTTCGCCCGCGACTCCCCCGGGATCGGCACCGGCGTCTGCGCCCCGCGCTGCACGAAGACATGGACAAAATGCCCCTCGGCCGCCGCCACGTCGTCATCGTTGCGGAATACACCGATTTCGTAACGGACCGAGGAGCGGCCGATATGGCCGACGCGGATGCCGACATGGACGCGGTCCGGGAACGCCAGCGACGAATGGTAGCGGCAGGCGACTTCGGCCGCCACGCAGTGCACCGGCCCGTCCAACAGCCCGACGACCTTTTCCGTCAGCTCGTAATAGGTCACCGCGGTGTCGAAGTAGGAGAAATAGTTGACGTTGTTCACATGGGCAAAGGCATCGTTGTCCATCCATCGCGTGGTGATGGTGTGGAACCAGCGGTAGTCGGCGCGTTTTCCCGGCGGGTGGCGAGTCATCTGTCGGCGATCCTGCGGCAGTGGCGTGGTCATCCGCTTTACCCGACGGCGGCGGCATTGGACAGCAAGGGCAGTGCCGCGCTACACGCCCGCCGCTCCGCGATGAAGGAAATGCCGTGCCGAACCGTCTGCTTACCGGGATGCTTGCCCTGCTTGCCGCCCTGCTGCTGCCCGGATTGGCCAGCGCCCATGCGATCCTGGAGGAAAGCGCGCCGCCATCGGGCGCCTCGGTCAAGGCGGGAGGGCTGGACTTGCGGTTCCGCTACAACAGCCGGATCGATCGGGCACGCTCGCGGCTGACGCTGATCCGCGCGGACCACAGCCGCGATATCGTCGCCATCGAACCGGATGGGCCGCCCGGCATCCTTGCCGCGCATCTGAACCTGATGCCGGGCGCCTACGTCGTCCGCTGGCAGGTACTGGCGGTGGACGGCCACATCACCCGCGGCGATGTGCCGTTCACCGTGACGGCGCACTGAACCATGGAACTTCTGGTCGATCTGTTCGGCTACCTGTCGATCGTCATTCACGGGCTGACCATCCTGTCACAATCGGTGACGCTGGGCGGCGTGCTGTTCCTGGTGCTGCTGGCAAGGCCGCTGAATCTGCCGGACGTCGCCGCCGGAACCGCCCGCATCGCCGGCTACGGCGCGATCGGTTTGCTGGTTTCGCAGGTCGCTGGGGTCGCGCTGCAGACCGCCGTGCTGACCGATACCGTAGGCCTGGACGTCTGGAACGTGCTGACCGCGGACTTCGCGATCGCCGGCGCGGTGAAGTCCGTGATGGCCGCGCTGCTGGCGGAGCGGCTGCTGTTCCGCCGCAGCGAAGCGCCGGCAATAGCGCTACTGGCGCTGACGGCGATCACCCTTGCCGCCGCGACATTGACTACCCACGCCGCCGCACGGCTGGATGATCGCGGCTGGCTGCTGTTCGTAGAGGGCCTCCACCAGCTCGGCGCCGCACTTTGGATCGGCGGCATTCCCTGCTTCCTGCTGGCGCTGAGCCGCATCCGCGACGGCCGCCAGTGGCGGGCGGTCAGCGCCCGGTTCTCCCGTATGTCGATGGTAGGCGTCGCTTGCATCCTGGTCAGCGGCCTGGCCATGAGCATGCTTTATATCGGCGACTGGCAGGGCGTATACGGCACCGCCTTCGGTGTCATGGTCAGCGCCAAGGTGACGATGTTCCTGATGCTGCTGGGGCTGGGCGGGATGAACTTCCTGATGGTCGAGCGGCAGCGCGCCAGTCCCGACGCCTCAGCCGATCGGCTGAGGCGGTTCGCGGAGGTGGAGTTCGGGATCGGGATTGCGATCTTCTTTGCCGCGGCGTCGCTGACGTCGGTGCCTCCGGCGGTGGACCTGACTCAGGACCGGGTGAGCTGGGCGGAGATTGTCGACCGTAACACGCCGGAACGGCCGCGGCTGAGCAGTCCGGACCACGATGCGCTGGCACTGCCGGCGTTGCAGGCGAAGCTGGATGAGCAGGCGGCGAAGCAGAAGTCGGCGCCGCAGGTGGCGTTCACGCCGGGGGCAGGGGAGTTGCCGCCGCGCAACGCCGACGACATCGCGTGGTCCGAGTACAACCACCATTGGGCGGGTGTGGTGGTCTGTATCGTCGGTCTGCTGGCGCTGCTGAACCGGGCGGGGCTGCGTTGGGCGCGGCACTGGCCGTTGGCGTTCCTCGGGCTGGCGGTGTTCCTGTTCTTCCGGGCGGACCCCGAGGTCTGGCCGATGGGCGAGGTCGGGTTTTTCGACAGCTTGCGGGATGTGGAGGTGTTGCAGCACAAGTCGTTCGTGGTGCTAATCGTCTTGTTCGCGTTCTTCGAGTGGCGCGTGCGGGCGACGGGCTGGGCGAACAAGACGGCTCGGCTGGTATTTCCGTTGTTGTGTGCCATCGGCGGGACACTGCTGCTGACGCATAGCCACGCCATTGCGAACGTTAAGGATCAGTTGCTGATCGAGTTAACTCATACGCCGCTGGCTTTGGCCGGGATCGTGGCGGGGTGGGCGCGGTGGTTGGAAATCAGGCTGAACCCTCGGGCGAGCCCGGTGGCATGGCAGATTGCGGGATGGGTGTGGCCGGCTTGTATTCTGATCGCTGGGCTGTTGTTGCTGAGTTACCGGGAGGCTTGAGCCAGCTCCGGCGGTGGCGCGCCGATCGGCGTATTGCAGGTGTATGGATGACACCCCGATCCCGGATGAGAACGGCCCGGGTCGCTTCGAAACGGAGGCTCAAAAGCAGCGCCGGGTTGCCCGCGAAGCTGAGATGATCGCCGAGGCGGATGCTGGTACCGCTGCCGGCCTGTTCGTTGATTCGGCTGATGTGGACGCGTGGATGGACAGCATCGGGACCGATCAGGAGTTGCCGCCGTCCTATCACCCAGCTGACGGAACGCGCTGTGCCGCGCAGGCTGATCTACGCGCGGAGAGCGCTCGCCAATCTCGACGCGATCCGGGGGTGGTCGATCCAGCCAGACTCTGGCCGGGCGTCGCGTTGCCGGCTGGCGGCGATTTGGGATGCGAACGAGCGGCTGCGCCTCCATCCTTGTCTTTTTCCGTCGGAGATCATCCGGGCGTGCGCGCGCTTCCTTGCGATGGCGGATATCGGGCACTTTACCGGGTGCATCCGAAACCGCCGGCGACCTGCGTGTCCTGCGGGTGTTCGGCCCGGGACAATCCCGCGAGCGGCTCTGAGATTGTCCCCGGGTCCCGCTAAACCGCATCTTCGAGCATATCCTCGATCGCCCGTTCCAGGTGCCGCAGCGTGTTGCACACGGTCACCAGGCGGCAGAACGGAGCGTAGCGATACATGTCCGAATCGCCCGTGCCCCAGGCCGAGCGGTATTCCGGGTTCAGCCAGATGATCCGTTTCGACCGCAGCGACAGTCGCCCGAACACATCCGTTCTTGGATCGGCACGATTGCCGCGGCCGTCGCCGAGGATGATGACGGTGGTTTTTTTTGTAACGTGCCGCATCCAGCCGTCTTCGAAATCCGCAAATGAGTTCCCGTAGTTTGATGATCCAAAGCCGATCGTTGACATGATGTCCGCGATCGCCGGCTCGATCGGCTGCTTTTCCAGGATCTCCGAAACCTCGATCAACGATCCGGCGAAGGCGAAGGACCGGATGTCGGCCAGCGCTTCGTTCAGGGCGTAAAGAAACATCAGAAGAAACTGCGACATCGCAGCGACCGAGCCGGAGACGTCGCACAGCACCATCACCCGCGGTTTCTCGATGCGGCGCTGCTTCCAGACAGTAATGAACGGGATGCCGCCCCAGCCCATGTTCCGCCGCAGCGTGCGCCGGGTATCGAGTTGCCCGCGCAGCCGGCGCCGCTTTCTGTGCGCATAGCGCGCCGCCAGCTTTTTTGCCATCTGCCGCACCAGCACCCGCATCCGGTCCAGATCCCGGCGATCAATGTTCGACAGGCGGGTGGATTTCAGCAGATCCTCGCGGAATTTTTCGCTATCGCCGCGGGCGAACAGCAGCAGGTTGCGCTCGACGAAATCGCGCACGGAGTCCCGCAGGGATTCGACCTTGCCGCTGAGGAATCGCGCCCGGCCGAGGCCGTCCGGCGTGGCGGACTGGCGCAGCGCTTCGATGTCGCGTTCCAGGGCGCGCAGGCCCATGCGCTCCATGATGCGGCGCGCGTAGAGATTTTTCTGTGTGAAGAAACGGATGTTTTCAATGCCGGATGCCCGCGCGGCCTGCTCCATCGCGGTGGCCAGCGCCGCGCGGTCGTCGTCGGCAAGCAACGATCCGAGGGATTGTCCGCCCATCCCGTCGCTGACGGCCGGGCCGGATGCATCCGATCGCTCCGCCGCCGGGTCGTCGTGCTTAGCGTCGAATTCGCCGCGCCTGAAGTAAAGCTCGAACGCTTCGTCGTAACGCGCCTTTTCGTCGGGCGTCTTGGCCAGCACCAGGCCGAGCGTGTCCTTCAGCACCGTCCTGTCTTCAAACCCGACCAGATCGACCGCGCGCGCCGCATCGATCCCTTCCGCTGCCGAGACAAGCAGCCCGGCGCCGCGGGCAACCTGCAGGAACCGGCGCAGCGGTTCGCTGGCGGAGACGCCGGCCATTACACGACCTGCCGCGCCTTGTCCGTGATGGCGGCGAGCTCCTTGCCGGCGGCCTCGATATCCGCCTCGAACTTCAGCAACACGTTCAGCGTGTCCCGCACCAGATCGACGTCCAGAACCGAGGTATGCAGCAGCAGCATCACCTTCGCCCAATCGATCGTTTCACTGACCGACGGCACCTTCTTCAGATCCAGCGCCCGCAACTGCTGCACAAAGCTGACCAGTTGCCGCAGCAGCCGCGCATCGATCCCTGGCACGCGGGAGGCAATGATCCGCGCCTCCAGCTTTTCGTCCGGAAAGCCGATATGCAGGTGCAGGCAACGCCGTTTCAGCGCATCACCCAAATCCCGCGTGCTGTTCGAAGTCAGCAGCACAATCGGCGTCACCATCGCCGATACCGTTCCGATCTCCGGGATTGTCACCTGGTAGTCGGAGAGAATCTCCAGCAGGAACGCCTCGAATTCCTGGTCCGACTTGTCGATCTCATCGATCAGCAGCACCGCCCCGTCCGGCTCCTGCAACGATCGCAGCAACGGCCGAGGCTCAAGAAACTGATCCGAAAAGAAAACATCCCCGAACGCATGAAGCTTGTCCAGCGCCGCCGCCAGAGTATCCGCAACGCCAATGACCGAGTTGATCTTGTCCTTCAAAATCTGCGTATACAAAAGCTGCTTGCCGTATTTCCACTCATACAGCGCCTTGGACTCGTCCAGCCCCTCGTAACACTGCATCCGGATCAGCGGCAGCTTCAGCCACGCCGCCACCGACTTCGCCAGCTCCGTCTTCCCCACCCCCGCCGGACCCTCCACCAGGATCGGCTTTTGCAAATGATGCGAAAGGTAAACCGCGGTCGAAATCTGCCGGTTGGCGATATAACCCGCGCGGCTCAAACCCCGCTCAACCGCATCGATCGATGCCAGAGGCGAAGCCCCGGCGCGCGCCGCATCATCCACATCGAACTCCAGCTACCGTTCGGTAACCCGATCGCATTGCCTCGGAGGGTTGTCAAATTTGGAAAGCGAGGGCCGCGGGCCCCTGGCGGGTCCAGGGCAGCGCCCTGGCCCTCCTACAATTCGATCACACCTCCCCGCAGGCCTTTCGTCAGGGCTTCCGCACGGCTGGTCGCGTCGAGTTTGGTGAACAGGGCTTCCATGTGGAACTTGATCGTATGCACCGAGATGCCGAGCCGGCGCGCCATGGCTTTGTTGCTCAGGCCCTCGCCGATCAGGCCGAGGATTTCGCGTTCTCTGGGCGTCAGCAGGGGGGCGTCATCGGCGGGGGCGAAGCTGCGCGGTTCCGGTAGGCCCGGCGGGCGCACTAACAGGCCGGCGGCCACCGCGCGCAGGGCGGCGTCCAATTGCTCGGATGTTGCGTCGGGAGGCAGCACGCCAGCCGGGCCGGTCCAGGCCGAAGCCCCGGCGGTCAGGGCAACCACCGGGGCTTCGGATTCGCGCGGCAGGGATGCGCCGCCGGTGTCGCACAGCTCCACGTCCGGCGTGTCGTTGGTGACCGCGTGCCCGGCGGCTTCCAGCATGGCGATCAGCCCGCGCCGGCGCACCGGGTCCGTGGCGTGGACCCGAATACGCAGGGGCGCGGACTGGCTCACGCCGCCGGCCGGGCGGCGACGGTGACGGCGATGGTCTGCACCGCCCCGGCGCGCAGCACCCGCAGCACCACCGCCTGGCCGATACGGTCGGGCCCGAGCGAGGCGGTCAGCGCCCGCGGGCGGCTGACCGGCGCGCCATCGATATCCAGCACGATATCTCCCGGCAGGATTTTGGCGGTTGCCGCGGGTGCGCCATCCGCCAAGCTTACCACCATCAGCCCGCTATCGCGGCCGGTGGACTGACGGAAACCATCCGGAATCATCACCGGCTGCAGACCAATCCCGAGCCAGCCGCGGGCAATCCGGCCGTCCGCCAGCAGCGGATCGACGACCCGCTCCAAGGTCGCGGCGGGAATGACAATGGTCCGACGCCGCGGCCCGGATGTGGACATGCCGATCAGACCACCTGCCAGGGAGATGACCGGTCCGCCCTCATCGGCGGCGAGGCGGGAGTCCAACCGGATCAGCGCATCGATCCGCCCGCCCGCCATGCTGTGCCAGGCCGCGCCGACCTCATGCACCGTTGCCAGCCGCGCTGTCGGCGCGCCGGATGCGTCGGCGCCAATCAGCAACGCGAGGCTGCCAACGCGGGGCGGCTCGGTTTCCGCCCGGGGCAGGGCGCCGTCCAGCGGGGATTCCAGCTTCAGCACCGCCACGTTGGTGCCGGGGTCACGGCCGGCCAGGGTCGCAGCGACGCGGGTGCCGCCGCGGATGACGGTCAAATCGGTCGCGTCCTCGGGCAGCACCTGCTCGGATGCAAGCACCACGTCCGGTCGCCAGAGGATGCCGCTTCTTGGCCGCTGCCCGCTGTGAATGCCGACAGTGAACGTCGCTGCCTGCGCGGTCCGATCGGCCAGTTCGGTGGAGAGAGTGTCTATGATGCCCATGCGATTTTAACTCCTTGCATGGGTTGTATCCTGCTTGGTCGGTGGTAGGGACGGTATCGGGTGGATGGCCGGTTGGGAGCCTACCCGGATGGCCGGGTGGGGCGTCAGCATCGCATTTAACACAGAGAACCCAGCCGAGGGCCACAGAGCACACAGAGCAAAGCCGCCCGTTTAGACGGCGTAGCGGCTGACGCCATCCACCAGGCGGCGTTCGTGGAAATTCATCAACAGGCCAACGGGCAGCCGGCTCATACGCAGGTAAGTCAGGATTTGTGCGATACGGGGTGGGCCGATGGCTGTGACCGCCTTGATTTCCAGAAGCACGGTATTCAACCCCGGCCCCAGCGCCCGATGGACTCCAATATCCCACCCAATGATACGTTCGGTCAGCACCTTAAGCTTGTACATGGTCATGGTAAAACCCTGTGTCCTCTGTCGCCCTCTGCTTACTTTCTCTGTGCTAAATCTTAAGAAACCGTAAACAAGCACGACCCCGCCAAGGACCCAAGAACCTCCCCACCCGAATGGCCGGGTGCCGAAAAACCCAAACCTTTCCCATCTCGGCGCGGGAAAGGATACCTCCCATGCCGCTCGATGCCCTCAACCAGGAACTCGATCCCTATTCCGCACAGGTGGTCCACGCCTTCGACCGCGCCGGTCCCGCCGTTGTACATGTCACAGCCTTTACCAAGGACGGCCGCCCCGCCGGACAAGGGTCGGGGGTGATCTTCACCCCGGACGGCTACGTCCTGACCAACAGCCACGTCGTCGCCAAGGCCGCCCGGTTGCAGGCCAGCCTCACCGACGGCCAGACCTTCGACGCAGCGCTCGTCGGCGACGACCCCGCCACCGACATCGCCGTGCTTCGCCTGTCGGGCAGCCGCCACCCGCACGCCGAACTCGGCGTCTCCGCGGCGCTGCGGGTCGGGCAACTTGTCGTCGCCATCGGCAATCCGCTCGGCTTCACCTGCACCGTCACCGCGGGGATCGTCAGCGCGCTCGGCCGCACCCTGCGCACCCGGGCGGGCGGGCTGCTGGACAGCGTTATCCAGACCGACGCGCCACTGAACCCGGGCAATTCCGGAGGCCCCCTGGTGTCCGGCGCCGGTCTCGTCGTCGGCATCAACACGGCGATGATCGCCCCGGCGCAGGGCATCTGCTTCGCCATCGGCATCGATACCGCGATCTGGGTGGCGACGCGGCTGATGCGCGACGGCAGGGTCCGCCGCTCGCGGCTTGGGCTGTCGGCGCAGACCGTGCCCATCACCACGCGGGTAAGGCGGTTCCATGGCTTGCAGCAGGCGAGCGGAGTGATGGTGTCGGAGCTTGCACCGGACAGCCCCGGCGCGCAGGCCGGGCTACAGGCCGGCGACGTCCTGTTGGCGTTCGACGGCATCAAGCTGACCGCCGTGGACGACCTGCATCGTGCGCTGACCGCCGAACGGGCGGGTATATCCGTGCCGCTGGACCTGCTCCGCCGTGCCGGGAAGCTGACGCTTCAGGTTACGCCAACGGAAATCTGAGGCGTCGCCCCGCGGTACAGCGTGCTGCGGCGCACGCTGCCAGCGCCGCCGCCAGCAGGCCGACCGAACCCGGCTCCGGCACCGCCTGGCTGAACACGTAGACCCCGTTCGCCTGGCTCATGGCGAAGGCGTTGCCGCTGTCGAAGCCCCAGGGGTCGCCGCCCTGCAGCACGAAGCTGTCCGACGCAAGGCCGTACGAGTCCGTCCGCCACACGCCGGAATGGATTTCCCTGTCGGCGACCTGCAGATTGACCGCCTCCGCGCCGATGCCGTCGGATAACGTGCCGTCGAGATAGATTTCGACGCCGGGCCGGTAATAATATGCCGGACCGTTGAACCCGCCGACGGAGGCGGAGTTATCCGGCATGGCGATCGACACTATGGCGCCCGGGGCCAGAACCAGCGACCCCGAGGCAAACGACAGGTCGCCGGCAAACGCCGACACCCCGATCGTGCCGACAATGCCGGAGAACGTGGTTTCGCCGGTGTTGGCGATCTCAATGAACCCGGTGTCAGGTTCGGAGAACACCGTGTCGATCTGGTTGGCGAACGGGTTGCCATTGGCATAGGCCGTGGTGACCGTGAGCGAGTAGCCTACCGGAGCGGCGTTGCCGAGTGCCGGGGAAAACGCCCAGGCGATAAATACGATGACGGGAAATAACCTCATGAACACAACTATAAGTATATATGTCCCGCCTGTCTACTCAAAATTGAGCGGGAGCTTGGCATGATCGGCAGGGACAGCATCACCCTCTTTCACGCCCCTCAATCGCGCTCCACCGGCACACTGATCCTGCTGGAGGAACTCGGCGCACCGTATGAACTGCGGGTGGTGAACATGAAGGCGGGCGAGAACCGCCAGCCGGCGTATCTGGCCGTCAACCCGATGGGAAAGGTGCCGGCGATCCTGCATGGCGGTGTCCTGGTCACCGAACAGATCGCGATCGCGATCTATCTGGCGGACCTGTTCCCCGCGGCTGCCCTGGCGCCGCGCCAGGGTGATCCGCGCCGCGGTCCCTATCTGCGCTGGATGGCGTTCTACGCCGGCAGTTTTGAGCCGGCCGCGGTCGACCGGGCGCTGAAGCGCGAGCCGGGTCCGCAGGCGATGTCGCCGTATGGCAGTTTCGACGCGGTGATGGCCGCGCTGACAGGTCAGTTGCGGACCGCCTCGTACATGCTCGGGGAAGACTTCTCCGCGGCCGACGTACTGTGGGGCGGCGCCTTGCAGTGGATGACGACGTTCGGGATCGTCCCTGAAACCTCCGAGATCAAACCCTACATTGAGCGCACGACGACCCGGCCCGCTGCGCTGCGCGTGCGGGAGAAAGACGCGGAACTGGCGGCATCGCAGACCGCGTGAGCAAGACGGGCGACCGCGGGACAGGTGCCCTGCAAAGGGGCACGCGACGGCCTGCCCAACATACTGGCATGCCGGCAGGGTGCCCTCATGCCGCTCGCTCGTGTCGGAGTGGAACTTGGCGTTCAGACGCTCCATGCGGTCGAGATCGAGGTCGTCGAACCAGGGGCCGGCAACGAAGTCGCGCATTAGCTGCGCCACCATTCCGCCATGGCCGAACAGTCTTGTGGTAGACGGAGTCGTGATCGGCCATGCGCCGGGTTTACCACAGCGGGGCGGCGGGGGCACGGAAACCGCGGAGATCTGGGCATCCGTGCCGTCGGAGACCATCGATCTGCCGCCGCTGAAGCCGGCGCCGCAACGCCCGGTGTCTGTTTAATCCGCACGCCTACTGGACAAACCCCTGGCGTCATCGCCAAGTCGCCGCGCCGCCAACACGGGGTGTTCCGTTGACACCGCCCCGCCTGAACGGTCAATTGACACATTCCGGCACATACCGGTCGCAACGCAGCCGTACCAAAGGGCCATGCAGATCACACCAATCGCCGCCAGCACGCACGCGGCCCGCTAGCCATGCTGCTCGTCGTTGACGCCGGCAACACCAATATCGTGTTCGCCGTGCACGATCCCTCCGGCTGGCGCGGCGTCTGGCGCATCCGCACCGATGCGCAGCGCACCTCCGACGAATACGCCGTCTGGCTAAACAGTCTGCTCACTTTGTCCGACCTCGCTCGGGACCAGATCGATGCCGCCGTCATCGGCACCGTCGTCCCCGCCGCGCTGTACCACCTGCGCCGCCTGTGCCGCGACTGGTTCAATGTCGAGCCGCTGATCGCTCGCGCCGCGCTCGACTGGGGCTTCGACATCAAAGTCGACCAGCCCGCCGAAGTCGGCGCCGATCGGCTGTTGAATGCGATGGCGGGGCATCGGACGTTCGGCGGGCCGCTGATCGTCGTCGATTTCGGTACCGCTACCACATTCGATGTGGTAGACGCGAAAGGTGCTTATCTCGGCGGCGTCATATGCCCCGGCATAAACCTCTCCATCGAGGCCCTTCACCAGGCCGCAGCCCGCCTGCCGCGCATCGGCATCGGCCGGCCGCAGTCGGTTATCGGCCGTGCCACCGTCCCCGCCATGCAGTCGGGAATTTACTGGGGCTATGTCGGCCTGATCGAAGGCCTGCTGGCTCGCATCAAGACCGAATTCGGCGGCCCTATGAAGGTCATCGCAACCGGCGGACTCGCTCCCTTGTTCGCTGAAGGCACGCTGATGATCGACCATATCGAGCCCGACCTGACATTGGATGGCCTGCGGATGTTGGCGGAGCGCAACCCAGCGCCCACATTGCCCCGGGAGAGAACGCGACTGATTGAAAACGATTAACGGAACGAACCCTTAAATATGGACTCAGAAACAGGCGACCTTGCCTTCCTGCCGCTCGGCGGGACGGGCGAAATTGGTATGAATCTCAACCTCTACCGCTGGCGAGACAACGGACACGAAAAATGGCTCGCTGTCGATTGCGGGATCGGCTTTGGCGGCAGCGAGCTCCCCGAGGTCGAGGTCATGATGGCCGATCCGGGCTTCATAGCCGATCGGCGGAAGGATTTGACCGGGCTGGTGATAACCCACGCGCATGAGGATCACATCGGCGCGGTGGCATGGCTTTGGCCGCAACTGCAATGCCCGGTCTATGCGACGCCGTTCGCCGCTTCGGTGCTGCGCCGCAAGTTGACTGAGGCGGGGCTGGTCAACCAGGTCAAGGTCATTGTGATCCCGCCCGGCGGCAAGATCGACCTCAAGCCCTTCGCGCTGCGATTCATCCGCCTGTCGCACTCCATCCCGGAGGCGCAGGCGCTGGTCATCGAAACCCCCGCGGGCATCGTCCTGCACACCGGTGACTGGAAGCTCGACCCCAACCCGCTGATCGGGCCACCGACGGATGAGGCGGCGCTGGCCGCCCTCGGCGACAGGGGTGTGCTGGCGATCGTCTGCGATTCCACCAACGCCATGGTGGAGGGCCACTCCGGCAGCGAACTCGATGTGCGCAACACCCTGACGGCGCTGATCCGCGACCTGACCGGACGCGTGGCGGTCACCTGCTTCGCCAGCAATGTCGCGCGGATGGAATCGATCGCGCTGGCGGCGCAGGACGCCGGCCGCAGCGTGGCGCTGGTTGGCCGGTCGCTGCGCAACATGGATGCCGCGGCGCGGGAGTGCGGGTATTTCAAGTCGCTGCCGCCGTTCCTGACGGAAGACGACATCGACGACGTGTCGGACGACAACATCCTGATGATCGTCACCGGCAGCCAGGGCGAGGCTCGCAGCGCACTGTCGCGCATCGCGCGTGACGACCATCCGCGGGTGTCGCTGGGGGAAGGCGACACGGTGATCTTCTCCTCGCGCATGATCCCGGGCAACGAACGCGCTATCGGCACCGTGCAGGACCAGTTGGTGCGGGCCGGTGTGCGGCTGATGACCGATGACGACCATCTGGTGCATGTTTCCGGCCATCCGGCGCGCGATGAGCTGCGGCGCATGTATCGGCTGGTGAAGCCGCGCTACGCGGTGCCGGTGCATGGGGAATGGCGGCATCTGTCCGCGCATGCCGAACTGGCGCGGGAGGCCGGATCGGAAGCCTTCATGATGGAGGACGGCGACATCCTGACGCTGTTTCCGGGCCGCCCCGCGATCACCGACAGCGCGCCCATCGGCAGGCTGGTGGTGGATGGTACCAGGATCGTGCCGTTGAAGGGCGAGGTGATGTCGGCGCGCCGCCGGATGCTGTTCAACGGCATTGTCGTTGCCAGCCTTGCCGTGGATCAGTCCGGCCGGGTGCTCGGGCGGCCGAAGGTGAGCGCCCCGGGGCTGCTGGATCCGGAGGACGGCGAAGCCGATCGGGTGGCGGATGATTTCGCGGTGACGTTGCGCGACCTGCCGCATGATTTGCGGCGCGACGATTCCGCGCTGGCGGATGCGGCGCGGGCCGCGTTGCGCCGGACGCTCGGGCGGCGGCTGGGCAAGCGGCCGATGGTGGATGTTCACCTGATTCGGGTGTGATACCGACACTCTTATTCGTCATGGCCCGAACAGGACACGCCGGGTCATCACGGGGATGGAGCCGCCGTGAACTGGTTTACCGGCATCGTGCTGTTTGTGATCATCTGGTGGACCGCGCTGTTCGCGGTCCTGCCCATCGGCACGCGGCCACAGGAGCACGCGGATCAGGCAAGCGGCTGGCGCGGTGCGCCGGAGCGTCCCCGCATGCTGATGAAGGTTATCGTTACCACGATAGTGACGTGTTTTTTATGGACTGGATCATACTTTTTGATCCGCAGCGATGTCATCAGTTTCCGGCACGGCATGTTCGCCGCGCCGGATGATGATTGATTTTCTTAATTTTATAGGACGTTCGACCGGTTTACGCAGATGCGGACAGGGTAAGGACGGTTGTCCTTTACCTGCCGCGAGATTGGCGTTTCCTCCCCAAACCTGGCCCGCATACTCGCCGGTAAGCGGCCCGGAGCCTTGATTAGCCAAGTTCTTCGCCGCTGTCACGCCTTATTGTTGCCATTTAACAGAATCGCGGGAAGTTTATTGCGTGAAATGGTTGTGCAACGCACAAAACTTGCCCGACCGAGTGGCTTTGTGTTAAAAAGCTGCTCTCGGCGTTCCGAAATTGCGTCGCGGTAATCTTTTTTGACGCATTCGCCTTGCGGCCGACACGACGTGAGCCGATCGGCGTAACTGGCCCAACACTGTAGCGGCGCAGACGTAAACGCGATAGGACGGCGCCTGTTCTCCTGACCGGAAGTCCATCGCGATGCGCCTGTCCCACGCTTTCATTCCCACACTCAAGGAAACGCCTGCCGAGGCGCAGATCGCCTCACACCGTCTGATGTTGCGGGCGGGGCTGGTGCGGCAGACCTCGGCCGGCATCTATGCCTGGCTGCCGCTCGGCCTGCGGGTGCTGCGCAATATCGAGCGCATCGTGCGGGAGGAGCAGGATGCCGCCGGCGCGCAGGAGATCCTGATGCCGACGATCCAGCCCGCGGAGCTGTGGAAGGAAAGCGGCCGGTATGAGGATTACGGCAAGGAGATGCTGCGCATCCGCGACCGCCACGACCGCGACATGCTGTACGGCCCCACGAATGAGGAGATGGTGACCGACCTGTTCCGCCAATCGGTCCGCAGCTACAAGGAATTGCCCCAGATCCTGTATCATATCCAATGGAAGTTCCGCGATGAGGTGCGGCCGCGGTTCGGCGTAATGCGCGGGCGGGAGTTCCTGATGAAGGACGCCTACTCATTCGATATCGACCATGGCGGCGCGGTGGCCAGCTACCGCAAGATGATGCTGGCCTATATGCGCACCTTCCAGCGCATGGGCCTCAAGGCGATCCCGATGGAGGCCGACACCGGCCCCATCGGCGGCGACCTGTCGCACGAGTTCATCATCCTCGCCCCGACCGGCGAAAGTCAGGTCTATTACGACGCGGCGTTCGAGGAGATCGACTACCTGTCCGGCGACAGCTTCAGCCATGAAAAGCCGGACGACCTCGTGCGCTTCTTCGAGGTGATGACCGGCCACTATGCCGCCACCGACGAAAAGCACGACACCGCGCGCTGGGATCAGGTCGTTGCAGACCGCAAGCGCGAAGGCCGGGGCATCGAGGTCGGCCACATCTTCTACTTCGGCACGAAATACACGAAGTCGATGGGCGCGACGGTGGCGGGTCCGGACGGCAGGCAGGTGCATCCGGAGATGGGCAGCTATGGCGTCGGCGTCTCCCGCCTGGTGGGCGCGGTGATCGAGGCCAGCCACGACGACAACGGCATCATCTGGCCCGACAGCATTGCTCCGTTCAAGGCCGCGATCCTCAACCTCAAAGTCGGCGATGCGGGATGCGATGCGCTGTGCGAGCGGCTTTATGCGGCGCTCGGCGGGAACGCCTTGTACGACGATCGCACTGACAGGGCCGGAGCAAAATTCGCGGACGCCGATTTGATGGGGCACCCCTGGCAGATCATCGTGGGACCCCGCGGTGCGGCGGCGGGGACGGTGGAGCTGAAGCGGCGCGCAACCGGGGAGCGGGTTGAGGTGACGCCGGAGGAGGCGTTGACGCGGATCGGGTCTTAGCGGCGGCTAAGCCAGTGGGGAAGGCGTGGTCAGCGGCTGTTGGCATGGGCTCGACGCGACGGGCCAGGGTCAGTGCTGTGCGTCAACTCCGCTATCTTAACACAGAGATAGCGAGAGCTGCACAGAGGACCGCAGAGAAAAGTTCCGGGATTGATAGCTTGACCAAAGATGGACTCTGCGGCTTGGGAGGACGCAGCTTTGTCGTCCTCTTTTCTTCCTCTATGTCGACAGCTTTCTTGCGGATCGGCCGACCTTCCGGACGGTGCTTTTTTGGCAGCACCACCCAGCCACCTCCCGTTCAAGCGGGAACATCTCCGGTCCGACGCACACCCCTATCCTCCTGGAACCCATCCTGAATGTTCGGCCCCTTCGAACGCATGGTCGCCGGCCGCTATCTGCGCGCCCGCAAAGGCGAGCGTTTCGTCTCGATCATCGCCATCTTCTCGCTTGTCGGCATCGCGCTTGGCGTCGCCACCCTGATCGTCGTGACCTCGGTCATGAGCGGTTTCCAGGTTGAACTGGTTTCGCGAATTCTCGGCGTGAACGGCCACATTACCGTCGAGGCCTATGCCGGGCAGAAGCTGGACGACTACCAGAAGCTGGTGGCGCAGGTGCGCGGACTGCCGGACGTCGCCTCCGCCACGCCCGTGCTGGACGGGCAGGCGCTGCTCAGCACCGAGGGCGGCGGTGCGCGCGGCGGCCTGGTCCGCGGCATCAGCCTGGACGATTTGCGCGGCCTGCATCCGATCAGCGACCACATCATCGCCGGAAGCCTGGCCAACTTTACCGGGGACGACGCCATCATCGTCGGTGTCTCGCTGGCCAACGCCTACCGGCTGCGTGTCGGCGGCTCGCTGACGGTGATCTCGCCCGAGGGCGCGGCGACCGCGTTCGGCACCATTCCGCGGGTGCGGGCCTATCGCGTCGTGGCAATCTTCGACGCCGGTCTGAACGACTACAACAGCAGCGTCGTGTTCCTTCCGCTTCCGGCGGCCCAGGTGTTCTTCCAGAAGCCCAACGCCGTTACCGGAATCGAGATCAGGTTGAAGGATGCGGATGAGGTCAATGCGGTGGGGCGGGAACTGGCGCCGCTGCTGCAAGGGCGGCAGGTCTATGCCCGCGACTGGCGCCACGCCAACGACACCATCATCGGCGTGTTGCAGGTGCAGAAGGATACGATGTTCATCGTCCTTGGCATGATCGTCCTGGTGGCGGCGTTCAACGTGGTGTCGTCGCTGATTATGCTGGTGAAGGACAAGCGCTCGGACATCGCCGTGCTGCGCACCATCGGCGCTTCCGGCGGCTCGATCATGCGCATCTTCCTGATGTGCGGCGCCTTTGTCGGAGTCAGCGGCACCCTGATTGGCACCATCATAGGCGTGGTGTTCTGCCGCAACATCGTCGCCGTCCAGCATTTCGTCGAAAACATTACCGGCGGACGGGTGTTCGATGCCTCGGTGTTCATGCTGAGCGAGCTGCCGGATACGGTGGATTGGGTGGACGTTGGCCGGGTGGTCGCGCTCGGCCTGATCCTGTCGCTGCTGGCGACGCTGTATCCGAGTTGGCGGGCGGCGAAAACCGATCCGGTGGAGGCGCTGCGGCATGAGTGAGACGCTGGTTCTGCGCGGTGTCAGGCGGACCTATCGCGGCGAGGCAGCAGATCTGCCGGTGCTGCGGGGGGTCGATCTGACGGTGCGCGCAGGGGAGATCGTGGCGCTGGTTGCGCCGTCCGGGGCCGGCAAGTCCACCCTGCTGCATGCCGCCGGATTGCTGGATCGTCCCGATGGCGGCTCGGTCGTGATCGAAGGCCGCGACGCGGGCGGCCTGCCCGATGCCGCGCGCACCGCGATCCGGCGGGACACCATCGGCTTCGTCTACCAGTTCCATCACCTGCTGCCCGAGTTCTCCGCGCTGGAGAATGTCGTGCTGCCGCTGATGATCGCCGGGCGGTCGCGGCGGGCCGCCGAGGACCGGGCGCGGGCGCTGCTGTCGTCGTTCGGTCTGGCCGATCGGCTGGGGCACCTGCCGGGGAAGCTGTCGGGCGGGGAGCAGCAGCGGGTGGCAATCGCCCGGGCGCTGGCGAACGGCCCAAAGCTGCTGTTGGCGGATGAGCCGACGGGCAATCTGGACGTGGCGACCGCGGAGGCGGTGTTTGCCGAGCTGCTGGCGATCGTGCGCGATCACGGGTTGGCCGCGCTGATCGCGACCCATAACCCGGAGCTGGCGGGGCGGATGGACCGGGTTGTCACGCTGCGGGACGGACGCCTTTCCTGAACCGTTGGCCCAGCGTGGAACGGTCGGATTCGGACCCACAAAGATGTGTCACCGAAGCCTCGAAAGTGAGTGGCTGTTCCGGCGGCGCGTTGTTTACAAAGCGCTAAAGTTGCCGAGGGAAGCCGATATCATGCTCAAACGCGCCGAGGTGGAACTCACCGACCGGGTGCACGATCAATGTGAGTTCGAAACTTCTATAGCGCACAAGTTGCGGGTCGCGGCGCAAAAGGACCGAATGCAACTTTATAGCAAGGTTTATAACGAATACGGGGAAAAGTTTCCCGAAAGCCTGCCCAGGGACAGCACCGACGCAGAACGCAACGCTCGCTACGAAGCCGCGTTTCTGCGCCGGTTCGTAACACCTTCAACCGTGGTCGCGGAGATCGGCCCCGGGCGCTGCCATCTCTCCGTCGCCATAGCCCCGCTCGTCGGCAAAATCTACGGTGTCGATGTCTCCGACGTCGGGGCCGGAGCCGACAAGGCCGTGCCGAATTTTGAGCTGCGGCAGACCGACGGCATCCACATGCCGTTCGACAGCGACAGCATCGACCTGGTGATCAGCAATCAGCTTATGGAGCATCTGCATCCTGATGATGCCTATGATCAGTTGCGGGAGATTTACCGAGTCCTGCGGGAGGGCGGCAGCTATATTTGCGTCACGCCGAGCCGGCTGAACGGTCCGCACGATTGCTCTGCCTACTTCGACGATCTGCCGTGTCCGGTTCAGGGTGGAGATTATATGGCGAACGGGCTGCACCTGAAGGAATATACCACTCGCGAACTGGTGGTGCTGTTCAACGCGGCCGGGTTCAAGCGTCTGCAAACCTTCATCGGCGCGCGCGGTCGTTACGTCAATTTGCCACCCGCCGCAATGAATTGGATCGAAACAGCCGTGCGCCTGTTCCCGGCCGATCGGCGTAAGCGGTCAGGCCTGTTGGGTGCGATCCTCGGCAACCGGGTCTGTGCGACGAAGTAAGACTGGCGCGAAATCTAAGTCGTCCGCGCAGTATCTCGTTCGACTTTCGGGTTTCCCGTCCGACGCCGGGTTGCCTCACCACACCGGCCTCGTATCCGAGTCCAGTTGGTGAGCTCCGAGGTTTGCCTCCGCGGCCGATGCCGGACCCGCTAAAGGCCATGCCGTGGTACGAATCGGCTACAAATGGGCTTAGCCAATTACACTACCGCAGCGTCGCTCCGGTCGCCTTAGCCACCGCCGCCACCACCTTCTGGCACGCCGCCTCGATCTCCGGATCGGTTAGAGTTTTGTCGCGCGGCTGGAACGTGACTTCCACCGCCACCGACATCTTCCCCTCCGGCAGCTTGTCGCCCGCATACACGTCGAACAACGACACTGCGGTAATCAGGGCCCTCTCCGCACCTTTCGCCGCGCGCACCACGCTGTCCGCCGGCACCGAAGTATCCACCAGGAACGCGAAGTCGCGCCGCACCGGCTGGAACGCCGGCAAGTCCGGAGCCGACTTCTTCCGCCGCTTCGGATCCGCCACAGCGTCCAGGTTCAACTCGAACACCACCATCGGCCCCGGCAGATCCAACGCCGCCAGCAGCCGCGGGTGGATTTCCCCGAAATAGCCCATCACCGTTTTCGGCCCCTGGCGCACCAGGCCCGAGCGGCCGGGATGCAGGAAGGCGGGCGCCTCGGCGGTGACCTGCAGCGACTCCAGCGACACGCCGATGGCGCTCAGCAAAGCCCACAGGTCGCCCTTCGCGTCCATTTCATCCACCGCACGCTGCGGCGCCAGCCAGCTCCGCGGCGTTGCCCCGCTGCGCAATCCCGCTGCCACCAGCCTCTGTCCGTCCGGCGCATCGAGCGCAAAAGCCGGACCGATCTCGAACAGCGACACGTCGGAATAGCCGCGCGCGGCGTTACGCTTGGCCGCCAAGGCCAAAGTCGCCAGCGGAGTCGGCCGAAGCTGGTCCAGGTCCGATGCGATCGGGTTGCTCAGCCGCAGCGAGTCCGGTGCCGCGCCGAAGCGTTCCGCCTCCGCGCGCGCCATGAAGCTGAATGTCACGCATTCCAGCAGGCCTACCGCCGCCAGGGTCCGCCGGGCCAGGGCGGTGCGCTGCTGCCGCGGCGTCAGCGTCACCGCCGGCACCGGGCTTTCGCGCGGCAGCGACACAGGGGGCACCGCATCCAGGCCGCGCAGCCGCAGCACTTCCTCGATCAGGTCGTTCTCCGCCTCGATCCGGGCGCAGCCCTCCGCCGCCTTCGCCGCTTTGGCCGGATCCAGCCCGGGCGACTGGTCCAGCGCAATCGGCGCCGCCACGTCGTTGCGCCAGGGCGGCACGGCCACGGTCACGCCGGCTTCATCGCGCTCGCGCACCGCGAAACCCAGATGTTCCAGGGACGCGACCGCCTCATCCTCGCCGATATTCGAACCGCCAAGTTCGGCGATTCGGGCGAAGCGCAACGTCGCATCCCGCTGCCAATGCGGCTCGGCCCCGGCCGAGGTCACCGTGCCTGGTTCGCCGCCGCACAACTCCAGGATCAGCGCCGTCGCCGCCTCGACCGCCGCCGGCAGCAAGGTCGGATCGACCCCGCGCTCGAACCGCTGCCGCGCGTCGGAGACGATCTGGTGCCGCCGCCCGGTCAGCGCGATCCGCACGGGATCGAACAGCGCGCACTCGACGAATACGGTGGTGGTGGACTCGTCGCAGCCCGTCGCCTCGCCGCCGATGACACCGGCGATCGACTGCACACCCGCCGCATCGGCGATGGCGCAGTCCTCGGGATCGAGAGTGTACTCCTTGCCGTTCAGCGCCGGCATGACCTCCCCGGAACCGCGCCGCAAAGTCAGCACGTCACCCGATAGTTTCGCCACGTCGAACACGTGCAGCGGCCGCCCCAGGTCGACCGTGAAGAAATTCGTCACGTCCACCAGTGCGTTGATTGGCCGCAGCCCGATGAAGGTCAGGCGGTCCTGCAGCCATTTCGGGCTGGCGGAGTTGCGCACGCCGCGGATGGTCCGGCCGATGATCCATGGACAGGCCTCCGGAAACGCGATCTCCCAGCGCGGCCCGCCATCGAACACCGGCGAGACGATCGCCGGCGCGAACGGCTTCAGTGTGCCCAGCCCGGCGGCGGCCAGGTCCCGCGCCACGCCGCGCACGGAAAAGCAGTCGCCGCGGTTCGGCGTCACGCTGATGTCGATGACCGGATCGTCCAGCCCGGCGTAGTGCGCGTACGACACCCCCACCGGCGCGTCGGCCGGCAATTCGATGATGCCGGAGTGGTCCTCGCCGAGGCCCATCTCCTTCGCCGACAGCAGCATCCCGGCGCTGACCACGCCGCGGATGTCCCCCACCTTCAGGGTCAGGTTCGAACCGGGGATATAGGTGCCGGGAGCCGCGAACACCGCCTTCATGCCGGTATGTGCATTCGGCGCGCCGCACACCACTGACACGATCCCGTCTCCCGCATCTACCTTGCACACCCGCAGCCGATCGGCGTTGGGGTGAGGGACGGCTTCGATAACGTGGGCGATGCGGAAGGCGGCCAAAGCGGCTCCGCGATTGCCGACGCCCTCCAACTCCAGGCCGATTCGGGTCAGGGTGTCGGTGATCTCTTGCAGCGAGGCGTCGGTCTGCAGGTGGGTTTTCAGCCAGGACAAAGTGAACTTCATGGCTCAGACTCCCTCATGCAGCATGGTGGGAGCCAGCGGAGCGAAACCGTAATGCCGTTGCCAGCGTATGTCCGACTCATAGAACGGCCGCAGATCGGCCATCCCGTGCTTCAGCATGGTGATGCGCTCGATGCCCATGCCCCAGGCGAAACCCTGCCACTCGCGCGGGTCGATGCCGCAATTGGCCAGCGCGCGCGGGTGGACCATGCCGCTGCCCAGGATCTCCAGCCAGTCGCCGCCGCGGCCGAGTTCGCCGGTCTTGCGGTCCCAGCCGATATCGACCTCCATCGAGGGTTCCGTGAACGGGAAATACGACGACCGGAACCGCACCGGCAGATCGGAGATGGCAAAGAAGGTGCGCAGGAAGTCGATCAGCACGCCCTTCAGGTGGCCCAAGGTCATGCCGCGGTCGATCACCAGCCCCTCGCATTGATGGAACATCGGCGAGTGGGTCGCGTCGTGATCCGCCCGATACGTCCGCCCGGTGACGATCACCCGGATCGGCGGCTCCTGCGACAGCATGGTACGGATTTGGCCGGGCGAGGTATGCGTGCGCAGCACCGGCGGCGCCCCGCCGTCGCGCGGCGGCAGATAAAACGTGTCGTGGTCCGCCCGCGCCGGGTGATGCGCCGGGATGTTCAAAGCGCCGAAATTGAACCAGTCGCTTTCCACATCGGGACCGTCCACCACGGTGCACCCCATGGCGCCGAAAATGGCGGAAACTTCCTCCATGGTGCGGGAGATCGGGTGGATCAGCCCGATCTCGCGCGGGCGCGGCGGCAGGGTCGGGTCGATCCGCTCCGACAGCAGGCGGGCGTCGAGCGCGGCCTCTTCCAGTTGCAGCTTGCGCCCGTCGATCGCCGCGTTCAGCGCGTCCTTCAGCCGGTTCAGCGCCGCGCCGCGCTCTTTCTTCTGTTCGGCCGGGACTTTGCCGAGGTCGCGCAGCATGGCGGTCAGGCTGCCGTTGCGGCCAAGCACGGCGATGCGGATTGCGTCCCAGGCGCGCAGGTCGCCGGCTTCGGCCAGCGCGGCATCGGTGGAGGTCTTCAGGGCTTCGAGGTCGTCGTTCATGCTTGTGTCCCGCATACGGAAAAGGCCGCCCTTGTCAGGCGGCCCCCGGTTCGCTTGGCTTCTGGACGAAACCGGCGTTAGGCCAGGGCGGCCTGGACCTTCTGCACGATACCCGCAAACGACTCCGCATCGTCATAGGCGATCGCGGCGAGAACCTTGCGGTCCAGCTCGATCCCGGCCTTGTTAAGCCCGTGGATGAACTGCGAGTAGGTCAGGCCGTGCTCGCGCACCGCGGCGTTGATGCGCTGGATCCACAGGCCGCGGAACTCGCGCTTCTTAACCCGCCGATCGCGGTAGGCGTATTGGAGGGACTTCTCGAGGCGTTCCCGTGCGATGCGGTAGTTCGTCGAGGACCGGCCGACAAAGCCCTTGGATTGCTCAAGGACCTTCTTGTGGCGGGCGTGGGTGGTGGTGCCCCGTTTGACGCGTGCCATGCTGCTTGTCCCTTATGCTATGCCGTAGGGAGCCCACTGCTTGACGGTAATGCCGTCAGCATGGGTCAGCGTCTGGCTGCCGCGGTTGGTGCGCTTGGTCTTCTGCGAGCGGTTGATCAGGCCGTGGCGCTTGTTGCCGGGTCCGGCGAGCACCTTGCCGGTCGCGGTGATCTTGAACCGCTTTTTGACCGACGACTTGGTCTTCATTTTGGGCATTTTGATCTCCTTCATATGGCGCTTGCCCACCCGCACCGGGTGATGAACGGCAAGCCGTCGCGGCCGGGCATGCCCTTCCAGGCCCGGACTCGCTGACAGGGGCGGGGGTATAGCGGCGGCGGCGCGGACAGGCAAGCCTGTTCCGCAGGTGTCGGCGGGATCGGAAAGCGGTTCGCCCCATTACGCACCTACACAAAGGTACAATAGTCGATCGCCGGCGTGCCGGGCCATGCCTCTTCGTGGACGGGTTTTACATCGATCAGCGGCGTTCCATCCATGCAATCAAGGCCGCGGACGGTCATCGTGGTTCCCGCCACTGCGATCAGATCGACGATCGAGGACGCGATCGGGTTGGGTCTGACGGGGGATCGCAGCGCGAAGGTCCCCATCGCCTGGCCGGAATGGCGTGGCGTCTGCAACACCAGATCTCGGCGGGCCAGATGCATCCAATACAGGATTTGCAGGCGCTTATGCTCGGACAAGCCCTGCAGGGCATCCGCCCAGCGGGGGTCGACCTCGATCCGGCACTCCGGTCCCGACGGGTCCCCCCGTCGCGGGCAGCTTTCGCGTGCCGGCCACGGCGTGCGGATGCGTCCGATGAAATAGACGCCGGCATCGGCGGTGGCGGGCAACGGCGCCGCGGCTTCGCCGGGGCGAATCGAATCGTTGTCCTGCATGGTCGGTTTTCCCCTTCGGATGACGGCCGGAGCCGAGGTGGTCCTTTATCAGCAGGCCAGCGGCCGTGGCAGCGGCCATGCGAGGATGGTTTCTCGAATGGTCATATGGTTGCCGGACAGGGGGAGACGCCTGTCGGCCGGCGCGGGCACGCCCGCGGTATCTAAAGCGATATTTTATAATCAAATTGATTGAAGGTTGGCGGTATAATGAAGCATGCGTGTTGGACTGTCCGGGCAATGCCGCCATGTTTCTCACGGAAGTCATCCCGCCCGGAGATCGTTACAGAGAATTGGGATGATCGTATTGGCGCAAGTTGCGACGCTCCGGAGGTTTTACCGAGGTTGGCCCCGGCGCGGCCCGAAGCCGCTGATTTGCAACGATCCACGACCGGAGTGGCGGGGCGCCTGCCCGGGTTCCGCGTGCCCGTTTGTGCCATTGGAAGGAATTCGTGCGGACAGCCGGCATTTTGTTGGGCTCCCCTGTTGTTGAATCACGATTTCTAATGCACAATGGTCCCACTATCCAAGGTGGTTTCAAGTGAAAGAACCAATACAACAAGAGGCTGCCGGGGGCGAAGAAGAATTCCGGCTTGAAGAATTCTTGCCGTTCCGGCTGGCCGTGGCCTCCGAAGGGGTGTCGCGGGTCATCGCCCGTCAGTATCTTGGCCAGTCGGGACTCGGCATGCCCGAATGGCGGCTGTTGGCCGCCGTCGGCCGGTTCACCGTCCTGTCGCCGACAGCCGCGGGAGAGCGGACGTCGATGGACAAGGTGAAGGTCAGCCGTGCCGCCGCGAGCCTGGTTTCCCGCGGTTTGCTGCGCCAGTCTCGCGATCCGGACGATGGCCGCGGGCGCCTGCTGCGGTTGACTCGCAAGGGCACTACTATCTACACCGGTATCGCGCCGATGGCGCAGCAGGTTGAAGCGGCGCTTTCCGCCGGCTTGAGCCGCGTGGAGTGGAACGCCCTGCAAAAAGGACTGGCCAAGCTGGTGGACCACACCCAGAGCATGCTGGCCAACGGCCCCGACCAGGCCGCGAGCTAGCGTCGCCGGCCGGCATAACGCGCGCGGCGTGCCTGCCGGCCGCCCGTCGTTCTGCCCCCGTCGCGAAAGATCAACCGGTTTCATAACGAATCCAGGCGCCGTCCCGCAGCGGCTATAGCGCGCCAATCGCCGGCCGAGACCGGTTCAGGGCCTGCCGCAAAAGCCGCTCTTGCGCCCGCCTGGCAACGGCCATTCAATGTATCCGCCATTCTCAGTAGGACGGAGCGTCCGATGACCATCGATCCAGCCACGCTCGCCGCGCTCTCCGGCGTTTCGACCGCGACCGTCACCACCGTGCTGCTGAAGCAGGGACTCCGCAACGTTTGGATGCGCGGCACCCGGCCGCTCCGGGCGGCCCAACCACGGCTCATCGGCCGCGCGTTCACCTTGCGATTCATTCCGGCGCGGGAGGATCTGGCTACGCCTGAATCGTGGTCGTCTCCGCTCTCCACCCGCGCAGCGATCGAGGCGATGCCGGAAGGCTGCATCGCCGTGGTGGATGCGATGGGGGTCACGGATGCCGGCATCTTTGGCGACATCCTGTGCGCACGGATGGCAAAGCGGGGCGTCGCGGGGCTGGTGACCGACGGCGTGGTGCGCGACCTTTCAGGTGTTCTGGGTACCGGGCTCCCGGTGTGGTGCCGCGGCGCGGCGGCCCCGCCCTCCGTCGCCGGTCTGACATTCGTCGCCTGGCAAGAGCCGATCGGCTGCGGCGGCGTGGCGGTGTTTCCGGGCGACGTGATCATGGTGGACGATGATGGCGCCGTGGCGATCCCGCAAAAACTGCTGGCCGAGGTCGCGGCGGTTGCGGCCGGGCAGGAACGTTTGGAAGAGTGGATCATGGACCGGGTGAACGATGGTGAACCGCTCCCCGGCCTGTATCCGCCAAACGCCGAGAACCGGGCGCGGTACGAGGCTGAGTCGAAGCCGCGTTAATCGTTGCATCGGCCTGCCGGGGAATGTGGCCAAAGCGGCCGGTTCGGCGCGCGGGTGAGGGCGCATCATTCTCGACGGCCCCGGCGGCCGTGAACCGGTCCGGCCGTGACGTATGGACAGTGAAACTGTTGCCAATCGAGATCGCCTGGAGCCGGTTTCAGGTCTTTTAGGCAATTGTATCGCGCTGTACTGCCCCCTCCGCCCCGCGGAAGGCGGTCGGCGGAGAGAATATAACCCAGAAGAAAAATTATTTAGTCCGTAATTATCGGCTGTCACTGCGATTTCACGCTGCACACAGGAATGTACAGTGTCATCCTAAGTTTGATCACTATATCGGGTCGGCCAAATACACGTGAGGAAACTTAGTCATGACATGTGGCCGGAGGTTCCGATAGTTGAACGATTTGATGCCGTCCGACAAGCCACGGCGCGAAGATTGGACCGCCCGCTCAACGGCAGCACGCAGCGTCTCGCCGGCCGGGCGGCTTTTACAAACTGTTCGTCCCTATGTGCCCCCGGGCTGCCTGACGTTCGCACGGCGCGGCTTTTTGCGTTTGTCCGCCAATTTGCCGCGCAGACTGCGGGCCGGACTGCACAGCTTCGCCGGCCTGACGCTCCCCGACACAGCCGCGGTTGAAGAGGCTTATCCGGCCTGGATCGCGCAGCACGATCGTCTGGATAATTCAAGGCTACGGCAAATCCTCGCGCGGATTGCGGATTTCGGCTCGCCGCCGTTGATCTCCGTAATCATGCCGGTGTTCAATCCCGATCCGGCCCATCTGTCCGCTGCCATCCGATCGGTCGAGCAGCAACTCTACCCGCACTGGCAACTCTGCATCGCCGACGACGCCTCAACCGAACCGGCCGTCGCGGCAACGCTGAGGGAAGCCGAGGCGCGTGATCCGCGCACGATCGTCGTCTGGCGCGAGCGAAACGGCCACATTTCCGCGGCGTCGAACTCGGCCCTGTCCTGCGCCACGGGCGCCTTCGTGGCTTTGCTCGATCACGACGACGTGCTGTCGCCGCGCGCTCTATATGAAGTGGCGGCCCGGATCGTCGATCATCCGGGCGCCGATATAATTTACTCCGACGAGGACCATATCGACTCGTCCGGCCGCCGTTCCCACCCCTATTTCAAGCCGGGTTGGAACCCCGACCTGATACCGGGCCATAACCTGATCAGCCATCTGGGCGTATACAGGCGTGCCCTTGTCGAGCGTATCGGCGGCTTCCGCATCGGTTTCGAGGGCAGCCAGGACTACGATCTCGCGTTGCGCGCAGTTGCGGAAGCCCGAGCGGATGGCATCGTGCACATTCCGGAGGTGCTGTATCACTGGCGGCAAGATGCAGCAGATCGCACGTTTTCGCAGGCGTCGCATGATCGTTGCGTGCGCAACGGGCGGCGGGCGGTCCAGCACTTCGTTTCGAGACACAGCCCCGGCGCCATCGTGATGCCTGCACCGACGCTGCCGACTTTTACCCGGGTGATCTATCCCGTGCCGACCGACGCGCCATTGGTTTCAATCCTGGTCGCTGCGCGTGACGATACAAATGCGGTGGCTCGCGGTATCGATGTCCTGTCGGACCGCACGGATTATCCCAACCTCCAAGTTCTCGTCCGGCGCGGCGAAATGGCCTCGGCGAATGCGGCGGTCGAAGCGTCGAACGGCTCGCTTATTCTGCTGCTGAACAGCGGCATCGAAGCCACAGATTCCGGTTGGCTGCGGGAAATGGTGTCGCACGCGCTTCGTCCGGGTATCGGCGCAGTCGGCGCCAAACTGATCAACCCGAACGGAACGGTCCGTCACGCCGGCATTACCGTGTCGGGCAACAGGATCGCGCAATACCAGTTTCCGGGCAGGCTACGGTCCGACCCCGGTTATTTTGGCCATCTCCAACTCGTTCGCAATGTTACCGCGGTCAGCGGCGCCTGTCTCATGCTACGCCGCGAAACCTTTTTGCAGGTCGGCGGTCTGGAAGACGATCGCGGGTTGGAACCCTTCGACGATGTTGACCTATGCCTGAAGCTCATGGAGCAGGGTTACCGTAACGTTTGGACCCCTTATGCGGAGCTGACCTGGCACCAGCCGCCGGAACCGAACCCCGGGGATGCGCATCGGATGCACCGTGCGGCACTGGCAATGCGCCAGCGCTGGGGTCGTCGGCTCGACGCTGATCCGTATCGGAATCCTAATATTTCGCCCGACCGCGCGCGGTTGTCGTTGGTGTCCCGCCGCCATTCCGAAATCGTGCCGCGCGGCCGTTAGATCCAGGTGCGGGCGGCGCGCGCGCAGGCGTGCAATCAGCCGATAGGTGCACACGCACCCGCGAGCCAGGTCCTCGCGGCGGGATCAAGCGCGGGGCCGACACTGTCCAGCACCCGCGCGTGATAAGCATCGAGCCAGCCACGCTCGTCCGCGGTCATCAATGCCGGTTCCAGCAGATGCCGATCGAACGGGGCAAGCGTGAGGGTTTCGAAATGCAGGAACGGCTTGCCGGCGCCTGGCATATCGGCTGAACAGGCGAGCAACAGGTTCTCCAGCCTGATGCCGTACTGGTCCTGCAGGTAGAACCCCGGCTCATTCGACAGGATCATCCCGGGGGCGATGGGAACCGGCCGCGCCTGGCGGGAGATGCTGACCGGGCCTTCATGCACCGACAAATAGCTGCCCACGCCGTGGCCGGTGCCGTGGTCGTAATCCAGGCCGCGCTGCCAAAGCGCCCGCCGCGCCAGCGCATCCAAATGCGGTCCGCAGACACCCTTCGGGAACACCGCGGTGGCGATGGCGATGTGTCCCTGCAACACCCGCGTCACCCGGTCACGCAGTTCCGCCGGCGCGGAACCGGACCCGATCCAGATGGTGCGGGTGATGTCGGTGGTGCCGTCCGGATACTGTGCTCCCGAGTCGATCAGATAAACTTCATCCGATTTTATCGCCCGGTTGCTCTCCGGGGTGACGCGATAGTGGATGATCGCGCCGTGTTCGGCCGCGCCGGAGATCGCAGGGAAGCTTTCGCCGCGGAAGCCATCCGCCTCCCGCCGGAACGCCAGCAAGGCCTCGGCGGCGGAGATCTCGGTCTGGCCGCCTTTCGGCGCCTCGGTGGCGAGCCAGTGCAGGAAGCGGCATACCGCGACCGCATCACGCAGATGCGCCTCCCGCGCGCCGCGCTGTTCGGTTTCATTCTTGCAGGCTTTCGGCAACTGGCATGGATCGCTGGCGGACACGACAACGGCACCCGCCGCGCGAAGCTGCTGGGCGAACCAAACCGGCGAACCGCCGCCATCCACACGCACCGTCTTCCCTGTCAACGCCCGCAACGCCCCCTCCAGCGCCGGCCGATCGGCGATGGATACCGCATTGCCGAGCCAGGCGCGGGTTGCTGGTGGCAGCCGGGCGGGATCGATAAACCAGTCCGTTGCGCCGTCCGAGTGAATCACGGCGAACGACAGGGCGAACGGCGTGAACGGCACGTCATTGCCGCGGATGTTCAGCAGCCAGGCAATCGATGCCGGATCGGTCAAGACAGCCGCATCCTGCTTCGCCTCGCGCAGCAGCAGCGCGACGTCGGCCCGCTTGTCTTCGGACGTCTTCCCGGCGAACCGAAGATCATGCGGCACCACCGCCGCCGCCGGCGCCCCCGGCCGATCGGCCCAGACGGAGTCGATGGGGTTGGCGGAGAGGGGAACCATGTCGAGGCCGGCCTCGGTGAATCGGGCGAGGCCGTCCTCGCTGATCAGCAGCGGATCGTAGCCGATGCGGGCGTTCTTCGAGGCGTGTTCGGCGAGCCATGTATGCGGCGGCTGCTCGGTGACATGCAGGCGCTGCCACAGCGCAGCATCGGTCTGCTCCGCGAGTTGCAGGATGTAGCGGCCATCGGTGAAGACCGCCGCGGCGGTCGCCAGCACCACGGCAAAACCCGCGCTGCCGGTGAAGCCGGTCAGCCAGGCGAGGCGTTCGGCCGAAGCCGGGACATACTCGCCGAGGTGCTCGTCCGCCCGCGGAACGATGAACCCGTCAAGCTTCAGCCGAGCCAGTTCCTGGCGCAACGCTGATAGCGGTGGAGCACCGGGAGTCCGGGTCGAGGGAACTTGTGGCGATTTCATGTTATAACTCGTTCGTCATCCATGCGGAATCCGCATAACAGTTTGAGCATTTTTTACTCTTAATCCAGCGGCCATCCAGCCTATGTTGCAGTGCATCATAACCTGGGGACGCTGCGTCGCCCTGACATCGCGTTAGTCCCGGGCCTGTTCGGATTTTTTGTCATGAGCGTTCACACCGCTGATTCTCACACCTTCAAGCTGCCTAGCTTGAGCTATATCGACGCCAAATGGGAAGAGCCGAACCTGACCGCACCGGCCGCCGCGTCGGTGCGCCGGCCAAAGTCATGGGTTTCGGCGTGGCTGGCCGGCAGGGTCGCGTCATTCCGCGCATGGCGCCAGGACCGCGAGGCTGCGGCCGAACTGGCCTCGATGTCCAACTATGAGCTGATGGATATCGGCCTGACCCGCTCCGATCTGGGACGCGTGTTCGATCCGAATTTCAATGAAGATCTCCGGACCCGCGGCCGCTGAGACGGGGTTGCGCTGAGCATGGCTCTCCCCGGGCTTGTCCGGGGATGGCCGTGAGGACGACGGTTCAACAGCCGTACCGGCCTGGAACGGGTCAGTGTAGCGCGGCGAGGCCCGCGTTGATCATCGACGGTAGCTCGTCCCACTGCGCCAGCACAACGTAGCAGGCAAGCAGCAACACGATCCCGAGTAGCGGCGCGGCAAACGATCCCCCGCGGCGCACCTGTTTCCGGGACAACGACACCACCATTCTCCAGTCTGAATACTCATAAGCCCCCCGCACCGGGCCGGTGTGGAGGCTTTGCCACTAATGTCGATTCATGTAGCTGGTTTTCCTCTTTTGGCACCAGCGCGGAGATGGCTGATCCCCGGCCGCTGCATGGGTGGACCGGCCCGGCTTTCTGCATAGTATCGCTCCCTACTCCGAATGGATCGAAGGAACCGAGCGTGAGCCAAAACCGAGCCGTCTCCATGCCCGGCGCTGCGGCGCTTGCCTCGCCGAGCAAAATCGGGACGGCCCAAACCGGGGCGGCCCAAACCGGGACCGCGATGGCGATCCTGGTGTCGCTCAGCCTGTGCCATTTTCTGAACGACATGAACCAGTCGCTGGTGCCGGCGATCTATCCCATTCTGAAAGACTCCTACCGCCTCGATTTCGGCCAGATCGGCCTCATTACCTTATCGTTTCAAATGACCGCCTCGTTGCTCCAGCCGGTCGTCGGGATGATCACCGACAAGCATCCGCAGCCGTTCTCGCTGCCGATAGCCATGGGATTCAGCCTGGCCGGATTGCTGCTGCTGGCGGTAGCCGACAGCTACCCGGTGATTCTGGTCGCGGCTGCGATGGTGGGTCTCGGATCCTCGGTCTTCCACCCGGAATCGTCGCGCGTGGCGCGCATGGCGTCAGGCGGACGGTACGGCTTTGCGCAATCATTATTCCAACTCGGCGGCAGCGCCGGTTCCGCGGTCGGACCGTTGCTCGCGGCGTTCATCGTCGTGCCGCGCGGGCAGGGCAGCATCGCCTTGTTCTCCGCCGCCGCGCTGCTGGCAATGCTGGTGTTGACCAATGTCAGCGCCTGGTACGCCCGCCACCCCGCCATGCTGGCGCGGCGTCAACGTCAGGGTCCCCTCGTGGCGCCGGACTCGCCGCTGCCGCGCGGCAAGGTCTATCTTGCGCTGGGAGTCATCCTGGTGCTGCTGTTCTCGAAGAATGTCTACACATCCAGCCTGAGTTCTTATTACACCTTCTATTTGATCCAGAAATTCGATCTCTCGGTGCCACACGCGCAGTACATGCTGTTCGCCTTTCTGGGCGCGGTGGCGGCGGGCACCTTCGCGGGCGGTCCCATCGGCGACCGGTTCGGGCGCAAGCCGGTGATCTGGTTCTCCATTCTCGGCGCGTTTCCGTTCGCGCTGATGCTGCCCTATGCCGGGCTGCTGTGGACCGGCATCCTGAGCGTGGTCATCGGCCTGATCCTGGCCTCGGCCTTTTCCGCGATCGTCGTCTATGCGCAGGAGTTGCTGCCGGGGCGCATTGGCCTGGTGGCGGGGATGATGTTCGGGTTCTCCTTCGGGCTGGGCGGCCTGGGCGCCGCGGCGCTGGGCCAAATCGCCGACGTCACCGGCATCGAAACGGTTTACAAGGTGTGCTCCTTCCTGCCGCTTATCGGCCTGATGACCGCCTTGCTGCCGAACATCGAGCGCGCACGCTGATCGCGAATAGCATCGACCTGGCGATGGTGTTGGCGGTCGATGGCTCCGCCAGCGTCACCTATGAGGAGTTCGGGCTGATCGCCGGCGGCATGGCGGCGGCTTTGCGCGACCCGGCCGTGGTCGAGGGGCTGGCCGGAAGCAGCATCCTGGCGCTGCTGCTGTGGTCCGGCACCAGGCAGCAGGACGTCATCACGCCCTGGACGCAAATCGCGACCGCGGCGGATCTGGCGGCGTTCGCGGACGGCGTGGACAATATGCCGCGAACGGTCAGGGCAGGGGCGACGGCCATCGGCGAGGCACTGCTGGCCGCCCTGACGCTGCTGGCTGGCGTGCCGGCGGTTCCCAAGCGCAACCTTGTCAACGTCATCGGGGACGGCCGATCGAATGACGGGATCGCGCCCGGGCCGATACGGGATCGCATGGTGGCGGGAGGCATCGTCATAAACGGGCTGTGCATCCTGCATGAGGAGCCGGATTTGCTGGCCTCCTACACGGACGAGGTCATCGGCGGCCCGGGGTCGTTCGCCGTCACCTGCCGCGCATATGCGGATTTCGCCGAGGCGATGCGGCAGAAGCTGACGCGGGAGGTGAAGGGGCCGATGGTGTAGTTCAGCCGTGCCCTTCCCCAGGACATTCAACAGACCGCGCTTAGAAAACTCCGAATTCTGAACAATGCACAGGCTCTGACGCAAGGAGGTCCGGATCATGTCGAAATCGTCGACTACCACTGACGAGATCCCCAACCCGACGCCCGGCGAGGTTCTGCTGCTCGACTTCATAGAACCGATGGGCCTGACTCAAAACGGTCTCGCTCGCGCCATCGGCGTTCCTCCCCGCCGGATCAATGAGATCGTACTCGGTAAACGGGCGGTCACCGCGGACACCGATCTGCGCCTGGCGCGTTATTTTGGCCTGTCCGATGGGTTCTGGCTCGGACTTCAGGCCGATCACGATCTGATGCGGCAACGCCGGAAGATTTTCGCAGAACTGGACCATATTACACCCCACACTCTCGCTGCCTGATGTCTGACTCCAGCGCCCGGCTCCACTGCTACCCGATAGGTGATCGCCTCCGGCGTAACCTGTCGCGCTTAAAACGATTGTAGCCCTGCGGCCAATCGAAGGACGGATCGTCCGGCGACCGCGTCCCATTCACGGACGAAGGCGCACCAAGCCATGACCGACGCTTCAAACCCGCCTGCCGGGGACCGGATCGTCGCGGCGGAAACCCGCAGCGAGTTCGTCACCGCCGGCGACCATACCGTCGGCGCGGTGACTGAGAAAAAGACCTTCAAAGCGGCGGCTGAGGACGATGAAGACATGCCGCTGCCAACCGATCCGAAAACGATCTTCCTGGGCGGCCTGTTCACGTTTGCGGCGTTAGCCGTGCTGTATATCGCTTCGGAGATCGTCCTGCCGCTGGTGCTGGCAATGGTGCTGAAAATCCTGTTGCAGCCCTTGGTTCGCCTGCTGGAGCGAATCCGCATACCGCGCGCCATCGGCGGCATCCTGGCCGTACTGCTGGTGCTGCTGGCGTTCGCCGCGACGATCAGCGCGCTGGCCGGACCGGCCACCGACTGGGCGGCCAAGCTGCCGCAGGCTATCCCGAAACTGCGCGACAGCTTCGGGGTCCTGAAAGGGCCAATCGACACGGTTCAGCATATGATGCACCAACTCGACGCACTGACCGGCGGCGGGCCTGTGCCCGGACCTCAGGCACCTGCGGTGAAGTCCGCGAGCCTGCTCGGTGCGGTGTTCAGTGGCACCGCCGCCGCGACGACCGGCCTGCTGACGACGCTGCTGATGCTGTTTTACCTGCTGGTCTCAGGGGAAACGTTCTTGCGCCGGCTGGTGGAGATCCTGCCGCGGTTCAAGGACAAGCGGCAGGCGGTGGAGCTGTCGGCGGATATCGAGCGCAACGTCTCCGCCTACCTGCTGACGGTGACCTGCATCAACGCTCTTGTCGGCGCCGCGACCGGTGGCGTGATGTGGCTATGCGGCGTGGCGAATCCCGTGCTGTGGGCGGCCGTTGCCTTCGCGGTGAACTTCGTGCCGATCCTCGGGCCGATGGTGGGGGTGGTGATCTTCCTGATGGCCAGCGTGCTGGCGCTGGGGGTCACCTGGTTCGCCCTGGTGCCCGTCGGGCTCTACCTCGGCATCCACGTGATCGAGGGGGAGATCGCCACGCCGATGTTGCTGGCGCGCCGGTTCACCATCAATCCGGTGGCGGTGATGCTGGCGCTGATCTTCTGGTATTGGATGTGGGGCGTGGCCGGAGCCATCCTGGCGGTGCCGTTGCTGGCGATAACCAAAATTGTCTGCGACGACCTGCGTCCGCTGCGCGCGCTCGGGCACTTGCTGGAAGGGTAAGGGGACGGAGCCAAGCCGCGCGCGGTATCATACCGACCGCTCACACGCCGTCATGGTGCGCGAGGGCGCACCCCACGCCTTGCGGGGCCGGCTGATGCAAAGGCGTGGATGCCGACCTCCGTCGGCATGACGAGGGGAAGCGGCCTCCCGCCCAAACCCCTAAGCCGTTTTTTTGCCAACCAATCCAGCCAGGTCGCCGACGCAGCGGAGGCTGTCGAGTTCACGCGTATTGAACTTGATGCCCCATTTCTCCTCGCTCGCCATGATGATCTCGATCTGCTTGAAGCTGTCCCAGCCCTGCACCTGCTTGGCCGTCAGCTCCGGGGTCAGTACGATATCGTCGCGCAGGAACACGTCATGGAAGATTTCGGTCAGCGCGGCGTAGATTTCGGCTTCCGTCGCCATCAGTTCAGCCCTCGGTCACGTGAATGAATGTTTCGGCGGGTGTAAAACCCTCCAGGTCGAGGACGTTTCGGTTTCCGCCCGCCTGGTCCGCTTGCATAACCGTAAATCCCAGCCGGGCATAGTGATCCTTCACCATGGCATTTTTCTTGGTCGGAATGTACTCGCCGATCAACCGTTTCGCACCGAGGTTCTGGGCTTCCCGGGCGATCAGGTTCAGGGTTGTCGGCTCGACCTGGCGCCCCAGCACGCGGCAGCTCATGAGCCAGGTGTCGATGTACAAATCCTTTTCCGGGAGCAGCCGCCCGATGATGATGGCGATGATGCCGTTGTCGCCGAACCGGTCGGTCAGACGCAGTTGCAGCCCGAACGCGTTCGGGTCCGCCATCACCGCCGCCACGTCCTCATCGGTGTAGCGGCGGGTCGTCAGGTTGAACTGGTTGGACTTGTTGATCAACTGCACAATGCGCTGCAAGCCGATGCGGTCGAACCGTTTCCAAATCAGTTGCAACTCCAGCCCGCGCAGATAGGACGGCAGGTCGGTCACGGCCGCCTTCAGCGCGTCGCGCGCCTTGTTGCCCTGGTACTGGCTGGTCCGCTCGCGGTCGTCGTCGGTGACCGCAAGGCCCTCGAAATAGCCGGCATCGGCCAGCGCCAGCGGATAGCCCGTGGGATCGTCCGACACCTCCGGCACCGCCACCATCGGCAGTTCCTGCCGCACCAGGTTGCGCTCGAACGGGTTGTCGTCGATGAAGCACAGCGCATCCAGGCCGATGTTGAGCTCCTGCGCGATCGCCCGGATATTATCCGCCTTATTCTGCCAGTTGGCGACGAAGCTGGCGATGTCGCCGCGCTTGAGCACCATGTCGGGATGTTTCTCGAACGGCTCCAGCGCATTCGCCGCGTCGTTCTTGGAGCACACCGCGAGGATCACGCCGCGCCGGCTGAGTTCGCGGGCATACTCCTGGAACGCGGTATAGGCCTCGCCCAGCGGGCTGCCCTGGCCGAGCGCGATGCCCTCCAGCCCGTCATCGCCGATGACGCCGCCCCACAGCGTGTTGTCCAGGTCCATCACCAGGCACTTGAACGACCGCCCCTGCTTCGCCGCCAGCCAGCGGCCCACCAGATCGCCATACAGCGGCCCGGCGGCGGGAGTCACTTCCTGCTTGGAGCGATGCCACAGCGCCGTGTCGTGCCATTTGCCGATACCGTCGCGGGCGGCGCGGTCGTCTACCGCCAGGATATCGACGCCGTCCTGCTCCGCCATCACGCGGATGGCCTGGTTCAGCCGCGTCACGAACCAGGCCCGCGATCCCGGCAGGCGGTGCTCGTTGTTGCCGAGCAGCGGCGGATGCAGCGGCAGGACCGTCTGCTGGATGACCGGGCAGCGGAACGCCTCGCGCGCCAGGCGCCAGGTTTCGCCGATGCGGCCCTTCATCTCCTCCAGCGCGGCATCGGCGGTTGCGGCATCCATGCCGGCCGTCACGCCGGAGGTCAGGTGATAGGCGTCCAGCGCCAGCAACATCGCCGTCGGCTGGAAGTCGTGCAGTGCGGAATCGGTTTCCGACAGCTCCTGCAAATACTGGCCGTAATCGGTCTCGTAGGTGTCGATCCAGATGCCGCGCCGCAGGCCGGCGACGCGGATGCCCGGCAACAGATGGGTCAAGGTGGAAGATCCGAGCACCGCCAGTCGCACCTTCTGTGTCGCCATGCTGTCCGGACCCACGGGCAACAGCCGCCGGACGGTTTCGTCCAGCGCATTGGTCAGGACGAAATTCAACTGCGCGTTCGCCAATGCGACCGCGGTATCCCAGGCTGTGGCCGGGTCGCCGGGCAGCGCGCGGAGGCGCTGGCGCCAGTCAGGGATCGTCGGCAGCCAATGGAGATCGGTCACGGGTCCTCCGTTACGCACGCAAGGTCGTGCTGCGGCGCGTCATCCGCCTATCACTCACGATCAAGGGCGATCAATTGAAAACCTTGTTCGCCGAGCTTCCCATCATGGCCCGGCTCGTCCGCGCCATCTGTCGCAGCGCGGGCAACGGTGGCGCCGCGACAAACAAAAAAACCGGGACCTCCGAAGAGGTCCCGGTTCCTTGCAGCCGCAAGCGGCGGTAGCGATTTAGGCGACGAGGCGGGCCTTCTCGGCATAAAGCGGATACTGGTCAATCTGCTCGCAGCAAACGGTCAGCACCGCCGCACCGGCAACGTTCTCCCACGGGATCGTGGCAGCGCCGTCGGTCCAGCGCGAGATCGACTTGCCCTGGCCCTCGACCGCGTTCCACCCGGCCTGCAGGGCAGGATGATCAGCGGACAGAATAGTTTCTGTGTCGTCGGAGCGGACGGCCATCCAGTTGACCCGAACACCGAGGCGGCGCGTGTCACGCTGGCTGGCGATCATCTTGTCGGCCGGGATGCAATACCGCGATGCCAGCGTGACCGACTGCGTGCCGGCCGGCACCATGAACACGAACCGTGAATTGCGGTCCGAGATCGGCTGGATGCGCTGGCCGTCGGCCAGGATGTGCAGGTCCGGGTCTTCGGCCATCTCCGGCGGCAGGACTTCGAGGCCAAGCGAAGCGGACCGCTCAGCCAGGGCTTCCCAGACCGGAGCCACTTCGTCCGGCACCACCGCGAGCGGGGCGCAGGCTTCGGTGGTCCAACGCTCGGAGGTCGGGTTCACCTCGAAGGTGGGGTGCAGCAGGCGCGGCGTGCCGGCGTTGTCGAAGGAAGCGCGGTTGCCGGTGTCGAGATAGCTCTCGGCCTGTGCGCCCTCGGCGATCAGGATGCCGTGGTTTTCCAGTTCGACGTGATAGTAGTGGAACGGCGCGGCCGGGTATTCGCGGGCGATCGAACCGCCGTTGATGAGGTACTTCACCGGGATCGAACGGCCACCGAGGATCAGGCAATGCTCCGGGGACAGCAGCAGGTCGCGGGTCGGAGTGTTGTCGGCCAGCGCGCCGGCTTTGACACGGACGGGGGCGGCGAGTTCCGGCTGGGCATGCCGGGACAGGTCGATCTTCGACGAGCCGACCCAGGTCACCGGCTCTTGCACGGTTTCGCCGTTGCGCAGGACGGCAACGCTGTCACCGGGCTGAAGGGCTTCGATCGCCACTTCGTTGCCGCCGGCCAGGATCTGCGTTCCGCCGGCAAAGCAGGTGACCTCGACAAAAACGTTGCTCGTGACGGTGGACAACGTCGAAATGGTGGCGGAACCTGCGATGACAACTTTCTGCAGGCCGTAGGTCACCGAAGTGGGGTTGGCCCCGCTTGTCGCCACGGTTGCTCCGGACGTGGTTTGAAACAATATTTCCGAGCCGGATAGCAGGGTGGCGGCGGCATTCTGTTTTCCCGCGTTATAGTCAATGTCCAGAATACCTCCCGAGCTGATAAGGAGGGCATTATTGGTCGGGTTGGCGACCTCGATCGTATCTTCACCGCCAGCGAAAACCGTCGTGCTGGTGGCATTGGCACCGGCAAACAACTGCTCTTCGCCACCGGAGCTGATGATAATGTTACTCGTTACACCGCTGGTTACCGACAAGGTTTCGCCGCCCGACAGGGTGAGCGCTTCGGCAAGCCCGCCTTTCGAAACCGTGACCGTGTCGCCTGACGTCAGGTTAACCGTGCTGGTCGTCACGCCGGAGTAGAGTTTTGTACCGGACAGTGTCCATCCATTGGATACGGTGTAGTTGGTCGCCATGATGATATCTCCTTAAGGGGTTCGGCGGAAGGGGCTGAGCGTAGGTACACGTTTTAGAGTCGCAATCACCTGTTCCGCCGTGATCAGGTGTGTGCATTCGAACTGGCGCGGCGTGCCGGCCTGGCGTGGGCACCAGAGAAAGTCTTTATGGTCGAAGCGCTCACGCACGTCGTTCCAGCACCCGTTGCAGGTGTGCCAGTTGATGACCCGGAACGGCGTGGTGAACTCGTTGTTCGGCAGGGTGAAGCCGCTGATCATGACAACTGGCGTGCCGGCCGCCCAGGCCAGCCAGGCCAGCCCGCTGCTCAACCCGACAAACGCCGCGGCATGGCGCAGCCAGCGGGCACGCTCGGTCAGCGGGCGGTCACCGGTTTGGTCCTCGACACCGTGCGGGATGTGGGTCCAGACCGTACCGGTCCCGTGTACCCGTTTCTGATCGATGCAGATCACCCGGTAGCCGCGTTGTCTTAGAAATTCGACGACGCCGTGCCAACCCTGCGGATTGTTCCAATTCTTGCTCTGTGTCGAGCTTTGCACCGCAATGCAAACATACGGGTCTTCGATCGGCCGTGTCTCATCAGGTATGGCGATCTTTGGCGCCTGCTCGGCCGGATCGACGCCCAGAATGAACGCGGCGGTGCGGTGCAGCCCGACATGCCGGAAATCAATTGGCTGATGGACGCAGGCCGCATCATCGAAAAACAGGCCAAGATAATAGGTTGCATACGCCGTGTCGGCCAGTTCCAGCGTCGCCGCCTCCTCGTGCGTGACGAAACGGATCGACGGATAGGCATCGCGCAGCAAAGGAATCAACAGCGGAGACATGCTGCAGGTGAGCCTGCATCCGCGCACTTGCCAAAACCGCGGGACGTAGGAGAACCACGCCAGGATATCGCCCAGCGTCCCGACCGGGAAATGAACCAGTATCTCACGATCGAAGCTGTCGTATTGATGACTCAGGACAAGGTCCGCATGGCCATCGTCCTGCACATCCCATACCTCGATGCCGAAGCGGACATAGAAGCGCTTGGACGAGCGCACCAGCGCGCCCTTGTTTTCGGATTCAAAAAGTATGTTGCCGGTGTCGAGGTCGCGCAGGCGCACCCGCCATTTGCCCGCCTCCCGGATCGGAAGCCTGACCCGGGCGCCTTCGTTGAAGTCATAGCGAATGCCCTCGGGACCTTCCAGAGTCGGAACGCCAGCCGGGTGCGGATATGGCCCGCGCTCCGGCGCGGCCGGGGCCGGGGCCGGGCCAACCGTCGCCGATTTGGCGGTCTCTGCCGCCGGGCTCGCTTCGCCCGCTACGTCTAGCACGTGCGGTGGTCCGCGGTAACGCGCGTCGTGCCGGCTCTGGAACCATACCGAACGAGGTCGGCGGGAACGGCGCGGTACGATATGCCACTGACACTTGCTGCTACCCGCATCCGCAAAGCTTTCCTTCCAACCCACAGTTCTTTGCGGCCATCTCTGGCCGCCCGCGCTGTTGGCACGATCCTCCGCCGGAGGTGATTTCACTCCGTCGCGAAAAACATACATGCAAAACAATGACGCAACCGGACGATACAGCCGGCGCGACGGTTTGGCAAGACAATGATTCACTCTTGGCCCCGGAAATGCCGGCCGATCAGCCGAGGCGAAACCTGTCCGGGCGGACCAACCGGTTCCTGCTGCCCGCTGCCGGCGTGTCGCTCTCGGCCGGAGTGTCGGCATTCTTTACACCTTCGGCCAGGGCGGACCGACGCAGCGGCATTGTCCCTTGATTTCGCGCCATAAACCAGACTGGCATGGCGTTTGCTACTCGATTGCGCGGGATAGTTAATTCCGAAAAAAGGGGCTTACACCATGATCCGCCATCCGATTGCCGCCGCCGCCGTGGCACTGCTCATGACGTCCGCAGCGAATGCTTCGCCCGTCGCCACCAGCCTGTTCGACTCGTACTCCAGTGGAAGCATGGCCGGTTGGTCAGGCGCCCAAGCTGACGGCTCCAACGCGGTGGCGCAAGCTTTCACCACCACCGTGGACAACACGTGGATCGGCCAGCTTCAGCTCGCGCTCGCCGCTGATACTCCCAGCGATGGCCTTTCCGTGAATGTCTATATCGTTCCGGATAGTTCGGGTGCGCCCGGATCAATCTCCGGTCTTACCCCGATCGCTACCATTGCGGATAGCGGACTGGTTCAACAGAACGGTCAGCCCTTTCCTCTGACAAATCTGTATGTTTCGGATACTCTGGGCGCCGCCGGAACCTACTGGCTGTACTTGGATGCGTCGAATGGCGCCAGTCTCGACTGGGCTTACAACGCCGACGCTGGCGGTGAGCCGAATAGTCCCGTGTATTCGAATTATACTAACACCCAGCAGGTATTGCCGGGCGACGGCACCGATGGTGCTGGCGGCGGGGCCGGGTCAGGGCCGGGAACGTTCCAGGCTCTCATCTCCGCTCCGGAACCCGCGACGACCGCCCTGCTGGGCGTTGGCCTTGCCGGCCTGGGTCTGGTTCGACGCCGCACCGCCAGGAAGGCCTGATCGCTCCGATCTGCTACTAAGCTATCCCGAAGCCGCCCTTCGCTTCCAAGGCGCAGGGCGGCTTTGGTGTTAGTCCGTCAGCCGGATTAGCGGCGAGCAGTCCGCAAAGACGACATGGCCTGGACCCGCCGGGCGGTGTTTAGCGGACGAACTGAGATCCGCGCCGGTTGCCACGGTCAATCTTCCCCCCGGTTACGATGTCTCATGCGCCCGGGGCCAGGACGGTCCCTCTCGGTCCGTTCACGCCAAGGTGTAAAGAATTCCGACACTCCGGAAGCCGGCGAGACGGGCCGTTCGCGGAACAGTCACCAGCGGCGCGATTGATAAATGACAGCAGACAATTCCATGGCTTCAGGCCGGCGCTACGACAAACCGTCATGGCCCGGAAAAGCCGGTCGAGGCCATGGCAAGGCTTTCGGGCGTCCCGGCCGCCATTGATTTGGCGCGGAATCGGCCCCCGGCGGCACCCCTGATCCGGGGTGGCCCGGAACCGGGAAAGCGGGAACAGTGTCCGCCGGGTTGTTTTCAGCCAACGCCGACCTCGCCGAACGGTCCTGTCCTGCTGTTCACGGAAGCGTGTAAAGAATTCCGACACTCCGAGAGCCGGCAGGCCGGACAGGTTGCGAAATCGTCACCGGCGAGCCGGTTGATGAAGAATTGGAGACAGGCCCACGGGGCCGGCCGGCTGTGTTGGCCGAACCGTTGTTTTCCATCGTCATGCACCCGCTTGTCCGGGTCACCTATGCCGGCATGTGCCGAGACAGGTCGCCCCGACAAGCCGGGCCACGACGAATCGGCAGGGCTATGCGGGCAAGCCGGGGCGTTACGGAAAAATGCAGGTATCATGACGCGGCCAACGCCAGGCGTATGGACGAATGTCTGCTACGCAACGGCCATGCCGGGTCGCTGCCGGAGCCGTCTCGCCGAAAGCGGCGCCTAGCCGCCGTGCTTCGTTTCCTCCAGGCGGGCATTCAGCTCCGCCCCTAGTAGCACCGCATAGGCCGAGAGGTAGAACCACATCATGACACCGATGACCGCGGCGAGGGAGCCGTAGGTCGCGCCGAAACTGGCCATGCTTGAGACATAAAACGACAGCATTTCCGAGGCGATCAGCCACAGCACGGTCGCCAGCCCGGCACCCGGACCGATTCGCGGGTGCGCCGGCCGCGGCCGGGAAGGTCCGTAACGAAACAGCAGTGAGATCGCCACGAAGAAGAACGCGATCAGCATGAGCATGCCAGCCGCGCTGATCAGGCTGCCACCGTGCGGTGACAACCCGAGGTAATCGATCGCCGGGGCCAGCACCAGCAAGACTCCGATGGCCAGAATCGCGCACAGCACCGCCACCAGGGTCATCGACAACCCGATGGCCTGAAATCGGAGGAACGGCCGCTGCTCGGTCACGTCATAGGCGACGTTGACCGCCGACAGCACCGACTTGCTGCCGCTCGAACTGCTCCAGAATGCCAGCAGAAAGCTGAAAACGAGGTGTCCGCTCAGGTTGCCGCCACTCTGGGAGACGAGCTGGTGCACCCGATCGGCGATCAGGCCGAAGGCGGGCGGTGGCAGCAGGCCCGACAGCACGTTCAGGTGCTGCTCGGCTGTCAGCGGATCGAGGACGAGGCCGACCATGGAAATCAGCATGCTGATGGTGGGAAACAGGGCGAGCGTGGCGTAAAACGCGCAACCCGCGGCTGCAAGCGACATACGATCGGTTGTGCTGGCGCGCACCGTGTCCGCCGCCAGGCTCCACCAGGTAAATCCGGTGCGCACCGGTTGGGCGGGCGGTCCGTCTTTCGGCACGGTCACCTCGATTTCGTATGCGGTTGCATGCATGTGGCATAATCGGGACGGATTTTGAACCCTCCGGCGGATTTACGATTGCGCCGGGGAGGACGGGGTTATAATGGGGCGTCACGCAGCAACGCACGTGCCTCTGGCCCTTCGTGGTTACGCAACGACGTCAAGCGTTCTGGCAATCGTTTGGTCGCTGGTTCGTTCGACCGTTTCGTTAACATCGCCCATCGCCTGGACAGGTGGGCATTCGAGGGAGGCCCGGTGCGATGACCCCGAAAATCGCCCGATTCCTGGCCACGCATCAGCCGGCGACGCCGTGCCTGGTGCTGGACGTCGACCGTGTGGAGGCGAATTTCCGCGCGCTGCGGGATGCGCTGCCGCTGGCGCAGATCTATTACGCGGTCAAAGCCAATCCGGCGCGGCCGGTGCTGCAGCGCCTGGTTGGCCTGTCCAGCCGATTCGACGCCGCGAGCATCGAGGAAGTCGAGGCCTGCCTGCAAGCCGGCGCCCGGGCGGAAGCGATCAGCTTCGGCAACACCATCAAGAAGGTATCGTCGATCCGCCGCGCGTACGACGCAGGTGTAACTTTGTTCGCCTTCGATTCGCGCGAGGAGATGGAAAAGCTGGCGCGCCACGCGCCCGGCGCCCGGGTCTATTGCCGCATCCTGGTCGAGAACGAGGGCGCCGACTGGCCGCTGTCGCGTAAGTTCGGCACGACGATCGACAGCGCGCGATACCTGATGACGCGGGCGGCGTCGCTGGGCCTCGATCCCTACGGCCTGTCGTTCCACGTCGGCAGCCAGCAGACCGCGACCCGGGCATATGAACTTGCCATCGGCAAGGTAGCGATGCTGTTCACCGACTTGATCGAGGCGGGGGTAAATCTGCGCATGATCAACCTCGGCGGCGGTTTCCCCACCCGCTACCGCGATGAGGTGCCGGAGATTGGCCGGTTCGGCGCAGCCATCATGCGGGCGATGACGGATCATTTTGGCAATGCGTTGCCGGAGCTGCTGATCGAGCCTGGGCGTTTCATCGTCGGCGACGCCGGGCTGGTGTCGGCGGAGGTGGTGCTGGTCAGCCGGCGCGACCCGGATGATCCGGTGCGCTGGGTCTATCTGGATATCGGTCGCTTCGGCGGACTGGCGGAGACGGAAGGCGAGGCGATCCGGTATCGGATTTCGACGCAACACGATGATTCGCCGATGGGACCGGTGGCGATTGCCGGGCCTACCTGCGATGGCGCTGATATCTTGTATGAGCGGTCGAATTACCGGTTGCCGCTGGCGCTGACCTGCGGGGATCGCGTGGAGCTACTGGCAACCGGGGCCTATGTGACGACGTATGCCAGCACCGGCTTCAACGGATTCGCGCCTCTTGGCGAATATTACCTTTAGCTGCCGCACCGCCCGCATCAAACTCAAGGCAGACCGGTCCCGGGGTGGCGATCCAGGGATTTCGTCCGCCGGTATGGGCGTAGGTCTTGGCTCTACGGACTGTCTGGTTTCCCACCGCTTCGCCAGGTACTCGTTCGGCAGGACGGTCGCCGATCGGCGAATTCGGGCCTTCCGATCGTCGTGGTCCAGGACGTGGAGCAGGAAGATTTGGTCGATCCAAAGCGCGTTCTTGAAGATCCGCTTGGTCCGTAGCGCCGGGAACGGCGAAATCTTCCGCAGGGGAGTCTCGTCATTGAATTCCCGCACCGCGAGCAATTCTCCGCACCAGGGATTGGTCGACTCTTCGACTATGTCATCGAGATAGACGACCACGGTCGAGGCATAGAGTTCGGCGTTTCCCTTGAACAGTTCGAGCGCGCTTTTGGTCGACGAGTAGTAGTCCAGGTCGAGCGAGACGAACGCGAGCGGCGCATCGCGGGACAACGTTGCCAGAAAGCCGGGAATGGTTTCCTTTACGTCACCGATGATCAGGTGCGCGAAATCGGGCAGCGCCTCCCGCAGACGATCGACGTCCATCGGAAAATCGCCATGCTGCCAATGCTCCGGATGATCGCGGTGGTCGATCGGCGGCGGCATGCCGGTCGCTGCATCGAAGCCATAAATGTCGATCATGACGCTTGTGGTGCGCATGACCTCGGTTGCGATTGCGCACATGTTCAACAGGCCGGTGCCGCTCGCGACACCGAACTCGACGACGCTGATCTTGCGAAGTCCTCGCGCTGCGGCCTGGCGGGCGGCATGAAGGATCGAGAACGCCAGTTGCTGGCGCACGACCAGATCGAACGCCACTTTGTGGTGAAACTTTCCGAACAGCAGGACGAAGAACGCCATGACGTTCAGATGCAGTGGTTCCGTCAATCTCTCCCGGAAGATCTTGGCAAACTTATGACGTTCGTTCAATGAACGTTTGAACGCGTAGAGCAATGAATTGACTCCGCCGGCGCCGCGATCTCCCGGCCTGCCGCGGCGTCGCGTCATCGTTGCGATTTCATTCATCAGGTTCTCCCGGTCAAAGCTATTTCGGAGTCGGCACGATGAAGCAACGAGTCTGCCATCCAGTGTGCGATGGCCTGAACAGGCCGCGCCACGACGGAGACAGGACTCAATGGGTCAACGCAACGAAGAATGATGTGCATTCCGCGAGCGCACGAAGACGAAAGGATTGATCATACGGGCGCAGGGGGTGCCTCCCCGGCCCAATGATTGAATATAATACTGACTGCGCGATGTGTGGTAACTAACAATGTTGCGATTACTGGCTGTAAACCGCGGGCAGCGACACGGATCGATGAAGTCCCCGAGCGGACGGGAACAGAACAGCGAAAGCCGGAATCCCCGCGGTTCAGGCGCACCCGCCGCAGCCGACCCTGCACCGGAGCCGTCCAGCAGTAGCGGCAAGGCACCGGCAACGCGCAAAGCTTTGCTCAAGGCGAGGCCCGAAAGTGGCCGCTTCGGCGTCGCCTAGCGGATCAACCCCGTCAACGGACTCGACGGATCCGCCCCCATCCGCCGCGGCATCCGCCCGGCGCGAAATGCCAGCCGCCCGGCCTCGATCGCCGCCTTCATCGCCCGCGCCATCAGCACCGGGTCCCTGGCATGGGCGATCGCCGAGTTCAGCAGCACCGCATCGCAGCCCAGTTCCATGGCGATCGCCGCGTCGGAGGCCGTGCCGACGCCGGCATCGACCAGGAACGGCACCGTTACCTGCTCCTTCATCAGGCTGATCATCGCCGGGTTCTGGATGCCCAGCCCCGAGCCGATGGGCGCGCCCAGCGGCATGATCGCGACGCAACCCATGTCCTGCAGCCGCCTGGCCGCCAGCGGATCGTCCGCGCAGTATACCATCACCTCGAACCCGTCCTTGATCAGCGCCTCCGCCGCCTCGAACGTGCCGGGCATGTCGGGGTAGAGCAGCGGCGGAGGGCCCAGGACCTCCAGCTTCACGAGGTTCCAGCCGCCGGCCTCGCGCGCCAGGCGCAAGGTCCGCACCGCTTCCTTCGCGGTGAAGCAGCCGGCGGTGTTCGGAAGATAGGTATATTTTTTCGGGTCGACGTAATCCTGCAGCATCGGCGCGTTCGGGTCCGACAGGTTCACCCGCCGCAGCGCCACGGTGACAATCTCCGCCCCGCTCGCCTCGATCGCGCGGCCGGTCTCTTCCAGGTCCTTGTAGCGTCCGGTGCCGACGATCAGCCGCGACCGGAAGGTGCGGCCCGCCACCGTCCAGGTGTCGTCAGATCCGTCCATGCTCAGCCTCCACCGATGAAGTGCACGATCTCCAGCGTATCGCCGCTGGATAGCCAGGTGTCGGCGTAGCGCGAGCGCGGCACGATCTCCTCGTTCCGCTCCACCGCCACCTTGCGGGTGTCCAGGCCAATCGCGACAAGCAGCGCCGCAACCGACAGCGGATCGTCAAACGCCCGGCTCTCGCCGTTCAGGGTCAACGCGACAGCACCATGCATCGCAAGACTATGGTGCGCCCGCCGCCGGCCGGCAACGTCGGAAGGAAGCTCGGGGCGCTGTCCCAATCCCCTTAATTAACGGGATCAAAGGGCCGCCGGCCCTTAGCGGGTCCAGGGCAGCGCCCTGGCCTTCCTTTCCAGCATTGGACCGCGCGCGCGGCCTATGCTACGGGCGCACGTTATGCCTCATTCTGCGATCCGACCGTTGGTGGCTGTGCTCAACGGGCCGAACATAAATATGTTGGGCCTGCGCCAGCCGGAGCTGTACGGCCGGGCGACGCTGGACGATGTGGAGGCGCTGTGCGCCGAGGCGGCTGAGGACGTTGGGTTGGCGATCGACTTTCGTCAAACCAACGGTGAGGGTGAGTTGGTGACCTGGGTGCAGGAGTGCCGCGGCCGTGCGGCGGGGATCGTGATCAATCCGGCGGGCTTCACCACCACCTCGGTAGCCCTGCTGGACGCGCTTCTGGCGACGGACCTGCCGGTTATCGAGGTGCACATCACCAACATTCACCGGCGCGAGCCTTTCCGCCGGGAATCCTATGTTTCGCTGGCGGCGACGGGGGTCATTTGCGGCCTGGGCGTCCGCGGCTATGCCATGGCCTTGCAGGCAATGGCGGATATTTTGGAGGAACACCGTTGACCCGTATTCCGATCGATCCCGACGCAATCCGCGCCCTGGCCGCGGTGCTGGTGGAAACCGGCCTGTCAGAGATCGAGATTGCCGACAAGGACAGCCGGATCCGAGTCGTCCGCAACCTTGCACCGGCGACGATGGTGGCCTCGGTGGCGGCGCCCGCGCCCGCGCCGATTGCAGCCGCGGTGGTGCCTGTCGTGCAGGATCTCGCGGACCACCCCGGCGCCGTGACCAGCCCGATGGTCGGCGTGGCGTATCTGTCGCCCGAGCCGGGGGCGCCGCCCTTCGTGTCCGTCGGCCAGCCGGTAACGGCGGGACAGACGTTGCTGCTGATCGAGGCGATGAAGACCTTCAACCAGATCAAGGCGCCGAAGTCGGGGACCGTCACCTCGATCCTTGTGCAGCACAGCTCTCCCGTCGAGTACGGCGAAGTACTGATTATCTTGGAATGATCCGTTGTTCCAAAAGATCCTGATCGCCAATCGAGGCGAGATCGCCCTTCGCATCCAGCGCGCGTGCCGCGAGCTGGGTATTTCGACCGTCGCGGTGCATTCGACGGCCGATGCGGAGGCGATGCATGTCCGCCTCGCGGACGAAAGCGTCTGCATCGGGCCGCCGCCCGCCAAGGACAGCTACCTCAACATCCCCGCCATTTTGTCCGCCGCGTCGATCACCGGCGCGGATGCGATCCATCCGGGCTACGGCTTCCTGTCGGAAAACGCGAGTTTCGCCGACATGGTGGACGCGCACGGCCTGACCTTCATCGGTCCCTCGGCCGAGCATATCGGCATGATGGGCGACAAAATCGCCGCCAAGACCGCGATGGCGGCCGTCGGCGTCCCGCTGGTGCCCGGTTCGGACGGCGAACTGCTCGATCTGGAGTCGGCGCGCGAGACCGCAGCGCGCATCGGCTACCCCGTCCTGATCAAGGCCGCGGCGGGCGGCGGCGGGCGCGGCATGAAGGTGGCGCGCGATCCGTCCGAGATCGAGGACGCCTACCGCCTGGCGCGCACCGAATCGCGCACCGCGTTCGGCAACGACGCGGTCTACATGGAGAAGTACCTCGACAAGCCGCGGCATATCGAGCTGCAGATCATGGCCGACAACCACGGCAACGTGGTGCATTTCGGCGAGCGTGACTGCAGCCTGCAGCGGCGCCATCAGAAGGTGCTGGAGGAGGCCGGCTCGCCCGCGATCAGCGCCGTGCAGCGCGATGCTTTGGGTGAGACCGCGACGGCGGCGCTGCGCAAGCTCGGCTACCGCAACGCGGGAACGCTGGAGTTCCTCTATCAGGACGGCCAGTTCGCCTTCATCGAGATGAACACGCGGCTGCAAGTGGAGCATCCGGTGACCGAGATGCTGTGCGACGTCGATCTGGTGCGCGAGCAGATCCGCGTCGCCTCCGGCCAGCTCCTCGGCTATGAGCAACGCGACGTGACGTTCAACGGGCATGCGATCGAGTGCCGGATCACCGCCGAGGACCCGGTGACGTTCGTGCCGACTCCCGGACGGGTGACCGCGTATCACGCGCCGGGCGGCCTGGGCGTGCGGATCGATTCGGCACTGTATGCCGGGTACTTCGTGCCGCCGTATTACGACAGCCTGATCGCCAAGCTGATCGTGCATGCGGCGACGCGGGAGGCTGCGATCAACCGGTTGCGGCGGGCGCTGGACGAATTCGCGGTGGTGGGGATCAAGACGACGATTCCGCTGCACCAGCGCATCGTCAACGATCCGGAGTTCCAGGCGGGCGACTACACGATCCATTGGTTGGAGAAGTTCGTCGCTCAGGGCTAGCCCTCCGTGAAAACGGAGGACAGATCATGGGCGACGACGCGCCGCCGGCAGCGGGCACGGTGGACTGGAAGCTCAACGGCGTGCGGGTGATCAAGGGCGATCAGCCCGATACCAACACGCCGCACACGCCGGGCATGAACCGCGCCGCGGCAGTCAATGCGGCGAGGGTGGGGGCGCAGAAGATCTGGGCCGGCACGGTCAACATTCATGCGAACGCGAAGACCGGCGCGCATCACCATGGCGCGCTGGAGAGCGTGATTTATGTGCTGCGCGGCAAAGCCCGCATGCGCTGGGGCCATCGGCTGGAATTCGTTGCAGAAGCCGAAGCGGGAGATTTTATTTTCGTTCCGCCCTACGTGCCGCATCAGGAAATCAATGCCAGCGCGCATGAGACTTTGGAATGCGTGCTGGTGCGCAGCGACAACGAAGCGGTGGTGGTTAATCTGGATATCGAACCGGCGGAGCAGCCGGAGGCGGTGTTCTGGGTGGACCCGATCCATAAGCCGCCCTCGTAACGGTATTGGCCGCGATTGCGGCAGGAGATCGCAGGCACCTGCGGGTTTGAGCAAAGCCCGACCAAGACAATCGGTTTAGCGTAGCAGTATTGTGCAAGTGGCCAGTCAGTCCGTGGCCGGATTGCCTTTACCGAACGGACCGCCGGTCCATCCGCAGAAGAGATAACGATCCGCCTGAAGACCGATCCTTTTGGAACAACAGCGGCATCACGACAGGCCAATGCGATAGCAGTTCGAGTGGGACCAAGGCCGAGTCGCATCGGCCTGCCGAGACAACGATACAGGACGCACCGGCATTGAAGCGTCATGCCGGCCGCCGCGGCGCCATCAATGGTAGTATTGGACCGCAACCAATCCGCAATGTCCCGGTCGGTTTGGCCCTCTCTCGGGACTCACCGTCAGTCCGCCGCCTTCAGTGCCTGGACGATCATCGCAATCCCCTGGGCATGCCAGCGCTGGATTGCCTTGTGGTCCGCCCCGAGTGCGGTTCCCAGCCGCCGCCACGGGAATAAATGCCGATCGGTTATCGGATGCACCAGGCTGCGGGCCCCGACAACGCGGCGCAGGACGTAGCGGTCGAGCGGAATCAGCGGGATCCAGCTCATGGCTTCGTCCATCCGGGTGATCTTGTCCGCGGCGGGCACCATCGGCCGAATCCGGGTCTCGCTCCAGCCATAGGACTCCAGGGCCGTGCGCACGATCTCCAATGAGGAACTGCGTAACCGGGTCGACCAGCCGGTCCCCGGCAAAGCCAGCAAGGTCGCGCCGGCTTCCTCCAGCCGATAGATCACAAAGTCGGCGTCGATGGCATAGCCGTTGGTCATCACCGGGCGGATTGCCGGCTTCATCGCCGGTGCCGCGTTCGCCTGAGGTGCGCGCGCAGTCGTCATGGTCTGCTCCATAATAGGTGAAAGGACTTCGGGTCGGTCAGCGGATCGCGCCGGGCAACTGGAACGGCACGCTTTCGAGGGTCGTGTTCCGGTTGATGACGCCCCAACTGTCGGCATGGCCGGCCGGCAACGGCGCGCGAGCGGACTCGTCGGGCCTGGCGACGGCGTTTGCGGGCGGGCGTTCGACGCCGATGGCGCGGCCGCGCTCGATGACGGTCCAGCGGGCGAGACCGAGGGCCAGGGCGATGACGTCCCAGCTTGCGCCCTCGGTGCGAAGCCTGCGGATTTGGGTATCCTGTCCGTCTGTCCAGACTGTTTTCCTAGGCATGGCGGCTCCTCACTGGGAACAAGAAGTGAACGAGGCGTTAGTTAGTAGAACAAACACAAAACGTCAACCAAAATAACATGGCGTCAGGAAAGATTCCCTCTATCTGGTACCGCGCAAATGGCGCCATCCGCGGAAACGTCAGAGAAAGCGGGGAGGAGCCTGCTGCAAGGGGCGGTTTCGTACCCGCCCGACCTGACGAAATTCCTGGACTTCGCTTTATACGTCAGTTAAACTAACGTCCATGAGCACACCGGCAGACATCGGCACACGCATCCGCGCAAGGCGCCGGGATAGCAGCCTGACCCAGGACGAATTCGCCCGGCGCATCGGCGTGTCCCGCAGCGCCGTCGCGCAGTGGGAAACCGGGCGAACCGGGCAGATCACCGGCAACCTATCACGCATCGCCGCGGCGCTGGGTGTCGGGGTCGAATATCTCATGTACGGCGACGACAAGCGGGCACCGGCGGAAGCGCGGCAAGGCGATGAGTTGGCGCTGCTCCGCCTTTATCGTGAGTGCGATCCGGAAGACCGGCAGTTTCTGTTGCGCACCGCCCGCCGTCTGGCGCGACGATGATCGGAGGGGTGGTTGACCATGGGTCGGTTCGCGGCTGGCGACGCTCACCCCGGCGCTTTGCTCCGGCGGCTTCGCGGCGCCCGGTCTAAACCGTCGCGCGGGTCAAAGCGACAGCTCACAGCGCTCCACGGGCAAGATTTGCCCGGACTAAATTCGATAGCTGAAGGTGGCTCCTTCCAGACGGCTTTAAATCGACCGCTTCCGCATCGCCGGAAACTCCTCCGTCAGTCCGGGCCGGTTTCGGACCCGACCGCGGGGGCGAATTCGCCCGGGAGGCTTTATACTTTGCAGCGCAGGGAGTTCCTGACCGGAAATTCCACGCATGATTACGTGAATCAAAAGGAAAGATGCCCGCGGCCCGGTCGCCGCTCCATCATCGCAATACGAAAAAACCCGCGGCGGTCCCGCAACCCGAATTCATCCGACCGTCACCGAGATGAATCGCAACAATTCATGATGTGACATGGGCTTTTCCAGCACGGTCATCACCCCGAGAGCGGCCGCTTTGCGTTCAATCTCGGCATCATGGACTCCCGTGATCAGCAATGCCGGGATGTTCACGCCGCGATCACTCAGCCGCTCGATCATCTCGAGCCCGGTCATCTGCGGCATGTTCTGGTCGACAACCAGGCAGGCCAGGCGGTCCATTTGGGCTTGCGACAAAAAATCCATGCCGGAGCGATAGGTTTCCACGGTGTAGCCCATCGTTTCGAGTAGACCGCCGAGGACATCGCCGACATCATTATCATCGTCAATGACGGCTACGATGCTCGTATTGTCCCTGTCCATTCAATCCGTCCTTCCAAACGACCACCGTGTGCCGGCCCAGCCGGTGACCATGGTTATCCGTCTGGCTTGAACCGGCCAGGGCCTAATGCAGTTGATCACTTGCTATTGTTTGCAACACCCGATAAGTTAACCACGTTAGGTAATGCGACTCTAGCGGTCCGCCACAATTAAGCGGCGAACCAGATCACAGCGCGATCGCTAAGACGGGGCGAACTCATTGGATCGCCCTCTGGCCTTAGTCCAAGGAACAACCGCCCGAATGCCGACGGCAAGTGTCGAAAATGCTTATGCAAAGGTCCAGACGGACCGTTGATGAGTACGTTTGTCACTGCCCAGGCGCTCTTTATCCCCAGGTGATGGCATTGTCTGAAAATCTTAAACTGCGACTCGATAACCCGGCTGGAGAAACTCAACAAGACCGGCAGCCCCGGCTACCCGATCAAAACCCGGCGGGTGAGGCGGGTCAGAATGACGAAGCCGAGTCGCAGATGCGACGAGCTCTCGGATTGTTGGGGGAATCGCCGCGCCACCGCGCCGATTCGGATCGTACTGAGCAACAAGGACGCTCCGGCGGCGGCTTCACCGGCGGATTGCACCGCCGCCGTTTCGTTCAGGACGGCGATATACCCGTGACCGTGCTGCGCCGCGAACCGGTGCATGACATGCCTGCCGCTCGCATCGCCGCTCCGGTCAGCGTGCCCAGCAGCAGCCGCCTGCAACGCACCGAGGCCGCCCTCGCAGCCGAAACCGCGGCGCGCGACAAAGCCGAACGCTCATTGAGCGAAGCCTATGCCATGGTCCGCGACCTGCAGACCAAGATCGGCCACGCCGAGCTCGCAAAGAACGAGGCTCTCGAGTCCCTCCGCCGCGAACGCGATGCAGCCAATGTACTGCGCGCCGAAGCAGAAGGATGGGAGCACCGCGTCCGTGAGGCCGAGGATCGCGCGCAGTCCGCCGAAGATGCCGCCAACGAATTTCAGGATCAGTTGGCAAGTGAGCGTCAGGCGCGGAAGAACGCCGAGAAAGCCCTGCGAGCGGCCGAAGCGGCCCGCGATTCCGCCGAACATCTGGTCAGGAGCCTGTCCGAGGACACCTCCAGGCCGTCACGCAGCCTGCCGCATCGCGCCACCCGGGTCGCAGCCGAACAGACCCGCTTCGAACCGGCGCAGCCCGAACCATCCCGCCGCGGACGCCCGGTTGCGGAACCGGAAGTCGCTGAAGCCAATGCACGCCGCCAGCACCCGGTGGAGATCGACGCAACCGAACCGGAGCCGGTAAAATGGTGGCTGAACACGAAGCCCGGGCCAAAGCGCCGATAGCCGCATGCGGCTGTATTGCCTGCGCGGTCCGGCGGGCGGCGGATCGACAGCCTTCCGATGCCGTCGGTTGTGTCCTAGGCTTTCTTTTGCCAGCCGGTTTCGGTTTGTTGCCAATACGTGAGCTTGTGGCCGGCGGTTTTTGCAGCGCGCCATTTCTCCCGCGCGGCTTCGACGGCAGCCTTACTGTTGCCGTCGAATAAGGAAAACACCCGGTCGAACTGATCCAGTCCCGGCGACTCAGCCTCCTGCACCAGGAACAGGAATCGAGCGCCATTGAGTGGTTTCGGTTCAACGTCGAGCCAAATCGGCTGCAGATCAGCGTCACCGTCCGCCGCCGAACCGTGCGGCAGCCAATCCGGCTGCGCCCAAAGCGCCGCACTCAGTGCTTCCAGCCCTTCCGCGGTCTTGCCGACGACCAGCGCGCGCTGGCCGGATGCCAGCGTGCGGGTCAAGAGCCGGGGCAGCGCCTGCACCAACGTCGATCGGGTCAGATGGTAGAAGCCGATCTCGGTCATGCAGTGCAGCGAGAACGCAGGGTCATTCCCGGGACTCGTAGTTGTCGGCGACCAGGCGGTCGAGCAGCCGCACGCCGAACGCAGTAGCACCCTTCGGAATGACGGCCGAGTCCTTGGTGGCCCACGCCATGCCGGCGATATCCAGATGTGCCCAGGGCTTGCCGTTGACGAAACGCTGAATGAACTGGGCAGCGGTAATGGAGCCGCCCGGACGGCCGCCGACATTCTTCATGTCGGCGATGTCGGACTTGATCTGCTTGTCGTAGGCTTCATCCAGCGGCATCCGCCAGACACGCTCCCCGGTCGCCAGTCCCGCCGCGGTCAAACGCTGCGCCAGCCCGTCATCGTTACTGAACAGTCCGCCGTATTCGTGCCCCAGACCAATAATGATGGCGCCGGTCAAGGTCGCCAGGTCGACGATGATCCTCGGATCGTATTTCTGTTGCGCATACCAGATGACGTCGGCCAGTACCAACCGCCCCTCGGCATCGGTATTGATCACTTCGATGGTCTGCCCCGAGTAGCTGGTGACCACGTCGCCGGGCCGTTGGGCGGTGCCCGACGGCATGTTCTCGACCAGGCCGACGAGGCCGACGACATCCACCTTCGCTTTGCGACCGGCCAGCGCCGCCATCAGGCCGATGACGGTGCCGGCACCGGCCATGTCCCACTTCATGTCCTCCATCCCGGCGGCCGGCTTGATGCTGATGCCGCCGGTGTCGAAGGTGACGCCCTTGCCGACGAAGACGACCGGCTTGTCCTTCGCCTTGCGCCCGTTGCCGGAGGCGCCGCTCCAGCTCATGACCACCATGCGCGGCTCATTCGCGCTGCCCTTCGAAACGCCGAGCAGGGCGCCGAAGCCGAGCTTGGTCAGTTCCTTCAGGCCGAAGATTTCCACCTTTACCCCAAGCTCGGTCAAGGCACGGCAGCGCTCCGCCATCTCGGCCGGATGCAGCACATTGGCCGGCTCGCTGACCAGGTCACGGGTCAGGTAAACCCCGTTGACCGCTGCCTCCGACCGCTCCCACGCCGTCTTCGCCTTGGCGGTCTCGGTGGTCAGCAGGGTCAGCTTCGCCAGTTTCGGCTGGTCCTCCGGCTTTTCCTTGGTGCGGTAGCGGTCGAACCGGTAGGCGCGCAACACGGCGCCTGAGGCGACATCCGCCGCCTGCGTGGCGTCGAGCGCGCTGTTGGCGACGGTGGCCGACAGTTCCTGCGACAGGTTGGTGGCAATGGCGCCGCCGGCTTCTTCGAAGATCTTGGCGTTCACTTCGGCTGGCTTGCCCAGGCCGACGGCGAGAACTCGGGTCAGGTTGGCGCCGGGTGCCAGGATTACGCAACTCTTGCCCTTGGCGCCCTTGAACTCGGCGACTTCGAAAGCGCGGGAGATCGCGCCGCCGGTTGCCTCGTCGGCCTGGTGCCACAGCCCGGACGGTTTTTCGCCCTCATAGACCAGCAGTGCGAGCGCGCCGGACTTTGGCAGCGCCGGCTTGGCGAAGGCGATATCGAGCATGCGGTTGGTGTCTCCGGACGAATCTGCGGTGAGCGTAATCCTACTTTGCCACGGTGACGATGAATCGTTAATGGCTCGTCGGCATGACTGAAGTCTTGACTGCCAACGAGCATGGCCTGGCACGGGCGGCGCAACTGTTGCGCGACGGAGCGTTGGTGGCATTCGGCACCGAGACAGTCTACGGGCTTGGCGGCGATGCCACCAACGCGGCGGCGGTTGCGGCGATCTTTCAGGCCAAGGGCCGCCCGCGCTTCAATCCGTTGATCGCGCATTATCCCGAGGCGGATGAGGCGCTTAGCCATGTGGTGGCGGATGATCGGGCCGTGCGGGTGGCACGCACGTTCTGGCCGGGGCCGCTGACACTGGTGTTGCCGCGCCGTGCGGATTGTCCGGTGGCTTTGCTCGCCGGTGCCGGGCTGGACACGCTGGCGGTGCGGGTGCCCGGGCATCCGGTTGCCTTGTCGCTGCTGCGGATGGCAGCCACGCCGATAGCCGCCCCGTCCGCGAATCGGTCCGGCGCGGTCAGCCCGACCACGGCGCGGCATGTGCTGGATGGCTTGTCGGGACGCATCGCCGCGGTTTTGGATAGCGGTGCATGCGCAGTGGGTGTGGAATCCACCGTGCTGGACCTGACCGGGGAGCAGCCGGTTTTGCTGCGGCCGGGCGGCGTTGCGCTCGAGGCTTTGGAAGCTCTCATTGGCCCGGTGCAGCGCGGGTTGCCGCCGGCGGTTGCCGGCGAGGGCCTGAAATCCCCGGGGTTGCTGGCATCGCACTATGCGCCGGGCCTGCCGGTGCGGTTGAACGCGGTATCAGTGGATGAGGATGAGGCGCTGCTGGCGTTCGGCCCGCCGCTGCCCGAGGCGCGGTGCCAGTTCCAGTTGAGCGCGGCGGGCAACACGGCCGAGGCGGCGTCGCGGCTATTCGACGGGCTGCGCTGGCTGGACGCCGAGGGCGCCCGGGTTGGCGCGCGCCGGATCGCCGTCATGCCGATTCCCGAGTTCGGTCTCGGCCTCGCCATCGCCGATCGGCTGCGCCGCGCGGCGGCGCCGCGGGGGTGAGGGAAGACCAGCCCTCACAGCCCCGCCAGTTCCAGTTCCTCCTCCGCCATCAGCCACTCCGCCTCCGCCGCCTGAGCCTCCTTCGCGATCGCCGCCAGCCGCGCATTCGCCGCGGTGATCTCCGCCGTCCTTCCAGGCGCGTACAAAGCCGGATCGGCCAGCTTCGCCTCGATCCGGGCACGCTCCGCCGCCAGCACGCCGATGAGCTTTTCCGCCGCCTGGGCTTTCTTGCGCAACGGCGCCAGGGCAGCCCGCGCTTCCGCGCGCTCCCGCCGATCGTCCTTGCGGGTCACGGCCCCGGGCTTGGCGGCCGGCCTAGCGCGTTCGACCAGCAGCGCGCGATAATCGTCCAAATCCCCATCGAACGGCCTAACCGTCCCGTCCCCCACCAGCCACAGCCGATCGGCTATCAGTTCCACAAGGTTGGGGTCGTGAGTGATCAGAAGGACGGCGCCCTGGAAATCCGCCAGCGCCTTTACCAACGCATCGCGTGCGTCGATATCCAGATGGTTCGTCGGCTCATCCAGGATCAGCAACTGCGGTGCGTCGCGCGTTGCCAGAGCCAGCAGCAGCCGCGCCTTCTCGCCGCCCGACAACTGCCCGATGGGAGTCTCCGCCCTGTCGGCGTCAAGCCCGAAGCGCGCCAGTTGCGCCCGCAGCTTCGGCGGCGTCGCCTTCGGCAAGGCCCGCGCCATGTGGTCGATCGGGTTTTCCTCCAGCACCAATTCTTCCGTCTGGTGCTGGGCGAAATAGCCGACCTTCAGTTTAGGTCCGCGGCGCACTTCGCCGGACAGCGGCGCGAGGCGGTGCGCGAGCAGTTTTGCGAGTGTGGACTTGCCGTTGCCGTTGGCGCCGAGCAGCGCGATCCGGTCGTCCATATCGACGGTCAGCGAGACGTTCCGCAGCACTGTGGTCGATCCATACCCGATATCCACCCGTTCCAGCGCCAGTATCGGTGGCGCAATCCGGGCCGGCTCCGGGAACGCAAAGCGTGTCGGCGCATCCTCGATAACCGATTCGATCTGCGGCAGACGTTCGAGCGCCTTAATGCGCGCCTGCGCCTGCCGCGCCTTGGACGCCTTGTAGCGGAACCGGTCGACGAAGGACTGGATATGCGCCCGCTCCGCCGCCACCCGTTCTGCAGCCCGGGTCTGCTGCATGGCGCGCTCGGTGCGGATGCGGACGAATTCGTCGAAGCCGCCGGGGGTGACCGAAATCTTGCCCTTGTCCAGGTGCGCGATCGCCTCCACCGCCCGGTCCAGCAGCCCGCGGTCATGCGACACCACCAGCGCGGCACCGGGAAAGCGGGCAAGCCAGCCCTCCAGCCACATCGTCGCTTCCAGGTCGAGGTGGTTCGTCGGCTCGTCGAGCAACAGCAGGTCGGGATTGGCGAACAGCGCCGTCGCCAGCGCCACGCGCATCCGCCAGCCGCCGGAAAATTCCTGCACCGGCCGCGCCTGCGCCGCCTCATCGAAGCCGAGGCCGGCCAGGATGGTGGCGGCACGCGCCGGAGCGGAGTCCGCGCCGATGGCCAGCAGCCGCTCATGCAGCTCCGCCAGGCGGTGCGGGTCCGCGGTTTCCGCCTCCGCCAGCAGCGCCAGCCGTTCCGGGTCGCCTTGCAGCACGATGTCGATCAGCGATTCCGGACCCTCCGGCGCCTCCTGCCGCACGGTCGCCAGCTTCGCGCGGGATGCCAGGCGGATGTCGCCGCCGTCCAATGCCAGTTCGCCGGCGATGGCGCGCAGCAGGGTGGATTTGCCCGCGCCGTTACGCCCGACCAGGCCGATGCGGCGGCCGGGGTCGATGGTCAGGTCCGCCTCGTTCAGCAGCGTGCGGCCGCCCATGCGGATGACGGCGCCGGAAATCACCAAAAGGGACATGATGCGGATGTAGCCCGCGACGGCCCGGCATGAAAAGCAGGTTCGAGACGATGTGTCCCATGGGGGTGTCTCATGGGGGGTGTCCCATGGGGGTCTCCCGTCCGCGCGGCCGGCGGGCAACATCGCCGCGCCATCTTGCCAATTCCGGGCCGTCACGCTTGCTGTTCGATACGAGACTGATTAAGGTACGCAGGCTATGAGAATGAGTCGCAACTGAAGGAGCGGGTTGAACCATGCCGCAGGAAAGCCTTATCGGTCGCCGCTGCGAGCGTGCCGTCATCACCGCCTACAGTGAGCTTCGGCAAATCGGCACCGACGATATGTCGGCGTTCCAGGCCTGCACCGCGCTGTATCGCATTCATCATCCGGAGGCGTCGCTGAGCGAGGCCCGCCGGCTGGTAGCGGAATGGATTGACCACCATCTTGTGCGCCAGGAAGCCGGGCCGACGGATGGCTGCCTGTGCGAGTGATGTGATGTGTCAGTCCGGGACTGCCTCCCGGGCGAGAATTTTGTAGATGAAACTATCATCCGGCTCGGCCGTTCGCCGCGCCGTCTGCTTCCGCGTGTGCTATCGCGTTGCCTCGCATATTCGTCGATACAGCTATCGCTAAGCGCGAAGCCGCCGCCATTTGTGCCGCAATGAACAAGAGCAGGCTGAGCCACAACAGCACGATCAGGATCATGAATCCCCTTTCACGTCCGGCCCCTACCGGTTGACGATTAATCTCGCCAGACAATATCCGTCCTTTGTTTGACGAAGCTTTGTCTCCCCCACTGTTTTATCTTGCAAGAAATCACGGGCGTCAAGATCGGTAAGCATTCCGTGAACAGATGATTTCGTTCTGGACGCGCCGAGAAGAGGCAGGCAGCGTTAATTCCAGTTTATAGTCAATTCAAATCAAAATATTGAGGGGAAACAATGCGCACAATACTCGCAGGCGTTGCAATAACCATGCTCTGTTGCACGACGGTTCTCGCCCAACCGGGAGGCGACTGGGATGGACCCGGATACCACCAGGGGGGCTGCAAAATACCCGCCCAGGTCGTGGCCAATGTACAGGCCCAACTTGCCGTAGTCGTAGACTTCCCCGATCAAAATGGCGGCTTGTTCAAACCGAACCGAATGTGGTCTGCCATAGTCGATCGGGTCGGCACCCTCTGCTCGGTTATCGTTACGGGTGACGCATGGCCGGGCAGCCGCTCGATCGCCATCGCCAAGGCTACCACCGCCAACGGTTTCAGCAATGATGCCCTGGCGCTCTCGACGGCAAATCTGTATTCGCCGACGCAACCGGGCGGATCGCTGTACGGGCTGAACAACTCCAATCCTTTCAATCCCGCTTTCCAGCCCCAGGGAACCGGCATCGGTTACGTGCCCGGCGGGATCATTACGTTTGGCGGCGGCGTGGCGCTGTATTCCGGCGGCAAGGTCATCGGCGGCCTGGGCGTCAGCGGCGATACCTCGTGCGCCGATCATTCGATCTCTTATCGAATGAGGCATCTGGCAGGGTTGGACGGAACGCCCAACGACGACAATATCATCTATATACCGGCAGGTGCGGAACCGAGCGGGTTCGAGCAACCCCACTGCGGTTCGACGGATATTACGCCATAGACCGACAGCGGTCATCCGGCCGAAAACGCAATCGTTGTTCCTGGGCAGAAAAGCCTGCCCGCGCGGGAGGTGTGGCGGGCAGGCTTTACGCTCTGGGAAATACTGGTTCTACCATTGGAGATCGGCCTGCGAAGAAGGCGAAGCATGCCCTTAGCCGCTGTGCAGTTCCGCCAACCGGACCGGGCGGAAATCCCTGACGTCCACGCCCACATCGGCTTGCCGGGGCAGCGGCTTCAGCCGCCCGTGACTGTGCCCGTGCAGGTTCAGCACGCCCTTCTTCATCGCGTTCCAGGTACGGAAAGCGAAATGACACAACACCGCCCGGCGCCCGTCCACTTCGATCTCGATATAGGGCTGGCTGCTGGACCATTCCGGCAGGCCGGAGATCTCCGGCGGGTCGTTGTTGCCTTGTACCAGATGCTTGCGGCCGTTCAGGGCGCGCAACAGGGCCGCCGCATCCTCCGCGTTGGTCTTCAGCGCAAAGTCGCCGAGATGCCAGACCTCGTCGTCCGGTCCGACCGTCTCGTTCCAGCGCGCGATCATCGCTGCGTTCATCTCCCGCACCGAGGCGAACGGTCGGCGATACAAAGCCAGCGCGCCCGCGTGGTTGAAATGGGTGTCGGCGGTGAAGAAGATCGCCACGGCGTTGTCCCCTCATCGGCGTGTCCCGGCCAAGACAATCAAGCAGTGGCTCCTCGGAGCCTATGCAGCCAGCGCGGCGGTAAACCCCCTGGCGCGGTTCAGCTTCAGGAAACCGTCCAGCGCCGGAGAATACATCCGCCCGTTCACCGCCGCCAGCACGACCGCGCGCATGTCGCCGGCGTCCGGCACCGGGCGCCCCAGCAGTCCCGGCAGCACGGCCACATGTTGCGGCAGCAGTGCGACGCCAAGCCCGACGGCGACCATGTGCTGCGCCTGGTCCCACGATGCAGCGCGCAGACGGTGGGTCTCGCCGCCCAGCCGCACCCACGCGCCGCCCCAGCCGTCGCCGCGCACCACCGTCTCGGCCGCCAGCGCCGGCAGTTTCACACAAGCTTCATGCTCAAACGCGTGACCCTGGCGGAACACCGCCCGGCAGCCTTCGTGCAGCAGCTTCCAGCGGTCCAGCCGCTCCGGCAGCTCGCCGTCGTCGAGCAGCAGCGCGGCATCCGTCTCGCCCTGGAGCAACGACTCGATCAGCGTCTTCTGGTCATCGGATTGCAAATGCAGCTCCAGCCCGGGGAATCGCCGCTCCAGTTCCGCCAGCGAGCCGGCGATCAGGCTGGCGGACAGGCCATCGGCCAGGCCGACGCGCAACAACGGCGTCTGCCGGCGCATATCGGCTGCCGCCTGGCTGACCGCCTCCGCCGCGCGCACCATCGCTTCCAGATGCGGCATCATCGTTCGGCCGAGCGGCGTGAGCTGGGTCAGGCTGCGCTCGCGATACAGCAGCGGGCCGCCGAGTTCATCCTCCAGCCGCTGGATCGCGCGGGTCAGCGCCGGCTGGGTGACGTTGCAGGCTTCCGCGGCGCGCGTGAAGTTCAGCGTGCGGCACAGCGCCAGAAAGTAGCGGACCTGGTGCAACTCCAACGCGGGAACCCCTTCGGATCGGTTGCCCGCCTGTACCGCTTCAGCCCAACGCACGCAACGCTTCGACGATGTCGGCCGGATCCGGGCGGCGGGTGAAATCAACATCCATGAAGTCACGGACGATCAGCCCGCTCCGGTCGATCACATACACCGCCGGCACCGGCAGCAACCCGCCCCCATTCCCCTGCCGATCGGCCAGGTCGATGCCGGCGCGGGCGATGGAGCTGCGATAAGGTTCGGGGACGTGGAAAACCACGCCGCAGTTCAGGCCGACTCCGCTATCGACATCGACCAGCACCTCGTAGTGCAGGCCATGCCGCTGCCTGACGGCAAGGGCACGGCCGCCGGTTTCAGGTGTGATCGCCACAAGCTGGCCGTCCGCGGCCTGGATGTCGGGCAGGGACTCTTCCAGCGCCGCCAGGGTCAGCGCGCAGTAAGGGCACCACTGGCCGCGGATGAAGGTCACCACCAACGGACCGCGCACCAGCAGGTCGCTCAGGCCAACAAGCCGATCGGCGGCGCTTGGGAGGAGGAAATCCGGAAACCGCGCCCCCGCGCGCAACGCCTGATTGAGAAAGCCCATACGGCGCAGTTCGGCAACGGTGGCTTCGTAGGTGGCACGCCAGACCGGGTTGGCGGCGCTGCGTTCGCGCTGGGCGTCCAATTTGTCTCGCAGCGTCATAGCCCGTTCCTTGCATCACGCCGCCTGGCGGCGGACTAGACCGTAACTTAGCAGTCCGTCGATAGAAACAATACCGGGACCGCGGGTCAGGATCAGCAGCAGCAAGGTCGCCCAGGTCAGGTGCTCGGGCCAGTTCTCCGGATAGACCAAGGTCTGGATGACGAACACCATCCCCAGCAGCGGCAACGTGGCGACGCGGGTGAACAGGCCAAGCGCTAGCAGCGTGGACATGCCGAGTTCGTTGGCGGCGGCCAGCGGCGCGGCGAGCTCGGGCGGGATCAGCGGCAGCGCGTATTCGTCGCGGAACAGCGCGATGGTGGTGTCCCAGCTCGCGATCTTGGTCAGGCCGGAGCGGAAGAACACCACCGCCACGGCGATGCGCGCGGCGAGCAACAGCAGATCGAGCGGCACGCGGTCGAGTTGGTGATAGACACGCAGGACGATATTTCTCATGGCGTTGGGTCCTCAGTTTGCGGTGGGGGAAGGATGGCGTCGGGCAGGCCTTCGGCGGCCAGCGCGCGCAGGGCGGCGCCGAGGTCGAAATCCGGGGCTTCGGCGAAGGCCGCGGCGGCGGCACGGCCGAGCGGTTCACCCGATGCGAGATGATGGCGCAGCGACCAGGTGGCGGGGTCGAGTGGTTCGACCACGACCCCCGGGCCCCCGCGGCGGATTTGCAGCCGCACTGGTTGGTGGATGGGCGTGGTGTCCGAGCCGGCATCGACACGGTTGGCCTGCCAGATTGCGTCGACATTCCAACCGGACGACAGATAGAGCGCGTCGAGACCTAGCCGTAACGTCTCGCCCGCTGAGGTGGCCGCCCGGGCGAGCGCCTCGAAACTTAGCGGCATGGGCGTGGGTGCGTTCCAGGCGGCGTTGACCGCCCATTCCAGACGCGCGACATCGGGCAGGAACGGGTAGTCCGCGACGGGGGCGAAGCCGGCGAGGAAGTTGCCGAACCCGCCGCCATACTCGAACAGGCAGGGCCGATCGGGCAGGTTGCCGGAGATGAACTGCGCGGCGGCGAAGTTGAAGAAGCCCCGGTCCACCAGCCGGACAATGGCGGGATAGGTCGCGGCGAGCGCCTCGGTCAGGGTGATGAACGTATTGTTGCGATAGACCTGGATGCGTTGCGCCGCGGTCAAGCCGTTGCCAACGACGGCTTGGGCCACGCCGGAGGCGTCGCCGCTGATGATGGCATCTAGAAATGATCGTTGCAGGTCAAGCAGCGCGGGCATGGCGCACCTCCGCAACCGCATCGGCAAGCGCTGCTTCGTCGAGCAGCACGTCCAGCGCTGGCAGCGCGGTGTCCCACTCGATCATCGTCGGCACAGGGCCGAACCGGTCCATCGCGTCGCGGTACAGATCCCAGACCGGATCGATGACCCGGCCGCCATGGTCGTCGATCAACAGGACCTGACCGTCGATCTCGTTGCGGGCGTGGCCGGCAAGGTGAATTTCCCCGACGGCATCGGCGGGCAGCGTCCGAAGATACGCCTGCGCATCCAGGCCGAGATTATGGACGCTGACAAAGATGTTGTTGACATCGCACAGAATCCCGCAGCCGGTGCGGCGGACCAGTTCGGCGAGAAAAACCGCCTCCGGCATCGTCGAGTCGCGGTAGCTGAGATAGGAGGACGGGTTCTCCACCAGGATTTGCCGCCCGAGCGCGGTCTGCATGCGATCGACGTTCCGGCAGATCACGGCCAGCGATTCGTCCGTGTAAGGCAGTGGCACGAGATCGTTCAGCCAGGCGCCGCCATGCGCGCTCCAGGACATGTGCTCGGAGACGCGGCAGGGTTGCAGCCGGTGCGCCAGCGCCTTGAGATGGCAGAGGTGGTCCGTGTCGATGCCATCGGCGCTGCCGAGCGACAGGCCGACGCCATGCAGCGACAGTGGGTAATCGGTGCGCAGACGTTCCAGCGCATCCGCTGCGGCGGGGGCGCCCATGTAGTTCTCCGGATGGACTTCGAGCCAGCCGGTGCGCGGGCGGCGGGCCATGACCTCGGCCAAGTGCGGCGAGCGCAGGCCGATGCCGCAGCGTGCCGGCTGGTCTTGGGGGCAGGAGGTGAAGGTCATGGCTGCCGTCCGCGTTCGGGTGCTGCTTACTTCGCCGCCAGTTTGCCGCCCGCGATCTTGGCGCAGGTGCCGGCCGGGACGTAGATCCACGACGCCGGGTCGGAGGCGCGGGTGGCGGTGCCGGCGCAGGAATGCGTGGCGGTCTGGCAGTCATTCGCTGCGGCGGCGGCGATGCCGAAACACTTCTCGGCCTTGAAGGCGGGTTCCGCGGCCGGCCCGGCGAACGCGGCAACCGGCAGGGCGAAGGCGGCGAGGACGGCGGCGTGGACGAGCGTCGAGGTCTTCATGATTTTGGTTCCTTCAGTGTTATTCGGCGGCGGTTGCGCCGGCCCCCCGTGGGGTGCGGACGGATAGTCGCGAAGGACGCGGCCCGGCGAAAATGCCGTTGGGGCATGGTTTTGATGACCCGGAGGCATCGCGGGGGGACGGGGAAGGAAGCGCCGGCTTCGCCCCGTGTCGTGGGAGCCGGATTTAGTCTGATTTAGTCCGGCCACCCACGACTTGCGGTGCTGGCAGAGACACAGTCGTGGATGGCTGGCGTGGATGGCAGGGCCAAGCCCGGCCATGACACGCGCTCACGGCGCCACGGACGTCGAGCCAAGAGGCACACGCCACCCGCGGCCCCGTCGCGCGTTGCAGCCCCAAAGCCTCCGGATCGCGGCCCGACCCAACTCTCACTCTTGCGGAACAATTGACTTGGCCCGCGTCCGGACCGACACTTCCCGTAGGAGGTCTGCCATGTTCCGGCGCAAACCGCGTTATCTGATCGACCAAAATGGTGAACTGCGCCACATCCACTACCGTCAAGGCAGCTTCTTCCCCAATTTCCGCCGCTCCCTGCGTCCCGACAAAGCCAACCTCACCGCTGTGGAAATCAACGGCAAATGGGTGCTGGTCGAGGTCGATGGCAACGAACAGAAAAAGACCGTGGAGCTGGAACACGCCGTGCAGCGCCGGCAGGGCCTCGTGGTCAAGACCCTTCTCGCTGCCGGCTTCGGCTTCGCTGCCTGGAACGGGCCGTTCGGTTACAACTGGATCCATCCGGTTGAGACCGCGCTGACTGCCACCCTCGTGAATGCCCGCATGACCGGCGTGCCGCTGCACCTGACGGAGGGTGCCTCGCTGCTGCTACTGGGCCTGGTTTGCCTGGCGATGGCGTATCTGGCTGCGCGTTTCACGCTGTCCGGCGCGAAGTTCCTCGTCCTGGAAATCCTCTACCGGCTGGGCTTCCCCTATATGAAAGGTGCGCGCGCTCAATTGCTGCCGACGGTGCCGCGCAGGCCCGTCGGCACGCCCTGGAATGCGATGTTCGAGGACCCGGTGGATGCGGCGCGGCAGATGGCCGCCAACGCGCCGGGCGCGCACGCCGCCCCGTTGGCCGCCCCGAAACAGCGGCGCCTGAAAGCGTCCTGATCCCGTGTGGGACACCAACGGCGGCGTCTACTTCGGCTACGGCACCGACCGCACCGAAGGCCTCCCCCCAACCTCCGCCCCGGTCATTCAATACGTCGGCGATCGGCATTTGCTCAGCCTCGGTCCCGGCGGTTCGGGTATCAACCGGCGCCTGTTTGAATCGAACGTGCTGGGTCTGCGCGGCTGGTCGCTGGTCATCGTCGACCCGAACGGCGAGCTGGCCGCGCTGTGCGCCCGGCGCCGCGATCCCGAACTGCAGCAGACGATTTTCCTGAACCCTTTCGAAGTGAACGGCATCCCCAGCCACGGCTTCAACCCGGTCGCGGCGCTCGATCCCGCATCGCCCGAATTTCCCGATGACGCGCAGGATATCGCCGCGGCGCTGATCCGCGATGAAGACGGCAGGCCTGGCGGCCTGGCACCGGCCCGGGACCTGCTGACGGCGCTGATCATGTATTCCAGGCTGACCCGCGCAGACGGCGGCAGCCTGGGGCATATCCGCGATTGCCTCGGCCAATCGCCCTTCCACACCCTGGCCGATGCGCTGGTGGCGGCGGGGGAACAGCACGGCTGGCCTGAACTGTCCGTCAAGGCGGCTCCCTTTAGCCGATCGGCTGGCGGGGGTGTGGACCGGATCCTGTTGTCCGCCCTGGCGCAAACAAGCTGGATCGACAGCCGCCCCATTCGAGCCGATCTTTCCGTGCCAACGCCGATCGGCTTTGGGATGCTGAAGGAGGTTCCGGCGGCGGTGTTTTTGGTGCTGCCGGCGCGGCGGCTCGGCTCGCATACGTCGTGGCTGAGGGTGATGCTCGCCAGCATCGTGCAGGCGCTGATCCGCGATGGCCAGGCGGCGAAAGTACCGGTCATGCTGATGCTCGACGGCTATCCGGCGATTGCGCGCGGCGGCTTCCCGATCGTCGAGAACAATATGGCGATGCTGCGCACGTGCGGGGTCAAGCTGTGGACGGTGTGGGAGGACCTCGCGCAGCTTCGCAGCCTCTACGGCGATGGCTTCGAAAGTTTCGTGGCTTCCTGCGGCGTGGTGCAGTCGTTTGCGCCACAAGATCTGGTGACCGCGGAGTATCTCAGTCAGCGCACCGGCCTAACGGCGCTGGAGCTGGAAGCAAGAGGCCGTTCGGCTGCAGGTGCCCCGATAACGCAATTCCAGGGCGGCAATGTCAGCTACCAGCCGGTGCCGCGCATGTTGCCGCAGGATCTGCGCAACATGGAGGAGGGCTTTTCCGTAATCTTCTCGCACAAGGTCCGGAACACAATTCGGGCCTACATGCCGATCCCGAGTGCTCCCGTGCGGCGGAGGTCGTTGCTGGGGGTGCGGACGGGGCGCTGATATGAAAAAATTCCGCAGGCGCCCCTTGCCGTTGCGCTAGGCCGCCACAACCTGCGGTCGCATGACTCTTGCCGCATCTCAAGCCGAACACACGCGCGGGTTCAACCTCCATCGCCAGAGACTGGTGAAGCAGGCGGAACCCTTCTATCGCCAAGCCCTGGCACTCAATCCGAACTTCAAGGAGGCCTGGGTGAACCTGGGCCTGGTGGCCTATGCACTCGGCCGCGCCGAGGAGGCGCAGGCCTGCCAGCGCGAGGCGCTGCGCCTCGATCCCGAAAGCGCGGACGCGCAGAACAACCTGGGGATGGTCCATTACAGCCTCGGCCGCATCGCCGAGGCCGAGAATTGTTTCCGCGCCGCCCTGCGCCTGGATTCAGCACAGCCCAACGCGACGCTGAACCTGGGTGCCGTGCGCCAGTTGTCCGGCTCCATCGACGAGGCCGAGGGGCTGTTCCGCCGTGCCCTGGCCCTGGGCGCCGATCCGGTGCGGGCCAAAACCAATCTGGCACTGGCTCTGATGGAGCAGGTCCGCCCGCTTGAGGCCGAGCAATGCTGCCGGGAGGCCCTGGCGATCAATCCCGCCTCGGCCGAGGCGCGCTCCAACCTGGCGCTGGCCGTGCTGACGATGGGGCGGCTGGAGGAAGGCTGGCGGGAATACGAATCCCGCTGGGAGGTCGACGCGATGTCCGCTCCCGTTCCGGTCATGCCGCAGCCCCGTTGGGTTGGCCAGGAGCTGAACGGCGAGACGGTGCTGCTGTATGCGGAACAGGGTTTTGGCGACACGCTGCAGTTCTGCCGCTACGTCCCGATGGTGGCGGCGGCTGGTGGCCGCGTGGTGTTGGTGGTGCCGAAGGCGCTGCGGCGCGTGATGACGACGCTGGACGGCGTGGCGGAGCTGTTGAGCGAAGACGACAATGCCGCTCTGCCGGCGTTCGACTACCACTGCCCGCTGCTGAGCCTGCCGTTTGCGTTCGGCACGACGATGGACACCATCCCCGCGCCGGCATCATACCTACGGGCCGATGCGGCGGCTTGGTCGGACTTTATCAACGGGTTGCCAGGGCTGAAAGTTGGAATCGTCTGGGCGGGGAAGTCGCGGACCGCGCAGCCGCATGCGGTGGCGATCGACAAGCGGCGGTCGATGCGGCTGTCGGACATGGCGCCGTTGCTGTCCGTGCCGGGGTGCAGTTTCGTGTCGTTGCAGCTTGGTCCTCCGGCGGCGCAGATCCAGGCGCTGGCGGAGGGCGCGGTGCTGCACGAGGTGTCGGGGCGGATGGGTGATTGGGCGGATACGGCGGACCTGATCATGGGGCTGGATTTGGTGATCACGGTGGATACGGCGGTGGCGCATCTGGCGGGGGCGCTGGGCAAGCCGGTGTGGATGCTGAACCGGTTCGACTCCTGCTGGCGGTGGTTTCTTGGCCGCGACGACACGCCATGGTACCCGAGTATGCGGCAGTTCCGGCAGACCAGCCGGGGTGATTGGGCGGGCGTGATCGAGCGGGTGCGGGATGCGCTGGCGGAGCGGTCACGCCAAGCTTGATCCGGAGTAAAATCGGGCGCCATTAACCTTGGGTTAGCGATCATTTGCGGCGAAGGCGCCTTGACCGCCGGCCTAAAAGTGGCTCCATCCGCCTTTTGTCAGAGCCATCGGTTCGCCGCTGGCCAGACGTACCGTCACATCCGGCGGTCCGGGACGGAAGGTTCCGATCCGGGTGACGGCGACCCCGGCTCGGCCGGACTCCGCCACCAATGCGGCGCGCCGTTGCGCTGGCACCGCCAGCAGAAGTTCGTAGTCGTCTCCGCCGGTCAGGCAGGTTTCCAGCCACGCCGCACCCGCCGCCCGCGCGGCCTCCGATAGCGGCACCCGGGCCGCCTCGATCTCCGCCGCAACGCCCCCGCCGCGGCAGAGGTGCCCGAGATCCTGCACCAACCCGTCCGACACATCCATCGCGGCCGAGGCGATGCCGGCCAGCGCCAGGCCGATCCGCGGTTGCGGCAGGCGGTATCGGTCCAACAGGTAGCCGTCCGAATCGGGAAGCTTGCTCAACGCCGCCTGCAGCCCCAGCGCGCCGTCTCCGATCGTGCCGGTGACCCAGATCTCGTCCCCCGGCCGCGCGCCGGAACGCAGCACGGCGGTTCCCGGTGCGACATGCCCGATAATCGTCAGCGACAGCGATATCGGCCCCGGGGTCGAGGTGGTGTCCCCGCCCAGGAGCGTCACGCCGTAAGTCGCCTGGTCACGGGCCAATCCCTTGGCAAATCCGGCGAACCAGGAGTCCGGCGTGTCCTTGGGAGTCGAGACCGTCATCAGGTAGCCGAGGGGTACGGCGCCTTTTGCGGCCAGATCGGACAGGTTGACCCGCAGCAGCTTGCGCCCGACCGTCTCGGGCGGGTCATCCGGCAGGAAATGCACACCCGCCACCATGGCGTCCGCACTCAGCACCAGTTCCCGCCCCGGCGGCGGGGTCAGCACGGCAGCATCGTCGGCGAGCCCCAGCGCGCCGGGGTCGGCCAAAGCCAGGAAATGGCGGGCGATCAGGGAGAACTCGGCGGGCAGGCGCATGACGCCGAACCTATCCGATACGCCGGCAAATGCCAGCGCCCGGGACATTCGCCAGGGTTCGCCGAAAATCCGCCATACCGGAGCGGCATGGAAGCCGCTATCAAGCCACCGGGACCGGAGTGCGGATGTCGCCAAGGCTCGCTTTCGAATGACCCGATCCGCGATATCCGCCCGAGCCGCGTGGTGGGCGGCGCTGGCGGCACTATGCCTTGTGCTGGTGGCGCCCTTGCTGGTCTGCGATGTGCCGCCGCTGATCGATTATCCGAACCATTTGGCCCGGCTGTTCGTCCTGGCCTCGCTGCCGGGCGATGCCGAACTGGCAAAGTTCTATGGGTCGCATTGGTCGGTTATTCCGAACCTGGCGCTCGACCTGGCGGGGCCGCCGCTGATGCAGGTGCTGCCGGTTTATGACGTGGGGCGGCTGTTGATCGCAGTAGCGGTGCTGCTGCCGGTGCTTGGCACAATCGCCTACGCCTCCGCCCTCGGCGGCCGGTGGTGGGCGCTTGGCGTCGGGCTGGTGGCCTGGAACAATTGCCTGCTGTATGGGTTCCTTAACTTCTCCATCGGGATCGGGCTGGCGCTGCTGCTGGCCGCTGTTTGGCTGCGCTGGCGGGAGACTCAGCCGAACCGGATGGTTGCGATTGCCACCTTCGGGGCGCTTGCCTTGTTCGCCTGCCATCTGATGGGGCTTGTTTTCTTTGCCGTGCTCATCGGCGGGGCCGAGTTGTTCCGGGTTTGGACGAGCGCGAAAGAAAGGACCGGACGCCTCACCGGGCAGAGCCGGCTTGCCACCGTCATGGATCGCGGAGCATGCCCCCAGCGGAGGCCGGGGGGCGGTCGGGCATCGCAAGGCGTGGATGGTGGCCCTGCGGCCACCATGACGGGGGGCCGTGCCTCCCGCACGGCACCTGTTCCGGTGCTGCGGGAAGCGCTGCGCCGCGGCCTCGTGCTTTGTCTGGTCCTCGCTGCCCCCGCGTTACTGTATGCGGCATCCGACCTGAGCCAGCTTGGCGGCGACGCGGCTTTTCTGCCGTACGGAGAAAAACTGCTCCAGCTCGCCGGAGTATTCTCGAACTACCTCGGCTGGCTGGATGCTGCCACAGCCTCCGTCGCCATTGGCCTGCCGATGCTGTGGGTGCTGACCCGCCATGGCCGGTTCCCCGGCGTCGCGGCCGTGCCGATGTCGGTCCTGTTCGCCGCTTTCCTCGCCGCGCCGTACGCCTGGAAGGGGACGTATCATCTCGATACCCGCCTGGCCGTTATGCTGGACTTCATGCTGTTCGCCGGCTTCGTCCCCAAGCGCTGGCCGCGCGGGCCAAGCGTCTTGGCGGCCGCCGCGATCATCCTGCTTTTCGCCGCCCGCATGGCCGTCCTCACCACCGCCTGGGCGGCGCATCAGACGGATATCGACGACATCCGCCGCGTGCTGGAGCCGGTTCGTCCCGGCCAGGCGGTCTACGTCGCCGCGGCCGTGGGTCCCAATTCCCGCAGCATGTCCGATGGTTCCCGCACCGACATCCATCTCGGTGCGCTGGCGCTGATCGAGCGCCGCGCCTGGTGGCCGTTCGAGTTCGACAACGTCTCGCAACAGCCGCTGCAAACCCGCCCGCCGTATAGCGCAATGGCCGGGCGCGTCGGCGACTTGCCGGACGCGGCGCAGGCCGCAACGGCGGATGTGTGCGGGTTCGACTACGTCCTGCTGACCGGGGCCGGTGCGGCGGCCGCCCTGCCGCCGGAGCGGTTTCGTCTGTTGCGCCGCTCCGGCTTCGCCGCGCTGTATGGGATCGCACGTTGCGAACCCTGACACTAGGCGCGGCCCCTCGTTCGTTCCACCAACCGCTGCTATACCCACGCCGTCTGGCAGGGGGATCAACACCATGAAGCGCCGCGCCTTCCTCGCAACCTCGGCCGCCGCCCTGGTGGCTCCGTCGATCGCCCGCTCCCAGGGGACGCGGCTGCTGCGTTTCATTCCGCAAGCCGATCTGGTGGTGCTGGATCCGATCTGGACGACGGCGTATGTGACGCGGAATCATGGGTTTATGGTGTTCGACACGCTGTATGGCCAGGACAGCACCTATGCCGCCTCGCCGCAGATGGTCGCCGGCCATGTCATCGAGAACGACGGCAAGCTATGGACGCTGACCCTGCGCGACGGGCTGGCATGGCACGATGGCGAGAAAGTCCTGGCGCGCGACTGTGTCGCCTCGATCAACCGCTGGGGCAAGCGGGACGCGTTCGGGCAGGCGCTGCTGGCGGCCGCCGACGAACTCTCCGCACCCGACGACAAGACCATCCGGTTCCGCCTGAAGAAGCCGTTCCCGTTGCTGCCGGACGCGCTCGGCAAGTCGCCGTCGCTGATGCCGGCGATGATGCCGGAGCGGCTGGCCAAGACCGATGCCTTCACCCAGATCACCGAAATCGTCGGCAGCGGCCCGTATCGCTTTATCGCCAAGGACCGCATTCCCGGCGCCAAGGCGGCCTATGAACGATTCGCCGGCTACATCCCGCGCTCCGGCGGCACGCCCGACTGGACCGCCGGGCCGAAGATCGCGCACTTCGATCGGGTGGAGTGGACGACCATCAGCGACGCCTCCACCGCTTCCGCTGCGCTGCAAAGCGGCGAGCAGGACTGGTGGGACTATGCGACAGCCGATCTGCTGCCGTTGCTGCGCAAGGCGAAGAACCTCAAGGTCGCGGTACAGGACCCGTCCGGCCAGATGGCGATGATGCGGTTCAACTTCGTCCAGCCGCCGTTCAACAACCCGGCCATCCGCCGCGCCCTGCTCGGGGCGGTCGACCAGCAGGACATCATGACGGCGGTGGCGTCTGATGATCCCGCCATGTCGCATACGCCGACGGGGTTCTTCTGCCCCGGCACGCCGATGGCGAGCGATGTCGGGTTCTCGGCACTCACCAGCCCGCGCGACTATGACAAGGTCAAGCGCGACCTGAAGGCCGCCGGCTACCATGGCGAGAAAGTCGTGCTGCTCGCGGCCACCGACTTCCCGGTGCTGAAGGCGATGGCGGACGTGGTGGCCGACATGCTGGAACGCTCCGGCATGAACGTCGATTACGTCGCCACCGACTGGGGCAGCGTCAATCAGCGCCGGGTCAAGAAGGACCCGGTGGAGCAGGGCGGTTGGAGCGCCTTCTGCACCGCCTGGGCCGGCACCGATATGCTGACCCCCGCCGGCCAACTCGCCCTGCGCACCAACGGCGCCAGCGCCTGGATCGGCTGGCCCGACATTCCGCGGATCGAAGCGCTGCGTGAGGCCTGGTTCGACGCCCCCAACCTGGCCGGCCAGCGACAGGTGGCGCGCGAGATCCAGGCGGCGGCGTTCGAGGAGCTGCCGTATCTGCCGCTCGGGCAGTATCTGCAGGCGACGGCGTATTCGGCGAAACTGACCGGCGTGCTGAACGGCTTCGCCCTGTTCTGGAATGCCAGGAAAGATACTTGAGGCGGACTGATCCAAGACAGTAGCCTGCCTGCAAGCAAAACAGGGAGGTTACCGATGCTCGGCCTGATGCAGACCCGTCCGCTGCTGATATCCACCTTGGTGGATTACGCCGCATCGCAGCATGGCGCGCGGGAGATCGTCTCGCGCGATCCGGCCGGCGCCATGCACCGTTCGACCTACGCGGCTGTTGCCGAACGCGCCAAACGGGTCGGGCGGGCGTTGGAGAGGCTTGGCGTTCGGTTCGGCGAGCCAGTCGCCACGTTGGCCTGGAACGGCTTCCGGCATCTGGAGCTTTACTACGGCGTAACAGGCTCGGGCCGCATCCTGCACACGGTCAATCCGCGCCTGTTCCCCGAGCAAATCCAATACATCATCAATCACGCGGAGGACGGTTACGTTTTTTTCGACCCCGCATTCGTGCCGCTGGTCGAGCAACTAGCGCCGCTGCTGCCGCGTGTCCGCGGCTGGGTCGCGCTGTGCGATGCGGATAGCCTGCCGGCGGTGAGGGTGGACGGGCTGCTGGGCTACGAAGCCCTGATCGAAGCTGCCGAACCGGTGGCGGAATGGCCGGTGTTCGACGAGAATACCGCTTCGACGCTCTGTTACACATCGGGCACGACCGGCAATCCCAAGGGCGTGCTGTATTCGCACCGATCGACTGTGCTGCATGCGTTTGCCGCCTGTGCGGCGGATTCGCTGGCGTTTTCGTCTAGCGATACGATCCTGACGGTGGTGCCGCTGTTCCATGCCAATGCCTGGAGCATTCCGTTCGCCGCGGCGATGTGCGGGGCGAAGCTGGTGCTGCCTGGGCCGCGGCTCGACCCGGAGAGTATCTTTCTGTTGCTGCAACAGGAAGGCTGCACCGCGGCCGGCGGCATTCCTACGGTGTGGCTGAATTTCCTCGCATGGTTGGAACCGCAAAGAGAATCGATCGATCTGTCCGGATTGAAATTAAAGCGGGTGTTCGCCGGCGGCAGCGCGCCACCGCGTGCGATGATCGAGAAATTCCGCGACTGGCTTGGCGTTTTTCTGCTGCATGCCTGGGGCATGACGGAAACCAGTCCGCTGGTGACGGCGGGGGCGCCGCTGGCGAAGCACGCCGACGCGGCGCCGGACGCGATTGTCGATATGCAGGTGAAACAGGGGCGCCAGGTCTACGGCGTCGAACTGAAGCTGGTGGATGCCGATGGCCTGCCGTTGCCGCATGACGGCCGATCGGTTGGCGAATTGAAAGTGCGGGGGAATTGGGTGATTTCGGGGTATTTCAGGAATGCGGGCGGCCAGGTGCTGGATGCGGATGGCTGGTTCAGCACGGGCGATGCCGCGACCATTGATCCCGACGGGTACGTGCAACTGACCGATCGCCTGAAGGACGTGATCAAATCGGGCGGGGAATGGATTTCCTCGATTGAGATCGAGAACCTGACCGTATCGCATCCGGATGTGTTCGAGGCGGCGGTGATCGCCATTCATCATCCGGTGTGGCAGGAGCGTCCTCTGCTGTTGGTCCATGCGAAGGAGGAGCGGGAGCCGACGAAGGCCGGGATTCTGGATTTCCTGTCGACGCGCATCGCCAAATGGTGGATGCCGGATGACGTGCTGTTCGTTGACAGCCTGCCGCATACCGCGACGGGCAAGCTGCTGAAGACGGAGTTGCGGGCGCGATATGGCAGCCATGTGCCGGCGGGTGGATAGTGCCCGGTGGCCAGTCAATCCGATGGCGGCCGGATGTAACGATTCCAGAAGGATGCTTGAAAGGGTGGTCTATTGATTTGTCTTCACGGACGTGCGGAGGCGAAGCGCGGCGGCGAACCGGCACCGCCCGGGTTGGTTGAACCTCCGCTTTATGCACAGAGGCCGCAGATATCACCGAGATCGCAGAGAAAAAATTTTGTTTCTTCGACGCAGGATACGGTGGCGCATAGTTCGCATCGCGGCGGAGACATTGATATACAACCTACAAAACAAACCGGCGCCGAAAGCATAAGAATTCTTCTCTGCGATCTCAATCTTTCTCAGCAAACTCTGCGCGTAAAGCCGAATTCGAACCACACGCCGGCCTTGAAGCCGGCCCCGGAAGCGGCCTCGCCCGATACACCGCTTGCGGTTCACCGTCAAACCATTGCGGATAGCCAATGCCAATCCCCGTGATCATCGACTGCGACCCCGGGACGGACGACGCGGTCGCGCTGCTGCTGGCATTCGCCTCGCCGGAACTGTCGGTGCTGGCCGTCACGGTTGCCGGCGGCAATGCCGGGCTGCATTGCACGCTGCCCAACGCTCTTGCCCTCACGGCCCTCGCCAACTCCCCCACTCCCGTCCATGCCGGAGCCGATCGGCCGCTGCTGGGGCGGTTCAGGAGTGAGCCGGGGGTGCATGGGGATGACGGCCTGGGCGGAGTCAAACTGCCACCGGGCGGTCAGCCGGCGCCCGGCCTGGCCGCCGACGTCATCCGCAGCCTGCTGCGCAGCCATCCCGAGCCGCTCACCCTTATCGGCATCGGCCCTGCCACCAACCTGGCGATCGCCCTGGCCACCGAGCCCGCTTTGGCGAAAAAAGTCGCCCGCATCGTGCTCATGAGCGGATCCCGGGAAGCGGGCAACGTCACGCCCGAAGCTGAATTCAATGCCTGGAGCGACCCGGAGGCGCTGTCGATCCTGCTCGATGCCGGCCGCCCCGTGGTATTCGCGACCTTGGAACTGACGGCGCAGGCCTTGGTGACCCCGGCGCGCATCGCCGCCTGGCGCGCCCGCGGCAGCGGCAGTTGCCTGCAAGCCGCCTGCGACATCCAGGCCAGCGTGCCGCCCTCGCCGCGGTTCGGCCGCAGAGGCGCGCCGCTGCATGACCCGTGCGCGGTCGCCTGGCTGATCCGCCCGGACCTGTTCACCGTGCGGCCGTGCTCGGTGCGCGTCGATCTCGGCCCCGGACCAGGCCGGGGGCGCACGCTGTTCGACCCGGGCGGCCGCACCGGCGATCCGCCCAACGCGACGGTGCTGGAGACGCTGGATGCCGACGGTTTCTTTGAACTGCTCGGTCAAAGGCTCGCGAATCTGCCCTGACCATGGCATCGTTTGCCGACGGACAGGAGAAACCGCGGCATGGACCCGAACGCGCTGCCCTTCGACGCCGATGCCATGCTGGCCGGACTACAGTCGTGGGTGGAGTGCGAAAGCCCGACCTACGATGCCGCGGCGGTCAACCGTATGATGGACATCGTCTCCCGCGCGCTGATTCTGTCCGGCGCGCGGACCGAGCGGATCGCCGGGACAGGCGGGTTCGGCGACTGCGTCCGCGCCAGCTTCCCGCACCCGACGCCGCATGTGCCGGGCATCCTGGTGATGGGCCATCTCGACACCGTTCACCCCATTGGCACATTGGCGAATCTGCCGTTCCGCCGTGACGGCAACCTGGCGTTCGGCCCGGGTATCCTGGACATGAAAGCCGGCAACTACATCGCGCTGGAGGCGATCCGCCAGCTTCAGCGCGCCGGCGTTAACACCGACCTGCCTATCACCGTCCTGCTCACCAGCGACGAGGAAGTCGGGTCGCCCTCCACCCGCGACCTGATCGAGGCGGAGGCGTCGCGCCAGGCTTATGTGCTGATCCCCGAACCGGCGCGGCCCGATGGCGGCGTGGTCACGGGCCGCTACGCCATCGCCCGCTTCAACCTGGAGGCCACCGGCCGCCCCAGCCACGCCGGCTCCTCCCCCGGCGCCGGCCGTTCGGCGATTCGCGAAATGGCGCGGAAGCTGATCGAGATCGAGGATATGACGACTGAAAGCTGCACCTTCAGTGTCGGCCGCATCCATGGCGGCCAGTGGGTGAACTGCGTCAGCACCACCTGCACCGGTGAGGCGCTGTCGATGGCCAAGCGGCAGGAGGATCTGGACCGCGGGGTCGCGGCGATGCTGGATTTACGGGCGTCATCCAACGAGGTGCAGTTCAGGGTGACCCGCGGCGTCACCCGTCCGGTGTGGGAGCCGGATGCCGGGACCATGGCGCTGTATGAGGCAGCCCGGCAGGTCGCAAGGCGTTTGGGCGCCGACATCAGCTCGCAAAGCGCGGGCGGCGGATCGGACGGCAATTTCACCGGCGCGATGGGGGTGCCGACATTGGATGGGCTGGGGGTTGCCGGGGCAGGGGCGCATACGCTGAACGAGCATATCGAGGTGGACAGCCTGGTGTCGCGCGGCAAGCTGGTGGCGGGACTGCTGGCGACCCTGGTCTAGGCGAACCCATGCGATCGATTTGGCGAACGATCCGGGCAAGGCCGGGCATGGTGACGGGGCTGTTGACCGGATTGGCGTTTTGGCCGCTGCTTCCCGCGGCACTTTCCGCCACGACGCGGGGGTTGCTGGCCTGGGATGTCGCCGTGTCGGTGTTTCTCGGTGTGGCCGCATATGTGTTCGTTACGACAACGGCGGAACGGATGCCGGCGCGGGCGGAAGCGCAGGAGGAAGGCGAGTGGACCATCTTCTGGCTGACCCTGGCCGTGGTGATCGTCAGCTTCGTCGTTATCAGCAGCGAGTTTTCCGCCATCAAGCGGGCGTCCGACGCTGATCGCGGGCTGCAGGTGGCGCTGGTGGCGGTAACGCTGTTCATGTCCTGGCTGGTGACCCACGTGACCTTCGCGTTCCGTTACGCGCACGAGTTCGATGCGGACGACCTCGGCGGTCCCGATGTCGATGGCGGCCTGGAATTCCCCGGGGAGACAAGGCCCGACTACATGGACTTCCTGTATTTTTCCCTGGTTCTGGGAATGACGTTCCAGGTGTCCGACGTGCAGATCACCAGCCGCAAGCTGCGCCGCGTCGCCGCTCTGCATGGGCTGTTGAGCTTCCTGTTCAACACGGTCATCGTGGCATTCACCGTTAACATCGCCGCCGGAATGATGGGGTGAGCCAGTGGTCGGCACCCCACCATCGTCTCCGTGGATGGCCGGGCTTGTCCCGGCCATCCACGGCTTACGGAGCTGGTCACGGCAAAGACGTGGATGGCCGGGCCGAGCCCGGCCATGACACATTGCGTGTGGCACAACCTTCCGTCCATCACAGCCTTCCGTCCATAACGCAAAGGAGCAGCCCGACGGATGATCAAGCAACCGCGGATTTACACTGACTTCCAGGACCCGCAGGCGCTCCCGCGCTATGCCGGCGTTGCCTCGTTCTTTCGGGCGCCGCTGGCGCACGCGACCGATGACGTGGATATCGGCATTATCGGCGTGCCGTTCGACGGCGGCGTCACCCATCGTTCCGGCACGCGCCACGGGCCGCGCGGGGTGCGCGAGCAATCGACATTGCTGCGGCGTATCAATGCCGCCACCCGGATAGCACCCTTCGCCAGCGCCAGGGTACGAGACCTCGGCGATTGCTGGATCGAGCAGCCGTACGAACTGACCAACGCCCACCAGGAGATCGAAACGTTCTACCGGACCGTCACGGCTGCCGGGATCGTGCCGTTGTCCGTCGGTGGCGATCATTCCATCAGCCTGCCGATTCTGCGAGCGGTGGCGGCTGGCGGGCCGGTGGGCATGGTGCATATCGATGCGCATTGCGACACCGGCGACGATTACATGGGGTCGCGCTTTCATCACGGCGCCCCGTTCCGCCGCGCCGTCGAGGAAAACCTCCTCGACCCCCACCGCGTCATTCAGATCGGCATTCGCGGCACCACCAATGATCCGGACCTGTGGGGCTTCAGCCAGCGCAGCGGCATGCGGGTGCTGGCGATGGACGAATTCGACGACCGCGGTTGGCGCTATGTCGCCGAGGAAGCCCGCCGTGTGGCGGGCGGCGGCCCGGTCTATCTGTCGTTCGACATCGACAGCCTCGACCCGAGCGAGGCGCCCGGCACCGGGACGCCGGAGGCCGGCGGCCTGACCGCATTGCAGGCGCTGCGTCTATTGCGCGAGCTGCGCGGCCTCGACTTCGTCGGCGGCGACGTGGTGGAGGTGGCGCCGCCGTTTGATACTGGCACGTTGACTTCGTTCAACGCTGCTTCGGTGCTGTTCGAAATACTATGCCTTCTGGTTGAAGCCCGCGAGAAGCGGCTGGCCGCCGGTTGAGCCGGGCGCCTCGGCGTCCCGTTTGTCGCGGCGGAATGTCTTGTCTGTGATCTGAGTTTTTGTCCCGGTATATTGCAGGCAACAAATCGGGGTGCTAACGGACAAGCATGAATTTGCGTACAACAAAACGCGCCGGACCCAATACCGGCTTGCAGTCAAACGTGCGCAACCGCGGCATCAAGCCTTGATGTCTCCGTTGATAAAACCATCTTCTGTCCATTCCGGAGCCGTTCGCATGTCCGCATCACGATCCGTTCGGCGTGTCTTATCGGTTGCCCTGCGGGTTTCCGCCGCCTGCCTCGCCGCCGCGGCTGCGTGGCCGGCAGCCGCCGCCGAGGCGGTTCCCGTGCCGGTGCTGAACTGGCAGCCCTGCGCGGATCAGCAGGATGCCGGCTTCTTGTGCTCAACGGCCCGGGTTCCGATCGATTACTCCGATCCGGAGGGCGGATCTTTCTCCCTCGCCCTGATCAAACATTCCGCCGACGATTCAAAAAACCGGATTGGCACGCTGTTCTGGAATCCCGGCGGACCGAGCGACTCCGGAACACAGTACATGCCAATCGCCATCGGCGGCTTTCCCGCGCAGGTGACAAGCCGCTTCGATATTGTCAGTTGGGATCCCAGAGGCATGGGAGGCGACACAACACCCGTCGTTCAATGCTTCAACAGTGCAAGCGACGAAGCAACATTTACCCAAAATCTCTACGCGGGCCTGCCTGCTATTCCCGTGTCTCCATCTGACCTGGCCAAGCTTTCCAACGCTCGCACCACGCTTAATCAGGCATGCGTTGCCAGGGAAGGGTCCCTTCTGGCGCATGTTTCGACAGCAGACAATGCACGCGACCTCGATCTTCTGCGGCAAGCCGTCGGTGACGCTAAGATCAGCTATTACGGCACGTCCTACGGCACTTTTCTCGGAGCGACCTATTTGAACATGTTCCCCGGGAACGTCAGGGCGGCCGTGCTCGACGGCGCGGTCTACCCGACAGCCTGGGCGGGAACCGGCAAGGACAGTCGTCGCCTCAGCACGTTCGTGCGTATCGGTTCGGATATCGGATCGTCGGAAACGGTAACGGCATTCCTGGCGGCATGCGGGGAGGCCGGCGTTGCGAGTTGCCCCTTTGCCGCGCCGAAGGCTGAAGCGACACAGGAGAAGTATCAGTCGTTGCTGGAAAGTCTCAGAACCAATCCGGTTACGATTGACGGTCAGGCGGTCGACGACACGGCTGTCATCTCCTATTTCCAGAGCTCGATCTTTATCATCCATCCGGTGCCGGGTTTCGACCGGTTCCCGGGATATGTCGCTGTCGCTCAATTCCTGCAGGATGTCTGGTCAGCCACCAATGCCGGAGGCCAGTCCTCGGCCGCCGCGCAAGCCGCCCCGGCAGCGGTGTCCACGGCGTCGCAAGCAGCGACCTACACAACCAGTTATGGCCGTCAGGCCGCTGTCATCTGCGGCGAAAGCCCCAACCCGGCGACGGTGACGGCCAACGTGAAACAGGCTCTGTTCTCTGACCGGCGGGCGGGCCTGACCGCCTGGCCGCTGCTGGCAATCTGCCTCGGCTGGTCGATCGAGGCGGCCGAGACCTATTCCGGTCCCTGGAACACGCCGACACCGCCGGTTCTGGTTGTCGGCAACACATTCGACCCGGCGACGCCGTATTCAAGCTCCAGGCGCATGGCCGCCGAGTTGTACGATGGACATTTCCTGACCGTTGACGGCTTCGGGCATACCGAATTGCTGAACCCGAGCCGATGCGCGCAGGACGCCATCGCGGCGTATCTGACCGATGGAACGCTTCCGCCGGACGGAGCGCGGTGCGCTCAGGACTATCGCCCGTTTTCCCGGTAGATTCCCCGCCGCGGTCACCGGTAAGCCGGTACCTCTCTGGTATGATCGATTGGGCGCAACGCCTCGGACGGCGGCAAGCCGTGCAGCGCTTCCTCCGCCTCGTTGTTCGGCGTTATCGTTAGCGTGGCGGGTGGTTCAACCCCGCCGCTGTCGCAAGGATCGTCTATCTCGGATATTGCCGGCAAACCCGGCTCGTGCGGCGCGCCGGTGCTTTCAGTCTGGCCGATCGGCGCGGGCTTTTCGGCCGGTCCGCATGGCCCTGGAGGGGCTGCGGCGGCCGTCAGCAGAAGCAAGCCCAGCGAAGCCATCGATCGCCTGCGCATAACGCCTCCTCAAACCGTCTCTCGCGGCGTCAGGCTCGCCAACAGCGCCGGGATGAACACCAGGCTCGCCACCAGCGTGCAGCCGAGGCTGATCAGCAGCAATTCTCCCATGCTGGCGGTCCCGGGATGAGCCGACAGTGCCAGCGATCCGAATGCAGTGCCGGTCGTCAGGGCGGAAAACAGGATCGCACGGGCTGTCGCGCTGCCCAGCGGATGATGCTGGCCGGCACGCCAGTTCATGACGAAGTAGATATTAAACGATACGCCCACTCCGAGCAACAGGGGCAGCGCGATGATATTGGCAAAGTTCAACGGCAGCGGCAGCAGCACCGCGATCAGCAAGGTCAGCAGCGCCGACAGCAGCAGCGGAGCCATCACCAGAGTCACATCCAGCGCCCGCCGCAGCAGCGCGGACAGGATGATGGCGATCGCGATCACGGCATAGATCGCCGCGGACCGGAATGCGCCGACGATGGTGTCGCTGGTCGCCGCGATGGTCACCGCCGAACCGCCGGCATCGGGGGCGAGAGCGGTCACCTGGCGGACGAACTCCCGCAGCCCCTTCGGCGTGTGCGAGGCTGGGGTCGGGTTCACCTGCACCCGCGCCCGCCCGTCCGGCAGTAACCAGTTGCGTGCGAACTCGGCCGGAATGGCGCTCAGAGTCACCGGTTCGGCGGCGAGCACCGTCCGCAGGTGATCAAGCTGCTCCGGCAGGAAACGGACCAGCGCGGAATTGGCGGCCATCAGAACATCGTCCGGCGCGCTTGCCATCCGTCGCAGATCCTCGGCGACGAACACCAGCGGGTGGTCCTTCGGCAGCTTGCGCAGCGCTGGATCGATCTGGCTGAGCGCTGACTTGGCGGCCATCCGGATCTGCTCCGGCGTGACCGGTGCGGATGAACCGCGCGGCGCCAGCGTGGGCGCCAGAATGGTGTTCGCATCCGCGATGACCGCCAGCTTCTGCGACTGATCCTCAGGCACGAACGTGTTGATGCTGATCACGCCGGAGACGCTCGGCAGCTTTTCCAGCCGCGGCGCCAGTTCCGCCGCCGCCTGCGCGCTGGGGGCCAGCACATCGATCGTATAGGGGTTGGTCAGCGGGTTGTTGATCAGGTCACGCAGCGTGCGCATCGCCTCGGTGTTCGGGTTCTTGGTGGCCAGCGGGTCGGAGTTGAACACCAGCCACGGCGACACCGACACGGCGGCCACCGCCAGGACGCCGAAGCCGATCAGGATCGGGACACGGCGGCGAATGATGAGCGGATCGATGCGCCCCGCCCAGGCAAAGCCCACCTCCCCCGCCTCGCCGCGCGGCCGGAATACGGTGATCGCCGCGGGCAGGAAGAAGATCGTGCAGATAAAGGCCATGATCATGCCCGCACCGGCGATCAGGCCAAGCTCCGCGACGCCGGAAAAGTCGGTCGGGACGAAGGCCAGGAACCCCGCCGAGGTGGCCAGGGCGGCAATCAGGATTTGCACGCCGACGCGGCGGGCGGTCTCGGTCATCGCGGCGGCCGGATCGCCCTGCCCGAACCGGTACTCGCGGTAGCGCACCGAGAACTGAATAGCGAAATCGACTGCGATGCCGACAAACAGGACGCCGAAGCCGACAGACACCAGGTTCAGGGTGCCGACAACGGCAGCCGCGAACAGCACGGTCAGCATCAGCCCAAGGATCAACGTCATCAAAATCGGCACGATCAGCCGCCAGGTGCGGACCGCCAGAAACAGCCAGAGTGTGATCAGGACCAGGCTGCCAATCAGGCCCACCACGGCGCCCTGGGCGACCGTGGCGAATTCTTCGTCGGCCAGGGCGACCGGGCCGGTAATCCTGACATGCGCCTCGCCCGACTTCACGAAATCCAGATCCGCTATTGCCGCGCGCATCGCGCCGGTCGCAGCGCCGCCCGGCTCCAGCGCGCCGAAATCCTGCCGCACCTGAGCCAGCACGAAACGGTAGGGTCCGGCCAAGTCACTCAGGCTGCCGCCGAGCAGGCTTTGCCACGACAGCGGCCGCGCATGACCCGCCAGCGCATCAGCCATCGCCACATGGAAGCTCTCGATCGGCTTCAGGTAGGGCGTCAGGTCGGCATCCGTCTGCGTCACCCCCATCCCGAGCAGCGACAGCGCGGAAAACAGCCCGCGCGCGGATGGATCGACAACGAGCTGTCCGAGGAAGGGCTGCGCATCGATCGTCTGGTCCATCAGCGCCGACAACTGCTTCAAGTCGAGGAACAGCAGACCCTCCTTCTCCAGGAACGGGTTGGCGTCCGGGCGGCGGATCGAAGTGAAGTGCTGCGTTTCCGCCGACAGGCGCCTGGCCAGTTCGTTGGCGGTGGCGTCGGCTTCCTCCGGGATGCGCGCGTCGACCACGGCCACCAGCAGGTTAGTGTTCTGCGGGAAATCCTTGTTCATCTCGATTGCCCGCTGCCGCCAGGGGAGGCTTTGCGAGAACATCAGGTCGGTGTCGGTGCTGACGCCGAGATGGTTGGCGGCGAACCAGCCGGCGCATGCGGCGAGCAGCACACCCCCGAGCAGGACATAAAGGGCGTGACGCCGGCTGAAATCGACGAGACCGGCGAGCAGGCGGATAAGCATCAGTACGAAAGCCTGTGACTGTGGGGCGGCACCTGATAGTCGCTCCGTCCCGGGTGGTCCATGGCAAACCCGATCACGTCGGGCTTGAGGTATGCGCGGCGTGCGGGTATAGGCCCGGCTTCGCGCGGCCGGTCGGTATCGGCAGTGCCAGGAAGGACATTGTAATCATGAAGCCGGGCATACACCCCCAGTACCACGAGATTAACGTCATCATGACCGACGGGTCGCAGTTCAAGACCCGGTCCTGCATGGGCAAACCGGGCGACACGCTGCGCCTGGACATCGATCCGAAGTCCCACCCGGCCTGGACCGGCGTGCAGCGCATGATGGACACCGGCGGTCAGGTGGCGAAGTTCAACAAGAAGTTCGCCGGGCTGGGGATCAAGAAGTAATCCCACCCCGCATCGAGTTTGACCCATAGGCACGGTCGTCCCCACCGTCATGGCGGGCGATGGCTCAATGGGCGTTAAATAAGTGCCGCGGCTGCTGCGTTTTCCTCCGTCATGATGCGCGCAGGCTCAGCGCGCTGGGCAACGGTTCGGCGCGGGCCGCTCGGTTGCTCACGGCTTTGGTGGCCGGCTGGACCGGTGTCTAAGGCTCCGCTCCGCAAGGGGGTCGTGGCCTGCCTTCACGCGGCCGGCGACGGCGCGCAGTTCAGGTTGCTGGTCTGACGCCTATGGGGCCTTCGCCCGACTGACGGAAGGCAGCGACCGCGCCCGAGGCAAAGTTTTCCGCACCGACACTTTCGGGCGGCATCGGCAGGGCGATCGGGCGTGATCCCTGCCGGGAGCGGTTGGCGCGCGCGACTCGCTCGATCAATCGCACCGCCTCGCCGACTCCGTCTTCCGCGCGAACCCGCGCGCCCAGGGCAGCGGCGGTCTGACGCATCGCCCGGGTTTCGGCAGCCCGGATGGCCATGGCCAGGTTCTCGGCCGTCAGGGTCCGGCGCTCGATCGGAGCCGGCCCAACGCCCAGCGACTGCACGCAGGCGGCCCAAAAGGGCTGGTCCGTTATATGCGGAATGACAATCTGAGGGATGCCGGCCCGAGCCACGGCGGCGGTCGTGCCAGCCCCGCCATGGTGGATGGCGAGGCTCATGCGCGGCAGCAGCCAGTCATGCGGCGCGGCCTCGATACAAAGGACGTTGTCCGGCAAAGCCTGTGACGTGAGTCCTCCCCAACCGGCGGCAATAATCGCCCGGCGCACGCCGAGGGCTTCCACCAACAGTTCTGCCGTTGCCAGCGGATCGAAACCCGCCATGCTTCCAAAACCCACATACACCGGCGGCTCGCCGGCTTCGAGGAACCGCAGCAAGCGTGCCGGAGGCTGGTAGGCATCAGCCGCGTCGAGGTACCAGAAGCCGGTCAGGTGAATAAAATCGGGCCAGTCCCGCGGGCGTGGCACAACCGTTGGGCTGACCGCAACCAGCAGCGGGGTACGCTGGCGCAGCATTTGGCGTGCAGGCCCGTACCAAGGCCATTTCGGCAGACCCAGTGTCGCGTGCCGCAGCCGCTGCACGGATCGTGCCGTGAGAAACCAGACCGCGATCGAGACGATCCTGTGCAATGTCGGGTAGACGATGCGTGGCATCCCGGGGGCCCGGATGATAGCCGGCGGGAAATCCCGGGTTGGCACAACCGGTTGCAGCGATGCCGCGACGGTCGGGAGGCCGAGCGCCTCGGCGACGGCCAGGCCGATGAAGAAGGTAAGCCCGGACGCAACGACCACGTCTGCATCCGACGCTGCGTTGCGGAGTTGCCGCCCCCAGGTCTCCGTGTAGCGGCCCATGTGCTCCATCAGCACCTGCATCACGCCCCAAACATCGAACCCGCGTCGACTTGGTTTCGCAATCTCCCGGTTTGTGAACAGTTCACGAACGCTGCCGCCGGCGAGCGGCAGGAAATCTACGCCGGATTCGGCTGTAAGCCCGGCGAATTCAGGATCAGCAAGCAATATCGCCTGATGCCCTGCCCGCACCAAGCTTTGGCCCAAGGCGATCAACGGCCTGGTGTCGCCCTGAGATCCAAACGAAATGATGGCTACCCGCATTGTACCCGAGCTCGCTTATGCAGTGTCGTCGCATCGCCCGGTCACGTCACGCGTAGTTTCGATCAATGTCGGATTAATTACAGCAACAACATCGTTAAAATATCCACCCGATTCTACCACCGGGCAGCGTCATTATCGCGGCTCCGTCGGGCCTATGTCAATCGCGCAAAAGGCAGCCCTTGCGTCGTCGGTTGCATGCGGACCAGCGGTTTCTTTGTTCGGCGCCTGCGGCACTTTCCGGCTGGACATCACCGCTCGCCTGGCCCTCGATCCGCCTGTCCGGGCCGCTGTTCGCGCGCGCCGCGACAGGTGACCCGGATAATGCCCCGGACAAGCCGGGCTGGGGCATGACGGAAGAGCGGTAAGCTGGGTGGCGTGGCGCTTCCGGTGCAGGGTTTGCCAGTGGGGTGCCGGGATACGGGCTACGGGTCGATCCGAGCCGTCGCCGAACCCGACATGACTTCCTTGCCGTCCTGGTTGACCGTGGAAACCGCCAAGTCAACATAGTGCTGGCCGGCTTTCTCGCGCACCGCCAGGACCGTCGCCTTGGCGTCAAGCGTGTCGCCCGGCCAGACCTGGTTTGTGAACCGCACCCCGAACCGGGTCAGCGTGCCGTCGCCGACAAAGTCGGTCACCACTTTCCCTGTCAGGCCCATGGTGAGCATGCCATGCGCGAAGATGCTCGGATAATCCGCAACCTGAGTTGTATAGACTTCGTCGTGGTGCAGCGGATTGTAGTCACCCGATGCGCCGGCATACTGAACGATCTGGGTGCGTGACAGGTTTTCGACCACGCGCTCGCTGTGGGTGTCGCCAACCTTCAGCGAAGAGGCTTTCAAGGCCATGATCGTTGGTCTCCCTTAGCCCTGGTCCACCGGACGTTCGGTGGTGACGCCGACACTGCGGACGGTGATCACCAGCGCGCCGAACTGGTCGCGGTATTCGGTGATCCGCTCACGAAACGTCAGCTTGCCGGCGCGCTTGCTTTCCTTCTCCCAGACCTCGCCCGGATGGGTCTCCACGGTCAGCACGTCGCCGGGGCGGAGATGGCGGTGGTATTCGTAATGATGTTCCGCATGCAGCGACCCGGAGGAGGGCGGCTTGCCCTCGATCCCGCTGGGTGTCTTGCCGGAGCCGAACCATTTCTGTCCCGGCTTCGGACGCAGATGGTAGTCCGGATCGAATTGCGCGACGGCCTGCGGGAAGGTGGGCGGAGCGATGATGCCGCCGGCCTCGGTCTCTTTTGCCGCCGCCGCGTCGTGATACACGGGGTTGGTGTCGCCGATGGCGCGTGCGAACATCATGATGTGGCTCGCTTCCACGGGGAAGGTGATTTTGGCCAAGGGGTTCCTCCGTTTGCTCTTAGCGGTGCAGGTTAGCAGGGTTTCGCAAAGAGGAAACTTCGGGTGAGGCGGCTGCACCGTGCCGGCCTGCGCGCCGCGCTGGATGCCGCCGTGATCCCGACTTTTGCCGCGCCGGGCGCCGCCCCGGGACCGGAGGCGATCCGCTTTGTGCGCTCACCCGGTTCGCTGCCGCGCGGCCGGCGGGTCTATGCAGTTGGCGACATCCATGGCCACCGGGACAAGCTCGCTGCCCTGCACACGCTGATCGCAGCCGATCTCCGGTCGCGGCCGACAGGGTCCGCGGTCGTGCTGCATCTGGGGGATTACATCGACCAAGGCCCGGACAGCGCCGGCGTCGTTGAGTTTCTGTTGGCGGGCCAGGGTATACCGGCCGTCAACCTGCTCGGCGATCATGAGCGGATGCTGCTGGATGCCCTGTCCGGCGACCGGGCGGCGGCTACGGACTGGCTATGGGCTGGCGGGCAGCAGGCACTCATCAGTTGGGGCCTCGACCCGGACCTGCCACGCGAGGACTGGGAAGCGGGGTTGCCGGCGGATCACGTGCGGTGGCTGCGGGGCCTGACGTTGACCCACCGGGAGGGCGGCTATCTGTTCGTCCATGCTGGCATCCGCCCGGGCGTTCCGCTGGCTGAACAGACGCCCGAGGATCTGGTCGGCATCCGCCAGCCGTTCCTGACAATCGACCGGGACCATGGGATGATCGTCGTGCACGGCCATTCGGGCGGCCCATCGGTACAAATCTCAAACAATCGGATCGGGATCGATACCGGCGTGGGGATTGGCGGCGCGCTGACCTGCGCAGTGCTGGAGGATGACGTTATCGGCCTGATCGCGGTGTGAACCTGCGGTTACGCGGCGTCGCCGACAACCCGCACATGCCCGCGTGCGCGATTCGGCGATTCGCCGCGGACCACGATATCCACGTCCAGCCCCAACGCCGCCATGCAGCGCAGCAGCCGATCGCTGGAGAAACCGGCAAGCCGGCCGTTCATCAGGGCGGAGACCTTCGGCTGGTCGAGGCCGATGAGAGATGCCGCCTGCGCCTGGGTCAGTTTGCGGCGGGCGATCGCGGCGCGGATATGGGAGGCGAGTTTTGCCTTCGCCAGTTCCTCCTCGGGGTGCGCAACGCCGAGATCGGCGAAGACGTTGCCGGAGCCGGGAGTTACCGCGATGCGGTCTTCGTCATGTTCAACCATTGATCGTGATCCTGTTGGGCTCGTTTGAGACGCTGCTCGATCCGCGCGATTTCGTGACGCGGCGTGGCGATGCCGCTCTTTGGCTTCTTCCGGGAGGCGTGCAGGACATCAACGGCATAGTGGAAACGCACGGTGTAGATCGCCCGGTAGGTGTCGCCGTCGTCGTCATCGACGATCTCCAGCACCCCGGCGCCGCCGAAACCGTGCAGCGGCTTTGCCCAGGGCGCCTTGCCGCCAAGTTGCGCCTCCCATAGTGCGCCGCCGATGCGCAGGCGGACGTCTCGGGCAAGGCGCGGACGTCCTCCTTGCTCGATCCGATCCAGCGCACCGGCTTGGGTTGCGGGTCATCGTGTAACACCATCTGCCACCATGCCATATGTAGCATATCGTCCGGGTGGACGCCAGCGCATTTTCGCGGCCGTCCGGCCTGTGGCGCTGAAGTCCGATCACAAGTGATAGAGGAAACAGGTTAACGAAACGCTAACCGGCCGGCTTTCGGCAGCCGCCGTTTTCCGATGCGCCCGTTCACTTTCCAGCCCGGCGGGGTGGCACCTACTAGGGAGTAGCCCGGGTCTGTCGTATAGCCCAGGTAGCACCCTGCGCCCGGCTTTCAGCCGCCACCCAACAAAGAAGACCGGAACCATGTCCGAGACAGCAACGCCTCCGCAGACCGCATCACGAACGGCCGAGCAGTTCGACGTCCTGATCGTCGGCGCCGGGATCTCCGGTATCGGCGGGGCCTATCACCTGACCCGGCAATGCCCCGGCAAGAGCTTCGTCGTGCTGGAAGCGCTCGATCATTTCGGCGGCACGTGGTGGACCCACCGCTACCCGGGCATCCGGTCCGACAGCGACCTGCACACCTTCGGCTACCGCTTCAAGCCATGGACCAGCGCGCCGATCGCCACGGCGGAGGAGATCCTGTCCTATATGGGCGAGGTCATCACCGAGAACGGCCTCGCGCCGCATATTCGCTACCACCACACGATTGGTTCGGCGAGTTGGTCGAGCGTGGAGAACCTCTGGACGATCGACGCGACACGCACCGACACTGGCGCGGCGGTTCGATTCACGGCGAATTTCCTGTGGATGTGCCAGGGATATTACCGGCACTCCAAGGGCTACACGCCGCAATGGGACGGGATGGAAACGTTCAAGGGCCGGATCGTGCATCCGCAGACCTGGCCGGTGGATTTGGACGTCGCCGGGAAAAAGGTCGTGGTCATCGGCTCGGGTGCCACGGCGGCGACCTTGGTGCCGGCGATCGCGGGCGACTGCGCGCATGTGACGATGCTGCAACGCTCGCCGACATACTTTATTACTGGCCGCAACGCGATCGCCCTGGCCGAGGAACTGCGCGCATTGCAGATCGAGGAGACGTGGATTCATGAGATCGTGCGCCGGAAGATCCTGCATGACCAGGCTGTGTTCACAAGCCGGTCGTTCACCGAACCGGACGTGGTGAAGCAGGAATTGCTGTCGATGGTGCGGGCCAATCTCGACGAAGGCTATGACGTGGAGACGCATTTCACGCCGACCTACCGGCCGTGGCGGCAGCGTATCGCCTTTGTTCCGGACGCCGATCTTTTTAAGGGGATCAGGTCGGGGAAGGCGTCTGTTGTTACGGATGAAATCGAACGGTTTACCGAAACAGGTATCCAACTGAAGTCCGGCACCGCGCTGGAGGCGGATATCATCGTCACCGCCACCGGCTTCAATCTGTGCGTGCTCGGCGATATCGCGTTCAGCATCGACGGCGAGCCGCTGGTGTTCTCCGATACGGTGACGTATCGCGGCATGATGTTCACCGGCGTGCCGAACATGGCGTGGGTATTCGGCTATTTCCGTGCGAGCTGGACGTTGCGGGCGGATCTGGTGGCGGATTTCGTGTGCCGGCTGTTGAACCACATGCAGGCCAAGGGCTACTCGCGGGTCGTCCCGGCGCTGCGGCCGGAGGACATGGCGATGCCGTTACTGCCTTGGATCGATCCGGAGAACTTCAACCCCGGCTACGTGATGCGCGGCATGCATTTGCTGCCGAAGCGCGGCGACAAGCCGGAATGGCAGCATACGCAGGATTACTGGGCGGAAAAGGACCAATTGCCGGCGATCGACCTGGACGATGCGGCGTTCGTCTACGGATGACCGCCTGACGCTCCATCCCGGCCGAGCAGGGCGGCAACAGTCTGCCGCAGCAGTTCCAGGTCCGAAGGCCGGGACAGGCGGTGGTCGCCGTCCTTGACCAGGGTGACGCGGGCGTCCGGCGTTTCCACCTGCCGGACGATTTCCAGCGCCAGCTCCCAGGGCACGTCCGGGTCCGCCTGGCCGTGCAGCAGGCGTACCGGGCATTGGATCGGGATGCGCCCGGTCAGCACCAGGTGGTTGGCGCCGTCCTCGATCAACGCGCGGGTGATCGGGGTCGGCTCACCGTATTGACTGGGGACATACAGCACGCCGTCCGTCTGCAGCCTGGCCCGCTCCGGCGGTGCCATTGCGTCCCACATCAGCCGCTGGGTGAAATCGGGCGCAGCCGCGATGCCGACGAGCGCGGCGATGCGGTCCGGGCGGGCGAGGGCGGTCAGCAGGGCGATCCAGCCGCCCATCGAGGACCCGACCAGGATCAGCTTGCCCGTGGTCAGCGTATCGATTGCCGCTACCGCGTCGGCCGCCCAGGCGCCAATCGTCCCGTCCACGAAGTCGCCAGTGGAGGCGCCGTGGCCGGAGTAGTCGAAGCGCAGCATCGCGTGCCCGCGCTGCTCGCAGAACGCGGCGAGCATGGTCGCCTTGTCGCCGGTCATGTCGCTGCGGAAGCCGGGCAGGAAGGCGACGGTTGGCTCACGGCCCTCGACGCGTGCCCAGGCGAGGTCCGTGCCGTTGCCGCGGTCGAGGCGGCCGGTGGTTTCGGTCCCGGGAGTCTCGGCCATGGGGGTCATATCCCGCAAAACAGCCAGTCCATGGCTCGAATCAGGTCATCCCGGTATTGGGCGATGGAGCCGACGGGGTGGCGCAGGAGTCGAGCTGGCAAATTGGTAACAAGTTCCACCGCGACGGCATAGCGCTGACCGTGATGTTCGACTAGCGGAAGCGAACGCGACACCGGTACGCCAACCGTTGCCGGGATCAGGGGAGCGACCACTCGCGTCTTGCCGTCAACGACAGGCGCCTGCAACAATACGATCAGCGGATAAGCCGGGCGTATTCCGCGGTTCGGATTGGCGAACAGGTCAAGCTGCATCATCGGCTGCCGCGTTCGGATCGTCGTCCTCTGGCATGAACATCGCCGTTGATTCAGGGAACGGATGCCCGTGCAGGGTTACATACTCATCCACGAACTTGGTTGCCGCCGTGATCTCGTCCAGTATTACAACCTTCTCCGCGGCCTCGAACGAAGCGATCAGTGCGGTTTCCGCGACCCTGGATATGTTGATGCCGCGCTCTATCGAACGCGCCACGAGATCGGCGTTTAATGTGACACTGACGGTCTTGCGCTTGGCGTTGTGGTCATACAACGGGGTTCGCACGGGTTCGCCTCCAGGGCCGAATCACACGGGTAAATCTACCCGTGCTTCCCCCGGACCACAAGCATGATACGGTTGCGGCATGCCGCCGTGTACCGATTCGCCCGTCATCCTGCAGGTCCTGCCGTCCCTGGTCACCGGCGGGGTGGAACGCGGCACCGTCGAGATCGCTCAGGCCATTGCCGAAGCGGAAGCGACCTCGCTGGTCGCCAGTGCCGGCGGCCCACTGGTGCGCCCGATCGAGCGGGCCGGCGGCAGGCATTTCAGCCTGAAGCTGACGACGAAGAACCCGCTCGGCATCTGGCGCAATGCCGCTGCTCTGGAGGCTCTGATCCGCGCGGAAAAAGTCTCCCTGGTGCACGCCCGCTCCCGCGCGCCCGGCTGGTCGGCCTGGCTGGCGTGCCAGCGCACCGGGGTGCCGTTCGTGACGACGTATCACGGCGCCTATGGCGAGGAACTGCCGTTCAAGCGCCGCTATAACGATGTCATGGCGCGCGGACGCATCGTCATCGCCGCCAGCCGGTATATCGCCGATTTGGTCACGGAACGGCATGGCCTGGCCGCCGAGCGGATCAGAGTGATCCCGCGCGGTGTCGATCCGGCGGTGTTCGATCCTGCGACGATCAACGGCGGCCGCATCGCCCGGCTGGCGGAGGCGTGGCGGCTGCCGGACGGAGTCCGTCCCGTTGTATTGCCCGGGCGGCTGACCTCCTGGAAGGGCCATGCGGTGCTGCTGGAGGCGGTCGCCCGGCTCGGCCGGCGCGACGTGATGGCCGTGCTGGTGGGCGCGCATCAGGGACGCCACCGCTATGCCCGGCACTTGGCTCAGCTGGCGATACGCCTGGGCATCGGCGAGCAGGTGCGACTGGTGGGCGAGTGCGACGACATGCCGGCGGCGTTCTGTCTGGCGGATGTCGTGGTGCACGCCTCGACCCGGCCGGAGGCGTTCGGGCGCGTGGTCATCGAGGCGCAGGCGATGGGGCGGCCGGTGATCGCATCCGATCTCGGCGGCCCGGTGGAGACGGTGCTGCACGGCGAGACCGGCTGGCGGGTGAAGCCCGGGGATCCGGACGCCTTGGCGGCGGCGATCGGGGTGGCACTGGATTTGGATCCGGAGGCGCAGCTCGCGCTGGGGGAGCGGGCGCGGGCTTCGGTGCCGACGGTGCGGGCGATGCAGGACGCGACTTTGGATGTGTATGAGGCGGTGCTGCGGGCTGGGTGAGGGTGTTGCGGGAGGCTGCGTCATTTCTGCCTGCGATTCCGGAGGATACCGACGGCGTGTCGCCCGGCCCCGTGCCTGCCGAGTGCTCGGGGACGTTGGACGATCTGCTTGCCAGCGATGGCTGATGGCCAGCTTTCCAGGCCGTACCCGCGAGTAACCCGAGAACGGGCCGATTTAGGCGGCGCCAAACAAATCTTGCATTATCCCTTTCGACCTAATATACGGGAGGGTGCGTAGCTACGGTTCGTAGCTATCCGGTAGTGTGTAGTTTTCAGATGGTGGTTCTAATGTTCGTCCAGCAACGCTTTTTACCGCGCTTTGCCGGTGCCGGCGCGCAGAGGACTTCCACCAATGGACGAATTCGAATGGGACGAGAACAAGCGGCGAATCAATCTCGAAAAGCATTACCTGGACTTTTTCGATGCGGGTTATGTGTTCCGAGGCCCCTACCTGCGCCTGGCGGCTAAAACGGTGAAGGGTGAGGAACGTTGGCTGGCGATTGGCAAGTTGGACGATGTGTATGTCGCCATCGTCTATACTCCACGCGGGTCGGTTACTCGCCTTATCTCGAAGCGGAAGGCGAGAAAAAATGAGCAGCAACACTATGACAAAGTTTTCAGCGGCTGATCTGGAGCTGCGTGCTCGTAAGGAAAGTCGCACCGATATGGCTCGCCTCCGTCAGATGACGGAGGCAGAGATCGAGGAGAAAATTGCGGCTGACACCGATTGGAATGACCTTCCAAACGACTGGCACCTAAAGGCGGAAGCAGTCATGCCAAATGCGAAGAAGCTCTTGTCTTTGCGCATCGATACCGAAGTCCTTGACTGGTTCCGGAATCAGGGTGCGGGCTATCAAACCCGTATGAATGCTGTATTGCGGTCTTTTATGGAGCACGAGGCGAAAAGGCGGGTGGGCTGACCACCCGCCTTTTCAATGCGGGTGCCCGCCGGAAACCTCCAAGCCGCCCTACTGCCTCCCGGACACCCTCCGCAGCAGCGCGGCAACATCCGCGGGCGGCCGATCGGCGGTCCAGGCCACGAACTGGTCCGGCCGCACCAGCACCAGCACCACCCCATATTGCTCCCGCCCGCCGCTTCGGCTGTCCCGGACTACGGTCAGGGGCAGGCCCGACGCCGTCGCGGCCTGTTCGAACGCCGCCACCGCAGCGTCATCCGCATCGAACGCCAGCAGCGTGAATCCGTCGCCCAGCGCGTCGAACACGCTGCGTCCATCCGACAGCGGCTGAGGCGCAAGATGGTGCCCGGGCCGTGCGATGAACATGTGCGACCCGAGCGCGGTGCATTTCCCGCCTGCCGGACCATCGACGACGGCCGAACCTTCGTAATGCGGTTCGAATGAATCCACCTCCGCCCTGGCGCCCGAGCCCCGCTCCGCCCAGCTCCGTTCAAACGCCGCCCGATCCCGGGCGGGATCGAAGGACGCCAGGAAATCGCGGTCCGCCTCAATCGACGCCTCAATGAAGTCGCGGGCCGTGGAGGCCGATACCGGCTGGCGTTCGGCCGAGTAGCTGTCCAGCAGCGCCTCGCCGCTCCAGCCCTGCAGCGTCGCCGCCAGCTTCCAGCCGAGGTTGCGGGCGTCCTCCAGCCCGGTGTTCACGCCATAGCCGCCATAGGGCGGGTGGCTATGCGCCGCGTCGCCGGCGATGAACACGCGCTTGTTGCGGTAGGTGTCGGCGACCGCGAAGCGCAGGTCCCAGAAGCCGATATGTTCGAACTCCACGTCGAACTCGGCGCCGACGGCCTGGTTCAGGTAAGCGCGGAAGTCGAAATTGTCCTTCTTCGTGCCCATCGGCACCGGCGCGTGGAAGAACCACGTCGTGCCCAGATCGACCCGGCCGAAGAACTGCCAGTATCCCTTCAGCTCCGGATTCAGCACGCAGAAGAACGACGAATCGGGAAACCGCTCCAGCAGCGCGTGCAGCCCGGGCGAGCGGAACACCAACAGCACCATCAACCGGTCATGGTCCGTCAGCGTCTGGGTAATCTGCGCGCGGTCGCGGACGATCGAGTGCGACCCGTCGGTGCCGACGACATAGGCGGCGCGCAGCCAGCGCCGGCCGGGTCCGTGCCGCTCCACCGTCGCGATCGACACGCCGTCGTCGTTCTGCACGACTTCCTCGGCCTGCCAGCCATACAGCGTCTCGACCGACGGCAGTTCGGCGACCCGTTGGCGCAGCACCGCCTCCGTTTCATACTGAGGCAGGCGTTCATTGTCGCAGGCATAGTACGGCCGCACCAGTTCCCGCTGAAGCCAGTTGTACTGGTATTCGCCGAGCAGCGTCCCGTATGCCGTCAGGCCGCCGATGCCGTAGGATGTCGGGATGGTCCGCGCCGCGCGCAGTTGCGCTTCGACACCCCAGTGGCGGACATGCTCCAGCGTCCGCTGCGTCAGGTTCTGCCCTTTGGGGATGTGCAGAAGCTTGGTGTAGCGCTCGACCACGCAGCACTTGATGCCGCGTTGGCCGAGTTCGATGGCGAGGCCCAGCCCGACCGGGCCGCCGCCGACGATGACGACTTGGTGTGTGTGGCTCATTGTTGCTTCTTAGCGCGGCGGCATCCGCAAGGCACCATCCAAACGAATGACCTCGCCATTGAGGTACTGATTGCGCACGATATGCTCGACCAGCGCGGCGTATTCCGGCGGATGGCCGAGTCGGGCGGGGAACGGGATGCCGGCGCCGAGGCTGGCCTGGACCTCCGGCGACAGCCCATCCACCATCGGGGTGTGGAACAGCCCGGGTGCGATGGCCACCACGCGGATGCCGGAGCGCGCCAGTTCGCGCGCCGCCGGCAGGGTCAGGGCGGCGATGCCGCCTTTCGAGGCCGCATAGGCGGGCTGGCCGATCTGGCCTTCGAAGGCGGCGACGGAGGCGGTGTTGACGATGACGCCGCGCTCGCCGCCGTCCAGCGGGTCCAGGACCGACATCTCCGCCGCGGCGAGGCGCAGCATGTTGAAGCTGCCGGTCAGGTTAACGCGGATGACGCGCTCGAACGCCTCCAGCGCCAGCGGGCCGTCGCGGCTGACGATCCGGCCGGGGGTGGCGATGCCGGCGCAGTTGACCAGGATGCGCACCGGGCCGTGCGCGGCACGGGCGGCGGCGAAGGCGGCTTCGGCCGAGGCGGCGTCGCCGACGTCGCATTTGATCCCGATTCCGCCGATGGTCAGGGCGTGCGCGCGGGCGGCGTCGTGGTTGATGTCCACCACCGCCACCTTGGCGCCGAGCGACGCCAGAAGCGTGGCCGTCGCGGCCCCCAAGCCCGATCCGCCGCCGGTTACCAGGGCCGCGCAATTTTTGATCTGCATCATTTTCTCCTGCGTCCGTCAGAAGCACAAACCATCGACCGCCTTTCTGTGCAAGACCATCTTGACCGCCGAACGGTCCGGCCCGACAAAGCGGCGAAACAACTCGAGGGGAAACCGCGCCATGACCACTGCCCATTCCTATGACGAAGCCTATGGCGCGTGGATGCGCGATCCGCAGGCCTACTGGGCGGCCGAAGCTTTCGGCATCACCTGGACCAAGAAGTGGGACAAGGTGTTCGATCCGACGCTCGGACCGTTCGGCCAGTGGTTCGCCGGGGCCGAGCTGAACACCTGCTACAACGCGCTGGACCGCCATGTCGAAAACGGCCGCGGCGAACAGACCGCGCTGATCTGGGATAGCCCGATCACCGGGCAGCTCAAGACCTTCACCTATTCCGATCTGCTGGCGAAGACCGAGAAACTGGCCGGCGCGCTATCCGCGCTGGGAGTCGTGCGCGGCGACCGGGTCGTTATTTACATGCCGATGGTGCCGGAAGCGGCGATCTCGATGCTGGCCTGCGCGCGGCTGGGGGCCATTCACTCGGTTGTGTTCGGCGGCTTCGCGGCGGCGGAACTGTCCACGCGTATCGCCGACGCCAAGCCGAAGGTGATCATCTCGGCGTCCTGCGGGCTGGAGCCGGGCCGGGTGGTGAAATACAAGCCGCTGCTGGATGCGGCGATCGCGATGTCCTCGCACAAGCCGGAGTCTCTGCTGGTGCTGCAACGGCCGCAGGCGGAGGCGACGCTGGTCGCCGGGCGCGATTTCGATTACGAGGAAGCGGTCGCCGCCGCCAAGCCGCATGGCTGGGTGCCGGTGCTGGCAACCGATCCGCTGTATATCCTGTATACCTCCGGCACGACCGGCAAGCCGAAGGGCGTTGTGCGCGACAATGGCGGGCACGCGGTGGCGCTGTGGAACTCGATGCGGATGATCTATGGCCTGGATGCCGGCGACGTTTGGTGGACGGCGTCCGATGTCGGCTGGGTCGTCGGCCACAGCTACATCGTCTACGGCCCGCTGCTGCGCGGCTGCACGACCGTGATGTATGAGGGCAAGCCCGTTGGCACGCCGGATGCCGGCGCGTTCTGGCGGGTGATCTCGCAGCACAAGGTGAAGGTGCTGTTCACCGCGCCGACGGCGATGCGGGCGATCAGGCAGCAGGACCCGGACGGGCTGTTGTCGAAGAAGTACGACCTGTCCTCGCTGGAGACTCTGTTCCTGGCGGGCGAGCGCTGCGATCCGCCGACGGGCGTGTGGGCGAACGAACTGCTCGGCAAGCCGGTGGTGGACCATTGGTGGCAGACCGAGACGGGGTATGCGATCACCGCGTCGTTCCGCCAGTTCGGGCTGTTCCCGTTCAAGCCCGGCTCGGGCGGCCGGCCGGTGCCTGGATACGACCTGCATGCGCTGGATGACAACGGCAAGGAGCTGCCGCGCGGCGAGACGGGGAATCTTTCCCTCCGCCTGCCGCTTCCCCCCGGCTGCGGGCCGACGCTGTGGCAGGATGATGCGAACTATGTCCGGTCGTACCTGTCGGACTTCCCGGGCTGGTACCGCACCGGCGATGCCGGTGTGGTGGACGAGCATGGCGATGTCTGGGTGATGGGACGCACGGACGACATCATCAACGTCGCCGGACATCGTTTGTCGACCGGTTCGATGGAGGAGGTTCTCGCGTCCCACCATGACGTCGCCGAGTGCGCGGTCATCGGCGCCAAGGACGAGCTGAAGGGGCAGACGCCGATCGGCCTGGTGGTACTGAAGGCTGGGGTGACCCGTCCGCAGGCCGATATCGAAAAGGAACTCGTCGCTCTGGTGCGCGAGAAGATCGGCCCTGTGGCGGCGTTCAAGGATGCGCGGGTGGTGCCGCGGCTGCCAAAGACGCGGTCGGGGAAGATCCTGCGGGCGACGATCCGGAAGATTGCCGATCATGAAGAGGCGATCGTGCCGCCGACGATCGAAGATCCGGCGGCGCTGGATGAGATGCGGGCTGTGTTGGACAGGTAGGGGGCCGAGCAGGCCGGGATGGCAGATTCGTAAAGGCCATCCCGGTAGTCTCACTGATTGCGACGTCCATCCCGCCGCGCTGGAGCAGCGTCTGAGGCGGGCGGGCATGCGCAAAGTTCGGCGCGCAGATCGAGATTTTTCCATGCGGGCCTGCCTGCGCGATAATCAGGCCGCCCGCGACGGCGTCTCGGCGCTCTACGAGCGGGTCTCGCGGCTACTTGACGAGCTGGCGGTAGCCCGGCTGGACGGTCGGTTGTTGAAGGGTACGCCATGGAACGTCTCCCGGCTCGACGGCAGCGTCTACAACGAAGCTTTGTGCGGTGGTCCTGGCCCGAATGGTGGGTATCAACGGCGCGGAGGTAACGACCGGCAGGGGCGCGGATCGGGTCTATCTGCTCGTGAAGCCATCGCGGCGCGCCATTGGCGTCGCATGGCCGAGGAATGCGGGATCAACGGCACGGCGCTGCTGCACCGCGTGTCGGAGCTCGCGAACATGGTTGCCGCAAAGGCCGACGAAGCAGCAGCCCGCGTACGCAGCATGCTGGCGGGTGATCACCGCGTTCTGGAAGAGTGCGCGAATGCCATCAAGGCAAGCTGTGAAACTGTGTTGACAAACCTTGTCGAAAATGGCGCGGGTCCAGCAGCCAAAACCGAGCATCTCCCGCTTCCGCTCACGTCCCGCTCCCTGCACCAGCGGCGAAATCGCGCGAACGGTTGCACCCAATCATCCGATTGGCCCGGCCCAGCTTGAATCAATGGCGGCGAGTCCAGGCTGGGGTTTGGGCGGATTCGTCCCGGCTGAATTCGGCATTTTGCTATTCTGCAATAAAAACGCCACGACATTGAGTTTACGTCACACGTTCATCCTGCGCTAATAACAATCTGTCAAGCGGACGTTTGGCTTGCCCGCCACTGACGAAACGCCCGTTTACCTAGCATAGGTGGATAAACGGCGAATGCCGCGTGGCGGATCGCGCGAGGTCTGTGATGCACACATTCGGTGCGGCGCCATAAAAGGTGGCTAATTGTCCTCACGTGTGCGGGCCGCAACGGCGGGTCGTCGTTGAAATCTCATGGAGACTCGATTAAACTAGCGCGAAGGCGTGTCTGCTTGCAGAGGGAACCGACCTGAATCGCCGAGTCCGTCCTTGATCGAAGCCGCAACCGCGTATAATCCGCCCTGGTCATCGCACCGCTGGCGGCACCCGAACCCTTAACCGGCTAAGCCGCATGCACACCCACCTCACCGTTCCCGCCTGGCCCGAGCCGCGTATCGCGGTGATGATCCCTTGTTACAACGAAGAAGTTGCGATCCGTGGCGTCGTGGCCGACTTCCGGCGCGCCTTGCCCGCGGCAGGGATTTACGTCTACGACAACAACTCCAGCGACCGCACCGCCGCCGTCGCGCGCTCCGCCGGGGCCATCGTCCGGCGGGAGGCACTCAAGGGCAAGGGCAACGTCGTGCGGCGGATGTTCGCCGATGTCGAGGCAGACGTCTATCTGCTGGTCGATGGCGACGGCACATACTCGGCTGCCGACGCGCCGGAGATGGTCCGGCTGCTGCTGGATGACCGGCTGGACATGGTGACCGGCCTGCGTGTCAGCCACAGCATAACCGCCTATCGCCGCGGCCACCGTTTCGGCAACTGGATGCTAACCGGTCTCGTGCGCGCGGTGTTCGGGCAGGGCATCTCCGATATGCTCTCCGGCTATCGCGTATTCAGCCGGCGATTCGTGAAATCCTTCCCGGCGGTGGCATCCGGCTTTGAGACCGAGACGGAGTTCTCGGTCCACGCGCTGGAAATGCGCATGCCGATCGACGAAGTGCGGACGGCTTATAGCGACCGTCCGGAAGGCGCGGCTTCGAAGCTGCAGACCTATCGGGACGGGCTGCGAATCCTGCGGGCTATCGTGCAACTGGTGAAGCAGGAGCGTCCGCTGCAGTTCTTCAGCCTGTGCGGGTTGTTTCTCGGGCTGCTGGGAATCGGTCTGGGCACGCCGGTGATCCTGACATTCCTGGAAACCGGCCTGGTGCCGCGGTTGCCGACGGCGGTTCTGGCCACCGGCTGCATGTCGCTGTCGTTTCTGTCCTTCTCCGTCGGTTTGATTCTTGAATCGGTCGCGCAGGGCCGGAAGGAGCTCAAGCGCCTGGCCTATCTCTCCACCCCTGCGTACGAAAGCGCCGAACCGGTCAAGAACCAGGAAGCCGCACTGCTCGGCCAGCCTTGACCGGCATCAATTCCGAACCAGCGGACACCAGACCAGGGGATACGGGCGGCCCGCGGCGGTTGTGCAGTCCTTGTCCTCAACCCTGAGGCCGTACTCCGCAATCGATTGGCGGAAACTGGCCGAAACCGGGCTTGCGGCGATCACGCGGATCGCTTCGTTGTTCGGGTTCGCAAGCAGTCCCTTGATGCGGCGCACGAAAACCGTGTCGTGGCCGGGGCGCATGTCCTCCCAGGCGATGATCTCGACAATCGGCGATTGGCGATCGAGCTCCGGCACGACGTAAGCAAGCGGGGCGCCGTCGAGAAAGTAAATCGGGTGCTCCGTTGCGGACCGCGGAATGGCGACCGAGAACCAGCTCTTGCCCCAGGCGAGATGACCCCAATCCGTGGGCTTTACCGTTGCGATGCACAGCACCGCAAGGCCGGCGCCTGCAACCGCCAGTTTCGATCCGTGACGGACGCCGGCAAGACCGCACCAACGGATCAGAACGAGAATGCACGGCCCGGTAAGCAACTCCAGCAATACAATGTAGCGCTGTATCGACCAGACAAACATCCAGAGTCCGAATGCGACCGCGAAGAAAATAATCAACCGCCGCTCGGCAGGCGC
>NZ_CAJATU010000097.1 GCF_903944925.1 uncultured Rhodopila sp. | reverse complement strand
AGCGACTCTGCCACCTCGGCGACTGTGTACACGCGCTCATAGCGGTCCATCTCATCCTCGTCCAAGGAGGTTAGCAATTCATCATCGTTACCGTCAAAAAGGTTAATCTCTCCGCCTTCCAGCAGAGTTTGCACATCCTCTGCGGGCTGCCGCCCGTCGAGGTAGTAGTGCGCGTAGGTAGGCGCACAGATGGTCACTCCACCGGCGTTGTCAAAGGCAACTCGGACTTCGCTGAGATTTGTCATTTTCGTTCTCCTTCGGGGCTTTCACAGGTACTTGTGATCACCTTCTGGATGATTTTTTGATAGTCAATCCCCTCGTAGCAATCAGGAATTTCCAGCGCCTCCACTACTGCACCGGGATTGCGGAAACTCTGCCTCACGGCGCTTGCCGCCGCGAGGTCTATGCTGTCAAGCAGCCAGCCTTCGATGATGTAGCCATCACCGACGGAAACAATATCTTCTTGCTTGAGGCGCGCCTCAAGCTGCTCAGTATAGTCGCGCTGAAACTCAGCGCGAATCTGTTCTGCAGTTGCAGTTTTCATTGTTCTATCCTTTCGTCGTTGTCTCGATGCGTGGCACGGGCTTGCAACCGGCCTGCCGCATTGCTCCCCCCTTGCAGGGGGAGTGCTCTGCGTGTTATTCATCGTCGCGATCTTCGTCGATGTCGTCCCTGACAAAGCGTATGCCCGCATCCGCGCAGGCTTCGGCTGCGCGGAGGCGCGATACGCTGTAAATATGCGTCCCCACTTCAAAATATTCAGGGATGCCTATATGTCCCTGAGGCAGTACGAAACTGCCTCCCCAACTGTGCAAGGGCAGGAAGCCCGGCGCCCCGCAGGCACCCAACCCTCTCAGCAGCCTCCAGGCCTTTTCGGACGGCATACCGCAAGTGCCATCCCATTCAACCCCTCCCTTGCACTCGCCCCAGAACACCGGCTCCTGCCCGTCCTCAAGCGAGAGCACCTGACGGCCATGTTTGGCCGCGAGGATGTTATTCCTGAAAGACGGATCCTCAAGCAATAGTGCGCACCTATCCCTTATAGTCCACACGCGCTCCTTGTCCATCCACGCCACTTCTAGCATGTCGGACGGGGATTGGTACCGAAAACCAACCTGGTCGCCTGGTTCGGCGACCACGACAAAGAGCTTTTCTGAATTCGTCACGTACTTCATCTCATCGTCATCCTTTCGTTATCATTATCGTTATCAACACAGACAGTATATCCCTTTTCTCACACAATGTCAACAGATCTGACGCTTTTCGCAAAATTCAGGTATTTGTAACAGGTTTCAGGGCTTCGCGGGGATTTGCACTCACTGCACGTCGCACTGCTGCGATGACGTCACGTATCGACCGTGCTGACTGTCAACAACTGTCATCAACTATTGATCAACAACATCAACTGTCAACAACTGTCAACAACTGTCAACAACCACCGTTCCGCCTCGGAGGGGGAGTAGGTGGAAACGAGCATCACCCACCCTGCCATTATACACACCCGTGTCAATAGCGCGCAAAATAGTCGTGTGTGTTGAGTCTGACGCGCTCACAGCCGATCGTTAGGTTGACGTTTCCAGGGCACCCCAGGGCACCTCCTCGCTCGCTCTCGCCCCCATATCTTCCCCCTCCCCTCCTCCCGACTCGCACACGCCCCTCGCTGTTTTTTTCGCGCGCGCGGGTTTACGCGGGCGCAGAACGCGCGGTCCGCAGGCACCCGCGCGGGGGTTTACCCATCTGTGGCGGAAGTTTTGTAAAATATTTTCTGATATAAAAACGGATGGGAAAACACGGTTGTGGAAGGAACCGTGCGTTAGTGGTCCTGTGGATGTCGTATAATATCTACCGATGCGGATACCGAGTTTGGACGAAGAAGAGGTTGGCGGTCCTGCGCTGGTCCTACCAGAGGTTGGCGATCTTCCGGAGGCAGTGTTGCCTGTGGCACCTGTGGAGTGCGCAGGAGGGTCTCCGGCGAGGGTTGTTGGAAAGGCACGTGCTCGGAGGCGCAGTTGGCTTCCGACGAAGCAGCAGGAGCGGTACGTGACTCACAGGATGATGGGTAAGGGCGAGCGTGACGCAGCGGTCGCGGCTGGTTACGAGGGCACTCGGGGTCAGTTGAGCAGGCTTCGGAAGGACGGGAACCTGCGTGCGTACATGTCTGAGTGCATGGCTGGCGCCGGTCTGACTCCGGATCGTTTCGCGGAGGTTCTGTCGGAGGGTTTGAACGCGAGGCGGATCGTGAGGACCCAGTACAAGGGCGAGGTTGTGGAGGAGTTCGCGGACAGGGACCTTGTGACGGCTCGCTTGTACCTGAAGATGTCGATGGGCCTACTTGGCCTTGAGAGCGGCAGCCTGACGCCGAAGGAGGAGTCGGCGGGTGCGACGTACGTGTTGCCGAACAACCTGGAGGAGTACACGACGGATCAGATAATAGAGGAGATGCGCAAGCGCAGGAAGGGCAGGGAGCAATGAGAGAGCAATGGTTCGACATATGCGGGTGCGGCATCAGTGTTCGGGCGGTCATGCTTCCGAGCCGCCGGGCGTTCGTTCGCTACGCCAAAAAAACCAGGGGCACCGACCTGTCATTCGACATCAGAAGGACGGTGGCGTGGGCACAGAAGTACGGCGAGGACAGCGGGCGTCCGTTGAGCGAGTTCGGGGAGGTAGTGTTCTGGTCGGGAGCCGCCGACCTAGACACGGTGTCGCACGAGTGCTTCCACATAGGGTACGGGATAATGATCGCGTGGCAGACGATCGACGAGGACTGCATGCCGAAGGACGTACGGTTGAACCCGGTGAGGCACGAGGAATCCGGGGCGTCCGTGTGCGGCGAGCTGACGTCGGCGGTTTGGAAATGGATATGCGAAGTTGACGCCGCTTGAGAGGCTAGAGCTTGTAGACCTGGCTCAGAACGACGGTGAGGCGCGGGCGCTGTTCATGGAGGCATGCAGGCGCGACGTGGTCTTCTTCGTGAACACGTGCTGCTGGACGTTCAACCCTCAGTTGCAGGGGGACGCGAAGCACATGCCTTTTTTGCTGATGCCGAGGCAGGAGGAGTTCGTGCGGTTCATGGAGCAGAGCTACGTTGACCAGGAGAACTGGGGCGTGGACAAGAGCAGGAAGGTTGGCGCGAGCTGGTGCGCGATGGCTCGGATACTGTGGCACTGGCTGTACGAGCCTGGTTACGTGGCCCTGATAGGCTCCTACAAGGAGGAGTTCGTGGACAGAAGCGGCGACCCGGACAGCCTGTTCTGGAAGATAGACTACATGTACAGCGGGCTTCCGGCGTGGATGAAGGTTCTGGGGTACACGGGGAAGCAGCCTTTGAGGACGAGCTGCAAGATAGAGAACCCGGTGACGGGGGCGATAATCGGGGGCGCTGCGGGCACTCGGGACTTCGGCAGGTCTGGAAGGGCCTCGGAGGCGTTCCTGGACGAGCTGGCGAGCTGGTTCTACCCGAGGGAGGCGTGGACGGCGGTTGGGCAGACGTCGCCGGTGGTCGGGATGGTGAGCACTCCGAAGGGGATGAACTTCTTCGGGAAGTCGATGAACCCGAAGACAGAGGACGAGCGCGGCTCCATGCGGAGGATGCAGATGCACTGGAAGGACGATCTCCGGTTCAACGAGGAAGTAATGGTTCCTGGGTCGCGCAAGCCGAGGTACCCGTGGTACGAGAAGGAGTGCCGCAGGTACAACAACGACCCGACGATAATAGCGCAGGAGCTTGACGTGAGCTACAAGGCGTCCGCCGGGAAGCTTGTCTATCCCGGCATACAGACGGTGAGGCTGGCAAAGCTGACGTACGACCACAGGCTGCCGCTCCTGGTGGCGTGGGACTTTGGCGTTGGCGACGACACGGCGATAGGGTGGTACCAGTGGGACTACGTTTCGTCGGTGTACCGGATGATAGACTATTACCAGAGTTCCGGGCACGCGATAGACTGGTACGTCCCGTTCGTCACGGGTCAGATGCCGAGCGGCGACCGGCTCCTTGCGCTCACAGAGCGGGAGACGGAGATGATCCGCCGCCACAGGACATGGATCGTCACGGAGCATTACGGCGACCCGGCGGGCAAGCAGAGGTCTGGAGTGACGGCGACGTCCGTGATAGACGAGCTTGTGAAGCACGGAGTGTACGTCGGCACCAACTCCAAGGCGGTGAGCTTCGAGGCGCGCCGCGCGGCGGCGCAGAGGCTCCTCCAGATAATGGAGATAGACGAGCGCCGGTGCGAGGACTTCGTCGAGGCGATGCAGAACGCGAGGTACCCCGAGCGGCCCGAGACTTCCAACAGCATGAGCGCGGCGGACAAGCCAATACACGACTGGTGCCTCGCGGGAGAGACAAGGATACGGACGCTCTACGGATGGTTCGCGGTCAAGGATCTTGCCGGGAAGGACTTCTGGACGTGGAGCTATTCGGAGGAGAGAAAACGGCTCGTTCCCGCGAAAGCGTCGAGGTGCTGGATGTCCGGCGTCGGCAAGAAGACCATTCTCATCGGTCTGGATGACGGGCACGAGGTGAGATGCACCCCGGATCATCCCTTTATGCGCAGGGACGGAACGTACGTCGAGGCTCAGTACCTGAGGGCCGGTGACAGCCTAATGCCGTTCTATGAAAAAAACGACGGCGGATATAAGGTGCGCTTCGTTAGGCACGACATGCTGGAAGTGGACGTCTACGACATCGAGGTTCCGATCTACCACAACTTCGTCGCGGAGGGAGTCGTAACGCACAATACAAGCCACGGGAGATCCCAGTTCGAGTACCTGGCCGTCAACGAGCCGTACTCCAACCAGGAGCAGCGACGGTACGTCGAGGCAGGCACGGGAGAAGAGGAAGACGGCGGAAGGGTAGTCTACATCGTGGAGGAAGACGAGGACTCGGCAGACTACACCATGACCGGAAGGGGAATAGCCGGATACTAGGTGTGCAAATGCGATGCACAATGTGTGCAAATGTGGTGTGCAAAACAGCCAAAACGCACCAGTTCGAGATCGTGTGCAAGGTGTTCACCTCAAGGGGCCACGCATGATAGACGGAAGATGCAGGATATGGGTAGACGGGCGCTCCAGCGAGATATCGTCGGTCGCGCCGTTGGAATCCGCTCTCGTGTCGGCGTGGTGCGCCGGGACGGGCCGTGTGGTGCGCGTTCGGCTGGGTAGGGTCGTGCTCGCCTCGGACGGCAGCGATGCGTCGGCAGTGTCCGTGGAGACCGGCGGAGGGAATGTGGTGTGCTCCCCGGACACGCTGTTCGTGCTGGGCGACCGCAGCTTCAAGGCGGCGCGCGACGTCCGGCCCGGCGACCGCATGATGGGCAGGGACGCGCGGGCGCTCCCGGTCGTGGAGCGCGTGTCGGACGTTTCGGGGCGATGTCGGCACATGTACGACGTGCTGGTTCCGGGCAAGCACAACTTTCTTTGCGAGGGCCTTGTAATAAAATGCCGCGCGTGATACAATGGCCTTGTCAGATCTGCTACCTGGCTACTGACCAGCCTGCGAGGGCACAACGACGCCGGAAGGGGACTTGAAATCCCCGTCCGGCGTCGTTGTGTCCGGAACACGGCAAAATTGGCCTCACCATGTTCAGCACGATCAACACGTTCAACTATCCTCGTGTCTCGCACTTCCACAGAGGCCCAAGCGCCGCGCGGCGACCGTCCACCGAACTGGGCGTCACAGAGCGCGATATCCTCTGCTTCCTGGAGATCAACGGCGACTGCCCTGTTTCCGTGGAAAAGATCTCGACGCAGACTGGCATCAGCAAGTCCGCCGTCCACGCCACGCTGAGGAAGCTTGAGGCGAGGGGCAGCATAGAGATAACCAGCGGCTACCCGAACAGCTACACGGTGATCGCGGACGAATAGCGTCGCGCGGGAGGGCCGAACAGGGCGGAGAAATTGATAGCCCGGCTTTTAATCAATAGCTTGACAACACGTCGCCCGCTACTGTATGATCGTCTCCATGAAGTACACACATCCCGAAGGATCACGCGAGCAGATTCTCGGCATCCTCATCTCGAACGGCGACTCGCCGATCACTCTCAGGCACATAGCCGACATGGTTGATATTTCTTACGAACGCGTCCGTCAGATACTCGTCAAGCTCGAACGGCGAGGAATGCTCCGGCGCATAGCCAGCGAGTACCGATTCAAGCGCGGCGGCTACCGGTACGCAGTGCTGAGCGAACCGTCGCAAAAGTAAGGACGGGGCAGCGTGAGCGCGATAACATTTGACGATCAGTTCCATGATGATCCAGACTTGGACTTCATTTCGGACAGTGCCGCGATACTCCATGTGTGCGGGATAGCATACTGCGCTAGAAACCTGACCGACGGACTAATTCCCAAACCGAGAGTGCTGAAATTGAAAGGCGGCACAGAGCAGTCGGCGAAGGAGTTGGTGTCTATCGGATGGTGGCTGGACTGCGGCGATTACTACAGCATACGGAGTTTTCTCAAGTACAACTACTCCAAAGAAGACGTCATAAAAAGACGCGAGAAGACAAAAGAAAGGGTGACAAGATTCAGAAACGGAGGCATGAAATCTAATTGTAACGATGTTGGTAACACCCTATGTAACGCAGATGTAACAGCGTTACAGCCCCGTTACAAACGCTACAGTAACGCTGTTGGTAACGCCCCATGTAACGCCCCTGTAACACGCTCCGTAACCGTAACCGAATCCGTATCCGAATCCGAGTCCGAAACCGAGTCTGTAAATATAAACAAAGGTGACTCTCATATAACGCTCCACGCACATTCTGACGAACGTGAGTCGGGCGTAGAAGAGGTTTCTTCGAAGCCTGCAAAAGATACGAAACATGCAAAGGCGGAGAAGCCGCAGTGCAAGATCATTCCCCCGAAGCGCGAGTGGTTTTCCGGCTACTTCGCCGAGCTTGGCTACCCGGACTACGCCGACGAGTGCTTCGACTACTGGGAGTCCGTCGGATGGAAGCGGCAGGGAAGGCTGATGGTGGACTGGCAGGCGACGGTCAGGCAGCGGGTGAAGGCCATAGAGAACGGCAGCGTTCCGGTTCACGGCACCAACGGCAACGGCAACGGAAACGGGCGCAAAGGCCCGTACGACATGAGCCTTCAGGAGACCGTAGAGGACATACAGCGCACAAGGGACAGGCTGAGAGGAATAACACAATGAACGTTGAGGGCAAGTCAATGCTCATGACAATTTTAAAGTCCATGAGCCCGGGGCCGAGGGTGTGGGACGATGGGACGGTGCTGATGTACGAGCGCGGCCTGCGCAACATCCCCGACCGCGACTGCGCCACGCTTGCGGACGCGGTCAACGACAGGTTCGACGAACGTCCGTCTTCGGCTGAGATACAACGGCTCTGGAGGGATCTGACAAGCGGCCCGGAGGAAACGCACGTGCAGGCGCTTGAGGCGGTGCGTTCATGGATCAAGAGATACGGACGCTACGGGAAGAGGGGCGTGATGGGAAAGGGCGGATGGCTTCCGAACGCGTACGGGGAGGGAGACCCCGAGGAGCTTTCCCGCTCGACGCCAGCTCTCAGGTCGGTCATAGAAGCATATGGGGGATGGATCGACTTTCTGGAGCAGTGGAACAGCAGCGAGCCCATGACCACGAAGCAGGCCCAGTTCCGCGAGATGTACAAGGCTGCGGCTATGAGCGCGAGCAAGACCGACATGAAGCAGTTGGCGGACGCCCACAAGCGCATCGTCCCGCTTATAGAACAGATCGGGGCGCACTGAAATGGCATGGTCAGAAAACGATGACGCGCACGACGGGAACCTCTTCCAGGAAGACGCCGACGTGCCCGTCGTCTCCAAGTTGGTGGAGCCGGTGGACAGCGAGGAGTTCGCGGCGCTCCGGAACGTCCTGGTGTACGACCTGTGGCACGGGGCAGAGGGTTCCGGAGTGAGCCTTGACCGCACGAAGTGCATGGCGCTCGCCAACGCGATAATGAGCTACGTGGCGGCAAGGGCGTCGTACACGGTGGCGCACAGGATATGCTGGCGAGAGAACAGGCTCCCCACGCTGGACGAGGTGGAGAAGGGGTACCGAAAGCTCTTGGGAATATCGGACGCTTTCCCAGCGGCAACGGTCGCCGGAAGGGACAAGCCCTGCAACCCGAAGAAAAGCCCGGCGTTCGCGGCGCTGCGCACGGTGGTGACGGAGAATCCCGGCACACAGATGGCGAAAGACCTCACGTCCGCCGCCAGGCGCATTATCTCGCGGCACAAGGGCGGATCTGTGGCTTCGTCGCGCCCGTCGGAGAGGCCGAAGCCCACCGCAGGCCCGATGGTTCCGCTAGCCAGCATCGACCTCCCGATAGAGATTGAGCCGATCGCGGAGTTCGACCTTCCGGAAATCGGGTAGAAGCGTTGACTTTTCCGTAAAACGGACGTACAATCAAATCGCCATGGTATACGAAAAAGGAAAAATGCAGCCGAACAAGATAGCCCCTGCAAAGGCGCGGAGCAAAACCGCAGGCCCTGGGGGAAGCTTCCCGATCGGGGACGCGAAACATGCGAGGCTGGCGATTTCCGGTGCCACGCGGTCAGAAAGGGCAGGGCACATAAGCCCATCCACCGAGGCGCGGATCAAATCAGAGGCCCGCGCGGAGCTAGGGATAAAAAACATGGCTAAACCTGCGACGAAGAAATGCCCGAAATGCGGGAAACCGATGAGCAAATGCACCTGCAAGGGCAAGGGCAACGGCAAGTAGCTACGCTGGCGGTTCACACGTCGGCGTACGTCTGCTACTCCTGCGGGACGATGTTCGTTCCTGAGGGAGATCCTTTGAACTGTGAAAGATGTCGCGCCAAGATGACCCGCCAATGGGTGACGGCGCACAGAAAGAAGCGGCAGTAATGGCAAGTTCGACACTGAGAAACTCTCAACAGATCCAGCAGCCCCTAGACACCAACCTGCAAGTCTCGGTGCTCGACGAGGGAGGCGGCGGACGGCTTCTCAACCCGACCTGTGGCACGGGCGGCGGAAAGATGATCAACCCCGGCGGCACCGGCAGGATAGGAAACGCCGGGAACATGAAGGAGAGCGACCTTTCGTCCGGAACGCACAGGCCGAGAGGACGAAGCAAATGACCGAGCCAACCCTGACGGCGGCATCGGCCGAGAATACTGGACCTCAGGGATGGGCAACGCTTCGAAGCGCAGTGGGCTGCATCGTCCACTACCACCAGCAGTCCGACGACAAGCACGTCGTGCCTGCGATCGTCGTTCGGGCCTACAAGAGCGAGATGGACGGCGATTCCTTTCCGTGCCCTCCGGGAGACATTGACGCATTGGTGGTCAAGCGCGACGGGAGCACGAAGTTCCTGACGGGTGTTCCGTACGGTCCCGGCGAGTTCGGACATTGGGGATTTCCTGAATAGCCTATGGTAACAGGGATGCCCAATGCAGCCCCCACGGCGTCCGCACAGGTGCCCGGAACGCAAACTGGTACATCTGGCCCTAACGGTGAAATTGGCGCGACAGGAAGCCCGGTAAGCTCGGTGTCGGCATCCTTCGACCTGCGCATAGTCCTTGACCGTGACGAGCGGCAGGCTCTTGGTCGAAAGATCGGTGAGAAGCTCCTTGAGGCATTGAGTTCCGTGCAGGAGCGCCATGAGCGCATCCTTTCCTGGACAAACCAGTTCGAGGCTACCGTGCAGGCCAAGGACTGGCCCTGGCCGAACTGCGCCCAGCTCAACGTGCCGGTCACCCGTAGCGTATCCGAGACAATAGTTGCCAAGCTCCACAAGGCAATGTCGGGCGTGAACCCGCTATTCCGCGCCGACATGTACCCCGGAACGGACGAGGAGGCCGCCGTAAAGATCGAGCAGTTGATCGAATGGCAGTTGGAGACCCAGGTTGAGATAGCGCACAAATGGGACGAGGCGCTCAGGGGGGCGGTCAGCAAAGGGAACTCCATACTCTTCGTGGAGTGGGTCAAGGAGTACGGCAGGGTTCGGGGGCTAGGTCTGGAGCCCCAGGCGGACGGCAGCTACATGCGGACGCTTGAGGAGACCACGGCACTGGTGAGGAACCAGCCGAACGTGGAAGTCATCGACGTGCTGGACTTCTGCCTCTATCCCGCCAACGCGCTGACCGTCAAGCAGGCGATAGGCGTTGGTCACAGGAAGTGGCTCACGCGCAACGACCTTGCGAAGGGCATCCAGTCTGGAAAGTTCGACAAGGACTACGTCCTGGACGTGCTCGACCATGCGGACGACCCGGACACGCAGGCGGAGCGGGTCGGCGGAGATGATACCAGGCGCTACAACACCGGCGTATCCGACGCAGACCCGACGGACAGAAACGACCGGTCGTTCGAGGTGTTCGACCTTGTCTGGTCTTTGGACATGGACAACGACGGCATAGACGAGGACGTCCACCTTGTCATCGAGGTTTCCAGCTCGACGATCATACAGATCGAGCGCTTTCCCTACTGGCACGGCCAGAGGAACTATTTCAACTGGTGCCCGTTCCCCCGTGAGAAGTCGTTCTGGGGATACTCCATCCCTGAGATCATAGAGTCTCTACAGACCGAGATAAACGCGATACGCAACCAGAGGGTGGACGCCGGGACGCTGACGCTGTCTCCGATGATGGCGCTCAACCGGCAGGTTCAGTGGGACGTCAACAAGAACCGGTACCGTCCGGGCGGCGTCATCCGAATGGACGATCCCGGCAAGGACATCAGGCAGATCTCCTTCACTGCGGCGACGCAGAACGCGTTCGCCGAGGAGAGCGCGGCCAAGGAATGGGTGGAGAAGGTGACCGGCGTGAGCGATTACGCTCAAGGCGCGTCCCCGTCCAGAAGCCGCACGCTGGGAGAGATATCCGGGATCATGGGGGCTTCGACTGAAAAGTTCGACCTTGTGATAAGCCGGTTGAACCGCGTCAACGGATTCGTGGCGCAGCAGGTGCTGATGCTCGACCAGCAGTTCCTTGACGACAAGACGGAGTTCCTGATAACGCAGGACAACGAACGCGTGTTCCAGTCCGTCACCATGCAGGAACTGAAGATGCGCGTGCTTCTAGTCGCGCAGGGGAATAGCCTGACGACCAATCGGGAGATGGACATCCAGGCTTCCGAGACTCTTTTCCAAATGGCGGCGAACAACCCGCTCATCAACAAGTTCCTGACGAGGGTGTGGCACGTCACGAACAAGTACCTTCAGTCGGTCGGAATAGAGCGCACCGAGGACTACATCGGCACACTGGCAGAGGCGCAGGTGTTGGAGAAGCAGTCCCAGAGCCAGAAGCCTCAGGCTCCTCCTCCCGCTCTGGCTGGACGGTTGGGCGAGGTGGAGAGCCTTGCCGTGCTCATTCAGACTGATCCCACGATAGTGGCGTCGCTCCAACAGGCCGCGTCGCTAGTCCTGCAATACACTGCTGAGGAAGGCAAGGTGCAGAACGCATTGGGAGTACACCAGCAGGTTTCCGGCTCCATAGGGCAGCACGAGACGACGCGCAGGGGAATAGGCGCAGGCGCAGGGCAGCCGCCGGTCACTGGGCGCATACCGGGCCAGCTTGACCCGCAGACCAGAGAAGCGATTGCGTCCGGCCAAGCACCGGGCCAAGGCGACGGTTCGGCGCAGGGCCAGGGCGCGGCGCAGCCTCCGGCCAGCCCGGCACCGACCGTATTATGAAAGAGTGAACATCAGAAAGATGGAGAAGAAGGAACCATGGTCGTTTGAGGACATGGAAGATGCGATCGGGGAGCTTGATCGGTTGCGCGGATCATGGGGCTACAGGCTTTTGCGCGACGAGATTGCTCAGAACGTCGCGCTGGAGACGGTCAGGCTTGAGTCTTTCGGGAGCGAAGACAGGCTTTTACGGCAGACTCAGGGAGCTATCCGCGCCTTCAAGTTAATCGTCGGAGACCCTGTGATGGATCAAGACGACCTTGTCAGCCGCATGATCGCGGATATCAAGAGGAAGGAAACAGAAGATTATCCAAATCAACTGTGATATAATGCAGTAAAATGGCAACCACAGACACAGATTCCAACAACGAGCCGGAGATCGTCGTGGTCGATGATCAAGAGACGGCTGCCAGCAGTGCGGACGCGCCCAAGGAAGTTCCTCCCGCAGGCGAGAAGGAAGCGGAAGCCAAGCCTTCTGAAACCTCGGAGGAATCCCCACAGGAGCCAGATGGGACTGTGCCCAACGATGGCCCGAACGAACAGGAAGCTGAGAGTCCGCCTGACAACCCGGACGATGTCTACGACGAGTCTGGAAAGCTTCTTGGAAAGTTCAAGACCACCGCCGACCTAGCCAATGCGTACAAGGAGCTTGAGCGCCACGCGTCGAAGCGCGGTCAAGAGGCGGGCACGCTTAGAAAAGCGTTGCTGGAGGCAGGCTACACGATCGACGAGCAAGGTAACCCGGTCGCGCCGACCGCTCCAAAGCCTGTAGCGCAACAGACAACCGAGGAGAGGCCGTCGAGTCCGGTTACTGCCGCCAAGTACGACGATGAGGGAAACGTCCTTTTGCTCGTGGGCGAGAACGGAGAGGAAGTGCCGTGCGATCCCACAACCGAGCTGCCGGTCGTCACGGAAGACGCCTGGGCCGAGTACAACAGGACAAACCCCACTGAAGCTCCTATGCTTCGCATGAGGCACGAGGCCAACCAAGCTCTAGAGCGGGCCAAGTACAATGCGAACGTCGAACGTCACATAACAGAAAAGGCCCAAGTTGAGAATTACCTCAAAACGGGAGTCCCGCCAGCAGTGGCGGACAAACTGATCGCTGAGATAATTCCCAAGGCGGAGCAGTTTCTGGCTAGCCTGACCCCCAAGCAACGGGTTCAGCCTGGAAAGTACATACAGGCTGTGTCCTTGCTAGCGGGGAACCACATATCGGAGATAACACAAGCCGCGTACAACGCGGGTTTAGACGCCGGAAAGTCCGGACGCACTGTACTAGCCAGGGAAGGCGCTCCTGCTACGGCGGCACCCGCTTCTGCAACGCCCTCCAGAAGCCGGGTACAACTGACCGCTAGCGAAGCAAGCATGGCAAAGACTATGGGGTTGACGCTCCAAGAGTACGCCAAGTACAAAGATCCAAATATCACTGTTCGCCAATAGGTTTTCATATGAACGCACCAATTACACCGGAAGTTCCGGTGTCAGCACAGACACAGGCTGCCGAGTCGGCAAAAAGCCGTTCGAACGCGGCTGAGATCGCAGCCAAAAAGCGCAAGGCAGCAGAAGCAGAATCCGCCGCCGACGCCGAGCGTCCCGACGACGGATACAGCGTGGCCGCAGACGCCCGAGTGACGATCCCTGTCTACAATCCCCTTACCAAGGATTACGACATGAGGGAAATGTCCAACGAGGAGGCGCATGCGTACGAGGTGCAGACGGTTCGCGGCGCGCTGGCGACCAAAGACCCCTACGCTCTCGGCCCGCAGTTCTCCGAAGGCGATTACGCGCAGTTCGACTACCGTTGGATCAACGGCGGGAACACCGACCTCTCGGAGGTGATAACCCAGGCCGACATGGACAACGGCTTTGTGCCCGTTCGCTCGGTGCCCGAAGGCAGCGAGTTAACGGTCTTTAACGAAACCCAGTTTGGGGAGTGCGTGCGAAGGGGCGACCTCGTTCTTGCGAGACGGCCCAAGATTGTGACCAAGGCAAGGGCCATCAGCGAGGCAGACCTCTATCAGCGCAGAACTGGAGAGGCGATAGAGGAGCTACAGGAAGTGGCCCGTCAGGAGGGTATCGAGTTGTATGGCTCCGTCAAGACATCGACGGACGATCGCAACTGGAAGAACGAGCAGCCTAGCAGCATCTCGCGGAACGACAGCATCCAGCAGTCCATTCAAACCGCGATGAACGCGAGCCAGCCGAACAAAAACGGACGGCGGACGTTCGCAATTAACGCGCCATTCCAACGTGACAAGGTCGCTGAGCGGTTTGGCGCAGTCGGAGGATAATCATGCAACCACCTACACTTGCCGCCCCGTGCCTGTTTGGCTGGGCAGTTCGATCTGCTGGATTCAATGAGCCGTCGGTTATGTCCAGCCCTGACGCCAGCATCGCGGCGGGCGCTCCAATCCGCATCGCCGAACCGGTTGTGCAACAGGCCGGAGGGGGACTGATCCGGGCGACGCCCACATCGTCTAGCCTTTACGGATTCGCGTTCAACGGCCTGACGAACCCGCTGCCGTCAAGTATTGCCGTGGCTCCTAAGACTCGTTATCTTGGGCAGGCTAATAATCCGTACGTGTCGCAGTTCTACACTGCCGACCCTAGCCAGAACGTGTTCACCGGCAGGATCGTCGGTACAACAAGCCTGGCACTGATCGGACAACAGCACGATCTGGCGTACGCGGTCTCCGCAGGCCCGGCGCCGACGGTCACTCCGGAGGGAACGACCGGCTCAACGTCGTACACGTACAAGGTCACGGCTGTGACGCAGGCCGGGGAATCCCTGGTAGGCACAGGCGGATCTACAACGAGTGGAAACGCCACGCTCAGCAGCACGAACTACAACCAGATCGCAGTGACAGCTCTCGCCGACGAAACGTTCGTGCTTGCGTACAACCTGTACCGCACGGAGGGAGGTGGAAGGCAAGGTCTTGTGGGCAGCTATTCGGGGCAGTTGGGGGCCAACACGTGGACGTTCAAGGATGTCGGAATAGTCGCAACCGTCACCAATCCGAGCGTGAACAGCTCCGGATGGCTCATCAACGATGGGGCGTCTTCGGAAAATGTCGTTCAGATAATCGGCCTTTCCTCGTTGGACCCTGTAGGGACGTTGCACGGGCGAGTGGAGTTCTTCGTGCCCGTCTCCGCGAGTCAGTACCTTAGCGTTGGAGGCAATTAAGCCCGATGCAACAATTAGCACGGATGCAGAGCCCGATCACGGAATGAGCGGGGGAGTACAAAGCGATGGCTAACCAGCAAGCATTTGGGGCACTGATGGCCCCCGGACTTCGGAAGGTGTTCTTTGACGAGTATCAGAAGCATCCTGAGGTCTATTCGCAGATCTTCAACGTCGATACTAGCAACCGACAGTTCGAAGTTGACCAGGACGTTACCGGATTCGGACTCGTGCCGGTGAAGCCCGAAGGACAGGTTTCCTCGTTCGACGACCCTATCCAAGGGTACAACCAAACCTACGTTCATACGGTCTACTCCCTTGGGTACCGTATCACGCAGGAAGCGTACGAGGACGATCTGTACAAAGTTCTCGGCAAGCGCATGAGTTCCAAGCTTGGCGACTCGTGCCGCTACACGCGGGAGATACAGGCCGCGTCCGTGTTCAACAACGGGTTCGGCGATGTAGGCCCTGACGGCGTAAGCCTTTTCAATGCCAACCATCCTCTCGTGCAGCCGGGACTGTTCTATGCGAACCGTCCTTCCACGCCGGTGGCACTTTCACAAACGGCGTTGCAGAACGCGCTCACGGCGATACGGCTCACAGTCGACGAGCGCGGGAAGATCATACAGTTGAAGCCGAAGCTTCTGATCGTCCATCCCTCCCTTGAGTTCTATGCCTACGAGCTAATCAAGTCCATACTAAAGCCTGACGGCGCGAACAACAACGTCAACAGCATATACAACAGCCTTGACGTCATGGTATGGGACTTCTTGAGTTCTCCAACCGCATGGTTCATTGCATGCGACAAGGAGGATCACCGCCTGCAGTGGTTCAACCGCCGCGAGGTCAAGTTCAAGGACGATGTAGAGCCAAACTCTGGAGACAGCCGGTTCTGGGCAGATTACCGTTCGTCCCAAGGCTATTCCGGATGGCGCGGCGTCTACGGTTCGCCGGGGAGCTAAAATGCATACAATGATCGGTCTGATTTTACTTTTCGTTGGCCTCGCCGCCATGTCAGGGGGGTTCGGCTCCCTGATGAGCGGCGGGGCTGCTCCGATGGGGGCACAGCCGCCGATTGGGAATCCTCGCGGGGCTCCTCCGTTCTCTCAGCCTACGATGGGGCTGAAACCAGTGGCGGTCAACAAGAAGCCCGCAGGGCCTGCAAAGCCTGCCAAGATGAAGAACTCGCTGGCAAAGACGTCAACAAAACCTAGCGACTCTCCGGCGAACCGCGCGAAGCGGTCTCAAAGGAAGTCTATGGGATTGACGGGCGTACGTCCGGCAACGGTCAAGAGCAAACCTGTCGCGTTTGGAAGAAAAACGTCGAGCAGGATGCCGAAAACCGGCATGAAATAGAGTAGACTTATAGTTGAGGGGGGGCGGGGTCTTTCATCCTTTCGCCGTCCCCCCTCAACTATTATGATCAGGGGTAACCTATGGCAGCCAGACATCGCGTTATCGAGCGCCACAATGTTGCAAGATTGCCCCAAGCGAACCGCCTTAAGCAATGCGCGGTGTGCGGGCAGTCAAGTTTGGCGATCTATCTTGTTCCGCAGCGAGGTGTTCTGGTCAACCGGCTGCACCTAGGCTGCTACGATGATCCGCTCACGTACAAGGCCCCGTTGCAACGACCTCCGACGTGGGGAGAGTAACAATGCCTCAGACTCAGACAGCCCAAATGCTCGTTGACCGTGCGCGCCGTCTCCTCAACTACTATGACAACACACCTTTCTGTGACGGTTTCCCTGATGATCCAAGCGGACTTGGGAACTGCACGCCCATACTGCCGTTCATCAACGATGGGCTCACGCAGTTGCTCGGAACCGGATTTGTGCGTTGCCAGTACACGTTCCTGCTCGCGTACGGCGTTCCCCAGTACACGCTAACGCAGGACATAGCCGAGATCGACGACTGCCTCATCGCCGGAAAAGCGTTGGAGCGCAGGACGATCCTGCAACTCGACAGGGACTATCCCGGTTGGCAGAACTACACGAGCAACTTGATCGCTCCTCCTGTGCAGCCCGCCAGGCCGAAATGGTATTACACGACCGGCGACCAGATAGGATTCGTCCCGCAGCCCGACCAGGCGTACGAGGTGACGATCAGGGCGGAAGGCGTGATACCGGATCTCGTCAATCCAACAGACGTGCCCGAAAAGCTTCCGATCAGGTTCCAGTACAAGCTGTCGTACTACGCCGCGCTCAAACTTGCCAACATAGATTTGGAGAACGACGCCATGAAGGCGCGGATTCCGGATCTTGCCAACGAGTGGGCCGCGTGCGTGAAAGACCTGACAACCGTAGTTAACAGTCGCGGGTGGGACGCTGACGACCAGATACAGCCGCGCGATTACAGAGAGTCGTTTCGGCGGGGGTCCGATGGCTGATGTCCAACAACAACATGTATCTCGCGGCGCAGAACACCACGACCTTCTATTTGGTGGATCTCGACAACGGCAACGCCACGCAACTGGCCGGCCCACCGTTCAACTTCGCGTCGGGCGCTGGTAGTTGCGGTTGGGACGGTGCGTACGTGTACGCCGTGCTGAACGGCGGATCGAACAGCGCTCTGTTCGCCCGGTACGAGCCGCTCACCAACTCTTGGTCGATACTCAACAATGGAACCCCGTTCGGCACATTGTCGGGGAATCCAACACCGGCTCTCGCGTGCGATGGAGTGGCCGTGTACATTGCCATGTCTCAGGCAATCTATGCGTTCCAGCTTTCGACGGGGGTTCTTTCCGAGATCGGGACGTTCACGTACGCCGGGGGCGGCAGCACCGCACAACTCATTTGGGACGGTGCGAACAATCTCTACGTGTTTCCTACCGGGTGGGGCAACGCGCTCACGTGCTCGAAGTTCAACCTGACGACGCGCGCCACACAGAACGCCTACACGACAACAGGTGCTCCAGCTAGTCCGAACGCAGGCGCAGGCGCGTACCAGACCTTTGCTTTCAGCAACGGGGTCATATGCGCCGTCGCCTACGCGTGGAGTGGATACACATCCACGCTCACTGTCTATTCAGGGGTTGACAGCGGATCGGCGATCGCGTTCACCGCACACGTCATCACACTGCCCACGCAGTTGCAGGTTAACAGCGAGCAGTTCGGGTTCGCTATAAGCCCAAGCGTGATCTTCTACCCGACAGAGCAGTTCAACTACTCCGGGTACCTTATAACCGTAGGGTCTTGGGCCGTGACGACGGCAGCCTATTCTGTCGGTTCGTCGGCCTTGTTGTGCAACTGCGGAGTGTATACCAACCTGATACAGGGAGTATTCCAATGGTTCGAGCAGGACGGGATAACCCCTCAGGCCACAACCGAGCCTTTCGGCGGAAGCGGCACCGTGTACTTCCCGAACCAGAACGCAGGCCCAATCGCGTACAACCTGAAGTGCCTGTACCCTCGGACGTCCGTTACGGTCAGCGTGGTTCCGAACGCATCTCAGCCGCTCGCGTCCGCATGCCAAGTCGCGTCCTCTCCGGGTGGCCCATGGGGAAGCTCTGTTAACATGGGAAGCTTTGCGGCGGGGCAGCAGAAAGCCTACTACGTGCAGTTCAGCGTTCCGTCGAACACTACGATAGGCACGCAGAACTTCTCTCTGACAGCCGTTGGCACAAGCTAGGCAATGTCAACCAAAATCACTATAATCCGCAATAGCGGGTATCAGGACTATATGGTGAGCATTCCCGTAGGGGGCGGAGGTGTGCAATGGTACGCGTGCCCCGTGCCGATCGGACGCCAAGCTCTCCAACAGTACGAGGCTCAGCTAGACCACGTGTACACGCAGGTTCCCGATGGCCCCGTGCTGCCCGGTGTTGAGCCGTATTGCGGGGAGGAGCCTGATTAATGCACTGGCGATACGTTTGCCGCGACTGCACGATGGGCCTGGACACCACCACGTTCCAGGTGGATCTTCTCAGCAGCGCGATGTTCCTTGAGATGGTCAAGAACGGTCGCGAGCACCCCATGCTCTTGGAGCAGTGCCGTTATCCTGTTCTGCGCGGCGTCTACCATTCGCACGTCGGGAACATTTTGAAGCGGGACGGCCAAGCGCCGCTCACACCGTCGATGCCGTACGCCCCAACCGGCGTCTACAGATTCTATACCAGCAACGTCAGTTTCCCCATGTTCGATCTCTATGCCATGAACGGGGACATCTACGCGTTCAACGAGTCCGCGACGTCCAGCCAGAACCTGACCAACACCGGCGCGGTGGACACGGCCACGGGCATTGACTTCGTGAGCTTGAACAGCTATGCCTTTTGGGCGGACGGGGTCAACCCTCCCATGAAGTGGGACGGGATACTGACCAGTGCCGTCCAGGTGGGCATTGCAGCGCCGACGGACGCACCGACAATCGGTCGCAACGTGGGGGGAGGAGCGCTCACCGACAACGCGAGCGGGGACAGCCAGTACCAGTGGACGTACACGTACTCCAACTCCACGACCGGCGTCGAAAGCAATCCAAGCCCCGCCGGAAATCTTGGAACCGGATGGCCCACCAGCAACTATTTCGACGGGGACAGTGCCGGAGTCAACTACACTGCGCCCACTGTGCCGGGCGTGGACACCGTGAACATCTATCGCACCGGCGGCACTGACAGCCTGTACCACTATGTGGCGTCGGTTCCGGTCCCGTCCATAGGCACCACGTATTACGACACGACGGCGGACACGGCCCTGTCGGACACGCAGTTGGCGGTAACGCACGGGCAGCCCCCTGTGGACGCCACGTTCTTCTTCGTGCATAAGAACCGTCTCTGGGCGTCAGGGTCTCCGACCTATCCGTGCCGCGTCTGGTTCTCCGGGTTCAGCGAGCCGGACTACTGGGTGACGACGGAGGGAGTGCAAGCGGCCCCGTTCGCCGATCTGGATGTGTTGAACGACGGCGGGTTCTTTGACATAGACGAGGACTACGGGAACCCCATTGTCGGCTATGGTGCCATCGGATCGCTCTTGCTGTGCTTCCGAAGGCTGAGCCACCATGCCATTCTGGGCGACACGCTGAGCGACATACAGCAGCGCAAGGTGAGCGACCGTGGGTGCATGGCAAGGCGCACGATCGTGCAGGCGCAGAACACGCTCGTGTTCCAGTCTCCCGACGGCATGTGCTTCGTCATCGACCCGTCAACCGGGGAGCAGCCGCAGAACATAAGCTATCCCCTAGAGGCGACGTTCAAGGCGATGCAGCCCGACCAGCTCACAGGAGCATGCGCATGCTACCACGATCAACGGTACTACCTTTCCGTGCCCGGCTTTGCACCTGCGCAAGCACAGATGTTCGCGTTCGACATGAGGCCCGGAGTCATGAGTTGGTGCGAACTGTCTGACAACAGCGTCGCGTTCACCCAAATGTACGCGAGCCTCGGGCAGGACTTGTTTGGAGAGGTGCTCGGTTGCACGCGTCCGGGATACACAGACCCGGCAGGCGACGTCTACAACGGAATTGTGAGCGCCTTCAACAAGAACTATCCGCTCACGCCGGTGGACATTGACATAAAGACACCGGCGATCCAGTGTGGGCGCACAAACTTTACGAAGCGCATGGTTCAGTTGCGCATCGACGGCACGTGCCAGTCCAATCCGCAAGGCGCGCCGATGATAGCCACGGTCACCGCGTATTCCCCTGACGGATCGACCAACACCTTGCAGGTCTACTGCCAAGACGTCAACGGGGGCACAATGCTGGAGTGCTACCTCCCAATGAACATCGTTGGCCGAGACTTGAGTGTGGAAATATCCGGAAATGCTGTACAATTCACATTGAACGAAATAACGTTCAGTTTCAGCTATATCCGGGAACTGAGGCCCATTGGGCTAACATTCAGTCCCGTGACATGAAAGGAAGTAAAATATGGGCGGAGTAATAGCGCAAGACCTAATCGGGATCGCGCCTTCGTTGATCGAGGCGGCGGCTCCTACGATCGCGCTGAGGGCGTTCGGTTACGGGGCGCGGGCCACAACCGTTGCCAATCTGGCCGTGTCCGCAGCGTCCGCGCTTGCGGCAAGCCCCGGAGTCAGCGAGTCCTCTGTTTCAGCGCTTCTCACGCGCGAAGCCGACGCGGCAGTGGCAAAGGCCCTTGCACAGGTCGCACCATGGGCGGTGCCCGACGTCGAGAAATACCTCGCCGCGAACATCCCTGCGATAGTCCAGGAAGCCGTGAGCGCCGCGACTGCCAAAGTCGCCAGCCTTGCGGGGAAGGTCTGAGAGGTGGGGCAGTCTTTCCCACAACCGACGAACGCCGCTCCGTCCGATTTCCGGTCGGCAGGGCGGCTCATCGGCATGTCGGCAGACACCAGGACTGAGGACTGGAGCCAGCCCTACAGTGCGGTGGGCAACGTTGCCGCCGCTCTTCAGGAACAGATCGCTGGAAACATTCTGAAGTTGAACGGCATAGGGGGCAACGTTGTCCTTGCTGCCGGAACAGGGATCACGATTTCTTCCCCGTCAGGGGAAACGATAACGATCAGTGCAGCGCCGACGCTCTGCTGTGACGTGTTCTCTCCGAACGGCACACAGACTACGTTCACGCTCAGCGCTTCCCCGTCAGGCAAGGTGCTCGGAACGGTACAGCCATCGGGAACGACCATAAGGGACGGGAACATTTCGGTGAGCGGCACGACCGCCACGCTGTCCTATGCACCAGCGGTAGGGACGGACACGCTTGAAATCAGGTACGTTACGTGAAGAATGACAGAGTGATCCACCTGACCGACGAGTGCTTCGAGCACGACTTCCAACTAGTGGACGATGTATCGGACTTGCTCCTGCGGGTGATCGCAGAAGACGCAATGGACGAATACGCGAGATCGACCCGGCGCGACATGCAGGTGTACATGAAGCGCGTGATCCAGCAGGGCGGCGCGAACGCCGTGCTGTGCGCGATCGACGAGACCGGCACCGCAGTAGGAGTGCTCGTGGTCGAAAGGCTCGGCAAATCAGCCGTGAAAGTCGGGATGCTGGCATGCTCCAAGGACGCCAGGCCGAACACGGCCGTCATGCTGATGGCGGAAGCGGTCAAGTTGTGCAGGGTCAATGAGGTAAAATATTGCTATACAACGTTCACGCCAGCTAATCCTCCGCACAGGCTGCATGGAAGAATGGGATTCCGAGCTGTCGTGGGCACGTACCGAACCTCGATGCAGGACGCCGAGGACGGACTTAAGAAATGGGTGGGGGGCCGGTGACATGGGCGGAGGCGGAGGCGGCGGAGCGGGCAACGGCTCGTACAGTGCGGCGAACAACATCTATGGCGACGTCGGGAACATGCTTCAGACGTATGGAAACTCTGCGCTCAGCGCCTACGCGCAGGAGCTGGGGTACGATCCATCGACGGGCCAGTTCCAGGCCAACTACAACCCTCTGACCAGCGGCAACACCGGCAAGTTGCTCGAATCGGGCAACGCCGAGAACACGGCACAGTCATACACGAACGCGATCAGCAGCACCAACCACGATCTGGCGGGGCGAGGCATGGCGGGCGCGAACTCGCTGAGCGCGGACGCGGACGCTTCCGTGCGCGATGCCCAGGCGAGTCAGAACAGCCAGTTCAACAGCAACCTCGCAGTGGAAGGCCAGCAGATGGAGGATCAGGGACTTTCCAACCTCTACAGCGGGCTTACCGGTCAAGGGATGAGCGCTGCCAACGGCGAGATGAACATAGGCAATGAACAGAACCAGGCCCAGGAACAGTCCAACTCTGAAATGGGCGGCATGTTCGGCTCCCTCATGGGGGCAGCAGGATCAGCGGGCGGCTTCGGCAGCCTGTTCTCCGGACTATAGGTGATTTATGGCAGACCCAAGCATGGTAGACCCCGGCGATTACATCAACATGCCGGGCTCTACCAGTCAAACGTCAGACATGATGGCCGTGCTGTTTCCTCAACAGCAACCGGCGCAGACGGCCACGCCCCTGTCGGCGGCGGTGACGACGCCCGCACCGTCCGCACCCGTGCCGACGGCGTCGCCAGTGTCGCCATCCGCAGCCGTCTCGCCGGTCGCACCGGCATCTTCGCCAACTGCCAGCCCGGCCATCCAGGCGGTGATCGCGGGCCAAACGCCGCTACAGAACCCGTCGCCGATGGCGAACCAGAACTCCGTCATGTTGGGCGGTTCTCCTTCGTCGCCCGTGTCTGGTACAGGCGCGCCGACGCCGACGGCTCAGTCCGGGACGAACGCTTCCCAGGCCGCGCAAGCGCAATCGCCCGTTCAGGGGCAGGCCACTGCGGGGCAAGGTCAGACGAATCCGGGCACCAACGGAGTGACGATGGCACCTCCGACGGTCGGTGCGGCACAGTCGGGCGCGTACCCGGCTCAGCCCACAGTGACACGACAGCCCGGCGCTAAGCCAGGTCTTTCCCTCGCGGGCGTCATATCCGCCGTAAAGGGCGCGCTGACGGGCAGCAACCCGTCGAACGGCCCCGTGACGGCCAACGGCGCTAAGCCCAACCCGAACGACTACACAATGGGCGCGTGGGAAAAGCGCAACCCGATTCTTGCGATCGGCGCAGTGTTGGCCGGTCTGCATTCAAGGGGCGGTCTGGAGTTCGCCAGCGCGTTCGTCAAGCAGGAACAGAACCAGCTCAACGAGCAGTACAGCCGCGACGTGTCTAGCTATCAGATGACGCAAGAAGCGCAGGCCAGAAGCCAGGACGCCCAGCAGCGCACGCAGCAGATGACGATGGAGGAAGGCCGGGCTAACCAGGCCGAGGCCGACCAGAAACAGGAGCAGAGCGTGCATGACCTTCAGGCGGGATCGGAACTGTACGCGTCCCTTGCAATGCGAAGCCCGTCCGATCAAGAGGCGGCACTGAAGGCGATAGACGCCAGTGATCCGGGAATGCTTGCCAGAATGGGGCTACCGTCCGTCGCGGACATGTACGACAAGACGACGGGCAAGTTCGTCCCCATGCAGAGCGACGACGACAAGAAGAAAGAGCTGCAAGACAAGACGTGGTCTGCCATGTGGGAGGGCGCTAGCAAGGTTCCAACGGGGCAGCTTGGCAATTATTTCAACGGGTTTAACAACATCGCCAAGGACAAGTTCGGCGTGCCGATAACCGACCCCCGGTTTGGGCTATTCACACAGATGCCGGACGGAACCTTCGTGTTCACCGGCAAGGGCATGACCACCACGGCCCAGCAGCAGGGGCAGGGGCGCATCGACCAAGGCAATGAGCGGTTGGCGCTCAGCAAGCTTGACCAGCAGGTCAAGCAGACAGACACGACCAAGCGCGAGGCGGTAGACCAGGTCTATCGCTACTCCAAGATGGTGCTCGACCCGAACACCGCGAGAATGCCAGCGCCACAGCAGTACCAGTTCGTCCTAGACCCTCTCCGCAAGGCGATGGTAAACGCGGGCATGCTGCCGAGCGACGCGCCAAGGCTTCCTCTTGTGAAGGTCACAGAGTCCCCGTCCGAGTACCTTGCCAAGCGAAAGCTGATGGACGAAGAGAATCAGAACAAGTTCAGTGATTCGATGCGCAAGCAGGAGTTCCAGCAGGTTCAGCTCAACAAATCCCAAGAGGAAGGGTACCAGCAGGCCCATCTGGACATGGCAAAGGCGTCGAAGGTGACAAGTGATGCCAGGCAGCTTTGGGGCGTGGCACATCAAGGCTTCGAGGCTGCCCAGAGATCCTTTCTGGAAGCGCAAGGTGCGCTGCATCCAAGCGACCCAATGAAAGACCCTCCTGTTGACAAGCCCGGCGACCCGGAATATTCCAACCTGATGAACCAGGAGGCGGCGGCGACATCGACGATGACCTACTACCAGGGGTTGCTCGACAAGTATAACGGAACATTGTTCCCTAAACCTAAACCGGCACCTCCGGCACCTCCGGCACCTCCGGCAACGTCCATGTCGGCGACCGGTCAAAACGCAGGCGCCGCGCAGGGCGCACTGGGAAGGGGGGGGCCGTCGGTAGCCCAGGTTAGGCCGTTGGCGAGCATGCGGCCAAAGCCGGACGCGAACGGCGTCACCACCTATGCGACGGGCGCGATGTCAAAGGCGGTTACGGGGGGCACCGTCTATCAGACGATGCAGGGATTCCACATCGTCGTCAAGAACATCGGCGGCATCAAACAGTACACCGCTTTCGACAAATCAGGGAAAGAGAGAGTAGCCACGCAGGACGCACTGGCAAAGGGCGTATCCGCAATGACAGGTGGCCTGTAAATGCCGCAATACACGGGCACAGACGATATCGACCAGATGCTGTCCAACGCGCCGGTCGCCACGCAGCAGAGTGCTACGGCTGGAACGGGCACAGACGACATCGACAAGATGCTCTCCAACGCGCCGGTCGCCACGCAGCCAAACGCGCCGCGATATACGGGCACGGCGGACATCGACAAGATGCTCTCCAACGCACCGGTTGCCACGCAGCAGGCACCTAGCCGCGCGTACGGCGCACCTACGCCCCCGGCGAACATAAGGGCGATAACGGCGAGGATGCCAGCTCCCGACGCCAATCCCAACGCGTTGCAACTTGGGCGCAGCGCGGAAGGCCCTGACTCGATGCGTGTTCTTCCGCAGGGGGCAAGCGTTGGAGGATTTCTACAAAACGTGCCTGAGGACGTGCTCCACACCGCTTTCTCGGTTGGCCCCGGTCTGATGGCAATCGGCGGCGGAATCGGTAGGGAAATAGCCGCCGGTGGCGATACCGTTGCAGGCGGTCTGGCCCGCGCCATAGGCAACAGGAAGGCCGCGCAGGGTTATGACAATTCCGGGATGGAGAACGCCCAGTTCGTGGGCGATATGGCAAAGGCGATGTTCGGTGGTGACAACGGGCTTGTTGCGCACTTGGCGCGTTCGGTCGGTTACGCCACGAGCGGAGCGCAGGGTGGTGGGCAAGAGGCTGAAAATGAGCTAAAAATGTCCGGATCAGGGGTAGCGCGCGAAACGTATCAGCATCCGTTTCAGCAATACATTACCGTCGCGACACTAGGGGAAGGATTGGCGTTCAAAGGAATCGCCGCTGCAGCTAGGTTTGAAGATGCCGCTAAAGCTGCATCCGCAGCAGGTGACATGGCAGCCGCCGCAAAACTACGGGCAGCCGCAGAAGCGCAAAGAGCCAGTGCCGAAGCCACTAGGGCCTACACGGGCGCGAATGCGTTCAACAAGGGCACGTCCGCAATCCTTAAGGGTCTCGGCAAGGTCGGGGGACCCGTCCATGCGGCGGCTTACGCCAAGATCCCGTTCTATTCCAAAGTTGCCGACGCGGCCACATACGGCCTGAGCCGCGCCAAGGTGGGGCTTGCGCAGAAGCAGTACTGCGCGCAAAAGACGTCGGACGTAGCAAATACGGCCTTCTCGCAGTCCGATCAAGGGCAGCAGGTCGCAGCGGCAATGCGCGATCTGTTCGAGCATCCCGAATACAAAGCGCCGTCGGGAGGGACGGGCGCAGCGCCTACGCCAGATCCCGTCACGGGACGGTTCTCGCCGTCGAATCTGGAGCACACGACGACTTCCGGCGTCACGCGTCAGTTTGTGGGTGCTCAGGTGGACGCGTTCCGGAACGCTGTCAAGGCGGGCATGAACCCGGACGATGCCGCAGAGGCAGCGCGTTCCGTTACTCCTCAAGGTGGCCTAAGCGGAACGCAGGCTGGCGTCCAAAGCGCGTCTCCCGAAGGCCAAACGGGCCAAGCTCCCAGCAGTTTTCCGGGTGAGAAAAACGCGGAGGGGACAGCATCGGAACCCGCGCAAGCTTCCCCGGTTCCCACCTCGCCTGCGGAAACACCCATTGAAGCGCTCGACAGGATGATCGACAGCTCGCGAAACGCGATAGCCGCATCCGACGCCGCGCTCAGGGGCGACCGCAGAACACCTGTTCCGCCGGGCACCGTGCGCGTGCCGTACAACCAGATGACTCCCGACCAGTTGCGGGCGCAGATCGACAGCGTCAAGGCCGGGAACGGCAATGCGCTACAGGCTGCCAATCTCGACAGGCTTCAGTCCATCCTAGCCAAGAAAGAGATGGAAGGGCCGACCATTCGCCCCGCCGAGGAAACCGCCGTCATTCCTCCGACCGCTCTCAGCGACGATGAGCTTATGCGCGAGCACGCGATCACTGACGTGCAGAACGAGGTCGAGACGCAGGCCGGAGCGCCCAGCGCAGAAACGCAGGAGCGCCTTAACGGCCTGGACAATGAAATCGTAGGACGTGAGCACGGGAGGGCCAATCGCGAGGAAATCGAAGGCAACATGTCCGCGTATCATCGCCCTGACTTCTTCACGCAAGGCTCCAACGCCGAGTCCGGCATGCACGGGGGCAACCCGGCGACGCTGAGCGCTCTCAAGAACGCGCCGAAGGGCACGGGGGACACCGCTTCCCTTACCGGCGGCTACCGACCAGAAGAACTGTCCACGGGCATGCCTCCGAGCGGCGGCGGCAAGCTAGGCCAGTACGCACAAATGGCGGACGCCAACATCCGCGTGGCAAAGATGCTTAACGGCAGCACCGACGCGCACGACATACACCTGCTTGCGGCAAAGTACGGTGCCGACCCGGCCAGAATCGCGCAGCATGTTTCCGATCCGTCAGTTTCTCTCAGCTACGGAATACCAGACGAATACATGGATCGAAGGCTTGGAGACCGGCGGTTCGACGCGAACAGGCTGCCGAACGCATCGAACGCCAAGACCGCTCAAAAGAGCCTGGGGGCGTCCAACATCGCGGCCTATCAGGAGTTGGCCCGGTCTCCGATAGACCCTAGGACGGAACAGGGCGCGTCGCAGGTCTTGAACGTTTCAGACAGATTCGGAGGAGATCCGAAAGCACTGGTGGCGGCGCTGCTGTCACCGAATCCGGAAGGAGAACTAACCTATGGACACGGCATTGACGCAGTTCGAAAATACGGGGATCGCCGAAACTTTGCCATCCCCGGCAGACTCCCAATCGTCAACGGACACTTCATCGACCCCGGCAATCAATCCGTCGGAGGATCAGTCGGGGGACGATCTGCCGCCGCGACGAATGAGCCCGTACCCAACGGCAACGGACAGGGGCTCGGAAATGGCGTTCCAGGTGGCCCGGAACCAAGCGGACGCAGACCGGTCGAGAGCCGAGATCAGGAGAACGTACCAGGAGAACTTTCCAGCACAGGTGGATCGCAGGATACGCATCCGCCAGCCGGAAGATCCCCTGTCGGAGGGAATAGGGAGCTTGGAGAGGGAAGTGCAGGGCAACCGTCCGGAAGCGTTGAGCCTTCCGAACCTTCCGACGTCGATAGGGGCCGTCCAGCAGAACCTCAGCGGGCGTCCGGGAATCCAGGGGAGAATCAAAACGCCGAGCGAGAACCTGCCGTTCGCGCTACGGCCGCCTCAGAGGGAGCCGCTGCTGAAGGAGGGCGACAAGCAAGTGAGCGACCCGAACTTTCAAGACCAGCCCCAATAACCTACATCACGAAAGGGCCTGTGCCGTCCGATCTGATATCCGCGCAAATGCGGGGCATCCTCATGCCGCATCAGGCTTACATGGCAAATCAGGCGCTGACCAACTTCTTGGTGCGCGAGGAGGGAGGATTCCTCTTTGCCGACGCGCCCGGTTCGGGCAAGACTATGGCGGTTCTTGCCACGATAGAACGTCTCAGGGCGCACGATGTGGCGAACGGCCTGACCGGCAACACGCTCTACGTGACAAAGAACCAAGGGCTTGTCAATCAGGTGGCGGCTGACGCGGTCAAACTGATGGGGCGCGGCCCCGGGGAATCGCTTGTAAACGGAATCACGTTTGCAACCTACGGGGAACTCAGGGGCAACCCTGAGCACTTCATGCATTCTTGGGACACCGTCGTGTTCGACGAGTCGCACGCGCTCGCCCAACTCAACGAGCACAAAAGCTCTCTGCAGGCGCATCGAATCATAAAAGACATGATCGAGAGAACGACAAACCGCAGGGTAATCTACGCCACTGCCACGCCGTTCGAGCACCTTTGGGAGACAAGGTACCTCAGCCGACTGGGCATGTGGGGCACTACCGGGGCCGATCTCGAAGACGTCGCACGATGGAACGCGTGGATGAAGGCCCATGGCGTGTCGATTCAGCAGATTGTTCTGGACAACGGGAAATCCAACACCCGTTACCGCTTCGACGGCATGGTCGGCCACTTCCTGGACATCCACCAGGACATATTCGGGCAGGGGCGCGGCACGCGCACGGTGCCGACGCTCGCCTATCCTCCCAACTCGAAGTTCACGCGCATTGCGATGCCCGACCATCTCGTGGATGTCTACAATGACGCGATCGGACATCTGTACAATATGGACGATGAGGCGGCGGAAACGCGATGGGCCACTGCGCCGGGCGGCTACGTGTCGTTGCCGGACGTTCGAGGCGCGGCATCTTTAACGGCCCGACGCATTATGGAAGACGTCAAGGTCGAGATGGCGGCGCACAGGGCCGTTGAGGCGTACCGGCAGGGCTGGCACCCCGCAGTGTTCTTCGAGTACACCAGCGAATACCACGTGGGCGGCACGCCGGAGTTTGCGGACAGGATCGAGGCTGAGGGAGACGAGGCTCGACGGCAGCGCATGATGGCTAAGTCGTCGGTAAAGAAGGTGAAAGGCCCTACAAGCTACGAGCGCATCAATGCATCCCTAGCCCGCGCGGGGATCAATCTTCCGCTCGGATCTCCCGTTGACAGGTTCAAGGCCATCGTCGATCAGGAGCTAGGTGCCGGATCGGCAGAACAGATGGTTGCCGAGTATCATGGAAACGTGACGGAAGCCAGGGCGCAACGGGACAAAGACGCATATAACGGGAACCGGAAGCCGATACTGCTGTCATCCGTGCAGAAAGGCGGCACGGGGGCTAGCTTTCACGACACGGTAGGAAATTCTCCTCGGTACCAGATCGTGACTACGGTGCCTTGGTCTGCAAAAGGGGTTCTCCAGGTGGCAGGAAGAACCGCAAGACTTGGTGGCAAAAGCCAGGTGATGCTCGAATGGATACTCGCCAACACGTCAATGGAAGAGAGCATGGCGGGACGAGTCGGCGCGAAGCTTCGGCAAATGGGCGCGGCGGTGGACGGACTTATGAGCCAGCCGACCGACGAGGAACTGTCGGCCTTTGAGTATCTGCCGGAAGAGGACAGACCGCTCTACGAGCGCATTGGCTCGGCCCCGGTGTCGATGACGGACGGTACTCACCAGATAGAAGGCCCCGCACGTTCGCCAAAGGAAATCGTGCAGATCGCGGACGCGTCCGAGCCGGAGCCCGTGAACGCCGAGCTGCCTTCTGCGGTCGCCGCTGAGACGGCACCGGCACAACCCGTTGCGGAGAGCCCGAAGCCGCCAGGCATCAAGGCGATTGACGCCGTCAAGAAACTACAGCGCGTTCCAAAGGAGGAGACTCCTCCCATCAACGCGCAACCGAAGGCACAGTCCCCTGCACCGACACCCGGCGACACCGCCGGACTCGTTGTTGGAAAGGAGAGCGTAGCGTATACGGCAGCCAACACGGCTGTCAGGTTTCGTTACGCCGTTGTTCCGTCGGATCGAGTTGTCACCAGCCATGACCCCAATACTTTCTTCGTCAATCCTTCGTATCTCCAGGACATGCAGGATCGCGAGTATTCGATGCCCGCAGAGCGCGCCAAAGTAGACAGAATCGCGCAGAACCCTCATCCCCAAGAACTGTTCATCAGCGGGAACACGTATTCTGGAGCGCCAATTGTTGGGCCGGATCTACAGGTCGAGTCTGGCAACGGGCGCAGCATGGGCATAAAAAAAGCGTACAAAAGCGGCAAGGCCGACGAGTATAAGCGTTTCGTGATGGACAACGCCGAGAGCATCGGCCTAGACCCCGAAAAGGTTGCCCGTGTCAGCGACCCTGTTCTGGTGCGCATCCGCACCGCGCCTATCGACCAAGGGCCGATACAGCGTGCCGATCTTGCGCGCGAGATGGGCAAAAGCGCGGTCAACAACTTGGACCCGCTTCGATCTGCGATTGCCGACGCAAGGCTCATCGACCGCCTTGGAATCGCCTATCTCATCAAGCCTGACGATAACGGATCAATGATGGCCGCAAGCAACGACCAGTTCAGAGCGAAGTTCCTTGCTGGGCTGCCATCGCAGGACAACGACGCGGTCACGTCCAACGGACGTCTTCTTCCCGCTGGCGAGCTTCGAATCAAGAACGCGGTCATGGCTTTTGCCTACCCTGACACGGCCATGCTCGAACATGTTCTTCTCAGCAACGCCGACGGCATGCGGAACATAGCCGCCGCGCTTTTGCGGGCTGCGCCGTATGTGGGGACGTACGAGCGACTGAGCAAGCTTGGAGGAATGTTCAGCATCGCGCGGCAAATCGGAGAGGCTGCCAACGTCTTGCGCATAGTCAAAGAAGGAAAAGTGGCGTCGTCGGTGTCCAACTACTTCGGCGAGGCATGCTTGTTCGATATCGAAGACAGAGACGATGCGACACGGCTGATCGCCAGCTACATGGAGTCCGTCGGCACCCGGACGCGCAACATAGACGCGATGCTGAGGAAATACTATGCCGACGCCACGAGCATCGAGGAGCCGTTCTCCGAAGCCAATCCTATCGGCGTGGAGAAGCCGGGGCCAGAAGCGCCTGTAGATCTTCTCAAGCGCACGATCGCTTCCATGAACGGATCTTCGGACGGCGACCAGCTAGGAATGACGTTGAACGCCGGTATCCCGATCGACCAGTTCGTCAAAGGGGCGAAGGTCGTTGCAAAGAGGGTTTCAAAGGCGCTCCTTGCGCCGATAGACCATACTCAGGCGTTGCAGCGAGAGGCGGCGATGTCCGCCTACATCGAAACTGACGACCTTAAAAAGCAGGGGGCAATTCTCAAAGACCTTCAGGCATCGCAGGGGCTGAGCGATGCTTGGATGAAAAAGTTCATGGGGCTCGGAGAACAAAGCCGGGCGCTCTTCCGCCAGATGGGCGCAGACCTGGTGGACACCGGCGTCATGTCCAAGGAGACGTTCGCGTCCCATAGCGGCGCGTACCTGCACCAGATATACCGCTTCTTTGAGAACCCGGAACAGTTCTGCAAGGATCTTGACGACTACATAGCGTCAGAAGTGGCCGCACGCGGCATGACGCCCGAAGAGGCGCAGGCATACCGTGAGATAGAGCAGGGCAAGGTTCAAGCGTACAGGCTGAGCCTTCAGAAGCAGGGTAACGCGGTCAGCAAGGGCGACCCTGCCAACCAAGGGCCGCTGCATCGGAACGTCACCCGCGTTCGCGTGGCATCAGAGGAGACTCAAGCCTATCTTGGCAGGATCAACGAGGCTTCCACGCGAGTGGCGGTCGGTGCGGCAAGGTCGGCTCGAATGATCGCAAAGGCACAGTTGTACAGGAACCTTGCCGAACGGTACGCGTTGTCCGGAACGGACGCGGAAATTCAAGCCGCTCTGGGGCGGGACATAGAGGCCAACCGGGCACATTTGGGCAGGTTCGCCGGAAGCAGCTACGTGCGTGTGCCGAATAAAAGTGGGTACTACGCGCTCGAAGGCAGGTTCATGCCCAAGTCCATATGGCAGGAGGTTCAGTCTCAGCGCAAGGCGGAGGAAAGCTGGGAAGGCCCGCTGCAACGAGTGATGCGCGCATGGAAGTTGGCGTTCACTGCGTACAATCCCGGCACGTTCATGGCTAACGGCGTAGGCTACGGCATGCTGTCAGACGTCGCGGGCGGCTTCCCCATGTGGGCGGCACCGAGGATGACGTGGGAAACGATCACCGACCTGCGCAAGAACGGCCCGTGGTCGCAGGACGCCGCAAAGCATGCGGACTACTTCAAGGATGCCAGAGACAGGGGCGACCTCAACCGCTTCGTCAAAGAAGCCTATCCCGCCAACCAATGGGCGAAGCTGAAGTACGGCACGCAGGCGGCTTTCAGATCGCCAACATGGATCTACACGCAGCACGACCTGTTTTTCAAGCATCGCCTGTACATCGCGGCCAGGAAGGGCGTCCTATCAGGGGGCCGCAAGATGACACCGGGAGAAGCCAACCAGCTTGTCGAGAACACGTTCCCGAACTGGCGGAAGGGCACGCCGGTAGTTGGCGTCGCCACACCGCTAGGTGTGCTGCCCGTGCGCAGAATGGTGCAGTCTGCCCGCGTGTGGGCGGTGCCGTTCATCTCATGGGACGCGTCGATAGTGCCGATCCTCTACAAGGCTTTCAAGGATCATCCCGGACGCATCGGAAAGTACCTGTGGCTGGCGACGGCCTACCATGCGGCGGTCGCGTCCGCACGGCAGGAGTCTCAAGAGGAGCAGTACAACAACGAGAGGAGCCTTCCGGACTGGGAAAAGGACGCGGGCTATTTCGACACGGGCTATAACACTTCGGACGGTCTGCCGTTGTACCTGTCGCCCGGAGGTGCCAACCTGTTCACGACGTTCACCAGCGCGGACGATCCTACGAGCGCGGCGTTTCAGCGCCTGAACTTCGTTGCAACGACCATGGGGGAGCTTGCGTTCAACGAGGATCTGATGACGCATGACGTTATCAGGAAACCCGGAATGACCAACCAGGAAAAGTTGGAAGCCGATGCGCAGGAAGTGTCGCAGGGCATTTTGCCGCCGCTTGCGCCGGGGGGTTATGACTTCAAGCGCATAGCACAGGGCGTTGGCGGGTATGAAGCAGATAAGACGTCAAAGCGCATGGCCGGAACCGCCGAACGCGTCGGGAAAATCACACAGGCGCTCACGCACACCGGCGTCCGCGCAGAAGACCTCGACGAGGATAGGAGGTTCACCATCAGGGCACTGATCAAGGACGAAAGGGGCGCGCTCAGGACGGCCGGGAAAGACACGGCCAAGGACGCTGCAATCAGAGCGCTCTTCGCAAGCATGAAACCACCTCCCGTGGTGCCCACAAAATGAGACGAGCATGATAATGGTTGCCCCAAGAAAGAGCTTAACTGCTATAATAGATGCAACGCTGACATCTCCGACGTACGCGGAGAGGCGCATACGTAAACCATCTCCAGTATGGAGGTTTTCATCGCCATCGCCGTCCTGCATGCGGCGATGGTCTGATAAGGCGGCGGGCATGGCAGTTGCGTTAAACATACGCAGTATAACGGCCTACATGGTATTTGTGGGCTTCGTCGGTCTGGTGGGAAGCATGGTAAACCCAAGTCTGGTCATTCAATGCGTTAGTCTCGTGCTGGCGATGGTTATTGGCGGGTTCTTCATGGCGAAGGCCCATCAGGTGGCGCTCTCGCAGGGATGGCAGGCCATCGCAGAGCAACGGGCGGCGGAGATAGACGATCTAAAGAGGCGTCAGTCCGACCAAGTGCAGCAGATTGCGCTGCTACAGGCGCAGGTGTCGCAGCTACAGGCGTTCAATGAAAACCTGCAACGCCAATTTATTCCGAAGTAGGTAAATATATGGCACAAACAGTTCTGGCTGGCGCATACGGAAGCGGATTTGGCCAAGTCTCCGTTCTATCCTCAGCACCCGTGCCTCTCGGCACAAGTCGCTCCAATCGTTCGAGGCTGATTGTCACGAACAATAGCGGGCAAAGCGTGTTCGTCGGAATGTTCCCCAAGGGGACGGCACCGGCCACTGTGGCGACGGGTCTCGCGGTCAGTACCGGTCACGAGATTCCAAGTCCTGCGGTCATGTACTACATGAGCCAGCAAACGGACTACTACGTGATAGCCGCCGAGCCGGTGTCAATATCGTTCGCGGAAGAATATCTGGGCTGACGAAATGCTTTCCAAACCTCCGGCAGGGTCTCCGCTTTACGCGAACTACTCGTACGATGACTCGTCCCAAGTCTCCGTTTGGCTTATGAACGACGGGTCGGGCCAGAGCTGCGCCAATTCGATAGCCGGGCACCCGAATATCGAATTGGGCTACTATTTCGCAAGCGCGTGCTGGCAAAGCGGCTCGCCACTGCCAGCCGCAGATGCTCCGAGCATCAACTACGCCAACGGAGGCAACTGGCAGGGCACCGGGAACATGTCCACGACGTTCCCGACGTTTGGCTCCAGCTACACTCTTGCGTTTGGCCTGCGGCTGGGAGCCAACACCGGCACGTTCCTGCCCATCCTGTTGAACTCCAACGGGGGCAACACGGGTATCTACCAGAACTCCAATCATCAGTGGTACATCGTGTCGCCTGGGCTGTCATCGACACAGGGGGATGCACTGGACAACACGGACTACGTTCTCGTCATATCCGTGTCGCCTGAGGCTTCCGTGCTATACCTTAACGGCACGTCGGTTCCGATGCAGACGTCGGGCATTGCTGGCCCGTCAGGGGGCGTATGGTTCGGCACGGACAACTACCATCCAGTGTACACCGGATGGTTCAAATGGTGCCGCGTGTGGAACCGCGCTCTTACGTCTTCCGAGGCTGCCCAACTGACGGCAGAGCCCTACGGAGACTTCTACCCGCTGCCGTCCGCACCGTTGGCACCTGTCGGCATGACAGCGCTCGCACTGAGCATCAGCGGGATCGTTCCCGCGTCCTTGAGCGCAAACTCAACTTCGTACTCCGTCGAGTATTCGGGAGACGGGATGATTTGGGCCAATGGCCCCACCGGACTCTCAGCATCGCAGGGATGGACTGTAGCGGGGCTGATGCCGCACACTACGTACGTCGTGCGTTATGTTGGCGTCAACCAGTACGGCACAACGAACGGGGCGGATTCCAGCCCGATAACGACTCCGTCCGCCGGAGGAGTCGCAACGCTTCAATACTTCGGGTTTTAGCAATGCCGCCGTGATTACTCCATAACATATAAATTGCAAAATTTCATTTTTTGTCAATATGACTAGTATGCTTGACTAATTAAGCATTAACGGGCCGTATCTAATCATGAATAGATTAGATACGGCCCAACGCGTTGCGGTCATCAAGAAGGCTCTAGGACAATATAGCCTCGCTACTTTGATAGCGTAGAAGCCCGTCCATTTGTGGACGTGGAGTTGTCAGGTATACTGCACCGAATGCCTTTTCAGGCATGAAAGGATGAAGCAATGTCAAAAGGTTTCGATACCTATGTCAACCTCGCCCAAGCGGGCGTCATCAAGAAAATCAAGCCCGCTGGCTATGATTTCGTAGCCCGGTACGCTTTCAGATCGTCGCGCTTCAAGCAGCCGATCACCGCAGCGGAAGTGCTGGATCTCACGAGGTTTGGCATCTATACGGTTGCTCTTTTCGAGCAGGCCAACGAGCTTCCCGGATATTTCGGATACTCTCAAGGCGTAGAAGACGGCGTTTTTGCGAGCGCGCAGTTCCAGCGCCTTGGAATGCCGACCGGGGAAACCATCTATGTTCCCACCGATTACGACGCCACACAGGCCGAACTTTCCGGCGCTGTGCTGGAATACTACGAGGGCCTGGCGGACGGCATGGAGCAACAGGCACGCTGTGGCGCTCCCCTTTATAGCCCCGGCGTCTACGGGTCTGGCCTTGCATGCACGTTCATCAGCAGGAACGTCAAGGACGTGAGCCGCACGTGGCTCTCGTGCTCTACCGGATGGAGTGGGTCGGAAGCATACGACGCCAGCCTCAAATGGAACATCAAACAGACCCCTCCCGGAAAGTTTGAAGGACTAGACGTGGACTTCGATGTCACCGGCGGTGACGGAGGAGGCTGGTTCACAACGCTGAGAATTGCGGAACTATAAAACGCCTCTTTACATTGTATCTTCCCGATTAACACCGGGGAGATATTTTTTGCGCTACGTTTGCGCGACGCTTGACGACCGTTGTCACAAAAAGGTATGCTAAACAGCGGACTAACATACGTCAGCAGCAGGTAGGTACACCTTTGGCGACATTCGGCCAGACCATAGCAGAAGGGCGTAAAGCCTTGGGGCTTAGACAGCGCGAGCTAGCAGCTCGCGTTATCAAGAAGGACGGGCAACCGATCTCTCCTCAGTATTTGAATGACTTGGAGAAAGATCGTCGCAACCCACCTTCGGATCATTTGATGCAACAATTCGCATCAGCTTTGGGCATTGACCCGGACATTCTGTTTCTGTGTGCCGGATCGTTCCCGCCGGATATTCGCAGCGCCGACGTTCCACCCGATCAGGCGGTTGAAGCGTTCAAAGCGTTTCGCAGAAAGATACAGTAGGACAAGTGAAACGGATCAACGATAAGACAGGCCGCTTTGCCTATAGACCGTTTTATGACGACGGCGAACCAAGGGTTTACGCATACGCGTGTCGGCGTTCGCTGGCATCCAAATATTTTGCGCGACGCTTGACGTTTGCCGTCACTTGTGCGATAATTAGCGACGAAAGGATGAAAAACATGAGTAATGAAATTACGATGTCACTCAACGACGGCGGCGCTGTTGTTGTGAACAGCGAAAACTCCCCCCTGCTGTTCGCCACTGCGGCGAGAGCGCTTCTTGTGTGCATGGACGGCGTTCAGCCGCTGAGCCTGCTAGGGGGAGACGACCCCCGGTCTCTCCGTTCCGAGATGGACGAACTCGCCTCGTCCGTCGCGCGAATAATCGCGTTCGTAGGCGACGTCGAACCTCGTCCGTTTAGCCCAGATACGCTTGACGAGCAGGTGCAGAAGCTTCAGGAAAGCGTGCAGGGGGCTGGCAGGCGAATCAGCGTATTGGAGTCCAACTTCAACCATGAGCAAGCCCGTAAGTGACGCATTTGTCCGTGCCGCGCTGACGTCCAGGCCGAAGTGCACGTGGAAGCGATTCGTGCTCCGAATCGTCCGTGCGCTCCTTCGGCTTGCGTTTGGGCATTCACTTCGACAGAAAGTATGTGACATATGGCCCAAGTATTGGGGAGGCTCATCAAGCTCTACCGAGTCACCGAGACCCCCCGAATGACCGCGAGGGACATGGCCGAGCGAATCGGCCTAAGCCCGTCAACAATTCTGCGCATCGAATCCGGCCAAGCTGTAGACGCCAGGACGATGCACCTGCTGAACGCGTTCCTTTACGGGTTCAACGACCATTCAGAGCCGTCCGCCGAAGACGACCCCAACAAACCAATCGAGGGAATATAGATATGGAAGATGACGAGGTTGCTCCCTTTATCACGTTTGGGGAGTGGATTAGGTCTCGGCGTCGTGCGGCGGGCATGACACCTAAAAAGCTGGCAGAGGCATGCTCTTTCGACGTCGAGTACCTGCGCGGTATCGAGCGCGGGAAGGGCAAGCTGCCGTCGGACGGCATGACGATCTCTATAGCCAGGGCGCTTGGAATCCCCGTCGATGTCGTGGACTATCACGCCGACCGACTCCCTTTCACCGTAAGGTCGCTCGACCTTGACGACGAAAGGATAGCTGAAATATACGAGCGGCTGCGCGAGGACTTCGAGGCAGAGGCACGTAACGATGCTCTGGCAAAGCGTGTGGCCGTCCGCCGTGCCCCCGTCCGCGAGAGGGTGCTGCTCGACGTTACGTCGAGTGAGGTGGAAAAGGCCCTAGCGGCAATTAGGCGACAGAACAAAGAGGGTTCCGAGTGAAGGCTGCCGTTCACGCGACGCATCCGATCTATCTGGACGCAGACCTCTCCACGTTGGAATCTGTGAGGTGTACGGCGTTCAGATCGTCGAAGATGTCCCAGGTGGTCAGCCGCGACGTGCGGCGCTACTTTGAGCTGCTCGCGGCGTACCGACAGACGATCAATGGAGTGTTCACCGTCCGCGAGATGGAGATCGTCGCCGCATGCATCCGTTGGAGGGCACAGTCAGCCGCGCTGCCACTGCTGCTTGATCGGCTGCCAGACCTTGTCAGGTTGACGCTACAGACCACCAGTCTGGCGGCGCACATCATGCCTGACGACCCGGCAGGTTCGGTCATCATTCGAAAGATCTATGATCTCAACCTGGTGCAACGGGCGGCTCTCGTTGACATATTGGAGCAGGGCGAGGAAGCTCCACTAACAGTGGAGCAATACAATTCCATGCTTGGCAAAATGGCCGAGCGAACTTTCCTAGAAAAGGATGAAGAAAAATGACAGTAAGACCGGGAATATTCCCAACATCGGAAGACGACGGACGGCTAGTGATCTACGTTCCAACATGGGCGCATGGCGAAACAGACCACGAGGAATGTAAGGTAGGAATGCTCATAGATCCAAAGAAGGACGCAACGTGCTGCCAGGTGCAGTACGCGGGTTACTGCTGGAGCACGAACTACAACGACCTAGTGTTTGCGAACGCCGTTCCGGACGTCTACTCGACTGCGGGAAGGGACGTCGAAGAATACAGGGGCGAGCTTCTTGCCTCTGCGGAAGACGCCATGGTTGTTGCGTCCTCTATATTGGGAACTGAGAGAGTGCGATTGGGCGCGCTCCTTTTCGATGCCGAATCGTACCTGTACAAGCAGCTCATAAAGACCGCGCAGGACGTGCTCGACCGTCGTGTGCGCTGCATGATGTGCCCTGAGTGCGGCGTACCGATGCAAAACGTCGTCGCCGTGATGTGCCTGAACGGCGATTGTCCGCACGAGGAGGTGGTGGACATGAGCGGCAAGGAGCCATTCCGCAAAACCACTGTCAATGCAGGCGATGCGGCAAAAGATCCGTCGTGAGGGACTTCGCGGTCACGCCGAAAACCATTCAGAGGCTAAGATCCATTCAGCGCCTTATCGGCCTAGGAGGATCTAAGGCCGACTACGCCGACATAGTGGACATGGGGGCCGCGCTGCTGATCGCCGAATACAAGCTCTCGAAACTCCCGTCGTACGAGTGGCGCAGGCAGTCCCTGTCCATAGCGGCGGTTGCGCACGGCAGATCGCCACGGTCTAGGCAGATATCCGTCAACAACACATGGTTGCCCATACTCCGCGAAGCGCACGGCCCCGGAGAGAGGGATGTGGGCATGATGATCGAGGCTGGCGTGTTCCTATTGCACAACGCATGTGTGGACGCGTACGGGCAGCCCACGCCGTTCTGCAAGGCCGCATTTGGGTACCACGACAAACCGGCAATTATAACAGGTTTGTAGCGGCATATTATTTACAATAATGTGGTATTGTTAACACGAAAGGCTGAAAATAATGTGCAATGAAATGTTTGACGACGTCGATGAGTTCATGGCTCAGGTGGCCGTTACCAGCAGTTTACACGGACGTCCTGCGCTGTTTGCGGACGGGATTATGGAAGTACGTCCGGCCCCCCTCCCATGCGCGGAGCCTTACGAGAATTGCGGCTTTGATGCCGACGTCAACGGCTGGGCGCAGCAGGCCAATCGCCTGGTTGATAGGGCGCTGGGTGCTTACGACTCCGTGCAGAATGGATGCATGTTCGGAACGTGGTACCGCCTGCCCGACAATGCCGGATGGGCGCTTGTGGCGCGGTACGTGCGCTTCGGCTACAGGTGGATTAACATGCAATGGGTGAGCGGCGTCTACCCGACGCTGCGGGCCATAGCAGTGGACGCAAGGCTGTATAGCTGCCATGTGATTGACCACACCGACGAGCGCGAGGTTACGCAAGGAGAGCTAGAGTCGCTCTATCGCGCGTGCCCTGGTTGGCAGTGGTGACTGTCACGAAAGGATGAATTATGGAAGCAAGAAAAGAGCTTGGGCTCTCGCTGCAGGTCGCGAGAGCGGCGGTTCAGGTTGACGCTGCCGAAGTGGCCGAGCGGCTTGGCATCAGCCAGGCGCTGTATTCGCACTACGAGCACGGCACGCGGAAGATCCCCGCAACGCGCCTGATAGAAATTTTGGATCGACTTGAGATAGACAGTGCAGACCTAGCCGCCTGCAAGTCTCTCGTCTTTAGACTGCACAGAGGGGGGAATGATGGCTGGTAACTACAATCGCAACCAGTCGTACGGCAGCAGGGGGGGGCAAGGCTCTCAGTCGTACGACACGAAGGGCGACTCCGTGCAGATGGCACGACACCCGTTCAATATCCAGGACGGCTTGATACGGGTGCAGGGGAACCAGCCGTACCTGTTGGTCGCCTACCGGATCTACCAGTTCCGAAAGGAGCATCCTGACTGGGCCATGGTCACATCGACCGAGTTCTACGAACGGCCCGGAAGCTTCAAGGGGGACGGGACGCCGATCATGGCGTCGTTCGTGAGGGCAACCTGCGAGATCAAGATGCCCATTTACCGGGAGGAGATGGTAGGCGCAGACTCATCTAAGTACATCGAGCGCTACGAAGTCGTTCAAAGCGCATCGAAGGAGGAGAACATCGCCGGGTTCTCAGATCCCCTTGAAAAGGCTGAGACGGGCGCGATGGGCCGGGCGCTCGCCGCAGTGGGGTACGGCACGATCTACGCCGGTGACGAGTTGGCAGAGAGCAAGCCCATTGATGCGGCGCTCAAGCACGTTGACGACCGCCTACAAGAGCCGGAGCCTAGCCGTGTGGTGGACGGGCGTGTGCAGTCGGAAGCGTCCGTTGTGGCACGTCCTGCCCGGTACGAAGGCGACGATCGGTACCACCACAGCGAGTTCGGCGTGTGCTCCTGCAAGTCGATTGTGGAGGTGCGGTACGACGAAGACGACGTGGAGTACGGCCATTTCGATTTCGACGGCACTCCGCACCAGCGCACGCACGGCTTGTACGCGTCCGGCTGGAAGCGCGAGGATCTCCCGGTCGGTGCCACCGCGTACAAAAAGCGCAACCGACCGCCGAAAGAGGACACGCCGTCCGAAGCCGTGCCTACGGAGCAGCCGCATGCTCCACAGCCAAGCGTGGCACCGGCGGACATGCGCACTGTCGAACAACAGTTTGCGTCCGCCAATATTGACGACCCGTTCGAGGACGAGCCCGCAGGGCAGCCGCAGCCTGCCTTGGATCTTCCTCCGACGGTCGATGCCAAACCGAGCGCGGCCCAACTGGCCGCGAAGCGCCGCCGCGAAGCGGCAAAATGACGAAAGGATGAAACAATGACAGAAGTAACGACAGGGTCGGAAGGCCCGAACCCGAAGTCGTATAGCATGTCGGAAGACCCGAAATACGCTGGAATCAGCCAGGGTCGAAAGATCGAGATTGAGCATCTCGTGACTACTCCCGGCGCAGGGGACGTGATTCAGACCGAGAGCGAAGACGAGGCCGCGTACGCCGAGGAGATGCGCACTATGGCCGAGATCTCCAACGGTATCGTTCCCATTACTCAGTCGCCTGCAACGTGGATGCCGCAGACGACCGGGGACTTCGAACGCATCGCCGGGCGCATGGGGATGTGGGAATCTGAGGCGAAAGCGCTCAAAGAGCGAGCAAAGGTGCTCACCGAGGAGTACCAGCGTCACGCAAAGGCGCTGAGATCGCGGTACTACCTCGCGTTCAAGGCGTTCTTTGAGGATGAGAAGAAGAGGCTGAAGCTCAAGTCAAAGTCGCTGAAGATCCTGACGGCGCAACTTGGCACACAGGCCAAAGGCGGCAACGTCGTATTCGTCGCGCAAGACGACTGCGAGGCAGCCGCGATGACATGGCTTGGAACCCTCGTCAAGGAGCTTGCCGAAATGACGGGCGAAGACGAGATAGCCGATATGCCCGAAGACCTGAAGTGGTTGCTGCGTCACCACAGCGCTGAAAACAGAACCATGAACATCAGCGTCGGGTACCTCGTGAGCGGCCTTAATGATCATGTGAAAGCCGTTCCGATAAGCGTTGTGACCGACACGCACGGAAACGAGGTGACGGAATATTCCGTCATCGACTCCGGAACCGGGGACGTGCTCGACTGGTTGGCGTTCGCGCCGCAGGTTGACGAGTTCTACATACGACCCTTCCAAAAAAAGGAGGAGAGAGACTAATGAAAGGCGGCATAACCGTTATCGAGCTCGTTGCAAAGCTTGAGGCGTATAAGGGGACGAAGTCGTACAACGTCTCCGTCATGGGTGATCAGAAGGTTTTTAACGCTTCTGACACGGACGAATGCGAACCGGAGTTCCTCGCGCATGTTCGCTCCCTGTTTCCGAACGCTGTGTTCGAAACAAGGGAGATCGAGGCGTCAGGCAGACACAAGGCGTTCGCGCTAGAGCGCGCCACTACCGACGGATGGTACGTCACCATCTCCCAAACAATCTTTACCTGCCCGAAGTGCGGCGGGAAAGGATGTGTGCCGGCTCCCGATGCGTCCGATCGGGAGGTACTGGAAACCGTGTACTGCGACTGTTCCGCAGGGGCCGAGCGCCCAGCGTGAGAATACCCGGTATCTGGATTTGCAAGACGCGTGGGGGCAGCTACAAAGCACATGCTGCTCCCACGCTCACATGTTCCGCCGCGCGCAGGTGGGCCAACGACAATCGCGCGTCCGACCTCTGGCTGGTCACGTCGCAAGACGACCTCAAGCGCACAGGCTGCCCGCCGTACGTCGTTGTGCGGCCGTCCGGCCGCAGGCTTATGGATCAAAGGGCATGGGGGTAATATGGGCATCACACTGACTTTCAACCTGCCGCCAAAGGCTCTCAGCAGCAACGGCAGTTATGGCAATAGACACGCGCACGCAGCCGCTGTCGAAGGATATAGAAACGAGTGCCGAATGTTTGTCCGCCAGGCGGTCAACGCTCTGGTGCGGCAAGGCGCGACGGAGTACGCCAACCGCGCCGTCCTGAGCATGACTCTGTGGTGCGGCAAGGCGCGCGTGCCGGACGGCAGAACCGGATTCCGCGACGTCCAGAACGCCATGTCTGCGACCAAGGCGCTTGTTGACGCCGTGGTGCTCGAAGGCGTCCTGTACGACGATGATGCCAACCACCTTACATGGGGGAACGTGGCGATAGTGCGACCTAAGGACGCCGTAGCCCGCCGTGAGATCGTCCTGATCGTCAATTACGACCGTTCGCAAAATGACGATGTCGCCGATTTCGACGAAAGTGTCGGGAAAAACAGGCTTCGCCGTCTCCCCAAGGCAGAAAAAAGCGCCCCGGCCCATAAATGAGCGGAGCGCTTTTCGCAATTATCAGGCATCTTCTGCGGCGTTTTCCTTCCTTTTTGCCCGATATCGCTGTATCGTCTTCGTGCTCACGTTGTACCTTTTCGCGGCTTTCGTGAGCGATAGACTCTCGTCTATGACGTCCGGCAACAATGGCGGAGGCCCCGGCGGGAAGGTCATTCCAGGCTCATAGTCCTGCCCGCGCCGTTCGGCTGTCGCTGCCTTCCGATCTTCCTTGATCTCTTCCTCATGGGCGTGGAAGTAAGCCAATGCTTTTGCCCTGCGGCAATCCTTGCACTCCCATACCAGACCGTCCCACCTGCGCCTGTCGCGGTGGAAATGGCTCCTGCTAAGGTTCCTGCCGCACGTGGGGCAGTGCTTCTTCACGTCGCCCATGTTTACATCCTCCTGTTCCATGCGCATACGGCGTCCTTAGGTCGCACTCGCTGTCCTGGAAACTGCAGCCTTCTCCGCAGCCGCAGCCGCAGCCGTCGCCTGCCAGATAGCCGTCGCCGGAGCCGTCGCCGTCGCCGGAGCCGGAGCCGGAGCCGTCGTGGGCTATCGCGTCCATACCGGCACCTCCTTGATCGACGCTTGCGCGGCGTCCGTGACCGCAAGAATTTCTATCGCACCGAAGATCAGCTCCTCGCTGACTTCGATTGGGAAACGACATTTATCCGGGCAGGACGACCCGCGCTGCGCCAGTTCCGACAGGGAGGCCGCCCCTGCCCATCGCCAGAGTCGCCGTACTCTGGCCAAGGTCACCGTGTCGCCGCTGATGGCGACTAAGGTTCCCGCGAATACTCCGGCACGGTCTGCGCGCACGATCACGTACGCGCCTGGAACAATTTTCATTTTTCCATCCTTTTCTGAAGCGCTTGCGCTTCCTGCTGTGCTCAATCAAGCGCAGCAGGTAGCGCAAGCGCTACTTTATTTCGAGCTTTGCTATTTCCGACTCGAGCTCGTGGATTTTGGGCTTTTCTATTTCCACCTTGTTTCTTATCATCCACGCAGCCGCCGTTGCCGCGTCAACTAGCTCGTACTCGTCGATGCCACCTCCGCTATTCCATTTCTTAAGGATGTACCTGTCACCCGGAGTGCGGTAGAGCCGCTCATGGCTCCACTGACTTCCCGTTGACAACGATATCTGATTCCTCCCATCCCATTCCGTTCCCTCGACCCAATCCCACGCCTTTTCGGCATCGAACCATGCTCCGGTCCCATCCGTCAACGCTATTCGTTTCATTTCTCATCCTTTCGATGCGTGGTCGGGCTTGCAACCGGCCTGCCGCATTGCTCCCCCTGGGGGGAGTGCTCTGCGTGTTAAAAAAAACTAACCTTCGCGATCATTCGGAATCCTTTACAATTGCAGCCTTATGAATGGCGAGGATCAAAGCGCCTAAATGCCGTGCGGTTTTCGGACTCATCGTTTTGCCCGCATTGAAGTGTGCGAGCATAACCGTGTGATCGGTCGCAGCCGCCCCCGGCTTCCCCTGACTTTTGAAACCAAGAACTTCACCCGGATCGACATCAAGCCAAGCGCATATTTTCGTAAACGAGTCGAGATCGGGTTGCTTTCCCGCTTCGACGCGCGATAGTGTTGCCGCGCTGATGTTCATTTCCGCCGCAACTTGCCTGAGACCTCGCCCCCCCCTTTGTTTTTGAATGAGCGGGCCAAGTTGCTCAAGCGTAAGCCGAGCCATAAGAATCGCCTCCCCTATCTGTTGCACTGATTGCAACGGTAGAAACCTTGTTTGCGGGGCGTCAGTCGGTCACCGCAAGCGCAAGTGGGGCAATCAGCACCTTTCTTCCAGAGACGGCCCTCCAGGTAGATGCGGGCCGTCTCCTCGTCGGGGAACATCTCAAACAGTTAGTTCACCGCCTTCAGGATGCGGAAAAACTGAGCTTCGCTCAGTCCACTCAGTCGGCGTCCGCCCACCGAAATATCGTCTTCGTCGATTTCAACGCCACTCTTGAGCAACGATTCCACCTCGGCGATGGTATAAACGCGGTCATACCGGTCGAGCGAGTCCTCGTCCAGAGCAGCCAGCAGTTCATGGTCGTTACCGTCCCAAAGGATATCTCCGCCGTCAAGGAGCGCCCGCACGTCCTCTGCGGCCTGTTGAGAGTCGTTGTAGCTGTGCGCGTAGGTAGGTGCCACGATGGT
>NZ_CAJATU010000096.1 GCF_903944925.1 uncultured Rhodopila sp. | reverse complement strand
GCCTGCTGCCGCTTGACCTCGATCGCCTCACTATGACATCACCAAACCGACCTGTGGAGATGATCTACCTGGCCGCCATCAAGTTGGAATGGTGGCCGGGATCAGATTGGAATATGTGGCCGCCTTCGTCGGAATCCGCAGAGGACCTTGGCGGGTTGAAGAATCGCCTGACCAAGCGCCACAGCAAGCAACATGCCGAAGGCGCCCATCTGCGAGCGGTGCGTGAGATTCGCGTGCGCGCCGCCCCTGCCTGGGACGCCCCGCTAGTCAAGATTGCTTTCTGGTTTATCAAGGATGCTGATCCGGAGGGCCACAAGCCCGCCTGGCAAACGTGGCTGGATGAATGGACAGGGCTTTTCAACCATACGCGCCGTTTTCGGCTCGAAGGAGTGCATGTCTGCCGATTGGAAGACATCACCGCGAGGGATTATCTGGAAAGCGACCGCCTCGACTTCGACCAGTTGTCGGGGCCACGCGGCGCATAACCTCCGTGAGACCGACGCGCAATCATCCGGCCCCGACGCATGGTCGGTGAGACTGTGAAAATACCTTGTCCAGTCCAGCCAGCTGTTCACAGGCTGAACTTGCCATGATTTCCGGATGGGTTTCTTGATGTCGAACCGCGACTATCACGGAATATTTCCGACCTGACCAAGCTCAAACGTTGAAAACCCATGGGCAGAATGGCCGTCTTCGCATCATGGCCGGCAATGGCCGGCCGCGCAGAACCGTCTCAAAGAGCACGCGTCGAAAATCCATCATTGCGCGTCCGTCTCACCGAGACTGCATCCAGTCCTCAAACAGCATGCGTCGAACCCACCCGCCAGTCTCAGCCAATCTGCGGCGGAAACTGCCATTGATTGCGCGTCCGCCACATTTTGATCGCGCGCCGCTACACGTAGGGCTGAGACCCGCAGGGGCTCGATGCCTTGGGCCGAAAGCATGGCCCCCGCCCCGCTACATGATCTGCGCTCGAACATGACCCGCCGAGTAGGGCCTGGCATCAAGAATGCCGCACTCAAAGTCTTCCAAAGCAGCAGCAGTACCCGAAGCGAATTCCAGTGCGACGCCGCCGTTAAGACGACGGAGCAGTTCCGAGACTACCAGACAGCCCGCGATTAAGCCGACGAACGGCACGCCAACGGTGCGGGAGGCGAGTTGCGCCAGACCGCAAGGGTCCATCCCTGCGGCTTTGAGTGCCCGATAGGCGGGCTGGTCCTCATAGCTCTCCGAAGCGAGCGCGGCTTGCCGCGACCAGATTGCGGCGGCGGACCGCGAAGCCGGAAAGCTGTGCATGGAGATGCTTCGAAAAGCCTGCGGTCCCGCGCCCAGACCGGCCTCGACTATCAGCTCGAAACCGGCCTCTTCAAGGGCAGAGCGCGCGAGCGCGTTGTCGACGCCGCAAAGAGCGGCGCCCGGCTCATCGTCGCTGCGCCGGGTGACAGGACCGAAGCGGCGTTCCTCGACAAAAGTCTCGAATCCCCGAGCATCGAGCCAATCGGCGGCGACACGGCATTTCCGGTGCCCAACGTCTGCAAGGAAGGACAAGAGCGACGTGCTGTCGTTCGAAGGCGCGATCCGGTCGAAGTCCTGGAGCATGAGTTGTACCTCGGCGGGATCGCGATAAGGTAGCAAGGCGAGAAGCCAAGCGAAGGCTTGCCCGAGATTGCCGAGGCCGATGAGCCACAGACGGGAGGGAAGGTAGACAAGCGCGGGCTCGTCGTGATCCATGACAAGCCAGTCCCGCCCGGGTCGCCAGAGCGACAAACCTGCTGCGCGGCGGCCTGCCATAGGGTGATCGCCCGCATGATAGGAAAAGGCCTCGGCCGCGCACACTGCGGCCGCGAGCGCGGGGGCAAGGCCGATGCCGCCGCGTTCGCCAAGGCGCTGGCCGGCGCGGATCGGTATGACCCCGCCGCGCCATCCGTCCCAGGTCACGCGCCAGCAAGGCGCAGAGGACGCCACCGGCTCGGCGTCGCCGATCAGCGCTGAGGGCCAATTCTCGCGGATGGTTGAAACCGGCGTGCCGCCGAGGCTGCGCACGGCCTGAATCAGCGGCTGGTCTGGCGCAAGGCGCGTCAGGTTCGCGCAATCAGGCAAGCCCGCTACCTCGATACCGCCGAGCAAGGTGCGGCGGGCGGTGTTGACCAGCGTCAGGAGCGCACCCTGGTGATGCGGCGAGGTGCCAATGTCGCCGCCGACACAAATGGTGAGACCGAACCGTCCAAGGAAGCCCATCGCCTCCTCGTGCGAAGCCGCGCGGCCGCTGTCCATGAAATATTTAGCAGTGCGATGAAGGGTTTCGTGATCGACGTGCTCGCGCATGGGTCAGCTCCAAAGGCCGGTATAAAAGAAGCTGCACCACCGCGCGCTGCGGTCAGTCCAGCTGTGCTGGCCGAGATATTCGTAGATGCCAAGCCGGTGCCGCCGGATCGGCCAGCGGGCGAAGTCGGGAACGATGATGGCGATGTGGCCGCGGCGCGCGACCATCGGATTGGTGCGGTCGGCTTCGCTTTGGGTGCCCTGTCCGCCATGCGTATGCGCATCGGCAACGACCGTCAGTTTGCGCTCGCGGCAGAGCGCCCAGAGCTTGGCAAAAGCATCGCCGTGCAGCACACAGACGCCGCTTTCGTAAGCGCAGGCATCGAGCTCGTCGTAATAAATGGCGCCCTGGACTTCCCGCCGTCCGTTCCGCTCGACGCCGAGCAGAAAAACCCCGGCCTCGTGCCGATTTTCGCCGCGGCGATACAGCTCACCGACGATCTCACGCCAATAGTGCGACGAGCATGTGAGCCGGTGCTTAGGCGCAAGCCAGGCCCGAATAGTCGTTTTCAAAGAAGAGATCATGAAGCTGCTCCAGGTAGCAGATGAGGCCGCGCTTGGGCTGCCAGAGGCGGCTGGGGTGCTCGGTGCACCAGTTGGGATGCCCCTCGATCGAGAGCCGGTCGCAGGGCAGGTAAAGGCATTGGCCTTGCCGCCATGTGGGGCGGAAAACCGAGGAAAAGATCGAGCCGCCGGTGGGCCACAGCGCGGCTGCCAATGGTTGATTGGCCGCGATATTCCAGGGTTGCGCGGTCGCCGGCGTCTGCCGATAGCCGGAGCAGTCGAACCGAAAGCCGTATTCGTTCGGCGCGTTGGCGCGCGGGGGCGCTGCGCAGCAAAAAATCACATGAGGCCAGGAGGTGGCGATGTGTCGCCACTTTCCCTCGATCTCGCCGCACCGGATGCCCGGTGCGGCGAGATCCTGTTCGAGCAGCGCCTTATCGGGCGGCACGATTATGTTCATGTCAGCCCTCGACGCGTTTCTCGGGAACCAAGTCGAAGCAGAGCCCGCAGTGGTGGCCCTGAACGAGCTGGTGGAGCGGCGTGTCGCTCGACGGGCGCTCCGCGGAGTTGCAGAGCTGCAGCACATGCTCGGCCGCGTCCTTGGGAGCCATGTCGAGGACATGGACAGCCCATTCCTTGACCGCCCGGACGCGGGCGCCCGGCGCGAACTCGCGTGTTTTGGTCTGGTCGAGGAAATGGACGGTGGTCGCGATGCGCTTACAGCGAGCCACATGCACGCGCGAGCCGTGCTTCAGATGGCGCAGCGGCTGGTGCCGTTCGCCTGCTTCATGCTCTTCGGCTTCGTCGATGAAGATGAACGTGCCATCATCAACGGCGATGGCGAGGATTTCGAGTTTGTCGTGCAGATCGCCGAGCGTCGCCGCCGGTGAAAACTCCGCCTCGACGATATCGGCCTGGCCGTGGACCTGAATGAAAACGAGGATGTCCGCCATGTTCGCTCTTTCCTAAAGTGTCGCCCCGTGATGGGGTCCTATGAGGAAAGCGATGCGGCACTCGAAAAAGCGGGCGTGGGAAACTCAGGCGCCGCAGATGAAGTAGCAGGGGCAGTTGGGGCACTGACGGACGTCGGGTTTGGACCGAAATTCGCCGCGTTCGATCGCAGCAATGGCGTCAGCGTAGTCCTTGATGCGCTTATCATCGTTTTTGGGCGGGACCAGCACGGTCTCGCCGGTCGCGAGATAGACGGTCTCGACGCTCATCGACCGGCCGGGGTATTTCGCGCCGGCGCCGCGGCGCAGCAAGGCGTAAATTGTCTTGTCAGGCTCGGACTTGGTGCGCCGGCCGGTGCGGATGCGCTGGACGCGGACGCCGCGGTCGGTGATGACGACGCGGTCGGGCTTGACCGCGACCTTGCGCTCGCCGACCGGCACCAGCCATTCGCCACGATCGTATTGGCCGGGCTCGGCGGCAATCGTCGCTGCCATTTGCCGGACCATCGCCGTGGCGGTTGCGCGATAGTAGCTTTCGAAGGCGTGGCCGATGGGGCCGCGCTCTTTCCATATGTCGTTGAGGCGGTTGAGCGCTGCAAAAGCGTCGGCCGTGGTGGCCGCTCTGCTCTGCTCTTCGAGCCAGCCAACGGTCATGTAAACGCAGCGGTGGAATTGGATGTAGGGCGCCTCGTCCCGTCCCCCGTGGAGGCCGTCGATCGCCTCGTAGCGGTAGCGGCCCGGGCACCTCATATAAACATCGAGCTCCGGTTCGGGGTACGACGCCCGCTGTGCCTGCGGCATTAGCTGAACGGGTCGGACAAATGTCGCGCCGGAACCCTGGTGCCGGGACGTGCGCACGGCGCCCGCAATAGCGTCGAGAAACTTCGACGGACTGGCTTTTTGCGTGGTGTATTGCTCGGCACGGGTGATGGAGAGAAAATCCCGTGCCCGCGACAGACCGACGAAGAAGAGGCACTCCTCCTCCGCTTCGTGATCTCCAGGTTGCATTGACAGTTGCCGGAGCGCAGACGGCGGCGGGCAATGCACGCCTTGGCGCGCGGACGGCAGGTAACGGGTCGCGAGCGCCGGAATGTGGACGGCGCCGAATTCGAGACCCTTGCTGCCGTGAATGGTGAGCACCCGCACGGCGTCCATGTCGGCGGCTTCGGAAGCGACCAAGCGGTAGCTGGTGTCCTGATTAAGCGCTTCGATGCGGCGGATGCGGGCGAGAAAGCCTTTGCGGCTGCTGTCACCCGTTGCGGCCTGCTCGCCACAAACCTTGAGCAGATGGTAGATGGCGATGAGCTGTTGCTGCGCTTTGGCGTCACCGGCGAGCAGCAGTGGGCGCAGGTAATCGCTGCGTTCGAAGAGCCAAGCGGTTAAGAGTCCCCAGGGCGAAGCGTTATCGAGGCCGCGCAACTGATCGCCAAGGCGGGCAAGCCCTGCTTTTCCGGCCTCGCTCAAACCGTCAATCTCGCTGCTGCGGGTCAACGCCTCTTGGAGCCGGATTCCGCCTGTTCGCGCCCAGCGAATCGCCGCGATGGCATCGTGGCGGGGAACGCCGTATTCGGGCAGCGTCGCGACCCGCACCAATCCGACATTGCCAATTTCCGCCCCCATTCCGACCAGGGAAAGGAGATCCCGGACCTCCGCCCGCTCGAACAGGTCGCCGAGGTATAGCATCGGCACCCCAAGCTGCTCCAGGATGCCGGTGACGCGAGCGAGCGTCAGATGAGACCGCGCAAGGATCGCTTGGTCGGCGTAGGGGATGCCGCAGGCCCGGAAGTGTTCGATCTTGTCGCGGACGGCCTCGGCCTCGGCGGCGAGCGTCGGGGCAACCGTGAGCGTGACCTCGCCGCCTTCGGCGCGGTTGGCCTGCCAGGCTCCGGCCATCAAGCCGCCTTGCATCGCGGCTGAAAAACGCCCGAAGGTGCGCACGACCGGAGCAAATGACCGGTAATTATGGCCGAGCGAATGGCGCGCGCCCTGAAACTCGTCAACGAACCGGGACACATTGGTCGGTTCAGCGCCCCGGAACCGGTAGATCGACTGGCGCTGATCGGCAACAACCCAGACATCCCTCTGGGTGCGGCAGATTGCGCGGAGCAGCGCCGCGCTCGCGAGGTTCACGTCCTGATATTCGTCGACCAGCACATGGTTGAACTTCGCGAGATACTGTTGGACATCAAGATTTCTGTCGACCAGGCGGCCGGCAAGTACAACGAGGTCGCCGAAATCGACAGAGTCGGTTTTGGCAAGTTGGTCCTCATAGATCTGGTAGATCTCCGCGAGTTCGAGCGCCTTCTCGGCTGCCTCGATGGCATCGGCGTCATGAGCTGTCTCGGCTGCGGCGAAGGCGGCTTCTGCCTCGGCGCGGTAGGCCAACGGGGTGATCAGTTCATCCTTGCAACGCGAGATGGCGCGAAGGACGTGAACCAACTCGTAGGCCGGTTCGTAGAGGTTCTGGTAATAGTGAAGCGGCAGCTTGGCTAGATTGTCTTCGAGCAGCGCGAGCGATCCCGCTTCGTCGAGCACCTTGACTTTGCCGGTTCGCCCTATGGCCGACGGCCATTTGGTGATCAGCTCCAGCCCGAACGCGTGAAAGGTACCAACCCACATTTCGACGGCAGCGTCCGGGTTCATCACCGAAAGACGCTCCCGCATTTCTTCAGCAGCTTTGTTTGAGAAGGTCAGCGCAAGGAACATTCCTGGTGTCGAGCCATTGCCAATAAGATGTTCGATTCGGTGGATGAGAGTACGGGTCTTGCCGGTGCCCGGTCCAGCATCGACCAAAAGAGGACCGTCCTTCCAAGTCGCGGCGCGCTTTTGGCTCCCGTCGAGATCGTAGGCAGCGGCGGGGGGCGCGGGCGTCGCCTCACGCGCTGGCGGCAGAAGGAGCGCCCGAATCAGCTGGTTCATCACCAAGCCTTCGGGCACACCCAGTTCCTTAGCAACCTCGGCGGGCTTGCGCCCGCCGACGATGTATTCATCGCGGAGCCAGTCGGCGGGGCAGAGAAAGTCTGCCGCGAAAATATCGGCCTGGACTTCTTTGCGCTCCCGCGGCGAATAGCCTTCAACCTTCCCGGCTCCGCTCACGATGGGATCGCCGCCGAGACCGCCTGGTTGAAGCGTCACTTCGCTGATCGGGTCGTGGTGCAACTCGTTGTGGCCGATCTCATGGGCGGTGACGACGGCTTCGTCCCGTGGATCCTGGCCCTTCGCGACGTTGACGAGCCCGGAAGCGCGCTCGAACGAGCCGAGGACACCCACGCCGAAGGTAGTGCCCGGCTCGTAATGCCGGAGCTCCAAATCAGCATTCTCCAGGGCTGCCCGTAGTAGAGCAGCAGCACGACGGTCGCCCTTGGCCTTTGCCAGAGCCTTCTGGTGGCAGATGCGCGCCTTGCGGCGGATATCCGACCAGCTGTCCATCTCAATCGTCGAGCCAGTATCGAATCTGATCCTCGGTCATGCCGCTGTCTTTCACCACGTCCTCGTAGTTCCGGGCGGTGACAGTTGGGGCCGTGTCCGCTTTGGCGAGGCCGTAGCGCGGGGTCGCGATAGCTCTCTCAAGCGCCGCAAAGAAGCGGTCACGGGTGATCGCGAGACCGCGGCAGGACGCGTCAAGAAAACGGCGGCCCACCGGCGGGCGCATCCGGCCGTTGATGAGGTCCGCGATCACGCTGCGGCGAATGCCGATGTCACCACCGACTTCCCGCGCAAGCGCGGGCACGTCCATACCACGCGTTGCCAGGATGTCCTGGAAATATTCGCCATTACTGGCGTGAACAGGAGCTTTGACATCGGCCTGGTACAGCGCGTTTAAGGCGCGGCTATAGGCGCGGGCAAGGGTCGTTTCGGTTGGCTCATCGAGGGGAACTTCCTTCTGTGCCTCCAAGTCCCTGGCTGCAGCCGCATGGGCGCGAATGTCGTCGGCGAACTGCGGGTACCGGCTTGTCCAGTCGATGATTTGCTTAGTCGTCGGACGCAGGCATGCCTCATGAAAGGCGAACAGCACGTCGTCGCGGTCTGGCGTTTGCGGGCTGTCGGTCATGACAAATCTCCAATTTTCTTTTCGAGCTGTGTTCGTATTTCCTCGATCCATTGCCTCGCTGTTTTCTCGTCGATCCCTAAAGCCTTCGCGATGGAGTCGGACTTACTCGACTTGAAGGGCATCTCATCCATGAACAGGCGAAATGCCAGCCGCTTGCGGTCGTCGGCGATGTTGGTTTCGAGGAAACGGTCGATGTCGATCTGGCGATTGGCGGCCTGGACCCCGTCCAGCAAAGCCGGGTTCCATCTGGATTTGAATGGCGTCGCGTCATCGCCATCCGCGTCCCCGACCCCTTCGTCCGGGTCGGACTGACCGCTGGTCTCGGCTTGCCCTTGGGCCGAGTTGTTGGGCTTCTGCGATATCTGCGTCTGCCGGGGCGCCGGTTCGTCGGGTATCCGGCGCTCGCGCGCTTCCTTGGCGATGGCGTCTTTTAGCCGGAACATCAGGCGCGCCACGAAGGCTTCGCGGAACCCTTTCGCATCAGCGGAGGCGGGTTGGGCGAGGGCTTCGAAGACCTGGACGTGAACCCGATCGATAATATCGGTGCCACCATTCGGATGATTGCGGCCGACCTGCTTCCTAAGCAGCTTGTAGGTTCTGTCGCTCAGAGCCTTGGCCAGAGCGTTGCGCAAGCCGGCATCGGTGTTGAACCGAAGGTCCTGCAGCGCGGCGGCGATCGCCTCCAACGGCAAATGCTGGAGAATCCCTTGCTCCGCCGCGCGTTTCCACCCGGCAAAATCGGTCGAATCGGGTGGCGGCTCCTCGCTGGTCAATGCGTCCATAAGCAGTACTCTCCTCTAAGGCCCTCTCTGCGTAAGCGATGGCACCTGCAAAAAAGCGGGTGCGGCGGTCGAAGCGCTGTTTTCAGGTAGGATGCCGGGAAAAGCGGGTTGCCTCCGCCTGGTTTGCAGCTACCCACGCTGGCGACATAGTGTTGCCATCGCATCAAGCAGGCAATAGCTGCCTGCACAACCACTTCTGAAATCGGCCAAGATGCCAAAGTCGGTTTCGGTAAATTGCCAAAGTGGGCTTCAGCGAGAAGTCTATCCGGTTGATCTCGGCGTTGGGCAGGGCTTTTTGCCAGCGCCGGCGTCCAGAGCGGTCGTCCCTGGTGCATCGCGCGAACTGGCCCTCACGGCACCCTCTCAAAAACCTTCGTTATCGATAGACCGCGCCGGAATAGCCTTCTCGGTCTCGGAACCACCGCTGCAATCTATCAAAACTGGCCTTTGAAACAAGCATCTCATTTGATCATGATCGGGGCGAGTATCGAGAGACGGTTGGAGCCGCAGTTCCGGAGTTTAGGATGCTGGCCGGGTATCCCTGGATGTAAAGGCCTGCGAGCGCGTTTTCCAGGAGAAGGCCTCTGGCGCCCATCGTGACCGGCCGGAGCTGGCGGTGGCACTCGACCAAATGCGCGCCGGCGACACCCCGGCGGTGTGAAAGCTCGGCCGGCTGGTGTTTCAGGTCTTCGCCGCCCTCCCCGAGTTCAAACGTTCGGTGATCAAGGAACGCACCATCGCGGGGCTGGCAGCGGCACGAGCGCGCGGACGCAAAGGCGGCCGGCCGCGATCCGTGACCGAAGAGGACATCGCAGCTGCGCGGGCCATGCTGAACGACACGGATATCACGGTTGATGACCTCGCCCAGCACCTCGGCGTCGGGCCGGCCACGCTCTATCGCCACCTTCCGGGCGACCGCCGCGGCATTGGCGAAGCGGCGTTCTCGAAAGCCTGAGACAAACTGCGGCATCAGGTTGTAATTCAAACGCCTCCCACCGGCGCGCTCGGCGCGTTTAAGGTTTCGGTGTTGGACATCGGGGCTGACGCTGATTTTGCGAACGCGTTCTGCCGGTGCCAGGCCAATTGCACACGGTGCTGGGCGGTGAACACGATGGGTTCCACCCAACACAGTGCGGACCGCGCCGCCTCACCGAGAGACGGGGCGAATCGCGGCGTACCATCATCTTCGAACG
>NZ_CAJATU010000095.1 GCF_903944925.1 uncultured Rhodopila sp. | reverse complement strand
GGCGGTCGACAATTGTATCAGCATGAGATCCCCCGGCTTGATTTATTGTCATCCTGTCAGGGAAAGAAGCTGCATCGATCCGAGACGCTACAATACCCTCGGAATCTACCTACGTAGGGCCAGCGCATGATTTATGCAAAATAGGGTATCCGCTTCACTCCAGTTGGGCCTGATGGTAGCCTTGGGGGATGGAGGGCGCCAGTGACCTTGTCCCTGGGGTTGATTACCCAAGGACCTTTCAGGAAGTTGACGAGTGGTTCCGCAGCGACGCTGCTTGCCGCGAGTATATCCGACGTTTGCGCTGGCCGAACGGATTCATATGCCCGCATTGCGGATGGACCGGCGAGCCGTGGATGACGTCGCGGGGGCTGTTGCACTGCCAAGCGTGCCAGGGGCAAACCTCGCTGACGGCTGGGACGATCTTTCAGGACACCAGAAAGCCGTTGCGCATGTGGTTCATGGCAATGTGGTATATCACCAACCAAAAGAATGGCGTCAGTGCGCTGGGGCTGCAACGTGTTCTTGGCCTCGGCAGTTACGAGACGGCCTGGACCTGGCTGCACAAGTTGCGCCGGGCTATGGTCCGCCCCGGAAGGGACGCGCTCAGTGGAACGGTAGAGGTGGACGAGACCTATGTTGGCGGTGTGGAAAGAGGCAAGCGCGGCAGGAATACCGAAACCAAGGCCATAGTTGCAGTCGCGGCCGAAGAGAACGGCAAGGGCATCGGCAGGATTCGTCTTTGTCGTATCAAGGACGTTTCTGGCGCCAGCCTTCTGCCCTTCGTTCAGTCAGCCGCGGTACCGGGTGCTGTGATCCACACCGACGGCTGGAGCGGCTATTCCGGGCTGACGGCCGCTGGGTACAAACATGAGGTCACCGTGGTCAGTGCCAGCCCCGATCCGGCTCACGTGACGATGCCACGCGTCCACAATATTGCCGCGCTTCTCAAGCGGTGGTTGCTTGGCACTCACCAAGGTGGCGTACAACATGTTCATCTCGACTACTACCTTGACGAGTTCACCTTCCGATTTAACCGCCGTCGGTCAAAAGCAAGGGGCTTGCTCTTCCATAGGCTTGCTTGCCAGGCAGTGGCCGTTGGGCCAGCCACTTACGACGCCATTGTCGGCAACGCGGAATCTGGCCATCTGCCAGCCCAACTGGAGTGAAGCGGATACCCCATTATGCAAAAACCGATAACAGCGCAGACTGGAAACACGCGGGAATCGCCGGTATCGCGTCTTAAGTGGTGCTATAGAGGCGGGCATGGTCGGTTCCGTAACCGATGCCCGCAAGCGGCAGATCGCTGCATGCACGCCATTCCACGCGGGTCCGGACATGGTGCATTCGGGCCTACGGCACCACCTCGATCGTGCCGTGCATCCCGAAAAGGCTATGCAGAAAATGGGTGCACTTTAGCGGGTATGTCCCTGGTTTGCGGGGCACCAGGGCGACTTCGACCGTCTCGTCGGAGCCAACGGATACATCTCCGTCCGGTGGCGCCGACGAGCCGGAGGCAAAATTGCTGGCGGCGAAGAACGCTGGAGCGCTGAAATCATGTCTCCCACCTTCGTTCACGAGCCGCAGCCGAACCGGCACATTGGCCTTGAGGCGAAGATGCTCAGGGTCGAAGGCGAAGTTCGACAATCTGACCGTAACGGTTTGGATTTCGCTGGCCGGTGCAGTAGTCGGTTGAGCGCATGCCAATGGCAGCATCGAAGATGCCGCGAGAACGAAAAGCATAGCGCCAACGATGATCCGCATATTTTCCTCCAATTCGCCTTCCATGCGACGATCGACCGGATCTCCGGATCCATGCCGCCCTTGGCGGCATTAGTGCAAAAACCTGAGCGCGACCAAGTTCGGCTATTTCGAGGGGCCTCAGGCTCTTGCGGGAGATTGTAGTGCCAAGGGGGGTCATCCGGTGGAGAATTCGAGGGTTTGAGCGTGGAACCCCCACGGATCCTGATGCTCTCCATATCGGCAAAGCTTTCCGGCTCCCGTGCGCGCCCGGAATGAACTACGCGTCTTCTATGCGCGGATTCTCGCCGCCGCCAACACTCCAGGAGGTGATCATCATCGAAGTTGCGTCACGATGAAATAACTTCCGTGCCGAGGTACCAATCGATAGTCCAGCACGCGGTCCGGTCCGGTGTTCAGCGTAACTTTCGCCGAGCAGCGGGCCTCATCCCAGCTAGTGCCTTCGGACTGCACGTCCCAGGCATCGATAACCTTCAGGTTCATGATGTGCGCCGCACAGCCTCGACCGCCGTCGCTTCGGCGTCCGGCAAGAGTTTCTTGCAGTCCGCGCCGAGATCGAGTTCGGGCAGGTCCTGTGCGGGCGGCCCCGTGAAAGCGGCCGGACAGAGATGGCGGAAAATCTCGCCGTCGTGCCCGGTGCCGGTGTAACCATAGTTGCCGACCGTGAACCCCTCGTAGTGGAAGATCGGCTCGAAATACGTGCGCTCACCGCCGTTGCCGGTATTGCTCTGCTTAATCTGGCCGGCGTAGAAGCGGTTCGGGCCGCCGCCGAAACTCTGCAATTCCCCGGTCCGGCAGTTGGCCCGGGCCATCAGGATAGTAGCACCCTTGAAATTTTTCTTGGCGTAGTCGAGGCAACCGGCCAAGCTGGCCTTGTTGTCGTCGCCGTATTCCTCCTGGCAGGCGTGGACCTCGCGGCTCCAATCCATATTGACCGATACCGTGGCATGCTCTGTGCCGATGCCATTCTGGGCGAGGATCGCGGCATCCTCGCCGGCATGTTCGCCGATGCTGATCCAGCCACCCACCGCTCCGGCTGGCGCGGACAAGGACGCCGAAGCTTCGGGCGGCGGCGCGGCGGCGGCGAGGTTAGCTGGGAGGTGGGTGTTGAAGCCCGCCCGGTAGTCCGGTTCGGTCTTGCGCCTAACGTCGATTGGGGCGAGGCGCTGCTGGGCGGTCTTGCAGGCGGCCATCCAGGCGTTTGCATCGGTCCCCGGCGGGGGCTGGCAGGTGCCTGAGTGCGGCAGGCTGCGATGGCTCGCCCAGTAGGTCGCGCCGTCCCTGTCGGCGCCGGCCAGAGCGCTGTACCACGTCTCCCACGTGATGCGATCCGCTATGCCGTCTCGGTAACTCTGGCTCTGCGTCGCCGAACTGCCGGTAATGTCCGTCTGCGCCGAGACCGTTCTCGGCGACATGAGCGCGAGCACAACGAGGACAATACCGACGCGAATCCACATGACGCGTGCCTTCCAAACCACCCCTGCGCAGGGCTAATTATCGGCGGGGGACTGGGTGGAGTGCCATCCAGTGAGCGTCCGTCATGCAGGTCCACGCCAAGGCGTAGGGAGGCCGAATGCCCATAATTGGATGGTCAAGCATCTGTTACCGCATGATCATGCACTACGCCCGATCCGGGGCATGCGCCATCGGCGTAACGACTCCCTGATCCACGCCATGCAGCGTGGTCACCGCGACTAGATACTCGCCCTGCGCCGATCTCACCGTCGTCGCCGCGAAGGCAACCGCCACCAGGCTAACTAGAAGGCGCTTCATGATGCCTTGGGATATAACGGACAGCCCCAGGGTTAAAGTGTCGGAATCTACCCATATCCGATAATGTGCCTAATCGGACGCTGCCATGGCCGACACCGATCACGCTGCTGTTGGCTTGGCTTGGGTTTTTGGGATGCAGAATTTCTGATGCAGAACCGGCGGGCGACAGCCCCGTTTCAGAGGCTGCCGCCGCCGGTCACGTGTTGGCGCAGTGGGGGTCGCGAATCTGACAGGTGACCAACCGCGCACCGTCTTCATGGCATTCGAGACACAGTCCCTTTCCGCAGCGCAGGCAGGCCGGGATTCGGTTTGGTTGCTCGGCGACCAGATGTCCGGCTCTGGAGCAGACAACGCCTTTTGACGGATCGAGATGAAACGTAGAGTCGTTCATGTTGTGCTCCCTCCTTAACGGGGCGGCACCATGATGCTGGTCAGTAACACCTCGCCCCTATGCCGAAAGTGCCCCCGATACATGTCGGGGCTCTCAACATCCTCGGCGCGCATCTTGAAGAGACCGACCTTAGGGACGCCGCCGGTCTATCGGAGACACAGCTCCGATGCCCAGGGCGATGCCCGAACGCAACTCCCCTCCCCCCGGGCTGGCCCGGCCGGCAGGCGAGTTCTCGCCGGTGCGGACCGTTGCTGCGTCTGCGGCGTCCCAAAACGGCTCTCCCGCGTCCCACAACCGTCCGACTTCATTGTGGACGGCGACCATTTTTGGGACGTAATTTGTGGACGGGCGCAGGGCAACCTGCGGGGTCAAGTTGCCGATGTGGGGAGCATGCGGACGGCCAGGTCATCGGGTTGTGGTGTCCGGGCGCGCTTATGGGTTCGATGGACAGCCGGGCGGTTAACGTTGAAGTTGCGACCTGACCCCGCTGATCATATGCTGCAAGCGTCAATGATTGGGAGGGGAAGGACATGTCGGCTTTTGTCTGGATATGGATACTGGTTGGCTCTGCGGGCGCCGTCTTTTATCTCCTCAAATTGGAGTAGATTCCGCCCATGCGCATCATCTGACAGCAGCGCCACGTCAGGGTAGCCATCGTCCGCCGACGCCTATCTTGTCGGTATGGCCAATCTCGGATTCATGCCCAGCGCCGACTTCCCCGCCCCTCGCGACGCGTGGGTTCCGCTCCGGATGATCGTCACGAGATAACCCGCCCGCTTATCAGGAGCGGGTCGCTCTCGGCCCGAGCGGCTGTCGGGAGACTGAAGCGGCGGCGCGGGGAATCCTCAGCCTGCCGCTTTATCCGGAACTGACGGATAACCAGATGGCAACCGCCTGCACCGAGTTGACCTGCAACGAAACGTTATCCCGTAACGGCCCAACTCGTCCCCATGGGCATTAACAGAGCGAGCCGCCGGCACCGCCGTTGCGGCTTTGTCATTCCGGGCCAAGGCGGCCATGACAAGCGCAGGCGAACTGCAATCAACACGGTATCAGGGTATGGACGGTGATACCCGCGCCGGACCTTCTTGCGCAGGCCTGATCCGTCGAGCGAGCTAGACGCGAACAACACGCGATAATTGGCATTCCCGCGTTTTATGCTGGCGATTTGCTCGTGGGCTAGAAGCTTGTTCCCCGCCACATTTATCAATGGCGTTGGCGCAACTCGCGGGAGCCGTTATCGGCATGACGCGCCGCCCGCCAGCGCGGACCGGATGGCCGCGAAGGCGCCCTCCCGTGTGGCGTGGAACGTCCTGAGCGACAGCGGTGCGCCCGGAGCGACGACCCATTCGCCGCCGTCCTTCCAGAAGTTAACGCGGCCGTCACCGTCGGGCCGCATGACAGAAACCTCGAGATCGCCGACTTCGAAATGGAGTCCGACATCAGCGAGTGCGCGCAAGATTTCGGGTTCAGATGGTTGAGTAATCAATTTGACGTCCTTGTATATTTATACTGCGGTCTTATGGCCAATGAGTGCTGGCTTTTCTTGATTTTTGTGATGGCTCGTTGTTGCTCTCGGCACTTGTGGGCCGCCGGCATACTGATCAGCGCGGTCCGAGCCTCGGCGATCTCGATCGTCTTGTCGGTGAATTCGAGTTCGATTTGCGACGGCTTTCTGAGTAATCGCCGGGCGCCACGACCGAGACGTTTTCACCGATGTTGCAGATGTCGAGCAAACGGGCATCGTCGCGCAGAACACCGCCGCTGGACCAAACGGCCGGTTCTCCGGGCCTCGCCGAGACGTCTGCGTCTCGGCGAGGGCTAGCCCGGCTCGAACGCCTTGGCGATGCTTACGATCTCGATGCGCACGATCATGAGACCCCTGTCGCTGCCTCCTAGCTCCCTTGCGGCACCTTCACTCAAGTCCAGAATCCGCCCTTTGACGTATGGGCCGCGATCGTTGACTTTCAAAGAGACATGCTTCCCGTTCGCGATGTCTGTCACCTTGACCACGGATCCGAACGGGAGAGTCCGGTGCGCGCAGGTCATCGCCCGGGGATTAAAGGGCTCTCCGCTCGCGGTGATACGGCCAGCATGCCATCGCCCATACCAAGAGGCTGTCCCGACCTGGGTCGTTGTATTCCACGGACGGATTGATTCCGTGAGCGTCTTCTCACCCGGGCTGGCCAATACGGGTGCCGTACATACCGAGGCTAGTAATATTGCGAGGACCTGGAGCTTTATCATTGCTGATCGAATCTCCGTTGTTTTGAAAAGTGGTAAGTAAATTAATTCCTGATTGCCCGGGAAACCATGGCGATAGCGGCCATGGTGCAATCTGCCGGCTGATAGTTTCATCCAAGGCGCAGCCACACGCGTCAGGCTACCGTGACTACGGAACATTCCGGTGGGGGATGCACAAGCAGCAGGCCGACTGCTCGGCCAGGGTTGATGCTGCCTTGCAGAAACGGAAAAGCGCCTTGCTAAGCTAATTCAAGCGTCAATACTGAACAGACCGATGAGCGGACCAATTTGCAGGCCCTGCCGGGAGCGTCTTAGGGTAATCGTTCCGGTCAGGATTGGTTCCTCTTGCCTGTATAGAATCCAACCTGCGGCGTCGGGCGACGCGGGCCGCGCCGGTTGCACGAATGCCTACTGCCGCAGCCGATCAACATGCCGCTGCTATCGAACATCGCCTCGACTGCCTCCCTTAGTCTGCTTCGAGAGCCAAACGCAGCGCATTTGACCCCCTATGCAAAAGGATCTCGATGTTGTCAGCCTGTCGCAGCTGAGTCGCCCCGCTGATCAGGCCGCCTTCTTGAGGCTGCCGATCGCCACGACCACGCGGGCCTTCAGCGGTGCCATCGCCTGCTCCGTCAGTTTGACCGAGGTGTCGGCCAAACTCTTCGCGTCGACCGCGGCCCGACTGATCGAGGCCACGCCGAGCGTGCTCTGCAGGTCAATCGCTTCCTTGACCGACTTCACCGCGCTGAGCGCCTTGCCAAGCGCAATCGACTCTTCGTAGGAGGTCATTGCCGAGCCGGCGACTTGTTTCGTCAGATCCTGCGCGCCAGCCGCCCAGATCTTGCCGGATTCGGTGATCGCCTCGAAGTTCGCCTTGCCGAAGGCAAGAAAGTCCTTGGTGTTATTAATCATGGTGTTCAGTCCTTGTGTAATTGTAGTCGGATTGATGGCCAGCGTCGGATTGACCGCTGTTTCGTAGAGCATCGCTGCCGGGGCCGCGGTCTCACGGCCTCGCCCGGCGGCACTGGTTTTCTCTGTCATCGATCTCTTTCCTTTCAGGGGAAACGGCCCGCTTTCGGCACCGCTTCCTGGCTTTGGGAAGTCTCAGCCAGCATGATTGCTGCACTGGATAATAGGAACATAGTCGGATACTGCCGGCGATGCAAGAAAAAAATGGTGCAGTGCACAATCACCCCCTTTCACCGCGGTTTCCGCGGACCTCAAGGGCATGCCGAGGCCCGGCGCGGCGGGTTGGGTTCGCCATCGTGGTTGTTTCCATGCTGCGGTGCAGCATATAGGTCGAGCACTTTGAAAGGCCGCATGCGGCATGAAACATTCAGACAAGCTCGCGATCAGGGACGCTGCCACCGGACCGCACGCCCGGAACGCCACTCCGAAACCGGCGAACGCGAAGCCGCAAAAAGTTCGACCAACACCGCAACCCGGCCGCCTGGTCGAACTCAACGGCTTCGGCGATGACCCCGGGAAGCTTCGCATGCTCGCGCATCTGCCGCAGGCGGCCGCCGGGCGCCCGTTGGTCATCCTGCTGCACGGCTGCGCCCAGGATGCCGCCGTGTTTGCCGGGGACACCGGATGGACCGATCTCGCCGATCGGCTGGGCTTCCCGCTGATCTTGCCGGACCAGCCCGAGATCAGCATGTCCGGCCGCTGTTTTGACTGGTATCGTGAGTCCGACACGGTCCGCGACGCGGGCGAGGCCGGCTCCATCGCGAGCATGACCCGTGCCGCCGTCAGTCACTTCAAGAGCGACCCCGAGCGGGTCTTCATCCTCGGATTGTCGGCGGGGGGCGCCATGACCGCCGCCTTGCTGGCCGCCTACCCGGACCTGTTCACCGCGGGCGCTTCGGTCGCTGGCGTGCCGGTCGGTGCCGCGCGATCCGGCATGCAGGCGATCATGCAGATGCGGACCGGCGGCCGGGATCAAAGCCCCGAGGAATGGGCCGGCCGTGTTCGCGCAGCCGCGCCGGAGGGATTTGCCGGCCCTTGGCCGCGCTTGTCGGTCTGGCAGGGGCAGGCCGATACGACCGTTGCGCCCGGCAACGGCGATTTGCTGGCCACGCAATGGTGCGCGCTGCATGGCTTGGACGGGCCGGGCGTTGTCGAGCAGGTCGGAAACGGGATTGAGCACCGGACGTGGCCGGATCGAAGGCAGCCTCTGGTCGAGCACTGGTCACTGGAAAATGTGCCGCACGCCTACCCGGTCGGGGAGCGTGCGGACGTGCGGGGCCGCTTCGTCCAACAAGCCTCGGTTGACGCCACAGCTAACATCGCGCGGTTCTTCGAACTCGACTGATTCACCCGTATCATTTGCTACTCAGAATGGACGGGCGATGCTGAGGGGCGTTCGCCGGTAGCAGCTTCGGTAGGTTTTGGGCGAATCCGATGATCCCCCGCCGATTGCCTTTGGTGATATCAGAACCGATCTGCGTAGATTCCGAGCCTGTTGCGCTTGTCTTCTTCCGGCTACGGAGATGATGGTGACTACCCCGATCAGCGTGGTGCACGGATCGACAGTTTGCACGCAACGACCCCAACCTCTTTTGGGGTCAGACGATGCGGACATAGTTCGGGCGTCCCAGATCCAGCATGCGGTTGAGGACATGGACCGCCACGTTGACTTCGGTCACCCGACGTTCGTCTATACGTGAACGCAAGCCGTCGCCGATCACCTGTTTCCATCGCCCGATCGCAGTCTCGACCCTGGCGCGCTTGTTGTAGTCCGAGGCCTTCTGCCAGGCCGTGCGGCTCGTCTCGGCGATGCACTGGAGGTGACGGTCGCGCTGGGTTGGCGCAGTCGTCGCTTGGTCGCTCAGCACCGCTGTGCGGCGCGGCGGCACGATCACCGCCGCGTCAGGGTGACGCGCGGCGACGCCGGCGTAAACGCCATCCTGATCATAGGCGCCATCAGCGGTGACCGAGGCCAGTGGGCCGGTGACCTGATCCAGCAACGGGCTAATCTGAGACGCATCGTCGACCTCTTTATTGGTCAGCGCCGCGGCTACGATTTGGCCGGTGCCGGCATCCACACCAAGGTGCAGCTTCCGCCACGACCGGCGCGTCCTGGTGCCATGCTTCTCGACCAGCCATTCGCCCGCACCGCACAGCTTCAGACCGGTGCTGTCCACCAGCAAGTGCAGGGGTTGAGCGCTGTCGCCAGCGTCGGTGCTGCCCAACTGCGGCGGCGGCACGGCGAGCGTCGCCGAGCGACGGCTAAGTGTCGTGTGGTCCGGCACCCGCAGCGTCAGACCGAGCAGACTGATGATGGAGCCGATCAGTCCTTCAGCCTGCCGATAGGCAAGACGGAAGACGGCGCGCAAGGTCAGCGCCGTCAGGATCGCCAGCGGGGAATAGGAAGGTTGCCCACCTCGCGTTGTGCGTGGCGCCGCTGCCCACGTCGCGACCGCCTCGTCGGTGAACCACACCGTCAGGCTGCCGCGCTGACGCAAGCCAGCCTCATAGGCAGGCCAGTTGGTGACCTTGTACTTCTGGCGCGGGATGTGGTGGCGGCGATCCTGGTTTAGCTTGAACGGCAAGGCAAACACCCGAAGTCGGAGATAGGGCGCTCTCCTACGCCGGACCCGTTCGGATCGCCACCGCGGCGGATCCGTGCACCACGCTGCCGCCCGTTCGAGATGCGCGCGATCGAGGACGGCCCCTTTGAGATGCGCTCGGAAGAGGATGGCTCGTTTCAAAATTGCACGGCTAAGATTGAGGAACCAAGCGTTGGCGTCCTCGCGCTCCCGGTTCCGTTCACTGCGCCGCTTGATCACCGTCAGAACGGCGGCGATATCCATTGCCGGCGGCTCGCCCAATTTCTCCAATTCTTCAGCTTTCTGCCTGAAATCTGCTCCCTGAGGACGGTTGTTCTCCTCCCACAGAAAGTAGGCTCGTTTGCTGATGCGTTCCTCTAAGCCGACGGTCGTCCGCTCTCGTTCGTTTCGCTGCGAGCGTTCCCGGACGAAGGCGGTCAGGTTCTCCATCACGGTCCAGTAGTCGTCCGGGCTTTCCTTTGAAATCCGTTCCAACGAATAAATGCCGCCCAGGCGCACCTCAAGCTTGTCGCTGCCGAGTTGTTCGATGGCTTTGGAGAAGCTTTCCGTTATGCGGCGCTGTTGATCCGCCCTGGTTTGGGCTTCATGTCGTTCAGCAGCAGTGTTGGCCTGTCGCAAGGCGATCTGGACTTGCCTTAGCGCGACCCATGCCGCGACAGCGGCGCCCCCTAGCGTCACGATCGGCGTCAGATCGTCCCGGTTTGAGTGGTATTTATCCCATACCCAGGTTCCGCGGCCTGTAACCACAAGGCCGATGAACAGGCAGGTGGCAATGCTGCCAAACCGTATCAGGCAATGGTGGTAAGTGTTCATCGGCCAGCCTCCCTACGCCTCCTTGCCCCCCCGATGCACGGCAGCCAGCGTGGTGCACGGATCGACAGTTTGCACGCAACGACCCCAACCTCTTTTGGGGTCAGACGATGCGGACATAGTTCGGGCGTCCCAGATCCAGCATGCGGTTGAGGACATGGACCGCC
>NZ_CAJATU010000094.1 GCF_903944925.1 uncultured Rhodopila sp. | reverse complement strand
GCGGTCCCGCTCACAAATCCGAAGCTCCTGATTGACCGCCGGCATGACGATGGAAGCCAGTGGGGGAGGCTGGACGGGGTCAAGATGGGATACGTGGCCAACACCTCGGAATGCGAAGACGAAGACTAAATTCACTGAAAAATTTACATAAACTGATTGAAGTCATTGAGTTGCGCACCCAATCGACGAAATGGTCGGCAGAGGGTAGTGGAGGACTCTAAAACGATAATCCACCTGCTAACGGACTTGCTTGGACGGCGCGCAATCAGGGTCGGGACGCTGCACCATGGCCGTGGGCTATCCGTCCGCGAGGTCGCCAAGAGGCTGAATATCTCGCGGGTTGCGGTTAAAAACGACCTGCGGGCAATCGCCCGCATCGCCCTGACCGCCCGCCAAGCATCGCGCCGCGACAGTCGCCAGGAAGTGGTGGCATCGCTCAATTAACCGTGGCCCCAGTACCTCCTCCGCCCCCGGTCGCCGGGCCCATGCCCGGCGGACGGATATTTTCCGATGCCCCTGCTCCCGTCCGTCCGTCGCCGATGCCGACAAGGCATCCAGAAGCATCGCCGATGCTCGTGCGGGGCCACCACGGTGCGATGTAAACTCTGCGGTGTGCGGTGGTGCCTAGATGGAACACCGAACCCGCTGAAGTGCCCCGGGTGCGGAAAATACCCAAAGGATGGCTCGTAAGCGATGCGTCTCGACCCCGACGACGATCCGACCGCCTCCGAGATCCTGAATGCGGCCCTGCAACTGCTGATGTGCGTTCTTATTGCGGCCGGCGTGATCTATCTCGCCCTGTTTGTGGCCAACTGGATGAGCGGGCAGTAGGCGATTACCAACCTTAAAACCCAATGAAAACCCTCAAAACCGCGATCTATCTCCCACTCATCCTCATCGCCCTCGCCGCTGCCTACCTGTCGCTGGCGGGGTGCCAAGCGACCGGCGGGACGGCGACGACCCAGCCGAGCACCCAGCCGACGCTGCAAAGCACGCTGGCGGGGCTCCAAGCGGATTGGGCGGCCCTTCAACCGTTCGTCGCGATCGCGGAAGCCATCGACCCGAGCGTGAAGACGTATGCCGACCTCGTGACGAGCGCGCTGGCCATCGCCAACGGAAACCCGACGGCACAGAACATTTCGACTGCGGCATCGGCGATTTCGTCGCTGTCCAGTCATCCGGCCGTGGTCAGCGCCAAGGCAACCGGCGGCAAGTGAACTTGTGACCACTCTCCCCGCCATCCCGAGCCTCGACCCCGCCACCGAACTGGGCAACCTTCTCGCGCCCCAGGAAGCCGCGCTTCTCAAAGCGATCCTTGCTGACCCGCAAAAGGCGCGGCTGCTGCTGCAAACGCTGACCCAGACCCAGGGCGTCATCGCCGGGCCGGTCGGGACGCCGGAGGAGCAGGCGGAAGCCGACGCGATTGCGGCGGAGCCGAGAGCAAACTCATGACGGACCTGGAACAAGAGCTTTGGAAGCGATTAAAGGAGGCGCACGAAGAGATCGGGCGACTTCGCGCCATCCAGCCCGCAACGGTGCCGGCGCCGATCCCGCTTTCGCCAGATACGGTGCCTTTCACTCCGGCGCCATGGAATCCGCCCACCCCATATCCATCGCCATGGGGGCCATTCTTGCCGACCCACGGAACGACCGTCATATGCTAAAGCTCCTCCCCCTCGGCATCCTCTGCCTGCTCCTGCCCGCGTGCGGCACCGTCTACGTCGTTCCGCAGACCGCAGGGCTGATTACGACCCAGCCCGAGGTCATCCACAACCCGCTGCTCAACGTCAACGGTGTGCTGGTCAAAGAGCCTGGCGCGGTAACGATCCCAGCGGGCATGGTGATTTTGACGCCGAGCCCGGCGACCAAGCCGGCGAGGTAAACCCATGAAAAACTACTGGAAAGTGCCGTTCCGACAGGTGTATTGCGAGTCGTTCCGCGGCTGGATTGCCGAGACGATCTAGCCCACCGGTGCCAGCTCGAACGAATCCTCGCGCAGCAGTAAAGGATTCACCGGAACGATGCGCCCGGTCAATTCCCCTTCGAGGACCCGGACCCAAGCCACGCGCGTGCCGTCGCCATGCTCGTCGAATCGAACGAGTCGGCAACGGATGGCCAAGAGGCCGTCGCGCAGGATGTATTCGCGAGAAAACATATAATTGATACGGCCGCAATGTCGGTCTGTTTGACGATAAAGGGGCTCCCTGAATGAGATTAACCTTGGCCGACACCACGCCACTACTCACCGGAACGCTCCTCGGCAGCCTGATTACCCTGATAATTTGGGTGGTCAAGCTGATTGCCGAGCGCACGAAGCTGGCGACCACGACGCGCCAGCGGGACGCCCAGACGGCAAGAACCAGAGCTGAGCAAGCGCGGGGGGAAACCGAGCGGGTCGTGAATGAGGGGACCGAGTTGAAGTGGCTCGTGGATCGCATGACCCGGATGGAGCAGGAAATCGTCGATCTGCGGATAGCCAGCGATGATTGCCGCAAGTCGCGGGACGCACTGGAAAAACAGAACGCGGCCCAAGAACTGGAAATCCGCAAGCTCCAAACCGAATGCCGGGACTTGGAGGGCAAGGTTCGCGACCTGCAAGCCGGCCGGCTTGTGCGGACGCTGAGTTTCCCGCCGGAACCGCTCGAATCCCCTGAATCATGATGCTCGGCCCTTCGCACCCCAAAGCGTCGTACATCCTGGACGCGATCCTGCTGATCGCACTTGCCACCGGCACCGTCACTGTTTTCGGTCATTATTTGCGATCCGACATCGACTCTTTCGAGCAGAGAGCGGATGACCGGCTGGGTCAAATCCTGAAGAACCAGGCCGAGATAATGCGGCGGCTGGGGGACAAGTGACGCCCCTTGTTGCGGCCCAACTCGTCGCCTGCGCGTACGTTCCCG
>NZ_CAJATU010000093.1 GCF_903944925.1 uncultured Rhodopila sp. | reverse complement strand
GGGCGAGGGATCCCATGGTGACGGCGGCGGTGGCGGTTTCGATCATGGTCTGCATGGCGGCGGTCCCGGTTTTCGGATCAGGCTGAGGTCCCGGTTCGGGGCTTCATGCACGGGTAACCGCAAGCCGCGTGCCAGGGCGTTTTGCATGCCGCGCCGCGCGGGGCGGCCCGTCGCTGCATCGGCCGAAACCGCGTTGGAGATCGAAAAGTGCTGTTTGGATTTCGATGTTTTTGCGGTCATCGGGCGTGTCGGAAACCATGGCGTTCGGGTCCGCTTATCCTGCCGGACGTGGCGGCCGATCGCGTTTCGCAAAATGCGAGGAGGCCTTGCATTCTGCCAGTGCGGCAGAGACGGTCGCGGACCCGCCTCCCGCGGAAGCCAGGCGGCTGCGGCCGCTCGTCAAGGTACGCGAGGGTTGGCTAACAACCGTATGCACACCCCGTCGCTGGCCAAGCCACGGCAAACCGGTTACAGATTCCCGTCTGTCGCGCAGAACCGCACTGTTTTCGCGCCGGGCCAACACAGGGGGGATGTCCGCTTCATGAATGGCGCCGAGAGCCTTGTGCATACGCTTCTGAAAAGCGGCGTAACCACGTGCTTCTCCAACCCCGGCACGTCCGAGATGCACTTCGTCGCCGCGCTCGACCGGATTCCCGGGATGCATTGCGTGCTCGGCCTGTTCGAGGGCGTCGTGACCGGTGCCGCCGACGGCTATGCCCGGATGGCGGGCAAGCCGGCTGCAACCTTGTTGCATTGCGGTCCCGGCCTCGCCAACGGCCTGGCGAACCTGCACAACGCCCGCCGCGCCGCGACCCCCGTGGTCAATATAGTGGGCGACCAGGCGACCTATCACCGCCCGCTGGATTCCCCGCTGACCGCGGATACCGAGGGCTTCGCGCGCGGCGTCTCCGGCTGGGTGCGGACATCAACGGACGCGCGCTTCGTCGGCGCCGATGCGGCCGCCGCGGTGCAGGCTTCGATGATTGCGCCCGGCCAGGTCGCCACGCTGATCCTGCCTTCCGACACATCCTGGGACGAGGGCGGCGTGGTGGCCGAGGCCCTGCCGCTGCTCGCCGCCCCGTCCGCTGCCCCGAACCAGATCGAGCAAGCCGCTACGGCGTTGCGCCGCGGCGGCGCCGGCGTGGTGTTGCTGCTCGGCGGCGCGGCGCTGCATGAGGCAGGGCTGGCGCTGGCGCACCGCATCTCGGCGGCGACCGGCTGCCGCGTCGTGGCGCAAGGATCCAACGCGCGCATGGCGCGCGGGCAGGGGCGGCTGGCCGTAGAACGGGTGCCGTATGTTGTCGATGCCGCTGTGTCGTTCATGGAGGGCACGGCGCAGCTTATTCTGGCGGGATCGCGCAAGCCGGTGACATTCTTCGCCTATCCGAACAAGGCGCAGACCTCGGTGCCGCGCGATGCGGAGATCCATGTGCTTGCCCGTCCTGAACAGGACATAGTGGAAGCGCTGGCTCGCCTGGCCGATGCGCTGGGTTGCCCGAAGATTGCGCCGCCCGACAACGGCGAGCGTCCGCAGGCCGCCAGCGGCGCGCTGACTCCGGAATCCGTGGCCGCGACCCTGGCGGCGCTGATGCCCGAGCATGCCGTGATCGCCGATGAGTCCGTCAGTTTCGGCCGTGGATTCTTTGCCAATACCAAGGCGGCGGCGCCGCATGACTGGCTGAACGTCACCGGCGGCGCCATCGGCGGCGGCATCCCGATGGCGACCGGGGCGGCGCTCGGCGCACCGGGTCGCCGGGTGATCAACCTGCAGGCCGATGGTTCGGCCATGTATACCGTGCAGGCGCTGTGGACGCAGGCGCGGGAGAAGCTGGACTGTGTAACCGTTATTTTATCAAATCGAAAATACCAGATCCTGCTCGGCGAATTGTCCCAGGTTGGCGCCAATCCCGGGCGTACCGCGCTGGACATGATGGATATCGGCAACCCGGATATCGACTGGCCGCGGCTGGCCGGATCGCTCGGCGTGGAAGCGGCGCGGGCCGGCACGGCTGAAGGTTTTGCCGATTTGCTCGGCCATGCGGTGCGGCGGCCGGGTCCGTTCTTGATCGAGTTGCTGATTTAGGCTGTTATCGCCGACCGTTGCTGAAGTCTCTGGTCTGTCATGATTAACTTGACCGTAGCGACAGGCGTGCGTACATCGGCAGCCGGGCCGCGTAGCTACAGGAGCATATGCCCGCGATAAAGTGTCCGATCGGGACTGGAACCAACCAGACCGTTTATTTGGGAGGTATAACATGGCCAAGCAGAATCGAACCGCTAGCGCACAGACGAAGTCCCGCCCGGCGGCGGCCAAGCCTCGTTTGCGGACCGCGCCGGTGAAGGCGGCGGCCCCCAGGGTGGCGGCGGAACCGTCGCGGGCGGGTTGGGCAACCGACCTGGTGTTCGACGTGCGCGAGCCCAAGCTCGCGGTCAGTCTCCGGCTGGATGCCGACGTGCTGCGGTTTTTCCGTGGTTTCGGTGCCGGCTACCAGACCCGGATCAATGAAGTGCTGAAAGCCTTCATGCAGGCGCGGGGAGGGGCCGAAGTCGTTGCCCATCCATCGCCCGGCGCCCGGGCTGCGCGGTCCGGCAACGGCGTCGCCAAGCGGGCGCGCTGACTGTTTGATGCGCGTCTGCCGAGGCAGACGCGGGCCGACTGCGGATCGCGTTAGTCCCGTGCGGCGGACGCCGACGGGGATAAGCCCTTGGCAGGCTGTGCGGCTATCCAGGCGCGCAGCACCGCGGAGACACGCCTCCGCCAGTCCGGATGGTTGGCCTGGAACCAGGCCAGGATATCTGCATCCACTGCCAGGGTGTCTTGTTGGCTGGCGCTGTAAGGCCAGTCCGCGGGCGGCGGTATTGCTGCGGCGGTTGGTTCCGGCGTGATGATCGTGCCGGTGTAAGCTTCGACCAGGGCGTCGTCGTCAAGCGAGTCGGCGTCCTCATCCGGTTCGTCTGAAATCATGGTCGATCGTAAACGCTCTGCTGAAAATCTGAGGCTCGAATACCCTGGAACACTGCCCTGAAACCCGGTTCGTCGTTAAGGCCGGTGAGGACGCCGATACAGAGACTATCAGCAAGAGGTTAATAAAATGTTAACGGCCGCGATTTTTCTCCTACCGCGGTGTTTCCCGTCCTGACGTCCTATTTGCCGGGCTGCGGCAGGGTCAGTTCAGCTTGCGCAACCCGGACAGCGCGGCAAACGGGTTCCTCTGCTGCACCGGTTCCGCCTCGGACAACGTGGCACCCGGCATCCGCGGATAAGGGTCAAGCGCCAGGCCGAGTTGTTCGGCCGCGGCCTCTCCGAGATCGATCAGATTGCCCTCGTACGGGATTTCGTCATCCGAATCCGGATCGACGTCGTCGCTCTCCTCGCCCGACGGGACGAAGCGGACCTGGAACACCTCCTCGACGTCCGCCTCGAACTCCTCCAGGCTGACGACGCAGGTCCGGGTAACCCGCGCCAGCAGGTGGCCGCGCGCCGAAACCCGGTCGCGGCCCTCGCGGATCAGGTGGAACGTGCACGACACCGCCCGCACCGCCGGCAGGTTCATCCGCACCGCCAGCGCCGCGCACTCGGCGGCGGTGGCCTGCACCGTCATGTCCAACCCGTGCGCACCGATGCGGTCCAGCGACAACGGGCGGTGGAACTCCGGAATCATCGCGCGGCCTCCTCCGCCGGTGCAAACCTGACCTCCCCGCGCGCCAGCGCTTCCATTGGCTGCTCCGCCAGGTCGCCGGCCCGCGAGCGCGCCAGCCGCGCCAGCGCCTCGGCCGAGCCGCCGGGGGGTTCCTGGCCGCGCCACAGATTGCGGCCGATTGCTGCCGCCAGCGCCGCATTGTCATCCCACGCCGCCGCATACGCAGCCGATCGGCCGTGGAATGCCTCCCACATGGCGCGGTTGCGCTTGCCGACGGACATGTCGCCGACTCCCATCTCCCGCAGGTTGATGTCCATGTCGGCGAACATTGCGTCGAACACCGCCTGCGCCATCTCCGGCCCGGGCGGTTCGGCCGCGTTCAGGCGCCGGATCACCAGATAGACATGCAGCCCGACGGCATCGAACCGGCCGTCCAGCGTGTCCGGCACGCCGAGCGTGGCGTACAGCCACGGATCCCGAGCGGCAGCCACGGCTGCGCCGTAGAGTTGAAAGCCAGCCCGTTCATGCGGGCGTCTGCGAAAGAAACCGGCCAATGCCGCCTCTGATGAAAATGCCAAGCGCTCATTGACACGGCCGGGGCGGCCGTGACACGCACCCTATAGATAGCACCGGCAGCGGATCGCACCAGCCGGGAACCAAAGATCGCGGGATAAGCACCTTGTTCATGCCACCGACCATCCGCCGCCTTACGCTGATTGGCTGCCTGCTGCTTTCATCCTGTGGTTGGCTCGGCCCGCACCCGACGATGCGCGGCAACAAGGTGGATGCCGATCTGCTGAAGGAACTCACCCCGGGGGTGTCCTCGAAGGCGGACGTCACCGCGGTGATCGGATCGCCCACCGCGCGCGCGACGTTCGACGACAACACCTGGCTCTATATCAGCGAGGTCACCCAGCCGCGCATCGGCCGCACGCTGGGCGAGCTGGACCAGAACGTCGTGGTGCTGAACTTCGACCAGGGGGGCGTTTTGCAGACGGTGCAGAAGCTCGACAAGGCCGATTCGCTACCGGTCAGCGTTGTGGCGCGGACTACGCCCTCGCCGGGAACCGAGGCGTCTTTCATGCAACAACTTCTGGGCAATATCGGCCGCTTCAACCCGACCGGCGCCAATACGGGCGGCGGCGTGGGCGGCGGGGCGCCCGGCGCGCCGCACTAAGCGGCTTGCGAGACTTGCCGGGACTTTTGACCCATGCCGGATCGGGTATGCGGTATGAAGCCCGGCTGCCTTGCCGCTAGGATGTCGCATGCCGAACCATCTGCTGGATACCGTTGAGGGCAAGCGCCTCGTCAACCGCGACGACTGGCTGCGCTGGGGTCCCTACCTCGCCGAGCGGCAATGGGGCACGGTGCGGGAGGATTACTCCTCTGACGGCAACGCCTGGGCCTATTTTCCGTTCGACCACGCGCGAAGCCGCGTCTATCGCTGGGGTGAGGACGGCCTCGCCGGCTGGACCGACGACCGCCTGCGCTGGTGCCTCTCGCTGGCGCTTTGGAACGGCAAAGACCCGATCCTGAAGGAGCGGATGTTTGGCCTGACCAACGCGCAGGGCAATCATGGCGAGGACGTCAAGGAGCTGTATTACTACCTCGACGGCACCCCGACACACTCGTACATGCGGATGCTGTATAAGTATCCCCAGGCGGAATTTCCCTATGCCGCGCTGATCGCGGAAAACGCCCGCCGGGGCCGCGACCAGCCGGAATTCGAGCTGATCGACACCGGGATTTTCAACCAGAGCCGCTATTTCGATATCACGGTGGAATACGCCAAGGCGGCGCCCGAGGACATCCTGGTCCGCATCAGTATCGACAACCGCGGCCCCGAGGCGGCGGAACTCCATGTGCTGCCGCAGCTTTGGGCGCGCAACACCTGGATCTGGCGGCCGGGCATCCCGGAGCCGAAGCTGCATCTGGCGGATGGCGGCGTGCAGGCCTTGCATAACCGCATGCCGGAGCGCCGGCTGGACATCGATGTAAACGCCGAGTGGCTGTTCTGCCGCAACGAAACCAACACGAAGCTGCTGTATCGATCGTCGGCTGAAGGTCCGTTCAAGGACGGCATCAACGATTGCGTGGTCGACGGCGATGCCGCCGCGGTCAATCGGGGTGAGGGCACGAAATGCGCCGCGCATGTGAAGTTGACCGTCGCCGCAGGAGGACGCCGGGTGATCCGCCTGCGCTGGCGTCCGGCCGGCACCGGCGGCGATCCGTTCGCGGATCATGACTGGGCGATGGCGGCGCGGATCAGCGAGGCGGACGAATTCTATGCCGCGCTGCAATGCAATATCGAAGCTGCGGACGCGCGGCTGGTGCAGCGCCAGGCGCTCGCCGGTTTGCTGTGGTCGAAGCAGTTTTATCGTTATGATGTCCGGCGCTGGCTGGAAGGTGATCCGTTGCAGCCGAAGCCGCCGCCGGAGAGGTGCACAATCCGCAACCGCGACTGGATGCACCTCAACAATCGCGACATCATCTCGATGCCGGATAAGTGGGAGTACCCCTGGTACGCCGCCTGGGACCTCGCCTTCCAGGCCGTCGCCTTCGCGCTGATCGATCCGGGCTTCGCCAAGCAGCAGCTTCTGATGCTGACGCATGAATGGTACATGCACCCGAACGGATCGATGCCGGCCTATGAGTGGTCGTTCGGCGAGGCGAATCCGCCGGTGCATGCCTGGGCCGCATGGCGGGTGTTCCGCATGGACTCGATGCTGACCGGCAAGCCGGATTTCGAGTTCCTCGAGCGGATGTTCCACAAGCTGCTGATCAACTTCACCGGCTGGGTTAACCGCCAGGACATTGAGGGCCGCAACGTTTTCCAGGGCGGATTTCTCGGCCTCGACAATATCGGCGTATTCGACCGCAGCCAGAAGCTTCCCGTCGCCGGCCGCATCGACCAGTCGGACGGCACGTCCTGGATGGCGATGTACGCGCTGAACATGATGCGCATCTCGCTGGAACTGGCGGCGCGCAATCCCGTCTATGAATCGACCGCGACGAAGTTCTTCGAGCATTTCCTGGCGATCGCCGAGGTCATGACGCGGCAGAGCGGGCGGCGCGGTTTGTGGGACGAAGCCGACCAGTTTTATGTCAATGTGTTGCAGCGTTCCGATGGCTCGGCGATCCCGCTGCGGTTCTTCTCGCTTGTCGGCCTGTTTCCGCTGTTCGCGGTCGAGGTGCTGGAACCGGAAACCGTAGCGCGCTCACCGGAGTTCGCGGAACGCCTGCGCTGGGTGCTGACGCACCGGCCCGACCTTGCCGCGCTGGTGTCGTATTGGGACGTGGAGGGGCAGGGCGCGCGCCGCCTGCTGTCGCTGCTGCGCGGCCACCGGATGAAGGCGCTGCTGCTGCGCATGCTCGATGAGACGGCATTTCTCTCGCCCTATGGAATACGCAGCGTGTCGCGGACGCATCTCGCCCGGCCGTTCACGCTCGACCTCGACGGCGTGCATGTCAGCGCCGGATACGTGCCGGGCGACAGCAACAGTCCTGACTTCGGCGGCAACTCGAACTGGCGGGGGCCGGTGTGGATGCCGGTGAATTTCATGCTGGTGGAGTCGCTGTATGGCTTTCATCGTTACTATGGCGACGACTTCCGGGTGGAGTATCCGACCGGATCAGGCCTGACGCTCAGCCTGCGGCAGATTGCCGATGAACTGTCGGCGCGGTTGACCCGTCTGTTCCTGCGCGGTCCGGATGGCAGGCGGCCGATTTACGGGGAGGCGGCGCTGCTGCAGGACGATGCGTATTTCCGCGACCATGTACTGTTTTATGAATACTTCCACGGCGACACGGGGCAGGGGCTTGGGGCGTCGCACCAGACCGGTTGGACGGGCCTGGTGGCGCTCCTGCTGCAAGGGCGGATGGATGACGACCCGACCTGCATGGACATGCCGGGGGAGGACTGAGCTTCGGGCGGCCGGTACCCCGTTGATGCATTCCGGGAGATCTACGACTCGTCCGGACCCGTTTCCGCGATGCCATTCTGGACTGCGGGCACTTGGTTTGCAGCGATGCAGGCGTGCCGGCGACAACGAACTCTACAGGGGAGACGATTGCAACGGACATGCCAGCCGGACCGCCAACTGTATCTCACGGGCCCTTCCCCATTTGCCGCTCCACCAGCGTCGCCCACCACGACGCCCCGATCGGCAGGATCTCGTCGTTGAAATCGAAGCGCGGATGGTGAAGCTGCGGATCGCCCGTCCCGCTGCCCGCGCCCAGCATCAGGTAAGCCCCCGGCTGAGCCTCCAGCATGAACGCGAAATCTTCGCCGCCCATCGTCGGCGAGGCCATCTCCTCCACACGCTCCCGGCCCGCAATCACCGACGCGGCTTCGACCGCCAGGGCGGTCGCGCCGGGTTCATTCACCGTCGCCGGCGCATGGCGATAGAAGTTCAGCGCCGCCGTTGCGCCGAAGCTGGAGGCGATACCGTTCACCAGGGCATGCATGCCCGCCTCGATCCGATCGCCCACCTCCGGCTTGAACCAGCGCGCCGTACCTTTCATGACGACCCGTTCCGGCAGGATATTGGACGCCTCACCGCCGGCGATGCTGCCGATGGAAACCACACCGGCCTCGGCCGGCTCGATCGAGCGGGAAACGATGGTCTGTAGCGCATTGATGATCTGTGCCGACACCACGATCGGGTCGATCCCGTAGTGCGGAAAGGCCGCGTGGCTGCCCTTGCCGGTGACGGTGATCTCGAAGAATGCCACCGCCGCCATCACCGGCCCGGTGCGCCATAGGAATGTGCCGGCCTTGGTCTGCGGCCAGTTGTGCAGGCCGTACACCTTCTGCATCGGGCAGCGGCTGAACAAGCCGTCCTTGACCATCCTGTCGGCGCCGCCCTCGAATTCCTCCGCCGGTTGGAAGATCAGGTACACGGTGCCGTCGAAGTTGCGCGTCTCCGCCAGGTATTTCGCCGCGCCAAGCAGCATCGCCGTATGTCCGTCATGGCCGCAGGCATGCATCACCCCGGGGGTGCGGCTGGCATGCGGCAGCCCGGTTTCCTCCTGTATCGGCAATGCGTCCATGTCGGCGCGCAAACCGATGGCGCGGTCGGACGAGCCGCTGCGGATCACACCGACAACGCCATGCGTCGCCATGCCGGTAATGATCTCATCGACGCCGAACGCCGCCAGCTTCTCCCGCACCACCGCCGCGGTGCGGCTCTCCTGCATCGACAGCTCGGGGTGGGCGTGCAGATCCCGCCGCCACGCCCTCATCTCATCATGAAACGCCGCAATACTGTTGATGATCGGCAATCAAAGTCTCCCGGGGGCGGTCAGCCGTCCTGCGGCGGACCGAATGTCAGCGCAAGGCCCTCCTGCAATGAGATTGGCCTGACGTGCAGTTTCGCAACCATCGGCGCGATATCGAACGCCTTGTCTTCCATCAGGCGGCGGATTTCGCCCGGTTCGACGGCGGGGATCGACTTGACGCCGCGGGTCAGCCGGGCCGCCAAAATCAGCGGCGCGGCGGGGAAGGGCAGGATCAGCGGCCGCCGCAGTCCGGCCGCCGCCGCCACCGCGCGGACGAAATCGGCGTAGGACACAGGCTCCGGCCCGGCGATGACAAGACTTTCGGGGTCGGGCCACGGCCGTTCCAGCGCGGTGCAAATGCAGCGGACCACATCGGACACATGGATCGGCTGCACCAGGAAGCGCCCGCCGCCCGGCAGGGGCAGCACCCGTGTCCGCCGCAACAGAGCGGCGAGGCGCTGGACGTTGTTCTCCCCCTGTGCGCCGTAGATCATCGTCGGGTGCAGCATCACCCCCTGCCGGGAGGAAGCCAGCAACGCCGCCTCGCCGGCCAGCACGCCGTTGCCATGATTGTCCGGCCATTTCGTGAACTTGCGTGTGCTGCCGAGCAGCACCAGGCGGGCGAATCGCGGCGCGGCCGCCAGGATGGCCGCGGTATGCCGGGCATGGACGCAGGACACGATCCGCGTGGCGTCCGACAGCGCCGCCCGCAATGCATCCGGCTGCCGCACATCGGCTGGTCGAGGCTCTCCATCCAATCCGGCGGCGGTCCATTTCGTCGGGTTCCGAACGACCGGGACCAGGGTCACGCCGCCGGCACGCAGGGTTCGACTCAGCGCCAGGCCGGTGCGGCCGGAGGCTCCGATAATGTGAACGGGCTCGGTCATCGCGAGGGAAGGCGCATATCCCTGAGCCGGAGACAAGGTGGCGTTGAAGGAAGCGGCCATGGAAATTCCAGCCTTTGCGCGATAAAATAACGAACAAAGAACTATTATCCGGTTTCCCGCTCCCAGGCAAGCGAGATGGGATCGTCGCGCCGAGATAACATTCCGGACGTATTGCGGGACGCGTATTCACCATGTTTTGCAAGCTCGCGGACAAACCTTTGCCTTCCAACACGGCCGGATCGCATTACAACCTGTTTGGATGCAGTATAAATTCTATAGAACCGCGTCACTACTCGCCTGCGTTCTCGCGATGATCGGGCGCGCGGTGAGTGCTGAGCCGGCGGACAATGGGCGATCACCTCCCCGCGATGCCTGCACGCCGGATATCTTTGCGGCGGAGCGGCAGTTCGGCGTGCCACAGAAGTTGCTGCAGACAATCGGCATTGTCGAAAGCGGGCGGGTTGATCCGGCCAGCGGGCGAGTCGAGCCGTGGCCCTGGACGATCAACGTGGGCGGTGTCGGTCATTTCTTCGCGACAAAGGCGTCCGCGATCGAGGCGGTTCGGGATTTGCAGCAGACCGGAACCCATTCCATCGATGTCGGATGCATGCAGATCAACCTCGTGCAGCACCCCGACGCGTTCGCGTCGCTGGACGAAGCATTCGACCCGCCGGCCAATACCCGCTACGGCGCGCGTTTTCTGACGGCCTTGTACCGGGAGATCGGTAACTGGCCACAGGCCGCCGCCGCCTATCACTCGCGCACGCAGGATCTCGGCGTCAGCTACGAAACCCGGGTGATGGCGATTTGGCCGCTCGCCGGCCGGTTTCCCGACCCGACACTGGCGTTACGCAGCCGCGCCATAGGATCGGAACCCAGCCTCAGCGGTTACACGCCGGAGTATGTCGCCGAGGTCAAGCGGATGCGCGCCGATTTCGCCCGTCTGTCCGCCCTCTCGGTGCCCGCCGGCGGATTACACCACCACGCCCCGGGGTCTCCAGACTACAGCCGCTACACGCCCGCCTTCGCCGCTGAAGTCAGGGCGATGGCACGCTCCGCCGCAGGACACGCGACCGCCGCCGCGTACAACCCGCAGCGGCGCTCGCACGAGGCGGCAACGTCTGCCGGGTATGGCGCTCAACGCGCAAGGTTACCCGTCTATTTGACCGCAGGCAGGTGACAGCGCCAAGCCGATCGGCCCTGTGGTCCCGCCTTGCGGGGCGAACCCTACCGCTGCCGGGGTGCCGGTGCTTCGGCCACTTCCACGATTGTGCGCCAGTCGCGTTCGGCGGCGGGGCGGAGATCCGCCGGCACGGGATTGATGTCACGCAACGGAGCCGGACGGTTGACGCTTGCGGTGACCATGCCGTTGTCGGCACGGTTGTAGATGAACCCGTAGGTCGGATAGATCGAGCCGAACTCGCCGCTGCGGCCGAGCGCGACCCGCACCGCGGACCAGTTGTTGGCCTCTGAGACATCGACGATGGCGACGTTGTGTGACACGCCGCCGCGCATCCCCCAGCCACCCCAGTTGGCCTGGTCGACGATGATCTCGCGCGCATTGATGACTTTGCTCACCACAGCGACGTGGCCCAGCGGCATGCGGCTGTTGGCTCGGAAATTCAACACGCTGCCGGCTTCCGGCTGGTCGCCGCGGGCATACTCGCCGGCGGCGTTATCCCACCACTGCCACGCATTGCCAGCGACCATGATGCCGGACACCTGACGCGCGTATGGCACGCAGGAAATGCCGTAGGCATGGTTCACATAAGACCGCCTGGTATGTCCGCGCGATGAGACTGCGATCGTGTAGGCACCCTGCCGGTGGAAGGAGTGATAGGCTGCCGTCGTGCGCAGGTTGACGTGGTGCACATGGCTCGACGACGCAACGTTATGGGCATGACTATGGTGTACTTCAGATGCACAAACAAGAGCCGGACTGCTAAACAGGAGTGCCGACCCCAAAAGGCATGCTTGTGTTCCTGTTCCGACTACCCGCATTTCGATCATCTCCTACAAAACGCCCAGACAACACAGGCGGTAACAGCAGGGTTGCAAACCTGACAATCCTTTAACGTCCGGGTTTCCGCGATACCGATGTATTTCGTCGTTTTCGGGCTGTGGACAGCCTATAATATTAGGATGTTAATCCTATAGGGTGGTTGTCGATATCAAACCGTTAAGGAAAATGTCACAACTGTGACTTTTGTGCACCGCAACCGGAGGTCCAATTCTGAGACGATTCCAGCAAGAGTCGACTCCGCGGGAAAGAATTTTCCACAGGCTTGACCGCGACCATGCCTGCGCGGACAAAAGCGGCCGATTCCCGGTCCCGGAAAGGAAGCCAGCCCATGCAGCTTGACTCACCGCGCACCGTCCGTGCCGGCGGCATCGAAATCGCCAATAATCGGCCATTCGTGCTGATCGCCGGCCCCTGCCAGATCGAATCGCGGTCCCACGCGCTGGAGGTTGCCCTGGCCCTGCGGGAGATCAGCCAGCGCACCGGCGTGCCGGTCATCTATAAGTCCAGCTTCGACAAGGCGAATCGGACCAGCGCCTCGGCGGCACGGGGAATCGGCATCCAGGCCGGCTTGCAGATCCTCAGCAACGTGCGGGAGGCGACCGGACTGCCGGTGCTGACCGATGTGCATACGGCGGAGCAATGTGTTGCCGCGGCGCAGGCGGTGGATGTGCTGCAGATCCCTGCGTTCCTGTGCCGCCAAACCGATCTGTTGCTGGCCGCCGGGGAGACGGGGTGCGTCATCAACGTGAAGAAGGGGCAGTTCCTGGCGCCGTGGGACATGGTGAACGTCGCGGCGAAGATCGCCAGTACGGGCAACCATAACATCCTGCTGTGCGAGCGCGGGGTCAGTTTCGGCTACAACACGCTGGTCTCCGACCTCCGCGCGCTGCCGATCATGGCGCGGACCGGGTATCCGGTGGTGTTCGATGCGACGCACTCGGTGCAGCAGCCGGGCGGGCAGGGGACATCGTCGGGCGGTCAGCGCGAGTTTGCGCCGGTGCTGGCGCGCGCGGCGCTGGCGGTTGGCGTGGCGGCGGTGTTCATCGAAACCCACCCCGACCCGGACCATGCGCCGAGCGACGGACCGAACATGATCCCGCTGCGCGAGATGGAGGCGCTGGTCGCTCGCCTCGCCGCGTTCGACCGGTTGGCCAAGCAGGTCGGCTGAACGGGTCAGGAGGCGGTGATCGTCACGTAGGCGCTGCCGGGCAGGTTGGGCAGGTTGGGGGTGGTGCCGTAGCTCGCGGTAAGGTGCCCGTTGGTCAGGTCCGCACTGGTGTAGCCGGCCAGGACGAAGCTGGCGGCCTGATGCCCGGGGGCGCTGAAGATATAGTCGAGTCCCGTGGCGCCGGCGGCGCCCTGGTTGTCGAGCAGGGTCAGGGTGAAGTCCGTCGCATTGACGCCCCAGACGGTCGCGCTGTCGCCCGGGTGGAAATTCACGATGGTCGAGAATATCGGCGATGTCGCGTTGCGGTCGTCCAGATAGAACGTGTCGTTGCCTTTGCCGCCAATCAGGAAGTTCGAGTTGGTTGAGCCATCCAGGATGTTGTTTCCGCCGGCCGCGGCGACGTTGAGGCCATCCATGCCGGCTCCGCTATGGATGAAGACATTCGGCACGGACGAGGTGATGTTGAGGCTGTCCGGCGTGATGTTGATGTATTGGTAGTCGATGCCGGCGACCGGTCCGGAATAGGGGGTCCCCGGCGAACTGCTCGTGGTGTTGGTGGTGGTGTCGGTGATCTGGAAATTCGGTGCCGCGGCGGGCGCGGCGACCGGTGTCCAGCCGAGCACGTCCATCACGCTGATGTCGGTGGCGGAGATCGTACCTGGGCTGCCGGGACCGCCGGGTCCGAAGGCGTCGCCGACGGTGGCGTTCCAGTCGGCCACGTCCTGGCCATCGAAAACTCCGGCTGGACTGACCGGATTGTGGAACCGGGTCAGCAGGGTTGAGCCGTCGACCGAGAAGTAAGTTGCCGCGCCATCCTTTCCGCCGGTGTAGTCCCGCACCCCCGGGGCCGAATAGCGGAACAGGTCCATCGGCGCCCACCAGCCGTTCTGTACACCGAGGCCGCCGATACGGCCCATCGCACCTTCGCTGATTTCATGCTCGAGGACGCCGACGGCATCGGCGCCGAACGTCCAGGGCAGGTTCGAGTTGAGAACGATGCTGTCGTCCGTGGTCGCGCTGGTGCCCTTGAGTCCGAGGATCTCGGCCATGCCCGCCGGAACCGCAATGCCTGTGCCGCCGCTGGGATCGGCGGACGGCAGCGACGCGTCGGCCGCCCATTGCTCCGCGGTCGTGGCATGCGAGTCGAGTGCGGCGACGAAGTTGGCGTAGCTGACTCGGGTGACGTTGGAAAAATTGTTCTGGCCAGAAAACTGATTGCTGATTGACGCAAGGTTGAACGTCAGGTTCAGGGTGACGGCATTGCTGAAATGACTTTGGAAAAAGTTCTCTGCCGTAATGATGGCGTCCTTGAATGCTGCTGTCACACCGCTGCCGTAGGTGTTGTTGAACACCATACCGCTGCCGGCCAAGGTGACCGTGTCACTGGTCGTTCCGGAGCCCAAAACGGCCGTGCCGGACACTGTTGGATCGCCTGCGCTGAGTGCTCCGAGTGTCGAGATCGACGAATCGTCGCCTTCCCATTGCGGAACGCCCGCATTCAGGCGGAACTTCGGAAGATGTGACATGGCATTCTCCATTTGCGCGTGGCGAACGCCGCAAGCAGGGCACGCGGGAACGCGAGAGATTGGCGCGGCACGACGAAGTATAAATTATTCCGTATTGATCGGGCGGTTAGTGAAGACCATTGCTGCTCCGGCGACAATCCGGCACGCTTATCAACAGTGCGCGTACAATCCGATGAGCCGGCGGCGAGGCCGGAGTTCGGGCCGCGCGGTCGCGTTCCCGTGAATCGGAGGCCCGTCAAGCGCTTAGTTGGTGTCTGACTGTATCGACAACACGCAAAAAGCGCCCGGCATTGCCGAGCGCCTGAAGCGGAACGATAACGGGTGGTTTGGCCGGATCAGTAGCCCGGAGGATAATATGCCGGAGGTGCTGCATAATAAGCCGGCGGCGGCGCGTAGTAGACCGGCGGCGGTGCATAGTAATAGGGCCGCGGCTGCGCATAAACCACCGGCGGCGGGGCGTAAGCCTGCGACGCGATCACGCCGCCGACAACCGCAGCCGCACCGAGGCCCAGCAACGCACCAGCCACGCTTGGGCCCCGCCAGCCCCCGCCATGGTAATGACCGTATCCGCCGCCGTAGTAGTGACCGTAGCCGCCGTGACCGCGCCACTCGGCGTGGGCGGCGGGGGCGGCCAACAGTCCTGCGGCGACGGGCGCCGCGATCAGAAGGGACTTTAAGCGCCACATGGCCTGAACTCCTTGTTTACCGCGAGGAAGGTTGGAGATTGGGCGTGGCGGGATTGCGGCAAGACCGGGATCGTTTGGTGTTTCCGGGTTACCGATCCGCAATACCGCTGGCGTTGGCCGCGGCATTGGCGGGCCATAGCGCGGACCCCCACCGCAGCGCGATAGCCGCGGTCAGTACCAGGCCGGTGAGACAATAGCCCGATGCCGTGGCGGCGAAGCCGAACCTTTCGATCAGGCCCCCGGCTGCGAGCAGGCCGAGGGGCAGGCCATAGATCGCCAACATGCGCACGCCCATGACCCGGCCGCGAAAAGCCGCTCCGGCGCCATGCAGCAGCATCACCGCCATCGGCACCATGCTGAGGCTCTGTGCGAACCCGGCGCAGACCAGGGCAACGCGTCCGGCGTTGATCCCCGGCAGGTGGACGAAGGCGAGCAGCATGGCGTACCACCACCCGGTGTAGACAAGCATCATCCGCGCCGGGCGGATCGAGCGGCCGGCAATGCTGACGGCAACCGATCCCACCAGCGCGCCGAAGGCGAAGCAGGCGACCAGCGAACCCAGCCCGGTCTGACCGACATGATAAATGTCCCGCGCGACATATGGCAGCAAGCCGAGGGTCAGCGGGAACGCCGTCAGGTTGACCAGGAACGCAAGCCACATCGCCGCCAGTGAGGCGGGGGTGTCCCAGACAAAGGCCAGTCCTTCCCGCAAATCGCGCCAGAACGACATCCGTGCCATGGTGACGGTGATCCGTGGCGCGCCAATGCCGAGCGTCAGCAGGAGCCCCCCGGCATAGAATGCTGTAATGACCGCATAAGCCGGTGCCATGCCGAGGAAAGCGAACAGCCAGGCGCCGCTCAGCGCGCCGACGACCCGGGCGGAATCGACCGTAGTGCGCGCCACGCCGACCGCCGCCATCAGGCGGTCGCCCGGCATGATCTCCGCCACCAGGGCATTGCGGGTGGCGAGGTCGGAGGGGCGCATCAACCCGGTGACCGTGGCGGCGGCCAGGACGGCGGCAGGAGTCAACAGGTCCGCGAAGGCCAGTGCCGTCATCGTTGCCGCCGTTGCGGTGTAGACGACGCGCATCGCGGCCAGCATGGTGCGGTGGCCGATGCGGTCGCCGGCCAGGCCGAACAGCGGGGCGATCAGGGTGCCGCCGTATTGCAGCGCGCCGTAGACCGTGAGCAGCAAAACCGACCCCGTGGCGGTCAGGATGTACCAGCCGAGGATCAGCACCTCCATCTCATTGCCCCAGGACGTGAACAAGTCGGCTGGGAACTGGAAGCGGAAGCCGCGGATCTCGAACGGCGCAAGGATGTCGGAGCGGCGGTTATGGCCCGGGCGGGTCACCGTCACCGGACGCCGAATTCCTCGGAGGCCGCCGCCCGCAGCGGGGCAGCGGTGGTCGGCAGGCGTGTCGGCATGAGCGGCGTTTCCCCCGGTGGTATTTGTTTGGGGGTATTCTTGCAGAGAGCGCGGCGGGGGGCAAAACCCGGCTGGCCCCGGGCGGCAGTATTGGATGCGGAGCCACTTCGCCTCCGGCAGCGTCGTTTCGAGTTATGCGCCTACCGTTCCTGATCAGCCTCCGAGGCTCCGCTCAGCCGTCCGCCGTGTTCAGCCGCAGGACAAACCACTTTGGTCCTATAACGTTCCGCACTTTCGGCAGGACCAGCATCAGCACAAAGTCTTTTTTTCCGGCCCGTGCCGCATCAATGCCTGACTGCACTTCGGCCGGCGTGGTAACCGGGGTGTTTTGCACGCGCAGAATGACATCGCCGCTGGACAGTCCGCGCCGCGACGGGTCCGAGCCCGGTGCGACGCCTTTCACAAGCACGCCGTTCAGGCCTTTATCAAGGCCCAGCTTGGTCTTTTCCGCGTCGTCGATGGCTGACAACGACAAACCGAGATCGGGCGGTATGACCATCTTCGGCCGCAGCACGGGGGTAGGGGCGTCGCGCGCTTCCCATTGATTGCGCGGCCACGCCTCGACCGGAATAAGAATATTGCGCTCTTCCCCATTGCGTCGCACCGACAAAGTAATCGTGTCGCCAACCGGCGTGTGTGCGATATCGCGCAGCAGCGCGCGCTCATCGCTCGGCACGGTGCCGTCGTAACGAACGATGATGTCGCCGATGGCAAGTCCGGCTTTCGCCGCCGGTCCATCTGCCAGCACCCACGAAATGATCGAGCCCTGCGGTCCGGGCAGTCCCAGAGCCTCCGCAATTTCTCCAGTCACAGTCTGCACTTTTACGCCGATCCAGGCGGGGCGGACCCAGCCGTAGGTGCGGAGCTGGTCGATGACGAAGTGGGCGCTGTTGGACGGTATGGCGAAGCCGATGCCGGATGAACCTGTCGTAGGTGAAATGATCGTCGAGTCCACTCCGATCACATCGCCCTGCATATCGAACAACGGGCCGCCGGAGTTGCCGTGATTGATCGTGGCATCGGTCTGGATCAGGTCGTCATAGGGGGAATCCTGAATGTCGCGGTTAAGTCCGCTGACGATCCCGGCCGAAACCGACAATCCGATGCCGAACGGATTGCCCGCGGCGAAAACCTGGTCCCCCACCTGCAGCAAATCGCTGTTGCCCCAATGCGCCGCCGTCAGCGGATGATCGACATCCACCTTCAACAGCGCAATATCGGCCAGTCGTGACGCGCTCAGGACGTGCCCGGGCACCCGGATGCCATCCGAAAACATCACTGTGATTTCGAACGCGTCCTGCACCACGTGGTAGTTGGTGACGATCTGCCCGCTCGGATCGATGACGAAGCCGGAACCGACAAACGTCTTGATGCTGGGGCTGACATCGGCCCCGGGCGCCGCGGCGTTGGCATCGGCCGTGGGGGCGGCATCATCCTTTCTGACCGTGATGTTGACCACCGTCGGCAGCAGGTTGCGTATGAGATCGGCTTTGTTGGCACCGACATCCTCCGCCTGCGCGGGAAAGATTCCCGTAGAAGCCGCGCAAAAGGCGATGGAGAGCCGGCGTGCGAGGGTTTGGCGCAGTTGCATCAGCATTGGGCCCGGGCGCGGTCTGTCATGATGAACATAGGCTGGTACATGGCCAGTGTTCTGAAACAAAATCGCCGTGTCAAGAGACCTGTTTTCCGGGCTTTCTTCTCCAACGGTGACTGGCGTCACAGCCAGGGGCCGCAGGGGCCGCCAGTTTGTCGGGACAATCGCAGGAGGTGCACATGCATAAGCTGGCCGGAATCCTTATCGTGGCAGCGGCGTCCATGACGGCGGCGACATGTCTTGCTGCCGTGTCGCCGGGCGCAAGGCCTTCGGCTGCCGGGAGCAGCGTTGTGCTGGTCCGCGGCGGCGGGATGGAAGCCGGAGGTTTTGGCGGCATGAACCCTGGCGGCGCGGGTGGCATGAACCAGGGTGGCGCGGGCGGTATGAATAGCGGCGGAATGGGAATGAACAGCAATGGCGTGAGCGGCTCGGTCGGGTTCTCCAGTGCCACTCGGAGTTCCGCCTGCGCGCCGTCGCTGTGGAGCAGGGTCTTCGGGTCGCCGGACAAGGGTCTTTGCGCGGCGCAGGTTCGAGCGTCGGCACGGACGATCCGGAGCAACACAAGGCCCTGAAGGCGCGGGACTACGCCTCGTGATTTATCAGGCCGCGTGACTCTCATCGGTGTAGACTGATACGATCGAAGCCCCGATCACCGAGGCGTGCAGGCTGACATGAGCCAGAACTGGGCCATCTGCGTCGGCATCGACCGCTACGACAACCTGCAGCCGTTGCAGTATGCGAAGCATGATGCCGAGGCGCTGCGCGACTTCTTTGAAAAGGAGGCAGGATTCGAAAAGGTGTATTTCTTTGCCGAGGAGGCGCCGCCGATACCGGCGGATTTCGGGGAACCGCTGCGCGCGATGCCGAGCGGCAACACGCTCCGGCGGTTTCTGCGCATCCGTTTCGAGCAACCTTTCCTGAAGCCCAGCGACAATTTCTGGTTCTTTTTCGCCGGGCACGGACGGCGGGAACGTGACCGCGACTATCTGATGCCGATCGATGCGGACCCTGGCAATGTTGAGGAGACGGCGATAGCGGTCAGTTACGTGACCGAACGCTTGCGCCGGTGCGGGGCCAGGAATGTCATTCTGCTGTTGGATGCCTGTCGCAACGATGGCGCCCGCGACGGCCAGGGCATCGGCGCCGATCGGCAGGCCGGTGTGGTGGCGGTGTCGTCCTGCAGTCCGAGTGAGCGGTCGTATGAGATCGCGGACCTGGAGCATGGCGCCTTTACCTACGCGCTGCTTGAAGGATTGCGGCTGCAGGGCGAGAGCAATTGCGCGACGGTCGAGAAGCTGGATCAGCATCTGCGCTACCGGGTGCCGGAGCTTTGCGGCAAATATCAAAAGCCGAAGCAGACGCCGTATACCGTTGCGGAGCCGATTGAAAAACAGCATCTGATCCTGCTGCCCGCCCGCGCGAAGGCGTCCGATCTCGGGCCGCTCCGGCTGGACGCGCTGCAGGCGGAAACAAACGGCGATTTCGAAACGGCCGAGCAACTGTGGTGGCGGATCATTGCAGTGTCACCGACCGATGCGCAGGCGCATGACGCGATCAAGCGGATCGCCTTGAAACAACCGGCTGCGCCGGCAGCCGGGGGCGCCCGGACGGCGAAACTGCCGACCAGGCTGAGCCGGCGGCAGGCGCTGGCCGCTGCCGGGGCCGTGTCGCTTGCGGCCGGGGCGTTGATTGCCGCGCCGTCGGTGCGCCGGCAGCTCAATCGTCCCGTGCTGCGGACGATGTCCTTCGATGTGGTCACGGTCGATGAGAGGGGTGCGCGCGTTTCCAGTGAAAAATCCACCGCCGCCGGCTTCACCGAAACGCTTGGCCCCGGCACCGGAATCGAGATGGTCGCCGTTCCCGGAGGCAGTTTCACGATGGGGTCGCCGGACAACGAACCGCTCCGCCGGCGGGTCGAAGGCCCGCAGCACCATGTTACGCTGGCTCCGTTCTTTATCGGCGCGGCACCCGTTACTCAGGCGCAGTGGTCTGCCGTCGTGCTGGCGCACCCCCGAGCCGTGGGCCGGAACCTCGATCCGAGCCCGGCGTTTTTCCGCGGCGTCGACCTTCCGGTGGAGACCATCACCTGGAACCAGGCGGAGGAATTGTGCCTGCGGCTGACCGAGATCAGCGGGCGGGGCTACCGGCTGCCGACCGAGGCCGAATGGGAATATGCCTGCCGGGCCGGGACGGCGGGACCGTTTCATTTCGGTCCGACGATCACTCCGGGGTTGGCGAATTATTGCGGCACCGGCGGCGCGGTGTGCGGCGACAGCAACGGCAAGAGCATCGCCACGGACGTCTACGATGGCGTCACCTACCGGTCGGGCGCATATGACCAGGGGCCAGGCGGCATCTGCCGCGGAACCACTACCCGCGCGGGCACCTTCCCGCCCAATCGGTTCGGCCTTTACGACATGCATGGCAATGTCTGGGAATATTGCCTTGATGTCTGGAGCGACGATTACGCCGACGTGCCGCTGGACGGCAGCGCGAACCAGGAGGGATCGCAGGGCGACCAACGCGTGCTGCGCGGCGGATCCTGGTCGCACAATCCGGCGATCTGCCGTTCGGCGTACCGCGACGCGATCGATCCCACCGTAACGGGTTGGCAGGGCCGCGTCGGCCTCAGAGTGGTTTGCACAGTGTAGGAAAGGGAGCGCAGCAGATGGCCGGTCAGGGGCTTTGGTTTGTAACTGATGTCGAAACCAGCGAATCGGTGAAGGTCGTCGAAGGCGGCCGCGGTTCCGAAGATACCGGCGGCGGCTTCGGTTCAAGCGCGGTGCAGGCGGTGCGCAAAAGCCTGACGCAGCGCGTGCAGATCGACGCCGAAGACCTCAAGCGGCAGATCGGCAACCTGACCTCCGTCGTCACCGACGTATTCGACCAGACGCGCACCGAGACCGGGCTGTCGCTGGATCAGGTCGAGCTGTCGATCGAGGTCAGTTCCGAAGGCCAGGTCAGCATCCTGGGCACCGGCGGCAAGCTGGAGGGCAAGGGCGGGATCAAGCTGAGTTTCAAGCGGAGCCCCGCGAAGGTCTGAACCGGAGATGGTGGTGGAGCTGAGGGGAATCGAACCCCTGACCTCCTCATTGCGAACGAGGCGCTCTCCCAACTGAGCTACAGCCCCATCGCCGGTATCCGCGGCGCCGCTAACGACGCCGGTCGCGAGGCGCCCCTAATGATCGGATGGGCCGCCCAAGTCAAGCGCTCTTCAAGATCGTGTCGCAGCAGAAGTGCACATGGCAGGCCCTTGGTCGTCATGGGGCGGAGTGGCAGGGTCATACCACACATCGCTACCGCGCCGACAGAGTCTCGAACACGTCCCCCGCCGGCTGCAAGCCCTGGATATGCCGCCGGTGCCAAAGCGCATAGAACAGCAGCTTCCAGCAGGCGAAGCCGTGGCGCCAACGGCGGATGTCGCGGAACAGCGCCTCCACCTTCTCGGGATGCGCGATTTCCGCCACACCCGGCTGCGCCGCCACCAGCGGACCCAGACGGGTGCCCTGGTTCTTGATCCAGGCGCCGACGGGCACCGTGAACCCGGTCTTCGGTGCAAACGGCTGCGACTCCGGCAGGTTCTGCTCCAGCCACTTGCGCAGGATCCACTTCCCCATCTTGCCCTGCAGCTTCATCGCATCCGGCAGCCGATACGCCGCCGCCATAACGCCGGGGTCGATGAACGGGGTGCGCCCCTCCACCCCGTGCGCCATCAGGCAGCGGTCCAGCTTCAGCAGCAGATCGTGCGGCAGCCAGTCGGTCATATCCAGCGCCTGAGCCGCCGCCAGAACCGACCGCCCGCCCTCGGCCGCCCGCACCTCCGCCGCCGCCATGCCGTCGCGCCACGTCGTCGGCCGCTCCCGCAGCACCGGCACCTTGTCGAAGCTGCCGCCCGCCCACATCGTCTTGCCGCCGCGCCACCAGGGCAGGGTGGCCTGGCGATACCGCTTGTAGCCGCCGAAGATTTCGTCGCCGCCCTCGCCGGTCAGCACCACCTTCACGTCCTGCCGCGCCCGGCGCGCCAGGAACCAGGACGGGATGATCGCATAGTCCATGGTCGGATCGTCCATCGCGCCGACGATCTCCGGTAGATGCTGCCAGACCATCGCCTCGGTCACCTCCACCGATTCGTGCTTCGCGCCGACGGCTCTTGCGACCGCCGCGGCCTGGTCGCGCTCATCCGTCGATCCCGGCGCATCGAACCCCGCGGTAAAAGCCAGCACCGGACGATCGTTCAGCCGCGCCATCAGAGTGATCAGCACCGAGCTGTCGATGCCGCCGGACAGGAACATCCCGTACGGCACGTCGCTGCGCTGGTGCAGGTCGACGCTCTCCAGCAGCGCCGCATCCAGCCGGCGCAGCGCGGTGTCTTCATCGATCTCCTCCGGCGGCAGCGCCGGAATCGGATTGATGCGGTGGCGGTCGATGATGTGGCCGTCGGAGCAGGTGATCGTCTCGCCCGGCAGCACCCGCTGGATGCCATCGAAAATCGTGTCCGCGCCGGTGGTGAACTGCAACTGCAGCAGTTCCTCCACGGCAGCCGGACGCACGGCGCGCCGCACCAGCCCGGCCTCCAGCAGCGCCTGCGGCTCCGAGGCGAACGCCAGGCCGCCCTGGACCTGGGCAATATACAGCGGCTTGATGCCGAACGGATCGCGGCTCAGCGTCACGGTGCGGCGGATTCGCTCGTGGATCGCGATCGCGTACATACCGCGAAGCTGGTTGGCGTACTCAGCGCCGTCGCGCAGCCACAGATGCAGCGGGGGTTCGCAGTCGCTGTTGGTGGCGAAGCTGACTCCCGGCATCGCCGCGCGCAGTTCACGATAATTATAGATCTCGCCGTTTGCCACCAAGGTCGCCGGGCCGGCGAACAGCGGCTGGTCGCCGCTGACCAGGTCGATGATCGCCAGCCGGTTATGCACCAGTGCGACTCGCCCCATCACCGCATGGCCGGAGCCGTCCGGGCCGCGATGATGCAGGGCGTTGATCAGCTTCGTCAGCACCGCCGGGTCCGGCGGAGCGGCGCCGGACGACAGGATCAGGCCAGCGATACCGCACATATAGTCTCTCCAGAATCCGAACCGGCCTACGATTCCCGCCGCAGCGATAGCCCGAAACGCGCCGCATGTCGCGAGAAACGACGCTGACACGTTGCACACGACCCCGTTTGCACGATTCGCTGATTGTGGCGCTTGACTCGCCGCATACGGGCTTCTAGGTATCGCGCCCTCGGCCGACCCTGGGTTACCAGATGGGGCGGCTGTTGGTTCGCAGGCAAAAGACGCATGCGGCGCCGTCCATTTCCGAATGGGCTTAGGCCGCCTGCCTCGGTCACCCCGCTGGATGGGATCACTCCCATGCCGGCGGGCTTGTTCTGTTAACTGGCAGCCGTCCGCAACCCCGGCAAAGCGCGAACGGAAAAGAGAAAGAGGTCCATGCCGACCATCAACCAGCTTATCGCCCACGGGCGCGAGCGGCCGAAGACCCGGAACTCGGTTCCGGCCCTTCAGGGGTGCCCGCAGAAGCGCGGCGTCTGCACGCGCGTCTACACCACGACCCCGAAGAAGCCGAACTCGGCGCTTCGTAAGGTCGCCAAGGTGCGCCTGACCAACGGGTATGAGGTCGTGAGCTATATTCCTGGTGAAGGCCATAACCTCCAGGAGCACTCGGTGGTTCTGATCCGCGGCGGACGCGTGAAGGATTTGCCGGGCGTTCGCTATCATATTCTGCGTGGCGTTCTGGACACCCAGGGCCTCCCGAAGCGTCGTCAGCGCCGGTCGCTGTATGGCGCGAAGCGGCCGAAGTAAGAGGTCGATCGCATGTCTCGTCGTCACCGCGCCGATAAGCGCGAAATCCTGCCGGACGCCAAGTTCGGCGACGTCGTCATCAGCCGTTTCATGAACGCCCTGATGTACGACGGCAAGAAGTCCGCGGCCGAGGGCATCGTCTACAACGCCCTGGACGTGCTGAAGCGCCGCGGCGGCGCTGCGGCCGATCCGGTGCGCATGTTCCATGAGGCGCTGGACAACGTGAAGCCGGCCGTCGAAGTGCGGTCACGCCGCGTCGGTGGCGCCACGTACCAGGTGCCGGTCGAAGTCCGGGCGGAGCGCCGCCAGGCCCTGGCGATCCGCTGGATCATCGATGCCGCCCGCAAGCGCGGCGAGCATACGATGCAGGACCGCCTGTCGAACGAACTGCACGACGCGGTCAACAACCGCGGCTCCGCGGTGAAGAAGCGTGAAGATACCCATCGGATGGCCGAGGCGAACAAAGCCTTCAGCCACTACCGCTGGTAGGCAACGGTTTAACTTTAAAGATCTGCTGCTGGATCTACGGAGAGCACGATGGCTAAGAGCAAATTCGAGCGGAACAAGCCGCACTGCAACATCGGCACGATCGGCCACGTCGATCATGGCAAGACGTCGCTGACGGCTGCGATCACGAAGGTTCTGGCGGAGACCGGCGGCGCAACGTTCACGGCATACGACCAGATCGACAAGGCGCCCGAAGAGAAGGCCCGCGGCATCACGATCTCCACCGCCCACGTGGAGTATCAGACCGAGGCCCGCCACTATGCACACGTCGATTGCCCCGGCCACGCCGACTATGTGAAGAACATGATCACCGGCGCCGCGCAGATGGATGGCGCGATCCTGGTCGTGTCCGCCGCCGACGGCCCGATGCCGCAGACCCGGGAGCACATCCTGCTCGCCCGTCAGGTCGGCGTGCCCGCGCTGGTGGTGTTCCTGAACAAGTGCGACATGGTCGATGACCCGGAACTGCTCGAACTGGTCGAGATGGAAGTGCGCGAGCTTCTCTCCTCCTATCAGTTCCCCGGCGACGATATCCCGATCATCCATGGCTCCGCGCTGATGGCTCTGGAAGGCAAGAATCCGGAACTCGGCCACGACGCGATCCTGAAGCTGATGAAGGCGGTTGACGACTACATCCCGCAGCCCGAGCGTGCGCTCGACAAGCCCTTCCTGATGCCGATCGAAGACGTGTTTTCGATCTCCGGCCGCGGCACCGTGGTGACCGGCCGTGTCGAGAAGGGCATCGTCAAGGTTGGCGAGGAAGTCGAAATTGTCGGCATCAAGGACACGGTTAAGACCGTCGTGACCGGCGTCGAGATGTTCCGCAAGCTGCTTGACCAGGGTCAGGCCGGCGACAACATCGGCGCGCTGCTGCGCGGCACCAAGCGTGAAGACGTTGAGCGCGGCCAGGTTCTGGCCAAGCCCGGTTCGATCACGCCGCACACCCAGTTCAAGGCGGAAGCCTACATCCTGACCAAGGAAGAGGGCGGTCGTCACACGCCGTTCTTCACCAATTACCGGCCGCAGTTCTACTTCCGCACGACCGACGTGACGGGTGTGGTGCAGTTGCCGGAAGGCACCGAGATGGTGATGCCGGGCGACAACGTGTCGATGGATGTCACGCTGATCGCGCCGATCGCCATGGATGCCGGTCTGCGTTTCGCGATCCGCGAGGGTGGCCGCACCGTCGGCGCCGGCGTGGTCGCCAGCATCCAAAAGTAAAGACGAAACATACCGGCGCCCACCCGTTCAATCCGGATGGGTGGGCGCCGGTTCTCGTTTCGGCGGGGAACTTGAGAGCGAACTATGGACAATCAGAATATCCGCATCCGTCTTAAGGCTTACGATCACCGCGTGCTGGACAACAGCACGAAGGAGATCGTGAACACGGCCAAGCGCACGGGTGCGAGGGTTCGCGGACCGATCCCGCTGCCGACCCATATTGAACGGTTCACGGTCAACCGCTCCCCGCACGTCGACAAGAAAAGCCGCGAGCAGTTCGAAATCCGGACCCATCGCCGCCTGCTCGATATCGTGGAGCCCACGCCGCAGACCGTGGACGCGCTGATGAAGCTCGACCTCGCCGCCGGCGTGGACGTTGAGATCAAGATCTAAGCAGATGCCCCAGCCCCTTCGCACCGGTCTCCTGGCCAAAAAGCTCGGCATGACCCGCATATTCAAGGATGACGGCACGCATGTGCCGGTCACCGTCCTGTTCCTGGACCAGGTCCAGGTCGTCGCCGCGCGCACTCAGGAAAAGGACGGCTATACGGCTGTCCAGATCGGGTACGGCAAGGCCAAGGTGAAGAACGTCACCCAGCCGCAGCGGGGCCATTTCGCCAAGGCGAAGGTGGAGCCGAAGCAGAAGCTGATTGAGTTCCGCGTCGCCGAGGATGCTCTGCTGGAGCCGGGTGCGACCCTGTCCGCGGCGCATTTCAGCGCCGGCCAGAAGGTCGATGTCACCGGCACCTCGAAGGGCAAGGGCTTCGCCGGCGGCATGAAGCGCTGGAACTTCGCGGGCCTTGAAGCCTCGCACGGCGTGTCGGTCAGCCACCGCTCGCTGGGGTCCACGGGTAACCGCCAGGATCCGGGTAAGACCTTCAAGAACAAGAAGATGGCCGGCCATCTCGGCGTCGAGCGGATCACCACCCAGAATGTGGAAGTGGCCGCCGTGGACGCCGAGAAGGGCCTGATCATGATCAAGGGCGCCGTCCCTGGCAGCAAGAACGGCTACGTGCTGGTGCGCGACGCGGTCAAGCGCGCGCGTCCGGCCGATGCGGCCTGGCCGGCGGCGCTCATTGACGCTCCCGCGGCGGGCTGAGGAACAGGCAGATGCAGGTCGATATCATCACGCTTGAAAACGCGTCCGCGGGCAGCACCGAGTTGCCGGACGACATTTTCAAGGTCACGCCGCGCCCGGACATCATGGCGCGCGTCGTGCATTGGCAGTTGTCAAAGCGCCGCTCCGGCAACCACAAGGTCAAGGGGATGGCGGAAGTCTCCGGCACGACCAAGAAGCCTTACAAGCAGAAAGGCACCGGCAACGCCCGTCAGGGCAGCCTGCGCTCGCCGCAGTTCCGCACCGGCGGCGTTGTTCATGGCCCGGTCGTGCGCTCGCACGCCTACAGCCTGAACAAGAAGGTCCGCCGCCTCGGCCTGATCTCCGCGCTGTCGCAGAAGCTGGCTGAGACCAAGCTGGTGGTGCTGGACGCCGCGGTCACCGCCGGCAAGACCGGCGAGCTGGCGAAGAAGGTGAAGGCGCTGGGCTGGTCCTCCGCGCTGATCATCGATGGCGGCATTGTGGATGAAGGCTTCCTGCGCGCCAGCCGGAACATCCACAAGCTGGATGTGCTGCCGGCGATCGGGGCGAATGTTTACGACATCCTGAACCACGACGTGCTGGCGATCACCACCGCCGGCCTCGAGAGCCTGAAGGCGCGCCTCAACCCGGCACCTGCCGCAGCCGCCGGAGAAGCCGCATGACCGCCGCGCCGAAGAAGCCTCTGTCGAAAGAGGCGATCTATACGATCATCCGCTCGCCGCTGATCACCGAGAAGATGACGATCCTGTCCGAGCAGAACCAGGTCGGCTTCAAGGTTTCAATTGACGCGTCCAAGCCCGAGATCGCCGCGGCGGTCGAGGCGCTGTTCAACGTGAAGGTCACGGCTGTGAATACCCTTATCCAAAAGGGCAAGACCAAGCGCTTCAAGGGACGGCCGGGCGTGCGTTCGGACGTCAAGAAAGCCATCGTGACCCTGGCACCCGGCCAGGCGATCGATTTCACCACCGGCCTCGCATAAGGCTCGCGGAAGATGGCACTCAGGCAATTCAATCCAGTCACGCCCAGCCTTCGCGGCACCGTGCTGATCGAGCGTTCCGAGCTGTGGAAGGGCAAGCCTCTCAAGGGCCTGACCGAAGGCCAGCACAGCCACGGCGGACGCAACAACCACGGCCGCATCACCAGCCGGTTCCGTGGCGGCGGACACAAGCAGTCCTACCGCGTCATCGATTTCAAGCGCCGCAAGTTCGATGTGGCCGCGACGGTCGAGCGGCTGGAATACGATCCGAACCGCACCGCGTTCATCGCGCTGATCAAGTACGCCGATGGCGAGCAGTCGTACATCCTGGCGCCGCAGCGGCTGAAGGTTGGCGACCAGGTCATCGCCGGCGCCAAGGTCGATATCAAGCCGGGCAACGCCATGCCCCTGGGCGCGATGCCCGTTGGCACGATCATCCACAACGTCGAGATGAAAGTCGGCGCCGGTGGCAAGATCGCCCGCTCCGCCGGGACCTACGCTCAGCTCGTCGGCAAGGACGCCGGCTACGCCCAGATCAAGCTGCAGTCCGGTGAGCTGCGGCTCGTCCGCGGCGAGTGCATCGCCTCCGTCGGAGCGGTGTCCAACCCGGACAACATGAACCAGAAGCTGGGCAAGGCCGGGCGCACGCGCTGGCTGGGCTTCAGGCCGCATAACCGCGGTGTCGTCATGAACCCGGTCGATCACCCGCTGGGCGGCGGCGAAGGCCGCAGCTCCGGTGGCCGTCACCCGGTATCCCCGTGGGGCCAGCCGGCCAAGGGCTACAAGACTCGCGGCAACAAGCGGACGGACAGCCTGATCATCCGCCGCCGTAACAAGGGTAAGTAAGAGATGGCGCGTTCCGTATGGAAGGGACCGTTCGTCGACGGTTACCTGCTGGCCAAGGCCGAAGCCGCGAAGGCATCGTCGCGCAACGAGATCATCAAGATCTGGTCGCGCCGCTCGACGATCCTGCCGCAGTTCGTCGGCCTGACGTTTGGGGTCTATAACGGCCACAAGTTCCTGCCCGTGCAGGTCAACGAGAACATGGTCGGCCACAAGTTCGGCGAGTTCTCGCCGACACGCACCTTCAGCGGCCATGCCGCTGACAAGAAGGCGAGGCGCGGCTGACATGAGCAAGCCGAAACACGAGCGGAGCCTTCCCAGTACGGAAGCGCAGGCGATCGTCAGCAATCTGCGCGTCAGCCCGCGCAAGCTGAACCTGGTCGCCGGGATGATCCGCAACCTGCCGGCCCAGCGCGCCGTCGCGACCTTGACCTTCAGCAAGCGCCGCATCGCCGGCCAGGTGAAGAAGGCCTTGGAAAGCGCCATCGCCAACGCCGAGAACAACCACCAGCTCGACGTCGATCGCCTGGTCGTCGCCCGAGCTGAAGTCGGCCGCTCCATCGTGATGCGCCGCTTCCACGCCCGTGGCCGCGGTCGCGCCTCCCGCGTCGAGAAGTGGTTCAGCCACCTGAAGATCGTCGTCGCGGAGCGGGCACAGGAAGAAGAGGAGACCGCATAAGATGGGTCACAAAGTCAATCCGGTCGGTCTCCGCCTCGGCATCAACCGCACCTGGGACAGCCGCTGGTTCGCCGGCACCGACTATTCCAAGCTGCTGCATGAAGACATCAAGCTGCGCAACCACCTGCGCACCAAGCTGCGCGGTGCGGGCGTTTCCCGCGTGGTGATCGAGCGTCCGGCGAAGAAGCCGCGCGTGACGATCTATGCCGCCCGTCCGGGTGTCGTCATCGGCAAGAAGGGCCAGGACATCGAGGTCCTGAAGAAGGAACTGACCAAGCTGGCCCGCGCCGAGGTCAACCTGAACATAGTCGAAATCCGCAAGCCGGAAATCGATGCGACCCTGGTGGCCGAAAACATCGCCCAGCAGCTCGAGCGCCGCGTCGCCTTCCGCCGCGCCATGAAGCGCGCGGTGCAGTCGGCCATGCGTCTGGGCGCCCAGGGCATCCGGATCAACTGCGGCGGCCGTCTGGGCGGCGCGGAAATCGCCCGGGTGGAGTGGTATCGCGAAGGCCGCGTGCCGCTGCATACGCTGCGCGCCGACATCGACTACGGCATCGCCACGGCGAAGACGACCTATGGCACCTGCGGCGTGAAGGTGTGGGTTTTCAAGGGCGAGATCCTGGCGCACGACCCGATGGCTCAGGACCGCAAGGCCGCCGAACAGGCGCCCCAGCGGTAATATGGATTGGTAAAGTCAGATGCTCTCTCCGAAGCGCACCAAGTATCGCAAGCAGCACAAGGGCCGCATCCACGGCGCGTCCAAGGGCGGCACCACGCTGAATTTCGGCACCTACGGCCTCAAGGCCCTGGCGCCGGAGCGGATCACCGCCCGCCAGATCGAATCCGCCCGGCGTGCGATCACCCGCGCGATGAAGCGTGCCGGCCGCGTATGGATCCGGATCTTCCCGGATGTGCCTGTGTCCACCAAGCCCGCCGAAGTCCGCATGGGTTCCGGCAAGGGTGCGCCGGAGTTCTGGGTCGCCCGCGTGGCGCCCGGCCGCATCATGTTCGAGATCGACGGCGTGACGCCGGAACTGGCGCGCGAGGCTCTGACGCTTGGCGCGGCGAAACTGCCGATACGGACCAAGTTCATTGCGCGGGTGGGAGACGCCTGATGGCCAAGAATGTTCTCTACAAGGCGGCCGATGTCCGCGCCAAGACGCCGGACCAGTTGTCGGACCTGCTGCTGGACCTGCGCAAGGAGCAGTTCAACCTGCGCTTCCAGCGGGCTACCGGCCAGCAGGAAGGCACCGGCCGGGTGCGTGAAGTTCGTCGTGAGATCGCTCGCGTGAAAACAATCCAGGCGGAAAAAGTTCGTTCCGCCGGCAAGTCGTAAAGGAGAGGGCGATGCCAAGGCGCGTCCTGACAGGGCGAGTGACCAGCGACAAGATGGACAAGACCATTACGGTACTTGTCGATCGTCGCGTGATGCACCCGCTGTACAAGAAGTTCATCCGCAAGTCGAAGAAGTATGCGGCGCACGATGAAGCCAACGTCGCCAAGGTCGGCGATCTGGTGCGCATCGTGGAATGCCCGCCGATCAGCAAGCGGAAGACCTGGACTCTCGTTGAGCGCAACGGCCAGGTCCTGGGCGATGCCCCGGAAGAAGCCATCGCCGCTGCCGAAGCTCATCCCGCGCCGCCCGCGCCCGCGCCGTCGGTGCCCGCGCCGCCAGCGGCGACAGCGTAAGGGAGACGCCCGATGATCCAGGTAGAGAGCCATCTCGAAGTCGCCGACAACTCCGGTGCGCGCCGCGTGATGTGCATCAAGGTGCTCGGCGGCTCCAAGCGCAAGACCGCTTCCGTCGGCGACGTCATCGTCGTGTCGATCAAGGAAGCGATTCCCCGCGGCAAGGTGAAGAAGGGCGACGTCCACCAGGCGGTGATCGTGCGCACCTCTTTCCCGGTGCGCCGCCCCGATGGCAGCGCCATCCGCTTCGACCGCAATGCCGCCGTGCTGATCAACAAGCAGCAGGAGCCCATCGGGACCCGCATCTTCGGGCCGGTGGTGCGTGAACTGCGCGGACGCAAGTTCATGAAGATCATCTCTTTGGCGCCGGAGGTGCTGTAATGGCCGCGCGTATCCGTAAGGGCGATACCGTCCTGGTGACGACCGGCAAGAGCAAGGGCCAGCGCGGCGAAGTGCTGCAGGTGTTCCCGGATGCCGGCCGGGCGATCGTGAAGGGTGCCGCCATGGCGCGCCATCACACCAAGCCGACTGGCATGGGGCAGCCCGGTGGCATCGTCGACCGTGAGGCCGCGATCGACCTGTCCAACCTGAAGCTGATCGACCCCAAGAGCGAGAAACCCACCAAGGTTGGCTTCCGCATCCTGGAAGGCGGCCGGAAAGTTCGGTTCGCCAAGGCGACCGGCGAAGTGATCGAAAGCTGAGGCAATGAGCGGCACCAAAAATCAGCCCAAGGGTGGCGGGAAGCCATCCGCCAAGACAGCGGGGCCTCGCGGCTCCGGCGGGCCTCCGGCCGGCAAGGAAGCGCAGCGCGCCGCCCGCCGGGTGGAGATGGTTGGCGTCGATGCGCCGGTCACGTCCCCCGAAGATCTGCCGCGCTTTCTGCAGCGCTATCGTACGGAGATCCGGGCGAAGCTGCAGCAGGAGTTCGGCTACAAGAACGTGATGGAAATTCCGAAGCTGGAAAAGATCGTCCTGAACATGGGCGTCGGCGAAGCGACGGGCGACCAAAAGAAGCTCGATGCCGCAGTCGGCGAGCTGAATTCCATCGCCGGTCAGCGCCCGGTCAAGACGGTGGCGAAGAAGGCGATCGCCGGCTTCAAGATCCGCAAGGGTTTGCCCATCGGCTGCAAGGTCACGCTCCGCAAGGCGCGCATGTATGAGTTCCTGGATCGTCTGGTCACCATCGCCCTGCCACGCGTGCGCGACTTCCGCGGCATCACCGGCAAGGGTTTCGACGGCCGCGGCAACTTCGCCATGGGCCTGAAGGAGCAGATCATCTTCCCGGAGATCAACTACGACCGGGTGGACTCTGTTCGCGGCATGGACATCCAGTTCGTGACCACCGCGAAGACCGACGCCGAAGCGAAGGCTCTGCTGAAGGCTTTCGACCTACCTTTCGCCAACTGAGTTTTAGGAAAACCCCCGCCACCCGGCCCGTTCGGGCAGGCGGCAGGTTCCGGAGGATTTATACAGGATGGCCAAAACTTCCCAGGTCAACCGCAATGCGATGCGGGAGAGGATGGCGAAGCGCGACAAGTCGAAGCGCAAGGCCTTGAAGGACGTCCTGATGGACCGGACGCTGCCGGTCGAGGACCGCTTCAACGCGTCGCTGAAGCTGGCGCAACTGCCGCGCAATGGCGCCGCGGTGCGGGTGCGCCTGCGCTGCGAGCTGACCGGCCGCTCACGCGGGAACTACCGCAAGTTCAAGCTTTGCCGTATCGCCCTGCGCGATCTGGCCAGTGCCGGGCAAATCCCCGGTATGGTCAAGGCGAGCTGGTAAGGGAACGACACGATGTCAATGTCCGATCCCTTGGGGGATATGCTGACCCGCATCCGCAATGCGCAGCGCGCCCGGCACTCCGTGTGCCTGGCGCCGGCGTCGAAGCTGCGGGCCAACGTGCTGGGTGTGCTGAAGCGTGAAGGCTTCATCCGCGGTTACGCCGCCGAGGAAGTGCGTCCCGGCGTCGCCAACCTGCGCATCGAGCTGAAGTACAACGAGGGTGAACCGGTCATCAAGGAGATCAGCCGCGTCTCCAAGCCCGGCCGCCGCGTGTATGCGAAAATCAAGGAACTGCCGCGGGTCTATGCCGGCCTGGGTATTTCCATCCTGTCCACGCCTCGCGGCGTGATGAGCGATGCCGAGGCACGCGCCGCCAATGTTGGCGGCGAAGTCCTCTGCCGCGTGTTCTAAGGGGATTGCGCGTATGTCACGCGTCGGAAAATATCCGGTCGAGATTCCCGCTGGTGTGCAGGTCGCCATCGCCGGGGGCATACTGACCGCGAAGGGCAAGCTCGGGGAACTGAAGCTGCCGCTGACCGAACATGTGGAAGCCACCATCGACGGCAACCATGTCTCGGTGAAGCCGAACAGCAGCCAGGCGCAGGCCCGCATGATGTGGGGCACCACCCGGGCGCTGATCGCCACCATGGTGAAGGGCGTCTCCGTCGGCTTTACCAAGTCGCTGGAGATCACGGGCACCGGCTATCGCGCCGCGGTGCAGGGCAAGAACCTGGAGATCAACCTGGGTTTCTCGCACCCCGTGATCTATCCGGTGCCGGAAGGCATCAAGATCACCTGCGAGAAGCCGACTTCGATCAAGGTAGAGGGCGTCGATAAGCGCCTGGTTGGTCAGGTTGCCTCGGAGATCCGGGCGTTCCGCCCGCCGGAGCCGTATAAGGGCAAGGGCGCGCGCTACAGCGACGAGATCATCCGGCGCAAGGAAGGTAAGAAGAAATGAGCGCCAAGCAGGATCTCGCCACCCGCCGCAAGGCACGGCTGCGCTTCCAGATCAAGCACAAGGCCAATGGCCGTCCGCGCTTGTCGGTGTTCCGCTCGGGCAAGAATATCTATGCCCAGGTCATCGACGACTCGAAGGGCCACACGGTCGCTGCGGCCTCGTCGCTGGACGCCGATTTGAAGGCCGCGCTGAAGACCGGAGCCGACAAGGCCGCGGCTGCGGCGGTGGGCAAGCTGGTCGCCGAACGCGCGCTGGCGGCCGGCATCAAGCAGGTGGTCTTCGACCGCGGCTCTTATCTTTACCACGGCCGGGTGAAGACCCTGGCCGATGCCGCCCGCGAGGGCGGGTTGGATTTCTAAGGGAAATTGTAATGGCACGTGAACCGAGAGAAGGTGGCGGCCGTGGCCGGGATCGTGAGCGCAGCGGTGGCGGAGACCGCGAGCCCGATGACGGCATCATCGACAAGCTGGTGACCATCAACCGCGTCGCCAAGGTGGTGAAGGGCGGACGCCGGTTCGCGTTCGCCGCGCTGGTGGTGGTTGGCGACCAGAAGGGCCGCGTCGGCTACGGCGCCGGCAAGGCGCGCGAAGTGCCGGAGGCGATCCGCAAGGCGACCGAACGTGCCAAGCGCGGCATGATCCGGGTGCCGATGAAGGAAGGCCGCACCCTGCACCACGACGTCGAAGGCCACTACGGCGCCGGCAACGTGATTTTGCGTTCGGCGACGGCCGGCACCGGGATTATCGCCGGCGGCCCGCTGCGCGCGGTGTTTGAAACGCTGGGTATCGGCGACGTGGTGGCGAAAAGCCTCGGCAGCCGCAACCCGCATAACATGGTGAAGGCGGCTTTTGCGGCATTGCAGAAGGTGGCCAGCCCGCGCTCGGTCGCCACGCGCCGCGGCAAGAAGGTGCCCGAATTGTTCGGCCGCCGTGAGGCGCATGGTGCGGCTCCGGCGCAGGAGGCACCGGCGAATGGCTAAGGTACGCGTCACGCAGATCAAGTCGGCCCTGGGCCGCAAGCCGGGCCAGAAGGAAACCCTGGTCGGGCTTGGCCTGAACAAGATCCGCGCCACCCGGGAGCTGGAGGATACCCCCTCCGCTCGCGGCATGATCCTGAAGGTGGCTCATCTGATCAAGGTCGAGGAGCTTTCCTGACATGTCCATCTTGAACGACCTCCGTGACAACCCCGGTTCGCGGCTGAAGTCGAAGCGGCTCGGCCGCGGTATCGGCTCCGGCAAGGGCAAGACCTCCGGCAAGGGCGTCAAGGGCCAGAAGGCGCGCGAAGGCGTGGCGCTGAACGGCTTCGAAGGCGGCCAGTTGCCGATTTACCGGCGGTTGCCGAAGCGGGGGTTCCACAACCTGTTCCGCAAGGAATACGCGCCGGTGAACCTGGGGTCGCTGAACGCCGCGATCGAGAACGGCAAGATCGACGGCGGCCAGCCGATTACCGAGGCGATTTTGATCGCCGCCGGCCTGGCTGACGGCTCTCTGGCAGGCGTTCGCCTGCTGGCGGACGGCAAGATCACCCGCGCGATCACCATCACCGTCTCCGGCGCTTCGGCGACGGCGAAGGCCGCGGTGGAAGAGGCTGGTGGCACGGTGACCACGACCGTGGCGCCGAAGGTGAAGCCGGAAGCGGCCGCCGCAGCCTGAGCGCCTTGATATGCTAAAGCAAAAGCCGCGCGGCTGCCGTCACCGGCCCGCGTGGCTTTTCGCTTATCCGCTCACTAAGTTTCACCGGCAAATGGCTTGCACAGGCCGCCTCCCGGACGGACAATAGAGCGCGACCGAAAAGGGACATCCCATGGCTTCCGCTGCCGAACAGCTCGCGGCTAATCTCAATATGGGCGTCTTTTCGAAGGCGACCGAACTCAAGCAGCGAATCTGGTTCACCCTGGGCGCGCTGATCGTCTACCGGCTTGGCACATACATTCCTCTCCCCGGCGTCGATGCGTCGGTGATGAATGAGATGATGTCCCAGCACGGCGGCGGCATCCTGGGCATGTTCGACATGTTCACCGGCGGCGCGCTGCGGCGGATGACCATCTTCGCGCTGAACATCATGCCGTATATCAGCGCCAGCATCATCGTGCAGTTGATGACTTCGGCAATCCCGACCCTGGAAGCGCTGAAGAAGGAAGGCGAGTCCGGCCGCAAGAAGCTGAACCAGTACACCCGCTATTTGACGGTGCTGATCGCCACGTTCCAGTCCTACGGCATCGCCGTCGGGCTGGAGAGTATGCACGGCAGTTTCGGCACCGCGGTGATCGATCCCGGCTTGTTCTTCCGCTTCTCCGCCGTCATCACCCTTGTCGGCGGCACCATGTTCCTGATGTGGATCGGCGAGCAAATCACCGCCCGCGGCATCGGCAATGGCCAAAGCCTGATCATCATGGCCGGCATCGTCGCCAACCTGCCGAGCGCCTTCGCCTCGATGCTCGAACTCGGCCGGACCGGGGCGCTATCGCCGTTCTTCATCTTGTTTTTCGTGGTCATCGCGGTGGCGACGATCACGGTGATCGTCTTCGTCGAGCGCGCCCAGCGGCGCATCCCGGTGCAATACCCCAAGCGGCAGGTGGGCAACCGCATGTTCGGCGGCGACACCACGCATATCCCGCTGAAGATCAACACCTCGGGTGTGATCCCGCCGATTTTCGCCTCGTCGATTCTGCTGATCCCGGCGACCATCGCCGGCTTCGCCACCAACGCACCGGGCTGGGTGCAATGGATCGCCGGCCAGCTTGCGCACGGCCAGCCGCTCTATCTGGCGCTGTATGCGTTCATGATCATCTTCTTCTCGTATTTCTACACCTCCGTGGTGTTCAACCCGGAGGAGACGGCGGATAACCTGAAGAAATATGGCGGCTTCATTCCAGGCATCCGGCCCGGCAGCGCGACCGCCGACTACTTCGACCGCATCCTGACCCGGCTGACCACCGTCGGCGGTATCTATCTGGTGATCATCTGCCTGCTGCCGGAAGTGCTGATCACCGATTACGGTCTGCCGTTCTACTTCGGCGGCACCTCGATCCTGATCGTCGTGTCGGTTACCATGGACACTGTTACGCAGGTGCAGTCGCACCTGATCGCTCATCAATATGAGGGCCTTATGCGCAAGGCCCGGCCAAAGGGACGCAGGTGAAACTCATTCTTCTAGGCCCGCCGGGCGCGGGCAAAGGCACTCAGGCAAAACGCCTGGAGGATCGCTACGGCATCCTGCAGCTCTCGACCGGCGACATGCTGCGCGCCGAGGTGGCCGCAGGCAGCCCCGTCGGCCAGGAGGCCAAGGCGGTCATGCAGGCCGGGCAGCTCGTCTCCGACGACATCCTGGTGCGCATGCTGGCGTCGCGGCTTGAGAAACCGGATGTGGCGCATGGTTTCATCCTGGACGGCTTCCCGCGCACCGTGCCGCAGGCGGTCGCGCTGGACAAAATGCTGGCCGAGCGGGGCGTCAAGCTGGACGCGGTTATCGAGCTGAAGGTTGACGACTCGGCGCTGGTCGATCGCATCGCCGGGCGGTTCACCTGCGCGAAATGCGGCAACGGCTATCACGATTCGTTCAAGCCGACCGCGAAACCCGGCGTGTGCGACGTCTGCGGGGCGACCGAGTTCACCCGTCGCGCCGACGACAACCGGGAGACGGTTGCCGCCCGCCTGGTCGCCTATCATGCCCAGACAGCGCCGATTATTCCGCATTATGCCGCCACCGGCATCTTGCGGACGGTGGACGGAATGGCTGATATTAACGAGGTCTCACGGCAAATCGACGCTGCTCTTGCGGGTTGAGCCGGGGAAGACTTGGGGGTTCTCACGAAGAGTTGATAACTCTTCGTTGACTCCTGCGTGGCGGAAACTATAGTCCCGCGTTCCGGCGCAACCCCATATGGGGGTTTGGCGCCGCTTGCGCGTATTTCAGCCTTTCGGGGCAGTAGGGTCCGGTCAAGCCCGGACGACAGGAGAATCCAGCGTGGCGCGTATTGCCGGCGTGAACATCCCGACGAATAAGCGAGTGACCATCGGGCTTCGCTATATCTTTGGCATCGGCCCGACCAAGGCGGCCGAAATCTGCCAGAAGCTTAGCATCCCCGACGAGCGTCGCGTCAACCAGCTTTCGGACGAGGAGATCCTCCGTATCCGCGAACTGATCGACCGTGAGTATCGCGTCGAAGGCGACCTGCGGCGTGAAGTGTCGATGAACATCAAGCGGCTGATGGACCTGGGCTGCTATCGCGGCCTGCGGCATCGCCGTGGCCTGCCGGTGCGCGGTCAGCGGACGCATACCAATGCGCGCACCCGCAAGGGCAAGGCCGTTGCCATCGCCGGCAAGAAGAAAGTCACCAAATAACGCGGTCAGTCCGACCGCCCGATACGAAAGTCTTTGCCGCGCCGGCTCCCGGCGCGGTCAGCAGTTGAAGCAGGATCAAGAAACATGGCGAAACCCGCCGCATCCGCCCGGCCTCGCCGTAAGGAACGGAAGAACATCATCGCCGGCGTGGCGCACGTCGCCGCGACGTTCAACAACACCGTGATCACGATCACCGACGCTCAGGGCAACGCCATCGCGTGGTCCTCCGCCGGCAGCCAGGGCTTCAAGGGCAGCCGCAAGTCGACTCCTTACGCCGCCCAGGTGGCCGCCGAGGACGCCGGCAAGAAGGCGCGCGAGCACGGCATGGAGACTCTCGAAATCGAGGTCAGCGGGCCCGGTTCGGGCCGTGAGAGCGCTTTGCGTGCGCTTCAGGCCGTCGGCTTCGCCGTATCGACGATCCGCGACATGACTCCGATTCCCCATAACGGCTGCCGGCCGCGCAAGCGCCGTCGCGTTTGATGTCTGCGCCTCGGACGGTGTGTCCGGCCGGGGCGGGTTCCAAGGGTTCAGGCCCGCGGGTTGAGGTTTGACACTGTCCAACGGACGTGAACCGCGCCCGACGCGGTTCGAAAGGTGTTATTCGCATGAGACAGAGCGCAGTTATCCAGAGAAATTGGCAGTCTCTGATCAAGCCGGAGAAGCTCGAAGTCGAGCCGGGCGCCGATCCGTCGCGCGTCGCCACCGTCGTTGCCGAACCGCTGGAGCGCGGCTTCGGCATGACCTTGGGCAACGCCATCCGGCGCATCCTGCTGTCGTCGCTGCAAGGTGCCGCCGTCACGGCCGTGCAGATCGACGGCGTGCTGCACGAATTCAGCAGCGTGCCGGGCGTCCGGGAGGATGTTACCGACATCGTGCTGAACATCAAGCAGCTCGCGCTGCGGATGCACGGCGAAGGCCCCAAGCGCATGACCCTGACCGCGACCGGTCCCGGCGAAGTGCGCGCCGGCCAGATCCAGGCCGGGCACGACATCGACATCATGAACCCGGACTTGGTCATCTGCACCCTGGATGACGGGGTGAAGCTGGGCATGGAGTTCACCGTCAACCTCGGCAAGGGCTACCAGCCCTCCACCGTCAACCGTCCGGAGGACGCGCCCATCGGGCTGATCCCGATCGACTCGATCTATTCGCCGGTGCGCCGCGTGTCCTACAGCGTTGCCCAGACCCGCGTGGGTCAGGTCACGGACTACGACAAGCTGCTGCTGACGGTGGAGACCAACGGCGCGGTGACCCCGGAAGACTCCGTGGCGCTGGCCGCCCGCATCCTGCAGGACCAGTTGCAGTTGTTCATCAACTTCGATGAGCCGCAGCAGATCCGCCTGGAGGAGCCGCAGGACGACCTGCCGTTCAACCGCAACCTGTTGCGCAAGGTGGACGAGCTGGAACTGTCGGTCCGTAGCGCGAACTGCCTGAAGAACGACAATATCGTCTATATCGGCGACCTGGTGCAGAAATCCGAACAGGAAATGCTGCGCACGCCGAACTTCGGCCGGAAGTCCCTGAACGAAATCAAGGAGGTGCTCACCTCCATGGGCCTCGGGCTGGGCATGAGCGTTGCCGGCTGGCCGCCGGAAAATATCGAGGATTTGGCCAAGCGGCTCGAAGAGCCGTTCTGAGCCGGCATTAGGGAAACAGTTACATGCGTCACGGAGTTGCCGGCCGGAAGCTCGGCGTTACCTCTACTCATCGCCTCGCCATGTTCCGGAATCTGGCGCACGCGCTGCTCAAGCACGAGCAGATCACCACGACCCTGCCGAAGGCGAAGGAGCTTCGCCCGGTGGCGGAGAAGCTGATCACCCTGGGCAAGAAGGGTGGCCTGGCGAACAAGCGGCTGGCTTATGCCGAGTTGCGGGACGATGTCATCGTCAGCAAGTTGTTCAGCACCTTGGCGGATCGCTACAAGGCGCGGGCCGGCGGGTATACGCGGGTGCTGAAGGCGGGGGTTCGCTACGGCGATGCGGCCGACATGGCGGTGATCGAGCTGGTCGATCGCGATGTTTCGGCGAAGGGCCAGGATAGCGGGCCGGTTGCCGAGAAGGACGAAGAGACCGAAGAGTAGGCTCATAACGCGCCGACTCGGGACGATAGGCCTCTTCCGGACGGAGTCCGGGAGGGGCTTTTGCCGTTGGAGGCCGCTCATCTAACCCGGTGATGGCTCGGGCTTAGGCGGGGTCTGTCACAAGACGATGCAATTGAAGGCGAAATTTTGGCTTCATGCGTAGGAATTCCATTTATCTTCCTGAGTTGTGATGGTATGATTCCAGCACTGAATATCATCGGCCAAACGGTCATCCGGGGATGCTGTATCCGGCGTCCGTGGTGCCTTGCGGCAAAGGACGGTTACAGAGATGACGACCTATACCTGGAACAAGGGAGCCGCCGGCACCTGGAACGTCGGAGATACCTGGACCACCATCGGAGGATGGGACCAGGGCGGGCCCTTTGTTGCAAGCAGCGACAGCATCACGCTGAACACCGCGAATGCGCTCCACCTCACCACCGCTACTTCATCGGCAACCCTAGCCAACATTACTGTCAGCAGCGGCTGGCTGCTGCTCGGCCCGGCGACCGGCAATGCCTACAGCAAACTGACGGGCACCACGATCGATCTGACCACCACGGGCAGCATCGAAATCAGCCCGGCCTCAAGCGGCACCACTTTCAACACCCTGAGCGGCTATCTCAGGACTGCCACGGGCAGCGGCTCGATTACCATTGATGCCTCCGCCACCGGCGCTCAGAGCGGAAAACTCAACATCTATGGCGGCAGCGACGTTGAGGTGAAGGTCTATAACTCCGGCACCTGGGCTATCAGCACGGGTACATTTAAAATTGGGCAGGGTCTGGCCAATACTGGTTCGGGAACCGGCCAGGACACCTGGGGCGGTGGCAGCGCAACGTTTGATCTGGCGAGTAGCATTACCAACCAGAATTTTACGTTCAACTCGCAGTTCCTGGGCACATTGACTTTCGACACCGGCTACGTATGGGATGCCACCGACGCTGTAACGGGGTTTGATAGGGGGGATTATATCAAATTCAATACGACGACAATAAGCCGGGTCGATAAAAATAGCGCGGACGACTATACCGTTTCTCTCCAAAACGGCACTAAAGTCGAGCTGAAAACCACCAACGCTGCCGGCACTGCGATCGGCAGCGGTAGTTCGCTGGTCGGCTCAAACCAGATCTACTTCGCCACCTGTTTCGCCGAGGGCACCGGCATCGCTACGCCCGCGGGTAATGTTGCGGTCGAGACGCTGTCCATCGGCGACATGGTCGTCAACCAAGCCGGCGAGGCCCGGGCGATCAAGTGGATCGGACACCGGCGCCTCGACTTTGCCGCCCATCCGCGTCCAGAAATGGTCGCGCCGGTTCGCATCCTGCGCGGTGCCTTCGCAGAAACCGTGCCCCACCGGGATCTGCGGGTGTCGCCGGACCATGCCATCCTGGTGGACGGCAAACTGATCTGCGCCCGGCAACTGATCAACGGTTCGACAATCTATCAGGAAGGCGGGTGCCGCTCCGTCACGTATTTCCACATCGAGCTTGACAGCCATGACATCCTGCTGGCCGACGGCCTCACGGCGGAAAGCTACCTCAACACGGGTAACGACGGCTTCTTCACCAACGCGGACGCCCCGGTAACGCTGCACCCGGATCTGACCGCCACCGCGGATTACCCGCAGCGTGAGACCGACTCGGTTGCGCCCTTCGTTTGGGACGAAGCGACTGTGCAGCCGATATGGCAGGGGCTGGCCGATCGAGCCGCCGCATTGGGGCTGTCACCGGCGGCAGCCGCTCGCACAACCGATCCCGATTTGCAGATCCTGCTGAAGGGAGAGCGAATCAGCCCGCTTCATAGCGCGGACGGCGTGTTCGTGTTTATGGTTCCGGCCGGTACAACGGCGGTGCAGCTTTGCTCACGTGCCAGCCGGCCGAGCGATGACAAACCTTGGCTGGAGGATCGCCGGCAGCTCGGCCTCTATATGGAACGGATTGTTTTGAAAGAGGCTGACAGCAGTGTTCTCGAGATTCCCCTGGATCACCCGGGCCTGGGGCAGGGATGGTGGGCGCCGGAGCGCGAGGGCAAGACGATGCGCCGATGGACCAATGGCGAGGCTCTGCTGCCATTGCCGGAATCGGACGATGCCAGGATACTGGAGATCCGAGCCAGCTCGAGCGGCATGAATTATGTGCTGGTCCGGGAGGACATCTGCCGGGCGGCTTAAAGCCGCCCCGATCGCCCTATCCCGGCGGTTTCCAGTTATGGCCCGGCTTGTCCGGGCCATAATGCGTTTACGGGATGAATCAGCCGGCGCCCCGGTCCGCGGATGCCGGCTACGGAATCACCCACGGCACCACATATTGCTGTATCACCACCAGCACCCCCAGCATCAGCGTCAGCGCGATGCTGTGCTTGAAAGTCCGGGCGAACACCACGCCCTCCTGTCCCTTCAAATCCGTCACCGAGACCCCCGTGGCGATGTTCTGCGGCGAGATCATCTTGCCCATCACCCCGCCCGAGGAATTCGTCGCCGCGATCAGCACCGGGTTCAGCCCGAGCTGATTGGCCGCCACCACCTGCAGGTTGCCGAACAGCGCATTGCCAGACGTATCGCTGCCCGACAGGAACACCGCGACCCAGCCCAGGAACGGCGACAGCAGCGGGAACAGGAAGCCCACCGAGGCGACACCCATGCCCAGCGTGTAGTTCAGCCCGGAGTAGTTCATCAGGTACGCGAGCCCGATGATCAGGGCGACCGTAAAGATCGCGATCCGGGCCTGCTTCCAGGTCTTGCCGACAGCGTCGAAGAACTGCCGGGGACCAATGCCGACAAGTGCGGCAGTGATGATCGCCGAGATCAGGATCGCCGTCCCGGTCGCCAGCGGCTGGAACACGTAGTTCGCCGCGTAAGGCTTGTCGTTATACAGCGTGATCGCCACGGCGTTGTGCAGCCCGGGCCAGGGAAACGTCATCTGCCCGATGGCCGCGACCTTGAAGTGGGTCCAGGCGATGACGACGACCGACACCACGATCCACGGTATCCACCCCTGCCAGGCCGGAACCCGGGTCTGCCGCGCCGCGCCCGTCACATGCGCGCTGATCGCGAACGCCGGATCGGGTTTGGGTTTCCACACCTTCAGGAACAGCAAGGTCACGATCAGACCGCTCAGCGACGACAGCACGTCGGTCAGCGCGTAATCCAGGAAGTTGGAGGCCACGAACTGGCCGGTGGCGAAGCTGACGCCGGAGACCAGCAGCACCGGCCAAAGCGCCTTCACCGAACGCGATCCTCCGTATAGCGCCATCACATAGAACGGCAGGATCATCGCAAATATCGGCAACTGCCGCCCGATCATCGCGCCAAGCTTGACCGCGGGAAGTCCGGTGACCTGGCCGAGCACGGTGACCGGCACGCCGAGCGCCCCGAACGCCACCGGGGCGGTGTTGAAGATCAGGGTGAAGGTCAAAGCCTCCAGCGGCGGGAAGCCGACGAGGATCAGCAGCGCGCTGGTGATCGCCACCGGGGTGCCGAAGCCGGAGATGCCTTCCAGCAGGCAGCCGAAACAGAAGCCGATGACCACCAGGACGATGCGCCGGTCATTCGGCAGGTGATCCAGCACCCAGTCGCGGAAAGCGTCGAAGCGGCCGGAAGCGACCGCAATGTTATAAAGCAGCAACGCGGTGAAGACGATCCACATGACCGGCCACAACGCGAACACCGCCCCGGCGGCCGCGCTGTTGAGCGCAAGGTTCAACGGGAACTGCCAGATCAGGACGGCAATCGCGAAGGCGGCCACCAGGCCGGCCAGCGATGCCTCCCATGCCGGTCGCCGCAGCACGCCCAACATCACCAGCACCACCGCAATCGGCGCCACGGCGACAAGGAACGAGAGCGGCAGACTTCCGCCGACGGGCGTAAGCAACTGATGGAACATTTTTCCCCCCGAGCCTGGTAACTCAACCACTCCAACCGGACTGGACAGGATTTCATACCCGTATTGGGACCCGCGCATGCGACCCGGTTTGCGCCGATGATTTGATTTCTTTGACGCAAGTCAAATTAATGCCGCACCGTCCGATTATCCGCAAGGGTGCAAATGTTCCAGGAGGCCCGATTCCGCGGCCGCGGCACCAATCTCCCAGCATTATCCGATTGCGGCAGACGTGTAAAAGCTTCGCTGAGCGGCGGCCGGGGGCAAGGCGACCGGCGTGCCGGACCGACTTCACCGGGCCGACGGCCCGGCTCAGGGACAAGCCGTCGAAAAGATCGACGAGACCCGCGTTCTGCATCCGGCGAACCTGATGGCCGAAAGTCGAGCGCCGGGAATAACAGAAAGGTGACGGGTTCACGCGGACTGGTGAACAAGCGGCATTCATTAGTATGAGATACCTATTTGTGTATCGTTAGTTTTAGTGGGACGGGATTGAACGATGATGAGCCTCGGAATGCGCTTTATCGCACCTGGACTGACCATTTTGGCGGGCCTCTCGTTGAACGCGCCCGTGCGCGCAGATGTGTTGTTCCAGTCGATACCCGATCTGACCGTCGCGCCGCACAGTGCTGCGGTCTGCTCCGCCTGCTACACCAACTTTCAGGTTTACGACGACTTCAACCTCGCCGCGACGTCGACGATCTCGGAAATAGACTTCACGGTCTCCAGCCTGGCGCAGCCGGCGATAACGGTCGGTATCTACAGCCTGGCAGACGGTTTGCCAGGAAGCCTTATCGTCTCGCAAACATTCAGCACATATTCCTACACGTCGGTCGGGAACTCAACCGAGATTGCCGATGTCTTCCCGATTGGTTGGTCGCTGCCGGCCGGTTCGTACGACATCTCCTTCTATAACCCGGCCACGCTTAAAATCGCGAGTTACGCTGAAACCGGCCGCGCCTACTATCAGTCAGGGCGGGGGTTGCAGACCGGGTATTCGACAGGTTTTGAGCTGATCGGCTCCGCCGTCGCGGCGCCGGAACCCGCCTCGGCCGCTCTGTTCGGTTTTGCCTTGATCGGATTGGCGGCGGTCCATCGGCGTCAAGCAGCCGGTGCGCGCCGCCGGGTACCTGTGCGCGGCTGACCGGAGCCGCCAGGCAATCGGCGGGTCAAGCCGGCGAACCACCTGACGCATATGCGCCATTCCGCTTCCTCTCGGCAGATCACCCGGTCGATGCGCTAGTAACGACGGCCGCGCGTAGCCGGCGCGGCGGGAGCGAACGCGCAACGTCCATGACTGCATCCTCGACCGCATCGCAACGGGCGATGTTCGCCTTCATTTGCTTCGTCTGGGGCACCACCTGGCTGGCGATGAAAATCGGCACCGCCAACGTCGCGCCGGGAATCTTCGCCGGCCTGCGCTGGAGCCTCGCGGGCGCCGTCCTGCTGACGATCTGCCGTCTTCGCGGAGACCGTGTGCTGCCGCCGCTGCGCATGGTCCCGCGGCTGATCGTCGCCTCCATCGTGCTGATTTCGTTCAACCAGGTCATCCAGCTTTACGGATTGAAATACATCACCGCCGGGCTTGGCGCGGTGATCAGCTCGGCGCTCACGCCGTTGGCGCTGCTGGTTTTCACCATTGCGATGGGGCAGGAGCGATTCAGCTCGCGCCGGTTCGGCGCCATCCTGGTGGGGATCGCCGGGGTGCTGATGCTGTTCGGTCCCGCCGCCATGGCCGGCAATCTCGATGTCTGGAAGATCATGGGCGCCGCCGGCGTGGCCATCGGCTGTCTTTGCTACACCTTCGGCTCGGTCATGACCCGGCCGATGATGCGCACCTTGCAGCCGGTGCAGCTTGCCGGGCTAACCGATCTTATCGGCGGCCTGACGATGCTGTCCGTGTCGCTGGCGATCGAGCCGGGGGCTGCGGACGCGATGCGGCTGCACTGGGGATGGCCGGCCTTCCTGGCCTGGCTGTACCTGCTGGTCCCGGGCGCCCTGATGTCGACGACGATGTATTTTCTGCTGGTGCGCGATTGGGGCGCCAGCCGCCCGGGCACCTACGCCTTCATCTCGCCGGTCATCGCCGTGATCATCGGCTGCAGCTTCTTCGGCGAACAGCTCGATTGGGGGGAGGCGGTCGGGATGATGCTGATGCTGGCCGGCGCCGCCCTGGCGCTGCGTCCATCGCGTCAGCCCGAGCCGACACTGATCCCCCGGGCGGCTTATCGCGTCGAAGCCGATACGGCGTGCTAGCCGGGTTGCAGCACCACCCGTCCTCTTTCTCCGGCTGCCACAGCCTCATATCCCGCCACAGCCTGCTCCAGCGCAAATCGCCGGGCGATCTCCGCCGGGCGATAATCCCCGGCCTCGAACCCCGGCGCCAACGCATCGAGCACCGCGGCCGAGGCGGTCAGGTCCAGCTTCAGCGTATCCACCCCGATCAGCCGGCTTTCGTTATGATAGAAATCCGCGAGGTCGAAACTGACCTGCCGCCCGCCGGTCACGCTCATTTCCAGCAGCCGGCCGCGCAGCGCCAGACACGCCAGAGCGTGCGGGAACATTACGCCGCCCACACAGTCGAGCACCACGTCCGTCCCGCGCCCTCCGGTCGCCTGGCGCACCGCCGCCGCAATGGCCTCGCCCTCGGCCACCAGTGACACGCCGGCACCGATGATTGCCGCCCCCGGCCGCGGTGCCGAGCGGTCCACTCCGACAATCTTCGCACCCAGCCGCCTGGCGATCTGCACGCCGGCATTGCCGACACCGCCGCCGGAGCCGATGATCAGCACCGTCTCGCCGGAACGCAGACCCGCGCCATCGATCAGGCCGCGCCATGCGGCCAGGAAATTCACCCCCACCGACGCCGCCTGGTCGAAGTCGAGCGCCGCCGGCTTTCGCCGCAAGCTGGCCACGGGCACCAGGATCTGCTCCGCGTGCGAGCCGTCGCGGGTGAAGCCGGTATCGCCTCCGGTGCCCCAGACCGCCGCGCCAATCCAGTCCGGCGGTCCGGCTTCGACGATGCCGGCGAAGTCCCGGCCGGGCGTCCGCGGCAGGGTGGTTTGCGTCATCGCGCCCTGCACGTTCTTCACGTCGCTGGGGTTGATCGAGGCGGCCTTAATCCGGACTACAGCTTCGCCCGGGCCGGGAAGCAGCGGCGGCAGGGTCTCGATCGTCAGGACCCCGGGCTTGCCGTGGCGGGTGAATCTGACAGCTTGCATGGATAGTCTCCGGTGACCCGGCGAACCCTGGCGCAAACCGCGAATTGAGGAAATACCGGTCCTGCGGGGTCGCCGCTTTGACGCGCCGGGGGAACTTTCCGCGCCGCGCGACGTTTCAAAGGCTCCCGATTTTGCAGGAGGCTTTTAATGAGCGATCGGATACAAGGCACGGCTCGTGAGTTCGGCGGCCGCGCGCAGGAAGCCGTCGGCAACCTGAGCGGCGATACCCGCACGCAGGCGCAGGGGCTGTACAACCAGGCCTCCGGCCAGGCGCAGCAGGCGGCGGGCCAGTTCAGCGACGTGATCAAGTCGCAGCCCATCGTGGCGACCTTGGTCGCGGCGGCTATCGGCTATGTCCTGGGCCGTTTGACGTCCTAGGCGATCACCGATACGGAAAGGGGGGCACGTGCCCCCCTTTTTTCTGGCCATAACCGAGCAGCCGAGGAGCGCCGATGCCTCCAGCCATCATGAAATCACGTGTCCGTGAGGGTTCGCCGCAGCCTCAGGGCGCCACCTGGGACGGGCTTGGCGTCAACTTCGCGTTGTTCTCGGCCAATGCAACGAAAGTCGAATTGTGCCTGTTCGATGACACCGGGCAAAAGGAACTGGAGCGCATCGAATTACCGGAATACACCAACGAAGTCTGGCACGGCTACCTGCCCGATGCGCGACCCGGGACGAATTACGGCTACCGCGTGCATGGCCCTTACGAGCCGCAGGCCGGTCATCGTTTCAATCCTAACAAATTGGTTCTCGACCCCTATGCCAAGGCGCATGTCGGCGCGTTGAAATGGGATCCGTCGATCTTCGGCTACACGCTGGGCGCCGAAGGCGACGACCTGACCTTCGATGAGCGTGACAGCGCGCGCTTCATGCCGAAATCGCGTGTCATCGACCCGGCATTCACCTGGGGCAGGGAGCGGGCGCCGTCGGTCCCGTGGGACCGCACCATCGTCTACGAGGCGCATGTCGGTGGCTACACCAAGCTGCATCCCGCGGTGCCGGAACATCTGCGCGGCACCTATGCGGGCCTCGGCCGCAAGGAGGTCGTGGATTATATCAAGTCGCTGGGCGTGACGTCGGTAGAATTATTGCCCGTCCATGCCTTCGTCAACGACAGCTATTTGCTGGACAAGGGCCTGACCAACTACTGGGGCTACAACAGCATCGGCTTCTTCGCCCCCGATCCGCGCTATTCCGCAGTGCCTGACTTCGTGTTTTCCGAATTCAAGGAGATGGTGGCGCGGCTGCACGATGCCGGCCTCGAGGTCATCCTGGATGTCGTCTACAACCACACCGCCGAGGGCAACGAACGCGGTCCCACGCTGTCGTTCCGCGGCATCGACAACCTGTCCTACTACCGCCTGATCCCGGACCAGCCGCGCTACTACATCAACGACACCGGCACCGGCAACACGGTGAACATGAGCCATGCCCGCGTCGTGCAGATGGTCACCGACAGCCTGCGCTACTGGGCGTGCGAGATGCACGTGGACGGATTCCGCTTCGATCTGGGCACGATCCTGGCGCGTGAGGATGACGGCTTCAACGAAGCCCATGGTTTCCTGCAAAGCTGCATCCAGGATCCTGTGCTCGCCACCACCAAGCTGATCGCCGAACCCTGGGACATCGGCCCGGGCGGCTACCAGGTCGGCGGTTTCCCCCCCGGCTGGGCCGAGTGGAACGATAAATTCCGAGATACAGTCAGGTCCTATTGGAAGGGAGACGCCGGAAAGCAGGCCGAGCTGGCAACCCGGATGTCGGCTTCGGCTGATTGCTTCGCAAGGCGCGGGCGCAAGCCATGGGCCAGCGTCAACTTCATCACCGCGCATGATGGTTTCACCCTGAACGATCTCGTTTCGTATAACGAAAAGCATAACGAAGCCAACGGCGAAGACGGCCGCGACGGGCATTCCAACAACCACTCCTGGAACTGCGGCGCCGAAGGACCGACCGATGATCCGGCGGTCAATGCGCTGCGCGAGAGGCAGAAGCGCAACCTGCTGGCGACCTTGCTGCTGTCCCAGGGCACGCCGATGCTGCTGGCGGGCGATGAGTTCGGCCGCACCCAGGGAGGCAACAACAATGCCTATTGTCAAAACAACGAAATAAGCTGGCTGAACTGGAATTTTGGCGAGAAGGAGGTCGAGCTCGCGGAATTCGTCCGCAAGGTGATCGTCTTGCGCCAATCCTTCCCCATCCTGCGCCGCTCGCGCTTCCTGACCGGCGAATACAACCCCGATCTCGATGTGCGCGACGTCCGCTGGCTGTCGCCGGCGGGGCAGGACATCGAGGACTCGCAATGGGATGACGCCAACGCCCGCTGCTTCGGCATGCTGATGGACGGGCGGGCACAGGCCAGCGGTATCAAGCGCCCGGCGATGGACGCGACGGCGCTGCTGGTGCTGAACGCACATCACGACGTTGTTAATTTCATGCTGCCGGAGGTTGTCGGCGGTTCGGTTTGGCGGTGCCTGCTGGACACGAATGTCCCTGACGACAACACGCATCATTCGTTTAGCACCGGATCGGAATATGAGATTACGGGACGCTCGCTGGTGCTGTTCGTGCTGGATACGGAAAGCAAGCGCTCGGTCGCCTTGCGCCGCGCGATCGAGGCCTTTCGGCAAATGGCGGAACGCCCGATTCCGGTTGCAAACCCGGAAACCGGCCCGGAGGCGGAGCGCGTGACCTCCGTATAGACGGCTATCGAGACCCCGGGCGAACCGCGGTCGCCCGGGGCGGAATGTTACCATTCGTCGGGTGCGGCGGTTAAACTTACGTTTCAGAAACGTGCCGTAATATTAATCATTATACAGGACAAAAATCGAGCCTGTTGCCGGTTCTTTGGACGGCATGTTGTAGTTGGATTCAAGCAAATTTGCGGCCTAACGCGTCCGTGATGCTGCAACTGCTCTCTAGTGCGCTATAGTGTCTTCGCGCCGTGGGTGAGCCTCCTGAACGGAGGTTAATCTAGCTCTTGCTTCACCCGAGTGCTCGGCCGCATAGTCGGTCGGCATTTTCGTGCGCCGGATATTTCTCATATCAATGGGGCATGTACCATGTCAGAAACGACAAAGACCGTCGAGACCAACCGTAAGGCTGCGGAAAGCGTGAGCCGCGGCGGCCAGGCTGCGGTCGAAGCTGTCGGGAAGGCAACCCGGGACACCGCCGATGAAACCCTCAAGGCGGTCCACAATGGTGCCGACCATGCCAAGGCGGCTGCTCATACCGTTAGCGACGTTGTCGCCGAGACCGCCGATGTCGCCACAACGATCTCATCGAAGGTGGCGGAACAAAGCCGCGAGGCGATCTGGACAGCCGCCCGCACCGCCGCGGGTGTCGGCAGCCGGGTCGCGGATATCAGCTTCGGCCGCAGCCACAACCTGCTGAACTCCACAGTCCAGGCCCTGGATGTGTATCGCGACGCGTCCGAGCGGTCTGCTGAACGCGTGCATGCGCTGTTTACCAGCTACCTGACGCTCGGACGCGGTCTGCAGCAGATTCAGCATGCGTGGTTGGAAATTGTCGACCACACCCTGGAAAACGCGACGCATAAGCCGCAGGACCTGCTGCGGGCAAAGAGTTTGGTCGAATTGGCGGAAGTGCAGCGGGATCTGTATCTCAGTACGATCAACCACGCCGTCGAATCCGGCAGCCGCCTGCTGGAATTGGCTGGCCGCACCGCGCAGGACGCCGTGCGTCCGTTGCAGACCCACCATCATTGACCGGACGCCACCCGCACGGCGCGCTGTCGGATCCGCCGGTTCCCCCTGGCGATCCGCCGTCGCCGCCCGACCCGGATGAGCCGTCCCCGATCGAGGAACCGCCCAAGCCGATACCCATTCCGGGCGACCCGCCGCCGGAGCCATTGCGGGCAATAACGGCTTGAGCTAACGCCATCGCATCATCTCGGAATGATGCGATGGCGCACCCCTGGTTGGATTCGTTTCTCGGCAGTGCGTTCGCGCGCACCCTCGCGAGCCTCGCCACCGCCTTCGTGCTCGGCACGCTGATTGGCGCCGAGCGGCAATGGCGGCAGCGTTCGGCCGGATTGCGCACCAACGTGCTCGTGGCCGTCGGCGCCGCGGCCTTCACCGATCTCGGCACGCGGTTGCTGGGGGCGGACGGGGCGACGCGAATCATCTCCTATATTGTTTCCGGCATCGGATTTCTCGGCGCGGGCGTGATCCTGAAGGAAGGCACCCAGATCCGCGGCCTGAACACCGCGGCGACGCTGTGGTGCTCGGCCGCTGTAGGGGCGTTTGCCGGGGCGGCCTTGCTGCCGGAAGCGATTGCGCTGTCGGTGTTCGTGGTGGCGGGCAATACGCTGCTGCGGCCGATTGTGAATTATATCAATCGTTTGCCGATAGATACGAAAACGACGGAGGCGCAATACCGGGTGCACGTCGTGACCAACCAGCGGAAAGTGTCCGCCGCGCGAGACATCCTGGACGAAGTGCTGGAGCAGGCGGGCTATCCGATCGTCGAGATCGAAACGCTGTCGGAAACCGAAACACAGGTCGAACTGGCTGCTGTGCTGGCGCCGAGTTCAGCCGAACCGGCGGTGCTGGATCAGGTTGTCGCCAGGCTGGAGAAGTCCCCGCCGGTGGATAGTGCCACGTGGACGGTCAGCACCACGCCGTAGAGCGGTGCGCCGATGCGCCCTTGACCCATCGTCATGGCCGGGACTACGGCCGCCCGGCCATGACGATAGAACGGGGAACTGGTGCGGTCTAATCCAGTTCCTTCAGCATCTGCACCACGCCGCCCATGCAGACTGCGTCCCAGTCTTCCTCGTCGTAGCCGTTATGGGCATAGAATCCCGCCGCCTCGACCGTCGAATACACCACCGCCTTGCGGCACCCGAGGGTCCGCACGAACGCCTCCGCCCGCTGCAGCATCTCTCTCCCGTGGCCGCCGCCCTGATGCGCCGGATCGATCGCCACCAGACGCAGCGCCGCCGCGGCGTTGTGCAGATTATCGACCTGGATCGCGCCGATGGGCCGATCCTCGAGCCAGAGCAGGAGGGGATGGACGTCCGGGCTGGTATCCTCGTCCGGACGCGGCAGATGGAACACCTTCCGGCGGATGCCGTGATACGCCTGCCAATCCTGCGCACATTGCGGAGCGTCGAGCCGGTAGCCGTTCTCTCCGTTAGGGTGGTTGGCTGGCATTATCCTGGTGTCCTCATGGCCGCCATTCGCGGCGAGCATAACCCATCATACAGCCACGCCCGGCGTAAAGCCAGTTTCACATGGGTCCTGGCGCCGAATCACCGTTTCTGATCCAGTTGTGCAGCATTGATACGGAGTCGCGGGCCATGACGGTCGTCATTACAGTTGCCCAGCAGAAAGGCGGGACGGGCAAAACCACGCTCGCGGCCAACCTCGGCGCCGCCCTGGCGGTCAGCCGCCGGGTGGCGCTGCTGGACATTGACCCGCAGCACAGCCTGGCCCGCTGGTATCAGTTGCGGCCGGACGCCGCCACGAAGCTCACCTTTTCCGAGGTCTCCGGCTGGCGCGTGGCCGGCGAACTGGACCGCCTGAAGGCGGCGCATGACGTCGTGGTGATCGACAGCCCGCCGCAGATCGACACCGACGCGCGACTGGCGATCCGCGGCGCCAACTTCGTGCTGATCCCGGTGCAGCCCAGCGCGCCCGACATCTGGGCGGCGGAGGGCACCCTGAAGCTCGCGGAAGCGGAAAAGCGCCGGGCGGCGATCGTGCTCAACCGGATGCCGTCCACCGGCAAGCTGCGCGAGTCCATGCCGGCGCAGATCAAGGCCTCCGGCCGCCCGCTGCTGGTCGCCACCATCGGCAATCGCACCGGCTTCGCCACCTCTTTCGCGGCTGGCCTCGGCGTCACCGAGACGGCCCCTCGATCAATCGCCGCAAATGAGCTACGCGCCCTGCTGTCCGAGTTGCTGGAGATGATTGGATGACGATGCTCTACGCTGGCCTCAAGGCGCTGCACCTGCTGTGCGCGGTGCTATGGGTGGGCGGCCTGTTCTTCGCGTTCGTGGTGTTGCGCCCGAGCCTGGTGGCGATCGAGCCGCCGCAGCGCATGCTGTTGCAGACCCGGGTGCACCGGCGGTTCTTCCTGGTGATCTGGCACGCCATGCCGCTGATCCTGATCACCGGCTTCGCGTTGCTCTACATGCTCGGCGGGCTGGCGCACGTGCCCTGGCCGATACACGCCATGCTGGCGCTGGGGCTGCTGATGGCGGCGGTGTTCCTGGCCATCATCTTCGGGCCCTATCGGAAATTCCGCCGCACGACGGACCGCACCCGGATGGCGGCCAGCATGAGCACCATGCGCACCCTGATTGCCGTCAACCTGGTCCTCGGCCTGGTCACCGTGATCATCGCGGGATGGCTGTGACCTTCGGCCGATACAGCCATCGCACCAGCCGCGGCATGGTCAGACCCTGCACCAGGATGGTGAACACCACCACCGCGTAGCACACCGCGAGCAGGTCGCCGCGGTAGGGTGACGGCTGCAGGGTCAGTGCCAGCGCGACGGAGATGCCGCCGCGCAGGCCGCCCCAGGTCAGCACGGCGATGCTCTTGAATTTCGGCGAGCTGCGAAAATGCAGCAGCGTCGTCGGCACCGCCACGCTGATCAGCCGCGTCGCTACCGCCAGCGCGATGCCGCCGGCCGCCGCTTCGGCCAGCGGCACGCTGATCTTCACCGACAGCAGGGCGAAGCCGAGCAGCAGGAACAGCATGGCGTTCAGCAACTCGTCCACCAGATCCCAGAACGCGATGACGTCCCGCCGCGATGCCTCCGACATGCCGAACCGGGTGGACCGGTCGCTGGTGATCAGGCCGGCGACCACGACCGCCAGCGGGCCGGAGACGTGCAGCGCCTGGGCGAGGCTGTAGGTGCAGGTGACCAGGGCCAGGGTCACTGTCAGCTCCAGCGCCACGTCATCGACCAGCCGCACCGCCCGATAGGACAGCCAGCCGGTCACCAGACCCAGCAGCATGCCGCCGCCGGCCTCGATCAGGAATTCCAGCTCAAGCTCGCTGATACTGGCGGCCTGGCCGTTGGCGTATTCGACCGCCGCCGCGAAAACCACCACCGCGACGCCGTCATTGAACAGGCTTTCGCCGTTGACCACCGCCATCGGCCCGGCCGGCAACCCGGCCTCCCGCAGCAAGCCGCCAACGGCGATCGGATCGGTTGGCGCGAGCAGCGCGCCCAGGGCGAGGCACCAGGGCAACGGCACGCCGCCGCCGAACACGAACCATATGCCGAAGCCGTAGAGTGCCGTCGCCAGCAGCACGCCGACGGTGGACAGCACGAGGACGGTCCATTTCTGCGAGCGCAACGCCGACATGTCGACATGCAGCGTGCCGGCGAACAGCATGAAGGCCAGCAACCCGTCCAGGAACACATGCGGCAGGTCGTTTTTGGTGACCAGCGTCGCCCAGTCCTGCTGCAGGTCGACAAAATCCAGCGAGCGATCGACCAGGATGATGATCACCGACAGCACCAGCGATCCGGCCATCAGCGCGATGGTCCGGGGCAGATGAAGATACCGCCGGTTGATGATTCCGAGTACCGCGGCCAGCAGCAACAGGATGGATATCAGTTCGAAAGAGGTCATGGAACGGTGGGGCTCCGGGATGTCCGACCCCGCTTAGCCCATCGGCCGCGATCAGGCAGCTACGCGTTGCTGCGGGCGGCCGGATTCCGCACAGTGCCGGCGGTCAAACGGGGAGAAAACCGATGGAAGTCCGTCTCGACGGCCGCACCGCAATCATCACAGGCGCCAGCAAGGGCCTCGGCCTCGCCATGGCCCGGGAGTTCGCCGCGTCGGGCGCCAATGTCGCCATCCTGGCCCGCGGCGCCGAGGCTTTGGCGGCGGCGCGGGCGATCGCCTCGGAAGGCGCCTTCGGCCGGGTCGAGACGTTCCAGTGCGACGTGTCGAAAGCCGATGATATCGCCAGGACCTTCGACGCGGTGATCGCCGCGTTCGGCCGGGTGGATATCCTGGTCAACAACGCGGGCGTGTCGCGGGCGATGCCGTCCGGGCAGATCACCGATGCGATCTGGCAGGAGGATCTGGATCTGAAACTGTTCGCCGCGATCCGCCTCAGCCGGCTGGCCTGGCCGGGAATGCAGGAGCGCCAGTGGGGCCGGATCATCTTCGTGCTGAACACCGGGGCCAAGGCGCCGCGGGCGAATGGCGCGCCGACGGCGGTGTCGCGCGCCGCCGGGATGGCGCTGATGAAGGTGCTGGCCAATGAGGGCGCGCCGCACGGCATCCTGGTCAACGGCCTGCTCGTGGGGCTGATCGACTCCGACCAGCACGCCCGCCGCCACCGGAACGAGGGCAGCAACGTGTCCTACGATGAATTCCGCAAGAAACTGGCCGCCAACGTACCGCTCGGCCGTATCGGCCGGGCGGAGGAGTTCGCCGCCATGGCCTGCTTCCTGTGCAGCGACCATGCCGGTTTCACCACCGGTGCGGCCATCAACATGGACGGCGGGGCGAGCCCGGTGGTGTGATGGCGCCGCGGGTCGTTCCGTGGCTGCCGTTGTAAACCGTCTGGCCCGGCTGCGACTCAGGCAACCGCCGCAGCGCGGCGCCGCTTGCGGGCGACGCCAAGTGCCGCCATCGCGATGCCGAAGATACCGAGCGACGCCGGCTCCGGTGCCGGCGCGAAGGCCACGCCCCGGATCAACGTGCCGGCCGGTGCGGCTTCCAGCGTAGTGAAGGTTTCGCCGCTCGCCTGCGTGATCGTCGTATAGGAAAGAGTGTCGGTGATCTCATACAGATAGCTCGGCGATAGCTCGTTCAGTCCGTAGCTGGTGGCGAACAATTCAACCTGGCCGCCGACAACCTCGGCGGCCAGGCCGAACAGACCCGTGACCCCGGCAGCCGTTGGCGTGGCCGCGTTGGCGCCGGCATTGTTGACCAGGTTCAGGCCGGCGACGAGGTCGTAGTCCAGCGTCCAGGTGCCGCCGACGAGACTCCATTTCTGCAGGCCGCCTTCGCCCAGCGCCGCCGCGTTGGCGTTGCCGTTCTTCGGCTCGCCGCTATCGGTCACGTACATCGTTGTGGCATTGGCGAAGAAAAACTGCTCGGGGCTGAGGTAGACGAACGTGTTCGCCGGGGGCGTGCGGGCGTTGTTTATCCCGTTATAGGTGCTGGTGGTTCCGGACTTCAGGTCGATCGACCCGGTATTTCCACCGGACGAATTCACCGTCGGCAACACGCGTGTCGCGACCAGTCCAGCCGCCGAAGTCGGCAGTCCGCCCGAGGCATTGGTCAGCGCGCGAATGTCCGTTGCATCGTTCGGACCGCCCTTCGGCGAAAAATCGCGGGACACATACAATGTATTCCCGCTGCCGGTGTTGACGATTTCTACGGCCCGCGTCTCGGTCGCCAGGCTCGCGTCTGCGGTGCCGTTGGGTGTGCCCTTCGGCGCGGTCGTATTGGCGTTGATCGCGGTCGCCGTCGTCGCGCCCTTTGTCGCGTAGAAGACGCCGCCGGTGCCGTCGCCGGTCACGCCCTGGCCCGAGACATAGAACGACGAACCATCCACCGTCGCGGCGCTACGCGGGTTGTTGGTGTTGAAGACGCCGGTCAGAGCTGTGGTCGTATCGACACCGGCGTTGCTGCCGATCAGCGCGACCACGCGCGGCACGGTGGTTGTCGACGTTCCCGTCAGGCTGGTGGTCTGTCCGAGAGCCGCGGTGCCGTAAACCGATCCGGCCGCCGTGTTGAACGTGTTGGCGTTCACACCATAGCCCATGATTGTCAGGTACTGGCCGTTCGCCGAGTCCTGCAGGATGCCTTCCGACGCGGACCCGTACTCGCCCGATATCGCCGCGTTCGCACCGCTGGCGGTCTGCGGCAAGGTCAGCGTTCCGGCCGCCGTGGCGGTCGTTCCGTTCGCGCTCAACTGGAACTGCTGCAGAACGATCGGCGCGGCCGTGTCCAATCCCCCCGGCGTGCTGTTGCACACCGCGGCGCCGACGGAGCAGGAGACGGTGCTGATCACCAGATCGCCCGGCGTGAACGAGGTGATGTTGGCGGCCGAGGCGGATGCCGCGATGGCGCCGCTCAGAATGGTTGCAGCCGATCCGATGGCGGCGCAACGAAGCAGGGTTCGATCGGGCATGAAATTCCTACGGGCTATCTAATTATTTCGAATAATCAAATATCCCGTAAGGCGATTGCGCTCAATCGGACGTTTGTGAAGGTTTCAAGTCAGATGGCCGGACACCTAGCGCTGGCGCCAGGGCAGCTTGTCGGCCTTCCAGCCGGCCGCCTCGCCGCGGTGACCCTCGGCGTTCGGCGGACCTTCGAACCCGTCGGCCACATTGTAGACGTTCGGGAAACCCGCCGCCTTCGCCGCCTCGGCCGCCGCGAGGCTGCGGGCGCCGCTGCGGCAGATGAAATAGATGTGGTTCTCCGCCGTCAGGCCCGATTGCTTGAGGTTGGCTTCGAACGAGTCGTTTCGGCGCATCGTCGGATAAACCTGCCAGGGGATCAGCAGCGTCTTCTTGCCGGTCTTGTTGAGGTCGGGCACGCCGACAAAGGTCCACTCCACGTCCGTCCGAACGTCGACGAGTTGGGCCTGTGGATCGCTCTCCAGGGCTTCCCAGGTCTGTTTCGGCGCTACATTGTCCACCATACTCAAACGCTCCGCTTGGAAAGAAGGACTCGATGACCGCCTCATATCACGGCACCGCCTGGCAGGACGGCCTCGCTCAGGCCATCGGCAACACGCCGCTGATCAAGCTGCGGCGCGCGTCGGAGGCAACCGGCTGCACCATCCTCGGCAAGGCGGAGTTCATGAATCCGGGCGGTTCTGTCAAGGACCGCGCCGCCCTGGCGATCATCCGCGACGCCGAGGCGCGCGGCACCCTGAAACCCGGCGGCACTGTCGTCGAGGGCACCGCCGGCAACACCGGCATCGGTCTGACCCTGGTGGGCAACGCCGGCGGGTACCGCAGCGTGATCGTCATGCCGGAGACCCAGTCGCAGGAGAAGATCGATTTCCTGCGCATGATTGGCGCAGATTTGCGGTTGGTTCCGGCAAAGCCGTACCGCGACCAGGGGAACTATGTGCATGTGTCTCGCCGCCTCGCCGAGGATCTGGCGGCTGAAACCGGCAACGCCATCTGGGCCAACCAGTTCGACAACCTGGCCAACCGGGAGGGCCACCGTGCCACCACAGGCCCGGAAATCTGGGACCAGACCGGCGGAAGGATCGATGCTTTCACGTGTTCGTGTGGCACTGGCGGCACGTTGGCCGGGGTCTCACTGGCGCTGAAGCAGCGCGATCCGAACGTGCGCGTCGTGCTGGCGGATCCGGACGGCAGCGGGTTGTACGGCTGGGTCAAAAGCAATGACCTGACGATCGAGGGGTCGTCCATCACCGAGGGCATCGGCCAGTCGCGCGTGCCCGACAATCTGGCAGGGGTCGCGATCGACGCTGCCGAACGCATCCCCGATGCGGAGGCGCTGGAGCAGATCTACGACGTCCTGATTCATGAGGGCTTGTCCGTCGGCACCTCCGCCGGGATCAACATCGCCGCAGCAATCCGGGTCGCCCGGGCGATCGGGCCGGGCCACACGGTGGTGACGATCCTCTGCGACGGCGGGTCGCGGTATCAGTCGAAACTTTTCAATCCGGCGTTTTTACGCGGGAAGGGGTTGCCGGTGCCGCACTGGCTGGCTTAGGCGCCACCAGCCGCCAGTTTCGGCCAACGGACCGGTTTGAGATCGATCTCGCCGCCAGCAGCGATTTTTTCGTGACTTCCGCTGCAACAGCCTATATTGAAACGTCTCATATGAGAAAAAACGTCTCTGCGCTAAAATAATGATTGTGAAATAAAAGGCGTCGACCCGGTCCGCGCATCGGAGTTGCCGGAGCTGAGCGGCGGCACTTTTAAGCGACGCCCCTACCGGAGGCGACTGTGAGTTTAGCCGGAACCGGTGCCCGCCTGTGGAAAACCCACTGGGCGCTTCGCTATGGTGCCGCCATCATCGTTGTGGCCGCGGCGGCCGGATCACGCCATCTGTTGCAAGAGCAACTTGCCGCGCTGCCCTACGCCATATTTTATCCGGCGATCCTTGTGGTTGCGGTCGTCGCCGGTGTCGGTCCGGCGCTGTTCGCCGTCGTTTCGGCGGCCCTATACACGCACTATCCGATCATCGTGCGTGCCGGATCATTCGCGGCGGAAAACGCCTCGGATATCATCCGGCTGCTCGGCTTCGTATCGCTCGGGACCATCTCAACGCTCGTCGTGGCCTTGCTGCGGATCGGCCGCGAAAGGCGGATACTGACCGAGCGGGCGCTGCAAGACAGCGAGGAACGTTTCCATCAACTGGTCGACGGCGTGCAGGACTACGCCATCTTCATGCTCGATCGGCACGGCCGGGTGGCAAGCTGGAATACAGGCGCGCAACGGATCGAAGGCTGGTCCGAAACCGAAATCCTCGGACAGGATGTTTCCCGCGTGTTCCCCGGCGAGGCGCGCGACAGCGGGCGCCCGCTGCGGCAGTTGGAGATAGCCGCCGCACAAGGCAGCTTTCGCGAAGAAGCCGAACGCGTGCGCAAGGATGGATCGCGTTTCTGGGCCGATGTCGCCATCACCGCATTGCACGATGAGAAAGGCGAACTGCGCGGCTACGCCCAGGTGATCCGCGACATCAGCGAGCGCAAGCGGGCCAGCCGCGACATGGCCGAAAGCCGCTCGCGCCTGGCGAGCGTGGTCGAGTCGGCCATGGATGCGATCATCACGGTGGATGCGGCGCAACGGATCGTCTTGTGTAACAAAGCCGCTGTCGCAATGTTCGGCTGGACCGAAAGCGAAGCCATCGGCCTGCCGATCGGCGAGTTTATTCCGCAGCGTTTCCGCGCGGCGCATGCCAGGCATGTCACCGGCTTCGCCACCACGGGCTTTACCAACCGTCCAATGGGCAATTCCGGCTCGCTGGTTGGCCTAAGGCGGAACGGCGAGGAATTTCCTGTCGAGGGATCGATTTCCCAGGCCGACGTCGATGGACGCAAGCTGTTTACCGTCATCCTGCGCGACATCACCGCCCGCAAGCGCGCCGAGGAGCATCAGGCGCTGTTGCTGCGGGAACTGGCGCACCGGGTGAAAAACACCCTCGCGGTGGTGCAGTCGATCGCTGCCCAGACGCGGCGGTTCGCGCCGCCGGCGCAGTTCTATGACACATTGACCGGGCGGCTTTCGGCGCTCGGCACCGCCCATGACCTGCTGACCCGTTCGGACTGGGAAGGAGCCGCTCTCCATGAGGTTGTCCGTCTTGGTTTTGCCCCGTATGAGGGCCTCAGTCCGGAGCAACGATGGACGATAGACGGGCCGGACATCTGGCTCGCCCCGAATGAGGCAGTGACGTTGAGCCTGGTTTTTCACGAGCTCGCCACCAACGCCGCCAAGTTCGGCGCCTTGTCGAACGCCTGCGGACGGATCGCGGTGCGCTGGAGCCTGGATGCCGGCGAGAATCCGCTGGAACTTTGTATCGACTGGCGCGAAAGCGGCGGACCGAAGGTGGCTGCTCCGGCAGGTGGCGGCTTCGGGTCGAAGCTTCTGGACCGGGCGGTCGCCCATGAGCTCGGGGGCGAAACGGAGGTGGACTATGCCGAGGCGGGCGTCGCATACCGGCTCCGGCTTCCGCTGTCTGCAAAGGTCAAGGTGCAGTGATGAACCACCGTCTTTCGATCCTCATCGTCGATGACGAGACGATGATCGTGATGCTGCTGGAGGACATGCTGGCCGATCTCGGGTGCTCGGTTGCGGGTTCGGCGGGATCGGTTGCGCAGTCGCTTGCCATCATCGAACGCACCAAACAGACGCTCGACGGCGCCTTCCTGGACATCAACCTGCGGGGCGAGCTGGTCTATCCGGTGGCCGATGCGCTGAAAGCGCGCGGAATACCGTTCGTGTTTGTCACCGGCAATGCCTTGCATGGGATCGACCCGGACTATGCCGGTGTGCCCGCGCTGTCGAAACCGTTTGGCGCCCGGGCGATCGAACAGGCCGTCAGGCTGTTCGCCGAGCGCCGCCGCGTGCCGGCAACCGCATGACGTGCTGGACCGGCTTCGTTGCATCGGCATACTCTGGGCCCCGGGGATGAAGCGGAGCGCTCTGTGAAACATCGTTTGCGTATCTGGGCGGCAGCCCTTGTGCTGGCCGCGGCTTCCGTCCCGTGCGGCGCCGCCGAACCGGCCGGTTTGTCCGGTAGCGTGCCGGGCGGCGTGTTGCGCGCCACCCTGTCCAACGGCCTGCGTGTCGTCGTCATTCCGGATCGTCTCGCCCCCGTGGTCACCACCGAGATGAACTACCTCGCCGGATCGAACGACGCGCCGGAGGGCTTTCCCGGCACAGCGCATGCGCTGGAGCACATGATGTTCCGCGGCAGCCAGGGCCTGGACCGCGACCAGCTCGCCGAAATCGGCGCCCTGTTGGGTGGCGTCTACAACGCCGACACGACCGAAACCGTCACGCAGTACATTTATACTGTACCCGCTGATGACCTGAGCGTCGCGCTGCGGATCGAGGCGCTGCGCATGCATGGCCTGACCCTGAGCCAGGCCGATTGGGAGCAGGAACGCGGCGCCATCGACCAGGAAGTGTCGCGCGACCTGTCCAGCCCGGTCTACAACTACCTGACGCAGGCGCAGGCGATTTTGTTCCAGGGGACGCCCTACCAGCACGACGCGCTCGGCACCCGTCCGTCGTTCGAGAAGACCGACGCCGCGCTGATCCGGCGCTTCTACGAAACCTGGTACGCGCCGAACAACGCGATCCTGGTGATCGCCGGGGATGTCCAGCCGGATGATGCGCTGGCCAAGGCCAAGGCCGCGTTTGGCGACATCCCAAGCCGCCCGGTGCCGGCACACGCTGCCTTCGCGGTGCAGCCGGTGGAACCCAAGACCTTGAATTTGGACACCAATTTCCCCGTCGGCCTGGTCACCATCGCCTATCGCATGCCCGGCCTCAAGCAGTCCGACTTCGCCGCCGCCGACATCCTGTCCGACGTTCTGAGCAGCGAGCGCGGCGCCTTGTATGGCCTGGTGCCGGCCGGCAAGGCGCTGATGGCGCAGTTCAATTACCAGGCGAAGCCCGATGTCGGCTTCGGCATGGCATACGCAGCCTTCCCCTCGGCCGAAGATCCCGCCCCCGTGCTGGCCGATGTCCGGCGGGTCGTCGCCGAGGCGGCGCAGAACGGCGTCTCCCCGGAACTGGTCGCGGCGGCCAAGCGGCAGGAAATCGCCGAACTCGCCTTCGCCGCCAACAGCATCCAGGGCCTGGCCGGAAACTGGTCCCGGGCGCTGGCCTTCGAGAACGCGGAGTCGCCCGAGGACATCGCGCACGCCTACAACGCCGTCACGGTGGAGGACGTCAACCGTCTGGCGCGTGTTCTGCTGGCACCCGACCACGCCGTGACCGCGATCCTCATGCCGCGGGACTCCGGCAAGCCGATCGGCGGATCAGGGTTCGGCGGGGCGGAATCGTTTGCCAGCACGCCGGATCATCCGGTCACGCTGCCGGACTGGGCCTCCACCGCGCTGGCCAGCCTGCATCTGCCCGACCTCGGTGAGAAGCCCGATATCAGCGTGCTGCCGAACGGGCTGCGCCTGATCGTCCAGCCGGAACATGTCAGCCACACCGTCTCGGTCTACGGCCGCGTGCGCGAGGTCCCGGCGATACAGGAGCCACCCGGGAAGGAAGGCGTCGCCTCCGTCACCAGCGGGCTGTTCGAGTATGGCACCGCCACGCGCGACCGTCTGGCGTTTCGCGAGGCGGTTGACGATATCGCCGCCCGGGTCGAAACCGGTCCGAACTTCTCGCTGCGAGTCCTGACACCCGATTTCGAGCAGGGCATGAAACTGCTGGCGGAAAACCAGTTGCATCCGGCGTTTCCCGACCAGGCGTTCGAGGTGGTTCGCTCGCAGTTCGCCCGCAGCGTTGCCGGCTTGCTGCATTCGCCCAACTACCTGTTCCAGCAGGCGGTGAAGCGGGCCATCATGCCGGAGGGCGATCCCACCTTGCGTGAGCCGACACCGGAATCGGTGACGGCGCTGCAACCGACGGATATCAAGGCCTATTACGACGCCACGTTCCGCCCCGACCTGACCACCATCATCGTGCTCGGCGATGTGACGCCGGAGCAGGCGCGGCGGGTCGTCGCGGCGACGTTCGGCGGCTGGCATGGCGAAGGCCCGACTCCGGCGATCGAACTGCCGCCTGTCGGGCCGAACAAGCCTTCGCAGGCGCGCGTGCGGGACAGCAGCACCTTGCAGGACAGCGTGTATCTGGCCGAGACGGTGGAACTGCCGGTGGCCAGCCCGGACCGCTATCCGCTGATGCTGGGTAACGTCATCCTGGGCAGCGGCTTTTCCTCCCGGCTGTACCGCGATCTGCGGATCAAGACCGGCTATGTCTACTCCGTCAGCAGCCAACTGGACTGGTCGCGCACCCGCGGCGACTATGCCGTGGCGTTCGGCGCCGATGGCGAAAACGTCGACAAGGCCAGGCAGTTGGTGGTGCGGGATATCAAGGATATGCAGGCAAACCCGGTCAGCGAGGGCGACCTGAACCGCGCCAAGGCCGAGCAATTGCGCCGGATACCGATGCAGCGCGACAGCATCGGCGGCATCGCCGGCCAATACCTGCGCCTGTCCGACCTCGGGCTGCCGTTCGACGACGAGCAGACCCTGGCGGCCCACTATCTCAACATCACCGCCGCCGATATCCAACACGCCTTCGCCACGTGGCTGCGCCCCGGTGATCTCGCGCAGGTTGTGCGGGGACCGTAAGGAAGGCCAGGGCGCTGCCCTGGACCCGCAAAGGGGCAGTGGCCCCTTTGATCCCATTAACTTTAAGTCGAGGGTTCCAAGGGCCGCCGGCCCTTGGCGGGGTTCGGGGCAGCGCCCCGACCTTCCTTAAGCCGCCGGCTCCACCTTCACGATGCCGGGGCGGGGGGAGGCGGCATGCTCCTTCAACACGGCTTCGGTGCCCGGGTCGACTTCCTTCATCAGCACGTCGTAGCCCCAGAGATCGGCCAGATGTTGCAGCACCTGGCGGGCGTCTTTTTCCTCCAGCAGCACGCGGTTCAGCGCGCGGTGGTGCAGGATCAGCTTGCGATCGCCGGCCAAGTTGACGTCCACCACCTGGATGTCGGCCGAGGTCCAGGAGATATCGTATTGCTTGGCCAGCGCCTGCTTGATCTTGCGGTAGCCGCGTTCGTCGTGGATCGCCTCGACCCGCAGGTTCGGTTCATTCGAGTCGTCCATCACGTGGAACAGGCCGAACTGCCGCACCAGCTTGGGGCTGAGATATTGCAAGATGAAGCTTTCGTCGCGGTAGTTTGCCCAGACGTCGCGCAGCACGTTCATGTGGTCGTTGCAGCCGGCGATGTGCGGGAACCACTGCTTGTCCTCAGCCGTCGGGGTTTTGCAGATGCGTTCGATGTCCTGCATCATGGCAAAGCCGAGCGCGTAGGGATTCAGCCCCGAATAGCGGCGGTCATCGAATTCCGGTTGGAACACGACGTTTGTGTGTGACGACAGGAACTCCACCATGGCGCCGTCGGTCAGCAGGCCCTTGGCGTGCAGCCGGTTCATGATCTCGTAGTGCGTATAGGTGGCGCAGCCTTCGTTCATCACCTTGGTCTGCGACTGCGGATAGAAATATTGCGCGATGATGCGCACGATCCGCAGCACTTCCCGCTGCCAGGGCGCCAGCCTCGGGGCGGTTTTTTCCATGAAGTACAGGATATTTTCCTGCGGCAGTTGCAGGATCGCCTTGCGCTGCTCCTCGGCGGTCGGGTTGTTCTTGGCGTTGTCCTTGCCGGGGACGGTGCGCCACAGGTCGTTGAACACCTTTTCATCGTGTTCGCGGCGTTCGCGTTCGCGCTTTTCCTCTGACCGGAGATCGGCTGTCCGCTTGCGCGGATATTTGTGCACCGCGTGGCTCATGAGCGCATGGGCGGCGTCGAGCAGGCGCTCCACCGCAACCTCGCCGTAGCGTTCCTCGCACGACATGATGTAGTCGCGCGCGAATTCCAGATAATCCAGGATGCCGTTGGCATCGGTCCACTGCTGGAACAGATAATTGTTCTTGAAGAAGTGGTTATGCCCGAACGCCGCGTGAGCGATCACCAGCGTCTGCATCATGGCGGTATTTTCTTCCATGATGTAGCTGATGCACGGGTTCGAATTGATGACGATCTCATACGCCAGGCCCTGCATGCCGGCCTGGTACATGGCTTCGTTGCGGGCGAAATGCTTGCCGAACGACCAGTGCTTGTAAAACAGCGGCATGCCGATGGAGGAATAGGCGTCGAGCATCTGCTCGGTGCCGATGACCTCGATCTGGTTGGTGTAGATATCCAGACCCATCTCGCCGAGGGCGATTTTCGAAATCTCGTCGTGGCAACGCTGGATCGTGCTGAATTCCCAGTCGGCTCCTTCGAATAGCGGGCGTTCCGCCCGGATCAGGGTGCTGCTCATTCGGCGTGTGCCTCCGCGCCTTGGTTCTTTTTAGCGAACAGTTCCCGGAACACCGGGTAGATGTCACGCCGGTGGCCGACTTTCCGCATCGCCATGGGCGCGCCGTTGCGGATGATGGTCGAGTAGGTCTGCCACAGATCGCTGTCCCGGCGGATGAAGCCCGGCGGGAAGTGCTCGGAATCGCGGCCGACTTCCAGGTAGGCGTAGTATTGGCAGGCCGGCAGCAGCACCTTGGTCAGCAGGGCGGCGGTCTTGTCGTTGTCGCTGGCGGTGTTGTCGCCGTCCGAGGCCTGGGCTGCGTAGATATTCCAGTTGTCCGGGCTGTAGCGTTCGACGATGACGCGCTGCATCTCCTCCAGCGCGGTGGACACCACGGTGCCGCCGGTTTCCGGGCTGTTGAAGAAGGTGTCTTCGTCGACTTCGGACGCCTGGTGCGTATGGCGAATGAACACCACATCGACGTTTTTGTAACGGCGCTTCAGGAAGATATACAGCAACACATAGAACCGCTTCGCCAGGTCCTTCATGTGCTCGGTCATCGAGCCGGACACGTCCATCAGGCAGAACATCACCGCCTGGGCGACCGGCTTCGGCATCGCTTCGAACCGCTTGTAGCGAACGTCCAGCGGATCGATATACGGGATCAGGCCGGTGCGGCGCTGCTTGCGCAGCAATTCTTCCTCAAGCGCGATCCGGCGCGGTTCATCCGAACCGTCACTGAGTGCCTCGATTTCGTCCTTCAGCGCCTGCAGCTCTTCGGCCTTCGGGCGGCGCAACGCGATGCGGCGCGACAGGCTGTTCCGTACCGTCCGGTTGAGCGCCAGATTGGCCGGCGAACCGCTGACGGAATAGCCGGCGCGGTGAAACACCACGGCTTCGGCATTGACGACCCGGCGCTTGGCCAGGTCGGGCAGCTCCAGGTCCTCAAGGAACAGGTCGACGAATTCCTCGCGGGAGAGGGCGAAGCGGAAATCGTCCTCGCCCTCACCGTCCGGGCTGCCTTCCGAACCGCTGCCACCCCCGCCGCCGGGCGGACGGGCGATCGTATCGCCCGCGATGTATTCCTTATTGCCCGGCAACAGGTGATCCCGGATTCCGCCGCTGCTGCTGCGGCGGAACGACGGTTCATGCACGCCCTGCGCGGGCAGCACCACTTCGCCGCCCTCGTCGGCGTCCTTGATGCTGCGGCTTCCCGCACTTTCATGCACGGCCTTGCGGATCTGCTGCTTGGCACGCCGCATGAAGCGTTGCCGGTTGGCGAGATTTTTTCCACTCGGGTTCAGGCGGCGGTCAACGATGTGCATAACGTGCCTGTGACACCTTTCCAGGTTCGGCGGGCATTCTCAGCCCGCCTGCTTCACGCGCATATACCACTCTACGAGCCGTCTGACCTGCCGTTCCGTATATCCGCGGGCGGTCATGCGATCGACAAACTCCGTGTGTTTCTTTTCGGTATCACTGTCCTTCTTCGAGCCGAAGCTGATCACCGGCAGCAATTCCTCGACCTGGCTGAACATACGCCGTTCGATCACGTCGCGGATCTTCTCATAGCTGGTCCAGGACGGATTTTTCCCATTGTTGTTCGCCCGGGCACGCAAGCAGAATTTCACCACCTCGTTACGGAAGTCCTTCGGGTTGGCGATCCCCGCCGGCTTCTCAACCTTCGTCAATTCCTGGTTGAGCAGTTCGCGGTTCAGCAACTGACCCGTGTCAGCGTCCTTGAAGTCAATGTCCTCAATCCATGCGTCCGCATAGGACACATAGCGATCGAACAGGTTCTGACCGTAGTCGTGGTAGGATTCGAGATAAGCCTTCTGGATCTCATTACCGATAAACTCTGCGTAACGAGGCGCCAGCTCGCCCTTGATGAACTCAAGGTAACGTTTCTCGGTATCCTGCGGCATTTGGTCGCGGCGGATCGATTGCTCCAGCACATACATCAAATGCACCGGATCGGCCGCGATTTCAGTCGTGTCGTGGTTGAACGTCGCGGCCAGCACTTTGAAGGCGAAACGGGTGGACGCGCCATCCATGCCTTCCTCGACACCCGCCGTGTCCTTGTATTCCTGCAGGCTGCGGGCCCGCGGATCGGTTTCCTTCAGGCTTTCGCCGTCATAGACCCGCATCTTGGCATATAGCGTCGAATTTTCGTGCCGTTTCAGCCGGGACAGGACGGAGAACCTGGCCAGCATCTCCAAGGTTGCCGGTGCGCAGGGCGCCTGCCCGAGTTCCGAGCGTGAGACCAGTTTTTCGTAAATCTTCTGCTCTTCGGTGACCCGCAGGCAATACGGCACCTTGATCACGTAGATGCGGTCGATGAAGGCTTCGTTGTTCTTGTTGTTCTTGAACGCTTGCCACTCCGATTCATTGGAGTGGGCCATGATGATCCCTTGGAAGGGAATGGCACCAATGTTCTCCGTCCCGATATAATTTCCTTCCTGCGTCGCCGTCAGCAGCGGATGCAGCATCTTAATCGGCGCTTTGAACATTTCGACGAATTCGAGCATGCCCTGGTTGGCCCGGTTCAGGCCGCCCGAGTAGCTGTAGGCGTCGGGATCGTTCTGCGAGTGCAATTCCAGCTTGCGGATATCGACCTTGCCAACCAGCGAGGAGATATCCTGGTTGTTCTCATCGCCCGGTTCGGTCTTGGCAATGCCGATCTGCCGCAGGCGCGAGGGCATGAGCTTCTGGACGCGGAACTTGGAGATGTCGCCGTTGAACTCGTCGAGGCGCTTGATGCACCACGGGCTCATCAGGCCGGTCAGCCGGCGGCGCGGAATGCCGTAGCGGTCTTCCAGGACGGCGCCCATGCGATCCGGGTCGAACAGGCCGAGCGGGCTTTCAAATACCGGGCTGAGATTATCGCCGGCCTTGAGCACGTAGATGGGATAGGTTTCCATCAACGCCTTCAACCGTTCCGCCAGCGATGACTTGCCGCCGCCGACAGGCCCGAGCAAGTACATGATCTGCTTGCGTTCTTCCAGGCCCTGGGCGGCGTGACGAAGGAAGCCGACGATGCGTTCGATCGTCTCTTCCATGCCGTAGAATTCGCTGAACGCGGGGTAGGCGCGGATGGTGCGATTCATGAAGATCCGGCCGAGCCGGGCGTCCTTCGATGTATCGACCATGTCCGGCTCACCGATCGCGGCGAGAAGGCGTTCGGTCGCCGTCGCGTAGACCATCGGGTCTGCACGGCAGGCGTCCAGGTATTCCGACAACGACATCTCGGCTTCGCGGCTGCTTTCGAAGCTGCGCGCGTAGGCGGTGAAAATGTCATCGACCGTCTGCATCGGCCGCTCCTGTGTTAAGGGTGATGCCACGCTGTGCCGGCGTCACATGCATCTATGCATGCAAGATGGGTGCAATCGTAGCGTAAGAGGGTAGCTTCGCGGGAATGTTTTTGGCGAGTCGCATCAAAGAACCTTCGCGGTCAGGGCGTTCATCGTCATCTCGGGGTAGGCGGTTTTTGGACTCTCCGGCATCGATCCTCCGGTCGCCGGTTCGGAACCGGAACTGGCGGGATTGGGTTGAGGCGCCGCGCATCATTTCCCTGTGCAACCGCACACGCAGGAGCTGTCGCGAAGTCTTGCGAGCAACAGGGCCGTGGAAGCAGACGCCAGCGGCCACCCTGGAAGCACCGTCGCGCACGATCACCGAATAGTGAAAGCCAGCGCGGATGAACTCAAGAAAATTCGCATCGCAACTGCGAGAAACCAAACGGGCATGGCGCGTAACCGGATATTGGGCGCCGCGCTGAGGTGAGCAAGTGGCACCGGGCAGACGATCGTCCGGGTTGCCGCCGAGGGAGCGGCGGCAGAGCGGCGGGGTCGTGTCTCCCGGGTGCATCATCAGCGCCTCCACACGCCGCGCCCGGCATGGCGACCAATCGCGGCAAGGTATCCTGAATACACGGATAGTCTTAAAGAATGGTTAACGTGTGCCGTTTTCGTTCCCTGGCTTTTGTCCATAGTGAGACGCTACACCAAGAATTAGCCGGGGTGGCTGAAAATCTGAGTATGGGCTGTCGCTGGGCAGACATTGCTGAAACGGAAGGCACGTGCCCTGCAATATCACCCGCGCCGCAGGGCCACCTCCCCGCCAAGCGAAGCTATTTCATACACTTATCGAATTACCCCCGGGCACCGCCCAACCCGTTTCAATGTCTTCGCATACCCCGCCAATCGTCTGGCGTCGTGCCGGCACCGCGCCCGGACCGGCGGGCTTAAGTAACAAATCACCGTGTCGATCCTGGTCTCGCCGGCAGGCCGCCCGGCGCTTGCGTCCGGCGCTCAACCTGCCGTTTGATGGCGTCCGCCACCGCCCGAGGGAACGGGCGGCGGTAATCCGTCCCCTCGTTCCCGGCGCTCGCCATGCTCACCTCGCACGAACTCCCCCGTTGGGCCGGACTGCCGCTCGATCGTCCGCTGGTCATGGGCATCCTCAATGTGACCCCCGACAGCTTCAGCGACGGCGGCCGCGACGCCGGGCCGGATGCCGCCATTGCCGCGGGTTTGGCGATGGCCGAGGACGGCGCCGACATCATCGATGTCGGTGGCGAAAGCACCCGCCCCGGGGCTGCCGCCGTACCGCCGGACATCGAGCAGGCGCGGGTCGTCCCGGTCGCCCGCGCCCTTTCGCGGGCGGGATTGTGCGTCTCGGTTGACACCCGGAACGCCGCAACGATGCGTGCCGTGCTGGATGCGGGTGCCGCTATCATCAATGATGTGTCCGGGCTGACGCACGATCCCGCGGCCGCCGCCCTGGTGGCGGCGCGGAACTGTCCCATCGTGCTGATGCATATGCGCGGCACGCCGGCGACGATGAATGCGATGGCCACCTATGGGGATGTCGTCGCCGAGGTACGTTCCGAGCTGCTGGAGCGGGTCGAAGCAGCCCTTGCCGCGGGCATCGCACGTAAAAATATCGCTATCGATCCCGGGATCGGCTTTGCCAAACTGGCGGACCAGTCGCGGGCGCTGCTGCGGGAATTGGCCGCGTTCACCGGCCTTGGCTACCCGGTGCTCATTGGCGTTTCCCGCAAATCCTTCATCGGCGCCCTCTCCGGCGAGCCCCGGGCCGATCGGCGGTTGGGCGGGTCTCTGGCGGCGGCTGTGTTCGCGGCGCTACGCGGCGCCGCAATCGTTCGTGTCCATGACGTACGTGAGACAGTACAAGCGTTTCGTGTCTGGCGTTCATTGTTCGATTGACGCACGGTTCCGCTTGCTCAACGCGGGCCGTCCCCGCGCTCGTTGCAAACGGAACGGCGGTTGGCCATGACGACTACAAGGCGTCTTTTCGGGACTGACGGTATCAGGGGCAAGGCGAATACGGAGCCCATGACGGCCGGTATCGCCCTCCGGCTCGGGCAGGCGGCCGGCCTGCTGTTCACCCGCGGCGAGCATCGCCATCGCGTGGTCATCGGCAAGGACACGCGATTGTCCGGGTATATGATCGAACCCGCGCTGACCGCCGGTTTCGTCGGCGCCGGCATGGATGTCACCCTGCTCGGCCCGCTGCCGACGCCCGCCGTGGCGATGCTGACGCGCTCGCTGCGCGCCGATCTCGGGGTGATGATATCGGCCTCGCATAATCCTTATGAGGACAATGGCATCAAGTTGTTCGGGCCCGATGGCGCGAAGCTTTCGGATGAGAAGGAACTGGAGATCGAGGCGCTGATGGACAGCGGCTTCGGCGACCGGTTGGCCGAACCGCATCTGTTGGGCCGGGCGGCGCGGCTGGACGACGCCGCCGGCCGGTACATAGAAGTGGCCAAGGCCAGCTTCCCGCGTGGACTGCGCCTCGACGGGCTGCGCATCGTCATCGACTGCGCCAACGGGGCGGCTTACAAGGTTGCCCCGACCGTGCTGTGGGAACTCGGCGCGACGGTGATCCCGCTTGGCGTGACACCGGATGGTTTCAACATCAACAAGGGTTGCGGCTCGACCGTGCCGGAGTTCATCTGCGCCAAGGTTCTCGAGCATGGCGCCCAAATCGGCATCGCCCTCGACGGCGACGCCGATCGGCTGCAGATCGCGGATGAGAATGGGGAATTGGTGGACGGGGACCAGATCCTCGGGCTGATCGCCGAGACCTGGCGTCAGGCTGGCACGCTGCGCGGCGGTGGCATCGCCGCGACGGTGATGTCGAACCTGGGGCTGGAGCGGCATCTCGAAGCACTCGGGCTGGAACTGCATCGCACCAAGGTCGGTGACCGTTACGTCGCGGAACATATGCGGGCAACCGGGATGAATGTCGGTGGCGAACAATCCGGACATCTGATCTTGTCCGACTTCGCGACGACCGGCGACGGCTTGCTGGCCGCGCTTCAGGTGCTGGCGGTGCTGGTGCAGAAGGGACGCCCGGCGTCGGAGGTGTGCCAGGTATTCAAGCGGCTGCCGCAACGGTTGAAGAATGTCCGTTTCGCCGGCCCTTCACCGCTGCGCCAGGACCACGTGCAGGCGGCGATCCGCCAGCAGGAATTGCGCCTGCACGGCGCCGGACGCGTGCTGATCCGCGAAAGCGGCACCGAGCCGCTGGTGCGGGTGATGGCCGAGGGCGAGGACCCGGATCTGGTTGCCGACGTGGTCGATACGTTGTGCGAAACCATCGCCGAGGCTGCCCGGCTGCGGGAAGCCGTCGCCTGATGCACGGGCGGGTCCTGGTCATCGCAGGATCCGATTCGGGCGGCGGTGCGGGCATTCAGGCCGATATCAAGACCATTACGGCGCTCGGTGCCTTTGCGGCGACGGCGATCACGGCGCTGACCGCGCAGAACACGCTGGGCGTGCACGGCGTGATGCCGGTGCCGCCAGCGTTCATCCGTCAACAGATCGAGGTCGTCATGACCGACATCGGCGCCGACGTCATCAAGATCGGCATGCTGGGCGATGTCGCGACGATCGAGGCGGTCTGCGATGCGTTGGCGGATTTTGCCGCCTTGGTACCGGTGGTGCTCGATCCGGTGATGGTGGCTAAGGGTGGCCACGCGCTGCTTGCGCCGGAGGCGGTGGACATCCTGCGCCGGCGGCTGCTGCCGCTCGCCGCGGTGATCACGCCAAACCTGCCGGAAGCGGAGGCACTGACCGGCACGTCCATCGGCACCGAGGCGGAGATGCGGGCGGCGGCGGCGATGCTGCTCGGATTGGGGGCGCCGGCCGTGCTGCTGAAGGGCGGGCACCTGGCTTCGGCCACGGTAACCGATCTGTTGGCTACCGCCGCCGGGGTTGAGGCGTTCGCGGCGCCGCGAATTGAGACGCGGCACACGCATGGCACCGGATGCACGACGGCCTCGGCGGTGGCGGCTGGCCTGGCGCAGGGATTTTCGCTCCGGGATGCGGTGATCCGCGCCCGGGCCTATGTGCGGGCGGCAATCCTCGCCGCGCCGGGGTTCGGCGGCGGCCACGGACCGTTGGGCCACGGCGTCACGGTGGATGTCGGGAGACTGGCCTGACGGTTCGACTACCTTCGCGTCGCCCGCCGATCGGCCAGCATCGCGGCGATCGTGTCGGCAAGCTGGCCGGTGGCGGCACTCATCGCCGCAACCAGCGCCTGCGTCGATCCGTCCGCCGGGCGAACCGTCAGGGACACACCCCGCGCCAAAGCGGCAGGCCCTTCGATCGCCACCTGGGCGGCCAGCAACACCGCACCGTCACGACCCAGATCGAAACGCTGGACGTTGACCTCGACCGTTGCGTCCGGCGGCGTGGTGATCGCCCCCGTGTCGCCGTAAACGGCGCTACCGGGCAGCCGTTGGGTCAGATCAAGCACCAGGACCCGCATCATCATCGAGTCCAGCGGCTCGCCCCACCATTCATTCGCCAGAACGTCGACCCGATAGCCTTCGGACGAACGCACAATCGTCGACCTTTCCAGGTATCGCGCCAGCGATATCGGCCGCACGTCGATCGTCTGCGGCGCGGCTGTCAGCACTGCTCCGGGTTCGGGCGCCAGCACATACAGCGTCGGATTGGGCGAAGAACAAGCCGCCGGCAGTGTCGCCAGCAACAGCACACGCCGCGACAGCATCACTGAAGCCCCTGGTCCGTGCGTCCGCGGATCAGCGCCTCCGGATGGCGCGACAGCAGGTCCGCCAGCACGCGGATCGAGCGCGAGGCGTCGGAAAGCTGCATCATCAGGCGATCGACATCGCGGCTGAACCGCGAATCGCCGCCATAGCCGGTCTCCACCGAGCCAATTAGCTTGTTGGTGCGGTTGACCGCGTCCTCCAGCCCGGCGGAGATCGCCGGCAGGCGCTTCGCCGCCGGCGTGATGCCGCGATTGAGGGTGTCCACCAGCTCGCGGGTACTGGCGAGGGTCGCCCGCAACGCAGCGATCGACTGGCCAAGCTGCTTGTCGTTCACCAGCCCGTTCACGCCGGCCAGGGTCTGGTTCAGGTTCTGCCCGATGGTCTCGAACGGGATGCTGTTCAACCGGTTGACCAGGTTGGTGGCCGCGGTGGCGACGTCGTCCGCGCTGCCGCCCAGCACGGGGACCACGTAATCCCCACCGTCCTTGCGCAGCTCCGCGGCACCCGCTCCCGGGAAAATGTCCATCACCAACTGCTTCTGGCCGGTCAGGATACTGCCGCTCTCCAGCTTCACCCGCAGGCCGCGATGGATCAGCGCCCGCATCCGGGAATCCAGATCCCCGTCCGTCGGCAGGTCCAGCATCGCGATCCGCTCGGGTTCCAGGGTGAAGTGCACCGGCACCACGACGGTATCGGCGGCTCGGTCGTAAACCAGGGAGACGCGGGACACCTCGCCGATCTTCAGGCCGCGCAGCATCACCGGCGAGCCGGAACCGAGGCCGGATACCGATGTGGTGAAGTTGGCCACGAACGGCACGCTGCGCTTGAAGACCGAAGAGTCCGCCGCCTCCTTGTTCGGATACAGCGTGAACTTGCGGTTGGGATCGCTTTCCCCGGTCACCGCCGGATCGTCAGGCGTGTCGAAGGCGATGCCGCCCAGGACGATGGCGCGGAGCGATTCGACCTGGAACTGCAGGCCGTTGGTGCCAAGCTGCACGGTCGCGCCCGAGGCGTTCCAGAAGCGCGAATTGTCATGCACATACTTGTCGAACGGGGCGCGCACGAAGGCATGCACGGTGATGTTCCGCGCCATTTCGTCCACGTCCCAGCCCAGGATTTCCCCTGCCTCCAGGTCGCGGAACATGATGGGCGAACCGAGATTGAGCGAGCCGATACGATTGGCATCCAGCAGGAAGGTGCGGCCGGGGACGTCCGACTGCAGCACGGGCGGATTTTCCAGCCCGACGAATGCGGTTTGCTGCTCCCCGCCTTCGCCCGAGGGCAGCAGGTCGATGTAGGAACCTGAAAACAGCGTGGACAGGCCGCTGATCGATCCGGCGAAGAAGCGGGGCCGGACCACCCAGAAGCGCGCCTTGTCGGTCAGCAGCGGCGCGGCTTCCTTGTTCATCCGCACCGTCACCACGACCCGGCTGAGATCGGTGCTCAGTGCGATTTTCTGCACCACGCCCATATCGACTTCCTTGTGCCGGACATGTGACTGGGTCGCCTGCAGCCCCTCGGCGGTTTCGAACGTGACGGTAATCAGCGGCCCGCGCTCCGACCAGGTCCGCCAGGCGAGCCAGCCGCCGATGAACAGGGTTACCACCGGGATGGCCCAGATCAGCGACAGGCCGCGCTTGCGATCAAGCAAGGATCGCACGACGGCGGAGGGCGGCCGATCGCTCACGGAGTGTCCGTGGGGGCTGACGGGCGGGCCAACGGCTGTGCCCGGTCCCACATCAGGCGCGGATCGAAGCTGCGGGCGGCGAACATGGTCAGGATGACCACGGCGGAGAAGGCGATCGCGCCGGGGCCGGGATAAACGCTCGCGATCGTGCCGAATTGCACCAGCGCCACCAGGATGGACTCCATGAAAATGTCGATCATCGACCAGCGGCCGATGGCATCGACCACGCGATACAGGACGGTGCGGTCACGCAGTCCGTGCGGCGAACCAAGCTGGGTGGAGATCAGCAAGACCCCCAGGCCGATGAGTTTCAGCACCGGCACCGCCACGCTGGCAAAGAACACCAGCAGCGCCAGCGGCCACATGCCGTAATCGACCAGCTCAACCACGCCGCCCAGGATGGTGCTGGGTTCGCCCGACCCGAGCTGGATCACCGTCAGCACCGGATAGACGTTGGCGGGAATGTAAAGCATCAGCGCCGCGATGGCGTAGGCCCAGGTGCGCTGGATCGCCTTCGGCTTGCGGTCGCGCAAACGGTAGCCGCAACGCGGGCAGGGCGTGCCCTCGGCCGCGCGGCTGACCAGGCCGCAGGTGTCGCAGCCGAGGCGGCGTCGGCATGCGGTGTCAGGCCGCGTGCCGAGCCGCAAGCCGCGGATCACGGCACGGCGGCGGCGGTTCGGCGGCTCCATCGCCTCCCACACCGCCTGGTCGTCGAGCGCAATATCGGCCAGCAGCATGACGCCGATAAGGCCGCCCAGCGCATAGAGCGCGGGACCGATGGTAACGGTGGCGATGGCGCTGAGGCGGACATAGGCCACGTACAGTCCCAGCATGTAGATCTCGATCATCGACCAGGGCCGCAACCGCTCGACCCAGGCGTAGATAGCACGCAGCTCGGCCGGCGGGCGGTGCAGGCGCAGGCCCGCCAGGACGGTCAGCATGCACAGCACCCTGGCGAGCGGTGCGGCGAAGGTGGTGACCAGGACCACGACCGAGAGTTCCCACAGGCCATAGTATTCGAGTTCGGCGGGACCGCTGACCAGGCTCGCGGCCCGCTGCTGCCCGGCGTTGGTGACGGACATCACGGTCAGGGTACCGGCGACACCGAACAGGATCAGGGCGGAGAGATTCAGCGCGGCGGGCAGGACAAAAGGGTGGAAGCGCGTATGCCGCAGCACCGCGTCGCAGCGCAGGCAGACGGCGCGGGTGGCTGGCGGCATCGCCGGAACCACCTGCATCTGCCCGCAATCAGGGCACTCCTGCAGCCGCGGCGCGGTCATGGTCACGGCATCGGCCATTGCCGCGCCGGACAAGGAAACGCTGGTGCTCATACGGAAGGATGAAGAGTCGTGCGGCCCATGACCCAGACGTAGCATAGCAAAGCCGCCGGAAAAGAGGCTGCACAGCAGCTTTTGATAGAAAAGTGAAACGGCATGCATACGCAAACGGCTGCGACCGGCGCTTCGCCTCCGTTGCCTTCGGCCGGCGATGGGGCAAACATGCTCCGGTCCAGGGAGTATAAAGAATGACTTTGCTGACGAACCAGGATCCGACAACCCGTCGCCGCCGGCCGGTCCGGTCGGTGATCGGCGCGCTCGCGCTTTCCGCGCTGGCCGCGGGAACGATGCCGGCCTCGGCGGACGATCTGCCCGGGGTGACGGGCACGGAAATCAAAATCGGCAATACCGACGCCTACAGCGGACCCGCCTCGGCGTATGGCGTGATCGCCAAGACCGAGACGGCGTTCTTCAAAATGGTCAACGACCAGGGCGGCGTGGCCGGCCACGCAATCAACTTCATCTCCTACGATGACGCCTACAGCCCGCCGAAGACGGTTGAGCAGACCCGCCGGCTGATCGAGGAGGACCAGGTCGCGTTCCTGTTCCAGAGCCTCGGCACGCCGACGCAGACGGCGGTGCAACGCTATATCAACCAGAAGAAAGTGCCGCAGTTGTTCATCTCGACCGGGGCGGACAAATGGGGCGACTACAAGCACTTCCCCTGGACGATGGGCTATCAGCCCAGCTACCGGACCGAGGCGCAGATCTATACCAAATACATGCTATCGCAGTTTCCGAAAGCGAAGCTGGCGATCCTGTATCAGAACGACGATTTCGGGAAGGATTACCCGGCCGGCGTGAAGGATGTGCTGGGTGACAAATACGCCGCCACTGTCGTCAAGGAGGTCAGCTACGAGACGTCGGACGCGACGGTGGACAGCCAGTTGACGACGCTTCAGGCATCCGGCGCGGACGTGCTGCTGGTGGCGGCGACGCCGAAATTCGCCGCCCAGGCGATCAAGAAGGTGCACGACCTGGGCTGGCGGCCGGAATTTTTCCTGACCAACGTGTCGATCTCGGTTGGCTCGGTGATGGCGCCGGCCGGCCCGGAAAACGGGGTCGGCATCATCACCTCCGGGTATATGAAGGATCCAACCGATCCGGTGTTCAAGGACGACCCGGGGATGAACGAGTGGCGGGCGTTCATGGCGAAATACATGCCGGGGGCCGACATGACGGACGGGAACCACTCGTTCGCATACGGCGTCAGCATGGTGATGTGGCAGGTGCTGAAGCAGTGCGACGGGGATTTCTCCCGCGCCAACATCATGAAGCAGGCGGCGAATTTGCACGATGCCTACGATCCGGTGCTGCTGCCGGGGATCAAGGTGAACACCAGCCCGACGAACTTCCACCCGATCCGCGCGATGCAGTTGCAGAAATGGACCGGGACGACGTGGGAGCGGTTCGGCGATGTGATCGAGGGATCGGGTTCGTAGGGGCGCCATTGTCATGGCCGGGCAATGCGCCGGGCCATGACGGCGAGGTAAGCGGTCGGCCCCGCTATGATCGTCCACCTTCACCGCGTCCCGTAAGCCACCCCGACACCGCGAAACCCGCAAGCATGGGGACGCCGAACAGCAAGGCCCGGGGATTGGAAACCCACCCCTCCAGCGCCGGCCCGGGGCACAGCCCGGCCGCGCCCCAGCCCAACCCGAACAGGGCCGAACCAACGATCAACCGCGCGTCGATCACGCGCGACGGTGGCGGCACGCGCTTGCCGGCCAGTCGATACAGAATGAAGGCAACCGGTATCGCGCCGCCCATCACCCCTGCCAGGGCCGGGTTCCACGTGCCATCGGCCAGGCCGCCGAAATCGAGGAAACCAAGCACCACCGCCGGGTCCACCATGCCGGAGATCGCCAGTCCCAGCCCGAACAGCAGGCCGCTGGCGAGAGCGCCCGGGGTCTTCATCCGGCCAACCGCCTGACGGCGACCACCAGCACCGCGACCGCCATGAACGTGGCGGTTGCCGCCAGGGAACGGGGCGACAGCCGCGCCAATCCGCATACGCCGTGGCCGCTGGTGCAACCGCTGGCCAACCGCGTACCAACTCCAACCAGCAATCCAGCCGCGATCAGCAACAGACCCGGCCCGGGCAGATGAACCGGCACGGCCGCGCCGCTGATCGCGCGCCAGAGCAGCAATCCGCCCGGCAGGCCAACCAGGAAGGCCAGGTTCTCCGCCCAGCGCGGCGGCCATCTTCCGGTGAGTTCGGCGGCGATGCCGCTGATCCCGGCGATCCGGCCGGTGGTCAGCATGAACAGGCCAACCGCCCCGCCAATCAGGACACCGCCGGTCAGGCCAAGCAGAAGAGCGTGCAACATGAGCGGCAGTTTATCACCGAGAGCCGCGCCGTGCGCCCCCTCAATTCAGCCGCAGATCGATCAGGTGCTTCGCATCGGCTTGCAGTTCGCCTCGCTCCACCCGCTTGACGATGTCGGTCAGTGCCGCGTTGGCGGGCGTCGGCAGGCCGATTTGTTCGCCCTGGCGGACGATGAGGCCGTTGATGAAGTCAATCTCGGTGCGGCGGCCTTTCACCATGTCCTGGCCCATCGACGGACGGTGCTCACCGCCGCCGGCCTTGTTCACTTCCTCCAGCCGATGCGCGTCGTACTCGCGCGTCGCGGCGGCGTCGCCCTCACCGGCGCGGGCAATCACATCGGGGTCGATGTGGTGAATGTCTTCCAGTTCGTAGCCCAGCGCCTGGCCGACGCGGATCGCTTCGCTGCCAAGGCGGGCGCCGAACCGGCGCAGCGTATCATTGCGCAGGATGTCCCTGCTGATCAGGCCGGTGCAGGCGGACATGCCGTTCGCCATGGCGTTGGTCACCAGCTTGGACCAGCGCTCACCCCAGAGGTTCGAGGTCACCAGCGCGGAATCGGTCAGCGCGACGAGGCGCTCGATCTCACGCACCCGCCCGGTGATGCGGCCATGCACCTCGCCGGTGCGGAACACCGTGTGTTTGTCACCGCTTTTGCCGGCGGCGCGGCGGACATGGCCGGGTTCGCACAAATCGACAGTGATCGAACTGGCGATGCAGCCGACGACCTTGCCCCAGCCCACGACGCCGGCGATGGTTGCCTCGTTCATGCAGTTCTGTAACGAGACCACGTATCCGGCGGGGGCCAGATATTGCGCGATCATCACGGTCGCCCATTCGGTGTCGTAGGACTTCATGCAGACGAAGGCGATGTCGAACGGCCGCTCATTGGCCACTTGCTGGAGTTCGGTCAGGTGCAGCGCGCGCACCGGCGTGGTCCATTCGGGCACGTCGCGGATGTGGGACACTTTCAGGCCCTGCGCCTTCATGGTTTCGACGTTTGCCGGCCAGGGGTCGATGAAAGTGACGTCCTCGCCCGCCCGCGCCATGTGCGCACCGGCGTAGGCACCGACAGCGCCCGCTCCGACGATCGCGATCCTATGGCCCATGGTTCCCTCCCCGGTTGACGGCGGCAGTCTGCCGGGGCGGCGGGGAAACGCAACCGGGGTTTTTTGTAACGGGCGGCTGACTCGAGCGGCCGGCGCACTGCGTGCCGGGCGGCCGAATAGGACGTGGAGCCGCATGATGCGGTTCGCATTCCTGAAATTCTTACGTAACGTTACTTACGTCGCGTTCGGGCTACCCGGGTGGCTTCCCCTGATCGGCGTCCGAAATACCGTCCCGTGCCGCGTTGCTGCCACTGATCATCCGGTCGACGCTGCCCTCGGCCGGCATCGGCGCGCTGCTGATGCCGATGATCTTCGGCTACCAGCTCACCCTGATCGCGCTGATCGGCAACATCCTGCTGATCGGCAACATCCTGCTGATCGGCATCGTCAAGAAGAACGGGCATGATGGTGGAGTTCGCCATCACGGCGGAGCGGCGCGAGGGCATGACTCCGCTGGAAGCCATCCGGCAGGCCTGCCTGCTGCGATCCTGATGACGACGATGGCGACGATGTTGAGCGGGCTGCCGATGAGGCTGGAAAACGGCGCCGGGTCGGAACTGCGCAAGCCGCTCGGCGTTGCGATGGTGGGGCGGGCTGGCGCTCAGCCAGGTGCTGACGCTGTACACCACGCCGGTGATCTGCCTTTATCTCAACCGCCTGCAGCGCTGGCTGGTGCCGAGCCGGCGTTCGGCGCTATCGCGCCTGGCGGAGAAAATGTGGGCTGTGGCGGGGGACTGAGGGCTGCCGATTCGGGCGGAAGCGTGGCGGCCCTGCCATTCTTTCGCCATTTTCATCGGACAGAAGACGTCGTCGGTTTGCGCCAACCTGCCCATATGTTGGGATTCATATACAAATAACTACAGTATCCAACAAAATTAGCGATATTGGGCAATTTTAGTTCCATATGTGCACTGTATCTATGGCTTTTGTGCAATGCGGTCAATCAAAGTCTTGCGCAATCGCATGAACTTCTTGACGCAATCATCACGTTCGCCTTAACTCTGCTGCACCAAAAGCCTTCAATCGGAGGGTAGATGTCGCAGCCCGTAACGCCCCTTGATGCACCCCGCATCCCACGCACGATCTCTGGCTAACGCAGGTCGCAGGACAGGTTCCGGAAGCCGCTGAACACAGCGCTTTCCGACCATCAGTCCGTGCCGACCCGACGATCGGCCGCGGACCTGACGTTTTTTGAGAGTAAGGATCAAAGCGATGCCATTCGATCGCGAGGGGCGGCAATTCCGCCTGCTCACCCTTCACTGCGTCCTGTGGTCGCTCGCCATGTCTTTGGCCAGTGGTTTCGTCGGGGCTTATCTGCTGCATCTCGGCTTCGGGATTGCAACAACGATCACGATGTATGCGGCTTTGCTGGGCATTCGCTTCGGGTTGCGCGCCATCATGCTGCCGATCGTCCGGCATCTCGGGATGAACCGGGCGTTGTTGCTGGGCACTTTTATTGTCGCATTCCAGTTCGTGCCGCTGGTGCGGGCGGACGAACCGCTCTGGCTGTGCGTCTGGATCCTGGTTGTTTCTGCGGGCGAATGCATCTACTGGCCGATATTCCATGCCGCCAACGCGATGTGCGGCGGCGGCGGCCGGCGCGGACGCCAGATCGCGGTCCGGCAGATGGCCACCACCGCCATTTCCGTCGTCGGGCCCGTTGCGGGCGGCACGCTACTGACACGCATGGGCCCGGGCGCCGAGTTCGGCATCGCCACCATGCTGTGCCTGATCTCGACCATGCCGCTGCTGTGGTTCGGTGAGATCAACCTCGGGCGTGTTCCGTCGATGCGGCAGTCGGTCATCGGCGCCGATCCGGTGGGCCTGTGCGCGTTCGCGGCGGACGGCTGGATGTGCGCGGGGACCGGCATTGCGTGGTCGCTGCTGCTGTTCACCACCCTTGGCTCTTCGTATGACACGCTTGGTTGGGCGAGCAGCGCGGCGGCGGTGGCCGGTGCTCTGGCCGGGCTAGCTGTCGGCGCCGCGATCGACCGCGGGCATCGCGATGTCCTGTCGCGGGCCGTCACCGTCGGGCTGTTGCTCGGCGTCGTGATGCGAGTGGCGTCGGGTTGGGCGCCGTGGGTGGCGTTTGCGGCCAACGCGCTGGGCGCGGCTGTGGGCGGGCTGTACGTGCCGGTGCTCATGAGCGTGGTTTACGATCGGGCGAAGCGGTCCGGCTCGGCCTATCAGTTCCACCTGTCCACCGAGGCGGGCTGGGATGCCGGGGCCATTCTTGGCTGCCTCGCCTCGGCGGCTGTGGTGGTCAGCGGTGCGCCCCCGACCCTGGCGGTGCTGCCGGCGGCGCTCGGCGTGATGGTGATCCAGTGCTGCGTCGGGGCGGAATCGAAGACCGCGGCGCTGGTGGCGCGGAATGTTCGGGTTGCCGGGCAGGTGCTGCCGCAGGTTGCCTGACCCAATTCGAAGTGAACGATCCACCTTGATATGGACCATCGCGTGGTCTAATTTATCCGGGTGGATCAAGCTCGCTCCGGAACAGCCGATGAGATGCATATCTCCGTTACAGATGCGAAGGCCCAGCCAACCGATCTGGTGAGGCAAGCCGAGGCCGGGGATGAGGTCATCCTGACCCGCCACGGTCAAGAGGCCGTGCGCCTCGTCCCGATCAGGCCGGTGCTTGATGCGAAGGGTCGGCGCGCTCTGATGGATGAGGTGCGGGCCGCTGCTCACCTTGTAACACCGGGGCCCGATGCCGCGAGAAGCCAGGACTTCCTTTACGATGAGGATGGTTTGCCGGCGTGATCGCGGTCGACACGTCGGCTTTGATGGCGATCGTGCTTGACGAACCGGCGGCGGACTCTTGCATGGGTGTTCTGGACGTCGAGACACAGGTTTTGATTTCCGCCGGAACCCTCGCGGAGGCGTTGATCGTTGCAGCACGACGGAAGGCCGGGCAACGGATGGCGCAATTGATCGATGGGCTTGGCCTAACTGCGTTTGAGTCCGCAGTCGCCGAGATTCAACTGCTTGGGACCACGGGCTGGATTGGAAGAACGCTAAAATATCTGAATGAACATGCGCAGAGGGGCGTGGCGATTATTGATCCTGTATTGGAGATTTTGCGAGCCGATCAGGCAGGAAATGGCACTGGGCGGAGACACACCCGGCGTATCGTGGTTTTTCGTTTTACTGAGAAAGAAGACGAACCAATTAGCGACTGGTCCATAAATCTCAAGCGTGCCCGCCGCCTTCCAGATACGCCGCCCTGATCTCCGGCCGCGCCAGCAGTTCCGCCCCGGTTCCGGCCATGGTGATGGAGCCGTTCACCAGCACATAGCCGCGGTTTGCCAGCCGCAGCGCCTGGTAGGCGTTCTGCTCCACCAGCAGCACCGTCAGCCCGGTCGTGCGGTTCAGCTCGCGGATCGCGCCGAAAATCTGCCGCACCACCAGCGGTGCCAGACCCAACGACGGCTCATCCAGCAGCAGCAATGTCGGCCGCGACATCAGCGCGCGGCCGATGGCCAGCATCTGCTGCTCGCCGCCGGACAGCGTGCCGCCGCGCTGGCTCAGCCGTTCCTGCAGGCGGGGAAACAGCGCGAAGACCTGATGAAGCAGCGCGTCGATATCCGTTCGTCCTGCGACCTCCGCCCCCATCAGCAGGTTCTCGCGGACCGTCATGCGGCCGAAGATGCGCCGCCCCTCCGGCGCCTGGGCAATGCCGCGCCGCATGATCTGGTATGTCGGAAACTGCGTGATGTCCTGGCCCTGGTGCAGGATCTCGCCGGTCCGGGCCCGCGGATTGCCGCAGATCGTCATCATCAGGGTGGATTTGCCGGCGCCGTTGGCACCAATCAGGGTGACGATCTCGCCTTGCTCCACGGTCAGGTCGATGCCGCGCAGCGCCTGGATCGCGCCGTAGAAGGCGGTGACGCCGGACAGCGACAGCAGCGCGGTCATGCGGTCACCTCGTCTTCCTCGCCCTCACCCAGATAGGCCGCGATTACTGTGGGGTCTGCCCGAATTTCGGCGGGCGTGCCGTCGCTGATCTTCTTGCCGTGGTCCAGCACCACGATGTGGTCGGAGATCCGCATCACCACGCCCATGTCATGCTCGATCAGCAGCAGCGAGCAGCCGAGATCGCGGATGCGCAGCAGCAACTGGTTCAGTTCCTCCGACTCGCGCGGGTTCAGGCCGGCCGCCGGTTCGTCGAGGCACAGCAGCACCGGGTCGATGCACATGGCACGGGCGATCTCGAGCCGGCGTTGTGCGCCGTAGGGCAGCGCGCCGGCCGGATCGTCTGCGCGGGCGGTCAGGTTGATGGCATCCAGCCAGAACCGGGCTTTCTCGATCCCGGCCGCCTCGGCGGCGCGGTAGCGGCCGAGGCCCAGCACCGCCAGCACGCCGAAGCCGGTCGCCGCCATCAGCGTGTTGTGCTGCGCCACCAGCAGGTTCTCCAGCACGGTCATGCCGGCGAACAAACGAATATTCTGGAACGTCCGCGCCACCTTCGCCCGGGCGGCGATCCGGTGGCCGGGCATCTTGTGCAGCGGGAAGGACCGCCCGTCCGGGTGGGTCAATTCGATCGAGCCGGAGGTCGGGCTGTAGAACCCGGTGATGCAGTTGAACACCGTGGTCTTGCCGGCGCCGTTCGGGCCGATGACGGCGGTGATGTCGTTGGCACAGGCCTCGAACGACAGGTCATCGACCGCCTTCAGGCCGCCGAAGCGCATGGTCAGGCCGGTTACCGACAGCATCGCCTAGCTGCGCCCCTGCGCCACGAGTTCGGCGTCGATTTCCTTCGGCGCGGTCATCGACACCCCCGGCGTTCGGCCGGACACCAGGCCGCGCGGGCGCAGCACCATCATCACCACCAGGGCCAGGCCGAAGATCAGCATGCGATACAGCGGCAGCTCGCTGGCGATGCCGGAAAACAGCTCGCTGCCCATCTGATCGCCGAGGAAGCTGAGGAAGTCGCGCAACGCCTCCAGCCCGCCGACCATGACGATGGCGGCGAGGGCGACTCCGAGCTGGCTGCCGAGGCCGCCGAGCACGACGATCGCCAGCACGGTGGCTGATTCAATGAACGTAAAACTTTCCGGGCTGATGAAGGCCTGGCGGGTGGCGAAGAACGCGCCGGCGAAGCCGCCGAACATGGCGCCGATGCCGAACGCCGTCAGCTTGGTGTTGCGCACGTTGATGCCGAGCGAGCGGCAGGCGACCTCATCCTCGCGCAGGGCTTCCCAGGCCCGGCCGAGCGGCATGCGGCGTAGGCGCAGCGACACCCAGTTGGTCAGCAGAGCGAGTCCGAAAATCACGTAATACAGGAAGATGACGCGCTGGATGGTTGCCGGCTCCAGGTTGAAGAACCCGGCGAAGGTGCCGTCGCCGCCATCCATGCTGAAGCGCAGTCCGAACAGCGTCGGGCGGGGGATGCCGGTTATGCCGTTGGGGCCATTGGTCAGCGACACCCAGTTGTTCAGGACGATGCGGATGATCTCGCCGAATCCCAGGGTGACGATGGCCAGGTAGTCGCCGCGCAGCCGCAGCACCGGGAAGCCGAGTGTCACGCCTGCACAGCCGGCGAGGATGCCGGCCAGCGGCAGGCAGGTCCAGAAGCCGAGATCGTAGGTCGTCGCCAGCAGCGCGTACGAATAGGCGCCGACGGCATAGAAGGCGACGTAGCCGAGGTCGAGCAGCCCGGCCAGCCCGACCACGATGTTCAGGCCCCAGCCCAGCATGATGTAGGTCAGCACCAGGGTGCCGAGATCGACGTAGTAGCGCGACCCGCTGAACGGCAGTGCCAGGGCGGCGAGCAGCAGCACGGGGGTGACGTATTTGCCGGCACGAGTGATGCGCTCGGCGAAGGCGCGGTTCGCCCGGGTGGCTTCGGCGCGGTTGCGGCCTCGCCAGGTCAGCATGCCGAGGCGGCCGAAGAACACCAGGCCGACGATGACGGCGACGGCGACCGGGCGCGCCCGGAGGAACAGCCCGTGGTCGCTGCTGACCGTGACCAGTCCCACCATCGGGCCGAACAGGCCGAGTGCGACGGCGGCGGAGAGGAAGGCGTCGCGCAGCGCGGTCATCAGACCTTCTCCACCTCCGCCTTTCCCAGAATCCCCGTCGGCAGGAAGATCAGTGCGACGATCAGGATGGCGAAGGCCGCCACGTCCTTGTACTCGACGCTGAAATAGGCGGACCAGAACACCTCGATCAGGCCAATCAGCAAGCCGCCGAGGACCGCGCCGGGCAGGCTGCCGATGCCGCCGAGAACGGCGGCGGTGAAGGCTTTGATGCCGGCGATGAAGCCGATGTAGAAGTCGATGACCCCGTAATACAGCAGGAACATGAAGCCGGCCACGGCGGCCAGGGCGGCCCCGATGACGAAGGTCAGGCTGATCGTCAGATCGGTGTCGATCCCCAGCAGGCTCGCCATTTTCAGGTCCTGCTCACAGGCACGCATGGTGCGGCCGAGCGGGGTCTTGGTCACCAGCCAGGTGAAGATCGCCAGGATGGTCAGGGTGATCACCACGATGGCGATCTGCATCCACGAAAGCTGTACCGCAAATCCCCCGCGATCCATCAACTGGATCCCGCCCGGGATGATCGCCTCGATCGGCTTGACACGGGCGCCCTGGCTGACCTGGACGAAGTTCTGCAGGGTGATCGACATGCCGATGGCGCTGATCAGCGGGGCCAACCGGAACGATCCGCGCAACGGCCGGTAGGCGACGCGCTCCACCGTCCAGCCGTACAGCGCGGCGATGGCGGCGGCGAACAGCAGGGTCAGCACCAGGGCGAGCGGCACCGAGGTGATGCCGAGCGCGGCGAGGCCGAGGATGGCGATCAGCGACAGGAAGGAGCCGACCATGAAGACGTCGCCATGGGCGAAGTTGATCATGCCGATGATGCCGTAGACCATGGTGTAGCCGACAGCGATCAGGCCGTAGATCATGCCGAGCGTGATGCCGTTGATCAGTTGCTGCAGGGCGTAGGCCAATCGCGCTCCGAATCCGGTGTGTGATGCAATGCAACCATGCAACGTGTGTATGGCGCAAGGGTGCGTCGGCCGTTGCCGCAATCACCGGTGCGAATAGGGTTTGCGCCGGGCGTTTGGTCTGGTATTGAGCGGCCCCTGTCGCAGGAGAGATGGCCGAGCGGCTTAAGGCGCACGCTTGGAAAGCGTGTGTGCGTGAAAGCGTACCCAGGGTTCGAATCCCTGTCTCTCCGCCAGTTGTTTTCCCGGTCGGGCCTTGCGGACACGGACGGCGCTGCATGTCGGTCCCGAAGGCACCTTGTACTGTCATGACCAGGGCGACCGGGTATGACCGACCTTCATCTGATGCCCGCAGGCTAGGATCCGTCCGAAGTCGCTCGCGCCCGGCCGGGTGCATAACTCGGCGCGCGCCGCCCCGCTAACCCCGAGAAAGGTCTCCGCTTGCCCGATATCATGCTTGCCGTGGCAGCGATCCTGATCGTCGTCAGCGCGATCCAGGCACTGGCGCGGCGCCTGCTCGTGTCGGAGGCCGTGCTGCTGGCGCTGGTTGGCATCGCCATCGGCACCGCCGCCGCCTTCCTGCTGAGCCAGGGCCCGGCCGGAGACTTCTACCAGGTAGCGGTGATCTTCGCCCACTTCCCAGTGCACGCCCAACTGTTCCTGCTGGTGTTTCTGCCGGCGCTGGTGTTCCAGGGCGCGCTCTCGATCGACGTGCGGCGGCTGACGCGCGATATGGCGCCGGTGCTGCTGATGGCGATCGTCGCCGTGGTGGCGACAACCGCCGCGGTCGGCTTCGCCTTGCAACCCATCGGCGGCCAGCCGCTGATGGTCTGCCTGCTGCTGGGCGCCATCATCTCCACCACCGATTCCAGTGCCGTCATCAGCATCTTCCGCGGCATCGGAGCGGACGGCCGCCTCACCCGCCTGATCGAAGGCGAGAGCCTGTTCAACGACGCCACCGCCATCGCGTTGTTCACTGTCCTGCTGGCGGAAACCACCCACCAGGCCGGTTCGGGTATTGGAACGATCTGCCTGACCCTGGCGATGCTGTTCCTGGGCGGCATCGCGGCCGGCCACATGCTTGCGCGCCTGGCACTGCTCGCGATGCCGTATATCAGCGGCAGCCGCTCGGCCGAGGTGACGCTGACCCTCGCGCTGCCCTATGTCAGCTATATCGTTTGCGAACAGTTCCTCGGGTTCTCCGGCGTGGTCGCCGCCGCCTCGGCCGGGCTGACCTTCAGCGCCATCGGCCCGTCCGTGCTGCGGCCGCGAAGCTGGACGTACCTGCTCGATGTCTGGGCGCAGACCGCGTTCCTGGCGACATCCCTGGTGTTCGTCCTGGCCTCCATGCTGGTGCCGAGGCTGTTGCTCGGCATGCGGTCCCGCGACCTGCTGCTGATCGCGGCGGCTCTGGCGGCGGCGCTGGCGGCACGCGCCGCGGTGCTGTTCCTGCTGATGCCGCTGCTGCGCTACTCCCGCCTTGCGCAGCGCATTCCGCTGCCGTTGAAGCTGACCATGCTGTGGGGCGGCCTGCGCGGCTCCATCACGCTGGCAATGGCCCTGGGGGTGACCGAGAACCGCGACGTCCCTGAAAAGGTGCAGGAATTCATCGCCATCCTGGCCACCGGCTTCGTCCTGTTCACCCTGCTGGTCAACGGCACCACGCTGCGCGTCCTGGTGCATTGGCTCGGCCTGGACCGGCTTTCAACCATCGACCAGGCGTTGCGCCATCAGGTCGTTGCGCTCGAGCTGGCCAACGTGCGCGACCGGGTGCGCAGCACCGCCGAAGAGTTCGGATTCCTGTTGGAGGCCAAGCAGCGCGTGGTCGATCTCTACGCGCATCGTATCGAAGCCGAGGCCGCCGCGAACACCTTCGACGCGTCGCTGACCGACCGCGACCGCGTCAGGCTCGGGCTGCTGACCTTCGCCTCGCAGGAACGGACCATCCTGCTGGAGATCTTCCGAGAGCGCGGCGTGTCCTATCGCATCATGGAACATTTGCTGCGCACCTCCGACGCGATCATCGACGCGACGCGGGCGGACGGGCGCCTGGGCTACCTGCGCGCCGCCAAGCGAAGGCTGCGCCCCGGTGCCGGGTTGCGCCTCGCGGCGTGGCTGCATCGCCGGCTGCGGATCGATTGGCCGCTGACCGGCCTGATTGCGCGGCAGTTCGAAATGGTCCTGGTGATGCGGCTGGTCTTCCTGGCACAGCTTCGTTTCATGCGTGAGCGGATGACCCCGGTGCTGGGCGCCCGCGTCACCGGCGTGCTGGGCGAGATCGTCGAACGCCGCCGCGGCTTGCTCGACGACGCGATGGAGGCGCTGGGCCTGCTGCACCCTGCCCACGGCGAAGCGCTGCAAAGCAAGATGCTGCGCCAGATCGGCCTACGTTTCGAAATAGAAACATATATCGCGTTGCGGGGCGAGGCTTTGCTCAGCGACGAGTTGTTCCTGGAAATCCAGCGCGATGTCGAGGCGCGGCGCGACGCCATTCCACGGCCGGTCGTTCTCGACCTGCGGACCGCCCTGCGCTTGCGACTGCGCGCGTTTCCGCCGTTCGACACGTTAGCCGAGACGGAACTTGACCGCATCGTTCGGCGGATGACGATGCGCCTCGTGCTGCCGGGCGAGCGCATCCTGAAGCGCCGGCGGCTTGCCGGATGGGTTTATCTGATCAGTTCCGGCGAAGTTGAAATCGACCACGATGGCGCACAGAAGCGACTCGGCCGCGGGGCGCTGTTCGGCGGCAACGGCCAGCTCGGTGAGGCTGAAACCCTGGGGGCGGTGGCGGCGGTGAGGTTCTGCCTGTTGCTGGTAGTGCGGGCGCGGGACGTCCGCGGCATGCCGGAGCTTGTCGCGGCGGACGCCGACGGGCGGCGTGAGTAATTTCCGAACCTTGGGGCGGCCATCGGTCCGGCGGTAGGTTGCCGGGCACGGGCTTATTGAACAAAGGACATCGGCATGACCGCCAGCCAATCAGCCGCGGGGCACCATGCCTCCGCGGCAACGCATCATGGACAGGCGGCGCAATTTCACCGCGAGGCGTCACGGCATTACCAGATCGGGAAGGACTACGCCCACGCGGCGCATCAAGCGCTCTCCGCCCATGGTCATGCGCTTCGCGCGCTCGAGCATGGGCAGGCGGCGAGCGCCCGTTACGCTGCACATGACGGCAGTCCGTTGCCGAATTATCTGGGCCGAGCCATCGACGAGTCCGCCTCAACGGCGGTTGCGGCTTCGGCGGATCTGACCGGATGGGCGCTTCATCTCGTCGCAGCGGATCACCACGAGGCGGCCGCGCGGCACCATGTGAACGCCGCGCAACATTCTGAGGCGGAGCACTACGTCCGAGCCGCCCACGAAACCAAAACTGCACTCGACCATGGCAAACATGCTCTGTTTCACGACGATCGGGCGGCGTTGCACCACATGGAGCATTGCGGATGTCATCCATCGGCCGAACTGGTCTGAGCGTGGAGAGCGGCCGTTTAGCCGCCGGGCGATGAGGCCGGAACGGCATCGCACCGGAAAGACCGGATGGCTGCGCGCGGCGGTGATGGGCGCGGATGACGGCATCCTGTCTACGGCAAGCCTGGTCCTGGGTGTCGCCGCGGCGCATGGCACCCATAAAAGCGTCCTGGTTGCCGGGATCGCCGGACTCGTTGCCGGGGCGATGTCGATGGCCGCGGGCGAGTTTGTCTCGGTGCACTCCCAAAAGGACACCGAGCAGGCTGATCTGGCCCTGGAACGAACGGAACTTCGCACCGACCGCCGGGGCGAACACAAGGAACTGGCCGCCATCTATGTCGGCCGCGGGCTTGATCCGGCACTCGCCAGGAAGGTGGCGCACCAACTGATGGCGCACGACGCGCTCGGAGCGCATGCCCGCGACGAACTGGGCATTTCCGAAGCGCTGCAGGCGCGTCCGATCCAGGCGGCGCTGGCGTCGGCTGCCAGTTTTTCCCTTGGTGCGGCGATGCCTTTGGCCGTTACGGCGTTCGCGCCGGTGCCTTGGCTGATCATCGCGGTGTCGGCGAGTTCGTTGGTCTCCCTCGCGGTGTTGGGTGCCTTGGCGGCGCACACCGGCGGCGCCCGGATTATTCCGGGTGCGCTCAGGGTCGCATTCTGGGGGGCGCTCGCTATGGGCGTCACCACCGGCGTCGGCGTCCTGTGCGGATCGATTGGCTGACGAGTCGATCCGCGGCCTGGCAACCGATATATTTACGATATCAAAACAGGCCCGCACGGAATTACATCACCGGCAAGTTCGGATGAGCAGTGCCGGTGGGGGACTATGTCTCGATCTACCGCAAATTCACCGCCCGCGCCGCAGCCAATCAACCGGCTCTGATGGAGGCGGCTGACCAGTCGGCCGCATGGTGTACCAGTCCGCGTTGAGCGCGACTCTTCGCCCGGCCATGACACACGGAAAACGCTCGCCGCCGGCCTAGGCGGCGGCAAGAGTGCCGGTGGGTCCTGTTCCAAGCGGCTGCCATAGCGCCGCAAACACCGGCGTCCGGTTCGCCGCCGGATCGGACAAGGTTGCCGATGGTCAAGCCGCGCCGCCGCAAATAACATCGCGGGCTTGCCCCGGCCGGCAACGGTTTGCGGCGGCGGCAACCTTTGCGGAGCGACCCGATGACCCTGCTCGACACCCGCCGTGCCCAGCTGTTCCCGACCCTGTCCGCGGGCGACATCGCCGCGGCAAGGCGCTTCGCCAGCGGCGACAGCCGCGACTTCGCACCCGGCGAAATCGTCTTCGACATCGGCCAGCGCGACGCCCCCGCCTGGCTGCTGCTGCACGGCACGATCGAGGCGGTGCGCCGCGACGGCCTTGGTCACGAAACGCCGATCATCACCCATGGTCCGGGGCAATTCACGGGCGAGGTCAGCCAGCTCGCCGGCCGTGCCTCGCTCGCCGCCGGGCGGGCGGGGGCGGAGGGTTGCACCGCGGTCCCGTTCGACGCCGCCCATCTGCGCGCCCTGGTCATCGGCTCGGCGGATATCGGCGAGACGATCATGCGCGCGTTGATCCTGCGCCGCGTCGGCCTGATCGAGACGGCAGGCGCCGGTTCGGTGCTCGTCGGGCATCCGGGTTCGGCCGATATGGTCCGGCTACAGGGTTTTCTGACCCGCAACGGCTACCCCAACACGGCACTCGATGCGGACGACGCCGCCGAGCTGATCAGCCGGCTTGGGGTGCAAACCAACGACCTGCCGGTGATGATCTGCCCGAATGGCACGGTGCTGAAATGCCCGACCGAGGCCGAGGCGGCGATCTGCCTCGGCATCACCCCGGAGCTCGATCCGGAAAAAATCTACGACGTCGCCGTTGTCGGTGCCGGACCGGCCGGCCTGGCCACCGCCGTCTATGCCGCGTCCGAGGGCCTGTCGGCGCTGGTGCTCGACCAGCGCGCCATCGGCGGCCAGGCCGGCGCCTCGGCCCGGATCGAGAACTACCTCGGTTTCCCGACCGGCATTTCCGGCCAGGCGCTGGCCGGCCGCGCCTTCAACCAGGCGCAGAAGTTCGGCGCCGAACTGGCAATTCCGCTCGAGGTAAAAAGCCTGCATTGCGGCGAGGCGGGACGCCCGCTCAGGCTGGAACTGACCACGGGCAACCATGTCCGGTCGCGCGCCGTCGTTATCGCCTCGGGCGTACACTACCGCCGGCCGGACATTCCGAACCTGCCCGACTTCGAGGGAAACGGGGTGTCCTACTGGGCCTCGCCGATAGAGGCGAAGCTATGCGAGGGGGAAGAGGTCGCACTTGTCGGCGCCGGGAATTCCGCCGGCCAGGCAGTGGTCTTTCTCGCCCCGCGGGTGCGGCGCCTGCACCTGATCGTCCGCGGCGAGGGTCTGGAAGCGTCGATGTCGCACTACCTGATCGAGCGCATCGCCGCCCTGCCCAATGTCGAACTGCACACCCGCACCGAAGTGGTCGCGCTGCAGGGCGATCGGGCGCACGGCCTGGCCGCGGCGACGTTCCGCAATCGCGACACGGGCGCCGAACATGCATGTTCGCTGCGCCATTTGTTCCTGTTCATCGGTGCCGATGCGCACACCGGCTGGCTGGACGGGTGCGTTGCCCTGGACGACAAAGGGTTCGTGATAACCGGGGCGGCTGCCGCCGGTGAGACCCGCGCCGTCCTGCCGCTGGAAACCAGCAAGCCCGGCGTGTTCGCCATTGGCGACGTCCGCGCCGGCTCGACCAAGCGCGTCGCCGCCGCGGTGGGCGAGGGCGCCGCGGTCGTGGCGCAGATCCACGCCAGGCTGGCAGGTTGAGCGCCGAGACCATGCCCGGCGAACCGCCGAACAGGGATCCCGCGTCCGGCCGTTCCGGTTCCCGTCATGGCGGCCATAGAGCCGCCATCCACGCCTGTCCCGGCCGCAACCTCGCAAGGCGTGGATGGTCCGCCGCCGCCGACCATGATCGCCAGGGGCCGGAGGCTCAACGCCACTGTCAGCGAGGTGCGCAATGAGCCTCGCCGGCCGCTTCGAACTGGTCCTGTGCCTGATCGCCGTCATCGTCGTGCTGGAACTGGCCGCGCGGCGGCTGAGGCTGCCGCCCGCCGCCGCGTTCGTGCTGGGCGGAGTCGCACTTGCGCTGATTCCACAGACGCCGCCGCTGGAACTCGATCCGGACCTCGCGCTGGTGCTGTTCCTGCCGCCGCTGATCATGTCCAGCGCCTACTTCACGGTCTGGCGGGAGTTCCGGGCGAATCTGCGCATCATCCTGCAACTCGCCGTCGGCGCGGTGGCGTTCACCACGCTCGTCGTCGGTGTCGTTGCGCATCTGGTGATGCCGTCGCTGCCATGGGCGGCGTGCTTCGCGCTCGGCGCGATCGTCTCGCCGCCGGATGCGGTCGCCGCCAAGGCGGTCTTGCAGGGCTTGCGCCTGCCGCGACGGGTCGTCGTGCTGCTGGAGGGTGAGAGCCTGGTCAACGACGCGTCCGGGCTGGTGCTGTTCAGGCTCGCCGTCGCCGCCAGCCTGACCGGGACGTTCAACGCCGGTGAAGCGGCCATCAGCTTCGCCGCCCTGGCCATCGGGGGCACCCTGGCCGGGGTCGCGTTCGGATATGCCTCGTCGTGGCTGCTGCGGCGGCTGCGCGATCCGACCCTGGCGATCATCGGCAGCCTTCTGACAGCCTGGGCATCCTACATCATCGCGGACGAGGTCGGAGTCTCCGGCGTGCTGTCCACCGTCGCATGCGGGCTGGTAATGGGATGGCAGCAGCACACGGTGCTGACGGCCACCACGCGCACCCATGCCCGCGTGGTGTGGCAGGTGGTGGTGTTCATCCTGGAATCGCTGGTGTTCATCCTGATTGGCCTGTCATTGCGAGCCGTGCTGGCACGGCTGGGCGCGCAGGGCGGCGGCGCGGCGGCTGCCCTGGCGGTGCTGCCGGCCATGGCGGCGGTCGTCGCCGCCGTGATACTGTCGCGGTTCGCCTGGATTTTCCCCGCCGTGCACCTGCCGCGCTGGCTGGTGCCGGCGCTGCGCCGGCGCGACCCGATAGCGCCGCCCGCTTCGGTGCTGGCGGTCATGAGCTGGGCCGGGATGCGCGGCGTGGTGAGCCTGGCCGCGGCGCTCGCCCTGCCCGCGGAGTTCCCCGGCCGCGACTTCATCCTGGTGACGACCTTCGCCGTCATCCTGACGACGGTGCTGATACAGGGCGCGACCCTGGCGCCGCTGATCCTGTCGCTGGGCTTGGGCACGGCCGGGGTGACGCCGTCGAAGACACTGTCCGAGTCGGCGGCGCGGGCGAAAATGGCGGCGCGGCAGCTCGCGGCGGTCGAGGCGCGCTCCGCGAAACCGGACGGCACCCAGCGCCACCCGCGGCTGATGGAGCAATACGGCTACCGCGCCCGCGCGGCGAGCCGCTTCAGCGAGGCGGAGGCGAGTTTGCTCGAGCATCGCAACGAGCATTTCTCCGTCGTGCTGGATGCGATCGCCGCGGGCCGCAGCGAGTTGTTGCGGCTGCACCGGGCCGGCGAGATCCACGATTCGGTGCTGAACACGCTCGAGCAGGAGCTGGACCTGGAAGAAATGAGCGCCCGGCGGTTCTCCGGCGAGGAAATCTGACAGAACCCGAGGGTTGGTCTGAAGCCAGGTCCGGATATTACAACGTCGCACCAAGAGTGCATGTTCCCGAATCGTGCCCGCCGGAGCGCGGCTGCGCAAGAGCCGCAACGGGCCGGTTTGCCGGTAAAACCGACCGCAAACGTGACGGTCGCGCATATGTGCAATCGGCTCCGCGCCAAAAAGTCCGGGCGGAGAAAACCTCTGTTGCGACAATGGTTTAGTCGAGGCACGCTGGCGGATGGGGTGGGATTCGAACCCACGGTACGCTTACACGCACGGCGGTTTTCAAGACCGCTGCCTTAAACCGCTCGGCCACCCATCCGTTAGCCCCGTCACTACCGCGTCGCTTCACCCTGCTCAAGTGTTGACGAGAAAGATGGCACTCGATTCGCTTCGGCTCCCGAACGCCCCGCTCCAAAGCCCGGCTGAATGAACCTTGGAAGGACTATGGCGGTGGCCGCGGCGCTGGGTCTGCCGACCGCCGGCGCGCTGGCGCAGCCACCAGCGGACACGGCCGCTATCTGGACCTTGCAGGACGAAAACGCGTCCATCGGCGCAACGGACCCGACGGACCGGTTCTACGTCAATGGCCTGCGGCTGGGCTGGACGTCACCGACGACCAAGGTTCCGGACTTTCTCGACACCGTCGGGCGCGCCCTTTGGGGCGATGGCCAGCGCCGCATCGGCGTCAATCTCTCCCAACAGATCTACACCCCCGCCGATACATCCCTCGTCATACCGGATCCGCACGATCGTCCATACGCCGGGCTGCTGCTCGGCAATTTCTCGCTGCTGAGCGATACCGCGGATAGCCGCAGCGTGCTGACCGTCAGCCTCGGCGTCGTCGGCCCGGCCTCGGGCGCGGAGCAGTTGCAGAATGGCTTTCACAATCTCATTGGCCAAAGCCACCCGCTGGGCTGGAACAGCCAGATCCAGAACGTCCCCGCCTTCGAGCTGCTGCATGAGCGCACCTGGCGGCTGCCGCTGGGCCGTATCGGACAGTTCGAAACCGACGTGTTGCCGTCCCTGACGGCCGGGGTGGGAAATGTGCGCACCTACCTGCAAACGGGGGTGTCGCTACGCTTCGGCCAGGGGCTGGACTCCGATTTCGGGGTGCCCCGGGTGCGGCCCGGACTAAGCGGCAACGACGCCTTCACGCCAACCCGCCCGTTCGCCTGGTATGTCTTTGCCGGGGCCGACGGCCAGGCCGTTGCCTATGACATTCTGCTGGAATCCAGCCCGTTCCGTGGCGGCCCGCACGTTTCGACAGTGTGGGATGTGGCGGAGATTCAGGCCGGTTTCGCCATCATGGCACACGGGATGCGCCTGACGTTCTCCTATGTCGCGCAGACCCGCGAGTTTAACGGCCAGATCGGCGGTCTGCACCAGTTTGGCTCCGCGGCGATCTCGATCCGGTTCTGAAGGGTCGGACAGCGCCGCCGATCACTCCCCGGCCAGCCGGGCCGCCATCAACGGAGCCGCGCGCCGCATCAGGCTCGATATATTGGCGGTCGTATCGATCGCCAGGACCGCATCCGCCAGCGCCGCGGACCGCTCGGCGCCCAGCACGGCGCCTGTCAGGCCGGCAAATTTGCCGCGCAGCTCGGCCTCCGACAGGAAGTTGCCCGGTTCGCCCTTCGGGACGACGACCGTCTGCTCAAACGTCCGGCCGCGCGCCGCGATCGTCAGTTTCCCGGACATGTTGGTGGGGAACTCGGCCTCGATCTCGGGATCGAACACGCACTCGATCTTCGGCAGCAGGCCCCGCACCGTGGCATCGGCCAGGAGTTGGTAGCTGTCCCAGCCCATCGCGCCGGTTGCCAGCGCCGCGGCGATCACGAAAGGTCCGCTGAACTGGCCGTCCACGACGTTCTGCGGGTTGCGTTTCTTGTCGGCCGGCGCGCCGATGAGCAGCATCCCGGACTTCGACAGGCCGAGGCGGACGGACTCGATCTCGGACGCCCGAAGCTCGTACGCCTTGCGCAGGGCCAAGGCTGCGTCGATGCCGGCATGCCCGTAGCGGCAGGACGGGTAGGGTTTCACCGCCGTGTTCATCAGTTCCCATACCGAGCCGAGCTCCTGCAAGGCGCGTTCCGGCTTCGGGTTGGGGGCGTAGGTCCGCATGAAGCCGTGCTTGCCTTCCAGCGCCTCGGCGGCTCCCTTGAAACCTTCGCGCACCAGCGTGGCAGCCATCAGACCGTTCAGCGAGGCCCAGCCCACCTGGAAGCGCTTGGTCCAGGCGCCATTGGCGAGGAACTGCAGGCTGCCGGATGCCTGGGACAGGACAGTGCCGAGCGCATCGCTGACGCCGTCGGCGTCCAGGCCGAACACCCGTGCGGCGGCCGCGGCCGCCCCGAAGGCGCCACAGGTCGCGGTCGGGTGATAACCGCGGTCGTAATGTTCCCCGGCGGGCAGCGCCAGGGCGATGCGGCAGGTGACCTCATACCCGGCGATGATCGCGGCGAGCACATCGGCACCGTGCGCGCCGGCCATTTCCGCCGCGGCCAAGGTGGCCGGGATAACCGCGGCACCCGGGTGCAGCGAGCCGGCGGCGTGGGTATCGTCGAAGTCGAGTGAGTGCGCCAGGGCACCGTTCAGGAAGGCGGCGCCGGACGGGGTATAGCGGCAGCAATCGCCAAACACGCCGGAGTTCCCGGCCGCCATGCCCATGTGCCGGACGGCATTGATGAAGGAGGCCGTGCTCTCGGCGTCATGCCGCGCGCGCACGATGTTGCCTACGAGGTCGAGAACCAGGAACCGGGCACGCGTTACAACCGCCGCTGGCACCGCGTCCAACCGGATGCCTGAGGTAAATGCGGATAAGGTACTTGTAATCATGGCTTTGTTCCTCCTGGATCGTTGTGAACACTGTCGCGCAAATCCGGGCGCGCGCAAAGCAACAACACTGCTAAATCCGGAATCCCGGATGCTTTTGTCGACACCCGGCCCGTTGTCCAAGCCCGGACCGCTTGAGTCGCCGGCCGGGCAGCAATCTCGATCAACCAGTCGTGCGCCGTGTTGAACCGGCTGGCGAAACCTTCCTCTGCTGCACTATAGATTTTCCGCTTCCCTTGGATTCTGGCAGCCAGTGATCCGGTTCACAGCCTTCGGCGATTATCCGGCCTAGGTTTTTCCGCGCGACCGGTTCGGCACCGGCGCGCGGGCGGTTGCATCCCGCGCCGCCCGGGGCCCGAAACGACCCGCGCGCGAACAGACGGAACACCCATCGAAAGTGCAGGCCAATGCGGGAACAGCAAGCCGTATCGAACGAGATCGCAACCCCGCCCGGCTCCGGCGGTGTCCTCGCCCGCTTGTTGTCGGAGCAGGCCGTCCCGGCCGCCGCGGCGCGTTTCGGCGCATGGTTCGGCGCCGCGTTCGGGCGGCCCATAAGCATCGCCGGTAAAGTGCTCGTGCTGCGTCATGACCACATCACGGAGGCACTGTCCCGCGACCTCGATTTCCGCATCGCGCCGATAAACCAGGCCCGCATCGACGAGGTCAATGGCCCGTTCGTCCTGGGAATGGATCGCGGCGCGACGCTGGTGAGTGAAAGGCGGGCGCTCTACAAAGCGCTCTCCGGCGTAGACATGGCGGCGTTGCGGGCTGCCGCCGCCGCCCGGGCCGGGGCGCTGATCGATGCCGCCGGCGGTGAAATCGATGCCGCCGCCGGCTACGCCCGCATCGTCGCCGCCGGCACCGCCCGCACGCTGTTCGGCGTCAGCGGCGGTGAGGACACCGTCTTCATGGACGCCGCCCGCGCCATCTTCAACCAAGTGTTCCTGAACACCACCGGCGACAAGGCGGTCGAGGCCCGTGCCGTCAGGGCCGCGCCTCTGCTCCGCACCTGGCTGCAGAGCGAAATCGAGCGCCGCCGCAGCAGCGGAGAGCTTGGAGCGGATATGATGGGCATGCTGCTGCGCGGCGGCCAACTCGACGATGACGGGGTGCGCCGCACCCTGGGCGGCATGCTCGTCGGTGCCATCGATACCACGGCAAGCGCGGTCGCCAAGATCGTCGCCGTCATCGGCCGCGATGCGGCGCTGGCGGCGAAAGTGGCTGCCGACGCCGACGACGAGGACCGCCTCGCCGGCTGGTGCCGGGAAGCCCTGCGCCGCTGGCCGCATAACCCGATCCTGCTGCGGCAGGCCGCCAGCGACACCACACTCGCCGGCACGCCGATCGGCAAGGGCGACCAGGTCATTCTTTGGACCCAGGCGGCCATGCTTGACCCGTCCATGTTCCCCAACCCCGCCATACCCCGCGCCGATCGGCCGAACCGGGCGTACTTGCATTTCGGCGGCGGGCTGCATCCGTGCGCCGGGCGGATCGTCAACGATTTCCAGATCCCGCTGCTTGTCGGCGCGCTCGTCCGCCGCGGCATCCGCTCCGTCGGCGCCATCGACTGGGCGGGTCCGTTCCCTGACCACATTCCAGTAACATTCCAACGGTGATCGCATGACCCCGGCACTCGTCACAGTCGTCTGCCCGCTCGCCGTCGAGCTGGTTCCCGATGCCGAACGGGCGATCGACGCGCTCGGCAATCCGGCCCGGCCGGACATCGCCACCGCGCTGAACCGGCTGGACGGCGATGCCGGCACGCATTTCGCCAGTCTGCATGCGGTTCCGTCCTGCGACGGCAAGCGCGCCTATCTCGTGCTGGAGCTGTCCGCGGACGGGCCGGACGAGGAGGCGATCCGCCGCATCGCCGACGCTATCGGCGACAACCTGCAGCCGATTTTCCTGCTGGCCAGCGACTGGGCGTCGGGACCGTCGCTCGGCGACTACCTGCTCAAACATCGCGTCAGCGTCGGCGGCGGCTGGTTTTCCAACCCGGGCGCGGTGTTCTCCGGCACACCCGGGTTTTCCGTCGGGCAGATCCATCTTGAGGCAGCGCTCGCCGAACGTATCGGCGAACTGCTCGGCGAGCAGGGCGAGGATCATGGCGCGTTGCAGCGCGTCGATGCCGTGCGCGAACGCCTGGCGCATGATCCACGCTTCGCCGCCTGCCTGCAGCCCGCCGGCCCGGAGGCGCCCTTCAATCCGCTGCCGATACTGAACTTCATTATTCAACTCATCACCAGCTTCGCCGCGACGTACCTGTGGCCCGCGGGGATCGTGCTGCTGGTCTGGGCCGTGGTCTCGGCAGTCCTTGCATGGCCGGACAGCAGCGGGGTTCTAAGCTTTGTCTGGGACTTCGGCGGCTGGTTCCTGAGCGGGGTGCTGTGTGTTGTCATCGTCGTGCTGGCGATCGCCGGGGTCGCCTACCTGTGGTTGCGCAAGGCCGAGGCGACCGACTGGCTGGAGGAACGCACCGCCGATACCGCGACCTTGCGGGCGATCTTCGAGCGTGAGAACCGGCTGGCGCAGAACCACATGATCTCGGTGACCCAGCGCAAGCCGGGCCTGGTGCGCAAGTTCACCTCGCGGCTGATCTTCTGGGCCATCGTGCAGTTCGCGACCTACCAGTATCGGCCGGGCTTCCTCAGCGATATCGGCACCATCCACTTCGCCCGCTGGGTCACGCCGCCCGGTTCGCCCGACGTGCTGTTCTTCTCCAACTACGACGGGAGCTGGGAAAGCTACCTCGAGGATTTCATCACGCTCGCCCATGCCGGGCTGACCGGTGTCTGGTCGAACTCCATAGGCTTTCCACGCACTGTCAACCTGATCGAGCAAGGCGCCACGGACGGCGAACGTTTCAAGCGCTATGCGCGTCACAGCATGCGCCCGACGCGGTTCTGGTTCAGTGCCTACCCGCATCTGACGACCAATGACGTCCGCACCAACGGCGAGATCCGCCGCGGCCTGTCCGGCACGATGACCGAGGACGAGGCGGTGCAATGGCTGGCGTCGTTCGGTTCCGCCGCGCGCCCGGCCTTCAAAATGGTCACCAGCGAAATCCAGAGCCTGGTGTTCGGCGGACTGAGTTTCATGCCGTTCGGCACCTGCCTGCTGCTGTCGCTGCCGCGCGAGACCCCGGCGGCACGGGCCTGGCTGCGCGACGTGGCGCCGCATGTCGCCTTCGACGACGGACGCCGCCTCGGCGCGCCGGCCATCATCACCCTGGCGCTCGGCGCGCCCGGACTGGCCCGGCTGGGCCTGCCGGAGGAGGGCCTGAACAGTTTCCCGTTCGCTTTTCGCGAAGGCATGGTCACCGAGGCCCGTTCCCGCATCCTCGGCGACGTGCGCGGCAACGGGCACCAGTACTGGTGGTGGGGCCAGGCGCAGCCGGACGCGGTCTTGCTGGTCTATGGGCGGACGGCGGAGGCGGTTGCGAAACTGCAGGGCGACCTGGACGCAATTGCCGCCCGGCATGGCGCGGCCTGCACCAGGGTCATCCCTTTGAAGGAGATTACCGCCGACAAGCGGGAAGCCTTCGGCTTCGTTGATGGCATTTCCCAGCCGGTCATCCGGGGCACCCACAAGGCGCTGCACGCCGCGGACAGCATCCATGTCGTGGCCCCGGGGGAGTTCGTGCTGGGCTATCCGGATAACCGCGACAATTTTCCGCCGGGGCCGACGCTTCCGGCGCTGGCGGATCAGGCCAACCTGCTGCCGCTGGTTGGCGGCGCGCCGGGGTTCAGCACCAATGCAACCGATACGCCGCGCGACCTCGGCTGCAACGGCAGCTTCCTGGTCATCCGGCAACTGGAACAGGACCGCGACGCCTTCGACACGTTCTGCACCACCGAGGCGGAACGCCTGAAGCACCGCCTGCCGCCGCCCTACGAGATCACCCCCGACTTCATTGCCGCCAAGCTGGTCGGACGCTGGCGGGACGGGTCGTCCCTGGTTCGCCATCCGTACAACTCGCAGACCGGTGAGACGGCGAAGGAAAAGCAGCGCCGGGCACAACACGCCGAGGCCGCCGCGCCCGGGGAATTCCACACGCATCCCGACAACAAATTCCTGTTTGGCACCGAGGATCCGGAGGCGCTGCGATGCCCGTTCGCCGCGCATATCCGCCGCGCCAATCCGCGCGACAGCTTCAACCCCGGATCGGAGGACCAGATCGCCATCAGCAACCGCCATCGCATCATGCGCGTCGGTCGGCAGTATCGTCCCGAGGGCGAGGAGAAACCCGGCCTGCTGTTCATGTGCCTGAATGGCGACATCGAGCGTCAGTTCGAGTTCGTGCAGCAAACCTGGGTCATGAATCCGGGCTTCCATGGGCTGTCGCGGGAAAAGGACCCGCTGCTGGGCGACGGCGAAGACGGTGAATGCGGCTTTACCATCCCCAGCCGGCACGGGCCGGTGCGGCTGTCCGAAGTGCCCCGCTTCATCACCACGCGCGGCGGCGGCTATTTCTTCATGCCGGGCAAGCGGCTGATCGACTATCTGAGCACGGTGTGATGGCTGCCTCGCTTCGGCTGCTGACCTTCGCGCCGATGATCGACAGCGAATTATCGCGCCTGCTGCTGCGCTATTACGGCGTTGCCTACCAGGAGGAGCGGCACCTGTTCGGACTGGTCTCGGTCCTGGCGGTCTTGCATGGCGGCACGCCGCAGGTTCCGATGCTGTACGGCAGGGGCGTTCGATTGACGGGTCCGCGCGGCATCGTCAGCCGCTATGATCCGGATTGCCCGGCCGGGCGGCGGCTGGTGCCTCCGGGTCAACCCGCGGCGACGCGGGTGGAGGCGGATTGGGACCGCTTCAACGGCCGTCTTGCCACCGAAACGGCGGCGTTCGCCTATTTCCACTTGCTGCCGCGCCCAGACATCCTGATCGAGCCGCTCTGCCAGGCATTGCCCGCGTCGGAGGCTCGTGCTTTGCGCGGCTGGGCCTATCCGGCGTTGAAATGGCTGCTGTCGCTGCTGCTTCGGCTGAGTGCGGCGCGGGCCGCCGACGCCCTGGTCCGCATTCGATCCGCATTCGACTACACCGACGCGATTTTGGCGGATGGGCGGCCTTATGTCGGCGGGTCGGATTTGACGCTGGGGGATTTTGCGCTGGTCTCGGCAGTTGCGGCCTTGCTGCAGCCGCCGAGGTATGGCGCGCCGATACCGCCGCCGGAGGTATTGCCGGCGGCGATGGCCTCATTACTCGCGGAACTCCGCGCCCGGCCGACGGGCGCTTATGTGCGGCGGTTTTACGAGAACCTGTCGGCATCGATCACGGCCTGAGCAAAGTCCTTCGGAGCTTCCTGCGGCAGATTGTGGCCGATTCCGCCGCCGACGACGCGGTGCTGGTATTTACCGGAGAATTTCTGGCGATAGGCGGCGGCGTCCGGGTGCGGCGCGCCATTGGCATCGCCTTCGAGCGTGATCGTCGGCACGGCGATGACCGGACCCGCGGCAAGCCTGTTCTCCAGCGCATCGAATTGCGGATCGCCTTGCGCCAGGCCGAGCCGCCAGCGGTAATTGTGGATGACGATGGCAACGTAATCCGGGTTGTCGAACGCCGCCGCGGTGCGGTTGAAGGTGGCGTCGTCGAATTCCCACCGCGGCGAGGCGATCTGCCAGATCAGCCGGGCAAATTCGCGGCGGTATTTGGCGTAGCCGAGGGCGCCGCGCTCCGTGGCAAAATAATACTGGTACCACCACTGGTATTCAGCCGTCGGCGGCAACGGCAGCTTGTTCGCTTCCTGGCCGCCAATGAGATAACCGCTGACGGCGACCAGCGCCTTGCAACGCTCCGGCCATACCGCAGCGATGATATCGGCGGTGCGGCCGCCCCAGTCGTAACCGCCGAAGGTCGCCTTGTCGATCTTGAGCGCATCCAGCATGGCGATGGTATCGGCGGCAACAGCCGCCTGCTGGCCGTTGCGGACGGTTGCATCCGACAGGAAGCGCGTCGTGCCGCAGCCCCTGACATAGGGGACGATCACCCGGTAGCCGGCGGATGCGAGCATCGGCGCAACGTCGGCGTAGCTGTGAATGTCGTATGGCCAGCCGTGCAGGAGAATGACCGCGGGACCATCGGCGGGGCCGGCTTCGGCATAGCCGATGGACAGCACGCCGGCCTCGATCTGTTTGATCGAGGCGAACGGGGTGTTCGGCTGTGCCGCGGCCGATGCGACCAGGGCAAACCGGGATGCGGCAAACAGCATGGACGCGGCGCCCAGCACGCCGCGGCGGTTGATGGTTTCAGGCATGGGCCTTCTCTCCGGTTGGATTGTTACGAACGCAATGACCTGAACGCGGCCCGAACCTCGGCGGCGAACAGCTCCGGCTGCTCCCACGCCGCGAAGTGGCCGCCCTTGGCGACTTCGTTCCAGTAGATGATCCGGTGGTAGTTGCGTTGCGCCCAGCTTCGCGGCGCGCGGTAGATCTCGCCCGGAAACACCGTGACAGCGACCGGGATTGAAATGTCCACGGCGTTGAACGGGCTCATCCCCCAGACCTCCCAGTACGACACCGACGACGACGCACCGGTGTTGGTCAGCCAATAGAGCGTGATGTCGTCGAGCATTTCATCGCGGGTGAAGGCGCGCTCCGGTTCGCCGCCGCTGTATGACCAGGCGGCGAGCTTGTCGTAGATCCAGGCAGCCAGGCCGGCGGGCGAATCCGACAGCGCGTAACCCAGGGTTTGCGGGCGCGTATTCATGATCGACGCGTAGCCGGAGCCTTTCCGGTAGAAGGCATCCAGCGAGGCGAAGGCGGCTTGCTCCGCTCCGGTCAACCCGGACGGCGCGGCATCGCCGTTGCTGAGGATCTTCGCGATGTCCGGCGGCACGACGGCGGGCATGTTGATGTGGATTCCCAGCAGTCCCGGCGGCGGCCTGCGCGCCATTGCCTGCGAAACGATAGCGCCCCAGTCGCCGCCCTGGGAGACGTAGCGCCGGTATCCCAAACGCTGCATCAGCTCGTTCCAGGCGCGTCCGACGCGGTCCGGGTTCCAGTCGGGCTCCTGCGGCTTGCCCGAGAAGCCGTAACCCGGCCAGGTGGGCAGTACGAGATGGAACGCGTCTTCCGCGCGTCCGCCATAGGCCACGGGATTTGTCAGCGGCCCGATGACCTTGATCAGTTCAAAAATCGAGCCGGGCCAGCCATGGGTCATGAGCAGCGGCAAGGCGTTCGGCTCGGGGGAGCGGACATGGGCGAACTGAATGTCGAGGCCGTCGATCTCGGTAATGAACTGCGGCAGGGCGTTGAACTTCGCCTCGGCCTGCCGCCAGTCATAATCCGTTCCCCAGTAGCGCACGAGCGGCTGTATCTTCGCCAATTGCACGCCCTGCGACTGATCGCCGACGCTCTCCCGGGCGGGCCATCGCGTCGCGGCGATGCGCCGGCGCAAGTCCGCCAGATCCGCTTCCGGAACGTTGACCTGGAACGGGCGGATGGCGGCATCTTCCGCGGCCGGAATGGCCCGGGCGTCGCCGGCGCCGGCCAGCAGCCCGGCGCCGAACAGGCTTCCGGCGGCCGACGTGCCAAGCAAGCGGCGCCGGGTGAGCGCCGACGATCGTGGGGTCATGATCTCTCCTGAAGTTTGCGAAATAGCGCTGTGATCGAAGCAGGGAAAAGCGGGCCAATCTATTGAACGATGGTATCGCCGATGCTTTGGTATCGGTCGCCGGCGCGAAAAATGACTGCGGATCGACACCAAAGTATGATGGACGGCCAGCCGCAGGCAGGTGCAGGCTGCCGCCTTGAAAGGACCGGTATGGAGACCGAGTTTTGCTTCGTGGATGCGTTACCCGGATTGGTATGGTCTGCGCTTGACGACGGGCACTTCGATTTCGTCAATCAGCGGTGGTGCGAATATACCGGCCTCGGTGTAAACGAATCCCTCGGGCGGGGGTGGCGTGATGCCGTCCACCCGGCCGATATGGCGGGGCTGTCGGAGCGCTGGCGGGCGGTTCCGGCGCCGCATGAGACTGAAGCGCGGCTGCGGCGCTTCGACGGAGCCTATCGCTGGTTTCTGTTTCGCACCAGTCCGTTGCGCGGCAAGTCTTCTCGCTGGTGTGGCATCGCGACGGACATCGAGGATCGCAAGCAGGCCGAAGCAGCCGTACGGGCGCGCGAAGGCCGGTTTCGTTCCATCGTGGATGAAATTCCCGCTCTTATTACGCTGATGACGCCGGACGGTGAGCTTGAATTCGTCAACCGCCAGGTGGTGGATTATTTCGGGGCACCGCTGGAGGAGCTGCAATCCTGGCCGCTCGGCGACACGTTTCATCCGGATGACCGGGCAGCTGTGCGCGCCGCCTGGAGACGATCGGTGGAAACCGGCCAGCGCTTCGACGTTGAAGGCCGCCGCCGCCGGGCTGATGGCGTCTACCGGTGGTTTCAGGTGCGCGGATTCCCCTTGCGGGACGCAGGGGGGCGAATCCTGGTGTGGTATCTGCTGCACACCGATATCGACGACCGGAAACGCACCGAGGCCCTGCTGGCCGGCGAAAAGCGCCTGCTCGAAATGGTCACCGGCGGCGATTCGATGCCGGCGATACTCGAGGCCCTGTGCCGGCTGGTGGAAAGCACGGCCGCCGGATGTTATTGCAGCGTCGTATTGGTCGACCAGGCCGGCGCGCGTCTCGAGCACGGGGCCGCCCCAAGCCTGCCGGCCAGTTTCATCAATTCCATCATCGGCCGGCCGGTCGCCGCGGACTCCGGTCCGTGTGCGATGGCGGCCTACCTGAACGAGCAGGTCGTTTCGACAGACCTCACCTCGGAACCGCGCTGGCGGTCGCATGGGTGGCGCCCCATGGCCATGCGGCACGGGTTGCGGTCGTGCTGGTCAACGCCGATCGTTTCGAGATCGGGGAAGGTTTTGGGGGCGTTCGCGATTTATTATGACCAGCCCGGACAGCCCGCACCGATTCACCAACGAGTGGTGGAGCAGTTCAAGCACATCGCCAGCATCGCCATCGAGCGGACACAGAACGACGCCGCACTGAAGCGAAGCGAGGCGTTTCTGGCGGAAACCCGGCGCATCACCTCAACCGGCGGCTTTACCAAGCGTGTCGCGTCGGGCGAGATCCTATGGTCGGAGGAGGTCTATCGCATATTCGAGTTCGACCCGGCCGTACCGGTAACGCTGGAACAGATCAGGTCCAGGGTCCACCCCGACGACCTCCCGTCCTTTCAGCACATGCTCGATCGGCAGCAGCGCGGCAGCGACTATGAGCACGATTATCGGCTGCTGATGCCCGACCGGTCGGTCAAGTACCTGCATGTTGTTGCGCATGCGACGCGAGACCGCGATGGCGAACTGGTCTACATCGCCGCGGTGCAGGACGTGACGCAGCGGCGGTTGTCCGAGGAGGCGCTGGCCAGGACGCGGTCGGAACTCGCCCGTGTCGCCAGGGTTTCGAGCCTCGGCGCACTGACGGCCTCCATCGCGCATGAGGTGAACCAGCCACTGTCAGGGATCATCACCAATGCCAGCACCTGCCTGCGGATGCTGGCCGCTGATCCGCCCAACGTCGACGGCGCACGGGAGACCGCCCGGAGGACGATTCGGGATGGCAACCGTGCGTCCGATGTGATCACGCGGTTGCGCGCTCTTTTCAGCAAACAGGACACCGCGGCCGAGGCGGTGGATCTGAATGAGGCTGCACGAAAGGTCATTGCCTTGTCTTTGAGTGAAATCCAGAGAAGCCGCGCGGTTCTGCGGGAAGAATTCGCCGACGGGCTGCCGCCGGTTACGGGCGATCGGGTGCAGCTTCAGCAGGTAATCCTGAACCTGCTGCTGAACGCCCTGGATGCGATGAGCGGTGCGGAATCTCGTCAGTTGACGGTCAGTACCGAACGCTGCGAGAACGATCATGTGCGCCTGAGCGTGCGGGATTCGGGCGCGGGGTTCGATCCGCAACACGCGGAACGACTTTTCGAAGCCTTCTACACGACAAAATCCGGCGGCATGGGGATTGGCCTTTCCGTGAGCAGATCGATTATCGAAAGTCATCGCGGCCGTCTTTGGGCGGTCCCGAACGATGGCCCCGGGGCCACGTTTTCATTCTCTGTTCCGCAACGGCTTGACAAGGACGCCCGCGCCGTCTGGACGTCGGCCGTGAAGGATCCGCAGCACGTGTCGAGGGTTTCGTGATGGCCGCACTTTCGCTCGTGTCGGTCGTCGATGACGATGAGTCGGTGCGCGAATCCCTGCCCGACCTGGTCAGGGAGCTGGGCTTTGCCGCCCGGGCGTTCGCGTCGGCGGAAGAGTTTCTCGCGTCCGATTGCGTGGTGCAGACACGGTGCCTGATTCTCGACATTGGCATGCCGGGCATGTCCGGACCGGATCTGCAAAAGGAACTGACCCGCCGCCGGCAAGACATTCCAATTGTCTTCATAACCGCCCATGGCGACGACGCCATGCGGCCGCAAATGCTCGCTTTGGGCGCGGTGGAGTGCCTGTTCAAGCCGTTCAGCGATACGGCGCTGTTCGGGGCGCTGAATGCCGCGCTTGGCGTGAGCTGAGCGATCAGTCATACTGCCGGGAGACAAGCATGAACTTAGGTAGCGCACTGGTCACGGGGTTATCGCCCATGCCGCACGCCACGCCGATCGTGTTCGTTGTCGACGACGACATCTCCGTCCGCGAATCGCTTGAATTGCTGATTGGCACCGCGGGCTGGCAGCCGGAGACGTTTGCGTCCGCCGGGGAATTTCTATCCCGGCCGCGGGTCGAAGTTCCGAGCTGCCTGGTGCTTGATGTTTCGTTGCCGGACCTCAGCGGTCTGGACCTGCAACAGCGCGTCGCCAGTTTGGTACACATGCCGATCATTTTTATTACGGGGTATGGGGATGTGCCGGTGACGGTGCGGGCGATGAAGGCCGGCGCGGTCGAATTCCTGACGAAGCCGTTCGGCGACGATGTGATGTTGGACGCGATCCGGCAGGCGATCGAGCGCAGCCAGGCGGCACTGGATCAGCAGGCGGACATCGCCGCGCTGCGGGATCGTTACGAATCGCTAAGCCGCCGTGAGCGGGAGGTTATGGCTCTGATCGTCTCCGGGCTACTGAACAAGCAGGCCGGTGGCGAGCTGGGTATCAGCGAGATTACAGTAAAGGCGCATCGCGGCAGTGTCATGCGCAAGATGAAGGCCCGTTCCTTCGCCGATCTGGTGAACATGAGCGGGAAGTTGCGTCTCGGCGGATGCCCGCCAGGAAGGCCGGGGTGACAGGCCTTCCTGGTCCGGCGTTTCAGCTTCACTGATACTGGGTTGTCTGCTGGATCCGGCTGGCCGTTGCAGTATCCGCGACAGTGCTGCCGTTGTGGAAGCCCCGGGCGTTTGCAACAACCGGAGCAAGCGCAGCGGTGGCGAGGCTCACGACTGCCAGAGCGGTAAAAAACAACTTTTTCATCTTCAACTCCGTCTTCGGCCGGTCGGGATGATCGGCCTCGGACGGACAGATGCAACGGGCCGGGAGCAAAATCCATTATACCATGGTGTAGACAATACTTTGGTATAATACCAACCGACGATAATGTTGTTAGCTCTCCGGACGCGCCGCCCGCATCACGCGGACGGAGGTCGGCGTCCACGCCTTTTGCGTGCACAAAAACAGGCGTGGATGGCGGGCCTGCGCCCACCATGACGATAGAGGCGACTATGCGCGGGTGCGGCTAAACGTGGACAGTGAGCGGGATTGCGGTGCCGATGCCTCCCGGCTGATCGTAATCGCCAAGTCCGGTCGAAAACATCACGCCCTGGCTGTTCTGCTGCAATTGCGGCGCGACCCCGCCGGCGTTGGTCAGCCTGACCGCGTCCACCAGCTTCTTGCCGTCGAACATCTCCAGGATTCCATTGAACAATTCACCCCGTGTGGCGTGAATGCCCTCGAACGCCACCCAGCCGGACTGGACCATGTTGATAGCGGCGTGAAACTTCGACGGGTGGTCGATCTGCAAACCCGCATCGCCGATGCCGAGGGAGTAAATATTGAACGTCAGCCCGCTCGCGACCGAGCCATTGATTTCCATGTTTTCGCCGGACGCGTTGCCGCCGCTGAGATCGAGCGTGCCCGTCCCGGTAATATCATCTTTCAATACTGTCGAAAAAGCGCCGAAGCCGCTCGTGCCGATAAACGCCAGCTTGCCGCCGGAGACGTTCAGATAGCTATAAGAACCAAAATTCACCGTCAGCGTCAGCGTGCTGTGCAGGGCGGCATGAATATTGATGTGCGCCGCCGGCTCCGCCGTTGCAAGCTTCAGGGTCGTTGCGTGTATTGTATTGATATCGACGGTCCCGTTGCCGCCGATGGTCAATGTATCACCGGCCAGGGTCTGGCCGGAAAGCGTCATCGTCCCGGTATTCATCACCAACGAATCGCCGGGTTGCGGAAGCCCCGACGGTGACCAGTCGTTCGGGTTAGATGCGTGATTGTCGCCGCCAACCCACGTGCGCGTTGTCATATGACGTCCTTGCCTGGCATCCGGAGCGCAAGCTGGACCCGGCGCCGGCAGGCTGTCAATAAATCCAAGGCCGGTAAACGAAGTTGTGAAAACTATTCCGGCGACGGTTCAAAACATTGTGATCCACCCGGAACGTTCCGCACCGCCCTACCAGTAGATGACGGGCACGCCGATGAGCCAGGGATGCAGGAAAATCATCGCCACGTAGACCACTGTCCCGGCAATAACGGCGATGCCGTCGGCGCGGGTGAACGCGCCGATGCGGGGCGCGCCGAAGTCGCCGCGCCGCTTGACGGCGATCCGGTCGTAGACCGCCCAGGCGAGGAAAGATCCGAACAACAGCAGGCCGCCCAGGTCGCCATTGGCCAGCAGGTGCGCCAGCGCCCAGATCTTGACTGCGACCAGCATGGGGTGGCGGAGCCAGCCGCGGATGCGCCCGGGCTGCTTGGGGTTGGAGCAGGCCAGCGCCACGAACGCGAACCACATCAGCACGATCGCCAGGTGGCGTCCCCATACCGGCGGGGTCCATAACTGGATCATCCCCTCCGCCCGGTAGCGTGAGAAACCCCAGACGATCATTGCGAAGCCGGCGAGCGCGACGACCGAATAGATGCCTTTGAACCCGCCGGCGCCGAGGCGCCCGATCAAAGCGGATCGCCGATCGCGGAACGTTGTGAAGGTGTGGGTGGCGAGAAAGACGATGATGCCAACAATCAGAATAAGCAACGGTTTGCTCCCCGCGTCCGGTTCGGCTGCGGATAGCGCATAAAAACCGCCGCCGGGCAACCCGCCGCGGCGTCAGAACGGCATCAGGATATCCATCATCTGCTGGCCCCAGCGGGCCCGTTGCAGATCCGTCAACTGGCCCCGGCCGCCATAGGAGATGCGCGCCTCGGCCATGCGGTCATGCGGCACGGTATTGTCGGATGCGATGTCCTGCGGGCGGATCACGCCGGTTACCTGAAGGTCGCGCAGCTCACCGTTGACCATGAACTCCTGCCGGGCGGCGACAACCAGGTTGCCGTTGCTCAGCACCTGCGTGACGATCCCGGCCAGCCGGAGGGTCACTGCCTCGTTGCGTTGGATCTGGCCGGCGCCGACGTTGCTGTTGCCGCTTTTTGCCGCCAGCAGCGAAGCCGGCGTGACGGTTGGCGGCACGAGGTTCTCCATGCCGAAGAAATTCGCCATCCCGGCATTGTCCGTGCTGGTGCGGGTGGACGTCGTGTTGTTCTTCAGGTTGGCGGAATCGTTCATGTTCACCAGCACGGTGACGATATCGCCAACCTGCGCGGCGCGCTGGTCCTTGAAGAATGCGCGCGACCCCGATCGCCACAGCGCGTTCGGCTCCGTCGGCGACGGCTGCGGCGCGGGTGCCGGCATGGTGAGGGGCCGCCATTTCGGGTCCTTCGTCGGGTCCTCGGTCGGCGTCATTTGCGGGTCGCGTCCGACCTCGGACAGCTTCGTCAGTGTGCCGCATCCGGCCAGCAGAGATCCGCACACGCCGAGGCACAGGAGCGCTGCGCCGGTGCGGGGTGAAATCCGCGGCGGCGCGGCGCCTCGGGGGTGTTTCGACACGTTCATGCTCCAGGCGATGCGGTTCGGGACGCCAAGGTCAGCCGGATGGCTTTGACGAGCCGAACAGTATCGAGGGAAGGTTGCCAAACCGTTAACGGCGGGACGGGCGTGGGTCTCGAACCCCTCCGCCCGCCATGACGGTGGGCCGCGGCGCTACTTGGCGCGGTAGCCCTTGTGGCAGGCGCCGCACTGCTCGCCCAGCGCCTTGTATTGCACCGCCACCGCATCCGCGTCGCCGGCCTTGGCGGCCTCGGCGAGCTTCGTCGCGGCGGCGCCGGCCGCGGAGGCGATCTTCTCGAACCCGGCCCGGTCGGACCAGATTTCCGGTAGCGCCCTGGTGTCGCCGCCTTTTTCTGAGCCGGCGGGGAACAGCACCGGGATCGTCGCCGCCCAGCGGGCGATCGCCTTGGCGGGGACCTCCAGCGGCTTGACCTCGCCCTTGGACGTCACCACCGACTTGATGTAGGCGAAGTCGCCCGCCTGCAGGTCCATGCCGACCTGCCGGATGGCGATCGGGTCGAGGGCGTCGGCGCGCGCAACGCCCATCCCGGCCAGCAGCATCACGGCACCCAGAGCAATCCTGTTTCTCATCAGCCAGACCCTTCCTGATCAACTTGTTGTTTCACGATCCTTAACAGTTCGGGATCGCCACGAGGATTCGCTAGCAGATTTGGGATCGAGCGGACAGACTGCTCCGGCAAGCAAACAAGGATATCCATGACGTCGATACACTCTTTGGCCGTGTTTTGCGGCTCCCGCGTCGGCAACAACCCGGCTTACGCCGAGGCGGGCCGTCTCCTGGGCCGCGGGCTCGCCGAGGCCGGAATCCGGCTGGTGTATGGCGGCGGGCGCATCGGCATTATGGGCGTGGTCGCCGATGCGGTGCTGGAAGCCGGCGGCACGGTGCTGGGCGTAATCCCCGAGTTCCTGACCCAGATGGAGGTCGCGCATGCGGGGGCGACGGAGATGGTCGTCACCGACAGCATGCATACGCGGAAGCGGCGGCTGTACGAGGAATCCGATGCGTTCCTGGTGATGCCGGGCGGCCTCGGCACGTTTGATGAAGCTTTTGAGATTATCACGTGGCGGCAGCTTCGGCTGCACGACAAGCCGATTTTGCTGTGCGACGTGGCTGGTTGGGCCCGGCCGCTGGTGGCGACGATCGAGCACGCGATCGAACAGGGATTCGCGGACCCGGGCTGCCGGCGCCTGTTCGAGGTTGTCGATGACGTGCCCGCGCTGCTGCTTCGGCTGCGGTCCCTGCCGGCGGGGCGGGGCGGTCCGGGGGATCGGTTCTAGCGTTGGACTGGCCGCGACTCACCCGGGCAAACACCGTCTGGACATAAGGATATGTTTATGTCATTAGGCGCTCCCTATGGAGCACCTCCTCGCCAGCCTGCGCGCCGCCGCTGAGCCGACACGCTTGCGTCTCCTGGCGCTGGCGGCGCGGGGGGCGTTCTGCGTGATGGAGTTCACCGAAATCCTCGGCCAGTCGCAGCCGCGCCTGTCGCGCCACCTGAAGCTGCTGTGCGATTGCGGGTTGCTCGACCGGGTGCGCGAAGGCGCCAATGTCTGGTTCGCGCTGCCGCCCGGCGACGATGGCGCCCTGGCCCGCGACCTCGTCGCCCGCCTCCCCCCCAACGATCCCATCCTGGAAGCCGATCGGCGGCAGGCGGCGCGGGTGCTGGCGGAACGGGCGCGTGTGGCGTCGGAGAGTTTCCGTCACAAAGGCGCCGACTGGGACGAGATGCGGGCGCTCGAACTGCCCGCCCTGGCGGTGGAGGACGCCCTCCTCGCCCTGATCCCGCCCGAACCACCCGGTCGGCTGCTGGATATCGGCACTGGAACGGGGCGCGTGCTGGAGTTGCTCGCGCCGCGGGTGCGGCAGGGGCTGGGGATCGATGCATCGAAGGCGATGCTGGCCCTGGCGCGGGCGCGACTGTCCGGTCCCGGTCTCGGGCATTGCGCCGTTCGGCTCGCCGATATGTATAGGCTGCCGTTGCAGGATGCATCCTTCGACACCGTCGTGCTGCAAATGGTGCTGCACCATGCCGAGGACCCCGCCGGTGTCGTGACCGAGGCCGCCCGTGTGCTGGCCCCGGGCGGACGCCTGCTGCTGATCGACCTGGCCGAACACCGGCGCGCCGATTTGACCGCGAAGCTGGCGCATCGCTGGCCCGGCTTCCCGGATTCCAGTGTCGAACGGATGTTCGCCGCGGCCGCGCTGCAACAGCAGGAGCCGGTGGCGATTGCCGGCACCCTGCCGGTGCGGATCTGGCCGGCCGTCCGCATGGAAGCGGCAATGACAACCCCGACGCGTGAACTCGCTCTCTGAAGGTTCCCTGACATGACCCGTCCTCATTTGCTCGATGCCCTGCGCGATCGCGTTCTGCTGTGCGATGGCGGCATGGGCAGCCGCGTCCAGGCGCTGACCCTGGATGTCGAGAAGGACTACTGGGGCCGCGAGAACTGCACCGACGTGCTGGTGCTGTCCCGCCCCGACATGGTGCGGGAGATCCATCGCGGCTACTTCGCCGCCGGTGCCGACATGGTGGAGACCAACACTTTCGGCGCCTCCCCGGTCACCCTGGCCGAGTTCGACCTGGCTGATCGGGCGTTTGATATCAACAAGATCGCCGGTGAACTGGCGCGCGAGGCGGCGGAGACATTTGCGGATGGCCGCGACCGCTGGGTCATCGGCAGCGTCGGGCCGGGCACGAAACTGCCGAGCCTGGGCAACATCGCCTATGACCCGCTGGAGGCGGCGCTGGCCGAGCAATGCCGCGGGCTGATCGCCGGCGGTGTGGACGCGATCCTGATCGAGACCTGCCAGGACACCTTGCAGATCAAGGCCGCGGTGAACGGCGCCAAGATCGCCCGCCGTGCGGCCGGCACCGATACGCCGATATTCGTGCAGGTCACCGTGGAGACGACCGGCACCTTGCTGGTCGGGCCCGACATCGCCGCCGCTGCCGCGGTCATCGGCGCGCTGGACGTGCCGCTGATGGGCTTGAACTGCGCCACCGGCCCGCAGGAGATGGCCGAGCATGTCGGTTGGCTCGCCGCCAACTGGCCGGGGCTGATCTCGGTGCAGCCGAACGCCGGCCTGCCGGAGCTGGTGGACGGGCACACGCGCTACCCGCTGAGCGGGGCCGATCTGGCGTCGTGGGTGGAACGCTTCGTGGTGCAGGACGGGGTGAACCTTGTCGGCGGATGCTGCGGAACGTCGATCCCGCATATCGAGGCGCTCGACGCGATGCTGCGCAAGCATGGCGGGTTCCGGCCGGCACCGGTGGCGCGTTCGCCGGTGTGGGTCCCGGGCGTGGCCAGCCTGTACCAGGCGGTGCCGCTGCGGCAGGAAAACGCCATCTTCGCGATTGGCGAACGCTGCAATGCCAACGGATCGAAGAAATGGCGCGAACTGCAGGAGACGTTCGACTGGGACGGCTGCGTCGCCATGGGCCGCGAACAGGTCACTGAAGGATCGCACGCGCTGGACGTTTGCACCGCCTTTGTCGGGCGGAACGAGAACGCCGAGATGTCGGAGGTGATCCGCCGCTTCACGGCCTCGGTGAACAGTCCGCTGGTGATCGACAGCACGGAAACCCCGGTGATCGAGGCGGCACTGAAGCTGCACGGCGGCAAGCCGATCATCAACTCGATTAACTTTGAGGACGGTGAAAAGGCCGCAACGGATCGCCTGGTGCTGGCGAAGCGGTTCGGGGCGGCGGTGATCGCGCTGACGATCGATGAAACCGGCATGGCCAAGACGGTGGAGGACAAGCTGCGCATCACGCGGCGGCTGGTGGACTTCGCCTGCAATCAGCATGGCTTGCCGCAGTCGGATCTGCTGATCGACCCGCTGACTTTCACCATCGCCACCGGCAACGAGGACGACCGCAAGCTGGCGCAATGGACCTTGGAGGGGATCGCGGCGATCCGGGCGGAATTTCCGGACATCCAGATCATCCTCGGCCTGTCGAATGTCAGCTTCGGGCTGAACCCGGCGGCGCGCGCGGTGCTGAACTCGGTGTTCCTGGAACATGCGCGGCAGGCGGGCATGAGCGGCGCGATCATCCACATCTCGAAAATCCGCCCGATGCACCTGATCGCGGAGGAGGAGCGGCAGGTCGCCGAAGACCTGATCTTCGACCGCCGCCGCGAGGGCTATGATCCGCTGCAACGGCTGCTGGAGTTGTTCGCCGGACGGAAAGCGGCCGATGCGGTGAAGAAGGAGCGTGCCGCGACGGCGGCCGGACGGTTGAAGGACCGCATCGTCGATGGCGACCGCAAGGGCCTGACGGAGGACCTGGACGAGGCGCTGCAGACCTTGTCTCCGCTGCACATCATCAACACCGTGCTGCTGGACGGGATGAAGGTCGTCGGCGAGCTGTTCGGCGCCGGCAAGATGCAGTTGCCGTTCGTGCTGCAAAGCGCGGAGACGATGAAGGCCGCGGTGGCCTACCTGGAGCCGAAGATGGAGCGGGTGGAGGGCCAGGAAAAAGGCACCATCGTGCTGGCGACGGTGAAGGGCGACGTGCACGATATCGGCAAGAACCTGGTCGATATCATCCTGACCAACAACGGCTACAAGGTGATCAACCTCGGCATCAAGGTGCCGCTGGCCGACATGCTGGAAGCGGTGCGGGACAACAAGGCCCAGGCCATCGGCATGTCCGGCCTGCTGGTGAAGTCCACCGTGGTGATGCGGGAAAACCTGGAGGAGATGGCGCGGCAGGGGCTGAACGTGCCGGTTCTGCTTGGCGGCGCGGCTTTGACGCGGAACTATGTCGAGGACGATTGCGTGCGATCCTACGCCGGCGGGCGCGTGGCCTATGCGCGCGATGCGTTCGACGGGTTGCACCTGATGGACCATGTCGCCTCCAACGGGTTCGACGACTATCTTGCGGCGGTGCAGTCCAAGCGCGTGGGCAAGTCGCGCAATACGGCGCGAACCCTGGGCCAGGCTGATGCCAAGGCGTTTGCGCCGGTGGATGTCGCCGCGGTGCAGGCCCGGCGGCATCGGCTGACGCGCGATGTGCCGGTGATCGAGCCGCCGTTCTGGGGTGCGAAGGTGCTGGAATCAGCGCCCAAGGCGATCGTGCCGTTCCTGAATGAGCGCAGCCTGTACCAGTTCCAGTGGGGCTTCCGGAAGCAGGGGCGGAGCCTGGAGGAGTTCCTCGGCTGGGCGAAGCAGGAGCTGCGGCCGGTGATGCGCCGGATGCTGGCGCTGTGCGATGAAGAGGACATCCTGAAGCCGCAGGCTGCCTACGGGTACTGGAAGGCGGCGGGGCAGGGGAACGACCTGATCATTTTCGAGCAGGACGGCAGCACGGAAGTGACGCGCTTCGCCATGCCGCGGCAGCCGAAAACCGATGGCGAGTGCATTGCCGACTTCTTCCGCGACGTGGACGACGCCGAGCGGGACGTCATCGGCCTGCAGGTGGTGACGGTGGGGCAGAAGGCGTCGGACACCGCCCGGCTTTGGTTCGAGGGCAATCGCTACCAGGATTACCTGTATCTGCACGGGTTATCCGTGGAGATGGCGGAGGCGATGGCGGAATACGTGCACAAGCGTATCCGCGCGGAACTCGGGTTCGCCGCGGAGGATGACCGGGATATGGAGAAGATGCTGGGGCAGGGGTATCGCGGCAGCCGGTATTCGTTCGGCTACCCGGCTTGCCCTCGGCTGGAGGACCAGGTGCCGATATTGGGGCTGCTGGGGGCAGAGCGGATCGGGGTTTCGATCTCGGATGAATTCCAGTTGCATCCGGAGCAGTCCACCAGCGCGATCGTGGTGCTGAACCCGCGGGCGAAGTATTTTTCGGTCTGAGCGGTGGGTTTGGGGCGGCGGTAGCCGAAGGCAACGCATGCCGCCCCTCCAGCTGAGCCTGTCCGTAATTTTGTGTGCGAGGCATAACGAACGCACAGGAGCGTGTTATGCTGAGCAAAGCCAAAAAAGTATCGCGTGACGTAGCCAAACTGCCATCGGTGCCGAAGGAGCTGGTTGCCCACTTCCTGACCGGCCCGATGAGCGGCGAAGCGATCGAGACCGCCGGCATCGCCTTCAAGAAGGCGCTGATCGAGCGGGCGCTGGGCGGCGAGCTGAGCCACCACCTCGGCTACGCGCCTGGTGGCGACAAGCCCGCCGAGGCGGACAACCATCGCAATGGCAGCACCGGCAAGACAG
>NZ_CAJATU010000092.1 GCF_903944925.1 uncultured Rhodopila sp. | reverse complement strand
TGGCCGCGGCGAGCAACTCGTCGCCCATGATCATGAGGCTGCGCAGATTGCCTTGGGCATGATCGCACAGCGCGGCGATCACCTCCGGGGTCATCAATGTCGGCGCACCGGCCTGCTGGAGCGCGTGCCGGAGGCAATCCTGGAGATCCTGTGGCGTTGCCCGTTCGATCGCCAGGCGCACCCGCATGCGGCTGCCGAGGGGGAGGAATTCCTCGGAGCGCAGACGGTCGGCGAGCCGGCCGTCGCCGGCCAGCACGACGGTCAGCAGGATGTTGGAATCGAGATCGGCGGAGGCCAGCAGGCGCAACTCAGCCAGCACGGCGGGCTGCATCTCCTGCGCCTCATCGACCAGAAGCACCGGCCTGGACAGGGTATTTTGGATGTGCGCCTGCCATCGCCGGCGCAGGATCTTGGCTCCGCCCCAGCGGTTGTGCGGACGCAGTTCGACACCGAAGAGTTCGCCCATCTCGCGGTAGAAGGTAAGCGTAGCTCTGCCGCCCTTGTTTAACGCCCGCCCGGAAGGTGGTTGGTTTTGCCCCCTGCAGAGGGGGCATCGAGCTATCGTTATGTTTGACGTTAATGACGACGCGAAGGGTGAATATCGGCGGGTCGAGATCCTGACCGGGCCTGGCCGTCGCCGCCGCTGGTCGGCGGAGGAGAAGGCGCGGATCGTCGAGGAAACCCTGGTTCCGGGATCCCGCGTGTCCGAGGTGGCCCGACGCTGGCAGGTTTGCTCCCAGCAGGTCTTCGGCTGGCGGCGCGCCGCACGCCGGAACCTGGCGGCCACGCCTGCAACAACGGCAAAGTCCGTAACGCCCGCCTTTGTTCCGATCGTGACGGAAGCCGTCTCCCCCGCGCCGGTTCCGCGTGCGGCATCGGCAGCCCCTGTGATCGAGGTCAAGCTTGCCGGCGCCGTGGTTCGCGTTGTTTCGAACATGGACGATGCGGCGCAATTGACCGCCGTGTTGCGCGCGGTTCGAGCGTCGGCATCGCCGGCATGATCAACCTTCCCGCCGGAGCCCGCATCCTGCTGGCCACACAGCCGGTCGATTTCCGTAAAGGCGCACACGGACTCGCGGCGCTGGCGCAGGAGGTGCTGGGCGAAAACCCGTTCTCCGGCACGGTCATCGTCTATCGCAGCAAGCGCAGCGACCGCGTCAAGATACTGGTCTGGGATACCAGCGGTCTTGTGTTGGTATGGAAGCAAATCCAGGAAGGATCGTTCCGCTGGCCGCCGATCATGCATGGAGTGATGAAGCTCTCGCATGTCGAGTTCGCCGCATTGTTTGACGGCCTCGATTGGACGCGCGTTCAGACAATAAAAGTATTGTCGAATCCAACCGTTGCTGTGTAGGATTCGCAGTGTGATGGACACCGCCCCCGACACCATGCAGAGCCTGCCTGAAAGCATTGAGGCATTGCATGCGCTGGTGCTGGCGACATTCGCTGAACGCGACGCCGCGGTCATCGAGCGGGATACCTTACTGGCGCAGAATGACCGGCTGCGCCATCTGCTACTGAAGCTGACCCGGATGCAGTTCGGCGCCAAGTCCGAGCGTCTGCCGGAGGAGCAGTTGCAACTGGGCCTGGAAGCCCTGGAGCAGGCGATCGCCAAGGGCGACGCCGAGGCGGAGAAGCAGAACGCCGAGCTGCGCAAGGATAATGCCGCCAAACGGCGAGCGAGCCGCGGTGCGCTGCCGTCGCACCTGCCGCGGATCGAGGTGACGCTGGCGCCCGAGGATACCGCATGCCCGTGCTGCCGGGCGGCGATGACGGTGATCGGCGAGGACACCTCCGAACGGCTGGACGTGATCCCGGCGCAGTTTCGGGTGATCGTGACGCGGCGTCCGAAGCTCGCCTGCCGGGCCTGCCCGGGCACCGTGGTGCAGGCGCCGGCGCCGGCGCGGCTGATCGAAGGCGGCCTTCCGACCGAGGCGCTGGTCGCCCACATTCTGGTGGCACGCTTTGCCGATCATCTGCCGCTGTATCGGCAGGCGCAGATCCTGGAGCGGCAGGGCGTCATCATCGAGCGCTCGACCCTGTCGTTCTGGATGGGGTATGCGGCGGCAGAAGTCGCCCCCGTGGTGGCGCGGCTGCGCGAGATGTTGCTGGAATCCACACGGATATTCGCCGACGAGACGGTTGTGCCGGTGCTCGATCCGGGGCGCGGGCGGACCAAGCAGGGCTATTTTTGGGCTATCGCGCGTGACGATCGGCCATGGGGCGGCAGCCTGCCGCCGGCCGTGGTCTACAGCTACGCGCCCGGGCGGGGCCATATCCACGCCAACATGCTGCTCGGCGGCTACCGCGGTATTCTCCAGTGCGATGGCTACGCCGCCTACAAGAAGCTTGGCGGCTCCAAATCCGCCGATCCGCCCGTCACGCTGGCTTTCTGCTGGAGCCATGTGCGGCGGGGTTTTTATGACCTGGCCAAGACCAAGGCGCCGATCGCGGTGGAGGCGCTGAAGCGGATTGCCGCGCTTTACGAGATCGAGGCACGAGTTCGCGGCACCAGCGCCGCCGAACGGTTGGCCGCGCGTCAGGCCGAGAGCAAACCGCTGGTGGCGGACCTGCGTGTCTGGTTCGAGGCGCAGATCGCGAAACTGCCTGCTCGCGGCCCGACGGCCGAGGCGATCCGCTATGCCTTGAACCACTGGGACGGGCTGGAGCGGTTCGTTGGCGATGGACGCATCGAACTCGATACCAACAGCGTCGAGCGCGCCATGAGACCCGTTGCAACGCCCGGTTCATTGTGCACCTCCTCTTCAAGTATCTGGAAACATTGGAAGTTGATTCGCGGTGGCGATGTGACACGGGCGCCCTTTGCGCCCCGCCGCCTCCACCACAGACGGTGTGTCCAGGTCGACGGCGCGGAT
>NZ_CAJATU010000091.1 GCF_903944925.1 uncultured Rhodopila sp. | reverse complement strand
GGCGGTCGACAATTGTATCAGCATGAGATCCCCCGGCTTGATTTATTGTCATCCTGTCAGGGAAAGAAGCTGCATCGATCCGAGACGCTACAATACCCTCGGAATCTACCTACGTAGGGCCAGCGCATGATTTATGCAAAAACCGATAACAGCGCAGACTGGAGACACGCGGGAATCGCCGTTACCGCGTGTTACTAGGATCCCTACCCGCCGTGGCGCGAGAGGAACAGTCACCGTGGCCGCGGTGGTGGCGATTCGGTGCTGCCCATGTCACGCCCCGGTTCATCGCCACGGAGGACATTTTCTGAACCGCCAGTTAGCCAACTCTCCCGTCGGAAATGCGGAAAGTCGATCTCAGTAGCGGTCGAAGTACTCCTGCAACGCGTGGACGTCGTGCGTCTTGGTCAGTGCCAGCATCAGAAGCACCCGCGCCTTCTGCGGATTGAGCGTGTTGGCTGCAATGAAATGCAGCTTGTCGTCATCGACCTCTATGTTCCTGTAGACCGCGCCGCTGCCGACCCGGCTGCTGCGTACACCGGCGACGCCGGCCTTGACTGCGTCCGCCAGCCCGGCGGTCGCCGTCGTCGTCATGTTTCCGTCGCCGACCCCGGCCACCACAATCCCCTTGTCGCCTTCCTTCACCGCAAGGTCGATGAAGGATCTTCCCATGTTAGCCGACGCATAGACGATCTGGACGCTGGGAAGTTCGGTGACACCGGCGATCGCAAAGTCGCCGTTCGCAGCGCGCAGGGTCGTTGGCGGGTCAAAATATACCACGCTGGAACCACGTGACCGCCGGGGCCACGATTCCTGTCCTTGAAGTGGTGTTGGTATTCTCCACGTCGCGGGCGTAGTAGATTCGGTCGTTCATCACCACCAGCGTGCCGCGATCACGGGATTTCGGGTTTGCGGCCACCAGCACCGCCTCATACAGGTTCATCGGGCCGTCGGCGCTGAGCGATGTCGCGGGCCGCATCGATCCCACCAGGACGATCGGCTTGTTCGTCTTGACCGCCAGGCTGACGAAGTAGCTTGTTTCTTCCATCGTGTCGGTGCCGTGCGTGACCACCACGGCATCGACATCAGGCTGATCGACCAGGGCCTGCGTCCGCGCCGCGAGCTTGAGCCAGATCGCGTTGTCCATGTCCTGGCTGCCGATGTTCACAAGCTGCTCTCCCGTGACATTGGCGATGTCCTTCATCTGTGGCGCCGCGTCGATCAAGGGCGCTGCACGTCGAACTTGCCGGCCGTGTAGGCTTGCGAGCCGTTGGCGGACTGCGTCCCGGCGATGGTCCCGCCGGTCGTGATGATCGCGATATGCGGCTTCGCAGGCGGGGTCTTGGCCGCCAGCACGGCGGTCGAAAGCAAGGCGCCGCACGACACGGCGACCATCAGGCGATTGCGTCTCATTGGTCGTGTCCTTTTGTGCGAGTTCCGTGCGGGCGGCTACTTGGCGATGGCGACGGCCCAGGGCCCCCAACTGCTCATGACCGCGACGATCACCGGGCCAAACAGGGTGAGATAGACCTGCGCCAGCGTGTAGGTCACAGGGTAGGTCAGCATGGCGGCGTTAGAGTCGGCGACGGTCATCACCGACCCCAGAGCCGCCGTACAACTGCGCCCGCCAGCGATCGATCCGGCCAACAGGTCGGAGTTCTTCAGATCGCCGCGCAGCACATAAGCGCCCAGCAATTGGGCTGCGACGATGGGCACGATCGTTACGATCGCGCCGAGGTAAACCAGCGTCCAGCCCTGCTGCCGGATCGTCGCCAACGCCTTCGGGCCGGCCGCCAATCCAACGACGGCAATGAACGCGATCAGTCCAAAATTCTTCATAAAAGCGGCGGTGGAGGCCGGCAGTTGCCCGAATGTCGGGTGCAGGGAGCGAAGGTAGCCGAACAGCAGGCCCGAGAACATGCAACCGCCGCCGGTGCCCAACGCGATCTTGACGCCGGCGCCGACCGGGACGTTGACAAGCCCGATCAGGATACCCGCGATGATGCCGGCTGACATCCAGATATAATCCGTTCCGCTGGCTGGTTTTTCGATGTAGCCTATCAGCTTGCCCAGGGTTTCTGTCAGCTCCTTCGTGCCGGTCAAGGTGACGGTGTCGCCGGTGCGCAGTTCGGTGACCGGAAGGATCGCAACGGATTGGCCGGTTCTGATCAGGCCGGTGACCCGGATGCCGTGGAAGCTGCCGGGCGGCAGCGCCTCCTTGCAACCGGCCAGCGTTTTGTGATTCAGCGCCCGGTTGGTGATCACGGCGTTGAGCGATTCACCGACGGGCTCGGTGCCTGTCAAAGCCGATGACTCCGGGCCAATGACGGTTGCCGCCTTCTGCACGATCGCCGCGCGCGGGCCTTCGACCAGCACTTCATCGCCGTCCAGCAGTATCAAATCGCCCGCCATGGCCATCGCCGCCTTCGCCCGCATCACCTGGATCACCGAGACCCCCGGCCCGATCGCTCGTTCCACGGCCGAGACCGGTCGCTTGCCGCCGATCGAGGTCGTGTATGCGCGCTCCACGTTGGGCGGGAACTCCGGGAAGGTGCCGTCTTCGAACTTCGACGCCCCGCCGCGGTCGCGGTCCTCCAGCGCCTTCGCGCCGGCGACGAGCGTTTGCCTGGCGATCAGCGGGCCGACATAGGTGATGAGCAGGATGGCGCCGAGCGTGCCGAACAGATAGGTGATCGAATACGCAATCGCGATGTTATCCTCCAGCGCCGTCTTGGTCGCGGCGGGCAGGTTCAGACCCTGGATCGCCCCGCTCGCGGTGCCGATGATGGCGGACTGGGTAACCGCGCCGGACGTGAAGCCGGCCGCGGTGCCGAGATCCAACTTGTAAACGTATGCAAGGCCAAGCGCCGTCCCCAGCGCGACCGCGGCGATGAACGTCGCCTGCACCAGTTGGCGCCATGCCTTGCGGCTGAACGCGTGAACGAAGCCGGGCCCGGCCACATAACCGATCGAGTATATGAAAAGCGCGAACATGACCGCCTTGAACGGGCCGGCGATATCAAAATGCCACTGCCCGATGACAACCGCGGCGATCAACGTGCCGGCGACCGGCCCCAGGCTCACGCCTTTGAAACTCGGCTTGCCGATCAGGACGCCGATGCCGATTGCCGCGAACAGGGCGATATACGGCACAGTGTCCAGCAGTGCGTGCATGCTATGGCTCCCTTGTATAAACGGTCTGTGGCCGCTTCAGCTATTTTTGCTTGCCCGCGGGCGAAACTTTCGCTGCCCGGCTGAAATCCGCGTGGAACTCCGACAGGATGTTGCGTGTCACCTCACCGATCCGCGAATAGTCGATGTCGCGCAGGTTCGCGAGCGAGACGCGCGCCGACGGGTGAAGCGTGCCAAAGCCCTGCCCGGGCAGCAGCACCACCCCGCCATCCTTCGCCAGCCGCAACAAAGTGTCGGTCGGCTCCTGGTTCTTCAGCAGCCAGTCGGCGAAAGCCTTACCGTAGAAATGCGCGGCCAGTGCTTCCAGGTCGATCAGAGTGTAGTAGTCCACACTGTTCGCGTCGTTATGCTGGTCGGCACCGAGCGCGGTGTAAAGGGCGTGGTAGCGGCGGCGGATGATCTGTTTCATCTCGGCCTTGTATTCACCCGCCTCATCCATCAGCGCGAACAGGGAGAACATCGCCATCTGCACTTGCTGCGGTGACGACAGACCCGCGGTGTGGTTCAGGCCGACGGACCGGCTGTCTGCCACAAGCCTGTCGATGAATCGCAGTGAGCGGGGTTCGGCCGTCAGACTCTTGTAGCGTTCGGCAAGCAGCCGCAGGTCCGATTCCGGCAGTGCGGCGAGCTTCCTGTCGAAGACGTTGTCCCGGTGCAGGCCGATCACGCCAAGCCGCCACCCCGTGGCGCCGAAATACTTGGAGTACGAATAGACCAGCGCCGTGTTGTGCGGGCATGCAGCGAACACGGACTCGAAGTCGTCGGCGAAGGTCCCGTACACGTCGTCGGTGATAATGATCAGGTCCGGCCTGCGGTCTTTCACCAGAGCGGCGATGCGCGCCAGCGGGCGGGTGCCGATCCTGACCGAGTCCGGGTTGCCGGGATTGACCAGGAAGAATGCCTTGACCTTCGGGTCGGCCAGCTTGTCGATCTCGGCATCGGGGTACTGCCAGCGCGCGCGCTCGTCGGCCGCCATGTTGATTTCCGCAAGCTGGTAGTCGCGCAGTTGCGGGATTTCGATATACGGCGTGAAGATCGGCATCCCCAGGGCGATCGTATCGCCAGCGGCAATCAGCTTGTTTTCGCGCAGCGAGTTGAAGATGTAGCCGATGGCGGCCGTGCCGCCCTCGGTCGCGAACAGGTCTACGCTGCCGGGCAGGGTCTTGCCCCCGGTCATTTCCCGCAGCACGTAGTGGCGGGCGATCGTTTCGCAACATGGCAGCATGCGGGGCGGATCGGGGTACTCGCAGCCCAGGATGCCCTGCGCCAGCTCGTGGATCAGGTCGCCGGCCGGGATGCCCAGGCGATCCCTGGCATAGGCCACGGCGGCCTTCAGGAAGACAGCGCCCGTGCTGTCCGGGGCGGCGGCAATAAACGCACCAAACCGGGCGTCGATCCCCGCCCGCTCGGGCAGCCCGCCGACGCCTTGTTTCATGTAAGAAAAGGATTGCTCCGATTCCGCCAGGGCGAATGCGCCCAGCCCAAGCAGGCCGTGCCGCGGGATCGTTGCCAGCCAGTTTGGGTTGCCCCGTCCCGCGTTCAGCATCATCCGCTCGGCATTACTGCTGGCAAGCCGTATCAGCGTGTCCTTCAGTTCGAACGGACTCAGGCCGGAAAGTTTCGCGCTGCTCGCATCGTCCATAGCCGCTGGCTCCCTCTTCGGCCGCCGCCGGTCCTCTCGCAAGGCCTTGGGTGGTGCCGCAGTTTGCTCATAGGCAGCAGCCAAGACGGGCGTAAGCTTCGGAAACTACTCAGCCCGAGCGGCAGCGCATCCTGGTCGTTCCCGGCATTGCCCTCCCGCCGTTCAACCGTCGCCACAATGACCATCCGCCCCGCGGTCCAGCCGGCCAAGATCAGGCGCATCGCGGTGGTGAGTAGATTCCGAGCCTGTCGGCATTTCAGTCATTTCAGCAATTCTGCCACCGTCGATGCAATAACCTGCAGGATAGAACATGTCGAACATTCCGCCGCTTTTGTTTGCTGCTTTGTTGTCCACCACACTCATCTCCGCCGGGGCTGCCTTTGCCGCGGACCAGCCGGCGCCCGATCAGCAGAAGATCACACCTCAGGGGACAGCCGCGGATAAGGCTTTCGGCAAGGTATCCTCCGACGCCGCAAACGGTTTCCAGGATGTCATGCTCACCCGCATCGCCATCTTCAACGGTCATACCGCCGAGGCGTAGGATTTCGTCGAAAAGGCGGATCGGCGGCGCAGCCGCTCCACCACCGGCAGCAGCGTGGTTACATCGGCGGTGTTGCCGGGCCACAGGAACGAGGCGATCGGCCGGTCCTGCTCGTCCAGCACGATGCCCAAAACGACCTGATTGAGCTGCGGGCGGAAGTCCTTGGAATGCCCGGTCCGGCCGAGCATGGCGCCGCCGGCACCCTCGAAATAGATCGAGGTGGTGTCAAAGAACGCGACCGAGATCGCGCCGAATAGCGATTTACGGTGTTCATACAGCGCCTCTTCGATGGCGTCGGTGCAATGGCGCGCCTGGCCGCTGTCCTCGCCCTCGATCGCCTCGCCCAACCAGGCCATGGCCTTGTAGGCATGGTTGAGCATCAGGTCTTCAGCGCCGGGGATGTCGAGGGTCTGCTGCCACGTGCTGGCGTGACGGTCCGAGCCGGAGACCATCAGGCGGTGCAGCACCGTCAGGTAGATGGCGCGCTCGGCATCGAAGCCGAAGCGCCGTCCGGCCAGATGCCGGTGCAATACCGCCTGGCAGCCGGTTTCGCGCCAGAGATGGCCGAACACCAGGTCGGGGCCGATGCTGCGGCGGCGGATTTCGGCGAGTTCGCCGCGGTAGAAGCTGGACAGCACGATGGAGCGACGGGAATGGCGGGCGGCGGAGGCGATCAGGCCGTCGAGCAGGTTGGAGGCTTCGACCTCGTCGCGGCGGCCGAGCGCCTTGATGACGCGCTGGACATGGCGTCCGCCCTCGCGGACGTTCTCGACGAGGTAGAGGTATTCGTAGCCGCCGATCTTCTTGACACGGACGAACATGGCTGGTGTCCTGGCTTGGAGAGAGACACCATAGTGAATCCGCGCGAGTCAAGTGTGGCGGCGGGTTTTCTGATTGGGAAAGCTCGGTATTTAGCACCACAATTTTGTCGAGGCACGGGAAAACCGCGATATTCCGCGGGTTTTCAAACAGGACCAAGTGCTAACTGCGGAAGTTGGGTCAGGGTTCCATTGCAAAACCCCTTGCAAAATGCGCAATTCCGCACGGGATTTTTGCGACACATGAACCGCTTAAATACTCGACCTCCGGCCACGCAGGAAGCCGACTTCCGCATGGGATTTTTGAGTGGTATGATGCCGGTTTTATGTTCCACTCAGCCGCACAGGCCAACTTACGCACACGTTAACATGATAACTTTGTTGATATAATATTTTGGGGCAAAATACTTGATTTCTGCACTCACCTTATAAAGAAGGCAAGACGATCCACGAACGCGCTTGATCGGCATTTTTCGTCGGAAAGGCCTTCATCGCACCGGGCATCAGAAAGCTGAAAAGTGAAATCGCATGGGCGATCCACTGGACGTCGGTGACGACCACGGCTCGTTCCCAGCGAGTGAGGTGCTGCATTCCAATCTTGAAATCTTCCACCATCGCATCGGCATCAATCCCAGCAAAATCACCTCCAAGCTCGTAGTAGAGGCGAAGGCGATCGTGGTCGGCGAAAGCCTTCTCGACCGCCGGAATGAGGGTCGAAACGTAGTCGGCCTTCGTCACCTGTCCTCGACCCGCGAAGGCGACGACATTTTCGGGAAACCCTTGCAGTTGCTCGATCATTTGCGTTCTCCAACGGTGGACCACTCTCCTGCGGTCGCGGTGACGGGAGCTGTTCTCAAAATCAGAGTAGCTCTTGACCGATCGATCGGTCAAGAGTAGCTGTGGCGCATGGCGATCAAGGGGCAGCGCACTGCGGCAGGCGAAGAAACTCGCAAGGAAATCCTGAACGCGGCCCTGACATTGCTGGGGCGTGGCGGCCCTGACGCATTCAGTGCGAGTGCGTTGGCGCGAGAGGTCAACGTGAGCAAGGCGACGATCTTTCATCACTTCGCGTCAGTCGACGAAATCCTGCTCGCCGCCTGTGATTGGCGTCAGTCTTTGGAGCTTGAAGGACACCAACCGACGTCGGCTCGGGCCTATCTCGACGGCCTCGGCCAGCAGCTCGTCCGCGCGGCGCAGGGCGATCCCGTCCTGCTAAAAGCCCAAGCGGTTTTCGTCACCAGAGCGATATTCGATCGCGAAATAAACGCCCGGCTATCCGAAGGCGTTGCCGACATGCACCGCCTCGTCGTCGAGGCGCTACGCGCTCGTCTTCCCTCGAATGTTTCGGACGCTGAGATCGAGTCGATCGCGCGGCTCGCTGAGATGGCGCTCGATGGCCTGATGATCAACTTGGTGATGCGCGCTGACGAACGGGCGCAATTCCAGCACGCCTGGGCACTAATGGTTGACTTGCTTCTTGCCGGAGCAAAATCGAGCTGATCACAGTGACTTCTCACAAGCTCTCGCATTTTCTGACCGGAATGACTTTGCAAAATCCTTGAAATCCGCACCATGTCGGCATAACGCTCGTATGGCAAGTCCGCCGGGCGGGACGCGTGACTGCGCCGGCAGCCCCGGCGTGCGCGCCTTCGGACTCACCGGCCGGCGGCATCGACCCGCCTACTCACCCTCCCACGCCCGCGCCAGACGTCCCAAACGCCCCAGGCCCGTTGATCGCCGCCGCTTGAGGTCCTGACGAAGCGCTGCGGCTTCCTCCATTGCCGCCTTCTGCGCCACCCCGGCCTCCGCCAGCGCCGCCTCCGCCTTGTCGGCCCTGGCCCGCTCCCGTTCGAGCTGGCCGCCAAGCGTCGTCAGCGCCGTCGTCAGCGCCCCAAGCGCTGCGGACGTGTCCACAGGATCGCCGGATGACCTGGTTCGCCTGGCCGGGCGATTGTCGGATGGGCCACCGACCGGGACGAGACCGCCGGGTTCCACCCCGAGCCGGATCAGCTGGCCCTTGGAGAGCGATACCGCCTGACCGTTCGGAGTGTCGTCTCGATTCGCCATGGGTAACCCTGTTCACCTCTCATTGCCGCGGTCAACCGAAACAGGCGTCCGCCGGTACTACACGGCGTTCTTCAGTTCCTTGGCCGGCCGGAACGCTATTTTCTTGCTCGCCGCGACTGCGACGGATTCGCCCGTCCTCGGGTTGCGGGCGGTGCGCGCTGGCCGGTCGCGCACCTGCAGGATGCCGAGGCCGCTCAGGCGGATTTTGTCGCCGTTGACGAGCTGCCGGGTGATGAGCGCCACGAAATCGTCCAGGACGGCTTCGGCCGCCTTTTTCGTCAGGTCATGTCCTTCCGCCAGTTCGGCGGCGATATGCTTCAGCGTGATGGTGGCTTGCGGCGCGGCCTTTGCCGGGACCGCCTTCTTGGCTGGAGTGGCGGCCTTTTTCGCGGGCGCAGCGGCCTTGCTTGCCGGCGCAGCCGGTTTTTTCGCCACCCCTTTCGGGGGAGCCGCGGTCTTCGTGGCGGCAGAGGCCGTTTTCTTGGCGGGCGGCATCACGATCTCCTCGGAGAAACTTTCGGAGCGGCAACATGCTCACGCCGCTTCGATTCGGACAACACCGCCAGCGCCTCAGACGCACAATTCAAGATCGATCCGATGGTCAACCTTCCGCCCGCCGTCACCGCGTTCCCGCATCGCCTTCACGCGGCCCGGCAGGCGGAGATCGCAATCCAAGCACTTTGGCAATTCGATCCGCCGGGAGTATGATCACCCATCGACGAAGGCAAACACCGTGACATCTAGCAGACCCTCCGACCCGACAATGCATGAAGGCGATGACGCGGAAACCGGAATGCGGCGGGATCTCGGTCTTGGAACGGCTTTCGACCCGGACCCGGCGATACCCTCGTCGAACGATCCGATGAAAGCTGCGCGCCAGGCCATCCGGTCGCAGGCCGCCCGGGACTATGCGGAACGCGAGCTTGTCCATGCTGAGGCAACCATCCAGGAACTCCGCACCAAGCTGCACCACGCTCACCGGGAGAAAGATGCAGCCCTGGAATCGGCACGCCTCGCGACGACGGCAAAGCTCGCGGCTCAGCGCAGCATTCTCGAAGCCGAGGCGTCGCGTGATCATAGCGATCGGGCGCTGCGAGAGGCTCTTGCGGCCAACCGCGATCTGCAAGCGCAATTGGATGCCCTTGCCCGCGGTTTCGCAACTGAAAAGGCGGAAGCGGCTGCTGGGCGTCAGGCTCGGCCGAAAGCTGACGATTCACGGCGAGAGGCGCCGATAGTAACAGCACGGGAGGCAGCTCTCCCTGCCAGCCACGATGACGCCGTCATTCAAACGATCCGGCGACCAGTCGGAAGGCCACGCAAGACGGCGGCGACGGCCCCTGCCCCGGCATCGAACAACACCGGCCGGAAGGCCATGGAATCTGACGAGATCACCGCCGAGACGGCAGGCAACCTCCAAGAGAAGGCCCGAAACCGACAGGCCGCCGGACAAGAACCTGTTCAGTGGTGGGTTGAGGGCTGGAAGGGACGGCGGTCATAGGCGGCGGCCGCGACCAACAGCGGCCATACGCCGCGCCGGCCGGGACGGCCTGGGTTCGGCCGAAACCGGAACGGCCGCTTTGGAGCGAATGGGGCCGGAAACCTGCCCGCCTACCATCACGGCCCACTTCGCGCCATTAATGTCGGCGGCCTTGGCCGCCCAAATACGCGCGATCAGCGCGGCGACGAACTAACAGGCCGCCACGACCCCGACCAAGGTGTGACGAAGCGCAAACCGTTCTGAGCAAAAAACGAGACTACCCGGCGCGCGGCCCCGATCACCAGAAAGCGATGAGGACCGCGACAATCAGCGGCGCGAGGGCCGAGGCAACGCAGGGCGAAGATTCTGACGCGAAAGAAACCGACGACATACCGCCCATCAGAGCGGATTGTAGCCGGGCCGCTTGTAGAGCTTGCCGGAGCCATCAAGGATGTCGGGCTTGTAGACCTTTTCGGTCCAGTCGGCCGCGGGGACTTCTTCGAGGCTGACAGAGATGGATTCCTCGCCGTATCCGAGGCTCGACATGACGGCCCTGGTCAAGGCCTCGGCGAGTTTCTGCTTCTGTTGCTCCGATTTTCCGGACCAAAGTTTGACGATGACATGGGGCATGGCCTGGCCTCCCCGTTACACGCGCAGCATGGTCTTGATGGCCCGGCGCTCGTCCATCGCGCGATAGCCCTCCGCGACATCACCGAGCGGCAACGTCAGATCGAACACTTTGCCCGGATTGATCTTGCGCTCCGCCACCAGGTCCATGAGGTGCGGAAGGAACCGGCGCACGGGAGCCGGGCCGCCCATAAGGCCGCGCTGCGAGAAGAACAGCTCCGCGCCGTCAAGCTCGACGCCATGCGGGACGCCGACATAGCCGATCATGGCGCCTGGCCGCGCGCATTGAAGGGCCTGCATCATGGATTGTTTCGTGCCGACGCATTCGAGCACGGAATCCGCGCCGACTCCCTTTGTCAGGTCCTTGATGCGGCTTACGCCTGCTTCGCCGCGCTCGGAAACGATGTCGGTCGCGCCAAATTCAAGCGCGAGGTCCTGTCGCGTCTTGTGACGGCTCATGGCGATGATCCGGCCGGCACCCATCTGTTTGGCCGCGAGCACGCCCATGAGGCCGACCGCGCCGTCGCCGACAACCGCGACTGTCGAACCGGGCTGCACGCGCGCCGCGGAGGCCGCATACCAGCCGGTGCCGAGCACGTCCGAAGCGGCCAGAAAGCTCGGGATCAGGTCATCGGCTGGCAGCTCGGGCGTGGCGACCAACGTGCCGTCCGCGAGCGGGACCCGCGCCAATGGCGCTTGCGCACCGCTCATGAATTCGCGCTGCTCACAGGACGACTGAAAGCCGAAGCGGCAGTGGGGACAGGTGTTATCGGAGATGCAAAAGGAGCCGACGACGAATTGACCCCGGCGCACGGTTGTGACCGCGCTGCCGACTTCCTCGACGATGCCACAATATTCGTGACCCATCGCCATGGGCGCGGTGATGGGGTTCAAACCCCGGAAGGGCCAGAGGTCGGAGCCGCAGACGCAGGTCGCCGAGAGCCGGATGATGGCGTCGGTCGGCTTCAGGATTTTAGGCTCGGCGACCTCTTCGAAGCGCACGTCGCGCGGCCCGTAAAGCATGGTGGCTTTCATGAAATCTCTCCAAACCGTGGGGGATAGCTTCGTTCGCGGCACTTATTTGCCGGTTTCCTCGAACACCTTGCGGGCGATCGGCAACGCCGTGTTGGCGACCGGCCAGCCGCCGTAAAAGGCCAAATGCGTGATGGTCTCGATGATCTCGTCGCGCGTCACGCCGTTGTCGATTGCGTGCTTGAGATGGAACGGCAGCTCGTTGTGGCGGTAGAGCGCGATCAGCGCCGTGATCGTCACCAGGCTGCGGTCGCGCGGCGACAGGTTGGGTCGCTCCCAGAGATCGCCGAAGAGAACCTTGTCGGTGTAATCGGCGAGCGCGGGGGCGATATCACCGAAATTCTTCCGCGCGACTGACGGTGTATTGGCCATGGCTTGAACTCCTGACGTTAGAGGCGGCGCCGCCAGCGCCATCGATGAGGCGGGGAACCAACGGCGACCCGTAGTCGTCTCCCGTCCCCATCAGCGGCGGTATTGCTGGTCGCTGACTTTCTCCATCCAATCGACATTCTTGCCGTCGAGCTTTTCCTGAATCGCGATATGGCTCATGGCCGTGGTCGCGCTCGCGCCGTGCCAATGTTTCTCGCCGGGCGCAAACCAGACGACATCGCCCGGACGGATTTCTTCGATCGGGCCGCCCTCGCGCTGCACCCAACCGCAACCGGCTGTGACAATCAGGGTCTGCCCGAGCGGGTGCGTATGCCAAGCGGTGCGCGCACCGGGCTCGAACGTGACGAGCGCCCCGGAAACGCGGGCGGGCTCAGGCGGACTGAAGAGGGGATCGACACGCACCGTGCCGGTGAACCAGTCGGCGGGACCTTTGCCGGATGGCTGCACACCGCTGCGCTTGATGTCCATGATGATATCCTTTCGGCGCGAGCGCCGGACGCGGGATGCGTCTTTTCGCTGGCTCGTAAGATGGCGAGCTTCGTGTTCGGTTATTAGCTGCTATAATTTTAATAGACCCATTAGTGAGGCTTCTGAATGCAGAAGGAGACGGCGGCTGATCTGGTCGCGTTCCTTGCGGTCGCGCGAGAACAAAGCTTTACGCGCGCGGCGGCGCAGCTTGGCGTGTCGCAGTCGGCGCTCAGTCAGACGATGCGCGGCCTGGAGACCCGTCTGGGCGTCCGGCTTCTGACGCGCACGACGCGGCGCGTGTCGCCGACGGAGGCCGGCGAACGGCTATTGCGGAGCATCGGGCCGCGCTTCGCAGAGGTGGACGCCGAGTTGCAAGCTGTCACCGAACTGCGCGACAAGCCGGCCGGCACGATCCGCTTAACCGCGACGGAGAATGCGGCGGAATCCGTTCTCTGGCCGGCGCTGGAGCGGTTCCTGCCGAACTATCCGGACATCAAGGTCGAGATCGTCATCGACTACGGCCTGACCGACATCGTCGCCGAACGGTTCGACGCCGGCGTCCGACCCGGCGAAACAGTCGCAAGCGGCATGATTTCCGTGCGGATTGCGCCCGACATGCGTATGGCTGTTGTTGGCGCATCGTCCTACTTCGCGGCGCATGAGTCGCCTAAGACACCGCAGGACCTCACGGCGCACAACTGCATCAATCTGCGCTTGCCGACCCACGGCGGCCTATACGCTTGGGAATTCGAGAAGGCGGGGCGCGAATTGAACGTGCGCGTCGACGGCCAGCTCGTGTTCGGAACTGCTGCACTTATGCTCACGGCAGCCCGAGCCGGTTTTGGCCTCGCCTACCTGACGGAGGAACAGGCACGGGAGGACTTGATCAGCGGCCGTCTAGTTCGCGTCCTCGCCGACTGGTGCCCACCTTTTTCCGGTTATCACCTCTATTATCCGAGCCGGCGCCAGCCGACGCAGGCATTCACATTGTTGGTCGATGCGTTACGTTATCGAGACCAAAAGCCGGTGCGAAAATCTTGAATCACGGATCGTGCTGAATGTCCGCTTCCAGGCGAGACAGACGGCTCCGGTAGGACGTGAATGGGCGCGAAGCCGCCAGTGATGGACCGGGCGATCTATGTCTGCTGTCCACCCATTGGGATGACGGAAATCAGATGATTTCCGTGAGGCCAGCAGCGCCAGAAACGCCCGGTCCTGCCGGTTGCGTTGAAGCGGCGGGTACTTATCTGCCCCACAATGCCTGCCAGAGCCGCGCCGGCAGGCCGCAAGCCCGGCGGGCCTCATCACCGCGCCTGAGCTG
>NZ_CAJATU010000090.1 GCF_903944925.1 uncultured Rhodopila sp. | reverse complement strand
TGACACCCAAGGGGGTAGAATCGAAGCGAATCGAGCCGGGCAAGCATTTTTATCACGGTCAAGCGAATCCGAAGTGCGATTCGCCTGCGTCGCCAGCTTTGAGGTCTGGTGCGCGAATCGAGACGATTCCAGCGACGGGTCGGAAACATCCCGCCGCGGCGCAGCCGTTATCCGAAGGTCTCCATCAACCCGGCGAACCAGTCACGGCGATGGCGAACTTCCTTTTAAGCGGGTTCCTTATTCTAAAAAATGCCGGCGTCCGGTCTTCGATAACACGCGGGAAGGGCTGTTATGGCGTCTTAAGCCATGCTACAGGAGCCCGCATGGTCGGTTCCGTCATTGAAGCGCGCAAGCGGCAAATCGCACGGCTGGACGGCGCCAGGCCACCGAGCGCGCGCAAAGCCATGGCGCTGGCGAAGTCCAAAGCCTACCAGGACGGCGCCGATGCCGAGGCAACTCTGCGGGCCTACGCCGCCGATGTCGCCAACTTCCAGGCATGGTGCAAGAAACACGGCTTCGAGGCGATGCCGGCAACACCGGAAACGGTCGGCGCCTATCTGGCCGCGGCCGGGGAGGGCTACGCGATGCCGACCTTGCGCCGCCGGGTCGCCGCCATCGCGCGGGCCTGCGGCGTTGCCGGGCATCCGCTCGACACCAAGCACCCCGCGATCCGCGAGACGCTGCGCGGCATCGGCCGCAAGCACGGCACCCCTGCGCGGCGGGCGGCAGCTCTGACCACGGCCGAGGTCCGCAAGCTCTGCCGGGCCTGCGGGACCGGCATCGCCGGTGCCCGCGACCGGGCGCTGTTCCTGCTCGGCTTCGCCGGCGCGCTGCGCCGCTCCGAACTCGTCGGGCTGAACGTCGAGCATGTGACCTGGACCGAGGAGGGGCTGAAGCTGCTGATCGAGCGGTCGAAGACGGACAAGCAGGGCGAAGGCGCCGAGATCGCCATTCCGCGCGGAAAGGCTGAGGAAACCTGCCCGGTCACCGCGCTGAAGGACTGGCTCGAACTCGCCGAGGTCACCGCGGGCCCGCTGTTCCGCAAAATCAACCGCGGCGGCGCGGTTGAGAACGCCTGGCTGAGCGCGGACGGGGTGCGCCAGATCCTGCTCAAGCGCGCCGCCGCGGCCGGTTTGCAAGGCACGCTGGCCGAGCCAATCAGTCCGCACGGGCTGCGTGCGGGGTTCGTGACGACGGCCTACCGCAACAAGGTGCCGGACGAGGAGATCATGGGCCACACCCGACACCGGAGCCTGACGACCATGCGCAGCTACGTCCGGCGGGCGAAGCTCAGCCAGGCCAGTCCGGCCGGGAAGTTGGGGTTGTAGCACTTGGGCGTATCGTTCTCTATTTTCGCAGCAAATCGCGTGGCGTCGCGCGGGTGACGACGAAGGCAAGTTTCAACTCTGAGGTCATGCCCAGCCATCGGCATTGGGGGTCCACAGCTCTCTGAGGAGGATCCCAACAAGGCTTCCCCAACTGGGTTGCACCGCCCAAGATGCAAGCCGGCGAACGCATCCGCGGATTCGGAGACTCTCGATGATTGATCAGCAAGGAAAGACCGACGTACTCATCGCAAGGTTGAAGGAGGCGTTACCCATCGAGGCAAATATAACGCCGCCTCTGGCAAAACTATTGGCTAAACAGACACCCGAAATACCAGTTCCTGCGAAGTGCAATGTCACCAGTGTCTTTTACACCGGAGACATGGGAGGCATTATCTGTGGCTTGGACATCGGTGGACCAAACACTGAGACCCCGCATCTTGTCTCAATTACTCATCTGACTTTCCACCGGCGCGTTCCGCTATCGCGCGAGATCGAAGCGTATCAACGCCACCGGTCCAAAAAGCTCAAACAGCAACAGGACCGCGGCTACTGACATCCGTGCGGCGGTCGTTAGCTCCGGCCGCCGAAGCGGCTCGCAACCGGCAGGCTTTATCATCGCCCTCCAATGGCGACGCTTGAAGAAGTCCGCCAGGTCGTAGTCCGGCTACGATCGGACACATAAAACCAAATCTGGCGCTTCCTTCGATCTGTTGCTACTATCGTAGTATGGCTACGACTCAACGAAACAAGCTAAATTCCCTCTACACCAGCCTGGCGCCGGGGACGCCGCTAACATCGGAGGACCTCGCGGCCCTGGGGATCTCGGCTGACCTTGCCGTCCACTACGTCCGCGCCGGTTGGCTCAGCCGGCTGGCGCGCGGCGTCTTTTGCCGGCCGAATGACGCGCTCTCCCTGGACGCCAGCCTGGTCCTCCTGCAACGCCGATTCGAGGGGCTGCACGTCGGCGGCAAGACCTCGCTCGACTGGTATGGCGTGCGCCACTACCTGTCCCGGCAGCCGGTCCTGCACCTCTACGGCTGGACGGCGGGGCGCCTGCCTGAGTGGTTTACCCTGCGGTTCCCAGCCGATTATCATCGGAAACGGCTGTTCGACGAGCAGCCCGACGCGCTGCTCCACGTCGGCGCGTTTGAAAAACGCGAAGGTGCTCCCCGGGTCGCGGCGCCGGAGCGCGCGCTGCTGGAGGTGCTGAGCGAGATTGGCGTGCGCCAGCCACTTCAGGAGGCGCGTGAACTGGTGGAGAGCACCTACAGCCTGCGTGCCGACGTCTTGCGTGACCTGCTTCAGCATTGCACCAGTGTGAAGACCGTGCGGCTGTGCCTGCAACTCGGCCGCGAACGCGCGCTGCCTTGGGCCGCCAGGCTCGACCCCGCGCAACTCCCGACCGGCAGCGGACGGCCGTGGGTGTCCCGCTCCGCCGAGGGTCTGCTGGTGCTGAAACCATGAACCAAGTCTATCTCGATACTGCCCGCCTGCTGGCGCAGGTGGCGGCCTTCATCTTCGTCGATGGGACGTTTGCGCTCAAGGGCGGCAGCGCGATCAACCTGTTCGTTCGCGATATGCCGCGGCTGTCGGTCGATCTCGATCTGATCTTTCCCGACTACGCTCCCTCCCGCGACCAGGCGCTTCAGCGCATCAACGAAGCGATCCGGCAATCTGCCGAGCGCCTCAGCCAGCGCGGCTTTCAGACTTACGTGCCGGCCATGGTGGATGGCGGCGAAACCAAGCTGCTGGTGCGGCGTGGCGGCATCGAGGTCAAAATCGAAGTCAACTTCGTGATGCGCGGCACGGTCTATCCGGTTCGCACGGCTTCGCTGACCGCCAACGCTCGCGCAACGCTGCTGGCCGATCTCGAAATTCCGATCGTGTCACTGGAAGACATGTACGGCAGCAAGTTGGTTGCCGCCATGGACCGGCAGCATCCCCGTGATCTGTTCGACGTCATGCAGCTCTTCGCGCACGAAGGAATCACCCCCGGCATACGCCGGGCATTTGTTGTCTATCTGGCTTGTCACAACCGGCCGGTCCATGAGGTCCTGTTTCCATCGCTGCGCGACGTCAGCCAGGACTACGAACGCAACTTTAAAGGCATGACCACCGAACCTGTGGATCTGGCCGACTTGCTGGCCGCACGCGAACGCTTGGTGCGTGAGTTGCAGCAAGGCCTGGACGCCGACGAACGCCGATTCCTGCTTTCTCTCGTCGCCAACCAGCCGGAATGGCCGTTGCTGGGGCTGGCGCAGTTGGAACATCTCCCCGGCATCCGGTGGAAACTGCACAACCTGGTGCGGCTGCAAAAAACCAATGCCCGGAAATTCGTAGAGCAGTCCGAGGCCCTCGCGCGGTTGCTGACCTGAAAAGGATACCGGATGGGTGAGCCGGGACCCATCGCTGGCGCCTGATCCCACGCGTCCGGCGCGGCGCTAAATAACACGCGGGAATGCGCGTTATCACGTGTTATAGCGGGCTACGTAAGTCCACGTGGCTGAGGCGCGCAAGCGTTAGATCGCACGATTGGACGGCGCAAGGCCGCCGAACACGCGCAAAGCCATGACGCTGGCGAAGTCCAAAGCCGACCAGGACGGCGCCGATGCCGAGGCGAAACTGCGGGCCTGGGAGCATCCTGGTGAGGCAACGCTCGACAGCTTCGGGAGCATTCCTGGGTGATGCAATACGACTCTCATCCAGATTGTCGCGCTACAGCTTCAGGCGGATCGGACGAACCACGCGCGATACCACGCGACGGTTTCCGCCAGACTCTCCTCCAGAGTGTGTATCGGCTTCCAGTTTAATTCCCGCCGGGCGCGGGCCGAGCTTAGGTACTGCTCCTGAATTTCGGCCCTCGCCTCATTTAGAATAACGGGAAGCAGCTCCCGGCGGCCCATCGCGATAAGCACCTTCTCGGTGATTCCAACCACTGACAGAGGTTTCTCGACGCTGAAATTGTAGGCATGGCCCCATATTTCCGGCTGCTCCATTGCCTCGGCGAGACGAAGGTAGCCGCCGACAACGTCTCGGATATAGATATAGTCGCGGATCATTGTGCCATCGCTCCGCAGCACTGGCGCTTTCCCGTGCGACACGAGCTGAATGGTGCCGGGAACGATACGGCTAAAGTTCAGGTCGCCGCCGCCATAAATGTTGGCGCAGCGCGTGATGCAGACCGGTAAATTGTAGGTCGTGTGGTAGCCCTGAGCGATGATGTCGGCGCAGCTCTTGGACACGTCGTATGGATGACGCCCCAGAAGGGGCATCGATTCGTCGCAAGGCAGTCGGTCGGCGGTGCCGTACACTTTGTCCGTGGAGGCGACGACGATCCGCCGCACGGTCGATATCTGGCGACACGCTTCCAACAGATTCCACGTTCCGCGGATGTTCGTCTCAAACGTGCCGCGGGGATCGCGAAGGGCGATACCGACAATGGGTTGCGCGGCCAAGTGCATGACCGACTCGATTTCGTATTCGTTCAGCGTGCGCAGCAGGCAGTCATAATCCTCAAGTTCTCCCATCACGGTGAAATCCGGCTGGGACAGTTCGGTGCCCAAAATTGTCGGCTTGCCCGGCAGGTCGCGGACCAGGGCGACGACGAAAGCACCGCTACTGCGCAACTCCTGCACCATCCACGAACCGAGAAATCCGGTCGCTCCCGTCACGAAGACTCGTCGATGTCGCCAAAAATCGTCCCGAATGCCGCTCATGAGGAAACTCCTTCGTCACACATATACATCTCACCATGGGACGTGCGCTGGCCGGTCCGCTCCGGCCCGGAGCTCAATCCGGGATCAATTCTCGGACAAGAGGATGCACGGTGTCGATCCACGCTTCAAGGTGCGATGGCGATCAGTCAGGGTCATGATTTTCCGTCGGCGGCACGCCAATGGTTCTGGCTCCGCAGATATTTCTAGTCACCGATCGAGGGCTAGCGTCCACATCTAGCGATACCCAAAGACCAAACAGCGGCCCTGCTATCGGCAGCCTACTCAGGTGTCCGGAAATGGCTCCGCCGATGGGTATAAGAGAATCGCAGTTTTCAATGGAGTAGCAGACCCCATGCGCCGTCCGCAAAGGTTAGCCTTTTTGGACGGCCCTGAGTCCCAGCGCCAATCGGCCCTGAAGCAACATTTTACACGTTTATGCCGCCTTCCGGGTTATGCCGGGTGGGAGGGTGGGAGCGACAAGCCATTGCAAGACAACATCTTTCCGGAGATCATCCCGGCATAATCGGAGGGGGCCAGGGCCGCCATGAGTTCGTCGTCGGCGCGGTAGCAAGCGGGCATACCCAGCGTCGATGCCAGTTTTTCGAGCGCCCGTTCCTCCTGGCGCCGTGCTGACTGCCAGGACAGGGTTCGGATTATGCCGAGGCCGCAACGGGGAAAACGCTGCTGGATCGGGCGCGCAGCCCGCAAAGGTCGAGACCACTCGGCATAACCCGGAGCGCGGCATAAACACGTTTCTTCAGGTTACCCGATCGTGCCGTATTGTCAAACCAACGGCATGCTGGTGACCGTCGCTATTCCACCATGCGTGCCCTGGAATTCTACCAGCCAGGAAAGGTCCACATCGCAAACGCCGTCGCAGTAGGTAGCGAAGAAGCGATCCTCCAGCAGGTGCCGGCATTTGTAGATGCGGCCGCCGGTATCGACAATGGTCCCCCGCCAGTTCGATCGCATGGTCGCGAAATAGTCGATGATGATCCCTTCGCGGTATCCGACCAAGATGATGAAATCCAAATGCCCCTGCGAGGCGAAAATCTCCATCACGCGCACGAGAATAGGCTTACCGCCAACGGGCATCATTGGCTTCGGCAGATAGTCAGTATATGGGTACGCACGGCTCCCGCGTCCCCCCGCCAATATAACAACTTGCGTCGGTGACTCCTCGGGCAATGCACACATGCTAAGTGTCATTTCATACATTACATCAGAACACACCGGCACATCACGAAGGTTTTCCCGCGGCGCCGACACCAACGGCCTTTCTGATCGCGTGTATCGACCGCCGCACAGCGTTCCGGAAGGCGGCGCTGGCGCTTTCCATGAACTGCCAGCGATCGGGCAAAATGTCGACGATTCGCTGACGCTCCAGACCTCAAATGATTGTTCTATTGCGATGGCCCCGCTTCCAGGCCCAGTCGTCGATTCCGATCACTTGAGGTTCCGTGGACGTTTGGGCGGTATGGCGCCAGACGACGCGAAGCGGGGTATCCCTTACTCACTGGCAAACAGACGCCGTGCGAAGCTCTGTCCTGGTCGGCCGCCCGCCGCGACACCGGGATGATAACCCAATCCTTCCAACCGCGATGTCCGCCGCGCGAAACACCGAGCTAGCGCCCCTACCAGGCGCTCGACAAAAATCCGCTGTCGGCCATCGGCCAGCAGGCAACGGAATCGGCGGTTGAAGATTTTGATCCGAACCAGCCGTCCCTGCGACGGAAGATCAGACAGCAGACGTTGATAGGTATCCCTCCGCCGAAGACCGTCTGGGGTAATCCGCTCGACACCTTAAGTTGGGACTTAAGGTGTTGCTTGAGGTGTATCGATGGATGGCGTGACGGAGGTGATCACCGGCCGGGAACGGCGGCGGCGCTGGAGCACAACGGATAAGCTCAGCATTGTTGCCGAGACCCACGAGCCCGGCGCTCGGATCGGCAACGTGGCTGCGCGCCACGGCGTCTGCGAGAGCTTGGTCTTCACCTGGCGGCGTCAGGCTCGCGAGGGTGTTCTGGTGGCGCCGGAGATACCGGTCTTCATGCCGGTGAAGATGTTCGAGCCACCGCCGGCGGCGGCGGCCGCGCGATCGGATACCTCACACCCGCCGCCTCGACCGCCATCGGGTCTGATCGAGATCGAACTCGGCAACGGCCGGCAGGTGCGGGTGGGCAGTGACGTGAACCTGGCTGCGTTGCGGCGCGTGCTGACGGCGTTGCGCGGGTGATCCCAATCCCGGCCGGCGTGCGGATCTGGATCGCATCGGGACATACCGACATGCGTCGCGGCATGCGGGGTCTGGCCTTGCAGGTGCAGCAAAGTCTCGGACGAGATCCTTTCGCTGGCGACATTTACATTTTTCGCGGGCGCAGCGGTTCGCTGATTAAGGCCTTGTGGCATGATGGTCTCGGCCTGTCGCTGTACGCAAAACGTTCGGATCGGGGTCGTTTTATTTGGCCGCAAACCGTCGACGGCGCGGTGCCTCTGACGCCCGGACAGATGGGTTATTTGCTGGAGGCGATTGACTGGCGTAACCCGCAACAAAGCTGGCGGCCGCAGACCGCTGGATAGGCCATGAAAATCCGCATGCGGAACGAAGAAAATGGTACCAATTTGCCGGCGTTTGTGATTCGATCCGCTGTATGGACGCTGACCCCGCCGCCCTGCCGGACGACATCGAAGCGCTGAAAATAGCGCTGCTGGCCGAGCGCGCGCGGGCCGATGCGGCGCAAACCGAGGCGGCCGTCGCCCGTGCCGAGCGATCCGATGCCCTAGCGCTGATCGTGCATCTGAAGCTGCAAATCGAGAAGCTCCGGCGGGAGATTTACGGCCAGCGCTCGGAGCGCGGCACGCGGCTGCTCGATCAGATGGAATTGCAGCTCGAAGAACTGGAAGCGGCGGCGACGGAGGATGAACTCGCGGCCGAGAAGGCGGCGGCCAAGACCACCAATGTCGCCGCGTTCAGCCGCAAGCGCAGCTCGCGCAAGCCGTTCCCCGAGCATCTGCCGCGCGAGCGGGTGGTGGTGCCCGGCCCGACGTCCTGCGCCTGCTGCGGCGGGGCGCGTCTGTCCAAGCTGGGCGAGGATATCACCGAGACGCTCGAGGTCATTCCGCGGCAGTGGAAGGTGATCCAGCACGTCCGCGAGAAGTTCACCTGCCGCGACTGCGAGCGCATCAGCCAGCCGCCCGCGCCGTTCCATGTGATCGCCCGCGGTTGGGCCGGTCCCAGCCTGCTGGCGATTCTGGTGTTCGAAAAGTTCGGACAGCACCAGCCGCTTAATCGGCAGGCTGAACGCTACGCCAAGGAAGGCGTGCCGCTCAGCCTGTCGACGCTGGCCGACCAGGTTGGCGCCTGCTGCACGGTGCTGGCGCCGATCTTTGAGCGTATCGAGGCGCATGTCTTCGCCGCCGCGCGGCTGCATGGCGATGATACCACCGTGCCGGTGTTGGCCCGCGGCAAGACCGACATCGCCCGCTCGTGGGTCTATGTGCGTGATGACCGCCCGTTCGGCGGACCGGCGCCGCCGGCCGCGGTGTTTTACTATTCTCGCGATCGCGGCGGAGCACATCCCCGGGCTCACCTGGCCGACTATACCGGAATCCTCCAGGCTGATGCCTATGGTGGCTATGGCAAGTTGTACGAAGCCAACCGGCTGCCGGGTCCGATCACGCAAGCCGCGTGCTGGAGTCACGCGCGACGGAAATTCTTTGTCCTCGCCGATCTCGCTGCGAATGCGCAGCGCAAGGCGCAGGGCAAGACGCCGGCTTTTGTCTCGCCCGTGGCGTTGGCGGCGGTCCGCCGCATCGACGCTCTGTTCGATATCGAGCGCGACATCAACGGCCGCCCGGCAGCCGATCGTCTTGCCGTCCGTCAGCGGCTCAGCGTGCCGTTGGCCGAAGAACTCGAGAGCTGGATGCGGCAGGAACGCGCCAAGTTCTCGCGCCACAACGACGTCGCACAGGCGATGGACTACATGCTCAATCGCTGGCCGGCGTTCACCCGGTTCTTGCACGACGGGCGGATCTGCCTGACCAACAACGCCGCGGAACGCGCGCTGCGGGGGATCGCAACGCCCGGTTCATTGTGCACCTCCTCTTCAAGTATCTGGAAACATTGGAAGTTGATTCGCGGTGGCGATGTGACACGGGCGCCCTTTGCGCCCCGCCGCCTCCACCACAGACGGTGTGTCCAGGTCGACGGCGCGGAT
>NZ_CAJATU010000089.1 GCF_903944925.1 uncultured Rhodopila sp. | reverse complement strand
GGAGGCCACGGTGTTCAGCCCGGCGCTGGCTTCCTCCGCCGCGGACGCGACCGAAGCCGCCTGTTGGTTGCTGAGGTTGGCGGTGCCGGACACCGACCGGGCGGTGGTTTCCAGTTCGGTGGAGCGGGCGGACAAGGCCGCGACCAGCCGGCCGATCTGCCGCTCGAAGCCGTCCGCGAGGCGGCTCAGGGACTCCTTGTGTTCGGCCGCGGCGCGCTGCCGGAGTGCGTCCTGTTCCGTGCGCAGGCGGTTGGTTTCCGCCATGCTGTCCTTGAATACCAGGACCGTGGCGGCCATCGCGCCGATTTCGTCTCGCCGGCCGGTGCCGGGAACCGCGGCGTTCAGGTCGCCCGCGGCAAGCCGGTCCATGGCGGTCTTCAGCGCGCCGAGCGAGCCGGTCATGTCGCGGTTGATCAGCCAGGCGGCCAGCAGCGTGACCACCAGGATCGACCCGCCCGCCAGCCCGAGCTGGCGCAGCGATACGGCGAACGCCGCGTCGAGGTCGTCGGTATAGGCGCCGGCGAGGAAATTTATTTGCCACGGCTCAAACCGCGCCACCGCGACCGTCTTCCACTTCGGCACCGTCTCACCCGGCTTGGGGAACATGTAGCTGACAACAGCATCATTCGTGGAGCCGAGCGCCTCGCGATACAGGTCGCTCACGGAGCGGCCGGTCGCGGCGTCGGTCGGCGACCGCTTGCCTTCGAGCGAGGCATTGACGCCATGGGCAAAGGTGAGGCCGGAGGCAGTCTCCGCGACCGCATAGCCGACGCCGTTGTCGAAATGAATCGCGTGGATGGTGTCGCGGATCTTGTCCAGCGCCTGGTCCTGCGTCAGGCGGCCGTCCGCGACCTGAACCTGCAATCCGGCGGCGATGCCGCGCACGCTGCTGACGATCGCCCGCATCTTGTCCACCCTATCGGCGAACATCCGTTCATGCATCACGGCGGCCGCGGTGCCGACGGTCACGGTCAGGGCGAGGGTTACCATGCCGATTAGCAATATCAGCTTGGTGCGAAGCCTGAGGCGGCTGAGGAAGCTCATTGTATTCCGGTTTCCTTCGGGCGTGAGGGTGGGTGCCTGCTTCGGTAGCGAAGAAAGATGAACGATCCATTAACGGCGGGACGAAAAATGGCGCCGGGGTTCGCCTGACCCGGTCACCCGGGCTATGAATGCCGCCGTGTCAGAAACCGAAGACCTGTTCGGCGCGCCCGAGCCCGCCGGACCGCCCCAACCCGACTCCAATCGGCCGCTCGCCGATCGGCTGCGGCCGGCGACATTGGGGGATGTGGTGGGGCAGGATCACCTGCTCGGGCCGGACGGCTCGCTGACCCGGATGCTGGAGCGCGGGTCGCTGGCCTCGCTGATCCTGTGGGGACCGCCGGGCGTGGGCAAGACCACGATTGCGCGTTTGCTGGCCAGTCGGGCGAAGCTGGCGTTCGTGCAGTTGTCGGCGGTGTTTTCGGGCGTGGCGGACCTGAAGCGGGCGTTCGATGACGCGACCAAGCGGCGGCGTGCGGGGCAGGGGACCCTGCTGTTCGTGGACGAGATCCACCGTTTCAATCGCGCCCAGCAGGACGGCTTCCTGCCCGTCGTAGAGAACGGCACGGTGACGCTGATTGGCGCCACCACCGAGAACCCGTCCTTCGCGCTGAACGGGGCGCTGCTGTCGCGCTGCCAGGTGCTGGTTTTGCGCCGGCTCGACGACGCCGCGCTCGATCGTCTTCTGGTCCGGTCGGAGGAGGTTATCGGCCGGACGCTGCCGCTGACGGACGATTCGCGCGGCACGTTGCGGGCGATGGCGGATGGCGATGGCCGTTACTTGCTCAATATGGTCGAGCAGATCGCTGCTTTGCCCGCGGGCACGCCGCCAATGGATACGGCGGCGCTGTCGGAGCTGCTGTCGCGGCGTGCGGCGTTGTATGACAAGGACCGGGAGGAGCATTACAACCTGATCTCCGCGCTGCACAAGTCGTTGCGCGGATCGGATCCGGATGCGGCGCTGTACTGGTTCGCCCGCATGCTGAACGGCGGAGAAGACCCTCGGTATATCGCCCGCCGCCTGGTCCGTTTTGCTGCCGAGGATATCGGCATGGCCGATCCGAACGCGCTGCCGCAGGCTTTGGCGGGGTGGGAGACGTATGAGCGGCTTGGCTCGCCGGAGGGCGAGCTGGCGATCGCCCAGGTGGTGGTCTATTTGGGAACGGCACCGAAATCGAATGCGGTCTATACCGCGTTCGGGCAGGCCAAGGCGGCGGCAAAGGCGACCGGCAGCCTGATGCCGCCCGCGCATATCCTGAACGCGCCGACGAAGCTGATGAAGCAGCTCGGCTACGGCGCGGGGTATGAGTATGATCACGGGGCGCAGGAGGCGTTCTCCGGCCAGAATTACTTTCCCGATGACATGGACCGGGTGCAGTTCTACCAGCCGCACGACCGCGGGTTCGAGCGGGAGATCGCGCGGCGGCTGGAGCACTGGGCCGGTTTGCGCGAAAAGCGCGGGGGCGGGTGACAGCGGCGCCGGCCCGGGTTAGTGACGCCGGCTTTCCTCGGTAAAGGATATCCTCCCGTGCGTGAGACCCCGGTCCGCTTCATCCGCGGCAAGGCCTGACCTGCATGCCTCCGCCGGATGCCTGCCGCATCTACCTGGTCACGCCGCCCGCGCTCGACCCCTTGCCGTTCGCCGGCCTGCTGGCGGCGGCGCTGGATGCCGGCGACGTGGCGGCGGTGCAGCTCCGGCTGAAGGACGCGGACGACGGCGCGTGGCGCCGCGCGATCGATGCGCTGCGTCCGGTCTGCCAGTCCCGCGAGGTGGCGTTCCTGCTGAACGACCGCGCCGATTTGGTGCGGGCGACGGGGTGTGACGGCGCCCATGTCGGCCAGGAAGACATGCCGGCGCGCGACGCACGGCGGCTGATGGGTCCGAACCTGACCCTCGGCGTGACCTGCCACGGCAGCCGCGATTTGGCGATGCAGGCCGGCGAGGATGGTGCCGACTACGTCGCCTTTGGCGCCTTCTATCCGTCCTCGACCAAGGACGTGACCGCGCTGGTGGATCCGGAGATCCTGCAATGGTGGTCGGAAATGATGGAACTGCCGAGTTGCGCCATCGGCGGCATCACGCCGGAGAATTGCGGCCCCCTGGTGCGCGCCGGGACGGATTTCCTCGCCGTCGTCGGCTGCATCTGGAACCATCCGGACGGTCCCGCCGCGGGGGTGAAGGCGCTCAACGCCGCCATCGGCGCGGCACGGTGAAGCGCCTGTGCCTGGCTATCGGCATGGCCGTGCTCGCCGCCACGCCGGCCCGGGCAGCGGATTCGATCGAGCTGTGCCGGAGCGTCGCCGCGCTGATGTGGTCCGCCGTCGCCACCGCGCCGCTGCATGAACAGACCCCGCTGGCGCAACTGACCGAGGCGGCGCCCGGCTCGGTCAAAGCCGCGCATCCCGGCAGCCTCGGCAAGCCGGGCCAATCGATCGCCGATGCGCTGGCTCGCGACCATGCCGCCCCGGCGGCGCTGGTGAAGCAACTGCGGGAGCTGCCGCCGACGCAGGCCATGCGGTTCGGGACGGGGCCGCTCTGGCTGCTCGACCGGGTCGATGGGACGCTCGGCTGCCATACCACGCTGGCGGTTGCCGTCCCGGCGTCCGGTCCGGCGCACGAGGTCGCGCTGCCGCCGATCGGCGACGATACCGATATGTGCGCGCTGTCGGAGTTGGGCGCGGTTGCCATCGGCGGCGCCCCGGCGCTGTGGATCGAGCAGAGCGGTGCGTTCAGCGACTCGCAGGCGCAGTCCACGGTGACGATCGCCGCGGTCCGCAATGACGGCTTCGCGCCGCCCTGTACGGTGACCATCGGCTATGCAGTGACCGAGCAGACCGCGCATGCGTTCTGCGACGGCATCGACTGCGTGCCGCTGATCCGCACCGCCGAGTTGCTGGCGATGCGCCTGCGTGCCGGTGAGACGGCGGAGACGCTGGGTGCGGGCGTGGTTTCGGCGGACAAGGCGGAGGACTCGGCGGATTACCGCCGCATGGCGGCGATCGTGGCGGACGACAAGCAGCCGCTGGAGCTGCCGAGCTTCGGGGTGTCGCTGGACACGCCGTATACCGGGTTCTCCGATCCGGTGTCGTTTCCGCTGCGGTTGCAGGATGGACACATCTATCTGGCGCGTATCGGCCACGGTGCCTTTGGCTGGCGGACGAGTCCGGACACTCTGCTGGCAGTGTACCGGCTGCGGGATGATCGTCCGGTGGCCGCCGCCTCGGTTTACGTGCAGGCGCGGCGGAGCGGGATCGCGAATGTTATGATAAAGTAGTATTGGGGCGGAGGACGCGATCCCGCGCAACGACAAAGTCCGCGTTCGGTCTGGATCTACCGAGGCGGCCGATCGGCGCTAGCGGTGCCGGTTGAAAGTGCGCTTATTGCGCAGAGATCACCGAGATTTTGAGATCGCAGAAGTCTTGCATCGGCCTCGAATATCGGAGCCGGACGGGATGTTGCTCGCGCGATATCGAGACACACCGCCGCGGCGTGGCGGTGCTGATCCTCCTTGCCCGCATCGGCATCCGCAAACAGCCGCACCCGCGGGTCGCGGCTGCGGAAGCCGTTGATGGTGAATTCCCCGCGGCTGATCACCTCGAACAGTTTGGCATCGCCCGGCGCAGGCGGGTTCAGCGCGCGCTGCCGGGGTCCGTTCCATTCGACCGGCTGGCATACAGGGCGGATTTATGTTTCCATTCCAGAATGGGTCCGTGAGCGGATATTACCCGGCGGTTGCCGCCGCAACTGCCCGACGAACCGCCCGGGCAGCCGCATCGCCATCGCTCGCATCGACCGGAACCCAATCGCCTGCCCCGGGATCGGCCGCCGCCGAAAGCCGCAGCACCTCGACCGTCGCATCCGAGGCGTCGCCCTGACGCGCTCGGATGCGCTGCTCCAGCACCGGCGGCGGAGCTTGCAGCCAGACGCCGATGAACGGTACCGAGGCATCGCTTGCGGCCGCTTCCAGGTCCCGCCGCATCCCGGGGTTCAGGAACGTTGAATCGACGATCACCGTATGGCCGCCCGCGGCGGCGGCGCGGGCCATATCGATCAGCGCGCGGTTCACCGCCGCATTTGCCGCCTCGGAATAGGCGTCCGGCGGCAACCGCGTCTCCGGCGCCGCGCCATGCAGGCGTTTGCGCAGTTCATCGCTGCGCAGCACCAGCGCCCCGGGCGGAGAACCCAAATCCGGAGCGATGCGCCTGGCGATTGTCGATTTACCGGTGCCCTGCAGGCCGCCGATTCCCAGCACGAACGCAGGCCGCGGCAGCAGATAACCCTCCGCCGACCGAAGATAGGCATCCGCCTTGTCGGGCTGAGCCGTCGCTGCCAGCACATGGGCGCGGATCATCGCCCGCTGCGACAGAAACATCGGCAGACCGCCGGTCGCCTCCGCATCGCCGGTGCGGGCGACATACCGGTTCATCACGCGATTCGCCGCCGCCCGGCCGACGCGGCGATCCAGGTCCATCAGCAGGAAACCAAGGTCGTAGCCTGTGTCGATCGTCGCCATTGTCTCGTCGAACTCCAGCGCATCGAACGCGACCGGCGCGCCCTCCCACAAGCAGAGGTTTCCCAGATGCAGATCGCCGTGGCAGCGGCGCACGAACCCTGCCGCCGCCCGTGCCGTAAGCCACGCCTGACGCGCCTCGATCGTTGCAGTCATGCGTTGTTGCCAGGCCTCGACGCGCGGTGCCGGCAGTCCGGCCGCCAACGCCGATTGGGCGTTGCCGCGCGTGATGCAGAGCAACGCGCCGGCGCTGTCCCATCCCGGGGTTGCCGGCAGCCTGGCATGGTAGCTTGCCACGCAATCGCCGAGTGCATCCAACAGCGCCGGGGTCAGGCCGCCGCGTTCAGCGATGATGTCGAGAAAATCTCCCGCCGGCACCGGGGCCATGCGCAGCACCCAATCGGCCGCCGGACCATCGCCGAATTCGATCGACCCGTCCTGACGCCGGACCAAGGCGACGACATCGCGGTAGATGCCGGGGGCGTTGGGCCGGTTGATCTCCAGTTCCCGCATCAGGAATTTATGCCGAGACTGTAATGTCGAGAAGTCTAGAAACGGCATGTGGACAGCTTTCTTCAGCTTCCAGACGGTGTCCTTGCCAATGAAGACGGCGGAGATGTGAGTCTCCTTCGGTTCGGCTCCGGACAGGGACGTCAGGAAACGGACGATATCCGCCTGCTGGGGCGGAATGGTCATGGTCTCGCCACCGGCGGATAGTATTGCGGCGCCTCGGCACGGGCGAACATGCCGTAGTCCCGGATAATCCGCACCACGCGGTGCCACCCCGCTACGCCGCCGATCCCATTTTCGGCCGCGGCCTGATCGGCCCAGGAGCACAACATCAACCCATTGCCCGGCCGGGTAATACTGTCGAAACAATCGACCTCAAGCGCGCCGGCGACGGAACGGTCCAACGTGTCGGCGGGCCGTTCGGTGACGCTGGCCGCCTTGGCAACACCGACTTCCGTAACGTCAAATCGTTGCTGTTGCGCGACAGCAGTGGCGTGGGAGTCGGCAACGATCTCGCCGACGCGCAAATGGTAGTCCGCCAACACAGCCGATCGGCCCTTGCCCTGGATTTCGTGGTGGAGAGCGTGGGTGCGCCAGCGAATCAACGCCTTCTCATCGCGCCAGGTGGACAGCGACACCAGCCAGCCGGCGCGGGTCCGGCTGGCAAAGCGTTCATTGCTGATGAAACCATCAATCGCCTCCACCTCCGGCCGCAGCACGGCGGCATGAGCCAGGTAGTCGTCCTTGTGACCCGGACGCGGGTTGACCTCAAAAATGACGGCGAACATCCCTTCAATCCTCCTGCGCCGGCGGGGCGGTGTCGCATGCCGCCCGCCAGAGAGCGTAGCGGTTTTCCTCCGGATGCATCAAAAGGGGTGCGTGGGCGATCTTGACGTCGCGCCGCACACGGGCGGGTCGAGTGTTTCTCCCGGCTGGCTGCGTTGCAAGCCGGAACATGGGAATGCGGGGTTGATTTGTCGGCGGCGATCGGTTCGCCCCTAACCGAACTGTCGTGGCCCCGATCACGCCACTGACATCCGATTGTCATCCACGCGTCACATGCCTCGACTATGGCCTTGGCGCACAGCACAGCAGGAGCTTGCCGCATGCACGACATTTTCATGCCGACACGCCGTGACGTTCTGGCCGGAGCGGCGGCCATGGCGATTGCGGCGTCTCCGCTGCGCCCGGCTCTGGCGCAGACGGACGCCCGAGGCACGGTTTTCGATGCCGACAGCATCCCGCGCAAGGGCGTGGCGGGCGTGATGGTGTCCAACGGACTGGACGTAGTGAAGACTGACGCAGACGGTCGCTGGTCGCTGCCGGTGCGCGATGACGACTCGGTGTTCGTCATCAAGCCCGCCGGGTGGGCGCTGCCGGTCGATGCGGCGACCAACCTGCCGCATTTCGCCTATATCCATGCGCCCGACGGCTCCCCCGATCTGGGGTTCCGTTTCGAGGGCGTTGCGCCGACGGGACCGTTGCCCGCCAGCATCGACTTTCCGCTGCGCCGGCAGACCGAGGCGATGCGCTTCGATGCCGTGCTGTTCACCGATCCGCAGCCGGAAAGCCTCAACGAGGTTGGCTATATCCGCGATGACGTGGTGTCGGTGGTCGACGGGTCGCAGGCGGCCTTCGGCATCACGCATGGCGACATCATGTTCGACGACCTGTCGTACTATCCGCGTTACAACCGCATCGTCGGCAGCATCGGGCTGCCCTGGTTCAACTGCCGCGGCAACCACGATATGAATCTGGAGGCGCCGGACAACACCCACGCCGCCGAAACCTTCAAGCGGGTGTTCGGCGCGCGCTGGCTCGCGTTCCAATACGGCGCGGCGACGTTCATCCTGCTGGACAATGTCGATTACCTCGGCACCGATCCGTCAAGGCCCAACGGCGGCGGCAAGTATCGCGGCCATTTTGGGGAGCGGCAGCTCGGCTTCGTGCGCAACGTGCTGGCCAACGTACCGCGCGACAGCCTGGTGGTGATCAGCTTCCATATTCCGCTGAAGACGCTGGCGGCGACGGACGACGCCAACAACACTGTCGATGCGAAGGCGTTCCTGGAGGCCATCGGCACGCATTCGAATACGGTCAGCTTCTGCGGCCACACCCACACCAACGAGCACTGGTATTTCACCGCCGCCGATGGTTACGCCGCCGGCACGCATCACCACCACATCCTGGCGGCGGTGTCGGGAAGCTGGTGGTCCGGACCGTTCGACGCGCGTGGTATTCCGATGGCGCTGCAATCGGATGGCGCGCCGAACGGCTTCCATGTGTTGTCGGTCGATGGTGCGGCCTATACAACCACGCTCGTGGCTGCGCATGATCCGGCGCGCGGCCAGATGCGGCTGGTGCTGGACAGCCAGGTGCATGGCTCGGACAAGGAAGTCTTCAGCGAATATCCCCCCGGCGCCCTGCTTACCGGCCCGGTCTCCGCCGATCGGCTCGGGTCCTCGCGGTTGGTGGTGAACGTGTTCGATGGCGGGCCGCGGTCGAAGGTGGAGGTTTCGATCGCCGGCAGTCCGTGGAAGGCGCTATCGAAGGTGGAACGGTTGGACCCGTTCGTCGTGGAAGTCTACGAGCGGCACCGCGCTTCGAAGAAATTCTGGGTCGAGGCGGGAAAGTCTACCCATATCTGGCAGACGAAGCTGCCGGCGGCGCTGGAGCCGGGCACGCACCGGGTTTCGGTGCGGGCCACGGACGAGTATGGCCGGACGCACAACGGATCGATGGTGCTGGAGGTTACCGGCTGAGGCGCATGCTGCCGAAATCGAACACCGGCTGACCGCCTCGACCGAGGGGTCCGTCAGCCCCTTGATGTCGTGGCCGGTCATGGCAACTCGCCGCAGCCCTCGGCCAGCGCGGCGACCGCCAGCCAGCCGACAAGACCGGCGGGGTCCAATTGCTTCAGCGCATCGAGCTTCCTGCGGGCCTCGTCCGGACGATCCTGGCGGAGGTGGATGAAGGTAAGCGCCTTCAAGGTATACATGGCGAACCGCGCTGCGCCGTGCGGCTTCTCCGATGGCCGCGTCCACGCTTGCCAGTCGGGTCGACTGTCGCTGTGGGAGCGACTCGGCAAACGTCTCGAAGCCGAACACATTCCCGAGATCGGCTTTACCGTCCCGGGCTGCCGGGGTTTTGCAGCGCCGGAGCAGTCATGGTGATTTACCCAGAGGGAATCTGGTACGGGCCAACAACGGCTGATGACGTCGATGAAATCATCGAACCGCATGTCAAGCAGGGGAAGCTGGTGGAGCGATTGGTGATGGTGTTTGCGAAATAGAAGCGGCCAGTCGTTTCGGGAGTAGCAGGCGAACCGATCCTCCGTCGCGAACGCCTGCGTCGCCGCAGTGTCACCGCAACACCCGGAGTGCGCCCCGACCACCGATGTGCCATTCCAGGCGACCGTCAGCGCGCCACGCCCGGAGATTTGCCCATGAACGACCTCACCCCGCACCCTGTCGCCGCCCGCCTCGCGGAACAGGACTGGCTGCGCATCGCAGCCGGACTGGACGCAGATGGCTATGCTGTCATCGGGCCGCTGCTGACCGAAACCGACTGCGCAACCCTGAGCGCCGGCTTCGACGCCGATACCGCATTCCGCAACCGCGTCGTCATGGCCCACCACGGATATGGCGCCGGGGAATATCGCTACTACGCCTACCCGCTGCCGGAACTGATCGTAACCCTGCGCACCGGTCTTTACGCTCGACTCGCCCCGATCGCCAATCGCTGGCAATCCGCGCTTGGCCGTCCGGCCGTCTTCCCGGCCAACCACGCCGCCTACCTGGAGCAATGCCACGCAGCCGGACAGACCCGCCCGACGCCGTTGCTGCTGCGCTACCAGACAGGCGACTACAACCGGTTGCACCAGGATCTCTACGGGGAACTATGCTTCCCGCTCCAGGCCGCGTTCCTGCTCGACCGTCCGGGGGACGACTTCCAGGGCGGCGAATTTCTGCTGACCGAACAGCGCCCACGGATGCAAACCCGGGCCGAGGTGGTGCCGCTGAAACGGGGTGAGGGCGTCATCTTCGCCGTCAACCAGCGTCCCGCAGCCAGCCCGCGCGGAGTGTCGGGAGTGACGATGCGGCATGGCGTGAGCCGTGTGCGGTCAGGCCACAGGCACACGCTGGGGATCATCTTCCACGACGCGAAATGACACCGGCCGCGGTCAGTCACGATCCGGCGGGGCGCAGGGCAGCCGGATTTCGAAAACCGCGCCGTCGGCTTCGTTCCAGACGGTCAAGACGCCGTCCATCGCCGCGATGATCTCGTGGCTGACAGAAAGGCCAAGTCCAGTGCCCGGGCCTGCCGGCCGTATCGTGAAAAACCGCTCGAACAGACGCGGAATGGCGCTCTCCGCGATCCCTCCGGCATGATCCGCGACACGGATGACGACCTTGTCGCCGTCGAGCCTGGCATCGAGTTCGATGCGCCGCCGCTGCTCGGCCAGTCGAGGCGTGTGCTCCCTGGCCGAACCCACCGCATGGCCGATGAGGTTGATCAGCACTTGCTGCAAGGGGACAAGCTGACCAACGACCGGCGGCAGGCCCGGCTCAACCCGGATGATCAGCCGGACGCCCGCCTGGTGCAGGCCGGCCTGAGCAATCGCCTTCGCCCCGTCGATGGCGGTTCCCACAGCGATGCTCGCCGGAAGCTCGGTCTCCCGGCGGCCGAACACCCGCATGTGCTCGATGATGGAGGCCGCGCGCTCGACCTGCTTGACGATCCGCTGCAGCTTCCTGTTCAGGCCGGCCTGGCTGATGTCGTCGGCATCCAGCACTGCCATGGCGTTCTGGGCCACCATGCTGATGGCCGCCAGCGGCTGATTGAGTTCGTGAGCCATGCCGGTCGTCAGCTCGCCGACGGTCGCCAATTGCGAAACCCATGCCACCTGAAGCTCACGCTCGCGTTCCAGGGTGACGTCGCGAAGATAGCCGACGGCGCCGCGCCCTTTGCCCAGCGAGCGGCTGAACATCTCGATCCAGATCCAGTTTTCATTCTTGTGACGAATGCGATAGTGCACGGTGGAGCAGCCTTCGGCGCGCAGCCGCGCGGCGTTTTCGATAACCGATTCTTCGCAGGACGGATCGCGCCGGATTCTGAGCCAGTTGGGTGTGGCCATAACCTCGGCGGCGGCAAAGCCGGTGATGGTTTCCACGCTGTCAGAGACGAACAGGATCCGGGTGTTTCCCGCGCTGTCCAGATTGGACCGGAACAGGGCCCCGGATGCGGCGTGCAGCACGGCGTCGAGCTCTTCCGTGGCGTGCCGAAGCGCCTCCTCGGCTTGCCGCTCTTCAGTTACGTCGCGCGACGAACTGACGATCGCGGGGACACCGGGAGGCCGATCGGCGGGACCGATGCGTCCCAATCTCGTCTGAACCCGGATGATGCGGCCATCAGCGTGCCTCAGCCGAACTTCGCTGGTTGTCTGGCGCAGATCTGGCTGCCGGAGCAGTTCGTTCTGCCCGATCCGTTCCACATCATCGGGATGCACGAACCGTCCGGTCGGCATTCCCACCAGGTCCTCCGGGGCTACACCGAGCAGGTCCCGGACGGCGGGACTGGCGTACAGGACAATGCCATTCCGGTCGAGCAAGCGTGTCAGGTCCGGCATGCCCTCGGCCAACTGTCGGAACAGCGCTTCGCTTTTCCGGATCGCCGCCATGCCGGCCGTTGCGGCAGCGGCACGCCTGCGCCAGTCCCAGACCAGCAAAGCGCCGCCGCCCAGCAGCCCGATCAGCACCATGCTTTCCAGCGCGTCCTGGCGGATTCGGTCCAGTTCCGGTTCCAGGCGGCCAAGCCGGGCATGCAGGTCCAAGCCAACGGCCAGCGACAATCCGGAGTTGCCCAACCGCTCGGACGCGTCAATTCGCTCGACCCCGTCGATCGGACTGATCGTCCGGGTCAGGCTCTGGTCATTGTCCAGGACGGCCCGCAGTAGCGCATTGTCGCGCGGGATCGTCTCGCCGATACCTTCGCCGTCGCTACGCGCCATCACTTTGCCGTCGCGGCGAAATATCGTCAGCGTGTCGTGCCCGGTCACACCCATGGTGGAGGCAAGGCTATGAAACGCCGCTGCGTCCACGGTCACGATCGTCACACCGGCCAGCACGCCGTTCGGGTCGTAGACGCCTTTCGCGAAAGGAATGACAAGCAGGTGGGATGAGTATCCGACCAGCGGGTCGCCGGTGACTTCGGTTGCGGTCCCGGCGGCAATCGGGCGCAGATACTCCCGGTCGCCAAACCAGGCGGGCAGGCGGCTCAAATCCAGGTTCGACCAATCAACATGAAAATCAGGGGTGACGTTGACGATCGCCGTAATGGTGCTTGTCATGATGCCGCGCCGAACGCCCAGCTCGCCGCGCGCCAATTTTTCCATATCGGTGTCGCCGCTCCGCCGCGCTTTCGTCACGAGGCCGGCGACACTTTGCAGCGCTGCGATCTGGTCGAGCGTGCGGGACAAAGTCTCCCGCAGGGCAAGCGCCTTGGCGCGGGCTTCGACGCGGATAGCCTCGGTTTCGGTCTCCTGCGCCGACGCGATGAGGTGATCGCGGATCGTCCAGACCGCGGCCTCGGCCGCGAGCGTGACCGCGAGAAACAGGATCACGGTCAGGCCGTTGCGGCACGCGCCACGAATGGTTCTCAGCTTCGCCACGAGCGTTCCGGCGGGCTGCCACCGCAGACGGTCACGCTGCCAAAATCCCCTGGTTGGCTTTCGCAACCGGCAGGCGGATCTCGAATACCGCGCCATCGCCGGAGTTTCTGAAAGTGATGGTACCCGCCATGTCGATGACGATGCCATAGCTTATCGACAGCCCCAGGCCGGTTCCCGAGCCGGCTGGCTTGGTGGTGAAGAACGGCTCAAACAATCGGGGCAGCGCCGCATCGCTGATGCCACCGGCATGGTCCGTAACGCTGAGCACCATCGATTCGGCATCGACCCCGGCCGAGATTTCGATGCGTCTCCGCTCGTCCGGCAGCGGCGGCGTCCGCATCTCGATTGCATCTATCGCGTTGCCGATAAGATTGGTCAGCACCTGCTCGAGCGGCAGCAGATGCCCGCGGATCGGCGGCAGGTCGGGCGTGGTATCGACCAGGAGCTCGACACGGGACCGCGCCAGCCGGGCATCGGCGGTTGACCGGGCGCCTTCGATCGCGGCGGCGACCGATATGGTTTCGGGTGAACGCCGCGCCTCGCGGCCAAAAATCCGCATGTGGTCGACCACCGAAGCCGCGCGGTCCGCCTGCTGGACTATCCGTTGCAGCTTAAGGTGGAGGAAACGCTGGTCCTCCCGCTCGGGATTCAAACCCTCCAGCGCAGTCCGCGCCACGACGCTGATCGCCGTGAGCGGTTGGGACAATTCATGTGCGATGCCGGTCGTCATCTCCGCGAGTACGGCCATCTTCGCGCTGTGGGCGGTATACTGATTGCGTTCCCTCTCGCGCGTGATGTCGCGGATGCAGCCGACAACCACCAGCGGTCCACTGTCGTGCACGGCTCGGGCAAAAACTTCATACCACAGCAAGGTGCCGTTTTTGTGCCGCAGCCGGAATTCGACCGCGGAACTGCCGGCTGTCCGCAGGCGCTGGAAATGCTTCGGCATCTCGGCCTCGAACGCCGGGTCGCATTGCGACTTCAGCCAGTTCGGCTTCAGGCATTCCGCCGGGGTGAACCCGGTGATCAACTCGATGCTGTCCGATACATAAAGCATCAACGAATCGCCGTTGTCGCTCAGCAGATAGCGGAACAGGGCGCCGGACACACCATTCAGGACCGTATCCAGTTCCTCCTTTGTTGAGCGCAGGGCCGCCTCGGCCTCCCTCTGGCGTGTGACGTCGCGGGATGAAACGATGATCCTCGGGGGGCCGTCCGGCGTGCTGTCATCGCCGATGACATGGATCATCGACTGCACCTGGACGACCCGGCCGTCGGGGCGAAGCAAGCGAATCTCGCCGCGCCCGGTCCGTTTTTCCGGCTCCTGCAACCAGCGCTGCCACGGCGTGTTGTTCAGGTCGTCCGGATGGACGAATCGGGTCGTCTCGTGCCCGATTACAGCCTCGGGTCCCACGTCAAGAAGCTCCATGGTCGCCGGATTGGCGTACAGAACCACGCCACACCGATCGAGCAGGCGAATCGCGTCAGGCAGGCTTTCAGCCATCTCGCGGAACCGACTTTCGCTCTCCCGGACGATCGCCATCCGGGCCGCCTCGGCTGACACGCGGCGGCGCCAAACTGACACGCCCACGATGCCGATTGCGGCCATGACGATCAGCAGGATTGTCAACCGCGTTTGGTAGCGGGTTCGCTCCGCCGCGGGGGCGAGGCGGTCCAGCCGAGCCTGCAGATCCAAACCGACCACGACGATCAATCCGCGATCGTCCAGGCGTTGCCAGGCGATGCTGCGCAGCACGCCATCGATGGCGCTGCGCCCTACCGCCGCGCCGCTTTGGCTCGCCAGGAACATGTCCATGTGCTTCCGGTCCGCCGGGACGGTTCCCTCGCCGTTCCCATTGCGCGCAAGGATCATCCCGTCACGGCGTTGGATGGAGACCGCGTCGCTGCCGGTCACCCCGACGGTCGTCGCGAGGCTGGAAAACGCCGCCGGCTCCACCGAGACGACGGTCACGGCGAGCAATGTGCCATTCGGCTCGTAGACGCCCTGCGCGAACTCGATGGTGCGTAATCGGGAGACCCGACCCACCACCGGAGCCGAGATGAACGCCTTGGCCGATCCGTTGGCGATTTGTTGGAAGTGCTCTCGATCGCCGAGATAGACCTGCTGGCCGGCCGTACCTATATTGGTCCACTCAAGGTAACCTGAGGGAGCGATCGCGCCGACCTGGCGCACATAGGCGCTGATACTGCCCCGCAGACGGGTCAGTTCAGCCAGAGTGTCCCGTTCCATGGCCTGGTCCCCGAAGTGCCTGGCCTGCACGGCCAGAGCGGCGAGACCGTGCTGCACATCGATCTGCTCCAGCGTGCGGGACACGGTCTCTCGCATTGCCAAAACCGCTTCACGGGCTTCCTCGCCCGTCCGATCGATTTCGCGATTTCTGGCTGAGGAAATTTCATGGTCGGCAGTCGCCCTGGCGATCCAGATTGCCCCGGCCGTCAGCACCACGATGATGACGATGACAGACAGGCCGCCGCGGGCACGCAAAAGCCGCGCCCGGGTCACGACGGTTTGGCCTGCGCGGTGCCGGCGGGCAGGTGCAGGCTGACAGCGGTGCCATGGCCGGGTTCGCTGGCGACGGTCAACGACGCGCCGATCAAGGCGGCAAGCCGCATCGCTATTGGCAGGCCGATTCCCAGACCATCGACTCGGCGGGTGGTGGACATGTCGATCTGCTGGAACGCCCGGCCCGCCAGTTCCACTTCGGCGGAGCTCATGCCCGGACCGGTGTCCGCGACCCGGAAGGTAACGCCGTCCCTGTCATCGGCGGCAGACAACGCGATTGCCGCTCCGGGCGGAGAAAAGCGGCTGGCATTGTCCAGCAGTTCCTCGAGCACCTGCTGCAGCCGGGACTTATCCGTTACAATCGTCCGGACGCTTTCGCCTGCCGTATTCAGTGTCTGTCCGCGCTCCGCCGCCCGGGTGGCGAAGTGTTGCCGAAGCTTTTCAATGACCTGGTCCGGACGGCAGGCCACGGGATGGGCTTTGGCGCGCCCGGCGATCAGGTCCGCCAGCGTGGTGATCCGCGACATGGCGCGTTCCAGCCGTTCTCCGCCCAGGCGGATTTCATGCGCCAGGCTCCTGAGTTCCCCTGGGTCGATCGACTCCGACCCAAGTTCGATCAGTTCCGCCAAACCGATGATCGGGACAAGCGGCGTCCTCAGTTCATGATTGACCACCGACAGGAAGGCGTTGCGGCCTCCGTCATCGGCATGGCGCGGCTCCGTCAGTGCTTGCTGGAGTTCGGTCACCAGCGACTGAAGATTGCCGACCTGCTTGACCGTGTCGCCGTACACCGCTTCGAGGGCGCGGTTCTGCTGCCATTTCTCGCGCCGGTTCCGGGCGGATTCATGAGCATGCAAAAGCGTCGCCCTGAGCGTGGTGAAACTCAGCGGTTTGACCAGGAAGTCGATCGCGCGCAGCCGGGCTGACGCCGCCGCGTCATTGACCGTGGCATGGCCGGTTAGCATGACGACTTCTATCGCGTGCTGCTCGCCGCGCCGCTCGATGGCGGTTTTGGCAAGGGTCAGGCCATCCATTCCGGGCATCCGGATGTCGCTGAGCATGACGTCGATCGACAGATCGGCATCCAGATTCTGCAATGCGGTTTCGCCGTTGGAAACGGCCTCCGCCCGGATGCCGTGCATCTGCAGGAATTCCGCGATTTCCTCGCGGATGATTGGTTCATCATCAACGACGAGTACGTGCAGCGATGTATCCGTCGCGTCGGTCGATGCCGGAGCCGTGCCGTCAACAGCGTGTGTCACCGCTTTGCCTTCCGATACCTGTGTCATCTTATCACGCGAGCGTGACTACGGTATGTTTTTGATTTCCCCGCAAACGAAATACGATTGTGGAAATGCTGTCGCGCTGACGGCGGCGCGGCAAAAACGCGAATCTGTAGTTCGCCATGGAGGCTCTGTTTTCGGGACTTCATGGTCCGGCTGGATCCGCATGCAACCGAAGCGGTGCCGCGCTCAGTGATCCGCTGACGCCGTCCTCGGATCGGTGCCGCGGGCCCACTCATTAACCAGGGTAAAGCCAATCCCCAACAGGACTGGCCCAAGGAAGATACCCAGCAGTCCAAACGCCAGCGCGCCGCCGAGGACGCCCAATATCGTCAGTAGGAACGGCAATTGCGCGCCACGGGCTATGAACCATGGCCGGATCAGGCTATCCGAGCCTGAGATCGCCCCGGCTCCGTAGACTGCCAGGAAAATGCCCCACCCCATATGCCCGCTGCTCATCAGCCAGATCGCGGCGGGTATCCAGACCACCGGCGCGCCAATGGGCAGCACCGAGAGAAAACCGGCGATTCCCGCCAGCAGCACCGGGCGCGGCACGCCCGAAATCCACAGGCCGAATGCGGTCAGCAAACCCTGGACGATTGCGGTGCCAAGAATCCCGTAAACAACGCCGCGGACCGTCGCGCCGGTGACGGTGATCAACCGCTCGGCCTGCATCCCGGCGACGCGGTGCAGGATCAACCGCAGGCGGTCGGCGATCGGTTCCCCATAAACATAGAAAAAGAAGGCGATGAATAGCGCGAGCAGGAACATCACCACGCCGTTGGCAATGCCAAGCAACAGGCTGAGGCCGTTCTCCAGGACGATGCCGAAATAGGGATGCAGCGCGTCCAGCATCACGCTGATGTCGGCGGCCCAGCGGTCCCACAAATCGCCGACGGTCGGGCCAACCAATGGGATGTCGAAGACCCAGGGCGGCGCGTCCGGCAGACCTGCGCGCAAACCGTCCATCACGATATGCCGCAGGTTCGTCACGTCGTCGGCACTGCCCGGCGCGGCTACGCCGATGGGCAGCACCAGGATGACGGCGGTCAGGGCCACCATGAGCAGCGCCGCTCCGACTGGATGCAGGCGCAGTCGCTCGCGGAACATCTCGAACACCGGCCAGGTCGTGTAGACCAGGATGCCGGCCCAAAGCAGGGCGGAGATGAACGGATACAGCACCAGTATGCAGCCGACGGCCACGCCGCCCAGCAGCAGGCCCATCAGGATCCGTTCGGCGATCATGGTTCTCCTTACGCGGTTGATGCGGTTCGGCCGCTAGGCAAGCCGCGCAGCCGATTGTAGCGTCCGCCCCGGTCAATACCCGGGCTTCGACAAGGGTAAAGACCAGTCGTTGCGTGTTTCGGACAAGCAGGCAAGGGGCATGCCCTTGCGCCGGAAGTGCCCGGCGGGTCAGTCCGGGGGAAACACAGGAGGTCGATCATGCCAAGGTTCGCCGCCAATTTGTCGATGATGTTCAACGAACTGCCGTTCCTGGAGCGCTTCGCCGCAGCCCGAAAGGCCGGGTTCGAAGGCGTGGAGTTCCTGTTTCCCTATGAATACCCGGCATCGGAACTGCGCTCCCGGCTGAGCGGTGAGGGGCTGTCGCAGGTCCTGTTCAACATGCCGCCGGGCGACTGGGCGAACGGCGAGCGGGGCATCGCAGGGATCCCCGGTCGCCAGGCGGAGTTTCGCGAATCGGTGAAAAAGGCGCTGGACTATGCCGCTGCGCTGGACTGCCGCCACGTGCATTGCATGGCGGGGATCATCCCCGCCGGCCTTTCGCTGACGACGGCTACCGCGGTTTATGCCGCAAACCTCGCCTGGGCGGTGGAGCAGGCGCATCCCGCCGGCGTGAAGCTGGTGATAGAGCCGATCAACGACCGCGATATGCCGGGGTATTTCCTCAACACCCAGGCCCGGGGGGCCGCGATCGTCGAGGCCATCGGCCGCGATCGGCTAGGCCTGCAGTTCGACGTCTACCATGTGCAGATCACCGAGGGGGACATCACCAAGCGCATGGAGCAGTTCATGCCGGTAATCTCGCATATGCAGATCGCCGATGTGCCGGCGCGGAATGAACCGGGAACCGGGGAAATCGGCTGGCGGTTCGTGTTCCGGCGGATCGACGAACTCGGTTATCAGGGCTGGGTCGGTTGCGAATATCGCCCGCGCGGCGAGACAGTCGAAGGCCTGGGATGGCGCGAGGCTTTCGGAGTTTGACGGTTGCGGACCGAGATCGCTCCGATCGTCATGGCCGAACGTGTCCCAGTGTCCGGGCCATCCTCGCACTCCCGTTGGAGCGCAGATCGCCGGGACTCGCCCGGCCATGACGATAACCGTCCACCCCGTCTATCAGCCATCGACCCACCCAACCACCACAAGGAGCTAACCACATGAAAATCGGATTTATCGGCCTCGGTATCATGGGCCGGCCAATGGCGCTGAACCTGAAAAACGCAGGCCACGATCTGATCGTGCCGGACCGCGCCAGCCTGCCTGACGACATCCGCGCGGCGGCCAAGGTCGCCGCGACTCCGAAGGCTGTCGCGGCCGAGTCGGAAGTCCTGATTCTCATGGTTCCCGACACGCCGGATGTCGGCGCGGTGCTGTTCGGCCAGGATGGCGCCGCGGAAGGGCTGCAATCCGGCAGCCTGGTGATCGACATGTCCTCGATCAGCCCGATCGAGACCAAGGAGTACGCTGCCAAAATCAACGCCAAGGGCTGCGACTATCTCGACGCCCCGGTGTCCGGCGGCGAGGTCGGGGCAAAGCAAGCCACCCTGACCATCATGGTTGGCGGCCCGGATGCCGCCTTTGCCCGGGCCAAGCCGCTGTTCGACGTGCTCGGCAAAAACATCACCCATGTCGGGTCCGAGAATGGCGCCGGCCAGGTGTGCAAAGTCGCCAACCAGATCATCGTCGCGCTAAACATCCAGGCTGTGTCTGAGGCCCTGGTGTTCGCCTCCAAGGCGGGCGCCGATCCGGCCAAGGTGCGTGCGGCGCTCACGGGTGGATTCGCATCGTCTCGCATCCTGGAGGTGCATGCCGAGCGGATGATAAACGGCACCTTCAACCCCGGCTTCAAGATCAAGTTGCATGAGAAGGATCTGAATCTCGCGCTGTCTTCGGCCAAGGCACTGAGCCTGTCGCTGCCCAATACCGCGATTGCACAGCAGCTATTCGCGTCATGCATTGCTCATGGGGGAGGAGACTTGGACCACTCGTCTTTGATCCTCGCAACTGAGGGTTTGGCAGCCCACTCTATTAGAAAAATAAAACAATAACATAGACACGTTCCGAAATGAGTCGCAGGCTGTGAATGAGGGTTGCATTTTAGAGTCACTTGTCCACAGACTGTAGCCGGTGGACGATTCTGAGACAAATGAGACGCGGCCTATCTTGACGCGACTCGATGCCGGTCTCACGATTGTCGAAGTGGCAACCAGTCAGTCAAAACTCGCATAAGTTGCGTGAGGGCATGTGTCGATGTCGATGCGTTTCACGGAAATCGGCCAGCAGCTCAGGGCGTATCGCCTGGAATCCGGATTGCGGGCCGAGGAGATCGCCGCCCGGCTGGGCGTCTCCCGCGCCGCCCTTTACCGCTATGAAAAGGGCGAGGTTATCAAGCTCGATACCATAAAGCGGTTGGCGGAGCTGCTGAAGATATCCCCCCTGTCGCTGTTGGGCATCGGGGTCGAGTACTACAATCGTCCCATCGGCTACTTCGAGCGCATCCGGCAGATCGAGGAGACGGCAGATCAGATCCTTCAGTTGGCCGGGCCGCTGTGTTATCTGACCACGTCGGACGCCTACGACGCGGCGCTGGCCGAAGCCTTCGATGAAGCAGCGGATCAGAGCGGATCCGAGCGGATGGCGATGCGCAGCATGGCCGAGCAGGTGATGGGCATCCTGGCCGCGCGCAAGCGTATGTATGCGATGCGGCGCCCGACGATCATCGCGATGATCTCTCTGCCGGCCGTCCAGCGGCTCATTGATGTCGGCATCGTCACCGGAATGCATGTCTCTGAGCGGGTCCGCCGGATTTGCCACGACGTCGCGATGGCGGAGGTTGAGAACATCGCGACCCTTATGGAAGCCGAGCCGATGGGTCTGCAGTTCGGCCTGATGGCCGGGTCGCCCCCGAGCTCGTTTTTCAAGATCCTGCGGGCGCGCGACCGGGTCAGCCTGGCGATCAACCCGTTCCGCACCGACACCCATCCGGGGGGGCAGACTGGTGTCGCCATGATTACCGGTGCCGACGAAGCCATCGCGGCGCACCAGCGGGTGGCCGAGTCGAGTTGGCGCGAAGCCATCAAGGGGCCAGCGGGGGCGGCGCGTTTGCGGCAGATGATGAATGCGGCGACTGCCTTGGCCTAGGCTGGTCGAGGGGTGTCACATGAGACTGCCGGTGGCTCGGCTGTCGCACGCCGGGTTGCGGCGCAGATCGAAGCATGAAGCTTTGCTTCGCCGCAACGCTTGGCTATACGAAGCCGTGTCAGTTAACACAGGTTCTTGAAAATGCGTGACGGGCACTGGATCGCCGGGCTCTGGCGACCTGTCCGCGATGCGGTGCGGCTGGTCCGCGATGCCAGGGGCGGCGTGCCGGCGAACAGGTCCGGTAAATCGGTTAGACCGCTCCATGCGACGCCCGTTGGCGATGCCGGGCAACCCGAATTGTCCCGCGAGCAGGCGCAGAAAATGGAGTCGCTGGGCCGCCTGACCGGCGGTGTCGCGCATGATTTCAATAATCTGCTGACCGTCGTGCTGGGCAACGCCACAGCCTTGAGGATCAACGCGGAAACCCGCGGCGACGTCGAGGCCGTTCGGCGTGCGGAAATGATCGAACGCGCGGCGGAACGTGGTGGACGGCTGGCTGGCCAGCTGCTGGCGTTCTCCCGCAACCAGATGCTGAGGCCGGAGACAACGTCAGTCTACCGGGTCATCTCGGCGATGCACGAACTGCTGAGCCAGGCGGCGGGAGAATCCGTGCGCGTGCTGTTGTCGGCGGAGCCCGATCAGTGGAACTGCCGCGTAGATCCGCGGCAGTTGGAGTCGGCCATCTTGAATCTGGTGCTCAATGCGCGCGACGCCATGCCGGGTGGCGGCAGCGTCGAAATCTCTTGTCATAACCAGCCGGCCAAGGCTCGCAACGGGCGTGTGGCACCGCAGCACGCGGGCGACACCGTTCGCATCGATGTCAGGGATACCGGTACGGGCATTGCGCCCGAACTGCTGGAGAAAGTGTTCGAACCGTTTTTCACCACCAAGCCGATCGGCAAGGGAAGCGGGCTGGGTCTCGCCCAGGTGCATGGCTTTGCCGGTCAGTCGGGCGGCTGGGTCGAGCTCCGCAGCACTGCCGGCACCGGCACCACGGTTTCGCTGTTTCTGCCGCGGGCCACGGGACGCCATGCCGAAACGGTGGCGCAAGTGGCTGCGCTCGGGCCCGCCGGCAATAATCAGACGGTTCTTATCGTCGAACCCAACCCGGATCTGAGGACCACGATCTGCGACATCCTGACGCAGTCCGGATACCGCGGCCTGCCGACGGCGGACGCCGCCGGAGCGTTGGCATATCTCGTGTCCGACGAACGCATCCATGTCCTACTGACGGAGGCTTTGCTGCCGGGCGGCGTGCGCGGCGCCGATCTGGCGCGCAGCGCCCGCCAGATGTTGCCGGATTTGCGGGCCCTGGTGACCTCCAGTGCCCCGGACGAGGCTATCCGGTCGGCGCAAGCCGCGGACGGGGCCTATGAATTCCTCAAGAAGCCCTATCTGGCCGCCGATTTGGTGCGGGTTATCGGAGGCATACTGAAAACCGGGACGTTTTCGGTTGAGACGGAACGCTTGCTGGCGGATGTCCGCGACACGGAGTTGGTGGCGGCGGAGGCCGGACCGGCTGTTGCGGGGCAGGACAGCGGCGAGATGCGGCTGACTGCTCCATTGGCTCGGGCAAGGCCGGACAACGCGACGATCCGACTCGGCGTGATGCCGTTCAGGACCGTGCGATCGGCTGATGAAGCTGCGTTTTCGCTTGGGCTCGCCGATGAGGTCACCAAGGCGTTCTCTCGCTTTTGCGGTATTACCTGCGTGAGCCCGGCCTCGATCGCGGCACTGGCGGGCGAGCCTCCGGGACTCACGGAACGGTGGCTCCGGCTGGACCTGGATTTCCTGCTCGACGGCAGCCTGCGGCGGAAAGGCGATGAAATCGGGGTTGTGGCACGGCTTATCAACATGCGCGGCTCGGGCGAAATCACCTGGCGGCGTCGCTTCGGCGGCAGCATGCCGGATGTTCTGAACCTGCAGGACCAAATCGCTGCCGAGACGGCCGCGCAGGTGGTGCCGGAACTGCTGGTGTGGGAGGGGCGGGAGGCGGCGGCCCGGCCGCAGGTCGATCCGACGGCTTACGATCTGATGCTGCGCGCGATTCCGGCGATCTACTGCCTGGACCAGGCCGGCTTCCAGGAGGCGGGGCGGCTGCTGGAAAAGTCGCTGGCGCTGGATCCCGGCAGTGCGGCTTGCCATTCGTGGCTGGCGCAATGGTATTTTCTGTCGGTCGGCCAGGGCTGGGAACCTGACCCCGCCGCCGCGGTGCAGCGCGCCGATCAACTGGCGCAACGCGCGATCTTGCTGGATCCGGAAGATGCCCGGGGGTTCACGGTCGCCGGCCATGTCCGCGCCTTCCTGCACAAAGGCGCGAGGGACGCGCTCTGGTTGCATGAGAAGGCCCTGGAACTGAACCCGAACCTTGCACTCGCCTGGTGCTACTCGGGGCTGGCGCATTGCTATGTCGGACAGCATGCGGAGGCGATCCGCCGCATCGAGCATGGCCGGCATCTGTCGCCGCACGATCCGCACGGGTTCTTCTTCGAAATGGCGCTTATGCTGCCGTATCTGTTGATCGGCCAATACGATATCGCGGCCCGGCTGGGGCGGCATGCCCGTGATGCGCACCCGGGGCTGTCGTCAACCTTCAAGGTGTTGCTGTCAGCCCTGGGGCAGCTTCACGCAGCCAGGGAAGCGGCCACGGTTCTGAAAGAGCTGCTGAAGCTGGAGCCGCATTTTTCGTTGCGCGACGCACGCAGCCGGTCGCCGCTGCTGCAGGCGGCCGATCTCGATTGTTACATCGAAGGACTGAGGCTGGCCGGCGTATCGTGAGCCGGCGATCCTGGTTTCATGCGATTTCGGCCAGTTCTGCTTCGGCTTTCCCGGTGTGCACCGGGCAACCGCCGGCGCGGCGTTTGCGCACGGCGACCGCGTAGGCGCCGAACGGACGGTCCGGGTTCTCACTCGGGATCGCGATCGTTTCTTCGTAGCCGCGCCATTCCCGGTCGGTCATCGAGGCCATGTCGGGGACGAAAGCGACCGAGTTGAGGGTCTTTTCTGCATAGGCGATGCGCGGCACCGGCTGCACCTGAAGCAGCGGCCAATCAGCCCGGAAATGGATCGGCTTGTTCGTCTGGGTGAGCCGCATGTTGGTGATCAGCGGTCCAAACCAGCGGTCGGTCTCCACCAGCCCCTCGTAGACGGTGTAGCCGCTGGCCAGCGGCAGGTTCGCGGGCGCACGGACCAGGGCGCTCCAATCTCCCGCGGTACGCGCCATCAGTCCGGTCCACATCTGCACGAGGCCCTTTTCCGGCAGCGCCGTGAGAAACGGCGGCGCGCAACCGCGCAATGATTCCGGCGCGGCTTCGTCGAATGCGTTTGCGAAGTCGGGGAACTGCGCGGCCGGCGACAGCGGCATCCAGTCCGGTGCGCCGTCGTAATGCCAATAGATATCGTCGCCGTCCCAGATCAACTGCAGATCCATGGCCGGGAAGACCCACCAGCCGAAACCGGTGGCGCTGGTCGCTGCTTCACAGTAACGATATGCCCTGGTTGGTAGCGTTCCTGCCGCGGATCGATCTGCCCGTTGCGGCGGACGGGCCTGTCTGATCAGGCGGTGGATCTGCAATACGGGTTCGCTGTGCGACATGAACGCTTGTCCTCCCACGGCAAGTATTGGTGGATCGGTTCGTCCCCAGCCCAAGAGCAGGGACAGGGGATGAAGATCCGATACTTAGTGGACAGCCGGAATCCGGGCGCCCGCGCCGAAGCGGATGCGGCCTGTGTCGGCAATGTTGGCGGGTGCGGCCGGGCGCGGCAGGCGGGCACCTGCGCCGAAACGAATGCGTCCGCTGTCGGCGTTGTCTGTAGAAACGGGTGCGGGGAGAGTGTTGCCGGTTCCGGTGGCGGAGAGCAGCGAAGCGTTTGATGAGGAAATCGAAGTGGTCATTGGCAGGGCCTTCCTTGTTCGATTTTTTGTTCTTAGCGCGAACTCCGGAGCGATTTCAACAAAAAACTCACGATTTCGTGTGTTCAAAGTGAGATTTCTGATGCCTGAATGCATTGCCGACGAGACTATCCAGTCAGGACCTGATGTTCATAATATAAGAACGTTATCGTAAAGTGTAACGTCACTGCCAAAGTAATCAGTTTTTTTCATGTTGCGTGGTTTTGATACGACTCAGAATGCCTGCTGGCTTGTTGCGCTTGCAATACGCCGCCTGGAGCGGCGCAATCCGAGTCAACCTCTCTTCGTTCGAGAAATACTCGGTTACGTCGGCTAAAGCGCATAACAACCGCGTTATCCCGGTCGGATGTGGTTCCGGACGGAAGGTTAGGCTTTTAGGGCGAAGGCTGCTGGAAGGCGTTTGGCGGCCAAAACCGCCCGTGGTCCGGCCGACCCCGCGAAACCTGGCTACTGCCCCGCTGCCACCAGGCGCGGCGGGCGAAACGCCATGAAGGGAACAAGAACGAACACAAGTGCCGTCGCCGCGGCCGAGAGCGTGATGAGCGGGGCAATCTGCCGATTAAATACATGCTCAAACAGCACGGACCCGGTCGAATCCGCCAGCGGCGCCGCCAAATTGACGATCGACATCAGGCCGGCGAAGGCAAACCCCTCGGCGCCTTCCGGGCATGACTCCGCCGCCAGCGACATGGTTGCGATCATCGCGATCATCCCGGCCACGCCGCTGAGCAGCCAGATCGCCACCGCGGACGCCTCGCCGTCCAGCAGCAGGTACAACAGCGTCGCCGCCACGCCGCCGGCGATGCTGAGGCGCAGCAGCGCCGGCTGACTTAGGCGGTGCAGCCGCCATTTGTAGAGCACGCCGCCGAGAATCCAGCCGCCCGCGCTGATGGACGACAGCACGCCGATGAACCCCTGGGAGAAGCCAAGACGATCGGTCATCTCGAAGTAGAGAGGGGTGCCGAAGCCGGGGGAGAAATAGTACAGGAACAGGAAACCGGCGACCAGCCACAGGTTGCGGCTGCGGAATGCCGACAGTAGCGCCGCGAGGCGGCCGCGTAGCGCGGGCAGGTCGATGCGGGCGCGGTCTTCATGGACCAGCCAGACGCTGCAGACCACCGACAGCGGGGCGGCGGCGGCGATCCAGGCGGCGGCGTGCAAGGCGCCGGCGGGGGGCAGGATCTCAAGCAGGTAGCCGGCCAGCAGCACGGCAGCCATCTGCGCGATATTGTACCAGAGCCACTGCTGATTCACGAGGCCGGGGCTGGCGTCGTGCTTCTGACCGGTCTCCACCAGCAGTGCCCCGCACAGCGTGCTGGAGACCGCCATCGCGACCGAGGTCACCGTGATCGCCGGGATCAGCGCCGCCGGCGTGTTCAGTGTCGCCACCCGGGCGAAGGCCAGCACGGCGGCGAGGTTTGCCAGCACCAGATAGGGGCGGCGGCGGTAGCCGAACAACGGCACGAAGTCGGAGATGGCGCCCCAGAGCGGCTTGATCACCCAGGGCAGATCGAAGATCGCGAGCGACACGCTGATCCTGACAGGATCCCAGCCTTGCGTCTCTTTCAGGAAGTAGGTCAGCGGTTGCCAGATAATGCCGGACTTCGCCTGGCCGATGCCTTCCACGGCGTAGACGATGGCAAAGAACCACATGACGCGGTTGACGGTCCGGCGCTCAGGGGGCTGTTCCGATGGCATCTGGCATCCAGTGGGGCTTCGCCGGGTTTGCGCAAGCCGTGGCGGAGTCAGCCTTTCAGAAGTTGAGCAATGGCGCAACGCGCGGTGAGGCGGAGATTGGCGAAGTGCCACGCAGTGACTACGTGTGTTGCGCACTGGAGAATCATCATGGACGCCTTGGAATTATTGCTGAACCGAGGTTCGGCGTTGAAGATGGATGCCCCGGGGCCCTCGGCGGCGGAGTTGCGGACGATGTTCGATGCCGCGGTGCGCGCGCCGGATCACGGGCGGCTGCGGCCCTGGCAGTTCGTCGTCATCGGCACCGATCAGCGCGCTGCTTTCGGGCAGGTGATGGCGGATTCCTTGCTGCGGCGCGATCCCGCCGCCTCGGAGGCGGTCCTGGAAAAGGAGCGGGCCAAGGCGTTTCGCGCGCCGGTGATCGTCGTGGTCGCGGCTAAGGTTCAACGGGATCACAGGATCCCCGAGATCGAGCAGATCGCCTCCGCCTCCGCCGCCGCACAGACCATCATGCTGGCAGCGCCGGCCCTGGGGTACGGGGCGGTATGGAAGACCGGCGCGCCGGCCTATGATCCGGGGGTCAAGTTGGCGCTGGGCTTGGCGGCTGACGTCGAGATAATTGGCTTTATATATATAGGTACCAGTGTAGGCGGGACGACCGCGTTTCCGCGCCCCGACGCGGAAGACTTTATAGCCACCTGGGCGGGATGATCATTCTCCGCCCAGCGGCTTCATCGTCCGTTCCGTCGCCCGCCGCAGCACCGCTGCGGACCGATAGATCCCGTGCACCATTTTCGAGTACGGCAGCACCAGGAAGAACGCCAGGATAAACCCGAGATGGACCGCCATCGCCGGGCCCATCGCCCCGGTGGCGCGCACCGCCAGCAGCACGAGGCCGGTGGCGGCGATCAGCGCCAGCAGCATCAGCAGCGCGATATCCCCGCCCAGCAGGCGGCGGACGTTCGGCACGGGATCGTCCACGAACTTCATCGCCAGCAGGCCGATGGTGCCCGCTACCATCAATAGGCCACCGCCGGTGCCAAGCACCACCGGCGCGCTGAGCAACGGGTAGGGCGCGGCCCAGTTCAGGAACGTGTGATACACGAACCCGGTTGTTGTCGCCGCAAAGCACAGCAGGAAGCCGTAGAACATCGCATGGTGCAGCCAGCGGCGGCGCATCGAAAACGCCTCGGAGTTGTCGTTGCAGCCATTGCCGCCGCCGCCGAGATTCTTCAGGGTCAGTACGTCCCGCAGCGCGATGGCCACGGACCCGGGGCCGATACGCCCGCGCGGCCCGGCGTCACGCCAGAAATTGCGCGCGCCCATTGCCAGCGCCAGCAGCGAAAAGCCGAACGTCGCGATACCGGTGGCCTGCATCGCCCATAATGGGATGATGTCGTAGAACGAACCCCGGGTGGCGAAGAACCCGCCCGCCCCGTTGGTTAGGATACTGAGCGCCAGCACCAGCGCGATGCCCAGGGCAGCGGCCAGTGACAACAGCGTGCCGTTGCGCGCGAAAGCCGATGCCAGCGGCCTTGGCCAGGCGTATTCGGCGTAGCTTTCCGCCCTCACCTCCGCCAGCGCCGCCGGGACGTTCACGCCCCACTCATGCGGCGGGGCGTATTGGCAGGCGTAGAAGCAGCCGCGGCAGTTGTGGCAGAGATTCGCGAGATAGCTGATGTCGCCGGCGGAGAACTCGCGGCGCAGTTCGATCGCCGGGAAGACGGCGCAGAAGCCCTCGCAATAGCGGCAGGCGTTGCAGATCTCGATGTCCCGCCGCGCCCGGGCGACCGCCTCAGTTTCGTGCACGGCGCGCTGCCTCCTGGCCGGCGATGCGGCCGAAAACCGTGCCGATGGTCATGCCGAAGCCGGCGAGGTAGCCTTTGCCGAGGATGTTGCCGGCCATGATTTCTCCCGACGCATACAGATTGCCGGCGGGCTGGCCGTTCGCCATCAGCACCTGCGCCTTGTCGTTCACGCGGACTCCCAGGTAGGTGAAGGTGATGCCGGGGCGCAGCGGGTAGCCGTAGAACGGCGGCTTGTCCACTTCGCGCGCCCAGTTGGTCTTGTTCGGCGTCAGGCCCGCGGTGGCGGAGCCGTCGAGCTTGAGGTTGTCGAATGTCTGGCCCGGTTTCACCGCCGCGTTGAAGCTGTCGATGGTGGCGCGGATTTTCGCGGGGTCAAGCTTCAGTTTGACGGCCAGTTCCTCCAGCGTGTCCGCCTTGATCGCCGGGAACACCGAGGGCATGAACAGCGGGAACGCGCGGGCGTCGCAGATCGAATAGGCGATCTGCCCCGGCTGCTGCGCGATCAGCCGCCCCCAGATGGCGTAGCGCTTTGGCCAGACGTCCTCGCCTTCATCGTAGAAGCGGTCGCCATCGCGATTCACCACTACGCTGTAGGGCACGCTGTCCAGGCGCGTGGTGATACCGCCGTCGAATTTCGGCGCGCGTGCGTCGAGCGCCACCGCGTGGCATTGCGTCGGGTCGCCGATGGCGGCGACGCCCTGGCCGAGCAGGTTCTTCAGCACGCGGCCGCGGTTGTAGGGCGAGCCGCGAATGACAAAGTTGTCCACCGCGTCGCCCCAGTATTCGCGCATCCAGTCGAGGTTCGCCTGGAACCCGCCGGACGATGCCACCACGCAGCGCGCCTGCACGGCTTCCGGGAAGCCCCGGTAGGTGATGTCCACCGACCGCACCACCCCGTCGTCCAGGTTCAGCGAGATCACTTCGGAGTCGTACAGGATCTCCACCCCCAGGCGTTCGGCGGTGAGGTAATACGCGTTCACCAGCGCCTTGCCGCCACCCAGGAAGAAGGCATTGGTTCGCCCGAGGTTCAGCGTCCCGGACAGTGATGGCTGAAATCGCACCCCGGCCTGCTTCATCCAGCCGAACACCCCGGAGGAGGCGCGGATCGTCATACGGGCCAGCGCCTCATCGGTGTTGCCGCCGGTGACGCGCAGCAGATCGTCCCAGTATTCGTCCTCGGTATAGGCATCCGTCAGCACCGCGTTCGGCTGCTCGTGCATGGCACGCAGGTTGCGCGTGTGGCGGCTGTTGCCGCCCCGGAACGCCTTCGGGGCGCTTTCGACCAGCAGCACGGAGGCACCTGCCTGGCGGGCGGTGATGGCGGCGCACAGGGCCGCATTGCCGCCGCCGGCGACCAGCACGTCGTATGTCTGTTGCCGGCCGGGCATCCGTTGGGTCTCCACACTTCCTACCTACGAAGGGTTGCCGCATGCTGCAAGCCGAGCAAGGAGGGGTCGAATGGCCTGGCATGAGATCGTGCGGGACGTGCTGAAGCGCCACAAGGTCAGCCTGGTCACCTATGTGCCCGACAACGTGCTGCGCCCGCTGATCGAGGGCGTCGAGGCTGATCCCTTCTTCACCGCGTTCGCCTGCACGCGGGAGGAGGAGGCGCTGGGCATCGTCGCGGGCGCCTGGATGGGCGGCCTGCGGGGCATATTGCTGATGCAAACCTCCGGCTTCGCGACCCTGCCGAATGTGATCGCCTCGCTCGCGGTGCCGTTCCAGATCCCGGTTGTAATGATGGTCTCGGAACGCGGCACGCTGGGGGAATTCAACATCGGCCAGTCGCTGGTGGCGCGGACCATGCGCCCGGTGCTGGATGCGTTGGCGGTGGAGCACCACACCATGACGCGGCTGGATGAGGCGGAGTTCGTCCTCGATCGGTCTTTGGTCCAGGCTTACGCCACGATGGCGCCGGTATGCTTCATCCTGTCGCCGCTACTGACCGGCGGCAAAGTCTTCGCGAAATAGGGGCGAGCATGGAAGCGTTGTCCAACCACCCGGTAAGCCGGGACCAGGCCAAGGTGATGAACCGCTTCGACCTGACCTGCCGCCTCATCGGCTTGCTGCGGGCTGACGAGGCTGTCGTCGGTGGCATCGGCTACACCAATTTCGACCTGTGGGCGGCCTCGGCGTTGCCGGGCGGCGGGCGGCGCGGGCCGAATTTCTACATGCTCGGCAGCATGGGTCTGGCGGTGCCGATTGCGCTTGGAGTGGCGCTGGCGCAGCCGGAACGGCTTGTGTTCGCGCTGGAAGGCGACGGTTCGGCGTTGATGCAACTCGGCGCGCTGGCGACGGTGGCGGCGCGCGGGGTGCGCAACCTGTGCATCGTGATCATGGACAACGGCGCCTACCAGATCACCGGCGGCCAGGGGACAGCGACACGGCAGGGGGCTGATATCGTCGGAATTGCACGCGCGTCCGGGCTGCGGCAAAGCGCGTGGGCGGCGGATGAGGATGCATTCGCGGAACTGGCCGGGCGCGCACTGACCGAGGACGGACCTTGGCTGATTGGCTGCCGGATCGACGGCGGCAAGCCGGTGGATACGACGGAGCGGGACCCGGCGCGGATACGCGATCAGTTCATGCGGGGGTTGGGGGTGAGGTGACGTATCGCCCGTCCGGTCGCACTGAACTCATGCCTGCGCCGGGTTTCAGATGGCTGGAATATCGGGGTATGATCACCGCCCATAACATGCCAGGCCCATGACCAACTGTTTGACCCCGTCCGCGTGCTGAAGCGTCTGTTCAACCCGATCCTGGCGATCCTGTGCGTGCTGGCGATTGCGATATCGCTCTGGCATCTGCATGCCACCACCGCAGGGCTTGACGTGCGGCACATCGCCATCGGCGAGACGCCCGCCACTGTGTATCGCTTGTCTCCGGCGCGCCCCGCCCCCGTGGTCGTCATCGCCCATGGCTTCGCCGGATCGCAGCAATTGATGCAGCCGTTCGCGGTGACCTTCGCGCGCGCCGGCTATATCGCCGTGACCTTCGATTTCCTCGGCCATGGCCGCAATCCTCGCCCGCTCGGCGGCAGCATCACCGAAATCGACGGCGCCACGCGCTGGCTCGCCGCGCAAACCGCCGAGGTGGTCGGCTTCGCGCGCACCCTGGGTGACGGGCGGCTGGCGATCCTTGGCCACTCGATGGCGAGCGATATCGTGGTGCGTGTGGCGCAGGCGGACCCGGATATCGCGGCGACCATCGCCGTCTCGATGTTTTCCCCCGCCGTGACTGCCGATACTCCGCGCAATCTGCTGGTGATCGCCGGCCAATGGGAGGGGATGCTGAAGGCCGAGGCGCTGCGGGCCGTCGGCCTGTCCATGAGTCCGGAGGCCGCCGTGGCAGGCAGAACCTACGGTGATTTCGCCGCGGGCACGGCACGGCGCGCCGCCTTCAGCCCGTACGCCGAACATATCAGCGTGCTGTATAAACAGGCGAGCATGGCCGAAGCGCTGGCCTGGCTCGACGACACCTTCAGCGTGACCCGCACGACCGCCCCGTATCTCGACGCCCGCGGGCCCTGGATCGTCCTGTTGCTGGCGGGGATCGTCGTCCTCGCCCGGCCGTTAGCCGCTTTGCTGCCGATCGTGGCTACGCGGAGGGCTGGTGCGGGGCTGCGCTGGCGGCAGTTGGCGCCTGTGCTGCTGGTGCCCACCATCGCCACGCCGTTGCTGCTGCGCGTGCTGCCGACGCATTTCCTGCCGGTGCTGGTGGCCGACTATCTGGCCGTGCACTTCGCGGTCTACGGCCTGCTGACTGCCTGCGGCCTGGCTGTGCTGCGCCGGCGCGCGGCCCAGTCCGGCACGTCGGTGCCCCGGTTGCTGGCGGCCAGCGCGGCGGTGACCTTTTATGCCGTCGGCCTGCTGTTCTGGGCGATCGACAGCTATTTCACCTCCTTCCTGCCATCCCCCGGACGAGGCACATTGCTGGCCGCGATGCTGATTGGCACGATGGCGTTTTTTCTGAGCACGGAATGGCTGACCCGCGGCGAGCAGGCGGCGCGCGGCGGCTATGCGGCGGCCAAATTCGCCTTTATCGTTTCGCTGGCTATTGCGGTTGCGCTGGATTTCGAGCGGCTGTTCTTCCTGATTATTATCGTTCCCCTGATCGTGGTGTTTTTCATCGTCTACGGCCTGTTCAGCGACTGGGTATACCGCAGAACGCGTCATCCGCTGGTGGCCGGCATAGCCTCGGCGATCGCCTTTGCCTGGGCCATCGGCGTCACATTTCCGCTGCTGGCGGGTTGAGATGATCCGTTGGCTTTGCGTCTTGATCGTTGCGCTTCTGCTGGCCTGCGGGGCGCCGCCGCACACCCGTCCCGGCGACGTTATGCAGGTCGAGGCGTTCCCCGGCGCCCCGGACAACGCCGTGGCCAGCCGCATACTCTATGCCTCGACAGCGCCGGATGGGCGGCCGATTGAGGTGTCGGCGCTGGTTATCGTGCCGGCTGCGGCTCCGCCTGCCGGGGGCCGTCCGATTCTGGCCTGGCTGCATCCGACGACCGGTGTGGCCCAGGGCTGCGCACCGAGTTCGGGCCCCGGTCCGTTCGCGCAGATCCAGGGGCTGCCGGCGTTCCTCGCGGCAGGCTATGTTATTGTCGCAACGGACTATCCCGGCCTCGGCGCCCCCGGTATCCACCCGTATCTGGTGGGCGACAGTGAGGCGCGGGCGGCGCTGGATTCTGTACGAGCGACGCGCAATCTGCCGCAGGCGCAGGCCAGCCGCCGTTTTGCGGTATGGGGCCATTCGCAGGGCGGCCATGCTGCGCTGTTCACCGCCAGCCTTGCCGCCGGGTATGCGCCCGAACTGCAGCTCGTCGGCGCCGCCGCGGCGGCTCCGGTCACCGACGTCGCGGCGTTGATCGAACGACCCGGCAATGATCCGCTTTGGGGTGGGTTGCTGTCCTATGCAGTCTGGTCCTGGACCCGGGCATTCGGTTTGGACCCGAGCATGATGGTGCCGCCCTCGGCCGAGGTAGCGATATCGGCCACGGCGAAGGACTGCCTGGAGAGTGGCCGGGAGCTGGAACGCCTGTTGGCCGACTCGGCGCCGCTCCGGGGCACGGCGGTTACGCCGGATGCGCAATGGCGGGCCGTGCTGACGGAGAACGCCGCGCAGCCAGGGCCGATCGGCGTGCCGGTGTTCATCGCGCAGGGCGACAAGGACCCGGTCATCGTTCCGTCGCTGACGGAGGACTTCGTTCGCCGGCTTTGCCGAGAACGGGTGCCCGTGCGCTATCTGGTTATGCCGGGGGTGGATCATTACACCGCCGGCGTTCGCAGCGCCGCCGCGGCGGCGGCATGGATAGCCGATCGTTTCGCAGGTGTCGGGGCGGCGGATGATTGCCTACCCGGAGGCGTGGCGGCTCAGGATGATCGTTGAATGGTAAGTCAGGATGCCGCCGTTCGCGCTGACCAGAACGTAATCGTTGCGCGGCACCTGCCGCGCGCCGCCCTGGCCGCGGGCCTGCACCACCGCCTCCGACAGCGGCGTAAAGCCCCACATATAATACCCCGAAAGCTGCCCGCCGCCAGTGTTGGTTGGTAGCGCCCCGCCCGGGGCGAGTTTTCCATCTGCAACGAACGCGCCGCCCTCGCCCTTGGCGCAAAAGCCGTAATCTTCCAGCGTAACGAGAACCGTGTAGGTGTAGCAATCATAAAGCTGGCAGGTGCCGATGTCGTCGCGGTTGATGCCGGCCATCCGGAAGGCGATCTCGCCTGACCGTTTCGCACCAGTCTCGACGGCCGGATGGCGGTCGGTGCGCAGATTGTCGCCGGGGGCGCATTGGGCATAGCCAAGGACGTTGACCGGAGGCTGCCGAAGGTCGCGCGTCCGTTCGGAAGACGTGACGATCACCGCGACGGCGCCGTTCGAAACCAGGCAGCAATCCAGCAGCCGCAGCGGTTCGGCAATGAAGCGTGACGCCTGGTGATCCTCAAGCGTCATCGGCTGCTTCATCTGCGCCCAAGGACTGAGTTGCGCCCAGGCCCGCTGGCCGACTGCGATGGCGCCAAGCTGCTCGCTGGTGGTGCCGTAGAGGTGCATATGCCGCCTTGCGGCCATGGCATATTCCGGGTTCGCGCCGAAATTGCCGTAGGCGGCGCGCAACCCGGCCATGCCGGCGAGCGGGAATCGATGCGGCCCCGCATAGGACTGCCCGGCGCCGCGGGTCGCCGACAGCGGCGCATCCGCGTAGACCAGGACGACAACGTTTGCGAGGCCCTCCTGGATCGCCATGCAGGCATACTGCATCATGCTGCCGGCGGTGGAGCCATAGGCGCTCATCGCGTTGATCAGCGTCAGGTTTTCGAATCCCATTACCATTTGCGATCGGGCGTCCATGTCGCCGGAAAGGTTGGCGTTGATCAGCAGTCCGTCGACATCGGATTTGTTCAGCCCCGCATCCTCAAGCGCGAGGGCGATGGCCTCGGCGGCGAAATCGACCGCGCGACGGCCGTAGATCTTGCCCATCTGCGTGACGCCCAGACCGGCGATGGCGCCTTTCGGTTGGTTCGCCATGCCCGTTCAACCTGCTGCCGGACGGAATTTCGGCAAAGAAACATTTCCGTCGGCTTCCTCGAACACGACTTCGAGCGGCATGCCGATCCGTAGCGCCTCGTTGCCGGTACTGACGATGTTGGAGGTCATGCGGACCCCTTCGGCAAGATCGATCTGAGCGATATTGTAGGGCACTGCGGACGCAAACCCGGGATTCATCACCTGGTGCATAATGGTGAACGTATAGAGGCTGCCGCGTCCGCTCGCCTGACGCCACTGCAGGCCGGCCGAAAAGCAATGCGGACAGCGTTCGCGGACCGGAAAGCTCCAGCCGTCGCAAGCGGAACAATGTTGCAGCATCAGGCGCCCTTGGCGCGCGCCGTCGAAGAAGGGCTCGCTGATTTCGTCCGGTACAGGGACAGGTTTTTCCGTCATTGACGTTGCCTCCGTTACCTCGAGCCTAGGTCCCGGATTGCGGTTTGTCACTGGCAGGGCAGGGGCGCTACGATACGCGGGCTGCAAAAACGGGAGACATCCAAGATGAGCCATCGCATGCGCTTCGGCATTTTTCTCGCGCCATTCCACAAGCCGGGCATCAATCCGACGCTCGCCCTGGAGCAGGATCTCGAACTCATTCAGTGGCTCGACCGCTGCGGCTATGACGAAGCGTGGTTCGGCGAGCACCATTCCGCCGGCACTGAAATCAGCGCCAGTCCGGAAATCATGATCGCGGTGGCATCGCAACGAACCCGCACGATCAAGCTCGGCACCGGCGTCGTCAGCGTCAGCTACCACAACCCCCTTTGGGTGGCGGAACGGATCGTCCAGCTCGACCACCTCACCCGCGGTCGCGTCATGCTCGGAGTCGGCCCCGGGTCGCTCCCCAGCGACGGCATCATGATTGGTATTTCGCAGAGCCAAACCAGGCTTTTGCTCGAAGACGGCCTCGGCGTGATCATGAAGCTGCTGACAACGGAGGAACCCGTTACGTTCAAGAATGACAGATGGGACCTGCACGAAGCGCGGCTGCATCTCCGGCCCTATTCAAATCCGCTGTTCGATATCGCGGTGCCGGCCGTCGCCTCCCCCACCGGGCCGAAACTCGCAGGCATGCACGGCATCGGACTACTGTCCATCGGCGCCACCACCGCCGCCGGTTTCGATGCACTGGCGCTGCATTGGGACGTGATGGAAGCCCAGGCCGCCCACTACAAGACCAGGGTGGACCGCAACAAATGGCGCCTGGTGGGACTTGTGCATTGCGCCGAAACAATCGAACAGGCCTACCGGGACGTCGAATTCGGCATCGAGCAATGGTTCGATTACTTCCAGACCGTCGCGGCATTCCCGCAAATGGCAGTGCCCGGCACCAACGTCAAAGAAATGATCTCCTTCATAAACGATTCCGGGTTCGGAGCGATCGGCACGCCCGACATGGTGAACGCGCAAATAGACCGCCTTTGGAAACAATCCAACGGCGGCTTCGGCGCCTACCTGATGCTCGCCCATAACTGGGCCAATTTCGACGCCACACGGAAAAGCTACGATCTGGTCGCGCGCAACGTCTTCCCGCGCTGGCAGGGACACATGTCCACACAAGACGCCGCCTCCCGCGCCCGCGCGGCACGTCCGGAACTGTCCGAGGTTCACATGAAAGCGGTCGAAGCTGCCACGCTGCGCTACCAGCAGGAAGCCGCCGCGCGCACGCCGAACGGCTCGAGCCACTGAACTTCTCCACCGTCATGGCGGGCGAAGCCCTCCCTCGCGTGTTCGGTCGCCCGCCATCCACGCCTCGCCTGATGCGGGCGATAGGCGTGGATGCGGCGCGGCAAACCGCGGGAGATCACGCCGCCAACTCCAGAATCTTCCGCACATCCGCAGGTCCTTCGATAGGGCGCGGATTGCGCGGCACCCAGGGCGTCGCCATCGCAGCCTTGGCGATCCGGTCGAAGTTCTCCGCGCCGACATGCACGGAGGACAGGCTGCGCGGCATGCCCAGGCTGCCGATAAACGCATCCAGCAGGGCCCCGGCATCCTCCCCCGGCTGACCCATCGCCGCCGCCACCATCGCCTGCCGATCGGCGTTCGCCGGTTTGTTCCAGCGCATCACCGCCGGCAGCATGATGCACGACGTATGGCCATGCGGAATATCGAAGGCAGCGCCGAGCACATAGCCAATGCCGTGGCTCGCCCCCATCGGCACGCCGCTGGCCAACGGCCCCATTGAAAGCCATGAGCCGATCTGACAGTCGAGGCGGGCCTCGAGGTCGGATGGGTTGGTTTTGACGCGCTTTAGACCGCTCACCAACAGCGCGAGCCCGCGCAAAGCCTGCGCGTCGGCATAAGGATGCGCCTCTCGCGAGCAGATGCCCTCGACGCAATGATCGACGGCGCGGATGCCGGTGGACAGGAACAGCCACTCCGGCGTGTGAACGGTGATCGCGGGGTCGAGCACAACGGCGGCCGGGATGATCTGCGGGTGCCGCAACAGTTCTTTCCTTCGGGTCCGCTCATCGGTGACCCCGGCGAGGGCGCTGAACTCCCCGGCCGACAGGGTCGTGGGAACGGCGATCTGCCGTACCGTTGGCGCCTGGCAGGGCGGCGGACCCAAGACTCCGTCCTGCCCCTTCACGGGGCGCAAGGCGTCCATCGCGTCGGCCGAACGGATGTCGTTCGCTAAACACCACTGCACGGCCTTGGCCGCGTCGGTCGTTGATCCGCCGCCTACCGTCACGATCAAATCCGCCTTGGCCTCGCGGGCCATCTCGGCCGCCTCGATGACGGCCTTGCGTGGCGTATGCGGCGGCATCCGGTTGAACACGGCGGCGCAGGTGTTGCCCAGCGCCGCCCGGATTTGCGCGATCTCGCTGGTCTCCCGATCCAGGGTGCCGCTGACCATCAGAAACACCCGCCGCGCCTCTGCCCGGCGCGCCAGGTCCGCGACCGCCCGGGCGGCGGGCTGGCCGAAGATCACTTCATCCATCCGGCTGAACACGACGTGGCCGCTGGCGGTCATGACGTTCGCTCCCCTTTTTGTTTCTGCCCGGCAGTATAATGGTGGCCGCGCAGACACAAAGCAGGTCCGGATCGCCCAACCGTGAGACTACCCTTCTTGCAGCCATCGCGCCGGCGTCTCCGCTCCCGTGTCCTGCTCGCGGCATTGATTTTGCTGGCCGGCCCGCTGGCGCTGATCGCCGTCTTCCGCGTCATCCCGCCGCCGCTGACACCGTTGATGGCGATTCGCCTGATCGAAGGCTACGGGCTGCACAGGCAGTGGGTGAGGCTGGAGCAAATCGCCCCCGCCCTGGCGGAGTCCGTCATCGCATCCGAGGACAATTTGTTCTGCATCGAGCCCTGGGGCTTTGACGCCGCGGCCCTGCGCGGCCAGTACGAAGCCTGGCAGGACGGCGAGCGCCCGCGCGGCGCCAGCACGATCACCATGCAGACGGCCAAGAACCTGCTGCTGTGGCCCGGCCGCGATCCCGTCCGCAAGGTCGTCGAGGCTTTGCTGACGCCGCAAATCGCCATCATCTGGCCAAAGCGCCGGGTCCTGGAAGTGTACCTGAACATCGTGGAATTCGGCCCCGGCATCTACGGCGCCGAGGCCGCGTCCCGTTCGTTCTTCCGCAAGCCGGCCGCCGAACTTTCGCCGCGTGAGGCAGCGCAGCTCGCGAGCGTCCTGCCGAAGCCGCTGGCGTGGTCGGCTGTCTCACCGACGCCTTACCTGAAGCAGCGCGCCGCGGTCATCGAGCAGCGTACCGGCCAGATCCGCCCGCTGCTCGCCTGCGCCCGCTGAAACCGGCTTCAGCGGGCTGCGCGACGCTCCCGTGCCTCCTGCGCGTCCCGCGACAGCGACGTCGTCGGCTGAGCCATCAGCCGCTTCAGGCCGATCGGCTCGCCGGTGTCCTCGCAATATCCGAATGAGCCGTTTTGCAGCCTGACCAGCGCCTGCTCGGTTTGCCGCAGCAGGATGCGCACGCGGTCGCGATTGATCTGCTCGAGATCCCGTTCGGTTTCCGCGCTGGCCTGATCGGCCTGATCGCCTTCCCGGCTGCCATCGTCCGGCTTCGGGTGCGGGATGACCGACAACTCCTGCGACAGATCAGCTCGCATCTTTTCCAGCCGCTGGCGGAAATACTCGAGCTGCCTCGGGTTCAGGAATTCCTCCGTTTCCGAGGGCTTGTAATCGGCCGGAAGCTCAACGGTCATCGCGTTTACCCCCACAGTTCGGGATCGATTTGCGAATTACCGTCATGTAATGCCGCTGCCTGTCAAGCAACCCGCATCCGGGGTTGCCGGAGCGGGACGGGGCCTCACCGATCCGACGGCGCCAGCCACCGGATACGCCGCAGCCTGACGGCCACGGCATGGCCCAGCGTGGCCGCCACCGCCGAGAGCGTGGCGCCCCAGCAAAGATCCGTGATCGTGATAGTTACAGGCCAACCCTTCAGGGTCGCCTGATTGGTCAGGTCGTAGGTGGCATAGGCGACGAGGCCGAAGAAGGCGCCGCGAATCGCAACCGCTCGCCACCCGGCGTCGCGTATCGACGGAGCAATTGCGAACACCACCAGCCCGGCGATGTAGAGAATGTAGAACGCCACCGCCGCGGCCGGGTCGAAATCGTCCCGCAACAGCGGACCGAGCAATGGCCGGTAGAGCAAGCCTCCCGCCACCGACAGCCAGATCGTGTCGATGCCAAGAAAGATGAATGCGGTAGCAATGTAGGTGAGACCGTAGACGATCACGGGTGCGGTTCCTTAAGCGGTATGCAATCGGACTTATACCCGTGAATCGATTTCCGCCATGCGCCGCGCGCCCGTGCCCGAGAATATCTTCGCTTTGAAAGGATACCGCGGTGCGCTCGGGGTCGAGGCTGTTCCTATGAACCGGCAAGCAGCCCGTAGCGGTCCATCTTTCGATAGATCGTGCTTCTCGAGATCCCCAGCCGCCGTGCTGCACCTGCCAGATTGCCCTTCTCCTGCTGCAAGACGCGCGCGATCGTCTCGCGCTCCGCGTCGATCAGGCTGGAGGACGGTTCCGCTGCGGCTGCCGGGGCGAACTCGACCGGCAGATCGCCCGGGGTGATCATATCGCCGCCGGTCAGCAGCAGGCGTTCGATCAGGTTGCGGAGCTCGCGCACATTGCCCGGCCAGGAGTGCGCCCGCAGCGCCTCCATCACGCCGGGGCCGAAGCGGCACATCGGCAGATTATGGCGCGTGGAGAGCAGCCGGTTGAAGTGTTCCGTCAATAAATCGATGTCCTCGACCCGGTCGCGCAGCGGCGGCATCGTGATCGACGTCACGCTGACCCGGTAGAACAGGTCGCGGCGGAAGCGGCCGGCCTCCACCTCCGCCCGCAGATCGCGGTTGGTCATCGCGATCAGCCGCACGGATACGCGCCGCGGATGGGTGTCGCCGACACGGTAGACGACGCCTTCCTCCAGCACCCGCAGCAGCACCGGCTGAAGGTCCAGCGGCATCTCGCCGATTTCGTCCAGGCAAAGCGTGCCCTGATGCGCCAGTTCGAAGCGGCCTGGACGGCCCTCCCGCGTCGCACCGGTGAACGCGCCGGCGACGTGGCCGAACAGTTCCGCGGCCACCAGTTCCTTCGACACCGCGCCGCAGTTGAAGGCGATGAACGGGCGCCGCCCGTCGGCATCGTCGTGGATGGCGCGGGCCAGCAGTTCCTTGCCGGTGCCGGTTTCGCCCTCGATCAGCACCGGCACGTGGCGGCCGGCAAGCTGACGCGCCCGGTTCACGGCGGCCGACATCGCGGCGCCGCGGCCGATGATGTGCTCGAAGCTGTTGCGATCGGGGTCCGCCTCCGACCCGGCACGCGGCAGGCGCCCGGCAAGGGAGCGCGGCTTGTCCGGGATCACCAGCACGGCGCCGATGGCGCGGCCATCGAGCGAGACGGGGTTCAGCCATTCCGGGCGCCAGCCGTCCGGCAGGCGCGCCGCCCATTGCTCCATCGGCATGTGGGGTTCCAGGCCGGGCACCCGCTCGCCGATACCGATGGAACTCGGGATGCGGCCGGTCGCATGCACCAGCCGCCCGGCGCTGTCGAGCGCGATCAGGCCGGCGGCATCGCGGCTGGAAATCCGTTGCAGGCAGACCTCCAGCAGCCGCATCCGCTCCTGCGCGATCTGCTCGCCCAGCGCCGCTTCGATCCGCCGGGCGGCAGTGACGGCGAGCGTGAGGTTGGTGCGTTGATAGGTCGAGGGTGGCCCGGAGATGTCGATCACGCCGAGGATTTCGTTCGTCCCCGGTTCGAATATCGGCGCCCCGGCGCAGGTCCAGCTTTTGATGCCCTCGCAGAAATGCTCCGCCGCATGCACCTGGGCCGGGCGGCAGGTGGCCAATGCCGTGCCAATGCCATTGGTGCCGATAACGTCTTCCCGCCAATCGCCGCCCGGCATCAGGTGGATGCCCTGGCCCTGTTCAAGCGTCCGCCCGTCGCCGATGGACTCCAGCACGACGCCGTTGGCATCGGTCAGCACCATGATCGAGTGAGAGCCGGCGAGGAGGTCCGGAACTTCGGCGAACACGGAGGCGGCAGCGGATCGCAGATCGTGGTGGCGTTCCTTGAGCAGATGCAGGCTATCGCCATGCGCGGCGAACGGAGCGGCGCGGCTGGTGGGATCGACGCCCAGTTGCAGGCTGCGTTGCCATGAAGAAACGACATAATTGCCCAGCGGGGCAGCCGCCTCCGGTTCCCCGGTGAGGAACCGTTCCCAGGCCAGCATGGTATCACCTGCTTCTATCGGCGGCTTTCCCGGCGGATTGCGCAGCAATGTGCCGAAACTCCCTGTGACGCCGCTTGTTGGCGCGCGGCTGTTTCAGCGATATGTGATGCGCGGGTCAGCGGTTCAACGTCATGCGCGCCCCAGTTTCTCAGCGCCGCCGCCCAGGGCCACCCCGGCGGTCGGATCGCTGTACTCGGGCTTCTTGGCGATCAATGTCTGCGTGGTGAGGATCAGCGCCGCGACCGAGGCGGCATTGCGAAGCGCGGTAATACTGACTTTGACCGGATCGACAATGCCCGCAGCCATTAGATCGGCGTAATGACCAGTGCGCGCATCCAGGCCGAAGCCACGCTGCGCCGATTTCACCCGCGGCACCACGGTGGCCGGGTCCAGACCGCAATTCAGCGCAATAGCCGACAGCGGCTGTTCCAGCGCCGTCCGAAGCATCTCCGCGCCCATCCGCTCGGAGCCGGACAGGCGGTCGATCAGGTCGTTCAGGTCGGGGGCAATTTGCAGCAGCGCCGTGCCGCCGCCCGCAACGATCCCGGCCTCGGCGGCGGCACGTGCGGCGTGGAGGGCGTCCTCGATCAACTGGGCATGGCGTTTCTGTTCAACAGGTGTGGCGCCCCCCGCGAGGATCATCGCGGTGCCACCGGCGAGGCGTGCCAAACGTTCCTCCAGCTTGTCGCGCTCGATGTTCGGCGGCGCGAGCTCGACCTGGCGTATGACCTGCTGGCGGCGCGCTGCGATGGCGCTCGGATCGCCGCCGCCGGCACTGATCACCGTCTGGTTGGACGAAACGCGCACTTGCCGGGCGGAGCCGAGATCGCGGCGGGTGACGTTCTCGATCCTGCCGCCGAGATCACGAGCGATCACCCGTCCGCCGGTGACGATGGACAGATCCTCCAGCATCGACTTGCGCCAGTGGCCGTAGTCGGGCGGATGGATCGCGGCGACACGCGGGCCGCCTCTTTCGTGGCTGCTGAGCAGGCTGATGACGCAGGCCGGGGCAACTTCTTCCGCAATGATCAGCAGAGGCCGGTTGGTATCCGCAATGACCGCCTGGATCGCCCTGACCTCATCCTGGGTAAGAAGTTTCAGGTCGGTCATCAGGATGTGCGGGTTGTCCAGCACTACCTGCATGCGTTCCACATCCGTCACCATGTGGTGCGACAGGTAGCCGCGGTCGAACGCCATGCCGTCGACGATGTCGAGCGTGGTTTCGACAGTGCTGCCGTATTCGACACTGACAATGCCGTTGGGGCCGGCGCGCTCCAGCGCCTCCGCCACCAGCGCGCCGAGGACCGCATCGTTGGCGGCAATAACCGCAACCGCTTTCAGTTCCTCGCTGCCGGACAGCGGGATGGCGGACTCTTGCAGTGCCGATATGACCATGTCCACGGCCAGTTCCAGCCCGCGGACAAGTTCGACCGGGTTGGCGCCGGAGTCGAGCGCTGCCAGGCCCTGTTGGATCATGGCGTCGGCAAGCACGGTGGCCGTGGTCGTGCCGTCGCCGACAACCTCGTTGGTCTTCATCGAGACCTCGCGCACCACCTGCGCGCCCATGTTCTCGAACGGGTCTTCCAGTTCCACCTCGGCGGCAATGCTGACGCCGTCGCGGGAAACGATGGGCGTGCCGACGGGACGGTCCATGATCGCATTCATGCCGCGCGGGCCGAGCGTACCACGCACGGCCTTGGCGAGTTGAGATACTCCGCGGCCAAGGGCTTTGCGCGCGGCGTCGTCGTGCAGCATCATTTTCGGCATTATGCGGTCCTGGCTGGCATGCGGGCGAAATCCGCCAGTGACGGTTCGCCGTCTTCGTTGAAACGGGCGGCGAGCAAGCCGCGGCACAGCGCGCCATTGAACTCGGTGTTTATGGTGACGCGGCCAAGGGCTTGCAGGTAGCCGTGCAGGCTGTCCGCGGCGATAGGTTCGCCATGTGCGTCCACGAACGCCAGTGGTTCGCCCGGGGCGGCACATATATGGCGCCGATCAAGATAGCGGCTGCGGATTTGGTTTCCGTCGTGGTCGAGCGGGAGGGTTTTCAGCGCCGGCAGCGTCATCGAAACGAGCGCTTCCGCCGTCCTGGCGGGCGCAGGGCCGCCATCCGCGCCTTGCTGTGCCGAGTGCTTCAGCATATAACGCAGCAAGGCTTCCTGCCTGCGCTGAAACGCCTTGACCAGGAACGTCCTGCGCAATTCGTTGAGTTCCGCGCTGGCTTCGTTCCCGAACGTATCCTGGAACGACAGTCCGTGCGCCAAGCCGTGGTTGATCTTGGCGGCGTACATATGCTCGCCCAGCGTCACCTCGACGTGGCCAACCCAAGGCAATGCGGCGACCTCCCGACGCATATCATCCGCCATCAAGAACGCGAAATTGGCAGCGCACCAATACGTCGGTAGCCGGAACCCGATCGAAACCGTATCGCCTTCTATCGCCAGACGATCGATGAACCGCAGGTCGGTCACCGGTTCATCGAGTTCCGGATCGGTTACGCGGTCGAGCGCGCGGCGGACCTCCGCCTCGCGCCCGATTCCGTTCAGGCTCACGCGTGGACCTTTTCGCGAGCGCCCGCCGCGATCTTCTGCTTCTGCGCTTCGATATCGATGTCATACAGGCGGGCCGCGTTGAGGCCTAAAATCTTCTTCTTCGCCTGCAACGTCAGATCAACACCCTTGGCCTGCTTCACCTCATCCGGCAGTTCGAACGCCATGAACTGCTCCACCAGCCATTTCGGCGTCCAGATTCCATAGTCGCTGCCGAACAGCAACTTGTCCTCCCCTAGCCAGAACAGCAGTTCAGAGATTACATTGGTGAAGTAATCGCGGCGGGAGTGAATGAACGGCAACGCGACCGCCAGGCCGCCATAGACATTGGTTTCCTGCACCGCGATCCAGCAGAAATCATCCAGCCGCGGCAGGCCGCAATGCTCGACGATAAAGTTCAGGTTTTGGAAATCCGTCGCGACATGATCGACATCCGCGACGTCGAACGCATCCTTATCCAGCGGGATGATCGTCGGCCCCTTGTGGATGTGGATGTTCTTGATCCCCAGCTTTTCCGCCTTCTCAAGGTATTTGTAAGCCATCGGATCAGTCAACTTGTAGCCCCGGCTGTCGCCCCGCCATTCCGCGGTATATAGCTTCACGCCCTTGAGTTTGTATTTCGACGCCATCTCCTCGAGCGCATCCAGGCCGGCCTCGCCGTCCCGCGGATCGAACGCGCCGTTGACGATGACGCGGTCGGGCGCGAGCGCCTTAATTTCCGAATTCCGCTCGATCGTGTTGAAGCCGGTTTTATAAAAGTCCGTCAGGTAGGTCGATTGCACGATCGCCATGTCGTCGGGACCATCGACGAACAGGTCCCGATACATCTGCTCGGCGCCGTAGTTGTCGAACTTTTCCTTCGGCCAGACCTGGTCCTTCGGGCTGAGCACTGAATGGTAGCCGTAGAAGCAGTCGATGAACTGCTGGCCATGGATGTTTGCGATGTTGTCCTTCGCGGCATTCCAGTTATGGGTGTGGCCGTCGATGATGAAAATCTCTTCGCCGCTTTGCGTGCGATACATTGTCTGTTCCCTCCGGATTGGTTTAGTATTCGATGTACTGAAGCGCCTCCGTCATGTCACCGAACAGCACGACGGTCTCGTCGTCAACCATCACCATGCGGCCGTAATGGGTGGAGGTGCAGATTTCGAATAAATACGGCGTCATCTCGCGCCCGAGCGCCTCGCTGATCTCCGGCATCTTGAACTCGATCTTGCCCTCGCCGTCGATGCGGATCATCGCCGGCAGGTAGGTGACCCGGATGCCCGGCTTTTCCGCCATAACCTCGGCGATCGCCCGGCTTTCGACGCTGTCGTTCATCGTCACCCCGCATTCATGCGAGATCGTTTCCTCGAACTTCATGTCCTTCATCGACTTGAAGATGTTGTCGGTGTGCAATTGAGCCATGGTTGCGTTCTCCTGAAGGTATCAGCCGCCGATGACGGCGCGGGCGTCGAAGCCGATTTCCGCCGTGATCGCGCGCAGGCGATTCTTGGCCTGTTCCAGCGCGTCGGCGAACTGCGCGACCTTCACCCGCGGCTGCGACCATATCGGCTGCAACTGTTTGGCCGCCTCGAGCGCCAGTGCGCCGTGAGTCTGCGCCCAGTTCACGAGAATTTGCCGGTTCTTCTCGCCGTGTTGCTGATCCTGCACCAGCATCGAGAACAATTCGACCGTGTTGGCCAGGTTGCGCTCGTAATCCCCTTCCGCCGCCGAGACAACTGCGGGCGAGATGAAGTCGTTCTGCGCCGCCGCCATCTGCATCACAAAGCCGCTGCGGAACAATTCGCCGACGAGCGGTTCGAAGATGACGTTGGTGGCGAAATACTGCTCCAGGTAGTCGTTCGCACCCATGATCGTTTCAATCGATTTACGGGTGCCCTGCCAGATCGGGTCCTCCAGCCAGTGCGTCTTGCCGGCGTCGAGATCGAAGCCGTCGATATCCAGCGCAATTTCCCCCAGGTACAGCGTCAAATCCTGCGCGAACCGCAGTTTATACGACGAATTCGTCAGGATCGCGTTGTTGATCATTTGCGTGTAGCCATAGCGCTGGGCCTGCATAGTCGAAGTCCCCAGCCCGAACTCGGCATGCTTGTAGGCCCCGACATGATCCTGCAAGACCTTTACCCAGGCCTTGTCGAACCGTGCCGGCGCGCCCGAGCGGCGGCCGTTGTCGATGACGTTCTTCAGCATGCCGACGATGGTGGATTGCCGCTGGTAATGCGTGCGCTCCCACTCCTGGTCCACCGCACGGAATTTGTGCCAGTCGCTGCTTTTGAGCTGCGTCCAGCCCTCGTAGTATGTCGGCGTGCCGTCGGCGAAACTGATTATCCAGTCCTGTAGCAGATATCGCTTCGGGTCCGGCTGCACGTCGACCGTCATGTCTTCGTAATGGGTTGCCTTGCGCCCCTTCGGGTCGTAGTAGTTATACTTGCGGCTGTCGGAGCCTGCGAATACCGCGGCGCCCGCGGCGCCCGATTTTACGGGTTCTTGTGTCGCACTCATTGTCATGGTCTCCCTGTTGTTGCGGCTAACGGACAGCCGGTGTGAATTTGTCGAAGTAGATCCGTTCGGGATCCACGCCGGCCATCTGCAATACCGGCAGGACGGCGTCGATCATCGGCGGAGGGCCGCAGGAGTAGGCGTCGATTTCGCCATCCAGTCCCTCCACCCGCAAGGTGCGGGCGACGACATCGTGGATGAACCCGGTTTCGGCGGTCCAGAGGTCATCGGGTTCCGCATGCGACAAAGCCGGAATGAAACGGAAATCCGGCAGCCGGGCCGTCAGCGCGGAAAATTCCTCCTGGTAGAAAAGATCGGCCCGGGTGCGGGCGCCGTAGAAGAAGCGTATCGGCCTGGTTTCACCGCTTTCGACATGATCGTGCAGGATCGACCACAGCGGCGACATGCCCGACCCGCCGCCAATCAGCAGCATCGGTCCGGAACGGTCTTCCCGCCGGAAGCAGGTGCCGTAAGGCCCTTTCGCGGTCAGGCGCTGGCCGACCTGCAGTCCGCCATCCAGCAGCGCGGAAAACGCGCCCTGCGGATAGCGCTTGATGATGAAACTCACCCGGTTCTGTTCGCGCGGCGTATTCGCCATCGAGAACGAACGGGTAATGTCTGCGCCGGGAATGGTCAGATCGACATACTGCCCGGCCCAGAAGCGCAGCGGGGCATCCAGTTCGATCTCCAGCAGCCGGATATCGTGCGTCAGCGGCCTGATACCCGTCACCACCGCATTGAATGTCTTCACCGCGATCGAGCGGCGCATCAGGTCTTCGTCATAGTTCAGCAATTCGACCGTGATGTCGCTATAGGCCAGGGTGCGGCACAGCAGAATGTGGTCGTCCTTCTGATAGTCCGGCAATGCGAAGGTGGAATATTTCAGCAGTTCGATGTCGCCGTCGATCAGCAGCGATTTGCAACTGCTGCACTGGCCTTCCTTGCAGCCATGCGCCAGCGAGATGCCCTGGCGGAATGCTGCATCCAATACCGTCTCGTCCTCGTGCACGTCCATTTCGACACCTACCGGTTCGAAGCGGACCCGATGGACCTTATCCGACATGACGCTTCCCATTCAAAGTGCACGGAGGCCGGACGTCCGGCCCCCGCCAAGTCTTTTAATTGATCGGATTGATCTTGAAGCCCTTACGGTATTCAGCCACCGCCGCTTCGCGCGCTTCCGGCGTCAGCTTGCGGAAGTTCTGCAGCGGGCTGCCCAGCTTGTCGCCGCGCAGATGCTCCAGCTTCCACATCTTCTTGTCGTCGAAGATCAGATGCGGCTGTGGCATCAGGGTTTCGCCGTCGGACCGGACGAAGCCGAGATCCTTGATGGCGTCAGCGACATCCCATCCGTCGTAGCAGGTCTCCCACTCGCGCCGCCCGCTGAACCGGCCCATGGCCGGCGTCGGACGCCCTTCGTATTCCGCAGCGAACGCCGTCTTGTGCGTCCAACGGCAGATCTCCGAGCAATAGGTGTAGATCTGGCCGTCGACCTCATCACAGACGAAATCTTCGCGGATCAGGCAGGGAACCATGCAGCTCCAGCAGCGGTGCGGGTAGACGTAGCCCACATCGCCGTTGAACAGGATGGCCTTCTCGCCCGGGGTGGACAGCTTGGCATACCACTTCCAGTAATCGCCGAACTCGGCGTACCAGCCCGGATATTTGTGCTCGAACCACTCAAAGTCTCTTTCCGTCTGCGCCTCGATCCTCCAGAAGTTCACCGGCCAGCCGACGGAGAAGAACTGCGCGGTCAGGTGGACATAGTTCTTTTTGACCATGCGGTCCCAGGCTGCCGCGACGTCGTCGTGATGGATCTTGATGCCGTATTTCTCCAGCGGCAGCATGTAGGTCCGGTAGTAGTCCTCATAGATCCAGCGATGCCACAGCTCGGCATAGCTTTCCTTGTTCTTGTCGCGGTTGGTGGTGCCGTATTCGACGATCGTTCCGACGGCGGCGTCGACGATCGCGTGGTTCTGCCAGAACGCATATTTCAGGTCGCGCTCCAGCAGTTGGTGGTTGTCCGGATCGTTGATCAGCGACATCAGCAGCGAGTGGCCGTTGCCGATATGCCGGCTTTCGTCCGACTGCACCGACAGGAACACCGTCGGCAGGGCGTAGTCGCCGTTGCGTGCGGCTTCCGACGGCATGGCCACGAACAGCGTGTTGGTAAACGCGGTTTCCGCAACGACGGTCAGGTAGACGTTCGCCGAGGTGATCGCGTCACCCGTAACGAACCCTTCGGCGAACTGCCGCCCGATGGTGGTGGCGTAGCAGCGGCCGAACGCGGCCTCGGTAATGTCGAACCCGGCCGGGTCGATGTAATTTTCCATATACCACTTCTTCAGGTTCATCTGAATCGTGGAGTGGCGGAACTCATCGACCATCTGCATGGCGAAGCCGGTGCGCAGTTCTTCACCGGGGGCGAGCCGGCCGACCATGGCCATGGAACGGGCGGCGGAGATTTCCGGGAAGGGGATGATGGCGAGGAACAGCTTCATCCATTCGACCCAGCGCGGCTCAACGTTGCGGAACATGTCGCCGCGCAGCGCGGCGTCCAGCGCGCCGTAAACCCGATTGTCCTTTTCCTCCTGCATCGGGAAGTAGGAGCGCAGCACCTGCTTCATCGGATCGCGCGGGGATTTCTTGATCTTGTAATCGGTCGGGAAGGTCATCGCTTCCTGGACGTAGCTGGGTGTCCAGCCGAGGTCCGCGACGCGGCGGGTGGCTTCGCCGATACTGATGCCGCGCTGTGCGACGATTTTGTTCAAGGTCAAACCATCAGGCATTTAAATGTCTCCTTCTTGGTCGTTACGGCGGCCGATACTGAGGCGATCCCAATCTCGACCAAATATACTAAACGCAATTGGCGTGCCAGTCAGTGTTAGCGATATAATCGATGAACTTCTGCTGATCGTTAGCAAGTGCAGCATAATACAGTGTCGCATTTTGGCACACATGGCTGCGACACATGTCGCACGCTGCGACATGCTGCGGCGCGGCGATCATTGTGTCGTACCTGATCGCCGCATCAGCGGCTTGCCCTCGACAATGAAGCGTGCCGCCAGCACCAGCGTGCCCATCGTAAAATCCTTGCCATGGGCGGCGATCATTTCCTCGGCCAATTCGCCGACGCGTTCGAAGTAGCGATCCTTCGACTGGTCTTCTTCGGTCATGCTGCCCTCGTATCGTCGCGGAACAGAGAGTCGGCGGTCGTCAGCACGGCGATCTCCCCGCCCTCCGTCGCGATGGCGAGATGCTCGCCACGGGGTGAAAATCCGAGCGCGGTCACCGCGCCTTCGCCGGCGGCACGAATGAACAGCAGCGAGGAACTGTCCGGCTGGCACAGCACCACCGCACCGTTGTCATAGCCGACGGCGATGAGAACGCGGCGCGGATGGCTGGCGATGCGGGTTACCGTGTGATGGTTGGCGACACCGCACGGTATCGGTTCCCGCCCGGGATGCCAGGAAAGCACCCGGCCGCCGACGGCCACCACAAACCCATCGCCCGAAGCGGCCATCGCGGCGACCGTTTCGCCCAGAGCAATCGTTTCCGGCGGGTGCCAGGCGTGCACCGTTCCGTCGCCGGTGAAACTGCCCGGACGCTCCCGGTTCCACACCACGCCGAGCGTTCCGGGCGCCGGCAGGACCCGGGGCGAACCACCCCCCGCCCACAGCGACACCCCGCCCGCATGCCCAATCGCCAGTCGCGCGCCGGAGGGTTCGACCGCCAACGACATCACCTCGCCATCCACGTCAATGCGTGACGCGTCGCAACCGAAACGATGAACCGTCCGGCCGGTGGCTGCGGCTCTCCAGCCGCCCGGCCCGGTAGCCACCAGCGAAACTGCGGTATCGAAATGTCCCAGCGCCCGCACCTCTGCATCCGGCATCACGCGAACGACGCGTCCGTCGCTGCCGCCCGTTACAAATCCGCCGTCGGGGTCTGCGACAACGGACAGGCAAGCGCCCCGGTGCGCCGGCACGCGTGCCGCCGGGGGAGCCGGTGCCGTCAGAGGCACCAGCTCCGCACCGCCATCCTTGCGCGGCCGCAGCACCGGGCCGCCCTCCCACGCAGGCGGCACCAGCGCCAATGTGCCATCGCCTAGGGCGAAGCCGGCGACCTCGTCCCAGGCGACCGCGGCGGCGGGCACGCCGACACGCCATCGAGCGCCCAGCAGGTCAAGCAAAGGCCGCGCGCTCATGGCACCAGCACGGCGCGGCCCTTGATCTTGCCGTGATGCAGATCCAGCAGCGCCTGGTTCGCCTCGCTCAAGCGGTATTCCTTCGTGCTCAGCGTGACCAATCCCCGGTCCGCCAGCGCCATCAGTTCAACCAGCTCCGGGTAGGTGCCAACCAGGTTGCCGACGATGGTCTTTTCGGTTGTAATCATATCGATGGTCGGCAGGTCGATTTTGCCGCCGTAGCCGACGATGTAATAATATCCGCCGTTGCGGGTCATCGCGATGCCCTTGGCGACTGCGCTGCCTTCACCGACGAAATCGATCACCGCCTCGGCGCCGTTGCCGCCGGTCAGCGCCAGCACACTCTCGACCTCGTTGCCATCCGCTTTGACAACGTAATGGGCGCCGCATTCCTTTGCCAGGTTCAGCGCCATTTCCGACTGATCCACCACAATAATTTCGGCCGCGCACAAGGCGCGCAGCACCTGGATGCCGATATGACCCAGGCCGCCCGCCCCGATGCAGACGGCGAATTCGCCCGGCAACAAATGACGGGACGCCTTCTTGGCAGCGCGATACGCTGTCAGTCCCGCATCGGTATAGGGCGCGACGGCTTTTGGCGTCAGCGACCCTGGCAGCTTGATCAGGCTGCGCTCGCCGGTCGCCAGATACTGCGCATAGCCGCCGTTGGCGTTGATGCCGGGAAAACGGCTGTCGGTGGCATGCATGTCGTCGCCGCGGCGGCACGCCAGGCAGTGCCCGCTGGTGACCAGCGGATGGCAGATCACCGCGTCGCCGACTTTCACGCTTTCGACAGCTTTGCCGACTTCCTCGACCCAGCCGGCGTTTTCGTGGCCCATGATATAGGGCAATTGTACCTCGACCTTGCTCCGCCAGATGCCTTCGACGATGTGCAGATCAGTGCGGCACACCCCCGCCCCACCGATGCGCACGATAACATCGGTCGGCTTTTCGATTTTCGGATCGGGTACGTCCTGATAGCGCACGAATTCCGGGCCGGCGAGTTTCTCGTCGTATGCATGCAGCACCGCAGCTTTCATGGCGCGCCCTCCCTGGCGGTTTGGTTTTGCCAACGAAGAACAGCAACCGGCGTGCCAAGAGTTAACCCTTTGTTTTATAACCATCGCGACAACCTTGCTGTTCCGCGACGGAGCAGCGCACCCTGTTCAGGTGTTCCATTCTGGAACAGTCGAAGAATTGACGAGCGCCGGCGCGCGAAACAGTGTATGTTGGCCGATTGAACCGGAACAAATACCGGCAAAACGGGAGGACCCAATCCGCATGCTGCTTTCAACCGAGGACCGCCTGTTCCGCGCGCGTACTGTCCTGGAACGCCAGGGTGCCGCGCCCGACGATCTCCTGCCGGCATCCATTGCCGAAAGCTGGTCACGCTGCCTCGCAGCGGGGCTGGACCCGCACAACCCGCCGCCGTTGCAGGCTGTAGGCGAAACGACCCTGCGGGAGGCCCGGCAGCGCCGCGACCTGTTGCGCCGCCTCGCGCTGTGCGAGATGGACAACCTGTATCACCAGATCGCCGGCACCAACTTCATGATCGCCTTCGCCGCCGCGGACGGCATGTTGCTCGATACTATCACGGACCCGAGCTTCAGCGACACCGCCGCCGCAACCAGCATCCGGCCCGGCACGCTGTGGACCGAATCGAACTGCGGCACCAACGCGCTCGGCACCGTGGCGCAGACCGGCAAGGCGATCATGGTGCATGGCGCGGAACATTTCTTCGCGCGGCATGGCGGCCTGACCTGCATGGCGGCGCCGGTGTTCGATGCCGAAGGCGCGCTGGCCGGCGTGCTCGATGCGTCCTCCGACTGCCGCTCGCGGCAGACCCATACACGCGCGCTGGTGTCGATGGCGGCAACGCAGATCGAAAACGGATTGTTCCGGGAATGTCACCGCACCGACGTGCTGATCGCGTTGCACAGCCGGGCGGAATATCTCCACACCCTCAGCGCCGGGCTGCTGGCACTCGATCCGGGCGGCATGATCCTGGCAGCCAATTCGCAAGCCCGCGTCCTGCTGCACGGCCTGCCGATCGCGCGCGGCCGGAGGCTGGAGGAGCTGTTCTGCTCCAGGTTTGAAGACCTGCTGACGGCAAGCCGCAATAATGAAACGTTGCGGCTACAGGATCGCGTCGGCAGCCTGTTTGCCGCGCGGCTGGAAAACGTGCGAGTCGTCCGCCCGGTGGCCGTGCCGGCGCAACCGCCGCAGGCGAATCGCGGTTTCGTTGCAGACGATCCGGCTGTGGCCACCGCGGTCAGCCGGATGGAGGCTGCGGCTCGGCGCAAGCTGCCCATCCTGCTGCGCGGCGAAACCGGCACGGGCAAGGAACAACTTGCCCGCCATGCGCATCAGGCCAGCGGGCGGCGCGGCGCTTTTATTCCGGTGAATTGCGCGGCGCTGCCGGAAAGCCTGGCAGAAGCCGAGATGTTCGGGCACTCGGAAGGCGCGTTCACCGGCGCCAGGCGCCAGGGTGCCCCCGGACTGGTGCTGGAGGCTGATGGCGGAACCCTGTTCCTGGACGAAATCGGCGAAATGAAACTGCCGCTCCAGGCGATGATGCTGCGGCTGCTGGACGACTGGACCGTGCGCCCTGTCGGCGGTGGCAAGCAGCGCCGGGTGGACGTGCTACTGCTGTCCGCCACCAACGTCGATCTGGCGGATGCCATTGCCGCCGGACGCTTCCGCGCGGACCTGTTCTACCGGCTGAACACGGTGGAAATCACCTTGCCGCCGCTGCGCGATCGGGACGATTTCGCCGCCATCGCGCGGCACCTGCTCCGCTCCATCGCGCCAGATTGGCGGATCGACGATGCAGCCATCGACGCCCTGCGGTGGCTGCCGTGGTCCGGCAACATCCGCGAACTGCACAGTGCGCTGACGCGCCTGACGCTCGGCGGTCCGCCCAACCGCATCGACGCCGAGGCCGTCGGCGGCTCCGCTGCTGCGGCGGACGAGCCCACCGGCGCGCACCCGCTGCGGGACCTGCTGCATGAGCGGATACGGGCGGTGCATCAGCAGACCATGGGCAATATCAGCGAAACGGCGCGCCGGCTCAGCGTGTCCCGCAACACGGTCTACCGCGCCTTGTCGAAGCTGTCCTAACCAGCCGGCAGGCAATCAAATTCGGCGCAGTCCCGGCCCTGTTACAAGCATGCGCGCGACCCGATCTATACTTTATGATCGATCCATCGCCGGAGGCCTGAAACTGCGGGACGGGACGCCATTCGGGACCTTCGTGGCAGGCGTTCGGCCGCAATCGCCGCTCCGCAGCGCGATCACCGCCGCCTATCGCCGACCGGAGCCGGACTGCCTGTCGCCGTTGCTCGGCCTCGCCGCCATGCCGCCGGAGGCCGCCGCCCGCACCGCCGCCACCGCCCGCCGCCTGGTCGCGCAACTGCGCGGCAAACCCCCTTCCGGCGGCATCGAAGGCCTGATCCATGAATACACACTGTCGAGCCGGGAAGGGGTCGCGCTGATGTGCCTGGCCGAGGCACTCCTGCGCATCCCCGACAACGCCACCCGCGATCGGCTGATCCGCGACAAGATCGCGGCCAACGACTGGCGCGCTCATGCCGGCCAGAGCCCGTCGCTGTTCGTCAATGCCGCGACCTGGGGCCTCGTGGTGACCGGACGCCTGACGGCCACGGCGAACGAGACCAGCCTGTCCTCCGCGCTGACCCGGCTTATTGCGCGGGAAGGCGAGCCAATCATCCGCAAAGGCGTGGGTTTGGCGATGCGGCTGATGGGCGAGCAGTTCGTCACCGGCCAGACAATCGCGGAGGCTCTCGCAAACAGCCGCGGACCGGAAGCGCGCGGGTTCCGCTATTCATACGACATGCTCGGGGAGGCCGCGGCAACTGCCGCCGATGCCGCGCGCTACCTCGCGGACTACGAGGCCGCGGTCCATGCCATCGGCCGCGTCGCCGCCGGGCGGGGGATCTACGAAGCGCCGGGGATTTCGATCAAGCTGTCGGCCCTGCACCCGCGTTACTGCCGCGCCAAGCGGGAGCGGGTGATGACGGAGCTGCTGCCACGCCTGAAGGGCCTGGCATTGCTGGCCGCGCGCTACGACATCGGCCTCAACATCGACGCGGAAGAAGCCGATCGGCTGGAACTGTCGCTGGATTTGCTGGAGGAACTGGCGCTGGACCCGGACCTGGCCGGATGGGACGGTATCGGCTTCGTGGTTCAGGCCTATGGCAAGCGGTGCCCCTTCGTGATCGACTGGATCGTCGATCTGGCGCGCCGTAGCGGACACAGGATCATGCTGCGCCTGGTTAAGGGGGCGTATTGGGACACCGAGATCAAGCGCGCCCAGGTCGATGGGTTGCCGGGCTTCCCGGTGTTTACCCGCAAGCTGCACACCGACGTCTCCTATCTCGCCGGCGCCCGCAAACTGCTCGCCGCGCGGGATGCGGTGTTTCCACAGTTCGCGACACACAACGCCCAGACGGTGGCGGCGGTGATGGAGATGGCCGGCCCGGAGTTCCGCTTCGGCGACTACGAGTTCCAGTGCCTGCACGGCATGGGCGAACCGCTGTATGACGAAGTTGTTGGACCGGAAAGACTCGGGCGGCCATGCCGGATCTACGCGCCGGTCGGATCGCATGAGACGCTGCTCGCCTACCTGGTGCGGCGTTTGCTGGAGAACGGCGCCAACTCGTCGTTTGTGAACCGTATCGCCGACGCCCGGGTGCCGGTTGAGGCGCTGATCGCCGATCCGGTAGCCGCTGTTCAGGTGATGAACCCTTGCGGCGGGCCGCATGCACGGATCGTGTTGCCGCGCGACCTATATGGGCCGCAGCGGCCAAACGCGATCGGTCTTGATCTGTCGAACGAGGACAGCTTGGCGACGCTGGCCGCGGCATTGGCCGCAAATGGTGTTTGGACCTCCGGTAGCGGAGCGGCGGAGATGCGCCCTGTGCTTAACCCGGCCGATCGGCGGGATGTCGTGGGGCTTGTTCGCGAGGCCCTGCCGAGGGACGTTGACGCAGCGCTGGCGGCCTCGGTTGCTGCTGCGCCCGCATGGGCCGCAGTCACCGCCGCCGATCGTGCCGCCTGCCTGAAGCGTGCCGCCGATGCGATGGAAGCGCGGATGCCCGTGCTGATCGGGCTGATTGTGCGGGAAGCGGGAAAGTCCTTTGCCAATGCGGTCGCCGAAGTGCGGGAGGCAGTCGATTTCCTGCGTTACTACGCGCAACAGGCTGTGCTTGCGCACGGCGGAACGCCGCTCGGTCTGGTCGCCTGCATATCGCCGTGGAACTTTCCCTTGGCAATCTTCACCGGCCAGGTTGCCGCCGCTCTTGCCGTCGGCAACACGGTACTGGCTAAATCGGCGGAGGAAACCCCGCTGATCGCCGCCGAGGCCGTCCGCCTGCTGCATGAAGTGGGCATTCCCGCCAACGTCCTGCAGCTTCTGCCGGGTGATGGCGATGTCGGCCGTGCGCTGGTCTCAGATTCCCGCGTGCAGGGGGTGGTGTTCACCGGCTCATTCGAGGTTGCGCGCCTGATCCACCGGCAACTTGCGCATCGGCTGACGGGGTCGGGACAGCCGATCCCGCTGATCGCCGAAACCGGCGGGCTGAATGCGATGGTTGTGGATTCGTCCGCGTTGGCGGAGCAGGTGGTTGCAGACGTGATCGCTTCGGCGTTCGACTCCGCCGGCCAGCGCTGTTCCGCGTTGCGCATCCTATGCCTTCAGGAAGACGCGGCCGACCGCATTGTTTCCATGCTGAAAGGCGCCATGGCAGAGTTGGATATCGGCAGCCCCGATCGGCTGTCCGTCGACGTCGGCCCGGTCATTTCGGAGGAAGCGCGCGACAGGATCGAGCAGCACATCCGGTCGATGCGGGCGCGCGGGCACACTGTTGAGGCATTGCCGCTACCCCCTTGCACTATCCACGGAACGTTCGTGGCCCCGGCGATCATCGAGATAAACCGGATCTCCGATGTCGAGCGGGAGGTGTTCGGGCCGGTGCTGCACGTGCTGCGCTACCACCGGGAAAATCTCGACCGCCTGATCGACGACATCAACGCGTCAGGCTACGGCCTGACCTTCGGGCTGCACACCCGCATCGATGAGACGATCGCGCGGGTCGCCGATCGGGTCCATGCCGGTAACATTTACATCAACAGGAACATTATCGGGGCGGTGGTTGGCGTGCAGCCGTTCGGCGGTTGCGGCTTGTCGGGCACCGGCCCAAAGGCGGGCGGTCCGCTGTATCTGGCGCGGCTGTGCAGCGCGCCCCGCCAGGCCGCGTTCGACGGAGTAAGCGGTCTGGAGGATGTGGTTGCTCGGCGGTTTGCAGCCTGGCTGCGAGCGCGGGGCTGGCTGGCCGAGGCGGAACGCTGTGCCGGCTACCTGTCACGGTCTGCTGTTGGCGCGATCATGGAGCTGCCCGGTCCGGTAGGCGAGCGCAACATCTATGTGCTGCGGCCAAGGGGAAGGGTCGCAGCCATCTCTGGAACCGAAGCAGGCCTGTTGCTGCAGATCGGTGCCATTCTCGCCACCGGGAATATTGTCGTTCTGGAAAGCAGTCATCCGGCGCTCGGTATCCTGGCGGGTCTGCCGCCCGAGCTTGCCCGACGAATCGATAAGGTCGAGACCCTGGATGACGTGCATGACCTGAAGGCGGTGCTGTTCGATGGCGGTGCCGATGCGCTGATCGCTTTGAACCGCCGGATGGCCGAGCGCGACGGACCGCTGGTCCAGGTCCAGGCCGCCGGAGACGATTACGACCTGAACCGGTTGCTGGAGGAGCGTTCGATATCCACCAACACGGCTGCGGCGGGAGGCAACGCCAGCCTGATGTCCATCGGCTGAACGCGGTTTGTCGAGCCGCCGAACCGGGGTTAACGTGCTGGCATCGGAACCAGGGAGCGAACCGAATGGCAACGACAACATTCAAGCTCGGCGACATGACCGTCCACCGGATCATCGAGATGGAATGCGGCTTCACGCCGGCGCTGGAGTTCCTGCCGACGCTGACGCCGCAGCGGCTGGACGAAAGCCGGAGCTGGATGCGGGACCCGCTCGCACTGGATGAGCAGGACCGTCTGGTGCTGTGCTTCCAGTCCTATATCGTTCGCACCGGCCGCCACATCATCCTGGTGGATAGTTGCGTCGGCAACGACAAGGATCGTCCGCTGCGGCCAATCTGGCATAAGAAGACGGACAACGTCTTCATGCAGGGACTGGCGGAGGTCGGCTTGACCGTCGCCGATATCGATTTCGTTCTTTGCACGCATCTTCATGTCGATCATGTCGGCTGGAACACGCGGCTGGAGAACGGGCGCTGGGTGCCGACATTCCCGAATGCGCGGTATCTGTTTTCGAAGCAGGAACTGGATTTCTGGCTGGCGGAGAATGACAAGGCGACGGTGCCGCCAATCCTGGACAGCGTCATCCCGATCGTCGAGGCGAAGCGCTGCGAACTGGTAACCAGCGATTATTCTTTGAACGACGTGGTCTCGCTGATCCCGACGCCGGGCCACACGATCGATCATTTCGCGGTGACACTCGGCAAGCGCGGCCGGGACGCGGTGATCACCGGCGACCTGATTCATACGCCGTTGCAGGCGAAGTGGACCGACCTGGCGATGCGGATCGACTATGATCCGATCCAAAGCTCGGCGACGCGGCGGAAGTTCCTGGAGACCTATTGCGATACGGATACGCAGTGCTGCTTCGCGCATTTCCCGTCGCCATCCCGCGGATACATCAGGCGGTGGGGCGACGGGTTCAAATGCGAGTATATCAGCGGCTGATCAGACGCCCTCGACCAGCCTGATGTCGCGCTCGGCCCCGTCGCCGAGCGCAGCGAGGGCCGCTTGGTAGGCCGGGCTGTCGTGTGTCGCGGTTGCCTGTTCCAGGCTGTCGAACACGATGACCACGGTGCGCTGGTTCAGGCCCGCCTCGTAGGTCTTGACCGGCGTGCCGCGCACAAGAAACGTGCCGCCGCCGGCGGCGATCGCGGGGCCGCCGAGCTTCGCGTAGGCGGCGAGTTTGTCGGGGTCGCTAATCGCGCGGTAGGTGGCGATCCAGTAAGTCTTGGCCATGAGGTTCTCCTGGTTGGGTTGGCGGATTTAGCACCCGCGGCGGAGCGGCGACAATTCCGGGATGAGCGTGGTATGGAAGCAATGATCCTTGCCGAGTCCATGCCCGGGAGGAAGGGCAGGAACTCCGCTGGAAGTTTGACGGGTTTGCGCCGGTCGCCATGGGCGGTGGCCCAGCGGCATCGAACTCGCCGATAAAGGTGCCGCCGAGGCCTGATCCGTCAACGACGGAGATCCCTTAGTTAATGAAATGGTTTGGAAACGACGCGCCGCGTGTGCCATGGTCTCCTGCGACTCGAGACCGAAGGTGCCCAGCCCATGCTTTTCCGCCGCGCGTTCGGCCTCGTCCTGTTGCTTCTGCTGTCACGCTGCGGCCCGACACAGGCCGATTGTTCCCTTTCTCTGATCGCCCAGATCCCGTTGAAGGTGCAGGACCACCTGCTGGTGGTCCCCGCTGGTATCAACGGCAAGTGGGTCCATCTCGTGGTCGATAGCGGCGCGGAACGTACCACGCTGAGCGATGCGGCGGCCGAGCGGTTAGGATTGCCGCACGACCCGCGCTACCGGACCCATTCGCTCGGAATTGGTGGCCGTACGGTCACCATGGACGCCGATCTCGATCGGCTTGTGCTGGGCGGCGTGCATTTTCCGGTCGAACGGGTTGCCGTGGGCACGTTCACGCTAAAAAGCGAGCATGGCCTGAACGCCGACGGACTGCTCGGTGCCGACATTCTGCTGGCGTTCGACCTGGATATCGACGTGCCGCACGGCGCGCTGACGCTGTATCGTGCCCGGCAATGTTCAGCCTCCGCTCCACCGTGGACCGAGCCTTCCGTGGAGATTCCGGGAGTCGGTGCGCGCAAGGACCGCCTGCTGCTGCCGATCGAGCTGGATAACGTGGCAGGGATGGCGATCCTGGATACCGGGGCGGGGCGCAATGTCATCGGCGCGGACATGGCGCGGCGCATGGGCCTGAACGAGCAGTCCCTGGCTGCCGATGCCAAAGTTCGCCAGCACGGCATCGGGCCGAACGAGGCCACCGCCTACCTCCACCGCTTCAAGCAGCTCCGCATCGGGCCTACTTTGCAGGTCGCGCCGCTGATGGCTATCCAGTTGTCCGAAGCCGGCATCGGCGATGCGCTTATCGGCGAGCAGTTCCTGCAAGGGCGCCGCGTCTGGATATCCTTCCGCAACCGCCAGGTCTTCGTTTCCCGCCCGGGCGAGGAGTAATATCGGTCTGCGCAGACATTGAGCTGTGCGCCGCCGGCATGACGAGGAGGGGGCCGGAGCGTCGCTGTCACGACGGACAGGAATAATGATCGACAAACTCGACATGCTGCTGGCGCTGGCGAAGGAACAGCATTTCGGCCGCGCCGCCGATGCCTGCGGGGTGACGCAGCCGACGCTGTCCGCCGGGCTGAAAAGCCTGGAGGAAGGGCTTGGAGTCCTGCTGGTGCAACGGCAATCCCGCTTCATCGGGTTCACGCCGGAGGGGCTGCGCGTGCTGGATTGGGCACGCCGCATCGTCGGCGATTACCGGGCGATGCGGGGCGAGATCCGGGCGCTTAAGCGCGGCCTGGCGGGGCATCTGCGCATCGCCGCGGTGCCGACGGCGCTGCCGATTGTCTCGGCGCTGACCACTCCGCTGCATGCGGCGCATCCGGAGGTTCTGTTCACGATATTTTCGCGGAACTCGTTCGAGATCCTGACCATGCTGGACAACCTGGAGATCGAGGCGGGATTGACCTATGTCGATAACGAACCGCTCGGCCGGGCGCGTTCCGTGCCTTTGTATCATGAACGCTACTGCCTTCTGATTGCAGCCGATCGGCCGCTGGGCGAGAGGGAGGAGGTGACGTGGGCGGAGGTGGCGAGGGTGCCGCTGTGCCTGCTGACCCCCGACATGCAGAACCGTCGCATCATCGATCGGCGGCTGCGCGAGGCGGGGGTGGAACCGGCGCCGACATTGCAGTCGAACTCGATGGTGCTGCTGTATTCGCATGTTCGCACCGGGCGGTGGGCCAGCGTCATGCCGGCGGTGCTGGCGGAGACGATGGGCTTGCCCGGGCCGGTGCGGGCGATCCCGATCGCCGAACCGGCGGGGCCGCCGCCGCCGACGATCGGGTTGGTGTATCCGCAGAGGGAGCCGCTGACTCCGCTGACCGCGGCGCTGGTAACGGAGGCGCGGCGGATCGGTCCGGGGTGGATGGCGGAGCGGTAGCGTCGTGCTCCGGACCGGACCGGCTATGCTGTTGGCATAAACTGAAAGGACCGGCCGATGAGCGACCAACCGTCCTGGCATGAAGCGCCGCTCCATCCGGCGTCCCGAAACTACGATATTCCCCGCTTCAAGGCTGGCCGGATGACCCTGCGGCCGTTTGAGATCGCGGACGTGGGCGATGTCAGGGGCAAAGACCTTGTCCACCTCAATGCCACATCGGACTGGATACATTATCCCGGGCCAGGCTCGGCGCCCGCGTGACCGGACTGGATTTTTCCGAGCCGGCGGTGCAGGCCGCGAGCGGGCTTGCACGCGACATCGGCCTGGACCCCAGATTTGTTGCGTCGGACGTCTATGATGCTCCGGCTGCGTTGAACCATGCCATGTTCGACATCGTCTATACCGGCGTGGGCGCGCGGTGTTGGCTTCCGGATATGAAACAATGGGCGGAGGTGATACGCGACCTGCTGCGTCCAGGCGGCCAATTCGACTTGTTCGCATTCCATCCGGCGAAATAGATGATCGAGGGCGGGGCGCCGGACGACATCACAATCCGCGACGACTACTTCAGTCCACCGGAGGGATATCGCGAAGGCGGCGGCGTCAGTTATGCGGACACGACGATCCCGGCCGCCGCGACTCCGACGGTGCAATGGAACCATCCGCTGGGTGAAGTCGTTACTATCCTTGTACAAACGGGACTGCGCATCGACTCCCTCCGTGAACTCGGCGGCGACGTGCTCCCGCAATGGGACAGGATGCAGCCGGCGGAAGACCGGATGTACCGCATGCCACCTGACAAGCCCTCGATTTCCTTGATGTACGTGCTGTGCACCCATCGCGAGGCCTGGTCATCTACGGCCTGAGCTTCCGCCGGGCGGGGCACCGTTTTCGGAGTTAGCTACGGAACGGCCGAACGGGCGCGTTTCTTTCAAGGTGTCCTTTCTACTCCCTCCTGAACGTCACCACCAGCACATCGCGGTGACCCGGTTCGGCCGGGTCCAGCGGTTCGACCGGCGTCACGCCGTGCATCACCCGCGCATCGTCCACCAGGGCCGCATCGAACGGCTGGGTCAATGTGAAATGCCCCAGTTCGCGCCCTGCCGGATCGTGCACCGAGGTCACCCCGCTGGCGATGTTGCGCCGGTCCACCAGCAGCACCAGGACATAGTCAACGCCATCGCGATGCATCCCCTCGGGCGTCGGCCGTCCCGCCTCGCCGCTGCGCGCTTCGATACGGAATTGATGCACCTCGACATGCCAGGCGTCCGCCGCAGTCAACCGGCTGAACAGGTCGCGGCAGAATGTCAAAACGGTTGTCAGCACCGCACCCGAGCCGACGCTCTCAGTCACCGGTTCGAACCAACGCTCGATGCCGCCGTTCAATGTGTTGTAGTCACGGCTCTGGTAGTGCGGCTGCGCCGGTTGCCGGACGATCCCGTCGTGCCCCACCGAAAACACCGCGTGCCGCCGCTTCCGGTAGCGGCCGCCGTCCGCCATGTAGGTATCCCGCCCGAGATCATCCCAGCTCGCCGCGAACGCTGCCCAATCGGTCAATGGTCCGCTCTGTTCCAGCAAGGCGTGCATGCCCGCGGCCTCGACGAACCGGTAGCCCTCGGCACGGAGCGAATCAGTTAGCGGCCTGAGCCTGTCCATTGTCGTCCGCCTTTCCGGCAGGGGCGCCCCCCGGGAATGGTGCCGCGAAGCTGAGAGTCTGGCACGGATTAAAGACCCTGATCCCGATCTCCTGGAAGCGCCGCTTCATCCTGCGGTTGAATTCCCGCTGCACCGCCCAGCGACCGGAATCGGTGCAGACGATTTGCCCGGCGATGGTCACCGAGGCGCCGTCCACCTTGTCGACCCCCCAAAGCTGCAAATCGCTCAGCATCATCGCGGACAAAGTCGGATCGGCCCGCATCCCCGCCACGATCGATTTCAACTCCGCACAGACTCGATCGGTGTCCTCGTCATAGGCAACGCTGACGTTGACGGAGGCGTTGCCCAGCCCGCGGTTGACGTTGGTGACACTGGTGACGGAGCTGAACGGGATGATGTGAACCGATCCGTCGCCGGCGCGCAGCCGGATGGTACGCACCGAAAGCGCCTCGACCACGCCGGTCAGGCCCGATACCGTCACCGTGTCGCCGACTTGCATGGCGTTCTCCAGCAGCAGGAAAATGCCTGTGATCAGGTCCTGCACCAGCTTCTGCGAACCAAAGCCGATGGCTACGCCGATGATGCCGGCGCCGGCCAGCAGCGGGGCGATGTTGATGCCGATCTCGCTGAGGATCGTCAGGCCGGCGACGACCGCGATGGTGATCAGCAGGCTGGAGCGCAGCAGCGGCAGCAGCGTGCGCAGCCGCGCCGACTTGGCCATCTGAGCCTCGCGCTGCAGCCGATCCAGGTGGCGCTCCACGCCGGCATTGGCGAACTCCCAGATGCCGAAGGCGAGCACGATCGTGGCCACCAACGTGCCGACGGCCGACAGGATGCGCAGGCCGAGCCTGCTGTCGACCAGCCACAGGAAGGTGTTCAGGCCGTACAGCTGCAACAGGCCCAGGAAACACAGGACATAGATCGTCAGGCGCAACGCGGCGGAGACCGCCGGGTGGTAGATCCGCAGCCTTGCTTCCATCTCCGGAAACGGCGTTGACGAGTCCGCGGCGGGCCGCATCAACCGGTCAACCGCGCCCAGCAGAACCAGCAGCGTGATGCGGGCGCCGATGAGCACGAGCGCGGTCACGATGCAGTAATGCAGCCCCTCGGCATAGCCGTGCGGCAACTCGACCGCATAGACCAGCCAGACCGAGGCTACCACGAACAGGGCGATCCAGTGCCAGATCGCCGCCAGGCGGTTGCGCGCTCTGGCGGGCACCCCGGTCGCCCCGTCAGGCGCACGCAGCCACCGTCGCACCGCGCGCCGCTTCTGGACGATGATGACCACCAGGCAAATGTGCAGCACCAGCCCGACGGACTTTTGCAGCAGGTCGTGCGCCACATCCGACAGCCCGAGCAGCAGCCCGACCTCCCCGATCGCGTAGCCGAACACCGCGATCAGCACGAGGCGGCGCGTCCAGCGCGTCAGGTAAGCGGCAGTGTCGTCGCGCACATGGAACAGGCGCAGGCGCGAGGATCCCGGTGACAGCAGCATCCGGGTGACGGACAGGATCGCCGCGGAGACGGCATAGGAATCGATCACCGCCAGGATGATCAGCCGGCTGACCGTCTGGCCGCCCAGCCCCGAAGCTGCGAACAGGTGCCCGGTCACGGCAATCGCCAGCACGGGAACCAGTTCGAGCAGCAGCCGTCCGACTACCAGCGGCACGCGGCGCAGGAACACCCAGGCTGATGGCCTCCGCCTGTCCGCGATCGGCGCCTCGATATCGCCGGCCTCGGCGCGGGCGACGGCTTCCGCCTCCTCCGGCAGCTCGGATGCGGCCGGTTCGTCGGGTTCTTCAGCCGTTTTCGCCGGGGCCAGCGCCTCCAGCTTGCGAATCGGGCGGCGCATGGCCCGGCGTAGCGCGTATTGCACCGCCGCGGCGAAGGCCAGCGCGAGAGCGGCCCGCCAGGCGACGTCCGCCAGCAGGTCACGGGCGACCGGGTTGGTCGCCATGACTACGGCCCAACCATAGAGCAGCGGCAGGCTCTGCACCGTGTCGAGCGCGTCGAGCGCCTCATCGCCAAGCTTGTTGACGAACTGGGAGGCCGAGACCAGCACCTGGGCGCCGAGACTGTCCGGCGCCAGCGGGATCGAAATTCCCTCCGCCTTGGTTTCCGGCGCGGCAGGTTGGCCCTGCGCTGCGGGCGCGCCCGGCTGGGCGGGCTGGGCCTTGACAATCGCGCCCAGGGTGGCGGCGAAAGCGGCCCGCTTGGCCGGGTCGTTCAGCACGTCCAGCGCCGCACGCGCCTGATCTGCCGAGATGCCGCTCGGCGCGGGCGGGGCAGGGGCGGCAGCGGGGGGCGGGGATGCCGGAGCATCCTGATGCGCGGGCGTCTGCGCCGGCGCCGGCACGGCGAGGCTGGCGAGGAGAAAGCAAATAAGGATGGCAACAGCGCGTGTCATCGGCGCGTACGACCACAAAAGTCAGTCGCGGGTCAACGTTAAAGCCGCCACGGCAGCGGCACGAACACAGCGGTGTCTCAGTGCTCGCCGACGCATCATCGATTTTCCGCCGCGCTCCGGTCAGGTCCGGCAGCCAAACGATCCGGTTGCCGGACTGTTGAACATGTATTAATTGTTTTTTCGTCCCATTGCGTAGGAAACATGTTCCCATTCCGCGGAAACGTGGGCGCCTGCATCCCGCTGGCCGCCGGCTTCTCGTCGATGGCAACGGCATCGACTTCAACATCGGCGGCCTCAATCAGTCCATCGCGCGCATCGGCGTCCGGCTGGTGCATCCGTTCGCCGGTCCGGAGGAGACGCGCATCACGCCGTACGCCAAGCTGAACGCGCTGCAAGGGTGCGGCAGCAGGACGCAACCATTGGCAATGTGCCGTTTGGCGTCGCCAACCACGGCACATCCGTGCAAGTCGGCGGCGGCGTCACCAATACCCTGACGCGAACGATTTCGGTGTACGGCGACGTTGCCTGGCAACAGAATGTGGTCAACGACGGCGGCTTCCGAGGCTGGTCGTTCAATGCCGGCCTGCGCTGGATCTTCGGGCGCGCCGCCGCCCGCGGCGGGCCCGGGCAATCCCGCGCCCGCCGCGGCACCGGTCCGCAGCTATCTGGTATTCTTCGATTGGGATCGCGCTGACTTGACCGGCCGTGCCCGCGAGGTGATCGCCGAAGCCGCGCGCAATGCGGTGCAGACCGAGGTGACGCGAATCTCGGTCGATGGCTATGCCGACACCTCCGGCACGCATCAATACAACACCGCCTTTCGCTCCGCCGCGCCCGGGCGGTGGCGGCGGAACTGCTGCGCAACGGGTTGAAACAGCCGATTATCGCGGTCAACGGCTTGGGCGATACCAGGCTGCTCGTCGCCACGGGCCCGGGTGTCCGCGAAGCGCAGAACCGTCGCGTGGAGATCGTCTTTCGCTGAGTTTGCCCGCGCCGCAGGGCAAGGTGGTTGGTGGCTCGCTGCGCCCGCAACGGCGGGACGGTGCCGCACGCGCCTTATCCGGCCGCTCCGACCTCTGGACCGCAAATCACCGCTCGGCTTATCATCCTCACATGCACACATTCCTCACGGTCCTGGTTGGTATCCTCCTCCTGGCCACGCTGGGCGTGCTGATCGCCGGCATGCTTGGGATGGTCCGGGAACCGGACCCGGCGCGGTCCAACAAGTTGATGCGCTGGCGCGTCATCCTCCAGGCCAGCGCCATCATCCTGCTGGTGATCATGATGAGTCTGCTGCGGTCCTGACGCGCGACCGGCGTCGTTTGACACCGGTAATCCGCGTGAATATGGTCCAAAGCCCTTTTTGCAGGTGCGAACAGGCAATGACTCGGCACCAACACGGGTCCCGGCCGTTACCATCTGCGTCCACCCACGTCCCAAGGAAGCGGTTCGATTTCCCATGAAAATACTCGTCCCCGTCAAGCGGGTTGTTGACTACAACGTCAAGGTCCGTGTGAAGACCGACGGCTCCGGCATCGAGACCGCCGGGGTCAAGATGTCGATGAATCCGTTCGATGAAATCGCCGTCGAGGAAGCCGTCCGCCTGAAGGAGAAAGGCGTCGTGACTGAGATCGTCGCGATCTCCATGGGCGTTCCGCAGTGCTCGGAGACGCTCCGCACGGCCCTGGCGATGGGAGCGGACCGCGGCATTCTGGTAGAAACCACCGACGAGCTTCAGCAGCTTGCCGTCGCGAAACTGCTGAAGGCGATTGTTGACCAGGAAAAGCCGCAGCTCGTCATTCTCGGCAAGCAGGCTATCGACGACGACATGAGCGCGACCGGCCAGATGCTGGCCGCGCTGCTCGGCTGGTCGCAGGGCACCTTCGCGAGCAAGGTCGAGGTCGCCGGCGACATCGCCACCGTCACGCGTGAGGTCGATGGCGGCCTGGAGACGGTGGCGCTGAACCTGCCCGCGATCATCACAACCGATCTGCGGCTGAATGAGCCGCGCTACGCCTCCCTGCCGAACATCATGAAGGCGCGCAAGAAGCCGATCGCCAACGTGAAACCGGCCGATCTCGGGGTCGATACCACACCGCGGCTGACCGTCCTGAAGGTGGAGGAGCCGCCAAAGCGCAAGGCCGGCGTCAAGGTCAAGACGGTGGCCGAACTTGTCGGCAAGCTCAAGACTGAAGCGAAGGTGATCTGACGATGACGAGCCTGGTCCTTCTCGAATTCGATCATGCCGGCATCAAGCAGCCGTCGCGCAGCGCGGTGGCCGCGGCAACGGCCCTCGGTGAAGTGCATGTCCTGGTGGCGGGCGTTGACCTGTCGGGTGCCTCGGCCGCGGCGGCGAAGCTGCCCGGCGTGACCAAGGTGCTGGTCGCCGACAACCCGGCGCTGGATCACCTGCTGGCGGAGCCGGCAGCGGCACTGCTGGTCGGACTTGCGCCGAACTATACGCACATCCTCGCCGCCACCACCGCCGTCGGCAAGAATGTCCTGCCGCGCGTGGCCGCCCTGCTTGACCTCCAGCCGATCAGCGACATCGCGCATGTCGTAGACGCCGACACGTTCGTGCGGCCGATTTATGCCGGCAACGGCATGGCGACGGTGAAGTCGTCCGACAGCAAGAAGATCATTACCGTCCGCGCCGCCAGCTTCGACCCGGTCGCGGCCGAGGGCGGCAGCGCGGCGATCGAGCCCGTGACCGTCGGCGATCTGCCCGGCCTGAGCAAATTCGTCTCCACCGAGCTGTCCAAGAGCGAGCGGCCGGAACTCACCGCGGCCCGGGTGGTGATTTCCGGCGGCCGCGGCATGCAGAACGGAGAAAACTTCAAGCTTATCGAACCGATTGCTGATAAGCTCGGCGCCGCCGTCGGCGCCTCGCGCGCGGCGGTCGATGCCGGCTTCGTGCCCAATGAGTTCCAGGTCGGTCAGACCGGAAAAATCGTTGCGCCGGACCTTTACATTGCTGTCGGCATTTCCGGCGCCATCCAGCACCTTGCCGGAATGAAGGACAGCAAGGTAATTGTCGCGATCAATAAGGACGAGGAAGCGCCCATCTTCCAGGTGGCTGATTACGGCCTGGTTGCTGACCTTTTTACCGCGCTGCCGGAACTGGCAGCGGAATTGGAGCGCTCGTGAATGTCCACTGACGTCCAGCCATCCACCGGATTTTCCATCATCGACCCGCCGGACATCCGGTCGGTCGGCATTATCGGGGCCGGGCAGATGGGCACCGGCATTGCCCATGTCTGCGCGCTGTCCGGCTTGTCCGTCGTGCTCGTTGATATCAAGCAGGACGTGGTGACCAAGGCCGCCGCGAACCTGGGCCGCAACATGGACCGTCAGGTCCGCCGTTCGCTGATCACGCCGGACCAGCGAGACAACGCCCTGGCCCTGGTGACGACCTCGACCGACTATGCCTCCTTCGCGGACGCGGATTTCGTCATCGAGGCGGCAACGGAAAAGGAAGACCTCAAGCGGGTGGTGTTCAAGGCGCTGATCCCGCACCTGAAGCCGTCCGCCCTGATCGCGTCCAACACCTCTTCGATTTCGATCACCCGCCTCGGCGCGGCGACCGACCGTCCGGAGAAGTTTATCGGCATGCACTTCATGAACCCGGTTCCGGTCATGAAGCTGGTGGAAATCATCCGCGGCATCGCAACGGACGAACCGACGTTCCAGGCGGTGAAGGCGTTGGCACACAGGCTGGGCAAGACCAGCGCGGTGGCCGAGGATTTTCCCGCGTTCATCGTAAACCGCATTCTCGTCCCGATGATCAATGAGGCGGTGTTCGCGCTGTATGAGGGGGTTGCACCGGTCTCGGCGATCGACGATGCGATGAAGCTGGGCGCCAACCATCCGATGGGGCCGCTGGAACTGGCTGACTTTATCGGGCTGGATACCTGCCTGTCGATCATGCAGGTGCTGTATGACGGTCTATCCGACAGCAAGTACCGTCCTTGCCCGCTGCTGGTGAAGTATGTCGAAGCCGGCTGGTACGGCCGCAAGACTGGCCGCGGATTCTACGATTACACCCAGACCCCGCCACGCCCGACCCGGTAGGCGCGGGGGACTCAGGCCAGTGGCCGCTACGCGATAGGCGCGTCGTGCTGAACCGTCATGGTTGTTGCGACCCTGACGAGCTGCATTGCCTCTCACTTTGGCGCGTCTGCTCCCCGGGATCGTCAGGAGCGGACGATCCCCGCCATATCATATCAGGGGTCTTGCGAGCGATCTCGGCGATCCTGCCTCGCCGCCTGCGACTTTTGCTGGCGGTGCAGCGCGGATCATGCCTTCTGGCGCGATGGAAGCGCATTCTGGCCCGCCGGCAGTGGCCGATCACTACCATCGGGTCGATTGGTGGGCCGGGGAGGAATTGAACCGTCCGACCTTACGCTTATCCAGCGTGTGCTCTGACGCTGAGCTACCGGCCCGGGCCAAACCTGGACCGAACGCGCCGGCAATGGAAACCACAAGGCTGTTACTATTTCGACATGCTACTGTCCGGTCGGGGTCGAGCTGATGACATCCGGACATTATCCTTCGATTTTACAGATGTAGCGTGTGGATTTCAACGCCGACCCCCAGATATAGTGCGGACCTCGTAAAACGGTTGGAGGGGTTCCCATGGCAAGAAACGTCGCAGCCCGCCGTGCCGCCAAGGCCCAACGCCGCAAGGTCATCGTCGCGGAAAAGCGTCAGGTCGAGAACCAGGCCAAAAGCGTCTCCGGACAGGTTCGCGCCGCGCAGGCTGAACCGATACGACACTGCTTGGTTTCCGAGGCACGGTTCAAGACGGGCATGGGCATGCTGGTGGTGGCGCGCGGTCCGTCGCCATCCGGCGTCACGGCAGGGGTATTCCTGCACGATACCTTCGCCGTGGGCGCGAAGAACGCGTTGCTCCCCTCGTTCGGTTCCCGCACGATGAGCTGATGCAGTCGTTAGCCCGCCGCATTGTCGATGCCGACGTGCGGGTCGGTTGACCCCGCCGCCTGCGATACGGCGTTCGAGTTCGGACGCGACGGCAAGCCGCTGCTCATCGGTGACCTCGGCGGGATATCCTTCGGCGGCTCTGACGATGACGACGAGGATCTGACGATTGATGCCGACGACGAGAGCAGCGAGCCGGACGCCGAAGCTCCCGCGGCAATAACTGGTCCGGACGCACCAGGTCGCGACAACGACAGGGCCGCAGCCTAAAGGTCCGCCGGGCAGTCGGTTGAGGCCGAGGCAGTCCGCCCTCTCCGGACCGCGTGCGGGGAGGGCGGTTCAGAAACCGCTACGGCTTCGCCGCCACCCCATAGTTCGCCGCCAGATAGGCCGCGATCTCGGCCGCCACGCCGTCGTCGATCTGCGCGCCGAACGCCGTGCGCATCTTCGTCACCTCGGCCTTCCAGGCCGCGGGCGACAGAAACACGCTGTTCATGACAATGTAATCCGAGGTGTGGCAGGCGTTGCAGTAACCGCTGGTCGCTTCCGCACCCTCCCCGGGCTTGAGCGGAGCCGGAGCATCGGCCGCCATGGCTGCGCGGCACAGCAACAGCGCCAGGATGACCCCCGCGCCCGCTCTCATACGACCGTCACCGAGATTCCGCGCGGGACGTTGTTATGGTACCCACCCGGGTTCGCCTTCAGAACGTCCGATTGCCGCTCACCGGCGTTGCTGGTGGCGCGGCTGAACAGCCGGTATTGGCCCCGGCGCAGGAAGCCGGTGTCCAGGCTGAAGCGGCGATAGGCATAGGGACCCAGCGGACGATCGAGCAGGGTGTCCAGCCAGGTCTTACCATCGTCGAGCGAGACTTCGACCCGGCGGATGCCTGTACCGCGGTCCCAGGCCACTCCGCTGACGGTGAACCCCGAGCGCTCGACTTCCCCGCCTTCCACCGGATCGGCGATGATCGAATTGACGACCATTTCCGTTATCGGCGCCGAGGTTTCCGACGCCTGCGAGGCAAAAGGCTGCTGCACCGGAAACAGTCCGGCAGGAACCCGGTACGCGGTCTTCATCCAGAAATTGGCAAGTGGCGTTGCGCTGATCTCGATCCTGTTCAGGTGCTTCATCCAATACGTGCCCGTCCATCCGGGGACAACCAGCCGCGCCGGATACCCGTTCAGCAGCGGCAGGGGAGCGTCGTTCATGGAAATCGCTATGATCGTATCGTCATCCATCGCCTTCGCGAGCGGGATGCTCTTGCGGAACGCCGGCGGTCCGGGCACCGGCGGCGAGTCGGCGCCCCCGACATAAATCTCAACCGCTCCGGCTTTGATCCGCGCCACTCTCAGGACGTCGCTCAATCGCGGGCCGCGCCACTCGGCGCATCCCATGGCGCCGTCGCCCCATTGCACTCCAGCGACGTGCGGGACGCACAGACCGCGCCGGTTGCCGGCGCATTGGCAGACCGCCACCACGCCGACTTGCGGAAGGTCGAGCAAATCGTCCCATTTCAGCCGCGCATCCTGGACCGCGGCCTCGCCGCCGATGGTCAGGACCCAGTCGTCTATCGGCGGAGGCGTTGGCACGGCATCGATATGATAGCGCACGAAAAAACGGTCGTTGGGCGTGATCGTGTCGGCAAACACGTCGGTGGGCGTCGCATAATTGGGCGGCCGATCGGCCAGCCGAAGCAAACGGGTTTTACCGGGCAGATTGGCCGCCCGGGCGATCTGCCTCGTGCCGTCCGGCAACTCCGGGGGTAAAACCAAGCCGTCCGCCATTGCCGAAACCGGCGCAAGCAAAGCTGCGCCGCCGCCGGCTATTACAGTGCGTCGCTGCATTGTTCCTCCCTGCCGATCCAATCGCAAGGTAGTTGTATCATCGGTTCACGGGCACGTGAGAAGCCTATTCCGCGGCCTGACGGAAGCCTTCCGCATAGCGGGTCAGCGCATCTGCATCCCCGGGCACGATCGGGCGAAAATCGGTATGCGCGATCCACTCCGGCCGTGTCGGCTTGCGTATGAAGTTGGAGACCGCGTTCAGGGTCAGGTAGACGATTTTGCGAGGATAAGGCGTGATGTTGCCGGCCGAACCGTGCACCAGGTTGCCGTGAAACAGCAGCAGGCCGCCCGGTTTGCCCGTCGGCGCGACGATACCGCCTTCTTCTACGAGTTTCGTCACGGTGGGTTCGTCGAGGGTCCACAGCGGATAGGACGTCGTGCTGGTATCGTGTCCGGCCGCGAGCACCCCATGCGTGTGGCTTCGTGGCACCAGCATCAGCGGGCCGTTAATTGGCATCACCTCGTCGAGGAACACGGCGATGTTCATGGCGCGCGGCTCCGGCATGCCGTCGTCGCGTGCCCAGGTGCCGTAGTCCTGGTGCCACTGCCAGACATCGCCGGTGAACGAGGCTTTGGCGTTGATTTTGTACTGATGCATGTAGACCGGCTCGCCAAAGAGGTGTTCGACCGGACGAATCATGCGGGGATGGCGGGCGAGCAGGCCGTGCGCCTCATTATAAAGATGGGCGGCGAATGCGGTGCGCGGGGCGCCGGATTTCTCGCGCCAGACCTCCGGGCGCTGCTGGCGGTAGATCGCTTCAGCCTCGGACTTGAGGATGGACACTTCGGTGGGGGAGAAGGTTTCCGGCAGGAAGAGGTAGCCTTCCTCGTGGAACTGGCGGACCTGGGATTCGGTCAACATGGGTCGCTCCTCCTGTTCTTGTGGGCGGCCATCGTTTATGCGGGCCGGTCGGGCGATTAGAGCCTGAGGTTGATCTTCTGTCTATTTGTGCGGCTTCGGTGGGATCGGAAGGCAGATGACTGGACTCATGGAGATCCAGGGACACCGCGGCGCCCGCGGGCTGTTCCCGGAGAATACGCTGGAGGGGTTCCTGGCTGCCGCCGCCCTTGGGGTGACCGCGTTCGAACTGGACGTCGGCCTGACCGCGGACGGCGTCGTCGTGGTCAGCCACGATCCGGCGCTAAACCCGGACCTGACGCGCGACGCCTCGGGCGTTTGGCTGGACGGAAAAGGTCCGCTGATCCGGTCGCTGACTCAGGCGGATCTCTGCCGTTTCGACGTCGGCCGCATCCGTCCCGGTTCAGCAACCGCGATGCGGTTTCCCGATCAGGCCCCGCTCGACGGCGCCCGTGTCCCGGAGCTGGCCTCCGTATTGGAGGCGCTGCCCGACGCGCGTTTCACCATCGAGGTCAAAACCGACCCGCGGCATCCGGACTGGACGGCCGCCCCGGACGTGCTGGCGGATGCCACGCTGGCGGTGATCGACCAAGCCGGTGCGGCGCGCCGGATTATCCTCGAATCCTTTGACTGGCGGGTGCAGCGGCATGTCCGGCGGGTGCGCCCCGATATCAGGCTGGCCTGGCTCACCTGTGCCGAGACCGTCGGGGAGTCGGCGCTGTGGTGGGACGGGATCACCGAAGTTGCGTCAGTCCCGGACTCTGTTGCGGCGGAGGGCGGACCGGTGTGGGCACCCGACCACACCGATCTGACCGAGGCACTTGTCCGCCACGCGCTGGCGCTTGGCCTTTTCGTCCTGCCGTGGACGGTGAACCAACCGGCGGACATGCAGCGGCTGATAGATTGGGGTGTCAACGGATTGATCTCCGACCGTCCCGATCTGGCGCTGGCCCTTTAGCAGTTATTGCTTTGCTGTACCGGGTTGCGCCATCCGAGCGTGCGCCGAGGCCAGCGCGCCAGCCGGGGTCACCGACGCGATCGCCGTCATCAGCTTGTTTTGCCAGCCGCTGACGACATCGCCTTCGCCCTTCATCATCGCCTTGAAGCCGGTCTCGGCGACATCGGCCGCGTTGTCCTTCTTGTCGGAGCCGACCTTGGTATCCAGCATGTCGGCGCGCTCGAAAAAGTCCGTTTCGGTAGCGCCGGGCATCAGGCAGGTGACTGTGATGCCGTTCGCCGCGAGTTCATGCCGCAGCGCGAACGAGAACGAGTCCAGGAACGCTTTGGTGCCGTTATAGACCGCCTGATACGTCCCCGGCATGAATCCGGCGATCGAACCGGTGATCAGGATCCGTCCACGCTTGCGCTCCCGCATGTCGCGGCCGACTTTATGGATCAGGTAAAGCGTGCCTGTGATGTTGGTATCGACGACTCTGCGGGCCGCGGCGAAATCCTGATCCAGGAAGCCCTTGCCCAGGCCGCGGCCGGCGTTGGCCAGCAGCGCCTCCACCGGACGGGACCCGATGGCGGCGTAGAGTTTATCGACGCCGTCCGTCTTTGACAGATCCGCCTGCACCGCTCCGACGGTCGCGCCGAGGTCGCGCAGACTGGCAGCCGCCTCGCTGATCGCGGGTTCGTCGGCGGCGATCAGCAGATCGAAGCCGTTGCGGGCGCAGCATTTCGCCAGTTCAAAGCCGATGCCGCTGGAGGCGCCGGTGACAATCGCCAGCGCGCGTGTTTCCGAAGCCATTGCTTTCTCCCGTATCAGGGTTTCAGGACGACTTTGATGCAGCCGTCTTTCTTGTCCCGGAATGTCTTGTACAGTGCCGGGCCGTCCTCCAGCGAGGCGCGGTGGGTGATGACGAAGGACGGATCGATCTTGCCGCTCTGGACAAGGTCCATCAGCATGGGCAGGTAATATTGCACCGGCGTCTGCGCCATGCGGAACGTCAGACCGCGGTTGATCGCGGACCCCATCGGCACCTTATCGAGGAAGCCGCCATAGACGCCGACAATCGAAATATTGCCGAAATTGCGGCAGCAATGAATAATCTGCCGCAACACATGAGGCCGATCGGTGCCCATGAAGGTGGCGACCTTGACGCGATCGATCAGGGAGTCCGCACTGCCGGTCGTATCGGCCTCGGTCCCGACAGCGTCGATGCAGGCATCGGCGCCCCGGCCGGCGGTCAGGTCCTGGATACGGTCGTAGATATCCTCCTGCTTGAAATCCAGCGTCAGCGCGCCGGCTTCCCGCGCCATCGCCAGGCGTTCCGGCACCGTGTCGATCGCGATGACCCGGTTCGCACCGAGCAAAAACGCGCTGCGGATGGCGAACTGCCCGACCGGGCCGCAACCCCAGATCGCGATTGTATCGCCCGGCCGGATGTTGCAAAAATCCGCCGCCATGTATCCCGTCGGAAAAATATCCGACAGGAACAGCACCTGTTCATCGGGCAGTCCATCCGGCACCTTAATGGGTCCCACGTCCGCATAGGGCACCCGTAGATACTCCGCCTGGCCGCCGGGATAGCCGCCGAGAAGGTGGGAATAGCCGAACAAACCGGCTGGCGAATGGCCCCACAATTTCTCCGCCATCTTTTTGTTCGGGTTCGAACGCTCGCAGCCGGAGTAAAATCCCCGCCTGCAGAAGAAGCATTCGCCGCAGGAAATCGTAAACGGAACGACGACGCGGTCGCCGATTTTCAGATTGCGCGTTTCGGAGCCAAGTTCGACAACCTCGCCCATCGTTTCGTGTCCCAGCACGTCGCCGTGCTGCATCGACGGGATCACCCCGTCGAAGATATGCAGATCCGACCCGCAAATCGCGCAACTGGTCACCTTGATGATCGCATCGCGCGGATGCTCGATTTTCGGGTCTGGAACGGTATCGCAGCGCATGCTGCCCTTGCCGTGCCACGCGAGTGCTTTCATGGGCGCCTACCTTGCTGAGACATCCCGTCCGGAATGTCAGGCGCGGGGCGGCGTTGCAGCGGCGCCGCTCATAACGCCGCGATCATCGGGGGTTGCCCGGCGGCGTGTTTCGCGCAAACTGATGGGCATGTGCGGACGCTATGCCAGTTTCCTGCCTCCGGACCTGATCGCCCGGCTGTTCGGGACGAGGAATTCGCTGCCCAACCTGAAGCCGACATGGAACATGGCGCCGACGATGGATGCGCCCGTGGTGCGGCGGCATCCGGACAGCGGTGAGCGCCATCTCGATCTGCTGACCTGGGGTTTCGTCCCGGCTTTCACCAGGGACCTCAAGACCGCAAGGCGGCCAGTCAACGCGCGGGCGGAAACCGTCGCGTCCTCCGGGATGTTCCGCGCCGCCTTCGCCAAGCGCCGCTGCCTGATACCCGCCGCGGCGTTCTACGAATGGCGGGCGGACCCGGGCGGCAAGACGCCGTTCGCGATCGCCCGGGAGGACGGCGACCCGATGGGATTCGCCGGCATCTGGGAGGGCTGGCGCTCCCCGAACGGCGACATCCTGCGCAGCTTCGCCATCCTGACGACGCACGCGAACCATCCGATGTCGGCGTTGCATGAACGCATGCCGGTGATCCTGGAGCCGGCGGACTGGCCGATATGGCTCGGCGAAACCGACGGCGATCCGGTTTCGCTGCTGAAGCCATCCGCCGATGGCATTTTGCGCTTCTGGCCGATAGACAAGCGTATCGGCAATGTGCGCAACGATGGACCGGACCTGCTGGAGCCCGCTCAAACCCTGGTTTGAGGCAGGCCGGCAACTCCGTCACCCGGCGCCCGTTCACCTTGCCAGCGGTGAAGGACCCTCCCATGCGCAACGCGGATCGCCTTGGCAAACTGAAAGACGATCTGACGGCGCTGGCGCCCGGACCGCACACAATCGGCCACGAACCGGCGCCCCCGCCGCAACAGAACCGCGGCCGATCGGCCAGCCACCCGGGACAGATCCCGGCGCCCGGCTGGAGGGACATCCTGGTGCGCTCCTGGGGCGAGGTGTCCGAAAACAACATCTTCCTGGTTTCCGGCGGCGTTACCTACGCCGTCCTGCTGGCGCTGTTCCCGGCCCTCGCCGCCCTGGTGTCGATCTACGGCCTGGTGCTCGACCCGGTCCAGGTCGAGCACCAGGTTGAAGCGCTGTCGAACGTGCTGCCGCCGGAAAGCACGCAGATGATAGCAGATCAACTGCATAAGCTGGTCAGCGCGTCTACCGGCTCGCTCGGCCTCAGCGCGGTCGTGGCGCTGCTGTTTGCCCTCTGGAGCGCATCGCGCGGCATGAGCGGCATGATCACCGCCCTCGATATCGCCTACCGGGAAAAGGAGACCCGGGGCTTCTTCAAGGTCAATCTGGTTGCCATCGGCCTGACGCTTCTGGCCCTGGTTGGTGGCATCGTCAGCATTGCGCTTATCGGCGTGCTGCCGACGGCCATGCAGATGGTCGGGCTCGGGGCGGATATCCAGTGGATGGTGACCGGGCTGGAGTGGCCGCTGCTGATCCTGTTGGTCATGACGGGCTTGTCGGTGTTGTATCGCTATGCGCCGAACCGCAGGACAGCGCGCTGGCGCTGGGTGTCGCCGGGGGCGGTCATCGCGACGCTGCTGTGGATCGCCGGATCGATCGGGTTCAGCGTCTACGTCACCCACTTCAACAGCTACGACAAAACCTACGGCTCGCTCGGCGGGGTCGTCGTCACGCTGACCTGGCTGTATTTGTCGGCCTTCGCGGCCCTGTTCGGCGCGGTCATCAACGCGGAGGCCGAGCGGCAAACCAAAGCGGATTCGACCGTCGGAAGCCCGAAACCGATAGGCGACCGCCGCGCCTACGCCGCCGACACGGTTGGCGAAACGCCGCGCTGATACCGGAATCTTCGACAAAAAGAGTTGACGTATCCTTCGTGTGCCCGATGATATAGAATAGCATTCTATAGTGGACGAATCTTTTTGCGACGGGAACCAGCATGAAGCGCCCGAACCCCTGCCGCCTGACCCTCGTGCCGACGGAGGAAACCGAAGCCGTCACCGATGCATTGTGGCAGCGCCTCCGCCGCGAAGCCGAGGAGGCCTATGCGCGGGAGCCGAAACTGGCGCCGCTGTTCTTCGATTCGATCCTCAACCAGCCTAGCTTCGAAACGGCGGTTTTCCATCGCGTGGCCGCGCGCCTGAGGAACGACGTCGTCTCCCTGCCGCTGATCGTCCAGGCGTTCAACAAGGCCTGCGCGGATGACGGCTGCATCGTCGAAGCCGCCAAGGCCGACATCGCCGCCGTGCTGGACCGCGACCCGGCCTGTGAGCGGCTGATCGAGCCGCTGCTCTATTTCAAGGGCTTCCACGCCATCCAGGCGCACCGCCTGAACCACTGGCTGTGGAACCACGGTGAACGCGACTTCGCGCTGTACCTGCAAAGCCGGTCGTCGGAGGTGTTCCAGACCGATATCCACCCGGCGGCGAAGTTTGGACACGGCCTCTTCCTCGATCACGCCACCGGCCTCGTCGTCGGTGAAACCGCGGAGATCGGCGACAACGTCTCCATGCTGCACCACGTCACGCTCGGCGGCAGCGGCAAGGAGCACGGCGACCGCCACCCGAAGGTGCGTCATGGCGTTGTGATCGGTGCCGGCGCGGCCATCCTCGGCAACATCGAGGTGGGCGAGCATGCCCGCATCGCCGCGGGGTCCGTGGTGCTGAAACCGGTCCCGGCGCATGCAACGGTGGCCGGGGTGCCGGCCAAGGTCGTGCGCATCGCCGAGTCGGACGAGCCGATGAAGTCGATGAACCAGACGCTCAGCGATTTGGCCTACCAGTCGTTCAACTACACGATCTGATCGGGCGATTCGGTCGCAGCCGTGTGTCGTCTCCGCCCCTGCCGAGCCCGACTGCGGACACGAACTTGCCCGTAGCCTGATCCGGGCGCTTGATCCTCCGGTGCAGATTGTTACATAGGAGGCACTAACCCGTCCTTTCCAATACCGATGCGTACCGCCGTCAAAGTTTCGTCCGGATTGCGGGCAGCCGTCACGATGACATGCGCTCCTGGAGTCAGCGTCGCCCTGCTGCCCGGCTCATACGTGATGATCGGCGCCTCGGCCGGAACAATCACCGTCTTTTCGCCGCCTTTGTAATCCAGGGTCAGCGTGCGTCCATCGGTCAGTTTCTCCAGGGTCCCGACCGTGCCGTTCGTCATCGTGCTGCCCGGACCCAGGTCCCACGGCCGATGGCCTTCACCGACACCCCGCATCGATTCCGGAAACACCTGCACCTCCAGCGCCCGCAGCGTTCCGTCCGGTTCCGCTCTTGCGGCCGTCCCGATGAATGATCCCGGCTTGATCGCGTCGATCGCAATCGGCTCGATGACCGTGACCACGGCGTCCGCCGGTAGTTTAAGCGTAACCTTGTTGCCGGAGCGGGTGGTCACCTGAAGTTCCCCGGCATCGATGGCATTGATTGTCCCGCGCACCCTGGCGGGAGCCGGCGCCTGGGCGAGCGTTGGCGAAGCTGCGGCTAGGCTGGCCGCCAACCCGAAAGCCAAAAACCGCGCTTTGAACATGCCGCTGCTCCCTGCATCCTACTCGTTTGGGCATAATGAATGGGTCCCGCGCTTCGGCAAGGGGCCGGCAACCGTGGCATCTTGCCGCGTCGTCGGTGCGCTTGCATTGTCACAACCGACTGCGGAGCCTGACCGATGTCTGTGATCGAAAGGACCCATCCCGGCCACTGTCCGTATTTGCCCCGAGGCCGAGGCCGTCGATGGGCGGTTCCGGCCGGTAGCAAGGGCGCTGCGCCGGAGCTGATTCGGTGATCCGCCGCCGCACTTTGCTCGCAACCGCCGCCGCGCTGGCCGCGCCCGCCGTCGGCACCGGCGCAGGGTCGTCCGTCCTGAGATTTGTGCCACAAGCAGACCTTGCCGTGCTCGATCCGATCTGGTCCTCGGCCTATGTCACGCGCAACCATGCCATGATGGTATTTGACACGCTGTATGGAATGGACAGCGCGTCGCGCATCTCGCCGCAGATGGCAGCCGGCCATAGCATCGACGATAACGGCAAGACCTGGACGCTGACTTTGCGCGACGGGCTGGCCTGGCACGACGGAGCGAAAGTCCTTGGCCGCGACTGCGTCGCCAGCATCCGCCGCTGGGGCGCGCGTGACGGTTTCGGCCAGACCCTGCTGGCGGTGACGGACGAGTTGTCCGCGCCGGACGACAGGACGATCCGGTTTCGTCTGAAACGGCCGTTCCCGCTGCTGCCGGCCGCGCTCGGCAAACCCGGGTCCAATATCTGCGCGATGATGCCCGAACGCGTGGCTTCCACCGATCCGTTTCGCCAGATCGGCGAAATGATCGGCAGCGGACCGTTCCGCTTCAAGGCGGATGAGCGCGTCGCCGGATCACGCGTCGTCTACGAGCGCAATACGGCCTACCTGCCGCGCCCCGATGGCGTTGCCAGTTTCACCGCCGGACCAAAAGTCGTGCATGTCGACAGGGTGGAATGGACGGTCATTCCGGATGCCGGCACTGTGTCCGCCGCCATCCAGGCCGGGGAGGTGGATTGGTGGGAGGCACCGACAGCGGATCTGCTGCCATTACTGCGAAGAAACGCAGTGTTGACGGTTCCGCCGCCCGACCCGATGGGCTACATCGGCTGCCTGCGGATGAACCATCAGCAGCCTCCGTTCGACAATCCCGCGCTGCGCCGCGCGCTGCTCGGCGCCGTCAGCCAGGAGGACTACATGGCCGCCGCCGCCGGCGATCCGGCAAATTGGCGCGACGGGGTTGGCGTGTTCTGCCCGGGCACGCCGATGGCAACTTCAGCGGGGATGGAGGTGCTGACCGGGCCGCGGGATCTGGCCGCCGTGCGCAGAGCCGTTGCGGCATCGGGCTATGCGAACGAGCGGGTGGTGCTGGTGATCCCGTCCGATTTCCCCACCCTCAAAGCCCTTGGTGAGATCGGCGCCGACATGCTCAAGCGCATCGGTCTGAACGTCGATGCGCAATACGCCGATTGGGGCAGCGCGTTGCAACGCTTCGCCAAGACCGAGCCGGTGGAGCAGGGCGGTTGGAGCCTGTTTCACACCTACTGGTCCGGATTGGACCAGCTCGATCCCGCCGTGCATATGTATATACGCGGCAACGGCCGGACTGCCTCGCGCGGCTGGCCGGTCAGCGCGGCGCTGGAATCGTTGCGGAATGACTGGCTGGATGCGACGGATTTGACGGACAGGCAACGCATCGCCGGACTGATCCAGCAGCAGGTTTTCGTCGATGTGCCCTATATTCCGCTCGGCCAGATCCTGCCGTGCACGGTGTATCGGAAATCCGTCGTCGATGTGCTGCCCGGCTATGCGCTGTTCTGGAACCTTCGCAAAGCCTAACCCGGATTCGGTAGCTTCGGGACCAGGATCCGCTTACGACACGGGAACTATCCTGAACGTCCGCAGCCCCAATCCAAGCACCCGGTCGTCGCTCGACTCCTTGATATCCGCGGGCCGCGCCGGACGTTCGACATGCACGCCGATGGACAGGGCGCTTTGCCCTTCGGTGCAGTCCTGCGGCAGGAACCACTCGTTCAGCCCGTCCGCCACATCAAGCGGTTCCAGGGCGATGCCATTGACAGCCAGATCGACCTGCCGATCCACCAGCGGTGGCACGAGGTCCATCTGCAAAACGAAATTTCCCTCCAGCAACGTACCGAACTGCAATACCATCGTTGCATCGGCTCCGGCGGTCCAACAGCCCCAGGGTTCCAATCGGTGCCAACCGTCAACCAACATGCCGCTCTCGCCAAGCCGGCTCGAAACCGTCACCTTGGGGCCAATCGGGCAGATCGCGGCGGATTCCCGGGTCAGCGTAACCGACCGCACGCCGATGCCGAGGGCGCGGTCGTCGCGGGAATCGCCTAAATCGGCCGGACGGAACGTGTCCGCCACGTGCAAACCGACAACCAGGTCCCGCTGGCCGTCCGTGCACGATGCGGGCAGCCGCCAGACGGCAAGGCCGCCCGACGTGCGAACCGCGGGAAGCTCGAAGCCGTTCACCGAAACCGTCAGTATCGTTTCGAGCGCCCGTGCGGCGAATTCGATTTCGAGCGCGAACGAACCCGACATCGCCTCGCCCAAGGTAAGGCGCATCGTCGCGTCAGGTGCGTTGGTCCAGGTGCCCCAGCCTTCAGGCGGGTGCCAGCCTTCCAGCAGAACGCCGTCCAGATCCATCGGCGGCGCCAGGAGCAGCGGCCGGCCGACAGCGCAGGTCCCCGGAACATAGCCGACCAGCTTGATGCCGCGCAGCCCGACGCCGAGGCTGCGGTCGTCCTCCGCAGTGCCGGCCGCCTTTGGACAATATGTTTCGGGAACAGACAGGACGATCAGAAGCCGCCGCTGGCCCTCGGTCACCTCCGGCGGCAGCATCCAACGGTTCATCCCGTCGCTCATCGCAACCGGCGGCAGGGCGCGCTCGTTGACGGAGAGCGTCAAAGTGCCGCCCGCAGCCGGCGGAATGAGGTTGAGTTCCAGGCGATACGCGCCATGCAAAGGCCGGGCGAACGTCAATTCGAACGACGCGGTAGTGCCATTGCTCCAGCAGCCCCAGTCCTCCGCCGGGTGCCATCCCGCCAGCAGCATATCCCGCGGCGTCGCGTCCGACCGTATCGGGATGTAGCGACCCGGGTCGCAAGGATGCGCGTGGCCGCAGACCAGCCGGACGGAGCAGACGCCGATGCCGACAACGCGGCCATCGGGTGACGCGGTGGCGGCTGCGTGCAAAGCGACGGCAAACCGGGTCTTGCCCGCTGTCAGCTCCGGCGGCAGGTCCCAGCCGACTGACCCCTGCCTTGGTTCAATCGCGCCCAACTGTTCGGCATCCACGCAGAGCGTAAGCGGCGATGCCACGGCTGACGGCACGACATCAAATTCGAGCCGCAACGGTTCATCAAGCGGGGCTGCCAGTTCGATCTGCAGCGCCCCCTCGGCGCCATCGGTCCACCGCCCCCAGGGCTCCGCGTCGTGCCAGCCATGGATCAGAACCTGATGGTCCCATTTGCCGCCCGTCATCAAGAACGGCGTATCGAGCGAAAAATGGTGGACAGACTTCTCCCGCGTCATGGCGGCAGCGGTCAGGCTGGCCCATTCCGCCAGGCGTCTCCTGGTGACATGCGTGCTCGGCAACGGTATGGACCGCAACACGTCCGGGTAGTCGCGTCCGCCCTGAACGGCTTCCTCTGCCTGCTCGACCGGAGATTGCCGTTCCGCCAGGCGCCCCGGATCATTAGCAAGCTCGGGGATGTCGGCGGCGAGTTCGCCCGCATCATTGAAGGACAGCGGCACCGCAACGTAGATCCGCGGCAAAACGGCGGCTCTCCGCTGGGTTTGCGGCCCCAGTCGCGCGAGTTCGTCAATGCTTACATGGGTGCATATGTCCGGAATAGCCAACACCCGCGCCTGTGCCTGCGCCGCGGCGGCGACTTCAGCTTCCGTTTCGGCTTCGCTGTAGCCCTGCCGTTGCGCCCACGTCCTGGCCGCTGCCGCACGATCATCGTGCACGTGCAGCAGAAGCCTGGCGCGCGGCGCCAGATGAATCGCGAGGCCGACTGCTTCGAGGTGGTTGGCGATCACTGCATCGGCGCGTTTGCCCGCTTCGGTCGCCGCCGCATCGCTGACTTTGCAGGATGCCGCCCTGTCGAGCCGGCTCGCCCAATTCGCCACCGGATCATGGTTTTCAGCAACGATCGGCGGCTGGTCCGGTATTGCAATGAGATTGATATGCGCGTTCGCGTTGGCGCTGTTTTCCGGGATGATCGTCTTCAGCCGCGCATCCAGTGTCGGGCCGCGCCGGTAATTTCCGCTCGCGAAAAGCCGGATCGTCAGGAAGCCGGCCTTGACCAGCCCCTCGATCTGGTTTTCGAACGCTGTCGTGCTGCCGCAACGAGGCCAAGGCTCCTGCAACTGCAGCGCGATCTTCTGCCCCGCTCTGGCCTCCGAATACAGGATCTCGGGATCCGCCTCAGGACCGCCAACGGGCAGCCCTATCTGGCTGGAGAGCACCGCCGCGTCGCTGTCATCCGTTACGAAAACGCAGCGCTCGAACGGCCACGCTGCACGAAATCGATCGGCAAACCCGCCGGCCAGCCACGGACCTGTTTCGGGCGAGAGGGCGACGACCGACAAGGATCGCAGCGGGGGCCGGTCCTTCAGTATCTCGGCCAGGCGCAGGTGAAAGAACGCGTCCAGGCTGCCGATCCGAATAGCGGGGAAGACGACGACATTGGCGTGTTGGACCTGCCTCAGCAGTGCATCAAACGCGTCGGCGTGGTCGCCATCCGGCGTGACTGGAGGCAGCGACACGACCAGGGGCTGCCCATACAGGCGGGTAACCCGCTCGATCAGGCTGGGGAGGGTGGAGATGGGTTCGGCGGTCAGACTCACGGGGTCTCGGCAGGGCTTTTGCGGACCATCCGCTGCCGCCATAATCGCCGGTTGAAGCGAGCGGGTCAAACTAAAACGCATAAGGAAATGTCATGCAGCCGGATCATGCCCTCTCAGGTTCCGACTTGATCGCGCCCGATTGTGCCGGCATGAATTTTTTCACCGCCGATCAGGGGCTGCGTGATCTGCTGGCGATTTATCTGCCCGGGCCGGTGCTGGAGCATCTGACACCGCATTTTCAACGTCTCGGTCAGCTTGCCGGCGGCCGCCTGGATGAACTCGCGCGTATCGCCGATCGGCATCCGCCGGTTTTGCATGCGCGGGACCGGTTCGGGCGTGATGAGGACTGGATCGAGTACCATCCGGCCTATCGCGCGATGGAGCAGATCGCGTTCGGCGATTTCCAGTTTCACGCCATGTCCCACCGCGGCGGCGTGCTGGGCATGAACCGCCCGTTGCCGCCGGTCGCCAAGTATGCGTTCCAGTATCTGTTCGTACAGGGCGAGTTCGGGCTGATGTGCCCGATCAGCGTGACCGACACCTCGATCCACCTGATCCGCCGGTTCGGCAGCAATGCGTTGCAGGATTACTTGCTGCCGAGAATGCTGTCGGCGGACCTGGCCGCGCTGTGGAAGGGCACGCAGTTCATTACGGAAAAGGCGGGCGGGTCCGATGTCGGCGCAATCGAAACGGTTGCGCGCTGCCAGGATGGGATGTGGCGCATCTGGGGCGAGAAATGGTTCTGCTCCCATACCGATGCCGACATCGCGCTGATGCTGGCGCGGCCGGAGGGGGCGCCCGCCGGGACGCGCGGCCTGGCGCTGTTCGCGCTGCCGCGCCGAACGCGGGACGGGGCGCGCAATGCGTATCGGATCGCCCGGCTGAAGGACAAGCTGGGCACGCGGTCGATGGCGAGCGGCGAAATCCGCCTGGAGGGCGCCGAGGCGTATCTGGTTGGCCGGCAGGACCAGGGCCTGAAACAGATGATGGAGCAGGTGAATCTGTCCCGCCTGTCGCACGGCATTCGCGCCGCGGCGATGATGCGCCGCTGTTTGCATGAGGCTCTGGCCGCAGCGCGCGGGCGCATCGCCTTCGGCCGGACGGTTGCCGATTTCCCATTGATGCGGCGGCAATTGATGAAACTGCTGGTGCCGGCGGAGCAGGCGCTGTCGATGGCGATGTGCACCGCCGACGCGATGGGGCGGGGCGTGGCGGCGGAAGTGCGAATCCTCACCGGGCTGCTGAAGCTGCGCGCCTGCCGCGACAATGTGGTGGCCGCGACGGGTGCGATGGAGGCGCGCGGCGGCAATGGCTATATCGAGGACTGGGTCAACCCCCGGTTGATCCGCGATGCCCAGGTCGGCTTGCTGTGGGAGGGCACCAGCAACATCAACGCGCTGGATGTCATCGGCCGGGCTGTCGGGAAAGCGGGGGCGCACCGGGCGCTGCAAGTGATGCTGCGGGAGAGGCTCGATGCGTCGGCAGCGCTGCCGGCACCCTTCCGTGCGGCGCTGGGGGATGGACTGGACCGGGCGGTGGGGTTGGCGGAGCGCGTGGCGGCAGCGGGGCAGGAGGCGCTGGCGCGTCAGGCGGCGACAGCTCTGTATGATGCCTCCAGCGCCGTTCTGCTGGCATGGGAAGCCTCCCGGCCCGGGGCGGACGCGAGGCGAGCGCTGGTGGCGCGGTTCGTGCTGGCGCACCGGCTGTCGCCAGTCGATCCGCTGGCTCCGCAGGAGGCGGAGTGGGAGCGCGCGGCGACGGCTGCGCTGCTGGCGGACAGGGTGCCGGGGATGCGGGAGGTTTCTGCGCTGGTCGGGTGATCCTCTTTACTCGTCACAAGACTCGAGGAAATAGGCGAGCTTCGCCGGGTCGATGGCCATCCGGGCGGCTGCATTGATGCTGGATAAGCCAACTATCCTGACCTGTAAGCTCATGGTTCAACAGTCCGGTTAGAGGCAGGTTCGCCGGGAACCGGCGTTTTCGGCCTGGCCCGGTTCGCGTCCGGAAATGCCTCCAGGCGCCGCGGAGCCCGGACATAGTGAGAGATGGGCAAGTGCCCTCACGCCGCCCGGGCCTCCGCCACCGGGAACCGCCGCTTCAGCGCCGCTTCGACCGCCGCCAGGGTGTCCGGATCATAGCGGAAATGCAGCCGTAGCACGCCGTCGCCGGACGCGACGACACGAGCCTGCAATGGCCGCTCCGCCAGCCCGTCAACCCGGACGGCATCGCCAATCGGCAGAAGCGAGTCGCAGCGCATGGCGAAGCCTCCGGCACCGAAATCGACTGCCCGTCCGCGGCGTACCCGGCCGTCGGAGGCGGCGATCTCGACCGCATCGTCCGCTGCATGCCTCTCGTAGGTCCGCCGATCGGCCGCCTGGCCGATGGATAGCAGGAACGAATCGACCTCGTGGTGCAATTCCGCCGCCTGCCCGGCCATCCGCCGGAATGCGGCCAGCATCTCGGCGGAGCTTTCCCGGGTTGCGCCGGCGTCGCGGCCCAGTCCGTCCATCCGGTCCGCGACCTCCCGGATGCACAGCGCTGCCTGCTGCACGTTTCGGCTGATCTCCTGCGTCGCGCTGCCCTGTTCGTCGACCGCCGCGGCGATCGCACCGGCGCTGTCCTCCACCCGAGTAACCTGTCCCGCGATCAGGCGCATCAAATCGGCCGCCTGTTCCGCCGAGCCCTGCACGGCACCGACCTGCCGGCCGATATCTTCGGTTGCGCGGGCGGTCTGGCCGGCGAGCGCCTTTACCTCCGAAGCCACCACCGCGAAGCCCTTGCCGGCCTCGCCAGCCCGTGCCGCTTCGATCGTCGCATTTAACGCCAGCAGGTTGGTCTGGCCGGCGATGCTGTTGATCAGCTCGATCACGCCTGCCATTCCCTGAGTAACGGTGGTCAGCTCCGTCATCACGGCCGCCGCCTGTTCGGCCTGACGCTGCATCTGCCGGCTGGCCTCGGTCGATCGTCCGACTGCGGCGGCGATCTCTCCGGCGCTGGCGGCGAGCTGTTCGGTGGCGGCCGCAACCGTCTGGGTGTTCCTGTCGGCCATCCCGGTCCGTTCGTTGATGTCGGCCGCGTCGCGGCTGGTGCCTTCCGCGCGCGACGCGGCAATCTCCGCGGTGCCGCGCAACTGTTCCAGGGCGCTGCTCAATTCGGCGAGCTGGCTGCTGATGGAGGTGTTGAAGTCGCGTGCAAGTTCGCCCATTGCCAGATACCGCTCACTCCGCAACGAATCGGCATGGGCCTGATCGGCTTCCAACTCGCGTTTGTCGATCAGGCGCTGGCGGAATTCGGCGATGTCGCGGGCGAGTTCGGCGACCTCATCGCGTGACCGGCGCTGCGGCACCTGATTATCCAGATCGCCATTCGCCAAGCGGCGGGTGGCCAGGCACAGCGCATTAACCGGCCGGATGACCCCGGCGCGGATCACCAGCATCGTGCCGGCGGCGGCGAGGCCGAACAGCAGGAACGTCGCGATGAAAGCCAGGCGCTGGATCGTCGTCAGGTGGGACACGCGCTGGTCGAGTGCCCGTTCCAGCTCCAGGGTTGCCAGCTTCGTGAAACCGGCGGTGCGGCCCAGCAATGCCGCATCGCCCGAGGCGTCGGCGGATTTTTGCAGGCGCGCGGAAAGATCCGCCAGATCGGTGTGCAATGCCTCATAGTCGGGTAGGAGCGTGCGCTTCCAGCCGCCCCCGGGTTCGTCGTCAACCGCCGCGTGCAGCGATACATCCATGCCGTCCAGCACGGCGGACAAGCCGCCCAGCGCGATCAGGAAATCCGCCCGCGCATCCACCGAGGTCCCCTGAGCCGCGGCGAGGTGGCCGATATCGGCGAGGCGATCCAGAAGCTCAGGCAGCCGGTTCAGCACGACATCGGTCAGGTAGTAGGTGTCCAGCACGTTATCGAGAATGAGGTTGCTGCGGTCGCCGACCTTGCTCTGTAGGTCACGCAGGGCGGTTCGGGCGGCGGTCAGGCTGGCAGCATCGTGGGCGTCGCTCAGGGATTGACCGAGCGCCGAGGTCTCCCGGGCGAGGCCGAGTTGCGCAAACGCCGGGGCGTCGAGACCGCCACCGGCGTTTGCCGCGGTCCCGGACAGCAGCGCAACATCCGCCTCGGCCTGGACCGCGCTCAGAACTGCCAGCGCCCGGGTTCCCGCAACCTCCTTCGTCGCGAACTCGATGTCCTTGTTCTGGTTGGCGGCCAGCAGGATCAGGATCAGCGCGACCGGCAGCACGAACAACCCGATCGACAGACCGATCTTCGGTCCCAGGCGCAAAGAGGATAAGAAAGACGACACGTTTGGACTCCCGCTCGGGCCGGACAAACCGGCGCGGAGCGAGTATCCTGACGAAAGGTTGACAAGCAGTTAACGCCCGCGATTTTTCTGCGCCGGCGTGCCGCCGGCTACTGGCCATCGAGCTGTTTGCGGCTGCGAGCCCAGTCCGTGCCATATTGCTGCGGCAGGACTCCCGCTGACCCCTGGGTATGCTGCTTTTGTGCGCCGCCATATTGCGGCGCCTGAACTCCCGCGCTGCCCTGAGTATGCTGCTTCTGCGCGCCGGCTGACGGATCGACGGCGGATGCAGCGGAATCGGTGTAGGCCTTGTCCGCATCCGGCTTGGTTTGGGCCAGCGCGGTGATGGATATCAACGTAGACGCAGCGATTCCGATGATGGTGAAATCATGCAATTTCATGATCGGCTCCCCGAAAATTTGCGTTATGACTTGAACTCTCAGTCGCGCCGCATATGGCACCGTTGCGCTGAAAATGAAGTACTACGAGAAAATCGACGGTTGGGTCTCTTGCGATAGTGAGCGGAGCCGCGGGGCCTCACACCAGTCCGACGACGTCCTCGGGTGTAGCCGCCAGCCACTCCGCTCCGGCGTCTCGCAGTTCCGCTTCGCCGCCGTAGCCCCACAGCGCGCCAACCGATTGCAGGCCGTTGGCCTTGGCGGCGCGGATGTCGTGCATGCGGTCGCCAACCATGATCGTGGCAGCTTGATCGTAGCCCTCGACGCGCAGCAGTTCGGCGATCATGTCCTTCTTGTCGTCAAGGCCGCCGCCGGGCAGGGCGCCATAGATCGTCGGCAGAAATTTGCGCAAGCCGAGAAACTCGACCACCCGCTCAGCAAAATCCCGCCGTTTCGAAGTCGCGACGCACAGCGTTCGGCCGGAGTCCTTCAGTGCCGCCAGCATCTGCGGGATGCCCGGGTAGACGGCACATTCGTAGATCCCGACGGCCGAGTAGCGGGCGCGGTAGGTGGCCAGGCCGAGTTCGACCCGGTCATCGCCATACTTCTCCAGTAATGTCCCGACCGACACGCCGATGGGCGGCCCGACGGCCCATGACAGGTCGTCGAGGACGCCGGGGTCGTGGCCCAGTTCCGTCAGCATGTATCGAAAGCAGGCCTCGATCCCCGGACGGGAATCCGCGATGGTCCCGTCCAGGTCGAGCAGGACCGTACGGCTCAAGCGGCGTGGCCGAACAGGCCGCCATGTTTGGCGAGCCAGGCCAGGTGCGTGTCGGCATCGCCGAACAACTGGTCGATCATGGTCACGCGCTTGAAGTAATGACCGACCGCGTATTCGGCGGTCATGCCGATGCCGCCGTGCAACTGGATCGCCTCCTGCCCGATATGCCTGGCCGATCGGCCGATCTGGACTTTGGCGGCGGAGATGGCCTTGCGGCGCTCGATGGGGTTTTCCTCGGATGCCATGACGGCGGCGAACATTGCCATGCTGCGGGCCTGTTCGAGTGCTACCAGCATATCCACCGAGCGGTGCTGCAGCACCTGGAACGATCCGATCGCTCGGCCGAACTGCTTGCGGGTCTTCAGGTACTCCAGGGTCAGGTCCTGCATCGCTTGCATGCAGCCGACAGCCTCGGCGCAGAGCGCGGCGATGGCTTCATCGACGACGTGCTCGATCAGCGGCAGGGCGTTGTCATTCAGCAGGGCGTCCGCCGTGACGCGCACGTTGGTGAAGGTGATCTCGGCCGCGCGCAGGCCGTCCTGCGTCGGGTAGCCGCGGCCCGCCACCCCGGGCGTCCCGGCGTCCAGCAGGAACAGCCCGATGCCTGCTCGGTCCCGCCGTTCGCCCTTGATACGGGCCGTCAGCAGGATCTTGTTGGCGGCGTCGCCGTGCAGCACCACGCTTTTGGCGCCGTCCAGCAGGTAGCCGCTGCCGTCCTTGCGTGCGGTTGTCGTAACGTCCGCCAGATCGTAGCGGGAATGCCGCTCCAGATGCGCGAAGGCCAGCTTCACCTTGCCGGCGGCGACGCGCGGGGCCAGCGCGCCGAGCACCGCATCGGACGCCGCCCGGCGCAGTAGGCCGCCGCCGAGGATGACGGTAGCGAAATATGGTTCCACCACGAGGCCGCGGCCGAACGCTTCCATGACGATCGCGGTTTCCACTGCGCCGCCGCCGAAGCCGCCGAGGGTTTCCTCGAACGGCAGGCCGAACAGGCCGATGTCGGTGATCTGCGCCCACATCGCCTCGCTGTGGCCGCCGGCTTCGCGCATGTATTTCTTGCGCTGCTCGAAGCCGTATTGATCGGTAATGAAACGATCGACGCTGTCCTTGAGCAGGCGCTGGTCGTCGGAGAGATCGAAGTCCATGACTATAGCCCCAGGATCGCTTTGGCGATGATATTGCGCTGAATTTCATTGGAGCCGCCGTAGATCGACACCTTGCGGTAGTTGAAATACATCGGCGCCGCCTCGGTCGCGTAGTCCGGGCCGACGATCGGTTCGTTCTTGCCGTCGAAGTCGCGCTGATAGGGCAGGGCGAAGGGCCCGACGACATCCATCAGCAGTTCGGTCAGTTGCTGCTGTATGACGGAACCTTTCAACTTCAGGATCGACGACGCCGGGTTCTGGCCGCCCTTGGCCAGCTTGCGCTCATCCGAAACGACGCGAAGCTGGGTCATTTCCAGCGCTTTCAGTTCGACCTCCACGGCCGCCAGCTTTTCCAGGAAGCGCGGGGATTCGATCAGCGGCGTCTCGCCGGCGAATTCCAGCGCGGCGAGTTGCTTGATGCGGGCGATTTTCGCCTTGGAGGCGCCGACGCGGGCGATGCCGGTGCGCTCGTTGCCGAGCAGGAACTTCGCGTAGTCCCAGCCTTTGTTCTCAACGCCGACAAGATTTTCCACCGGCACTTCGACGTCGTCGAAGAACACCTCGTTAACCTCGCGGCCGCCGTCGATGGTGACGATCGGGCGGACGGTGATGCCGGGGGTCTTCATGTCGATCAGCAGAAACGAAATCCCTTCCTGCGACTTGGCGGCGGGATCGGTGCGCACCAGGCAGAAGATCCAGTTGGCGTATTGCGCCAGCGTGGTCCAGGTCTTCTGGCCGTTGACGATGTATTTATCGCCCTTGCGCTCGGCCTTGGTGCGCAACGAGGCCAGGTCGGACCCGGCCCCGGGTTCGGAGAATCCCTGGCACCAGAAGATGTCCGCATTGGCTGTTGGCGGCAGGAAGCGCTGCTTGATCTCCTGGCTGCCGAACTGCGCGATCACCGGGCCGACCATGCTGACGTTGAACGGGATCGGGGCGGGGCAGTTGGCCTGCTGCATCTCGTCCTGGTACAGGTAGACCTGTACCGGCGACCACTCCTGACCGCCCCATTCCTTCGGCCAGTTCACCGTGGCCCAGCCGTGCTCATTCAGGATGCGCTGGGAGGTGACAAGATCGTCGCGCGTCAGGCCCTCGCCTTCGGCAACCTTGGTGCGAATCGATTCGGGGATGGCGGTGCGGAAGAATGTGCGGGCTTCGTCGCGGAAGGCGCGTTCTTCGGGGGTGAAGTTCAGGTCCATGGGCGTGCTCCCTTCGTGTTTGGTTCGTTATAGGGGCGGGGGAGGGGCGTCAAATCATGCCAACCGGCGGGGTATCGCGTCCCGAATCCGCCCTTGCACCATCGCCGCAGCGCCGCAACATAATGGCGCCAGGATCAACGCGGAAGGAACCCCATGCCGGATGGAACCACAATCGGCCGCTTCGGCAGTGGCCGCGACGTGCGGCGGATCGAGGATGCCGGCTTACTCGCCGGTGCCGGCCGCTTCACGGACGATGTCTCGATGCCATCGCAGACCCATCTGGTCTTCCTCCGCTCCCCCGTCGCGCACGCCCGCATCGTCTCGATCGACAGCTCGGCCGCGCTGGCTTTGCCCGGCGTCGTCGCCATCCTGAGCGGAGCGGACCTTGCGGCGGCCGGGGTGAAGCCGCTGCCGGTGGCGCCGATATTCCAGCGCCCCGACGGCTCCCCTGGCGCGATGCCGCTGCGCCCCCCGCTGGCGCATGAATTTGTCCGCTTCGTCGGCGAGGCCGTCGCAGCGGTCATCGCCGAGACGCCGGAGCAGGCGAAGGACGCTGTGGAAGCCATCATTGTCGAGTATGACGAACTGCCCGTCGTGACCAATATCGCTCAGGCCACCGCACCGGATGCCCCGGTTGTATGGGCCGCCGCCACTGGCAATGTCGCGGCGCAGATGAAGCACGGCGATGCCTCGAAATCCGACGCTGCCTTCGCTTCGGCCGCGCATGTGGTGTCGCTCGATATCGTCAACCAGCGCCTCGTGCCGGCCTCGATGGAGCCGCGTAGCGCGCTCGCCGCCTACGACGCCGCGGCGGATCGCGTGACGCTGCGGCTGTCCAGCCAGATGCCCTCCGGCGCGCGCGACACGCTGTGCAATGTGCTCGGCCTGGCCACCGACAAAATCCGCGTCGTCGTCGGCGATGTCGGCGGCGGGTTCGGCATGAAGACCGGCTTGTATGCCGAGGACGCCGTCGTGGTCTACGCCGCCCGTCATACCGGCCGCCCGGTGAAGTGGCAGCCGGCGCGGCTGGACGAGTTTCTGTCAGCAACGCATGGCCGCGATATTGAAAGCCGCGCCGAGCTGGCGCTGGACGTGGACGGCAAGGTGCTGGCTTACCGCATCCGCACCAAAGCCAATGTCGGCGCCTATCCCGGCACCACCGGTATCATCATCCAGCTCATGATCGGCCCCTGGGTCTCCACCAGTATCTACGACATCGGGACGATCGATTTCGAGATGCAGGCGGTGCTGACGAATACAGCACCGACGGCGGCATATCGCGGCGCCGGGCGGCCGGAGGCGATCTACCTGATCGAGCGGCTGTTCGACGTTGCCGCCCGCAAACTCGGCCTGGACCCGGCGGCAATCCGCCGCCGCAATCTGATTGCGCCGGAGCAGATGCCGTACACCAACGCCATGGGCCAAGTGTATGACTCGGGGAAATTCGGCTCGATCATGCAGCAGGGGCTGGAACTGGCGGACTGGGACGCGTTCGCGGCGCGCGAGGCGGAATCGAAGGCGCGCGGGAAGCTGCGCGGCCGCGGCATGGCGTCGTTCCTGGAATGGACCGGCGGGAATGCCTTCGAGGAGCGGGTGACCGTCTCGGTCTCCGGCGACGGCGACATCGAGGTTTATGCGTCCACGATGCCGATGGGGCAGGGGATCGCCACCTCCTACGCGCAGCTCGTGGTGGACGTGTTCGGGGTGGAGATCGAACGCATCCGCATCGTGATGGGCGACACCGACCGCGGCCAGGGGTTTGGCAGCGCCGGCTCGCGCTCCTTGTTCACCGCCGGTTCGGCGATCAACCATGCCTCGGAAACCGCCGTCGCCAACGGGCGCGACCTGGCCGCGGAGGCGTTGGAGGCGGCGGCCGCGGACATCGAATACGAAGCGGGCGTGTTCCGCATTGCCGGCACGGATCGCAGCATCGGCCTGTTCGAATTGGCGGAGCGCCAGCCGGAGCGGCGGATCTACGTCGATTCCACCAGCAAGGTGGCCGGGCCGAGCTGGCCGAACGGCTGCCATGTGGCCGAGGTCGAGATCGATCCGGAGACCGGGGCGGTGGAGATCGTCTCCTATATCTCCGCCAACGATGTCGGCCGGGTGGTGAACCCGATGATCGTGCGTGGCCAGCTCGACGGCGGCGCGGTCCAGGGCATCGGCCAGGCTCTGGGTGAGCAGATGCTGTACGATCCGGAGTCGGGTCAGGCGCTGACCGCCAGCATGATGGACTACTTCATGCCGCGGGCGGACATCATCCGCGGCTTTCGGCATGTTCTGGACCAGTCCATCCCATGCCGCAACAACCCGCTGGGGGTGAAGGGCGTCGGGGAGCTCGGCACCATTGGCGCGACCCCGGCGGTGGTGAACGCGGTGGCGGATGCGCTGGCGCGGGCGGGCCGCGTGGAGGCGGCGCAGACGATCCAGATGCCGCTGACGCCTGGGAAGGTTTGGGCGGTGTTGCAGTAACGGTTGTACAGCCTTGCCTGCTCAGCGGCTGCAGGAAGCGCCGCCGAGCACGCAGAACGAGGCGCAGAACGGGTGGTTCAACGACACCGGCCTGGACGCCTCGGCCAGGGTAGCGCCCATTTCGAAGCGCGGATCGTAGGCCAGTAGGGTGCACGCCAGCACGACGGGCGCTGCGGCGTTTTGCCGCTTCACCACCATCCGCGCGCCGGCGCACATCACGTCGTCCGGCGACTTGTTCAGAATGCCCCAGCAGGCGGTGGTGATCTCCGGCACGTCGCGTTGCGGTTCCATCTCCGGGAACAGCATGAGGCGGACCGGGTCGTTGGCATCGACCAGGATGCCATGCTCCGCGACCAGGCGGGCGAAGCCGTTGCGCAAACCGGCTTCGGATTCGCCGGTGAAGCGGCGGCCGGCGATATCGATGTTGAAGCCGTTGCGCGCCAGCCAGACCAGCCCATCCAGTGTCGGCGCCCAGCTTCGCCGTCCGCGCTCCTGCTCATGCACCTCGGGCTCGTGGTGATCGACGGAAACGCGGATTTTCAGCCGCGGGCCGTAGCGCTCCCGCAGCGCCAGCATCTCCGTGCGCCGCTTGCGCAGCGGCTTCATCGCGTTGGTCAGCACCAGCGCGTCCAGCCCGCGCGACAGCACAGCCTCCAGCATCGGGATGATATCGGGATTCATGAACGGCTCCCCGCCGGTAAAGCCAATCAGCCTGGTGGGCAGGCGGTCGCGGGCAATTTCGTCGAGATAGGTCTCGACCTCGGCCACGCTCAGCCAGGCCAGGCGATCGTTGCGGGGCGACGATTCGATATAGCAGTTGCGGCAGGTCAGGTTGCACAGCGTGCCGGTGTTGAACCACAGCGTTTCCAGGGCGCGGAGGGCGACGGTAGCGCGGGTTTCCCCCTTCGCCGTGACGAAAGGGTCGAGGAACTTGGCCGGGTCGAGCGTGCGGGTGATCTGGTCCAATACGGTCTCCTTGGTCTCACCGGACGGTAATGCCGGCCCGGGCGGTGTGCAAAGATGGATGGTCGCGTTGCACCACTCTCGGTGCTGTCAGCCATGTGGCCCCCCGGCCTGGATGGCACACGCGGAAGGTGCCGGCGGAACGGCCGCCTCCGGGTGACTGAACTGTTCCGCTACTTCGGCGACGATAAACCCGAATTTGCTGACGGTCGTGCGGATCAGCGCCGAGCCATCGCCGAGGCCATACATCCACTGTTCCATTGTCACGTTCATCAGCGGATTGCCGGGCGATCGGGCGAGGACCCAGCGCCAATGGAATATCCCGCCATCCGACTCGCCCGCGGCCGTGCCGATCATGTCGTCGGCGGTTGCGTTGAAGCGGTTCGGGCCGGTGCGCCAGACGATCCAGGTGCGTTCCATGGTTTTCCCGTCCTGGTAGGTCAGGTGCTGCACAAGGTGCAGGCGGTTGTCCGTGCCGACAGACGCACGGCCGTCGGTAACGATCCATTCCGTTGGTGCGCCAGAACGGTCCTCGACAACGCCGCGGGACAGCGTGTGACCGTCAAAGAACACGATCGGATCAAACAGCGGCGTGGCGGCATCCGGGGCGTGAAGCGTCGTTCCGCCACAGGCCGTCAGGCTTGCGGCGGCGCACAGCATCCGAATGGCAAGGCGCACGGGCGTTCCTTCGCTCGCAGGCGCCGGGATCGGCTGCCCGCATTTACGATACGGATGGAAAGCCGCAGTGGTTCAGCCGGGTTGCCGCAACGGGCCGAAATCAAAGGTTACGAGGCCTCACGCCATCGACCGTGGACAATCGCGGTGCGAACGATCAAAGTGTCGCGATGCGAAATTTCGTCCTCCTTGTCGCTATGCTCGGCTTGACCGCATGTTCGGCCGATCCGAAAGCCCTGGGCATCACCGGTCCGGGGCCGCAGGCTGCGCCGGTCGCGCCATCTCCCGACGAGGATACGGGCAACCCGATCCCCGGCGTGTCGACCTCCGGTTCCTATTATGGCCCGAGCATCGGGCCGATCAAAAGCAACAGCGGGTTCTACGGTTACAACTGACCGGGCCGGGTGCCGGCCAACCGTCCGGCACCCCGGCAACGTCAGGCCGAAAGCGCCGCCGGTTCGGTGCGTTCCCGCTTCACCAGCAGCTTGTTCAATGCGTGGATATAGGCCCGGGCCGAGGCGACGATCGTGTCCGAATCCGCCCCCTGGCCGTCCACCATCTTGCCGTTCTCCTCCAACCGGACCGTGGTCTTCGCCTGAGCGTCCGTGCCCTCGGTGACCGCCCCAACCGAGAACAGCACCAGATCGGCCGTATGCGGGAAAATTTCGCGAATAGCGTTGAACGTGGCGTCAACCGGGCCATTGCCGGAGGACTTGGACGACTTCACGGCGCCATCGACTTCCAACTCAAGCTCCGCCGTCGCCGGCCCTTTCGACCCGGCATGCAGATCCAGCGAGACGAACCGGATGCGCTCGTGGTCGCGCATCACCTCGTCATCGACCAGCGCCACGATATCCTCGTCGAATACCACCTTCTTGCGATCGGCTAGGTCCTTGAAGCGGCGGAATGCGTCGTTCAGCTTGTTGTCGCCGATGTGGTAGCCCAGGGTTTGCAGCTTGTCGCGGAACGCCGCGCGGCCGGAGTGCTTGCCCATAACCAGGCTGGACTTCTGCCAGCCGACGCTCTCCGGCAGCATGATCTCGTACGTGCCGGCATGCTTCAGCACGCCGTCCTGGTGGATGCCGGCCTCATGCGCGAAGGCGTTGCGGCCGACGATCGCCTTGTTCGGCTGCACGTCGAAGCCGGTGATCGCCGCCAGCATTTTCGACACGCGCAGGATGTTCGGCGTCTTGATGTTGTTGTTGAACGGCACGGCGTCATGGCGGGTGCGAATCGCCATCACCGCTTCCTCCAGCGAGGCATTGCCGGCCCGCTCGCCGATGCCGTTGATCGTCGCTTCCACCTGGCGCACGCCGCCGCGGATCGCGGCCAGCGTATTGGCGACGGCCAGGCCAAGGTCGTTGTGGTTGTGCGTGGACAGGATGATTGCGTCGGCTCCCGGCACCCGGGTGCGCACCATTGTGAAGATGCGCTCCATGTCCTCGGGCAGCGCGTAGCCGACGGTGTCGGGGATATTGATCGTCGTCGCCCCGGCCTTGATCGCGGCTTCCACACAGCGGCAGAGGAAGTCTGGATCGGTGCGGGTGCCGTCCTCAGCAGACCATTCGACGTCGTCGGTGAAGGAGCGCGCCAGGGTCACGCTGTCGGTGACCGCCTGGAGCACCTCTTCCGGCTCCATCCGCAGCTTGTATTTCATGTGCAGCGGACTGGTGGAGATGAAACTGTGGATGCGTTTGCGCTTTGCCGCGCGCACCGCGTCGCCGGCGCGGGTGATGTCTTCCCGGCCGGAGCGGGCCAGGCCGCAGATCACCGGGCTGTCGTCGCGCTGGCCGACGGATTCGGCGATCGCCTTGACGCTTTCGTAGTCGCCGGGGGAGGCGATCGGGAACCCGGCCTCCATGACGTCCACACCAAGCTCGGCCAGCGCCTCGGCCATGCGGATCTTCTCCTCCAGGTTCATGGAGAAGCCGGGCGACTGCTCGCCATCGCGCAGGGTGGTGTCGAAGATGATGATGCGGTTGTCGTCCAGCTTGCCGAAGCTGGGATGGTCGATGCTCATGCGTGTGTCCTCGGGGGATGTACTCGACTCGACTATAGGCTCAGGGGTCCCCCTGAGCGAAGCCGGCGTTCAGCAACCCGGCGTAACGCTCAGGGGCTGATAAGTCGAAGGAGGAGGCTGGACAGGCGCGCCGGATCGGACGCTGCTGCGTCGACGATCAGGTTCGCGAAGGGCGCGCGAGCGTTCATGGCACAAGCCTTAGCCGAAACATCCGGCCCGCGCAACCGAGGTTTTGCGGGGGGATGCCGGTGCCTCGCAATCTCCGGGGGCGCGACGCTGGATTGCCAGGTGCCACGGCGGAAGCCGCGTGTTCCGAACACGGCAATCCGCGCACCAATAGCCGTGTTGCAGCCGTCGCCACGGGAGGTTACGAAACGTCCTTATCGTGCCAGTGACTTTTCGACGAAACGGGTTCCCGCGGCCCGGGTGATACAGTTAAAAATGCTATCAGCCGCCCGGTTCGCAATTCGTCGGTCACGGTTGGAGGATGCGCGTGTCGAGGCACCTGTTGATCGCCGGAACCGGCCGCGCCGGGACCAGCTTCCTGGTCCGCTACCTGGCCCGGCTCGGGCTGGACACGCATCTCGCGCGCGACGTTTCGGAGAGCGGCTGGGATGCAACCGCCAATGCCGGTCTGGAGGATACGCCGCTGCCTGACGGCGGCGAGCTGCCCTATGTGATCAAATCGCCCTGGACCTATCAGGTCATCCACCAGGCGCTGAAGGCCGGCGCGCTACAGTTCGACGCGGCCGTCATTCCCATGCGGGACCTGACTGAAGCCGCCGGCAGCCGCTGCATCATCGAAATGCAGGCCATGCACCGGGCGCTGCCGTGGATGAGCGAACTGGAGCAGACATGGGAACATTTCGGTCACACGCCGGGAGGGATCGTCTATTCCAACAGCCCTGTCGATCAGGGCCGCCTGCTCGCAGTCGGGTTGCATCAGTTGCTGGAGCATCTCGTCCGGGCCGAAGTACCCGTGGTGTTCCTGTCGTTTCCCCGTCTGATCGAGGACGCGGATTATCTCTATCGCATGCTGGCGCCGGTGCTGCCGCATCCGGTCGATGCCGAAACGGCGTTGGCCGCCCACGCCGCGCTGGCCGACCCGTCCAAGGTGCGGGTCGGGGCGGAACTTCGGCCTGCCACGGACGGTGCCGAACCGGGGTTTGTGCTGCATGGTCCCGGACCCTTGCGGTTGGAGCGGGCAGCTCTGACCCGGACTTTGGCCGATGTCCGGCTCGAACTCGCGGATGTCCGAAACCAATTGGCGGCAGCGCTTGCCGCGGCGCAGGAGGCTCAGGCGGCCGCGCGCGACAACGATGAACGCCGCCTCGCGGCGGAGCAGGCGGCAGCGGCGGCGACGCTGGACCGGGACCGGGAGAGCCGGCAGCTGCAAACCGCGAATCAGGCGCTCGCGGCCATCACGGAGGAACGCGCGTTCAGGCAATCGATTTGGCAGGTCGCAGAGCAGGCGTTCGCCGAGGCGACGGCGGGAAGCCATAGGCTCGCTGAACAATTGGAAGCCGCCGAGCGCGCGCTCGCAGCCGTTACGCTGGAACGAGACGGATTGCGGGTCGCCCTGCACGCGCGTTCGTCCCTCCGCGCACGCCTGCGCGCCCGCGCCGCGGCATTTCTGACATCGGCCGATTCCGCGACGGGCCGAAGATTGAAACAATGGCTTGGGCGCTCTCCCAGGGTCAGGTCCTTCGCGCGGCGCGTGCTCGGCGCATAGCATATCTGCATCAGCGGCGGATCATACCGTAATGGCCGGTCAAGCCTTTGGCCTTTCGCGCATAGAAGTGTAGAAGCGGCCCATGCCCCGCTCAATTCGACCCGAATTTCCGCCCCCTTCGCTGATCTCGACAACGGCAGACCTCGAAACCTTCTGCCAGCGCATGCACGCCGAGACTTTCATCACCGTCGATACGGAGTTCATGCGCGAACGCACCTATTGGCCCGAGCTGTGCCTGATCCAGATCGCCGGGGAAAAGGAGGTCGCGGTCATCGACGCGCAGGCCGAGGCTATCGACCTCGCATCGCTCGGCGTGCTGTTCGCCGACGCGGCCGTGATGAAGGTATTTCACGCCGCACGCCAGGACCTGGAGATTTGCGTGTTGCGCTATGGGGCGGTGCCGAACCCTCTGTTCGACACCCAGGTCGCCGCCATGGTCGCCGGATTTGGCGATCAGGTTGGCTATGACGCGCTGGTCTCCGCGCTGACCGGCGGCCACATCGACAAGGCGCATCGCTTCAGCGATTGGTCGGTGCGGCCCTTGTCGGATGCGCAGGTGACCTATGCCGCGGCCGACGTAACGTGGTTGCGGGAGGTTTATCTCCGCCTGAAGCAGCGCCTGGAGCAGGATGGGCGCCTTGGCTGGGTGGCCGAGGAGATGGCGATCCTCAACAACCCCGACACCTATCGCACCGACCCGGAGACCGCGTCGGAAAGACTCCGGCCCCGCTCCACGAACAGGCGTTTCTTGTATGTGCTGAAGGAGACCGCCGCCTGGCGGGAACGCGAGGCGCAGCGTGTCAATATCCCGCGCCAGCGGCTGATCAAGGACGAGGCGCTGCTGGAAATCGCCGCCACCGCGCCAACCAACCCGGAGGCTCTGGCGCGCGTGCGCGGCATCACCCGCGGCTTCGCTGAGGGGCGTTCCGGCGCGACGCTGCTGGAGGTTCTGGCGGCGGCAAAGCGCGTGCCCGATGCCGAGCTGGCGGCGGCACCGCAGCAGCGGGATTCAAACCGGCCGTCCGCGGCGCTGGTTGCGCTGCTGAAGGTGTTGCTGGCGACAAAATCCGAACAGCATCACGTCGCCCCGCGGCTGGTCGCCAGTTCGGACGACATCGATCGTCTGGCGTTGGAGCAGGCGCCCGACGTGCCCTCGCTAACGGGCTGGCGTCGCGAGGTTTTCGGGACGGATGCGCTGCTGCTGAAGCAGGGCCGGATCGCGCTGGGCGTGGACGGACGGAAGGTGAAGCTGATTCCGGTGTGATCGAGCTCGCACCGACGGTTCCTCGATCATCGACCGGCGGCGCCCGATTGCCGCTGGCCAAGCCGCATGGCAGTGTGTTGCGAATTATTCGCAAAGACTGACCGCATGCGCATAGTCCACCCGCTGCGCAGCGCCAGGGTTGCGCTGCTGTGGGGCGGCCTGTCCTTTTCCGCCCTCGGGGACCAACTCTACGCCGTAGCGCTGACCTGGATTGCTGTCGGCGTGTTCGGCCGTAACGCCGGCTATTTGTCCGCGTTGCAAGCGCTCGCTGTCCTGCTTGCGGTGCTCGGCATCGGCCGGTGGGCCGATCGCTGGGATCAGTTGCGCAGCATGATCGGGGCGGACCTTGCACGCGCCTGCGCTCTCGCGGCTGCGGTTGCCCTCTGGTTGACCTTCGGTGGTCCGACGGCCGCGCAACTAATCGGTGTGATCGTCTTGCTGGCGGTCGGGCAGGCGGTATTTCAGCCGGCTCTCCAGGCGGTGCTGGCGTCCCTGGTCAGCGACGCGGATATGCTGCCTGCCGCCAACGGCCTGCTCGACGCAACCGATCGGAGCGCCCGGCTTCTCGGCCCGGGCCTGGTCGCGCTGCTCGCCGGGGCCGTTCCTTTGGCGCATTTCCTGACGCTCGATGCGTTCAGCTTCCTTGTCTCGGCGGCGGCGCTGTTGCTGATCACCCGCCTGCGCCCCCGGTTACCCGCCACGCGCAGCACCGAACGCGGATCGGTTTGGTTCAGTATCACGCGCGGCGTCCGCGCCATGATGAGCCATCCGCTGCTTGGTTACTGCCTCGCGGTGACAGGGTTGTTGAATGGCACCTGGTACGGCGTGTTCTTCCTCGGGCTCCCGCTCATGATTGCGCAGCACAGCGCCGCAGGGGCCGGTCTCGGTGGTTATGGATTCGTGCTGTCGGCCTATGGCTGCACCAATCTTCTCGCGACGGTGTTTTTCGGCAGCCGGCATCTTCCGGCCCGGCCGCAGTTCCAGATGTTCGGCGGTAATATCGTTATCGGCGTGGGTCTGGCGCTGCTTGGACTGGCGGGCTTGCTGCCGGGCCCCTGGCTGCTGCCCGGTTTCGCGGCAGCGGCCGGGTTGGGCGCCATCGGGGGTCCGATGAAGGACATCCCGTTGGCGGTGTTGCGTCAGACCCGCCTGCGGCCAGCGGACAGGGCAGCCGGGATGCGAGCTTACCTGGCGGCGAACAGTGCGGGCATTCTCCTGGCCATGCTGCTCATGCCGGGAGCGATTGAGCTGGCCGGCGTTCAACGGATGATCATGGCCTGCAGCCTGATTTATCTGGCGGTAGGGGTGGTTGGCCTGGCGTTGCATGCGGGTTGGGTCGAGCCGTCCGGCGGCCACCGGGCCTGACGGGCGATGGTCCCTGCCAGTGGCGAAACTGGTAGCCCATGTGACTCGCTCCCGCATGAACGTCCGGAGGCCATCGCTCGTAGAGCGGAGACACCCGGCAGAACGCAACTTTGTCGTTCCCCGCATTACACGCTTCCGGAACTGCATAGCCGCGCGGCCTGGCGCGGGGGCAAGCTTCATCCCGTTATCGGAAGAGCGCGCGAACTTTTCCGCCTTCCGCCTGTGCGTTGTCCGCGCGGAAACAGGGAGTCAATGTGTCCCGCGATGTCCAACTGCCGCGGCGCCTCCGGCTTCGGCTTGGCGCCGCCGCGTTCATCCCGGAGCTTTTGGGCGAGCAGGGCCTCTCCGCCGAGGCAGCTTTCGGCCGCGCCGGCTTCACCCGCGGCTGGTTCGCCGGGGCTGAGCCGATCGTGCCGCTGGGAAGGCTGGGACTGGCGTTCAAATGCGCGGCGGCGTTGGCGGCACAGGCTGAGTTCGGCCTGCTGGTTGGCTTGCGGGCGGGGACGCGGTTGACCGAAGCGGCGCAACGCGACGCCCGTGTCGGCGCGGCGTTGATGCGGATGATCGCGCAGCCGGAGACCTTTCCAAATGCGTTCCTGACCCTTAGCGTTTCCGGCACGACCTGCACTATCGGCTGCATCCCGTTGCCGGACAGCACCCCCGGGTGCGACCAATTGACGGATTGCGCGATCGGGTTTGCAACGGCCGCCCTGCGCGTGCTGTGCGGGCCGCACTGGCGCGCAAGAGGCCTCCGTTTCGCGCACCCCCCGCCGGCCGATCCGCAGCGTCCCGCGGCGCTGCTGCAAGCGCCGGTGACCTTCGATAACAGGGTCACGTCGATGGAGTTCGACAGCGAATGGCTGGGCCGCGACCCGATATCCAGCGGCGGCGGCGCGCGCGTGGCATCCGGATGGCGGCCCGGCCGCGATGTTGCGGCCGAGGTTCGCACCGTTTTGGCTGCATGGAACGCGGTCGACAAACCCTCGGCGCCCGCGGTCGCCGCTTCGCTGGGCGTTCATCCGCGCACTCTGAACCGGCTGCTGGGCAAGAGCGGGACGCGGTTCAACCGGATGCTCGGCGACACGCGGTATGAAACCGCGCAACGCATGCTGCGCGATCCCGCCACGCCGGTTATCTCCGTCGCCTGGTCGCTGGGCTATGCCGATGCCAGCGCCTTCTCACGCGCCTTTCGGCGATGGTCGGGCATGACGCCGTCGGAATGGCGCAGGACGTTGGACTCGGCGTCCAACTGATCCGGCCGACCGCCGCGAGCCTCCCCGCAAGCGGTTATTGACCGCCGAAACCGTCATTTAAGCACAGACTTCACCGCGCGGTGCCAAATTCGCATAGTCGCCGCCGCTCGGTTGCGGCACAGAAGCGACAAATGCCCGATCTTGCGGCATTGTACCGAGCCTCAAGGAGAAACTCAAATGGCTATCAGGTTAGGTCACGTCGCCGCAGCCGCCGTGCTGGGCGTGTTTGTCGCTGCGCCCGGACTGCTGCATCCGCGTCTGGCAACCCGGGCCTATGCCCAAGCCGCCGATATGGCAGGGATCGGGCATAGCCAAACCGTCACCGCCCGGGCGACCGTCAAGTCGATCGACCAGCAGACCCGCACCGTCACCCTCCAGGGCGCCGACGGCAACACGGTCGTCCTTAAGGTCGGCCCCGAGGTCCAGAACCTGCCGCAGGTCAAGGTGGGCGACACGGTGATCGCGCACTATTTCATCTCGACCGCTTACGTGCTCTCGCCCCCCGGAGCCAAGCTGCCGGAGAACTCCATGACGGTGGGCGGCGTGCGCGCCAGGCCCGGGACCAAGCCCGAGGGCGCCGTGGGTAGCAAGCTCGTCGTCACCGGGCTGGTTGTGGCCGTCGATACGGCGCACCATACCGTTTCTCTTGTCGATCCGTCCGGCGGCGCGGTCCGCACCATCGACGTGGTCACCCGGGCAGGCCAGCAGAACCTCAAGCGGGTGAGAGTCGGCGACACCATCACCGCGATCATCACCGAGGCGCTGCTTGTCGCCGTTGAACCAGCATCGTAACGTCCGGACCGTCCATTCGCACAGGAGTTCACCCGTGACGTTCGATCGACCTCAATCACGGCGCGCAGTGATCGGCTTGGCCATCGCTGCAGCGATGCCGTTTGCCGGATGCTCTTCCTCGCCGACGATCGACTCGCAATCGCTGGAGGGTAGAACGCCGGACGGCACCGTGGAAATGAACCAGGTGCAGGCGGCGTTCATCGGCAGCGGCGGCGGTGGCAGCGGAACGTTGTTCTTTCGCGGGCGGTCGTATCCGTTCGCGGTCGGCGGCCTCGGCATCGGCGGAATCGGAGCATCGACGATCAATGCCTCGGGCGATGTCTACGGGCTGCGCAACGTCGCGGATTTCCCGGGCGCCTACGCCCAGGGCCGTATCGGCTTTGCCGCCGGCACCTCGAGCGCCGGCGATCTGTGGCTGCAGAACAGCAGGGGGGTTATCATGCACCTCAGGGCGAGGCGCACCGGCCTGATGCTGAGTCTTGGTGGCGATGCCGTGGTGATATCGATGCAATAAGAACCGGGGCGTGCTGCCGGGACCTTTGTCGGCCCGGCAGCACGCCGCCGCCTCATCATCGTTCGACGGGAGAGTCCGGGCCATGACGCTGGAGCAAGAAGCGGTTGCTCGCTAACCATAACGCTTAGGTCTGAATCGCCTATATCTGGACGGCTGCTACAACTGAAATCCTCTCCCAACCGAGGTTCCCTGCAATGAAACATGCTGTCTCGCTGGCCGTGGCGTCTCTGTGCCTCTCAGCCGTCGTGGGATTTGCCGTCCCCCGCCCGGCACAGGCGGTCACCTGCGCAAACGGCGTCTACCGGGCGGGATGCGCCGGACCGAACGGTGCCGCCGTCGTTCACAAGGCTCCCGCACCGCCGAAGACCGTCCACTGCGTAAACGGCGTCTATCGCGCCGGCTGCGCCGGGCCGAACGGGGCGGCCGCCGTCCGCAAGTATCCCTGACCGCCAAGCATAGGACGGCCGAAGTCGTTATTCACGTAACGGTATTGGCCGGGGCGCCAGTTCCGCATAGCGTCGCCGCCGTGGATGTGGACAATCGCGCTCCAGGCCACCCGGCGCGGCACGGGCGACAAGGAATTAGGGCAAACATGCGGACCACGTTCACAGCAACAGCGCCATGAGCGGCATCCAGCCCAAGCCTCTCGGCCAGTCGGCCGTCCGGAAAAGCCGCCGCCTGCCGGTGATCTGGGCCGTTCCGCTCGTCGCGATCCTGATCGGCCTGTGGCTGGCCTGGGACACCTTGTCCCGGGAAGGCCCGAATATCGTCGTCTCCTTCCAGGACGCCGAGGGGCTGCAGGCCGGGCAATCCCAGCTCAAATACAAGGAAATCACCCTCGGCACGGTGAAAAGCTTCGACTTCACCAAGGACCGCCGGGGCGTGCTGGTCACCATCGCCACCACCGCCCAGGCCGAGCAGTTCCTGACTGAAGGGACGCAATTCTGGGTGGTCAAGCCGCGCCTGTTCGCCGGCAATATATCGGGCGCCAGCACGCTGCTGTCCGGCTCCTATGTCGGGATGCTGCCCGGCGACCCCACCGCCAAGCCGCAACGCAGCTTCGTCGGCCGCGAGGATCCGCCGGTGATCGACAGCGATGTGCCCGGGACCACGTTTTTTCTGCAATCCGAGCAGCTTGGTTCGGTCAGCCTCGGCTCGCCGGTGTTCTACCGCGGCCTGTCGGTTGGCGAGGTCCTCGGCTGGGACATCGGCAAGATGGCGGAGAACGTCACCATCCACGCCTTCGTTCGCGCCCCGTATGACAGCTATGTGCGCGACCAGACGCGGTTTTGGAACGCCTCGGGCCTGTCGGTAAAGCTCGGCGGCGGCGGTGTTGAGGTGCAGGTGGAATCGCTGCGTGCCCTGCTGCTGGGCGGCATTGCGTTCGAGACCGCGGCGCGGGGAGAAAACAGCCCGGTTGCCGCGGCGGAGCATGTGTTTCCGCTGTTCGTCAATCAGGAGGCCGCGAAGAACGCCTCCTACAGCCGGAAAATTCCCCTGCTGGCCTATTTCTCGTCCTCGGTGCGCGGCCTGTCGCCCGGATCGGATGTGGTCATGCACGGCCTGCGTGTCGGTGCCGTGACCGATGTCCGCCTCACCTTCGACGTTGCCAACGACACGGTGCAGGCGCCGGTCCGCTTCGAGGTGGAACCGGAGCGGGTTTTGGGCGTGGGCAACCAGGCCTTCAAGAATACCGCCGAGGCGGTTCAGTTGCTGGTGTCCAAGGGCCTGCGCGCGTCGCTGCAAAGCGGCAACCTGCTGACCGGCGAGATGCTGATCTCGCTCGAAGTCGTCCCCGATGCGCCGAATGTCAAAGTGACCGAGGAGAACGGATCGTTCCTGATCCCGGTGACGGAAACCGCCGGCCTGGCAGGCTTGCAGGCATCGGCCGGGGATCTGTTGCGCAACGTCAACGCCATTCCGTTCGCCAGCATCGGGCAAAGCGTCGCGACCATTACCAAGAATTTCAGCTCGCTGAGCAGCGGTCCGCAGCTTCAGCAGACCCTGAACGCGGTCGCCGCGACAATGACCTCGGCCGAGTCGGCGATCAAGAAGCTGGACATCGAGATGGGTCCGACCCTGAAACAGTTGCCCGGCGTTGCCACCGAGCTACAGATTTCGCTGAAGCAGATGGACCTCCTGATGCGATCGGTTAACACCGGCTACGGCGACAACACGCAATTTCACCGCGATCTCGATCATCTGATGGCACAGCTCAACGACGCGGTGCGCTCGTTCCAGGCCCTGGCCGATCTTCTGACACGCCATCCGGAGGCGCTGGTACGCGGCCGGACAGATACGGGTGGACAATGATACGCTTGTTTCGATTGAAGGTTCGCCCGTCGCGCGCCATCGTCATGACGGGCGAAGGCCCGCCATCCATGCCTTTGCCGCGACCGGCACCGCAAGGCGTGGATGGTCCGCCCCGCGGCCTTCGCCGGGGGCATGCTGCGCGGACCATGACGTTTGGAGGATGGCGGTTCGCTGGCTGTGCGGTGCTACTCGGCGCAACGTTGCTGGCCGCCTGTTCCTCCCCCGACCCCAGGCTATATACCATTGCCTCCCTACCCGGCACGGCGGTATCCGGCGCCCCGCGGGTCGTGTCGTTGCACACCGTCGGCATCGCCCGCTACCTGCAGCGCAACCAGATCGTCCAGACCTCGGAAGACTACCGGGTTGTTCTGCGCGGCACCGAGTGGTGGGCCGAGCCGCTCGACGCCATGCTGACCCGCGTCCTCGCGCAGGACCTGACCGAGCGGCTGCCGCAAACCACGGTCTACACCTCCGCCGGCGCCGTCACCGGCTCGCCCGAAGCCACGATCGAAGTTGAACTCTCCCGCCTCGACGTCGATCGTGCTGGCAACCTTCTGCTGATCGGGCAGGCATCGGTTTCATTCAAGTCGCAACCCGCGCCCGACACGCGCACCCTGCGCATATCCCAACCGCCACCCTCTCCCGGGGTTGAAGGCCAGATCGCCGCAACCAGTACCGCCATCGCGCAGGTCGCCGATGAGATCGCCCAAATGCTGGCCGCGGCGCCGGGGCGGCGGTGAGCCACAAGCTCGTCGCCGACGAGCCGGTTGAATTGACGGAAGGCGGACTCCGCGAATGCCCGGGCTGCGGGCTGTTCCAGATCGAGCCCGCGCTTGCCCCCGGCACAACGGCCCATTGCGACCGCTGTGGCACCGTGCTCCGGAAAGCAAGGCGGCATCCGCTGGAGCACACCATCGCCCTGGCCGTCGCCGCGTTGATCCTGCTGGCGGTGATGTGCCTGACCCCGCTGATGACGGTCAGCCAGGCAGGCATGGTGCATCGGGCCGGCATCCTGTCCGGCCCGGTGGAGCTGGTGCGGCGGAACATGTCGGGCCTCGCCATCGTGGTGATCTTCGTGACCATCCTGGCGCCGCTGGCCAAGCTTTTGGGCACGGTCTACGTGCTGCTGCGCGTGCGCGGGCCGAACCCGCCGCAGCACCTGCGGCGCATCTTCTCGATCGTCGAGCGGCTGTCGACGTGGTCGATGCTGGAAGTCTTCGTGCTGGGCGTGTTCGTCGCCTACGTGAAACTGGGTGACCTGGTGAAGATCACGCTCGACGCCGGGGTCTATGCGCTGCTGGCGCTGACCGTGGTGATCGTCTGGGCCGACGGCGCGCTGGATCGCGAAGCCGTCTGGGACCGGCTCGACAGCACGGGTGCGCGCGAGATCTCGCGCCGTGCCGCCCGCACGGGAGTTGTTCCGGACGGGGCCGTCGGATGCGAAACCTGCACCCTGGTCGTTGTCCCCGAGAAGCCGGGCGCGAAGTGCCCAAGATGCGATTCGAAATTGCACGAACGCAAACCCGACAGCCTCGCCTGGACCTGGGCCCTGGTGATCGCTGCGGCGGTGATGTACCTGCCGGCGAATATCTTCCCCGTCCTGACCGTGATGCAGCTCGGCGCGGGTGCGCCCAGCACGATACTGGGCGGGGTCGAGGAATTGCTGGATTCGGGCATGTATCCGCTGGCCGCGCTGGTATTCTTCGCCAGCATTGCAGTGCCGATGATGAAGCTTATCGGCCTGACCTTCATGCTGATCACTGTGCAGATCGGTCATTCCGGCTGGTTGCGCGACCGCACCCGCCTTTACCACGCCATAGCCTGGATCGGCCGCTGGTCGATGATCGACATCTTCATGGAAGCGCTGCTCGGTGCCCTGGTGCAATTCGGCGGCGTCGTGACCATCGAACCCGGTATCGGCGCTGTAGCCTTCTGCGCCGTCGTCATCCTGACCATCTTCGCCGCCGAAACCTTCGACCCCCGCATCATGTGGGATGCGGCGGAGGAACGCGCCGATCAGGCGAAGGCATAGTCGGGGCGCGCCCGCTCGGGCGGCGGCGGACATGGGGACCGCAAGGTCGAGGACGGAGTCTCCCCGAATATCTGCCGGTATTTGACGGCGAATCTACCCAACTCGAGGAAACCGAACTCGGTCGCCACATCCGTCACCCGCGTCACCCCCGGATCCGCCTTCCGCAACGCCTGCCGCGCCAGGCCCATGCGCCGCAACAGCAAGTAATGGGTCGGACTGACCCCGAGTTGGGTTTGGCACGCCATCCGCAAGGTTCGGCTGGAGACGCCGATGGCATCGCTGATGTCCTGCATGTAGACCGTCCCGGCCGGCTGCGAATCCAGCACTTCCATGAAACGGCGGATGATCATTTGATGATGTTGCCGGGCCATCGTGTCGCTCCGGCCGCCATCGCCGCCGACGACCTCGCGCATGGTTTCGATCAGCGCCTGCTCCAGCCATCGTGCATACGCCTCGGACGTTTCCCCCAGGTATTCGGCGGAAGAATGCAGCATGCGCAGACGCGCCAGGGCTGCGGCGGGCGGCGTGACGACAACGCACCCGCCCGTGAACGCTGCCCGCGCCCCGGGCGATGACGCACAAAACGCTTCCATGTCGGTTTCCGACAAGGTCATGGCGCCCCAACTGGTGGGGCCTGACAGCCGTGACACATAGCCTTCGCCGGAGCGGACGATCGCGACCTGGTCCGGCCGGATTTCCGCGCCGTCCCAATACATCGATGGCCCCGGCCTGGTATGAAACAGGATCCCCGAGCGTGCCATCTCGACCCGCGCGACGCGCGCCAATCGCTCCGATCCGCGTTGCGCGTATATCTCGCCGATATCGATCAACGTGCTGTAGGCCTGGAATGCACCCCGTCCGGTCACCAGAAGCTTGCAGCCCGACGGCCGGACCATGGTTACGAACTCGTCCGGGTCGTTGGATTCAACAACCTTGGTGGACCACATGCCATCCCCCGATGCTTCTTGTTTCAGCGCCATTACAGTGTGGCCGTTGATGGTAGCGCGCTGTCCAATAGTGTCTGTGCAGCGTTGCAGGTTAGCGGAATTTCATGTCTCGCGGCGTTTTTACAAGAGTTACTGAAACCCCGCACGAGACGTATCTTTTTGCGCGACTCCCGTCGGGCATTTGAGATTATTGGACCGCGTCGGACGCTGGTTGAGACATTCGCGCTGTCCAAATATGACAAGGCCGAATCGGCACGGGCGGTGGATGGAAATTCTTGTAGCTATGTGCGCCGATCGGGGCGCGGTGTTTACGAACATGGCTCCCGCCGGTCAACGCCGGGTGCATGCCGGAATCGCATAGTCCGGACCTTGGTCGTCTCGTAATTTCGTCACAGACATCGATTCGGGAGCGGCTATGGAACGATCCAAACGACGGGCATTGAGCCGATCGGCAAGAGCGGAAACCGCCGGGCGATCCACTCGCACTTCCGGGATCAGCCGGCTCGCCGTCCCGGCCTGCCTTGCGCTGGCGATGTCCGCCGGCGTGGCGCAGGCTCAGCCGGTGTCCGCGCAGGACGGGTTCGCAGCCAACGGAGCCTATCAGTGGAACTTCGAGCTGGATCCGTATCTGTGGCTGCCGGCGGCCAGCGCCAGCTTTGCCGCCGGGCGTAACGGCCAGTTCACCGGTGGCACCACCACCAGCGTCCCGTCCGTCTCCGACCTGTTCCAGACTCTGCATGGCGCGTTCATGGGCGCCGCGATCACCCGCTACGGGCCATTCTCCGGCGAAGTGGACATCCAGTGGGTCGATGGAGCGCAGGGCAAGACGATCGGGCCCGGCCCGGGCGGCAACTTCGGCCACCTGAGCCTCAGCGCCTCCTATGTGCGCGTGGCACCCGGATTCGGCTACGAGGTCTGGAACGGTGCGCTCGCCGGATTGCCGCTTACGGTCGATGCCCGCGTCGGCTTCGCCTATTTTAGCTGGAGCGCCAAGGCGACGTCGTTATTCGATCCGGTCGGGGTCAGCCCGGGCGGCAGCTTCGTGCAGCCCTGGCTTGGGTTTCGCGCCTCGCTTTACCCGGCGGAACGCTGGCGGGTGGAACTCGCGGCGCTTGGCCAGGGATTCGGCGTCAGCGGGGGGTCGTGGGGTTGGGGATCGTCTTTGATCGGCACCTATTCGGTCAATTCGTGGTTCGATGTGAATCTCGGGTTCCGGGCGCTGAGCAGCACGCGATACGATTCCAATGCGGGTCCCCTCAACGCGGGTCAGCGTTCGTTCCAGTTTACCGCCTATGGGCCACTGGTCGGTGTCGGATTCCGCTTCTGAGCGGCCGCACCCCGCGGCCGGGTTCTAGGGACGAGGCTGGATGGAACCTGTTTGGGGTGCCAGTTGGATCGCGGGCCTGTTGCTCATTACGCTGACGACAGCGTTTCATGCGTTCGGCGTCGTGATGATCTTCCGCGGCATCATGCACCGTGTCCGATCAGGCAAGCTGCGCGTGCAGCAACGTCGCCATCCCCTGCCTCACGCCGTCTTGCTGATCGCGGTGGTGGGGTTGTTGCTGACGGTGCTGCACGGCATCGAGGCCGCGATGTGGACGGCAGCGTATATGCTGGTGGGCGCCATCGGCTCGGAGCGGGACGCGATGCTCTATTCGCTGGACTCGTTTACCACCCGCGGCGCGTCGGACATTCTGCTGGCCCCGGAATGGCGCCTGATGGGCGCGCTGGAGGCGGCCGACGGCATGTTGCTGTTCGGCATCAGCACCGCGTTCGTTTTCGCCATCTTCCAGCGGATTATCGGTCTGATCGATCAAGACGAAGACGTGACCCGCTGATCCGGGCGGGCCTGCTCCAGTTGCCGGAATTGCATAGCCTCGGCTCGCGGTAGCCCGGACGCTGCCGTTGCAGGACGGCTGCATTTAAGCGCCTCAGAATATCGAAGCCCTGCTGTCATCACCCGGAGGAACCGAAAAATGCCCGCGCAACAACGCTCGATCTGGAGACGCATTGCGGCGACCCGGCCCGGACCATGGCCAGCCGCCTGCGCACTGACAACCGCCCTGGCCGCGCTGCCTCTGGCGGCGGCCTCGGCGCAGACGGCGCAGAAGCCCAACATCATCGTGATCATGGGTGACGATATCGGCTGGTCCAATGTCGGCGCCTACAACCAGGGCCTGATGTATTCGACCACGCCGAACCTGGACAAGGTGGCGGCCGAGGGCATGCGCTTCACCGACTATTACGCCGAACCAAGCTGTACTGCCGGGCGCGCCAACTTCATTACGGGAGAGTTGCCGATACGCACCGGCCTGACCACTGTCGGCCAGGCGGGTGCTACTGTCGGGATGCCGGCCCAGGCGCCGACGATCGCCACCGCCTTGAAGGCGCTGGGGTATGAAACCGGCCAGTTCGGCAAGAACCATCTGGGGGACCGCAACGAATACCTGCCGACGGTGCACGGCTTCGACGAATTCTTCGGCTACTTGTATCATCTGGATGCAATGGAGGATCCGTTCTGGCATTCCTATCCGCCCGCGCTGAAGGACAAGGTCGGACCGCGCAATCTGCTGCACAGTTTCGCCACCGACACCGACGACCAGACCGTGGACCCGCGCTGGGGCAAGGTCGGCAGGCAGCGGATTGAGGATGCGGGGCCGCTGCCGCCGCATCCCACCCCGGGCATCAAGTACAACATGGAAACGGTGGACGAGGACATTCTCGACTTCTCAGTGAAGTTCATCGACAAGGCCAAGGCGGACGGCAAGCCGTTCTTCCTGTGGGTCAACCCGACGCGGGCGCACGTGATCTCGCATCTGTCGCCGAAATATCAGGCCAAGCTGACGCCCGAGAACGGCTGGTATCTGGAAGAGGGCGTGATGTCGCAGCTCGACGACGTTGTCGGCGGCATCATGGACAAGCTGAAGACCGCGGGTCTCGACGACAACACGATCGTCGTGTTCACCACCGACAACGGCACCGAGAACTTCACCTGGCCCGATGGCGGCAATACGCCGTTCGCCGCCGGCAAGGGTACTGTCATGGAGGGCGGCATGCGGGTGCCGATGATCATCCGCTGGCCGGGGCATATTGCCGCCGGAAAGGTCGAGAACGGTATCATGTCGGGGTTGGATTTCTTCCCGACCTTCACCGCGCTGGCCGGCGACGCCGCTATCAAGGACGAGTTGCTGAAGGGCAAGGACCTCAACGGAACCACCTACAAGGTACACCTGGATGGCTACGACCAGACACCGCTGCTGACCGGCAAGGGACCGTCCAACCGGCATGAGGTCTTCTACTTTGCCGAGGGAACATTAGGTGCGGTGCGGATCGACGACATCAAGTTCCGCTTGATCGACCAGCCTGACGGTTGGCTAGGCGGAACGGTGCATCTCGACTGGCCGATCCTGTCGAATCTGCGGCTTGATCCGTTCGAGAGGATGCAGTTCGCGAAGGGCAATACGGGCAGCTTCATGTACGTCAACGATTACTTCATGCACGAGTTCTGGCGATTTGTGTTCCTGCAGCAGACCGTCGGCGAATATGCGCAGACCTTCATCGAGTACCCGCCTATGCAACGCGGCGCGAGCTTCAACCTTGAGGCAGTCAAGGCCGAGATTCAGGCCCGTGTCGCTGCGATGAAAGGCAAAGTCGAATAGTATTAACCGGCCGTATATCGTCGTGCCGGCGGAGGCCGGCATTTACGCCCTTTACTTGCAAAGGCGTGGATGGTGGCCCTTCGGCCACCATGACGGTGCCGGCGCCGTCACCCCGGCAGATGCAGCTTTGCCTCCGTCCGCGCCTGCAGGTCTGCCAGACTGAGGCCCGGAGCGATGTCCAGAACGACGAAGCCCCGCTCCGTCACGTCGATCGTCGCCAGGTTGGTGTAGATCCGCTTCACCGCGCCCGGCGCGGTCAGCGGGTAGGTGCAGCGCGTCACCAGCTTCGGCGTTCCGTCCTTCGCCGTGTGCTCCATCAGCACCCACAGCCGCCTCGCCCCGGTGGCCAGGTCCATCGCGCCGCCGACGGCGGGGGCGCTGTCGTTGTCGCTGGTCGCCCAGTTGGCGATGTCGCCGTTATCGGCGACCTGGAACGCACCCAGCACGCACAGATCCAGATGCCCGCCACGGATCATTGCGAAGCTGTCGGCATGGTGGCAGTAGCTGCCGCCCGTCCGCAGCGTGACATACTGCTTGCCGGCGTTGATCAGCCACGGCTCGATCTTGTCCTTTTCAGGCGCCGGACCCATGCCAAGCACACCGTTCTCCGAGTGGAAGATCACCTCGCGGTCCATCGGCACATAGTCTGCGACCAGGGTCGGGATGCCGATGCCGAGATTGACATACCAACCCTCCGGGATGTCGGCGGCGGCGCGCTGCGCCATCTGCTGGCGGGTGAACGGCTTGAAGGCGGCGGTTGTTGCGGACATGCTTGCGTCTCCCTGTGATCAGAAGCCGGCCGGATCGCCGTAGGGCACGTGCAGGACGCGGTTGACGAAAATCCCGGGGGTGACGATGTGGTCGGGGTCGATCTCGCCCAGCGCACGAATATGCTGCGCCTGCACCAGCGTCAGGTCGGAGGCCATGGCGACCACCGGATTGAAATTCCGTCCGGCCTGCTTGAACGTCAGATTCCCCCAGCGATCGGCTTCCCACGCCTCCACCAGCCCGACATCGCCCTTCAGCGCGTGCTCGAGGATGTAGGTGCGGCCGCCGATGTCCCGGTGCTCCTTGCCGAGGGCCATTTTGGTGCCGACACCGGTGGCGGTGAAGAAGGCGGGCACCCCGGCGCCGGCAGCGCGCATCCGCTCGGCCAAGGTACCTTGCGGGACAATCTCCAGTTCGATCTTGCCGGCGCGATACAGCGTCTCGAACACCACGGGGTCGGAGCTGCGCGGGAACGAGCAGATGATCTTGCGGACGCGCCCCAGTTCCATCAGCCGGGCAAGGCCGACATGCCCGACTCCTGCGTTGTTGGCGGCGACGGTGAGGTCCTTGGCGCCTTGCTCGATCAGGCCCTCGATCAGGGCATTGGGCTGGCCGACGGCACCGAAGCCGCCGAGCAGGACGACCGAGTCGTCCTTGATGCCGCTCATGGTCTCAGCCATGGTTTGGACGATCTTGTTGATCATGCGGGCATTCCCTTGGACGCAGCCATTGGTTTTCCAGCGCCGGGCGCCCCGGGGACCAAGGGGAGCCTTGACTCCGTGACTGTATAAAGAGGTACATAGCGTGTGGGAATAGGCTGCCTCCAGGCAATGCCCACTATGTAGCCCGTATCACCCGGTTGCGGCCGCCAGCCTTGGCGGCATAAAGGGCCATGTCCGCGCGGCGCAGCAATTCATTGGCATCCTCGCCCGCGGGCTCGGCAACGCCGATGCTGACGGTCAGTCGCGTGGATGGCCCGCCGGGGACGGCGACATGCATCGCCGCGATCTCAACCCGCAAACGCTCCGCCACCACCATGGCCGTTGCCGCGTCGGTGCCCGGCAAGACGATGAGGAATTCCTCGCCGCCCCATCGGGCGACCGCATCGACCGCCCGTACCGTTGCCTTGCAGGTCTGCACCAGTCCGCGGAGTACCGCATCGCCCGCGGCATGACCCAGACGATCGTTGATCGTCTTGAAATGGTCGATGTCGAGCATCAGCACGGCGAAGATTTGTCCATCGCGCGTATACCGGGCGAATTCGACCGCAAGATGGAGTTCCCCCTGGCGGCGGTTGTCTGCACCGGTAAGAGGGTCGATGGTGGCGAGCAGCTTGAGGTCGTCCTCGAACCGCTTGCGCTCCGTCATGTCGCGTGACACCACGACGAAGCCGCGCACGCTGCCGGTTTCGTCCGGCAATGCGGTTATGACCGTATCGGCCCATAGACTCGAGCCGTCGCGTTTTCGCTGCGGGCCTTCGATCTCGACAGATCCCGTGCGTTCCGCTTCAGACAGGAATTTGTCGAGCCGCAGTAGTCCGGGATCGCCCGGCGGGAATAACATGCGAATGCTCTGGCGTTCGATATCGGGCGCCGTCCAGCCGGCATAGCGCTGCAGCGATTGGTTCCACTCCTCGATGATGCCGTTCAGCGTGATCGTGTAGATCGCATAATCGCGTATGTTATCGAAAATCGCCCGGAACCGCTGTTGATCGGCGAACAGCTTGCGCTGTTGTTCCTTGATCTTGGTTACATCCTTCAGCACTGCCATGAAGACAGCGTCGCTGACGCGGTTGACGGTCAGCGACAACGTGCGCGGTTTGCCGCCCGGCTGTGGCAGTTCCAGTTGGCGCTGGTCGATTATGATCCCGGTCTGTCCGGGAAATCGCTGCACCCGCCGCTTCAGGTCCGGCGCCAGGGGTGAGAGGGTGGTGTAGATGTCGTGCAGCGAGCCGTCCGGCGCCAGCGGCATGAGCAGTGCCGAGGCCATGGGATTCATCAGCTCGACGGCGCCGCTGGCTGCGAACTTCACGACGCCTACGGGCATCAGGTAGAGAAACTGAAGCAGTTCCTCCATCGATGCCGGGCCGTCTACGGACACGGTTGCACGGCAAGATACATGCGCCGCCGTCCGGGCTGCTTCAGCAACCTCAGCCGCACTTTTTTCGGTTGCATCTTCAGGGTGAAGACATAGTCGATGACGGCGTCCAACCCGGGTTCGGTTTCGAACCGGTATGCCACCATGAAATTGTTGGTGCATGGCGCCACGGCGGAGAAGAAGTGCCGCCCGATGACCTTTGCCGGCGACAAGCCCGACAAACAGCTTTCCGCGGTATTGTAGCCTGTTACTATACCATCGGTCGTCATTGCCACGACGCCGAAGGGGATTTCGTCCAGCATTGCGCCTTCTGCGGTTTCCAGTCGGTCCAACAGGCCCGGCTCGTCAAAGCTCCAGGTGATATGTTCAAGAACCATCATGACACGTCTCCTTGTTCGGCGATCGGATATCGCCCGATCAAGCCAGCACATCCCGGCGCCACGGCTTGGCATAAGCGCCGGAGAAATACCGCACCACACCCGTTGCACTCGCCAGGTGCCCGGCCACCGCGTAGCGCGCCACCGCCAGGGCACGCGGTGCGGCGTTGCCCAGCAGCGCGCCCGCCGCTGCACCCAGCAGCCCGGCGATCTGCATCGCCGCCAGCGTC
>NZ_CAJATU010000088.1 GCF_903944925.1 uncultured Rhodopila sp. | reverse complement strand
GATGCAGGCCGCGGCAAAGGCGTGGATGGCCGGCCTTCGCCCGGCAGACGTTGAAGTTGCGCGCGATCCGGCGGGAACCGGCATAATCCGGCGGCAAGCCTGCCTCGGGCAAGCGCGACCGTTTGAGTTAAGGAACGGGGTCGCACGGCGCCGCGGGTGCTGGTTGATCCGCCGAATTTTTGCGCAGAGAACGCCGGGATTTTGAGTTCGCAGAGAAAAATTCCGGCGCCTTCCACCGCGCTTGAGGCAGCACGTGCATCATCAATGCTCACCGCAAAGCAGTGACCCGCCGAAGCCGAAAAGCCTTCTCTGCGTTCTCGAAATCTCGTCGTGCTCTACGAATCAAGCGGTAGCCGAACCACAGACCTGACGTCGGGTTCACCCGCGACGCCAGCCCGCAGCACCGTCCCGTCAGAAAACGACTTTAGCGTTGATCAGGGCCTGCGCCCGCCATGACGGGATGACAGGCCGGTGCCCGCTTCGCGAAGACCAACAAGCGCCGTACTTTAATCGTCCCCGGCCGCACGCACCCGCTCGGACGGGTCCTCGCTCGGGATGTGGATGCCGCCACCGCGTCGCGCCGCCAGGGCGGTCGGCAAGCTTTCACCCGCAACCACCGAACGGCCGTAGGCGGGTATCGGCGGGATCTCGTGTGCCGCGAGCGGGCGCATCCACTGCTTCCGTTGCATAGCCGCTTCGATATACGGCGCCAGTTCCGCCTGCTTCCTGGCGTCCCGCGCCGCCTGATCGGCTTTCATCACCGGCATCACCTCGGCCGCGAACAGCTCGAGCGACGCGATAATATCCTCATGCGTATTGCGGCCCGCCTGCTGGACGAAGATCACCTGATCGACCCCGGCATCCTGATATTGCGTAAGACGATCAATGAGTTGGGCCGGGGTGCCGATGCCGTTGCCGATCGGCGGCGGCAGCGCGTCCCGGGCGCGCTCGAACCGCTCCCATATGTTCGTCCGCCCCGGGACTTGCTCACCATACACGTAATGATGGCCCAGCGCGAAGCCGAAGAACTGGAAGCCCTCACCGCCACGCCGGATCGCCTCCGCCTCATCGTGATGCACCGAAAACCCCGTCGCCATCGCAATGTTCGCGTTCACCGCATGGCCGATCGGCACGCATTGCTCGGATTTGATGATGTCGTAATATTCTCCGGCCCATTTCGCCGCCTCGGCGGGATCGACGAAGGCGAAGGCGAGCGCGCCGACACCGTTGCGGGCGGCGACATGGATCGTCTCCTTGTTCGAGCAGGCGAGCCATATCGGCGGATGCGGCTTCTGCAACGGCTTGGGAATGACGTTGCGGACCGGCATCGAGAAGAATGCGCCCTTGAAGCCCGGATAGGGCGTCATCGCCATCATGTTGGCGGTCTGTTCGGTCGCCTCGGCCCACATCTGCTTCTTCCGCGCCGGGTCGATGTTGAAGCCTTCCAGCTCGGCGCGCGACGCCGACGATCCGGTCCCCCATTCGGCGCGGCCCGAGGAAACCAGGTCGAGCATGGCGATCCGTTCGGCGACGCGCGCGGGATGGTTATAGCCGGGCGGCGAGAGCACAACGGCGTGACCGACATGGATCCGACTGGTGCGTCCGGCCGCGGCGGCGAGGAACACCTCGGGGGCGGAGTTGTGCGCATATTCCTCCAGAAAGTGGTGCTCGTTGGCCCAGACATAGTCGAACCCAAGCCGATCGGCTGCTTCGACCTCGGAAAGGGCGTCCTGGACCAACCGATGCTCGGAGTCCGCGTCCCAGGGCCGCGGCAATTGCAGCTCATAGATCAGGCCGAACCTCATGCCGACGTCTCCTCTGCTAGGGACTGCTGCGCGATGGCGACGGCCGGTTGCGGCGTGCATCGTTCCTCCTGCCGTCGCGTTCGGCATGGAGGGGATGCTGTAAAGCCATAGCCAAGAGTCGAGGATTGTGCCATTGCTTCGGCGTGGTCCACGTCGTTGTAAGGCCACGCCAGTCAAATCCTGGTGCTAACGTAGGGGAAGCGCTATGTCCTTCTTTGTTTGGGGTTGGATCTTGTTCGGTACCGCGGGTGCAACAATTTATCTGCTCAAGCTGCCGTGATAGATGGTGTCTGAGTCTGCCCGGGATTAGCGGCGGAAGCCTGCCGCGATCCTGATTGTATCCCGCGCCTTGCGCCCCAACGGCGACGGCCCGCCTGTCAAACAGGCCGGCGGGCCTCAGGCCGTTGCAACCAGTTCCGCGATCGCGCTGCCGACGTCCGCCGTCCCGGCCTGACCGCCCATATCGCGCGTCTTCGGACCGCTGTCCCGCAGCAAGGTCTCGATAGCCGCGATAATCGCGGCCCCCGCATCCGCCTCTCCCAGATGCTCCAGCATCAGCGCGGCAGACCAGATCTGGCCGATGGGATTGCAGATGAACTTGCCGGCGATGTCCGGCGCGGAGCCGTGCACCGGCTCGAACATCGACGGAAACAGCCGCTCCGGATTGATATTGGCCGACGGTGCGATGCCGATGGACCCGGCCACCGCAGGGCCGAGATCGGACAGGATATCGCCGAACAGGTTGGACCCCACCACCACGTCGAACCAATCCGGGTGCTGCACGAAATGCGCGCACAGGATGTCGATGTGGTACTGGTCGGTGCGGATGTCCGGATACTGCTTCGCCATCGCGGCGAAGCGCTCGTCCCAGTAGGGCATCGTATGGATGATGCCGTTCGACTTCGTCGCCGACGTCACGTGCTGCTTCGGCCGGGTCATCGCCAGCTCGAACGCGTATTTCAGGATGCGGTCCACGCCCGTGCGGCTGAACACCGACTGCTGCGAGACGAACTCCCGGTCCGTGCCTTCGAACATGCGGCCGCCGACGGAGGAATACTCGCCCTCGGTGTTTTCCCGCACCACGTAGAAGTCGATATCCGCCTCCGTCCGCCCGGCCAGAGGCGTCCGCACCCCCGGCATCAGCTTGCACGGCCGCACATTCGCGTATTGGTCGAATCCGCGCCGGATCGGGATCAGCAGCCCCCACAAGGAGACGTGATCCGGGACACCCGGCCAGCCGACGGCGCCGAGCAGGATCGAGTCGGACTTCGCCAACTGGTCCAACCCGTTCGCCGGCATCATCTGGCCGGTGTCCTTGTAGGTCTCGCACGACCAGTCGTAGTGCGCCAGGTTCAGGTCGAAGCCGAAGCGCCGCGCCGCCGCGTCCAGCACTTTCAGCGATTCCGGCACGGTCTCCTTGCCGATGCCGTCGCCGGGCAGGACCGCGATACGGTGGGTGCGCGTCATGGTCTTGTTCCCTCGGCAATCGATTTATGTGAAGGGATAAAGGAGCATCGTCCATACGCCAAGCCCATGGCCAACCGCCGCCGCAGGCGCTATCAAAAGTCAAACGCTCGTCCGGGAAACGCCATGCATATCGCCACCTCACAGGCCTTCAAGAAGAACGCTCACGACGCGCTGGGCAATGCCGGACTGCAGAAGGCGCTGGCCCGCAGCGGCCCCAGTTTCATCGCCCGCCGCGCCGCCGCGGTCGCTGCCCTGCCGGAGTTCGAGGAACTGCGCAACACCGCGCGCGACATCAAGAACCACGCGCTGGCGAACCTGGACTTCTATCTGGAGGCCTACGAGGCGAAGGTGCTGGAATCCGGCGGCAAGGTGCACTGGTGTGCCGATGCCGGGGAGGCACGGGCCGTCGTGCTGGCGATCTGCCAGGCCGCCAACGCCCGCACCGTCACCAAAGGAAAATCCATGATCGGCGAGGAGATCGCGATCAACGACCACCTGGAAGAAAACGGCATCCAGCCGATAGAAACCGACCTCGGCGAATACATCATCCAGCTTCGGCACGAACTGCCCAGCCACATCATCGCGCCCGCCTTCCACCTGAACATGGACGACTGGGAAAGCGCCTTCCGCAAAGCCCACACCGACCTGCCCGCGGACCGCACATTCCATGAACGCCGCGACGTGCTGATCGAGGCGCGGACGAAACTGCGGTCGAAGTTCCTCGCCGCCGACGTCGGCATCACCGGTGCCAATTTCCTGATCGCCGAGACCGGCAGCAGCATCATCGTCACCAATGAGGGCAACGGCGACCTGACCCAGACCCTGCCGCGCGTGCACATCGTGCTCGCCAGCATCGAGAAATGCGTCCCGACCCTGGAAGACGCGACCTCGCTTCTGCGCGTGCTGGCGCGCTCCGCCACCGGGCAGGATTTCTCCGTCTACACCACGTTCTCCACCGGTGCGCGGCGGCCGGGCGATCTGGACGGGCCGGAGGAATACCACGTCGTCTTGATCGACAACGGACGTTCGGCCATGCTGGGGACGGAGTTCCAGGACATGCTGCGCTGCATCCGCTGCGCCGCCTGCATGAACCATTGTCCGGTCTATGGTGCCGTTGGCGGCCACGCCTATGGCTGGGTGTATCCCGGGCCGATGGGGTCGGTTTTGACTCCCGGGCTCATCGGCGTGGACAAGGCGGGGCACCTGCCGAACGCCTCCACCTTCTGCGGCAAGTGCGAGAGCGTGTGTCCGGTGAAGATCCCGCTGCCCGGGCTGATGCGCCACTGGCGCGAACGGGAGTTCGAGCGGCACCTGACGCCGGGCGCGATGCGGACGAATATGGGGCTGTGGGCGTTTGTTGCCCGCAGGCCATGGCTGTATCGGCTGGCGACGCGGGTTTCCTCGGGCGCGCTGGGATGGCTCGGACGCAAGAAGGGCCGGTTTACCAGCCTGCCGCTGGTGGGTGGCTGGACCGATGGGCGCGACCTGCCGGCGCCGGAGGGCGATACGTTCTTCGCCCGCTACGCCCGGGCGGGGCGCGGCCGATGAGCAAGCAATCGATCCTGACCGCGATCCGCCGTGGCCTGAAGCGCGGCCCGCTGCCGGAGCACCAGGCGGTCATGCTGCAACGGCGCATGACCGAGCATCCCCGCCACCTGATCCCGGCGCGGTCCCGGCTGCCGCACGCGCAGCAGGTCGATCTGTTCGTGCGCAACGTGGAGAAGGAATTCGGCTCCGTCGCCCGCGTCGCGGACATGGAAGCGGTGCCGGGGGCGGTGGCGGATTACCTGGCGGCGCAGAACCTGCCCGGATCCCTGATCATGGCGCCGCATCCGGAGCTGCGGGCCATTCCCTGGTCAACGCGGCCGTTGCTGGAGATCCGGCAGGGCCGGGCGGAGGCAACCGACGCGGTCAGCATCCAGCATGCCTTCGCCGGGATAGCCGAGACCGGCACGCTGATGCTGCCGAGTTCGCCGCAACGGCCGGTAACGCTCAACCTGCTGGCGGACACCGAAATCGCGGTGCTGCGCGCCTCCGCGATCGTCGGAGCCTACGAGGAAGCCTGGGACAAGCTGCGGGCGGAAATCGGCGCGATGCCGCGGAATGTCATGCTGATCACCGGGCCGTCACGTTCCGCCGATATCGAGCAGACACTGGAACTGGGGGCACACGGCCCGCGGCGGTTGCACGTGGTGCTGGTGGAGGACGCGGCGTAACAGCGGTGGGCCGGGTGACGAGTTCCCGCTACGGCGCCATCACGACAAAGCCCATTCAGCGCCGCGGCGGATGGGCGAGCCTCCCCGCGCGTAGCCAATCGCTGCCAATGCCGCCACCGCGGGTCGCGTGTTCCCCGTGGCTTTCGACCGGGTTGGTCTCTCGCCTAGCAAATCGACGGGACAGGGATCAGGGCCGAAGTGCGCAAAATTCGTTGACCGCCGAGATCGGCGCCGAGCGGGTCGGCAGGGGATTGGTCTTGGGGAAGCAGTTCCACGGCCAGCACGCTCAGCGGGGCGGTGCGGGCAAAGCCAAGCGCGGCAAGGGCCTGTTCGATTTCCGCGGTGGCGAAGCTGGTCTCACCATAGGGGTTGGAAGCACGGGCGGTTTCCAGGGTGTCACGTGACCAGGTGGCGGGCTTCCGGGCGAGCAGGACATTGCGGCGGTCGGCTCCATCGATCTGTTCCGCCTGTGCATAGAGCAGGACCGAAATCCGGCTGCGCGGCGGCAGCGGCTGCACCGGTTGACCGCCCAGGACCGGCAGCGCAAACGCGGCGCTGACGGAAATGCCGACGGAGTTGCGAAGCACGGTGCAGGCCAGCGTGGGCGCGGGATGCTGCACGCCGGCGACTCGCAACGGCGCGCCGAACCGGCCCTGAGCCGTCGACCACATGCCGAAATGGCCGACCCGGAGTTCGTAGGTGAAGAAACCAAACAGTTCCGGCGAGTTCACATCCAGACCCGGCGGCAGCGGCAGCGACCAATATAGCGGCGAATCGGAGGCGATCATCGGCTGCATGGCGTCGATCCCGGCGCGGTCATCGGCCGCGCCCTGGACGATCACGCGCACCCATTCGGGGTCGACGGGGAGCGGCGGTTCGGCGGTCTCCGTGACGTTGTCACCCCGGCTGGAGAGCAGCGGATCGGGGACGTTGCGCAGCACGCGGGCAAAGTACCGGTCGCGCGTGTCGGCCGGAGCGCTGTCGAGCTCAATCCAAAGCGCGCGCTGGCGCGGTTGGGTGGCGGAGTAGTCGGCGCTGCGCTGGTAGGGCGATAGCGCGATGCCGGCGGAGACGATGTTCGGCACCTGGGTAGGGGGCGTGGTGACGGGCAAGGTTATCGCCAGGGCGAGCGGCGGGTCCGCGGTGGGCTGGCCGTTGAATTGGGCGGTGACGGTGTAAGTCGGCGTCAATTCCTGAGGAAAGGCACCGGTGGGCGGCTTCGGCTCGATGGCGTCGATGAACACCAGGTCGGTCTGTGAACGCTGCGGCTGGCTCAGCGCATCACTGTTGACGTTGCGGGGCAGCGAGAGGCGTCCGACCTCGGTGCCGTCGCGCTGGACGATCAGCCCGTTCGGGAGGAGCCCGTCCCAACTCCAGTCGCGATCGAGCGTGAGCCGGAGCACGACGAGCCAATGCCGGGCAAGGTCGGTCTGCGAGGCGAAGGTCAGGCTGGCGCCGTCCGGTCCGATCACGTGGCGCATCGCGGCGGCGCAACCGAATACGACGCGCCGGCCGGGCTGGGCGCGAAAGCCAAGGCCGTCGTTGCGCAGGCCCAGGGTAGAGGCGAGGCGGGTGCCGATGTCGGACGGCCGCTGGTTTTGCGCGCCAGCCGCTTGTTGCGCGAACAGGACGATGGGGTTGATCGGCGGATCCGGCTGCAGAAAAAGCGCGCTGAACCGGTGCGATGGCAGGTCCGCCGCGAACAGGGCTGTCTCGTTGCTCGAATTCTTGCGCAGGGCGATCTGGATGCTGGGGCCGGTGCGGACGTCCGGGGCACCGAAATAGGCCAGAGTCGGGTCGTCGCGGCAGAGCGTGGCGATGCGTAGCCGAATGGTGCGCGCCGTCGGCAGCACGAGCGGGCCGGTGGCGGTCGGTGTCAAGGTGGTGGCGTCGTGAACGTCGGTCCAGGCGAATGCGAGCGTGAGCGGCTGGAAGGGGTCTGCGGGGAAGGGCCGCGTGGTCTGGAAGATAGGCATGTAATCGCCGTCGGTGGCGGCCGGGTCCTGAGCCGCGGTCTGGACCTCGACGATGATCTGCAGCCGGTCGATATCGGGGTCCGGCAAGCCGGGTTCGCGACCTTGCGTCCTGGCCGATGCAAGGTCGGCCAGCAGCAGCGCAACGGCATTGGGGTAGAAGCCGGTGCAGGCGACCGCCGGATACTGCATCAGTGGGCGATTGATCGTGAGGCTGGCGGGCGGGTTGACCGGGTCGGGAACCGGCGGCGGCCGGTTGGTCGCAACGGGACCGAGCGGACGGATCCATCGGCGGAACGGAATGGTGGCAACCGGGGCCGGGCCGGGGATTGCCGGCGCGCCGCCAGGGGCCGGGCCGCCGCCGGTGTGATCGACCAGCCGCACGCGGAAATCGTAGGTGTTGCCGTAGGTGAGCGCGACCGTCGGCGGGACCCCCTTGACGCGGGCCACGCCGCTGTTGTCGGGGCCGCCGGAGAGGCGCGTCAGGTCGTTGTCCAGCGTGACCAGGGGCGGCCCGATCCAGTTGGCGAAGTACATCGGCAACCAGAGGGTGCCCTGCTTCTGGGCGGCAAGCTGCACGGGATGGGTTTCGACGGAAAGCTCGCCGTCGAAATTGCCCAGGGCGAGGCTGCCGATGCTGACCGGCCCGGCGGCCCGCACAAGCGAGCTCCAGGCGGCGGTTCCGGTCAGGCGGGCGTCAACGCGGTAGCCCTGGACGCCGACGGGGCTGTCGAACCCGGCCTGGGTCGCGTCGACCTGGCGGCTCATCCAGATGGTGACCTGCTCGTCGTCCCAGCCGAGGCGGATGCCGAGCTCCTTCGACGGGCGCGTGCCGTCCGGGGTCTCGTTCAGGGGATCGAGCTGCTGCGGTTGCGCGCCGTGGACGATCTTGGCCCAACCGTCGTCGTAGTCCTCCACCTCGGCGAAGATGTCGTCGTAGTTGAGCGCGGGCGGAGGTGTGGTGACGGGGAACAAGACGGGAGTGAACAGATCCTGCGCGGCGCCGAGCGCAGGGATGCGCGTGGCGTAGATTTTGAGTCCGTCCGGTGTGCCCAGCAATCCGGCGGCATCGCTGGTTGCGGCCAGGGTGACGTGCAGGAAGCCGCCGGCGTTGAGCAGCTTGGCCGGTGTGATGGGGATTGTGAGCGTGCGGAGCAACCCGGCGGCGGTGGCGAGGACGGGGTTGCGCAGCAGGGCCGCGATCACCTTGCCCCAGGGAACCAGCGGATTGGGCGGCGGCAGGCGCTTGAACGGCTTGGGCGGCGGGGCCTGCATGGCGCAGGAGTAAGTGCAGTCGGTGAACACCAGATTGGTGCGGCCGGGTGCGTAACTGGCGGTTTGCTGGTAGCTGAGCGGAAGGTGTTTCTGCACCAACGTGCCGGGCGGCCGAACCGCGACCGGGGGCGCCGGATCGATTTGGTAGAGGCTGGCCAGGGCGTTGAAGCTGGGAAGCGCGGTGGCAACGGCCGGGGAGGCGATCGTGGTGTAGGGGGTCCCGCCCGGGGTCGGCAGCGCGCCGAGGCCCTCAAGCAGGTGGACGTCGAACACGAAATGGGCGGACGGGAAATTGGGCGCGCCGGCGATCAGCGCATTCAGCGGATTGCCGCGCGGAATAAGCAGGAGGTTGACCAGGAGCGAGGTGCCATCCCAGCGTTGCAGGTAAGGCAGGAGGACGAGGCTTGTTGCCATTGCTTGGTCCTCAGAGAACGTCGGGCAGCGCGCAGGCGCCGCCGTCGAGGTTTTGCGTCCATTCGGCCTGCTCATCGAACTCGATGTCGATGACGAAAAAGATGCTGATCTCGAAGGCGATGGTGACCTGCGCGGCCGCCCAGATTGCGGAGTCGGAGACGTTGCAGCTCACCTTCAGCAGGGCGATCTTCGCCTCGATGCTGAGGCTGACCTCGACGATCTTGAGGTCCACGGTGCCTTTGACGAGCGAGCTGGCGCCGAGGCCGAAAACCGTGTCGCCGGTGATGATGAACTGGGTTTGCGCGTAGTAGGCGATTGCCTCGAACGGGCCGGCCTGGAACGAGACCCCGACTCCGACGCCGATCTGGACGGTCCAGAAGCTGCCCTGGTCACCCATCTGGAACTGCACCTTGGCCAGGCCGATGGCGACGATAGGCGGGAATGGCGTGGGTATCTTGATCGTCAGCTCGAATTGCATGACGAAGTTGGTGGTGGTCGGCTTGGTCTCCGACTGCATCTTGACGTCGAGGTCGACGATGAATTCCTCGACGAAGGCAGCGACGGCGGGTCCGAGAAACAGCGCGTACTTGGTGAAATCGAAGGTGATGCCGGCGAGCAGTTGCCAGTCGTTGGTCATTGAGACGTTCGGCGGCGGAATGCTGCCGAATTGCTCGAGGAAGTTGACCAGGGCCGCGACGGGCTTGAGCGGCGGCCCGAACACGAAACGGGAATTGGCCAGTTGGGTGGCTGCCGCGGGCGTGCTGACGACGTTGCCAACCACGCGGGTAACCTCGCCAAGCGAGCCGCTTTCAGTGGCGAGACTGAGGTTGGTGATGTTGACCGACCACGGCGAGGCGGCGGCGGTGTCGATGCTGAGCGTGACCTGCGCCGGATTGTTGTTCTCGTCGGCGGTGTAGGCGATGGAGCGGACGGTGGCGCTTTGGCGCAGAACCCGCTTGAGCACCGGCGTGGTGAAGCTGAACGGAGACGGCTCGAGGGTCAGGTTGCCGCTGGCGGCGATGGTCAACGCGTAGTTCGGGTTGGGGAATGGGATGCACGCGGCGATGCGCGGAAACGGCCCGGTGGCGGTGGCCAGCGCAAACGGGTCGGCGAGTTGCGGATTTTGCGTGCTGGTGATGGCGTGGGCGCCGGTCGCCTCGATCTTGGGGCGCGGGAACAGCAGGCGCTGGGTTCCGGTGGACTGCACGAGGCCGTAATCGCCGTCCGGCGTGGCCGGGTGCAGAAGGTCGGCGGGGTCGGCGAACAGGTAGGGCGAGGTGCCAGGTGGCGCTGCGGTGGACGGCCCCGCGCGCACCAGCGGGACGCCCTGGTCGGGGTCGACCGCCTGCGGCGCCGCGGCGCCGGCCGGCCGAAACAGAAACGACCACTGGCCGCCGCCCGGCAGGATCGGGCTGCCACGGGCGGCGATGGCGAATTGCGGATCGCCGCTGCCGCTGCTGGTGGCGGCGACGCCGACATGGGTGATGCGCATGCGCAGCCCGCTGCCGCCAACGTCGATCGTGCAGTCCAAAAGGCCGCCGAGCGGGCCGGCGGCGGACAGCAATGCGGCGTATTGCGCGGGTGCGAGCTGGCCGTTGCCCGGCGGGTCGGTCAGTTGGACGTAGCCGAGCTGGTCGAGCGCCGGCACGCCGTCGGGCCCGGCGCCGAGGACCGCGTTTTCCATGGTCAGCGAGCAATCGAAGCGCACGGCCATGAGTTCGCTGCCGTCAGGCGTCGTATAGCGCTGACCGGTGTCGCGGATGTTCTGCACCGACACCGCGGACCGGACGACTCCGGGATGGGTGACGAGAACGGGTTTCGAGGGCGGGTCGGGGTAGGCGTAGAGGCCGTCGCTGACAGCTTGCCAGCCGCTGTCGTGGCGCACCACGGCGGCGCCGTTCTGCCGCTCGATGGTGATCGTGCGGACGACGCGGACGGCGTAGGGGTAGAGGACGCTGTAGGCCTGGACGATCTCGCGCGCGGTGCGGCCAACCACGACGTCGAACTGGGCCTTGGAGATGATGGCGGCCGCGTCGGTCGGGTTGCGCCAGTTACTGAACAGGCTCTCGCCGAAACCGGAGATGTCGATGCGGGTGACCGGGACGCCCGGATTGGTGCCCCCCGGGCTGAAATTGCCGTTGAAGGTGTCGTCGATCGGCGTCAGCACGGTCGTGTTCGTCGGCGCGCCGGCGGCGAGGGCGTTATGAAGCTGGAAAGCAGCGCCGGGCAGCGCTGGCGAGCGGGTATATTTCGAGAGCAGAAGCGGCCTGGCGGCGCTGATGCTGATCTGATCGCCGCCGGCAAGGCCCGCGGCGGTGAACTTGGGCTGCACCTCGGCGATCCGGGGGGCAGGGATCAGCTTGTCGGCCGAGGCTTGCAGTTGCGCGACCGCGGCAATGCCGAACGGCAGGGTGAAACGGGCGCCGACCTCGGCCGCGCCGGTATTGTAGGCGGCGAGCAGGGCGTCGATGGCCTGGCGGGGCGCCACCGGCACCAAGGTGACGGTTTTCGCGCCGAGCGTGGTCGGCTGGCCGGAGTTCGGGAAGCTCAGCGGACTGGGAAACGGCGTCGTCTGGTCCGGCGTGATCACCGGTTCCCATTGGACGGCAGGCAGCGTCACGACGCGTAGCTCGGATCCCGGTGCCTGCAGGAAGAGGTCGGCGATAGAGGGCGCGGTTGCCGCCGGCGCCGCGACCGTGGCGTCGATATGGGCGGCGGTGTTGAAGGTGACTCCGAATTGCGAGACGTTGGTCGACACGTCCAGCAGTGTCGGCCCGCTGACGTGGCCGCCGGCGGCACTGTCAAACAGGCTTTGCAGCCGCCCAAGCGCGTCCGCATCGGCTGCTGGCGGCGCGGTGGGAGCAGCGGATGGCGGGGCTGCGGCCACGCCTCCCAACGCATCGGCCGGCAAAATCAGGTTTATGACGGGCGGCTTGGCGGGTTGCCAGCCCACCAGCACGGTGACCGCGCCGATGGACGTGACGTCGCCCCGGCGCGCGGGTTCGAACAGCAGGTTGGTCGCATAGGGGTCCGGCAAAATCGGCAGGACGAAGCGCAGCGCGAACTGGAGCGCGGCGGTGCCCCCGCCGGCGCCCGGCCCGGTAAGCACCGTCGCGGCGATCAGGACGAGCGGGTTGCTCGCGTTCAGCAGCAGGTTCTTGAGGCAATAGGACTGGATTGAGGCCCGTTGGCTCTGCGGAGCAGCGCATTCGACGAACAGGGAGAGGTTCGCGGCAGTCTGGATCAGGACGACAAGCGCGGCGTTGGCGATGCGGACGTCGTTCACGGTGCGCGGCACGTCGAATGTCGCGACCAGTTGGGGCAGGAAAGCCCAGCTTTCGGTGCCGGTAGCGTCGCTCACGAAGCGGAAGGCGAAGGCGGATGGCGTCGTCAGCGCAAGCGTTGTGCTGCTCCAGAGCGGCAGCAATTGGGTAAAGCCGGGCGCCTGCGCCGTAAGGCCGCCGACCGACAGGAGACCGGGTTCAACCAGCAGGACGCAGGCGCCGCAGGCAACGGGAGCCGGCGGCCCGTTCCAGGTCACGGTCAGGCCGGGCGAGAGGCCCAGCGCGCAGCCACCGGCGCCGGCGGCTGTACCGAGCGTGGCCGGGGCCGAGGTGCTGATCGGCAGCGACCAGGCCGCGCCGAAGATTGGCGCCGCCCCGGCAAAGGTCGCGAGGGTGGAATGCCTGGAAGCAACGGCGAAGGTGGCCGGGGTAGCCGCGAACGGAAAGTCGACGCGGCCGAACACCGGGTCGAAATGTGCGGCCGAGGCGTTCCGGGTAAGCGCGATGGTGGTGCCGAAGGCGGTGATGGAGGCGTTGCCGGCGGCGGTGAGCGTGCCGGCAGTGGGGGAGAGGTCGAAGGTCACTGTCGCCGGGGTGACCGCGGCGGCGGCGCGGGCGTCGCCACCCGGACCGCTGCCACCGGGAGGCGTGGCCGGATCGAGCGTGAGCGTAAGGCTGAGGGTGGCGGTGGCGGGAACGACGATCGGAGAGACGCTTACCGCGACGGAACTGCCGAACGCGACAGTGCCGCTTTTGATACGCAGGCCGACGAAGCTGCCCGCCGGCGAGCCGGGGGCCAGCAGGGGCGCGGAGATCCAGACGCTTCCGGCGCCGAGAGTGAGGCTCGCGCTCTGCCCGCTCCCCGGTGGCGCCTCTATGAAGAGGAAGGGCTGGGTGGCGCCGGTGCGTTCGATCCCGATCAGGGTGGCAACCGCGAACGTGTCGATCAGCACCGGCCGGCCGAACGCATCGAGGAACGGCCCCAGGGTGGACGCGACGGCCTGGCCGCCCGCGGGGACCACGGTGACGCGCGGGTCGGGCGAGAGGCGGGTGGTAAAGTCGCGCCGGATGACGGTCTGCGCGGCGGGGCGGGCGGCGGCGCTTTGAGTAACGAGTTGGTCGAAGGCCGGCAATGTCGCCGCGGGAGGCGGTGGCGCGGCGGCAATGGACGGCCGGATCGAGAGCGGAGCAGCCTGGCCGGTGACCGCGGCGATGGCCAGTGCATGACGCGCGGTGTCGAGCGCCGATTGCGGCGTCCCGGGGGCGAGCGTCAGATCAGAGTAGGTCGTCGAGAGCGACGGCGCGGCGGCAGTGGTTGACACTTTTTGTCTCCGAACCGTTGCAGGTAGCTGGCACGAAATCCGGGACTATGTCAACGAGTTTTGTTGCCGGACGGCGCGGTGGGCGCCACGCTACGGCAAAGAAGCAAGAAACGAGATGCCGCTTGAAATAGCCGCGTTTCGGGATCGCGGCGGAGCAGGGCTGCGCGATGCGCCCGGACGCCCCGGCGGCATCCGTAGGGTGGTTCCGTCACGCTTGATCGGCAGCGTGAAGGTGATCGCCGCCGACACCACGAGGCCGGCTACAAGCGTCAGCACGCCGAAGTCGGTGCTGCCCGACGGCACCTGCCGCCCTCGGCCGATCGGGCTGAGGCGCTCATGGGGTATTTTGAGCAGCGGTACGGGTTCGCGGGACTGGGAGCCGGCAGCCGGATCGTGGCGATGGCGGCGGCGCATCACCGGCTGAATTATATCCACCCGTTTCTTAACGGGAACGGGTGCGTCAGTCGGTTGATGAGCCACGCCATGGCGCTGTCGGCGGGCATCGGCGCGCACGGCCCTGGTCGGTTTCGCGGGGGCTGGCGCGCGGGCTTGAAAGCCGCGGCGACTATAAGCGGATGATGGACTATGCGGACAGCCCGCTTCAGGGCGATCTCGACGGCAGGGGGAATTTGTCGCGCCGGGCGCTGAGCGATTTCATCGCCTGGTTCCTGAAGGTCTGCCTCGATCAGGTCACGTTCATGGATGGGTTGTTCGAACTCGATTCGTTGGTTGAGCGTTTGAAGATTTACGCTGAGCGGCGCGGGTTCAGGCCGGAGGCTTTGTATATCCTGGAGCAGGCGCTGCAGCGGGGGGCTTTGCCGCGTGGGGAGGCGGCCCGGGTCAGCGGGTTGAAGGAGCGCAGCGCGCGGGATCTGCTCGGCTGCCTTGTCGGGGATGGGATTCTGGGTTCGGAGACGCCGAAGGGGCCGGTGTCGCTGCGGTTTTCGCCTGATGCGGTCGAGGTGCTGTTTCCGAGCTTGTTTCCGGAGGTGTAAGGGGTGGCCGGGCGAGCCCCGTGTCATAGACGGATTGGGTCCAGCCGTGCCAGAGTTGCGGGCCGGCTGGGACGATATCGTGGATCGCCGCGACACGGGCCGGGGTGGCCTCCAGTACTACGCCGCGGCCATCGCGGGGACGGCCGGCCGAGCGGCACCGGATGCCGGTTCGGCTGCGGGCCTGTTCAAGGCCATGCCCCTCCACCGTTCCTCCCGTGGCTGGTGCTCGAGTTCGGCGGCGAGCAAATGGCGGGCACAGTCCGCTCGGGCTAGGTCGTGAACCTTGGCGGCCAGCGTCGCGAGCCCGAACCCGACAATCGCGCGAAAAAGTGCATGCCCTGCGACGTGCAGACCACGGGGCCGGTACTGGGCGACGGCCATACCGGCCTCCGCACTCTTTGGGACCCCGTAGAAAGGGGTGCTTGCAAGCTTATGATGATCTCGATATAGTGACGTCATGTTTTCCGGATTCGGCTTCGACATAGGAGTTTGGTGACTTTGATGCCGATTCACTAGCTGGGCGGGACACCTGCTAGCCCTCCAAATCGCTCTTTCGTGGCAGGAGCCTAGTGGGCAGAGATTGGCGTAAGCGCCGGGAGGTGGTATTGATCGATCCCATGATGAAGCGGCTGTATGTCCACAATTTTAGGTGTCTGGAAAACTTTGAACTGGTGCTCGCGGAGCGCCCGTCAACCATCCTGCTCGGAAGAAATGGTGCGGGCAAGACAACGATTGCCTTGGCACTGGAAGTCTTACAGAAGATCGCTCGAGGTACAAGTCGCGTAGGCGATCTGGTGACACCAAAGGACCTTACGATCGGGCGCACGCAAGCGCCCGTGCGGTTCGAAATCGAACTCGTCCTCGCGGGCCGAAACTACCGGTATTCGGTCGCCTTCGATTTCCCAACAGGGTTTCGAGAATTGCGCGTAGCCGAAGAGACGCTCGCGGTTGACGGAGATATTATTTTTTGGCGTGAGCTTGCGCAAGTTCGACTTGCCCGAACTGGTCAGGCTACCGAGGCCGCCTTCCGAATTGACTGGCATTTGGTCGCTCTCCCCATTGTTCAAGAGCAGAACGCGGATGACCCTTTGGCTATTTTTAAGAAATGGCTCGCAAATATCTTGATACTCAAACCGATACCAAGCTTGGCTCGCGGAGATTCCGAGCAGAATGCTTCCTTTCTACATACGCCCAACATACGTGTGACGAATATCGGCACTTGGTTTTCTACCTTAGTCGCGGATTCACCGAAAGCCTACTCACAGGTTAGTGAACACCTTAAGGAGGTGATGCCAGACTTTGATAAGATAACCAATCCGCTCGTTGGTAAAGACACGAGAAACATGGTTTTTCACTTCATTAATGGATCGCGGAATGCGGAACTTGGTCTTGAGGATCTGTCTGATGGGGAGAAGTGCTTTGTAATATACGCTCTGACAATTGCCGCAAATTCCGCATTCGGTCCGATACTTTGCTTTTGGGATGAGCCCGATAATTTCCTTGCACCCGACGAGGTGGGTCACTCCGTCACGGCGCTCCGCAGGGCTTTCCAGGACCGAGGCCAACTTCTTGTCACCTCCCATAACCCTGAAGCAATTCGCCGATTTGCTGAACCGAACACGTTGTATCTCTCTAGGAAGAGCCATCTGGAGCCAACGATCATCACGTCTGTTGAAGATATGCGTACGAATGGCCAGTTCGAGGGAAAGTTTATCGACGCCCTTCTTCGGGGTGACATAGCAACATGAGCGTAAACAAACATCTCCCTCACGTTTTAGTCCTTCCTGAGGACGACGCCAATAGACAGATGGCCAATGGCTTCGTGCTTGAGGTCAAACACTACAGGCGTATACAGATTTTGGTGGAAGCCGGAGGGTGGTTAAATGTTTGTGAGACGTTTAGCTCAGAACATGTAAAAGGCCTGAGACAGTATCCGCACAGACACATTATACTTCTACTAGACTTTGATGATCACAGAGAACGAGCGGGCGAGATAAACGCAAGAATTCCGGAAGAATTCAAGTGCCGGGTTTTCTTGCTAGGCGTCAGGAGTGAACCGGAGGCGCTGAAGCGATCACGTCTCGGCTCGTTCGAGGACATTGGCAGGAGCTTGGGGAAAGAGTGTCGTGATGGATGTCGGTCCCTATGGTCACACGAGTTACTGAAACATAACGAGGCCGAAGTAGATCGTTTGGAAAGAGTTGTTCGTGATTTTCTTTTCTAGAGTGCGTTTTAGGTTTTCAGAAACATCAAAATTTCAGCTATTCGTTCGGGCAAGTGAACGCTGCCAGGGAAGCGAACTTGCTCCTTGTGGTAGCTATGCGAGTGCGACCAACCGTCCGCGAAGCCAGCCCGCACTAGCCTGACCCCAGTAGGGCCTACCAATACGCGCAATTTTTCCTTCAGAACCATCATCGCAACCCCTACTCCTCCGGCAACCCCCGGGCAATCACCAGCCGCTGCACGTCACTCGTCCCCTCATAAATCTGGCACACCCGCACATCCCGGTAGATCCGTTCCACCGGGAAATCCACCAGATACCCATACCCCCCCAACGTCTGAATAGCCGCCGAACACACCGCCTCCGCCGTCTCCGAGGCGAACAGCTTCGCCATCGACGCCTCCGTCAAACACGGCAGCCCCGCCTCCCGCAGCGCCGCCGCATGCAGCACCAACTGCCGCGCCGCCTCGATCCGGGTCGCCATGTCCGCCAGCCGGAACCCCACCGCCTGGTGCTCGATGATCGGCTTGCCGAACGTCACCCGCTCCCGCGCATAGTCCCGCGCCGCCGCATACGCCGCCCGCGCCATCCCCACCGACTGCGCCGCGATGCCGATGCGCCCGCCCTCCAGGTTGGACAGGGCGATGCGATACCCCTCGCCTTCCGCGCCCAGCCGCAGATCCGCCGGCAGCCGCATGTCGTTGAACGCCAAAGCGCAGGTGTCGGTGGAATGCAGGCCGAGCTTCTCCTCGACCCGCACCACCTCATACCCCGGCGTATCCGTCGGCACGATGAACGCGGAAATCCCCTTCTTCCCCGCCGCCGGATCGGTTACCGCGAACGTAATGATCACCTGCCCGTTCTTGCCGGACGTGATGAACTGCTTGGCCCCCGACAGCACATAAAAGTCCCCGTCGCGCCGCGCCCTGGTGCGCAGCGCGGAGGCATCCGAGCCCGCCTGAGGCTCGGTCAGCGCGAAGCCGCCGATCCATTCGCCGCTCGCCATCTTCGGCAGGAAGCGGCGCTTCTGCGCCTCCGTCCCATATCGCACGATCGGCCCGCAGCCGACGGAGCTGTGCACGCTCATGATGGTCGAGCACGGCCCGTCGCCCGCGGCGATCTCCTCCAGCACCGCGGCATAGGCCAGCACGCCGGTGTCGGAGCCTTCATATTCTTCCGGCACCAGCATGCCGAGGAAGCCGAGCTGCCCCATTTCATGCAACTCGGCGGCGGGGAAAGCGTGCGACTGGTCGCGGGCGGCGGCACCGGGGGCCAGACGTTCGCGGGCGAACTCCCGCGCCGCGTCGCGCAGTTGAAGCTGGGTGTCGGTTAGCAGCATGGTCCGCGGCTCCCTTAAGACAGGCGTTCGATGGCGACCGCGGTCGCCTCGCCGCCGCCGATGCATAAAGACGCAACCCCGCGCCGCAGCCCGTATTTTTGCAGCGCGGCGAGCAAGGTGACCAGGACCCGGGCGCCGGATGCGCCGATGGGATGGCCGAGCGCGCAGGCGCCGCCATGCACGTTGACCTTGTCGTGCGGCAGGTCAAGGTCGTGCATCGCCGCCATGGTGACGACGGCAAAGGCCTCGTTGATCTCGAACAGATCGACGTCGGACAGCGCCCAGCCGGTGCGTTCGGCGAGCTTGCGGATGGCGCCGATGGGCGCGGTGGGGAACAGGTTCGGCGCCGCCGCATGGGTCGCATGGCCCGAGACGACCGCCAACGCCTGAAGCCCCCGACGATCCGCTTCGCTGCGCCGCATCAGCACCAAAGCCGCCGCGCCGTCGGAGATCGAGCTGGAATTGGCCGCGGTGACAGTGCCGCCCTCGCGGAACGCCGGCTTCAAGGTCGGGATCTTCGCCAGGTTCGCCTTGCCCGGCTGCTCATCGAAGGTCACCTGCCTGGTCTTCACGGTGACCGGGGTGACCTCGGCGGCAAACGACCCGTCGTTGATCGCCGTCTGCGCCCGGGTCAGCGACTCGATGGCGAAGGCGTCCTGCGCGGCACGGGTGAACTGGAACGCCTGTGCGCAGTCTTCCGCGAACGTGCCCATCAGGCGGCCCTTGTCGTAGGCATCCTCCAGCCCGTCGAGGAACATGTGGTCGAGCACCCGCCCATGCCCCATCCGATAGCCGGAGCGGGCACGGTCGAGCAGATAGGGCGCGTTGGACATGCTCTCCATGCCGCCGGCGACGACGATGTCCGCACTGCCGGCGAGGATCAGGTCATGCGCCAGCATCGCCGCCTTCATGCCGGAGCCGCACATCTTGTTCACCGTGGTGGCCCCCGCTGCCAGCGGCAGTCCGGCACCGAGCGCCGCCTGCCTTGCCGGCGCCTGGCCTTGCCCGGCCGGCAGCACGCAGCCGAAGATCACTTCCTC
>NZ_CAJATU010000087.1 GCF_903944925.1 uncultured Rhodopila sp. | reverse complement strand
CTGTCACGACCGCCGAGGCTGTCGCCGCCGCCCGGCACTGGATCGCGCTTGGCTATCGCGTCGATCTCGGCATGATGCAGATTACCGACCGCAATCTGCCTGCGCTGCATATGACGGTCGAACAGGTGCTCGGATCCGATCTCGACACCGTCTGCGCCAACCTGGCCGGCGGTGCGCGCATCCTGACCGCCGACTACGCCTCGGCCACGCTGCGGTTTGAGCCCGGACAGCCGGCGTTGAAAGCTGCGTTGTCCGCCTACAACACCGGGACGTGGGACAAGGGTTTCGCCAACGGCTATGTCGCCCGCTACTTCGGCGTGCCGTCAGTTGTATTGGCGGCTGCGACGCGGGTGGTCACCGCCACCATCAACCGGCGCGCATCCGATACGGATGTCTGGTGAACGGCGCCGCACGCTCGGGAAAAGCGTGCGGCTAACCCCGCTCGTGCAACCGGCGGTGACCAAAATATGTCGGCTTAATCGCCAGTCCGCCAAATCGGGCGGACGATTCGCAATGGAGTTGATGATCTAGACCACTGAAATGCCAACGGCGCCCGGAGAGGCGCCGCAGGACTGGCCGGAGAAAAATCAGATTGGACGGCGTGAGAACCCCAACCTGATTTATCTCCGGCAAAAAAGCAAGCGTCCCTTGCTATCGGGAAACTGCGTTCTGCCGGCCGCCTCGCCGCCGCCTCGGCCCCAACCGAGGAACGCACAGCCATGCCCACGCTACGAGACCGAGTCCTGTTTGTGATTGCCGGCAAGGATCCCGAGTTCTGGCCGCGCGACCTAGCCCTTGCCGCGCGCCAAGGGTCGTTCGAGCTGTTTGAGGCGCTCGCTGAATTGGCCACCGTGCAGCGGCCCGCCGCTGCGCCCGCCCCGGCCTGCACGGTGCGGCGCATCCCGCGCATCCGCCGGCAGCAATGGGATGACCGTCCCGAGACCCCCACCGGCCGATTTGTCCGGCCGCTCAGCCTCGATCCCGTTGTGGATTGGGATCTGTCAGACGGCGCCACGCGGTGCCTGCAGCTGGTCATGTCGCTGGCCGGGGGCGCCGGCAAGGCGTTCGTGACTTTGACCTGCTCTATTGCCAAGCAACTCGGCCGCACCACGCGCACGGTCCAGAACTACTGGAACGATCTCTCTGCGGCCGGATACCTGCGCCGCTCGTTCGATCGGAAAAGCGGGCTGGTAACGGTTACGGTGACAGAGGCCGCGGCCCCGGTCGCGCGCGTCGGCGACCAGCCGGCGGACGCCTGGCCCAAGCCGCCGGCCCCGGAAAAAGCTGGCAAGACCGGCTTCCGCGCCCGGCTGAGGCGCCTGGTGGTGGAGGGTGCGAAATTGGATGCGCGCATTAATGCATCGATAGATACCAAGGCCCTGAGTGGACTGCTGCCGACGCCCGGACGCGATCTCGACCGCGACATTGAGCGGGCCGAGCAGTTTTTTGAAACCGCCGCGGCGGATCGCAAGGTGTTGCTGCGCTGACAACGTAGCAAACCCCTACCTGTAGCGACGCGCAATCATGTACGGTCCGACGCGCAATCAAGGGCCGTTTTCGGCGCACAATCGGTGAGAATATCGGTGACCGTGGGCGCGCGCTATCTGAGACTCAGCGCGCGATCGTTGAGACGGACGCGAGATCATCGGGTTCGACGCACATTAGTTGAGACGGAGCGGCCGATCGGCAAATACTTGTAAAGACGGGAACAATCAGCGGCGAGAGGGAGAACCATCCCGTGCGCCACCTCGAGGACATGCTTGCTGCCAGGGGTTCGAGATACCGGAGAAGGTCGATGCGCAGGGTGACGCCAGGGCCATCAGGAAAGATGGAACACGCGGTGCAAGCTGGCGATGAATTCCGCAACGGGTTTCCTGGTGGATTTCTGGTACCCGCGACCAACCTGCCGGGAGCGCAAGGAAACCGACCGTTTTCCTGGCGCGGCAGACCGACGGGCGAGTGTCGGAATTCTTTACACTTCATAGATTCATATCAAATACTCCAAATAGAATGTATTGAAATATTGTCCATTTATGCGCTGGCATAATATTTGCGTGATCCGGCTCAATCTATGGAATGTCAAATTCATGAACGATTTGCTGAACCCGGCAGGCTTCGTATCAATGGATGCGGCTCCAGGAGCCGGATTATTCGGGCAAATCGAAGGACGGACTGAATGATGAAAAAGACCCTACTGGCTTTGGCTATTGCGCTGAATATCTTAGTTACTTTCGTGCAAACTTCAAGCGCTCAGCCTGTGACATTTTCGGTTCCTGCCTCATCCGCGGTCGTTACAATAACGCCTATACTTCATGCGACGCCTGAGACGGCCTCGGGCGCCCCAAGCGCCTCGCTGGAATACGTCTCTGGCCCGACAACGGCGATAGCATTGGCTGGTGGATATCCTGCGGGAGGGGTGTCGGCATACGCTGATAATTTGTTATCAGATAATGAATATGCAAGCACTGTGGCACGAGCATCGCTTGGTTATTATTTTGAAATCGGTGGCCCCGCCGGAGTCATGGTACCGATAGAAGTATCGGGAAGTTTGCTAGCCTCCGGGTCGAGTCTCGGCTGCTGCCATGGCGGGGGTGGATCGGCAAGCTTGATGGTAGGGTCTTTCATCAACGAGAGCGTCAGTGCAAGTGGCTGTACAAATAGAGTCGTCAATCCGAATGGCGGCTCTATTTGTGTTGGACCATTCGAACAGGCAACCGTTGTGGCCTATTCGGGTGACGTGCTGTCAGACACCCCAGTTCTGGTGACATTGACCGCTGTTGCTGGGGCGCTTTATCGAGGCGAGGGTTCTTCTTCTGCGGACCCCACGTTTACAATTGATCCCGGTTTTGCCGATGCGAGTGAATTTTCAGTTATACTGAGTGACGGCGTTGGCAATTCGTTAGCCTCGGACGTTCCCGAACCCACCGCCTCGCTCGCCCTCCTCGGCACCAGCCTGCTCGGCCTCGGTTTGATCCGCCGTCGCCGCGCCTAAACGCTGCTGTCGGGAAACTTTACACTCTCAAGGGGGGACGCTCCAGCGATGGGGCGGCCCTTCCAGACCCCAGCAGGCTTCGTCTCATTGATCGTGCGTCGAACTGCGTGATCTCGCGTCGGTCTCAATGACTGTGCGCTGAGTCTCAAATAGCGTGCGTCGGGCCGCCGCTTCAGTCTCAGCTAATGTGCGTCGGAAACGGGCCTTGATTGCGCGTCGGGGCGTTCATCATTGCGCGTCGCTACACCTACCAAACTTCCGGTCTGAAGGGCGTCGCAGCGAAGCGGCAGGCAAGCTGCATCCTGCGTGCCGTGGATCAGCGAAGGAAGATTGCTCACGAAGGAAGAGGTTCGACGGTTCGCACCTCACTATCGCGACGCGGGGCAGTGCTCTCGGCCTGGTCGGGCGATTGATGGGATGGTGGGGGATGCGTTCCGCGCCAGGCGGCGGCCGGCCTAACGCTACCGCCCGAAGTCCCGCACTTGCTCTTGCACCTGCCGCATCGCCTCTACCGCATACTGCGGTATCCGCCGGGCGATCTCGGCGGCGCGTTCCATCACGGCGGACCGCCCTGCCCTGATCGCAAGCCCCTTCTCAGGTGCCAGCGACGGCGACTGGCCGCGCAGCCGGCGCTGTTCCGGCGCGTGCATGGCGTGCTGGAATATCCTGACCGCGCCGCTGCGCAGGCCGCGCGCCCGCTCGGTGAAGTCGCTCGCGAGGTCTTTCACCGGCGCCGGCACCAGCGCCTTCGCCACCATCGCCCATTTGTCGTCTGCGGTGACATCCCGCGCGTCATTGAGCGGGCGAGACCCCTTCACCGCCGCATATTCCGCCGCGTCGCTGGTCAGCACGAACGACCGCAGCCGGTGGCGGGTGTTGCCGACATACCCGAGGTTGCCGTCGATGCCGGCGCTGCCCCGGGGCAACGCGAAGATATGCTCGTCGGCCGTGGCCCCCTGGTTGGTGTGGACCGTCTGGCTGTAGCCATAGGCCAGCTTCACCCGGCCGCTGCCGTCCGCCAGATCGTCCCACGCCACGTTGCCGGCGGTGCCGGTCTTCACGGACCGCAGGGTGATGCCGGCGGCGTCCAGCGCCAGCACCTCGGCGATCGTGCCGTTGCGCCCGACTGAGCCGCCGCGGCCGTTTTCGAAAGTCACGGCGGTCGATTTGAACAGCCTGACATGATCGCCGATTGCCAGAGGGAGGGTGTAATTGCGCTCTCCATCGGTCGCATGCACGGGGCGGACATCCGGCCCGAGCAGCCCCATGCCGCGGCGTTCCGCCCGCACCGCCACGCCGATGTTGTGCGCGTCCTGATTGGTCGGCGCCGATATGCTCGGGGCCTGCCCGGTCGCCTGCAACCGCTCGGCGTAGAGTTTGGCGGTCCTGGTCACGAGTTGCGCATAGCCGCCCGGCACCATCTCGGCGGTGCCGTCCGACCGCTTCATGTCCAGCGCCTGTTTCGGCTGACCATCGCGGATCAGGCCGACGATCTCCCGCTCGCGCTCGGTCTGCTGCCTGACGGTCGTGATGATTTCCGGCACCTGTTCGGCACCCAAAGCCTTGCGCGAAAGGTCGATGATGCTCCCGGCGTTGATGCTCTGGCATTGGCGGCTGTCGCCAAGTGCCACGATGGCAAAGCCGTGCCTGTCCCGTGCTCGCAGCAGT
>NZ_CAJATU010000086.1 GCF_903944925.1 uncultured Rhodopila sp. | reverse complement strand
TGCTGGCGCGGGTCGCGCAGGTCCTTGAAATGACTCAAAAAGACGACCGTTTCGTCGAATGCACCGCAGTCCGTTGTCGCGCCGTCCATTGCCGTTCCCCGCTCAGCGAATCGAGGATTGGCATAGATTCAGCACTTTAGCAGTTTGTCACGTACTCATTCACCCGATTGCCCTGGCCACGCCATGCCGTTAGCTTGACGTTGTTCAAGCTATGGCCTAGCATACATGTAAGGTAGTCACCAGATTTAAATGATTCCCGCGGTTGAGGTCTGCGCCACACTCATGACCTGTCGGGGTTGTTTGAGGTACACGACCTTCCAAATAAGAATCGTCCACCATCATCAGCAATTTTATTCCCTGGTTACTCAATAACACCCTGAGACTCTTGACGGAATTCCCCGAAGGAGGTATGTTGAAGGCTTTGAGGACGACTTGAAGGTTGCAGCCTCCAGCCGTCCTCAAAGCGCTACGTTAATAAGAGCCTGGGGACTTCGACACCAAACTGAGGTCTTTTGCCCAGTTTGCGTCTTTGCCCCAGAGGATACGAAAACACCCTCGATACCTCCTTACCGGGGAACAATGTCCCCAACCGCGACCAAAAGCTCCGATGCCTTTGGAGAGACGTTTACCTCGTCCTCCAGCGATGCGCCAACCGCTTGGACATCATCCGCGGTTGGCGTTTCTGCTTCCAGGCGGCTCACAGCGTTGCCTGGTGAAATCGATAACTCTGACAAAGCATCGAGACCCGCTTTTGTAAATCTAAACGTGCCGTTGGTCACCCGTTCAAGCCATTTGGCGTTCACGTAGTTCGCAATTTGCGAGCGAACCGTCGCTCTCTGAACAGGAAATCCAACAATTTCTCCGGCAGCTTCAACGTCGCTTAGCGAAAAGGCGCCACTGGGATATTGGCGCACCATCTCAGGCATGATGAACTTCCACCCGCCTTTCGGACCACGTCTCTTATCGCTTGGCTCATCCACCGAAGGAGGGGTAACTACATTTGGCCGGCTGCTCGATTGGTGCGCCCTGATCGGAGGCAACCGTCTGGGCCGCGGTCGGTGAATAGAGCCACGCCACTGCCACTTGCTCAACAACCGCCAAAATCGAGCATAGATATTGCGCCTGCAGTGCGAGGCGCGGAAGAGGGGTGGTGCGTTCGTCGTCGACTTTCGAGCCACTGATTTTGGCCCGAATGATTATCGCTGTTTACGCGCGACGAAGGGGGGGACATTTAGCGAACCTATCGCCGATCGTGAAATCCGTGTGCTTCACGGACCATCGCCCAGCAGATCGTCCAACGTCACCGCACACCTCCGGCACCGGCAACGGCGGTGGCCATCCGTCGACTCCGGCAAAGCGCGCCGTGCCTTGGCGTAGATGTCCGCCAAGTCGATCTTCTGCCGCATGGACGGCGCGTAGGCGTTGGCGGCGTTGATGCGCGCGACACGGGCCTCGGAACGCCACTGCGGCACATCACGGGACAGCGACCACGCCTCTGCCTTCAGGTCGTGCAGCAATGCCTGAAGCAACTGAGCGCGGCAGGCCCGCAAGGCGTTGCGCCCCACGTCCTCCACCTCCTCAACGATGTTTTGCCAGTCGATCTGATCGTTAACGGTCTCGCCTGACGCGACGCCGCGCAGCAGCTCGGACTGCTGCTCTGACCACAGCAGGATATCGGTGTCGTAGAGATCGCTCATGCGGTGGCTCTCCCGTCGTTCAGCGCCCGGTGGCGTCCATTGGCTGCCGGGACGCGTCACCCGGGGCAAGCAGACTAATCATCAGGAAACCAGTCCCCGATCACCTGATCCTCGGTAAATGTAAGGCTGCCAATATCAACGCGGGGCTGCTCGCCATAGTCCGTGATAGCCGCCGCCGCGTCCTCGCGGGCGCCCGGTGTTTCTTCGGCGATAAGGCGCGACACGGCCGAGCGGAGGCTCGGACTGTCCTTCAAGGTCCCCTTGATTTCACGCCGGCCGTTCCGGATGGACGCCCTCCACCCGTTGCGCGGGTCTATCGCGGGAGACGCTTGCAGCTTGATCAGGTGCAGAAGCACGGTAGCGATATGGCTGCGCAGCCTGGACCGTTCCGACTTGCCCAACGACTCGATCTCCTCGGCGATATTGGGCCAATCGAGTTCAGCCTCGTTGACCAGTTCACCGGCGGCGCGGCGGCGCAGCAGTCCGGACTGATGTTCCGACCAAAGCGAGACGTCGATGTCGTACAAATCGCTCACGCGCCAGATCTCCGCTGGATCAGTAGCAAGTGGGTCTGCAACATAGCTACCAGGACCGTCGGCCTTTGCACACTATGACGCTGTTCACGGCCGGATAGTCGTTCGAACACCGCCCCTCAAACCTCCGGCGGTTCCCCCGCTATCGGCACCTTCCCAAACCCGGCAATCAGCTCCGTAACCTCGGCAATCGCCCGGTCCGCCGCCTCGCCGTCCGGCCCCTTGGCGACCAGCGCCACGCCGCTGCCGCCGGCCTGGTAGAACGGGTAGCTGCCGAGATCCAGATCGGGATACCGCGCCTGCACCGCGGCCAGGCCCTCGGCGATCACGCCTTCCGGCAACCCGATCACGTGCACCGCGCGGGATTCGATCTTCGCGCCCCCGACCAGCGACGGCGCCAGCCACTCGAACATCGACTGCATGATCCGCGGCACGCCAGCCAGCACGTAGACGTTCTCCAACTGGAAGCCAGGCGCCACGCTGATGGCGTTCTCGATCAGCGACGCCCCGCGCGGCATCGTCGCCATGCGCTGGCGTGCCGCGTTGAACTCGCCGGGCTTGTAGGCGGCTTCCATGCGCGGCCAGGCGACCGGGTGATGCTCCCACGGCACGCCGAACGCCGCGGCGACGCATTCGCTGGTGATGTCGTCGTGAGTCGGGCCGATGCCACCCGTGGTGAAGACGTAGTCGAATGTGCGGCGGACTTCGTTGACCGTCCCAATGATGGTTTCCGCCACGTCGGGGATGATCCGCACCTCCCGCAGCGGGATGCCCAGATTCCCCAAACCCGTCGCCAGGAACTGGATATTGGCGTCGCGGGTGCGGCCCGACAGCACCTCGTTGCCGATGACCAACAGGCAGGCGGTCGGATTTTTCCCGGTCATGGACGTTTTCCCTACAGGAAGTCTCGCAACAGTGGAATCAGCGGCTTGTCGGCCGGCGGCATTTCGTACTCGGAAAGTTTCGTTGCGCGCACCCAGATCAAGGTCTGGTTCTCGCGCGGCGTCGGATTGCCTTTCCAGCGGCGGCAGATGAACAGCGGCATCAGCAGATGGAAGCTCTCATACTCATGCGAGGCGAACGCGAACGGCGCCAGGCAAGTCGCTGCCACGTCAATGCCGATCTCCTCTTTCAGCTCGCGAATCAGGGCGGCTTCGGGGGTCTCGCCGGGGTTCAGCTTGCCGCCGGGAAATTCCCACAGCCCGGCCATCTTCTTGCCCTCCGGGCGGCGGGCAAGCAGCACGCGGCCGTCGAGATCCACCAGGGCGCAGGCGACGACCAGCAGCAGCGGCTTGGCGCCGGCGGGATACGTTTCCGGATCGACCGCGGGAGGCTCCGTGCGGCCGAAGATGTCGTCGCGGCTGGCTTCGAACACGGTGACCATGTGTTCCGTCTCGGTCGTCAGCGAGGTCCGCATGCCGATGCCGGCCTGGCGAAACCCGACCCGGCGCAGCACGGCGCGGGAGGGTTCGTTGCCGTCGGCCACCTCGGCGACGATCAGGTCGACGTTCAGGTTGGCAAATGCCCAGCTCGTCAGGCGCCTGGCCGCTTCGGTGGCGACGCCGTGCCGCCAATAGGCACGGCCGACCCAGTAGCCGAGCCGGGCGGTGCGGCCGGTTCGGTCCATGCGCAGGCCGACGACACCCACCAGCATCTCGTTCGGGCCGTCCTGCCCGGTGATGGCGAGGTGGTAGGCGGTTCCGTCGGCGAGCTGCTCGACGGTGGAGGCGATCCAGTCGTCGGCCAGGGATCTGGGATACGGATAGGGGATTTCCTGCAACGTGCGTGTCACCTCCCAGTCGTTCACCAGACGGTGCAGCGATTCGGCGTCGTTCGGGTGCAGCGGGCGCAGCGTCAGGCGCTCGGTCTTCAGCGGCTCGAACCCGCCGGCCGCCGCCGTAGGCTGCCCGGATTTGACTTTGCGCGGGGATTTGCGTGGACGCTTCGGGGGGACGGTCACAGGAATCGGATCAACCTTTTTGGCATCGCGTTGCCGCAAAGTGGCGCAGGCGGCACTGCGGGTGCAAGGGTGGACGGCGTGACAAGGACGGGTCAGGCTCGCTTCGGCTTCGAAGGAGGAGGCGCGCGATGCAGCTTGGTATCCACCTGCCGCATATCGGCCGCAAGGCCGGACCCGACTCGATCCGCCGCGCCGCGATGCAGGCGGAGGAGGTCGGGTTCGACGATATCTGGGTCAGCGAACACATCATCGTCCCGAAGGACGCCGCTTACCCCCCGACCCCGAACTTCTGGGACCCGGTGCTGACACTGACCTGGGCGGCAGCGGTCACCAGCCGGGTGAGGCTGGGAACATCCGTGCTGGTGCTGCCGCTGCGCCACCCGCTGCCGCTGGCGAAGGAATTGGCCACGTTGCAGAACCTGTCCGGTGGCCGGCTGATCCTGGGCGCCGGCGTGGGCTGGCTGGAGGCAGAGTTCGACGCGCTCGGCGTGCCGTTCAGTCAGCGCGGGCGGCGGATGGATGAGGGCATCGCCATGATGCGGGCGGTGTGGTCGGATGATCCGGTGTCGTTCTCCGGCAAGTGGATTGCGGCGAAGATCGACCGCATGATCGCCCTTCCCCAGCCCATACGGCCCATCCCGATCTGGATCGGAGGTTCATCCGACGCGGCGATCCGGCGGGCGCTGAAGCAGGACGGTTGGCACGGCAGCCGGCTCACCCCGGACCAGGCCGCCGCCGTGGTCAAGCGGCTGCGCGCCGAGCGGCCGGGAGAGGATTTCACGGTTTCGGTTCGGATGGTGGTCAACGCCGGCACCGTCCGCGCGGTGCGCGACACGCTGGCGGCGTATCGCGATGCCGGCGTGCAGCATGTGCTGGCCGCGCCCGATGACCGCGATATCGAGGCATATCTGGTCACTGCGGAGGCGTTCCGGCGGGCCGGGGAAGGAATTTGACGGCATGCCGCCGATTGCAGCGTCCGTTTTTTAGGCGCTATGTCCGACATCCACTTCAATCATGCCGCTCGAAAGCTGCCCCAGCGGAATGACGGTCGGCTGGTCGATGCCCCACGGGTTGCCGAGTTGCAGCATCGCCGTGCCACCCTGCATCGTGACCTTCTCGAACATGTAGGCATGGTTGCTGATCAGGTTGAACGGCAGGTTTGCGGCACCGGAGGTATCCATCGTGATCAGGTCGCCCGCTGTCACAAAGCCATCCAGTTTCGCGAGCGTAAGGGCGGCGGGCGCCATGTAGGTGGCCGGCTGGCCAGTCAGTTCCTCCATGGCGATGACCGGATTGCCGCCATTCATGATGGTACCGTAACCGCCGTCCAGCATTGCGGCTGCCTTTTCCAGCACCTGCGGCCAAATTTCCTTGTAGCCGCCGGAGACATCCTGGTGCGCGCCGTTATCGACCGCGTAGTTCGGGAAACTGTTGGTCACCGTCACGCTGACGGATTGGAAGGACGTGGTGCCGAAACCCGGAAGGTGCCCGTTCGATGCTTCGTGCAACGTGACGGTCTCGGTGCCGTCGGGGTTGGCGTGGATCATGCTCATGATTGCCACCGGATCGAACAGCGCCAACTCGCCGATCGAAGACAATAGAAAACAATCGCCGATTTGTCCCTGGTTGATGTCGGCGACGCTGATGGCGGAGGATTCACCCGGCTCCTGGAGGTAGAGCGTATCCATGAGCGTAGCGGATGCTTGCGCGCCGGCACTTGTTCCAAACGCGTCAAACGCCCCCGGATCGTTGGCGTTGGCGTCCTGCGTGCCGGGGTATTGCCGATCGGCGCCGTCGCCGGCGCCATTCGGATCGTCGAGACGATGATGGGTAGTCATGCGACATCTCCTGAGCCTGGCCAGCGGTTTGCAAGCCAGGTCCACCCACGCGGGGCGGCGTCAGCGAGACGCTTAGATCTACTCCCGATGTACGGGCAGGGGGGCGCCGGTCACAAGGAAGTAATGACCGTTGCGGATCAATCAGATGAATCCTGCCGCGCAACCGTCACGGAGTAGATTCCGGAGAACAGCCGTAATGATACCGGCTTCACGTATTGGCGTTCGTATTGAACGCGCGCTTCTCCGGCGGATATCGGACCGGTTTTCGCGACTTTCTCCGGGTTATATATGCGACTGCAATAGTTCGCGATCTCATGCGGCGCGCCCCGCTTCCCCTGTTCCGGAAGGCGAACATGATTGCCTCGAACAGAAGCAACCATGCTCCCCCCGTCTCTTATTTCGTTATCGGATCGGCGGTGCGTACTGCAATCCGCCCTTCGACCAGATGTTGTTGATCCCGCGCGGAACCCCCATCGGCGTAATGTCCCTGTCCCACACCTCGCCGAAATTGCCGACCTGCTTGATCACGTTGTAGGCCCATTTGGGATCGAGGCCGAGCGCCTTGCCCATTTCCCCTTCAACCCCGAGCAAGCGCCGGATATCCGGATCCGTCGAGGTCAGAAAAGTATCAACATTCGCGCTGGTGATCCCCTTTTCCTCCGCGGTGATCATCGCGATGAACGTCCAGCGCACGATATCGAACCACTTGTCGTCGCCCTTGCGGACCATCACGCCCAGCGGCTCCTTGCTGATGATGTCCGGCAGCAATACCAGATCGCCCGCCTTCGGACCCTGGCTGAACCGGAACGTCGCCAGCGCCGAGGCATCGGTCGAATACGCATCGCACCGCCCGGACAGGAACGCGCTTTGCACCTCAGCCAGATCGGCGATCAGTATCGGCGTGAACTTCATCTTGTTCAGCCGGAAGAAATCGTTCACCGCCAGTTCGGTGCTGGTGCCCGGCTGCACGCAGACCGTCGCGCCGTCCAGTTCCTTCGCACCCTTCACGCCGGCCGACTTCTTCACCAGGAAGCCGGTGCCGTCGTAGTAGTTCACCCAGGCGAACAGCAGGCCCAGATTGCCCTCACGCCCCAAGGTCCAGGTCGTGCTGCGCGACAGCGCATCGACCTCACCCGACTGCAGCGCGGTGAAGCGGTTCTGCGTCGTGGTCGGGACGAATTTCACCTTGTTGACATCGCCCAGCGCGGCAGTGGTGATCGCGCGGCAGGAATCCGCATCCAGCCCCTTCATCACGCCCTGGCTGTCCGGCAAGGAGAACCCCGGCACATTGCCTGCGATCCCGCACAGCACCTGCCCGCGCCCCTTGACTGCATCCAAGGTCGCCGAACCGGACCCTTGCGCCGCCGCGGGCTGCACCCCGGCCGCGCCCAACATCATTCCGGCCAGCAGCGCCAGGCTGCTGAAACCACCCCGTCGTATCATGCCGCAGTCTCCCGATCTCGCGCGACATTCCGCGCAATGCGGCCGGACTGTGCGGGGGCCCGGACGCCAGATCAATGCCTAAATAATCGTTAGTGAAAAGCAGCGTCGTTCTTATGTCAGCCCGGCCCGGCGCAGGCCCTCGGCGTAGCGGTCGACATCCTCGGGACGACTGAATGGCGACCGCTCCACCGCCTGCTGAAGCGAGAACCCCGGTTCGAGCGCCAGCAGGCGATCACGCACCTCCTGCGCCTCCCGCGTCAGACCTTGCCAACCCAACGCCGCGAGGTAACTTTTGTAGGTCGAGGAAAACAACGGATTCAACTCGACCGCGCGCCTGCCCGCATCGATGGCGGCGCCGTAGTCGCCGCGCATCAGATGCACGATCACCAGCGCCATATCGAAGAAGAACATGTGCGGGTCCGCCGGTGACAGGCGGATGGCGTGATCGATTCGCCGCAACGCCTCCTCGTGATCGCCGAGATAGGAATAGGCGAAACCGGAGAAGCACCAGGCCATCGCCAGGTTGGGGTTCAGCGCGATAGCCCGTTCGTGCAACGCGATCGCCTCCGCCGGCCGCCTGCCCAGATAGCCGCGCACGTGGCCCGCCAGGGTCAAGGCCCTCGCATCGCCGGGATCCAGCATGACAGCCCGCTCCGCCAGCCGGCCGGCTTCGGCGATGCACGCGGCGGGATCGGAGGCCCAGCCTTGCCCGACATAGAGCAGGTTCCAATAGGCCAGCCACCCATGCGCCACGGAACTACTCGGATCTGCTCGCAGCGAGGCTTCCAGCAGCCGCCCGGCAGCGACGAAGCCCTGCCATTCCATCCGATAGACGCCCGGCAGCGCCCGCAACAGCAGCTCCGGCGCGGTCATCCCGGTCTGCTGCGCCAGGTTCATGCGCCTGGCTTCATGGCGCAGCAGTTCCGGGTCGATCCGCGCCACGATGCTGGCGCCCAGCTCATCCTGCAGCGCCAGCGGATCGGACATCTCCCGGTCGAAGCGCCCGGCCCAGACGATTTCCCCACCCGCACGCAGATCCACCAGCCGCACAATGACCCGCACTCGTCCAGGCGCGTGTTGAACCGTGCCATCCAGCATCAGGTCGGCTTCCGGCATGTCCCACGGATAGCCCAATGCGCCCGATCCCGGGTCATACGGCACCGGCGCGTCGCGCCAGGACATCGCCGGCACGCAGGATATCCAGCGGAACCGCGACAGGCCGGCGGAAATCTCCTCCGTCAGGCCGACCGCCAGGCTTTCGTTTTGGTGGTCCCCGAACGTGCGCAGCGGCGCCACCCGGACCCTCACCGACGACCCTTCGCCGCGTTGACTACGCCAGCCACCGCCGTTGATTACGGCCACCGGCTCTTCCACCGCGGGGGGTGGGCTCGCAGCGGCAGCCTGCGCGCGAATGCGGCTGATCAGATCCTCGGTTTCCGGGGAAGGCCGCCTGCCATCCAGCGCTTCGGCCAGCACGCCGCAGCACCGGTCATAGCAGCCGATCGCAGCGTCCAGATTGCCCAGTTCGGCATGGCTGCGGATCATCGCCCGCCAGGCGCCTTCGTGCAGGTGATGGATCGCCAGCAGACGTTCCGCTGCTTCAAGGGTCGCCGACGGAGCATCGCTGGCCGCCAGGATGCTCTCACCAATGGCAAGGCCGCGGCGGTTCAAACGCGCGCGTGCATCCGCAAGCCATGTGTCGAAGGCAGGATCGAGGCCGTCCAGATCGTCCAGCAGCCTGTCCTTGAACTTGTCCAGCAGATCAATGGCGATGGCAACGCTGTCGGCGAGTTCCACCGTATCGATCGACAATCCCGGCCCGCGCAGGCTGAGATGATGCCGATCGGCGATGAAAAGATGGTTCCAGTCCGGGCCGAGACAGTCCTGCAACTCGCGCACGCCCTGCCGCAGCGAGGCCCGCGCCTGCTCTTGCTCTCGCCGGCTCCAGAGCAACGAGGCCAAGTGCGCCCGCAATACGGGCCGCGGACTTGACATCGCGAGTATCGCCAGCAACGCACGGGTCTTGCGCGTTCGCGGGAGCAAGCTGCGGCCCCTGGTATCGCTGACCACCATGTGTCCCAACAGGCGGATACGCAAGGATTGCCGGCGTTCGGGCGGTGCCGCGGTTTCGGTGGAGGGTGAGGGCTGCCTGAAAATGTGTCCAACCTGTCAAATGAAGTCTGATTGCACGAGCACCGCCACGCAGCCAGCGACCTTTGCCAGTTAGTATCTATTCCGCTGAAAAGTGACATCTATTTGGATCGGTCACATCGTTTTGATCCTCGGCGACGGCAACGGCTACCCGGTGCAGAGGTCAAAGCCTCTGCTTGGGAACATTTTTGGGCGATAAATTTCTTTCAATGACCGTGTTCGTGACATGAATCGTTTTTTCCGCCATCATCATCCGCGCCGTGCGGAAGGAACCGAGATGGCAGTCCAAGGTCTGAGTTTGGCCGCCGAAACGCGGTTTCGCGCGCAGGCCGGCGTCGGCCGCGGGCTTGGCCTGCTGCTGTGCATCGGCATCGCCGCCGCGGCGGTCGCCGCAGGGATCTACGCGCCGCTCATCGGCGCCCCGCTGATCGCGATCGCCATCGGCGTGCTGGTCGCCAATGCCTTCCCCTCGATCGCGCGGCGGAAGTCGCTGCGGATCTCGGACACCAGCAAGCTGTGCCTGAAGGGCGGCATCGTGCTGCTTGGCGGCAGTCTCGACCTCGGCCAGATCGTCCATACCGGCCTGGGGTCCCTGCCGTTGCTCGGACTTACCATGGCGTCGGGATTGATCTGCGCCTTGTGCCTCGGACAATGGCTCGGGATCGATTGGCGGATGCGGTGCCTGATCGGCATCGGCACGACGATCTGCGGCGGTTCTGCGATCGCAGCCTTGGCCCCGGTGATCCGCGCCAAGGCGGAGGACATCGCCTACTCGGTCACCGTCGTGTTCTTCTTTAATATGGTCGCGGTATTCACTTTCCCCGCTCTCGGCCATCTGCTCGGGCTAAGCGATAACGGCTTCGGCATCTGGGCGGGTACCGCGGTGAACGATACATCGGCCGTGGTCGCAGCGGGGTTTGCGTTCAGCCAGGCGGCCGGCACCACCGCGACGATCGTCAAACTGACCCGTACCACGCTGATCATCCCGCTGGTGCTCGCGTTCGGACTGGCGGTGCCATTTCTGGTCAAGGAGGAAACCTCCGCGTCGCAGTCGCTGGCGAAGCGGGTCTACACCGCAGTGCCGGCTTTCATCATCCTGTTCGTCCTGGCGGCAGCGGCCAACACCGCCGGCCTGATCGGGTCACATGGCATGCAGGTACAGATGGCCGGACGCCTGGTGATGGTGGTAGCGCTGGCGGCGGTCGGCTTGCAGGGGCATTGGCGCGCCTTCGTCGGCGCCGGCAGCCGTCCGCTGGTCCTCGGCTTGGTGACCTGGTTCGTGGTGGCCGGTTCCAGCCTTCTGGTGCAGACCTGGACTCAGGCGCTGTGACCAACTCAGGACAATAAATTTAGATTTTTAGGAAAATGTAGCTTGACATAGGTTTACATTCCTTATACATCTGGCCCTGTCGACGGGATAGCTATGCCTGCGAGACGCCGGGTCCCTCGACAGCCCGGCGGACTTCCCCATCGACAGGATGGGGCTGATCTTCACCACCATGCCGCGTTCGGACCGGGCAGTCGCCAATCAGGCGGCTGCCCTTTTTCGTGCGCCGGCGCCAGCAAATAAGGAAATCGAGATGCTGTTTTGCGAGAAGGCCAAGACCAAAACGGGCGCATCCGCGGCTGAAGCGCCCGCCGCGGATGCCGTGAAACGTCCGAACATCGCCCACTCCGGCAAGATCATCCTGGGTGGCGGCTGCCGCCTGCCGCTCCAGGGCGCCCCGATGGAGCGCGATCGCCTGCCCCGCCTTAGCCGCACCAAGCCGGAGTAAGCCGCCATGACCCTGCCAGCCGAGCCGATCGTCCGCTTTCATCGACTCCTCCCGGTCGGCCGCACGCCGATCCGGGCGGATCGCGCCGCCATGGGCACCTTGCCGATGCGCGCGGTGCGGTATTGCGAGGCCGTCACCAGCGCGACCGCGTTCGGCTGGTGGGTGTTCAGTCCGGTCGACCAGGAGTTCCTGTGGGACGGCGCCGAGATCTATTGGCGCTGCGCCGATGTGCCGGAGTGGGTGCCGCTGCAGCCCTCCGTGCAGTTCCCCGACTATGCCGAAGCGTTCGACCGTGAGGCGCCGGAGGCGATGCAGGGTTGCGCGCCGCCGTTCCTGACGGCGCTGCCGGAGCCGGGCTGCCTGCAGATCTGGACGGGATTGATCGCACAGACGGCGCCGGATTGGCATCTGCTGGTGCGCTCGATGCCGAACCTGCCGCCCGCCGGTGCGATCGGCATCTTCGAAGGGATCATCGAGACGGATCGCTGGTTCGGGCCGCTGTTCGTGAACCTGCGGTTTACCCGCAGCCACACGCCGGTGAAGATCCGGCACGACTACCCGCTGGCGCAGGTCTCGCCGGTGCTGCGGGAGTGCTATAGTAATGAGACGCTCGACCGGATCGCGGTTGAGACCGGGCTTTCGAGCCTGAGCGACGACGATTGGGACGGCTATTACGCCACGATCGTCGAGCCGAACCTGCGGCCGAACCGGCCGTTCGGGGGGTATGCGACGGCGGTGCGCAAGCGGCGGCATGAATGTCAGCGTGCGTTGGAGGTGGCAGCGGCGGAATAGAGCCTGGCGTTCATCTAAAGATGAATTTATTTAAAGTCAGCGGCACCGAAAAACGTGACGGTTAGTCTTGGTTTAGGCGCCCTCATTTCTCCTGTGTCGTGGCCGGCATGGTGCCGGCCACGACACGTCAACAACGCAATTTCCGCTCCTTTTACTGTAAGCCAATGGAATCTGTCTTCTCGGGCCTAATCACGGCAACGCGCGGGGCTTTGACCCAATCATGAGGATTGGCGCTCCCGGACTTACCGCGATCGCCGCGGGCGGCTGCGGCAAGCCCGGCCTCGTTAGGCTCTCTGCAACTCTGCCATAGAAGCGCGGTTGCTTTATCGCGGCCATCTGGCACGCTGATGGCGAACCACCCGGTTGCCAGGTCCGGGGTGCGTTCGCGGAGGGAGTCAAGGTGCCAATCGCCATGGACATGCCGGGCCGTCCGGCATTCAACCTCGCACGGAGCCTGATGAGCGCCGACGGATCTAGCGTGGTCCGGCCCCCTCCGCCCGCCGCCGTCGAAGCTCGCGATCACGCGGCAATGCGCCCTGGCGTTGCAGACAATATGCAGCCGGTGACGACATGACCATCGCCATCGTCATGGGCGTCTCCGGCAGCGGCAAGACCACGGTCGCCGCCGGCCTCGGCCGGCAAGACGGCTGGATCCTGCTGGAAGGCGACTCGTTCCATCCCCCCGCCAACGTCGCCAAGATGCACGCCGGCATCCCGCTGACAGACGAGGACCGCTGGCCCTGGCTGCGCGCCATCGCCGCGCGCGCCGATGAACTGCGCGCGGCCGGGCAATCCGCCGCGGTCGCCTGCTCCGCACTGAGGCGCGCCTATCGCGACGTCGTCATCGGAGACCGCCCCGATACCGTGCTGGTCTATCTGCGCGGCTCGAAATCCCTGATCGCCGGGCGCATCAAGGCGCGCCGCGGCCATTTCATGCCACCGGCCCTGCTCGACAGCCAGTTCGACACGCTGGAAGAACCCGGCCCGGACGAAAACCCCATCATCGTCGATGTCGGCGGCACGCCGGAGGCGGAGATTGCCGATGCCATCCGGCAACTGAAGGCGCGAAAGGGAGCCTCCGCATGACTCAGGTCTTTGCCAGCTACCCCGGGCTGCACGGCCGCATCGTCCTGGTCACCGGCGGCGCCAGCGGCATCGGCGCCGAGGAAGTCACCCAGTTCGCCCGCCAACGCGCCAGCGTCGCCTTCCTCGACCTGGACGATGCCGCGGCCGGGCGGCTGACCGAGACCTTGCGGCAGGAAGGGCTGCCGCCACCGCTGTACCTGCGCTGCGACCTCAAGGACATTCCCGCGTTGCAAGCCGCCATCGCGGAGGTCAACCGGCGGCTCGGCGCGATCACCGTGCTGGTCAACAATGCCGCCAACGACCAGCGCCACGCCTTCGAGGATGTCACCGTCGAATACTGGGACGAGCGCATGGCGACCAATCTGCGGCACCAGTTCTTCGCCATCCAGGCGGTGGCGCCGTTGATGAAGGCGGCCGGCGGCGGCTCGATCATCAACTTCGGCTCCATCTCCTGGCACGCCAGCCAGGGCGGCATGCCCGCCTACACCACCGCCAAAGCCGCGGTGGAGGGGCTGACGAAAGGCATGGCGCGCGACCTCGGGCCGCACGGCATCCGCGTCAACTGCGTCATTCCGGGCTGGATCATGACCCAACGGCAGATCGATCTGTGGCTGACGCCGGAGGCAGAGGAAAACCTGCTGCGCGCCCAGTGCCTGAAAACAAAGCTGGTGCCGGCGGATGTGGCAAGGATGGTGCTGTGGCTCGCCTCGGACGACAGCCGCATGTGCACCAGCCAGTTATGGGTGGTGGACGGCGGGCGGCTGTAGCGGTCGCCGGCGCTATCCGCGGCTGCGTAAAGGGAAGGGTTCCACATTGTCCAAGACCATCAAGCCGCTACGTCCTGCGTCACCGAACCCGGGCTTCGGCGCCGAGATCACGGGCATCGACCCGCGCGCCATCAACGACGCCGGCTTCGAGGCGATCCGGCAGGCGTGGATCGCCCATCAAGTCCTGCTGTTTCGCGGCCAGTCGCTCAGCGACCACGATCTGATCGCGTTCTCCCGCCGGTTCGGCGCGCTCGACCACGCGCCGGTGCAGGAGAACGGCCAGCGTTTTGTGCACGGCCTGCCGGAAATCTACATCGTCTCCAATGTGGTCGAGGACGGTGTCGCCATTGGCAGCCTCGGCGCCGGGGAAGCCGCCTGGCACAGCGACATGTCGTACTTGGCCGAACCGCCCAAGGCCAGCATGCTCTATGCTTTGGAAATCCCGCCATCCGGCGGCCATACCTCGTTCTGCGATATGTATGCCGCATTCGACAGCCTGCCCGACAGCCTGCGCGCCCGGGCGATCGGGCGGCGGGTGAAGCATGACGGGACCTACAACAGCGGCGGCTATATTCGTCAGGGCGTGACGCCGTCGGACGATCCGCGTGAGGCGCCGGGCACCCTGCATCCGCTGGTCTGCACCCACCCGGAGAGCGGGCGGCGCACGCTGTATCTCGGACGCCGGCGGATGGCCTGGATCGAGGGCATGGACCTGCCGGAATCCGAGGCTTTCCTCGACCAACTCTGGGCCTATGCAACCGCTCCAGCGTTGTGTTTCACGCATCGATGGCGGGTCGGCGACCTCGTGCTGTGGGACAACCGCTGCACCATGCACCGGCGCGATCCGTTCGATGCCTCCGCCCGCCGGATCATGCACCGGACGCAGATCAAGGGCGCCGCGCCGCCGGCTGCCTGAACCGGTCACGCCGCCGGCCAGACGGGTGGATGGAAGCCGAGTGGAACCGACGGACGCGCCCAAAACGGCGGTGTCTCCGACATCTGCACGACTGGCTTCAAGTGACGGAGCCGCCCGGCGGGCGTTTCGCTGACCATCGACCAGCGATCGAGTTCGTCAGGCGCGAACTCCGCCGCCACGCCCGTCAGGTCAGCCGCCGGGACTTCGCCGAGATCGACGATCCATTTGCCCACCTGAGCCAGCGAGATACGCACCAGCCAGCTTCCTCCCTCGGTGACGCGGCGGTTGAGTGCCACCATGGCTCCGAACGCCATCAGGTAGCCGGTGCAGTAGTCGATCGCGGAGACCGGGTAGAATCGCGGTCCCGGCGTCTTGCCCGGGACCAGTTCAGCCTGCCGCATGGTCATGCCGCTGACGGACTGCACCACGGTGTCGAACCCGCGCCGCGACGCCCACGGCCCGGTATGGCCGAACGCCGACAGCGAGACATAGACCAGCCCCGGGCGGGTCGACGCCAGCGCCTCCGGCGACAGCCCGCGCGCGGCCAGTGTGCCCGGCCGGTAGCCCTGTGAAAACACGTCGGCCTGACGAACCAGGCCGCGCAGCGTCGCAAGATCGCCATCATCGCGCAGATCGAGATGTGCGGACAACTTGCCGTGGCCGGTGTCGGACTCCTGGTAACCGAGATTCGGCAGGTGCGGCGCGGTGATTTTCAGCACTTCGGCGCCGTGCTCGGCCAGTGTGCGTGCGCCGGTGGGACCGGCCAGCACGCGGGTCAGGTCGAGCACGCGGATGCCGGAGAGCGGACGGTTTCCCGGCGGCAGTTTCTCCGGCGGGCTCTCGCCGATGCGCAGGATTTCCAGCAACGGCAGGGCGGCGACGGCAGCGGCTTGCTCATGCGCCGCCCACTCCGATGCCGTTCTGACCATCCCGCCCGCGCCGCCGGCATCGATGATCGCTTCCTCCAGCTCGGCCGCGTCCCATTGTGCCACCGCCCTGGCGACGGAATCGCGGTCACCGGGCACGCCGAGCACAGTCAGGGCGGCGGCGCGGTGGTTCGGAAAGTTCGCATGGATATAGCTCCAACGTCCGTCCCTGGCGGGATAGGCGCCCATGATCGCATTGCGCGAGGCCGGGACTTCGTCGTCGCCAACCTTGAGGTAATGCCCGCTGCGCAGCGACGCGGCGGCCTGGCGCAGGTCGACCGAAATGTGCTGCCGGCGGCCGGTGCGGGTACGCCAAAGCTCCGCTGAAGAAAGCCCGGTCGCGGCCAGGGCCGCCGCGCCCGCCTCGCCGATACGAAACGGTGTCGGCAGCACCGGATCGGCACCGCCCGTGAAGTTGACGCCGGACGCGGTCCGCATAGCGGCGCTCGCCAGGAGCGTCTGCAACGCATCGGTTGGCATCGGGCAATCCCTCCACTACCGGCCGGATTCAGGCTCCGGATTGGCATTGCGCGCCAATCCGGAGGGATGCGCCAGGTGTTGCAGCCCCTCATCGGCGTCCTGGCGCAGCCCGGCATCCGCCGCGTGGTCGCGCGCCGCGGTCAGCCAGATGCGGGCCTCTGCCGTCTCGCCCCGGGCCGCGGCGCTGCGGCCGGCGCGCAGGTACAGGTCCGCGGCCGCCTCGGGGTCCGGGGTGTATTGCGCCGCCAGCGCCAGGCATCGCGCCATGCCGCGGTAATCCAGCGCCGTCCGCCGCAGATCAGCCGCATGGAGCGCCGGCGATGGATCGTGCGACAGCCGGGCCTGCAGCTCCGCGCTGTCCGCCGCATCCGCCGTCTTTGTCAGCGACCCCGCCGCCCTTTCCAACCCCGGCCGATCGGCATGAATGTCGGCGATGAGGCCGCGCATGAACCAGGCGGGGTTGGCCATGGCGGGATCCCCGCTTGCGGCCAGGCGCGCGGCGGTCGCGTCGGACGCCGCAAGATCGTCCAGCCGGAACAGCGCGGTGGCAGCGATCAAATCGAATGCCGGATCTGTAATGCCGCGCCGGGCCAGCTCTGCCTGGATTTGGCGCGCGGTATCCAGCGCGGCCTGCGGCTGCCCGGCGCGCAATTGCGCGGTCGCCAGGTTGAAGCCGGCATCGGCAATCGCTCCGGCATCGTCGCGGGTGTGCGCCCGCGCCAGGGCCGCGCGGTATTGCTCCACCGCCTGCGTCGGCTGTTCCAGGTTGAAAGCGATGGTGCCGGCATGGCCGAGCCGGCTCAGCGCCGCGTCGTCCGGCGGACCCTTCGGCGGCGAACTGCATCCGGCAAACAGAGCGATCACCGCCAGGCACCGCCTCATGGCCTCACCTCGTTCGGCGACAGACGGCGGGTTTCCGGCACGGCGGAGCCGGACAGCGGCCAGGTGTTGCGCAACTGGGTCAGCACCTTCTCCAGTTCCGCCGCCGTTTGCTGCGCCTGGGTCAGCAATGCCGGCAGATTGGCGGCCGTCGCCTCGGCGCTGCGGGAAATCTCAGGCAAGTGCGGCGTCGCCTTGGCGAGGTCGCGCGTCGCCGCCTGCACCGACGCCAGCGCGTCATTGGCGCGATGCAGCAGGGCCGGCACCCCGTTGGGTTGCGATACCGATGCCGTCACGGTCTGCACTTGCGCGAGGGTCGCGTTCAATTGCTCGGTCGCGGTCTTCAGGTTGCCCAGCATCAGGACGATCTGTTTCGAAATATCCTCGTCCTGCATCAGCCGCCCGACATTGCCCTTGCCCTCCTGGATACCCTGAGCGGTATCGGCCAGGGCGCGCATGGCACGGCCGGCATCGTCGAGGATCGGGAAGATCTTCTTCTTCACCTCGTCGACCAGGGCGCCGATATTCTCGGTCGGGTCGCGTTCGGTGACCGCATCGATGACGGCGAAGTGCCAATCCAACGGCGTGCCCTTGCCGCGGGTGATGTCGACGAACGCAGCGCCGGCCAGGCCGAATCGTTTCTTCACCACCGCCTTGCTGTCGCGGCGGATGTAGCCGGCCGCCTGCTCCTCCAGTTCGCCCTCTGCGTACATGCGCTGGCTGGGATCGACGACGATGCGGCGGACGGTGCCGACACGCGTGCCGAGGACCTCGATATCGGCGCCGGACGCCAGCCCCTGGCTGCCGGTCTCCGGCAACATGATGCGCAGTTCGTTGGTATGCCTGAACCAGTCGCTGAGCAGCCCGGCATGCAGGGCTCCGGCGATGAATAAGCCGATGCAGGTGACTACCAGCAAGCCGACGAGTTCGTCGGTGTTGCGGAGGAACTTCATGCGGGGGCGATCGGGGCGGCCAGGACCGGCGCCGCGCCATGACGATAAAGGAATGAGGCTGCGGGCCTTTCCCTACTCTCCCGGGGGCCTTTGCCGAAGCTTCGCATACACCGCCTCTTGCTCCGGCCGCGGGGTCTTCCAGTCGGGTTCCAGCGTGCCGTTCGGATTCTGTCCCTCGAGATTGCCCCAGGCCCACCAATCGGTCGAGAGTCCCTGCCCGCCCTCGCCGATTTTCAGGCCATCCGGCCCGGTGCCGTTGAAATACGGCACGACCGTCGCGGCCCAGGCCTTGCTGTCCGGGCTGGACATCGAGGCGCCCATTTCACCGATGAACACCGGCGCCAGGTTCTCATTGACCATCCAGCCCCAGAACTCGTTCATCCGCTTGATCAGACCCGGTCCGGAATCGACCTTCTGGCCGCTGATCTCGCCGGGATATTCGTGCACCGAGTAAACCAGCTTGTCCGGCACATTCAGCGTCAGCGGGTCCTTCCGCACGCCGCGGCAGTCGCCGTTCGGCGGCTCGACGATGATCAGCTTGTCCGGGTCGATTGCCAGAATGGCGTTCCCGGCGCGCAGATACATCGAACGGATGTCCCGGTCAGAGCCGCCGCCCCAGACGCTCATGCCCGGAAGGTCCAGCGGCTCGTTTCGCAGGTCGTAGCCGATGATGGTCTGGTTGCCGGCGAAGTGCCGCGCCACCGCCTCCCAGTCCTTTATGAACTTGGCGTCGGTGGTGGTGCCGCGATTGCCGCCGCCGTCGGTGCCGTCCGATGCGCCGCCCTTGTCGTACCACAGCCCGTTCCGCTGTTGCGCGCCCCAGTTGTCGCGGTCGCCATGCCCCGGCTCATTGGTGTGGTTGTCGAGGATCAGCCGCAGCCCGGCGCTCGCCGCAGCCTTGGCGATGAAATCGATCTGCCCGAGGTTCTCCTCCATCGTAGCGTTCACCCAGGAGAACCGGATGCAGTTGAAGCCGTGCGAGGCCATCAGGCGGGTCTGAATCTCGAACAGAATGTGCGAATTGACCTCGTTCCAGCCAACGCAGGCGAGCCGCACGTTGCGGCCATGCTGATCGACAATCTGATTACCTTTGGTACTGAAAGTACCGGAGGGCAGAAGCGTCGGCAGCGGCGGAGCCGCCGCTTGGACCGCTCCCGGCAGCGCAAGCGCAACGCCGGTGAGCACGGGCATGGTGCGGAGCAACCGTGCGAAGGACCATCTGACTGTCATCGTATCTCCTGCCGGTGGGAACGCCTGGCGGGGCGGACCAACGCCGATGCGGCGGAGATGGCAACAAAACTCCTGGTGGTACACGTAACCGGGAGGTGTGGGACGAAAAGCCGCTCTTGCAAGCACCGCTCCAGCCTCCATATACCATCTACATGGATGGTGAGCGGATGGTAAATCTCAACAACACACTTCCCGATCCCCGCCAGCGGGTCGCCGACACCGAGAAGATCACGATCAACCTCGGCTACGTCGATCTCGGCCGCATCGACCTGATGGTGCAGGACGGCTTCTATTCCAACCGCACGGACTTCATCCGCACGGCCATCCGAAACCAGCTTGACCGCCACGCTGACGTCGTCACCCAGTCCGTGACGCGCAAGGTGCTCGACCTCGGGCTGCGCCATTTCAGCCGTGCGGACCTGGAGGCGGCGCGGGACGCCGGACAGAGGCTGGAGATCAAAGTGCTCGGATTGGCCAGCATCGCAAGCGATGTAACACCCGAGCTGGCCCGCGCGGCGATCGCCTCCGTCACCGTCCTTGGTGCCCTGCACGCCACCCGGGAAGTCCGCGCGGCGCTGGCCGATCGGCTGCATTGAGCAAAGTGAAAGCGAAGTTTATGAACAAGATCCTGCCGCCGGAGATGCTCGAAGCCGCCCGTCTGACCAAAGCCGGGCAGTTGAAGGAGGCGACGGCGGTGCTGCAGCGCCTGCTCAACGGACACTCCGCGCCTGGCGCGGACACCGGCGAAGCGGCCGGGATTTTGTCCCGCGCCGGCGACTGGCTGAAGCGGCACCTGCCCGGCGAAGCGCCGCCTGCCCCGGATCAACACGAGTCGCCGGCCGGACAGTTCCTGGACAAATCCTTCAGCAACCCGTTCGGCACCCGTCCTTATAAACTGTACGTCCCGCGCGGCTATCGCGGCCAGCACGTGCCGCTGATCATCATGCTGCATGGCTGCACGCAATCGCCTGACGACTTTGCCGCCGGCACGGGCATGAACGCGGCGGCCGACGACGCGGTTTGCCTCGTCGCCTATCCGGGGCAAATCCGAAAGGCCAACATGCAGAAGTGCTGGAACTGGTTCAAGCCGGCGGACCAGCAGCGCGATGCCGGCGAGCCGTCGCTGATCGCCGGTATCACTCGCGAGATCATGCGCCACTACGCCGTCGATCCGCGGCGGGTCTATATCGCCGGCCTCTCCGCAGGTGGAGCAGCGGCGTCAGTGATGGGCAACACCTATCCCGACCTGTATGCCGCCGTCGGCGTCCATTCGGGACTGGCCTGCGGCGCCGCGCGCGACATGAAATCCGCCTTCGCCGCCATGCAGCACGGTAGCACAGGCGCTCCGGCGACCCGTCATGTGCCGGTGATCATCTTCCATGGCGACCGCGACACCACGGTCAACCCGCGCAACGGCGATGCCGTGGCCGCGCAGGCCGCGCGCGGCGTGTCTCTCAGGACACATACGCGGGAAGGCAATGCCCCCGGCGGATATCGATACACCCGCACCGTCAGCACGGACCCGGCAGGAGGCACCGCGATCGAACAATGGACATTGCATGGCGCCGGCCATGCCTGGTCCGGCGGCCATCCGGCGGGGTCGTTCACCGATCCAAAGGGCCCCGATGCGACAAAGGAGATGCTGCGCTTCTTCCTGGAGCATCCGCGCCGCGCCTGACCCGTCCCACGCTGTCGTTACTCATCAAGCCGAACCAAACCGGGCAAGCATGTCCCCCTGCACGGGGGAACGGTGATGCGGGACGACGATCTCAGGGCTTCGAGCAACGTGGACGATCGGCGCGGCCAAGCGGGCGGTGGCTTCGGAGGCGGCGGCTTCCCGGGCGGCCGCGGCGGCCTGGGTATCGGCACGATCCTTGTTCTGACACTGCTTGGCTGGCTGTTCGGGATCAATCCCGCCGTGCTGATCAACGGCGCCCAGATGGTGGCTGGCGGCGGCGGCTCGCCCGCCACGCAGCAAAGCAGCCGGCAAATCGGCGCGCCGGACGACAAGCAGGGCATTTTCGTCGCCAAGGTGCTCGGCGAAACCGAGGATGTCTGGTCGCAAATGCTGCCCGAGCAGACCAACATCGCCTATCAGAAGCCGATCCTGGTGCTGTTTTCGGGGGCGACGGGTTCGGCGTGCGGGACGGCGCGCTCGGCAATGGGTCCGTTCTATTGCCCCAACGACCGCAAGGTCTATCTCGATACGCTGTTCTTCCAGGACATGCAGCGCCGCATGGGCGGCGGAGGCGATTTTGCCTATGCCTACGTCATCGCGCATGAAATCGGGCATCACGTGCAGAACCTGCTGGGCATCCTGCCAAAGGTGCAGGCAATGCAGGCCAAGGCCCCCGATGACGAAACAGCGAATGCGATATCGGTGCGTACGGAACTGATGGCGGACTGCTTCGCCGGGCTATGGGCGAACCGGATGAATCAGCGGCATGCCAATATCGACGATACGGATGTGCGCCAGGCGATCAACACGGCTGCGGCCATCGGCGACGACCGCCTGCAGCGTCAGTCCCGCGGCATGGCCGTGCCCGACAGCTTCACGCATGGATCGTCTGCGCAACGCGTGCGCTGGCTGACGATTGGCTTGCGCGGTGGTAGCCTTAAGTCGTGCGACACTTTTGCCGCGAAGGAACTTTGAGTTTTACACGTAAGCAAAGTAAAGCTGGAACCACCCGGCGGTCGGAACTGCGCGCTTTCACACCATCGTATGTTTCGTAACGATACGTAAACCCGGTCGCCACAATCATACCCTACCGTTTCCCTGTATCAGACACAGCTCGGGAATAAGTCCCCTGATGTGCCCCGGGTCACAGCAATGTTTGTCCCCGCTAGGCATGGTCGCGATCTGGAAACGGAGGCTTGCCATGCGCGCCTATCTCAAAGCGGCTGTCCTGATTGTCACGCTGCTGGGAACCTATCTCGCTTTGCTTCCCCTGGTGGCATAGCGATGTACGAAACGACAAGCAGCGCGGCCGAAACCGCGCCGCCCCGCGGCTGCGGGCTAGGCGTGAGTCTTGAGGCTGTCGGGCACCTTCCCGCCGTTTTCAGCGAGTTTCTGCATCACGCCCGCGTGCAGGGCGATGTTCTCCTCGGCGCTGCCATCGGCGCCGGCATGGATACTCAGTTCGTTCGCAAGCTCCTTGCGCGCGCTCAGGCTGGAATCGAGATCCAGCAGCTTGAGCAGATCGACGATGGACGTCTTCCAGTTTCCGCCGCCGCCTTTCTGCGATGCCAATTGCGTCAGCACCTGTTCAACATCCACCGGGCTGGCCGGACTCGCTGCCGGACTGCCGGAAGCCGGGGTTGCGCCCGGCTTATCACCCCCCGGTGTCGCCGCGTTAGCCGGATGAAAGATCTTCTCCATGATCGACCCGAAAATGCTCATCTGTCTCTCCCGTGTGATGCGCCGCTTTTGACCGCCAGGCGGCCCGGCCTGGCCCGAGGATTAAGCAAACGCGACCGACAGTACTATGGGATGAAAAACGTAATAGTGCGTTAACGCGTCGTTAACGGCTTTGTTATAGACGCTGGCCAAACAGACCGTCTCACAACAAGTTGTTTCGATATGTCTCATTCGACACGATTTTCTTTGCATATAATTACTTAGTGCGATACAGGGACAAGACGCTTTACACCATCGCTTTCACGAAGGGACCAAACCCATGTCGGCTGTCCGCCCAATTCTGATTGTTGAAGATGACGATGCCGTTCGGCAAATGCTGGTCGAACACGTTGCGTCAACCGGTCTATTTCAGTCCGTCGAAGCCTCCTCGCTGAGCGAGGCGTCGCATTACCTCGACGCCGCCGAATCGCGGTTCGATTCCATTATTTTGGACATCAATCTGCCGGATGGCGACGGCCGCGATTTCTGCGCCAAGATGCGCCGCCAGGGCCACAGAATGCCGATCATCATGCTGACCGGCGCAGCGAATGAGGAAGATGTGGTGCTTGGATTGGACTCGGGCGCCAACGACTACGTCGCCAAGCCGTTTCGCGCCAGTGAGCTGCTCGCACGGCTGAACGCCCAGCTTCGCACTTTCGACAGCAGCGAGGACGCGGTCTTCACGATCGGGCCATACACCTTCCGCCCGGCCGCCAAGCTGCTGGTGCGCCCGGACAAGAACCAGAAAATCCGCTTGACCGGGAAAGAGGTGTCGATCCTGAAGTACCTCTATCGCGCCGGCGACCGCGTGACATCGCGCCAGGTCCTGCTGAACGAAGTGTGGGGATACAACGCCGGGGTGACGACGCATACGCTGGAAACCCACATCTATCGCCTGCGCCAGAAGATCGAAGTCGACCCGAGCGACTTCAGCATTCTCCTGACGGTTCCCGGCGGCTACCGTCTGAACGCGGCCGCCGATATCGGCGAAGGCACGACGGCTGGCCGGCCGCTGACGACATAGCGGTCAGCGGACGCCACCTAGCCGCGGCATGTGTTTGGCCAGCGTGTCGCCCGGATCTGCGTCTGGGCGATTCGCCGGCACGGTTCCAGCGCCTCCAGCGCCTCCAGTGCGTCGAAAACCGATGGGTAGCGCCGGCTGCGCCCGATAAGGGGCTGCACCACGACGCTTTCGATCTCGTTCCATATGACCCAGTGGCAGGCGTCCGTTTCCGCCGAATGGAGCGCCAGCACCTCTTCATAATCCTCCGTGCCGGCGCCATGATCCAGTCGGACCACCATCCTCATGGACTGCGCCTCCGACCATGCCATAACCAGCATGAGATCGGCGATGCGGAATGAGTAACCCTTTATTGCGTTCATCATGCCCTCGGTTCGCTGGGTGACCGGCGGACATTAGCCAAACGCAGGAGGCGCCGATGTGATCGGCGCCACAGTTGCTGCGATTTGGTTGGCCGCGGCGTGGTCCCGGGGTGAGAGGCGCCTTGAGACCACGCAGCATCGACATCAGGAGAACAAGTGCGTCAGGTTTGTCACCCCTGTGAGCGTCAGGTGGCTGTTGTCGGAGAACACGATAAGAGCCGAACCACCGGAGACAGTCTCGCTGGCAACCGAGACGCCACTGAGGATCAACTTGTCAGTGCCCGGGCGGAAGCCGTTGATCAGGTCCGTCGACGGTGCTGCTCCCGCCAGGAATTTGAACGATGAAGCCCAGCCCCAACCGGCTTCGTTCACCGTTGTGCTGCCTGTCCCGAACTGGACGCTGCCTCCATACGGCGAGAAGGTGATGTTGGCTTGTCCGGAGCCGCCGATGAAAGTCGTCGGCGCGCAGCCTCCGGAGGCCGTTACGCTGCCGGAGCCGCCTACGATATAGAGCGATCCGTATTCCCCATTGATGACAGCGGACCCGCTTCCGCCAATGAAATGCAGGGCGTCTGCGCCGCCGTCAACGCACGTCGATCCCGTGCCGCCATAGACCGTGGTCGTGTCACCCGCATTCCAGTCATGGACGGAGATGCCGGTTGCGCCGGAGCCGCCCCAAACGGTTGCACCGCCTGCACTAATTGTAACTCCGGCACTGCCCGTGCCGGCATGGATTTGGTCGGCTCCGCACGAGGTTACACTCTGCGTCCCCGCACCCATTACAACGGTCGTTGATGTGCCCGCATTCGTCGCGACTCCAAGGCAGCTCGACGGGTCGGAATGGATGAAGGCGCTTCCTCCTGACACCGTTACATTCGCGATTGGCGACGCGCTCGAATCCTCCTGAACATAGGACACGGAGGCACCACTCTCGGTTACCGAGCTGAAACCCGAGTCCTGTATCGTTACGACGGCCCCGGCGGTCGCGGTGAGCGTGTCGTGCCCGTAGCCGACAAAGCTGTCCAAGCCGGAGAGCGTCAGGGAAATATCGCCACTGCCGCCGTTGATCCGGCTGTTGCCCGTGACTGTCCCCGACAATGTGCCGATCGTCGCGATCGTATCGGTGCCCTGGCTGTTGATGCTATCCGAGCCGGACAGGTTCACGATATTCGTTGTTCCGGCCTGCGTCGCGACGTTGTTCCCGCCGCCGCCGCCGGAGTTGAACACCAGGCCGCCGGACCCGCCGACGATGGTTTCCCTGCTGCCGCCGATGATCGTCATAAGGCCGGCCCCGCCGACGAAGCGATCGCTGCTCAGAAGGGAGTCCACGGTGTTCGCCTGATCGCCACCATAATAGGTAATATTCCCGGTATCGCCATCGAGCGTAACGAGGCCGTTGGCCGCGTAGACCGACGCTCCGATCGCGTCGCTGTGACCGAAAACGCTGAGTTGCCCGGTGCCCGCGTAGACCCGGGCGGCGCCCTCGACGATGACGGTGGCATTGGACGCCCCGGCGTAAATGACATCGCTGCCCGCGCTGGTCACGGTCTCCGTCCCGGCGGCGAAGGTCATGGTTGCGCCCTGCGCGCCACCGCCGGTCGAGATCTGCATCTGGCCGCCGTACATACGCAAGCTGACAGAGCCGCCCGCGATCGTCGCCTGCTGTTGGCCGCCGCCCTGCATGACGTTGAACGAGGCGGTGCCACCATTGCTGGTGATTTGCATGTAGGCTTGCGTGCCGGTAACCGTGACATTGCCGGCTGAGCCGAGGCCAATGAACTCATTGCTGTTATTGGCAGCGATGTTCGCGGTGCCGTTCACCGACCAGGTGTTGGACCCGGTGCCGTCTGTGATGACGGCATTGCCGTTCACGCTGGCGGTGATGTTGCCGTTTCCCACGACAATAGTGTCGTAGCCTTCGCTGTCCAGCGTATCCTGGCCCGCCAGGATGATGACATTGTTGGATTTAGCGGCGGTCGTGATCTGGTTGCCGCCGGAGCAGGACCACTCCGTATAGTCCAGGCCGCCGGAGCCACCGATAACCACGACATGGCCTTGTATGGCGGTGACGATCAGAAGTCCCGCACCGCCTTGCACCGCCTGGGGAGTGCAACTTTCCAGTACGACGCTGTGCGGCAGAGCGTCGGTAAAGATCTGCGTGCTGCCGGGGATCGCCCCCGCCGTCGCCGTGTCGCCGAAAGTCTGGCCGTTGCCGTCGACATTGTTGGTTTCGGTCGCCGGACCCTTAGCGACCTGGCTGCTCACCATGTTGGTGAAGCGGTTGCCATTGATGGTGACGTTGATCGCCGTCTGGTTCAGCACGCCTATGGCGTCTCCCTGGTCGTCGATGAAATTGTTGCCCTGAACCAGGAGCGACGAATCGCTGTACGGGATACCTTCACCGCCAAAATGGACCATGGTGTTGTTGACTGCCAGCGGACCCTTTTCGATCGTGTTGTTCTCGACGATGTCGGCGCCGCCGTTGGGCAGATCGATGTCGTAGCTGGGGGTGGCGGTCGGGCCATCCCAAAAGAGATTGTTGGTGATCGTGTTGACCAGGGCGCGGCTCTTGAACTCGTGCCCGCAATCGGCCTGCTCGAACACGCAGTTCGTCACGGTCATCGAATCGACCGCGCCGACATAAACATTATGGGTATAGCCGGTGCCGGAGCCATTCCCATTGAACGTGTCGTTGTTCAGGACGACGGAGTTGCTCGGCAGGCCCAGGACCGGGAACCCGAGGAGGCCGTTCTGGTTATTCTGGAAACTATCGTTATCCAGCACCATGTTGCCGCCCTCGTAGCGGATTCCCGCGCCGTTGCCGCCGTCCGCGCCGCTGATCGCGGCGCCGGTGAACGAGAAGTTCTCGATCGTGCAACTGGCGTCGACGGTGATGATGCCCTTGAGGTTGGTTGGCGGCTCGGTGGCGACCATATTGACGATGCCGCCGACGCCGATAAGCGTGACGTCGGCTTTGACGATGGCGAAATCGTTAGTATAGGTACCGGCGTTGACTTCTATGATGTTGCCGTCGCGGGCGGCCGCCAGCGCCGCGGCGATGGTGGAGTATTCCTCACCCACGCCGACGGTGAGTATGTTTGAAATTGCCCATGCGACCGATAGCGGGATGGGCGGATCCTGTATGCCGAGTGTGCCATCGCAGCCCGTTTGCGAACCGGTATTCGTTATGTGTGTCATCTCGCGAGGCCCTTCTGGATGGTTGGCGACTGGATCGTCGGATTTTTCATTACGGACCGGCACTCCAGCGCTGACCGGCATCTGTAACATTATCAAAACTATAACAGCGTTTTGCCTATTCACGGAAGGCTACATCGCATGAAATGTGGTTGATTCGTATCAACATAAAGCGAAATAATGAAGTCAAAATCCGGAACAAATTATAATACAGTTGTGTCCCGAATATTGGAGGTTTGACCTCGCCCGGGGACGCCGCGCGGCGTCCGTATCAATAAATAGACAATCTCCTGTTCGGCCACACCCGCTACGCTCTCGGGCAGGATCGTTCGAGTTGCAATTTTCGTGAAATTAAAATGATTCTGGCGGACAAGAGCGGCGGCGACCGAAGCCGTGCGCGTTATCTTGCATGGCCATTTATAGGATGTGAATATAAAGACGACGCGACATGTCTTTCTGCGTGTCTCGTAATATTTCTAAGACGCCGCACCGGCGCGGCGGATCCCGGACGGGTTTCGGCGCCCTGCTCCCGCTCCGGCGGTCCATCAACGGCCCCCGACTTCGGCAACGCATTAGGTCAAATGGTTACAAGACTAAGTCAACTGTAACCTGGCCTAATCCGAATATGACTCAATTGAAATTGACAATTGATCTCACGGCGCAGCCAGAGGCGGGCGAATGTCCGTTCGGTCTTGCCGCTCGGGGTCGAGAGCCCGGCGGCATGGGCCGGTGACAGCGCGGACCATACCGAATGCAAGCATCGAACCGTCGAATGCACGTTTTCCAGCGCCCGCCCGGGCGCGCGGCATGTGGCGGTCTCCCTGGTCTTGGAACACAACGGCCAATCGAAGTAGAAAGGGCGGCGGTGAAGGAGGCGAAGATGGCAAAAATTCACTATAAGGTCGTCCAACACGACGGTGGCTGGGCATACAAGCTCGAGAACGTGTTTTCAGAGCCTTTCCGCAGTCGTGCCGCGGCGCTGGCTGCGGCCAAACGGGTGGCCGCCGAACAGCACGTGCCGGGAGACTCCACGCAAATCGAATATCAGGACGAAAACGGAAAGTGGCACCTCGAACAGTCGGACGGCACCGATCGCCCTGATGCGGATGTCATCGCCTGACAGCCGGTGGCGAGGCAGTGGCTAATCTTGCGCCGGATTGAACGGTTTGATGAAATCGGCTTCATCCTGCGCGCCGATGGCGGGCCCGCCGATGGGAAAGACACCGTCCAACAGCACCGGTGAGCCAGGGCCGCGGTCCCACACGTCATGTGGCGCCGAATCCGCCGCCGGGTCTGGCGCGGCGGTATCGAAGCGGGACGAGGTAATCAGGTCGATGATAACCGCCACCGCAACCTCCCGCGTTGCGCCCGCCGCCACTGTATCGTCGACCAGCACGGTCAGCCGCGGCAGCACGAAATCGTGGATGGGTGAATCGCTGCTCATGCTGACCTCGGGGCTAATTCGCGCAGTTGCCAATCTGCACGCTTTCCCGCCGCCGCGAAAGCGGTGCGTGCATCCCGCGGCGGCGGCGCGCGTTCATTTTCCAAACGCAGGAGAACAGCCCGTGCCAATCCCACCGAACAGGCCGCCGGAGTCGCCGCCACCCGCCCCGCCACCGGAGCAGGCACCGGGCGGCCCGGCCGAGGACCCGACGCCCGGCCTGCCGCCGGAAATCCCCGATCCGGCGCCGTCCAACGAGCCGCCGGGGCCGATCGTGGCGTAGCGGATCAGTATCCGGCGGCGCGGTCCACGACTTCCTTCAACGGCCTGCCGTCGAGAAACAGGCGCAGATTCTCGACGAACAGGCGCGCGACAATGCTGTCGCGGTGCGGGTGCGGGCCGCCGATATGGGGCAGGACAACGATCCCGTCCGTCGTCCAGAACGGATGCTGTTGCGGCAGCGGCTCCTGCCGGAAGACGTCGAGCACCGCTCCGGCGATTATCTTGCCGGTGAGCGCGGCGATCAGGTCGTCGTCGTTGATGAGCTGGCCGCGACCGAAGTTCAGCAGCCATGCACCCTGTTTCATCTGCCGCAGTCGTTCAATGTTGATCAGAGTCTCGGTCTGCGGCGTCGCGGGCAACAGCAGCAGAACGAAGTCCGATTGTGCCAGCACGGCATCGGTTTGGTCGGGCGGAAATACCTCCGCCAGGCCCGGCAGCGGGGCGGGGCGCCGCTTCGTGCCAATGACGCGCATGCCGAGAGCGGTGGCGAGGCGCGCGACCTCCCGCCCTATAGCGCCCAGGCCGAGGATGCCGAGAGTCTTGCCGTTCAGCGGCATGGCGACGCGCTGGCGCCAGAGGCTTTGCTTCTGGTCCTCGGCGATGGCGGCATAGGGTTTGGCGATATGGAACAGCGCGCCGAGGATGTTCTCCGGCATGGATTCCCGATGCGTGCCGCGGGCGCAGGTCAGGGTCAGGCCGGGCGGCAGGTCGGGGAGACTGAGCCAGCCTTCCACGCCTGCGGTCAGCGACTGCGCCCAGGTCAGCTTCGGCATCTGTGGCAGCAGGCCCGCGGGGACGCCGGCGGCGAGCAGAATGCTGGTGTTGGCGCGCTGCGCCGCCGACGGCGGATGCCCACGTCCCAGCGAGTCGATCGCCACACTATCGGCCAGCCCGGCTGCGGTGATGGCATTGATGTAAGGGCCGGGCGAGTCGGTCCAAAGCAGCAGGTGCGGACGGGTCTGCATCGCGGTCTCCTGAACGTGGGCGGGAAGCGTACAGGGATCGGCGGGTAACGACTATCCGGGCGGCATCAAGAACGCCAGGTTCGCAGTCGCAGCGACCTCATTTCCTCGCGTGCGCGTTACCGCCCCGCTATAAGCTCGCATGTCATCAGACGATCCGATTCGGGGCATCGTGCTGGCGGTCGGCGCGACCGTCCTGTTCGGCTCATCCGACACCATCGCCAAATTCCTCAGCACCAGCCTGCCAATCGCGGAGTTCCTGTGGATCCGCTATGTGCTGTTCCTGGTGATGGCCCTGCTCCTCGGCCGTCGCGTCACCGGCCAGACCGTGCATCCGCGTAATCCGGGCATGCAGGTCGCCCGCGGCATCTGCGTCGTGCTGTCCTCGCTGCTGTTCGTCTACGGCGTCCGCCGGATGACCATGGCGCAGGCCACCACCATCAACTTCCTGTCGCCGATCCTGATCACCATCCTGTCGGTGCCGCTGCTCGGCGAAACCGTCGGCATCCGCCGCTGGGCCGCCGTCGGGGCCGGGCTGCTCGGCATGCTGGTCGTCGTCCGCCCCGGATTGGGCAGCTTTGAACCGGCGTCACTGTTCGGCGTCGGCGGCGCGTTCTGCTGGGCGCTGGCGCTGATCATCACCCGCAAGATCGCCATCTCCGACGCGCCCGAGACGACCGTGCTATGGTCGGCCGCCATCGGCGCCGCCGTGCTGACGGTGCTGCTGCCGTTTGAGGCAGTCCGGCCGACGGGACCACAGTTCGGGTTGGCCCTGCTACTGGGCGTGCTCGCGTCCGGCGGGCAGTGGATCGTCATCCTGGCGCACCGCCTGGCACCCGCCTCCCTGCTGGCGCCGTTCTTCTACACCCAGTTGATCTGGGTCAGCATCCTGGGCTTCCTGGTGTTCGGCAACCTGCCGGACGCCTGGACCCTGACGGGAGCCGGCATCATCGTCGCCAGCGGGCTTTACACGGCACAGCGCGAGAGAATTCGCGGCCCGCGCACCGCATTAGTCGCCAAATCGCGCCGGGGCGTGTAGGGAATGCGCCAGATGCCGCCCCTGTATTCAGCTTATGGCGGCATCACATAGGCATGGCCTGAAATTCTGGAGCCGGAGGCATGGTGGATACCGAGACGACCGCGACAACGGACGCCCCCCGCAACTTCATCCGCGACATCGTGCAGGATGACCTGGAGGCTGGGCGTGCCCGCGGCGTCGTGACCCGCTTCCCGCCGGAGCCGAACGGATTCCTGCATCTCGGCCACGCCAAGTCGATCTGCCTGAATTTCGGCATCGCCAAGGAATTCGGCGGTCGCTGCCATCTGCGCTTCGACGACACCAACCCGGTGAAGGAGGAGCAGCTTTTTATCGACTCGATCCAGCAGGACGTCCGCTGGCTCGGCTTCGACTGGGGGGAGCACCTTTACTACGCCTCGGATTATTTCGAGCAACTCTATGAATGGGCCGAGCACCTGGTGCGCACCGGCAACGCCTATGTCGATGACACGGCCGCGGATGCGATGCGCACCCAGCGTGGGACGCTGACCGAGCCGGGCCAGAACAGCCCTTTCCGCTATCGCCCGGTCGAGGAGAACCTGGACCTGTTCCGCCGCATGCGCGCGGGCGAGTTCCCGAACGGCACCCGTGTGTTGCGGGCGAAGATCGACATGGCGTCAGGCAACATGAACCTGCGCGACCCGGTGCTGTACCGCATCCTGCACGCCGCGCATCCGCGCACCGGCGACGCCTGGAGCATCTATCCGACCTATGACTTCGCGCACGGCCAGTCGGATGCGATCGAGCATATCACGCACTCGGTCTGCACCCTGGAGTTCGAGGATCACCGGCCGCTGTACGACTGGCTGATCGAGCACCTGCCGGTGCCGTCCCGCCCGCGCCAGTATGAGTTCGCCCGGCTGAATGTCACCTATACCATCCTGTCGAAGCGGCACCTGACCAGGCTGGTGACCGAGGGCCACGTCACCGGCTGGGACGATCCGCGCATGCCCACGATCGCCGGAATCCGGCGGCGCGGGGTGCCGGCGGCGGCGCTGCGGGAGTTCGTCAGCCGCGTCGGCGTCGCCCGCGCCTACAGCACCGTGGACGTGGCGATGTTCGAATCCGCCATCCGCGACACGCTGAACCCGTCCGCGCCCCGGCGCATGGCGGTGCTGCGGCCGTTGAAGCTGATCATCGACAACTACCCGGAGGGGCAGACCGAGACGCTGGAGGCGCGCAACCATCCGGACAACCCGGATGCGGGGTCGCGTCCGGTGACCTTCGGGCGAGAGATTTATGTCGAGCAGGACGACTTCATGGAGCATCCGCCGAAGAAGTTCTACCGCTTGTCGCCCGGCAAGGAAGTGCGGCTGCGCTACGGCTACTTCGTCACCTGCCGGGAGGTGGTGAAGGACGCGGACGGCCAGGTGGTGGCGCTGCGCTGCACCTACGATCCCGGCTCGAAGGGTGGCAATGCGCCGGACGGGCGCAAAGTGCAGGCGACCTTGCACTGGGTGGCAGCGGCCGACGCCCTGCCGGCGGAAATCCGGCTATACGCGCATCTGTTCAGCCGCCCCGATCCGGGGGCGGACGGGGACGCGCTCGCCGATATCAACCCGGAGTCGCTGGAGGTGCTGGACGGCGCGCTGGTGGAACCGGCACTGGCGGACGCACCGGTGGGTGCGGCGGTGCAGTTCGAGCGGACAGGGTATTTTGCGATCGATCCGGATTCGCGGCCCGGCCGGCTGGTGTTCAACCGGACGGTGGGGCTGCGGGATACCTGGGCGAAAGTGAGTGCCAAGGGTTAAGGGGGGGCGGACGTGCATTGTTGATCCGGCATCGGACCTTGCCGGAACGCCGCGCTCTGCCGTAACAGGTCGGCGCAACGAGGACCCAAGGGCGTAACAGTGAAGAAGTCGAAGAAGGACGGCCACGCAGACGCGGCGGAACCCGGCCCGGAGCAAGCTGTCGCATCCGGGAAGCTCAAACGATCCGCCTATGAGCACGAGCTGGAAAAACTGCATGGCGAGTTGGTCAGCCTGCAGCGCTGGGTGGTGCATAAGGGCCTCAAAGTTTGCGTCATCTTCGAAGGCCGCGACGGCGCCGGCAAAGGCGGCACCATCAAGGCGCTGACCGAACGGGTCAGCCCTCGGGTCTTCCGTGTCGTCGCCCTGCCCGCCCCGACCGAGCGGGAAAAATCGCAGATGTACTTCCAGCGCTATGCCGCGCACCTGCCCTCCGCCGGAGAGGTCGTCGTGTTCGATCGAAGCTGGTACAATCGCGCAGGCGTGGAACGGGTGATGGGCTTCGCCACCGAAGACCAGGTTAAGCGCTTCCTCGATCTGGCGCCGAACACCGAGAAGATGATCGTCGACTCCGGCATCACGTTGATCAAATACTGGCTTGAAGTCAGCCAGGAGGAACAGACCCGCCGGATGGAGGCACGCATCAACGATCCGCGGAAGCTGTGGAAGCTGTCGCCGATGGACCTGCAATCCTATGAGCGCTGGCACGAATACTCCAGCGCACGCGACGAGATGTTCCTGGCAACCGACACCTCCTGGGCGCCGTGGTTCGTTGCCCGGTCGGACGACAAGCGGCGGCTGCGGCTGAACGTCATTCATCATTTGCTCAGCCGGATACCCTACGAGAAGGTTCCTTCGAAGCCGGTGAAGCTGCCCAAGCGACATGCCGCGCCGGAGCATCACGGCGTTGACTACCCGATCAAACTGGTGCCGGAGCTGAGCTGGGGCGGCGCGAACCCGCTTTCCTGAGCGTCGGGGTGGGTTCGGAGGACAGGGCCCCTACTCGCCCCCTCTGCCCGCACGATTGCCGTCTCGCCGCGGGCTTTTGCATCAGCCTTCCAAAGCAGAACGCGCTGCTCTGCCGGCAGCCTGCAGATCACCAACATCTCCGACAGGCCGGTAGCCTCCGTAAGTTGCCGGGCGGCGATTTGGCCCCGGACCTTCGCAGATCCGGTCGCGGTTCGATGGCGCCCGCGGCGCATGAGCAGTCCTTGAGCGTCGTCAACAGTTCAGCCGACGCCATTCATGCGATCGTTTCGGTCAGCGCGACAGGCTCCTCTCCCGCTGGTCGGCTCGCCCTGACTTCCGGAAGCGGCACGTTCACCGGCGCCGGCAACACTATAACAATGAATTGGCATGACGATTCGACCGACACCCAGGGCGCGAACATCTACTTCTGCTGGGCAGCGGCCTGCTCGGGCCGCGGTTGTTACGCGGCAGGAAGGCGGAATAAACCGACCGGAACCGCTCAGGTGTTATCCGCGGGCCGGGCACGCGGAGCCATACGAGTCGATACCGTATCTTCGAATTATTCCATCGCCACTACGCCGGGGGCCGCGAACTGTGATTGAAGCGCGGACGTGGTTGTTGCCCACATGGAGGCATCGCCACCGGTACAGGCGCCGCAGGCATCGCAGCGCGGCAGCAAGAGCTTGAAGGTCGATCCTCGGCCGAGTTCCGATTCAATGTGAACCTGGCCGCCGATCTGTTTGGCGAAACCGAGAACCATGGCCAATCCCAGACCAGTGCCCTGGCCTGCGGGCTTGGTTGTGAAAAACGGCTGAAAGAGTTTCGCAACGACCTCCGGTGCGATCCCGATGCCGGTGTCAGTCACAGAAATCGCAACAAACTCGCCGGGATCGATGCCGCAGCCCAGAGATCCCGCCCGGGCCTCATCAAGGCAAACGTTTGCGACCCGCACAACCAGCCCGCCACCCACTGGCATGGCATCACGGGCGTTGAGGACCAGGTTCAGGACTGCGTTGTCCAACTCATCGGGTTCGCACATGATCGACCACGTGCCGCCGTCCGTTTCGATTTCAAGATTGATATTCGAGCCGGCAACGGCGCGGAACAGATCTTCCCAGCCGGAAATCAGGGTTTGCGGATCGGTCGGTTTGGCGCCCGGCGCCCGGGGACGCGCGAAATCCAGCAGACGCCGGCTGAGAGAAGCGGCGCGATCGGTCGAGCTTACGGCGTTTGCCATATACCGCGCCATCCCGTCCGCGTTGCCGGAATCGATCCGCCGCCCCATCATGTCCAGGCTGCACATGACGACACCCAGCAAATTATTGAAGTCATGTGCGAGGCCGCTGGCGAGATATCCAACCGCGGCCATTTTCTGAGCCTGCCGCAGCAAAGTCTCAAGACGAGCACGCTCCTCCGCCTCGGTCCGCAGTTTCTCCCGCGCGATCGCCAGGTCCCGGGTTCGCCTGGCGAGCGACGCGCGCAGCGTCGCCGGCACAGCCGCGTGGCGTTCAGGTTCGATTGCACGCTTTTGTCTCCGGCCGGTCGTTTGACGCTGGACGGAACCGCCGGCCTCGTCATCGTGACTCGAGGCCAAGCCATCCATTGCACCAGCACAAGCGCTTCGCGGAGACATAGCGCGTGGCAAATCTCTCATTTGCGATAATTCCCATAAAGACGACTCAAATTTAGACGCCCATTCCGATATGCCATTTATAAGGTCGCCGAGCCAATCGAATTCGTTCTGTTTCGGGTCGATATTGTGCGTGGCAATCTCGCCGCCGTTGGAACTTCGCTGACGCTATCAAAACATTTTTGGGCGAAACGATGACCCGAGCGCCACGGTGGAGCAAATCGATGCTAGGCCTCCGACGACGCAGCCTATATCACCGGGCAAACGCTTTACGTCGATGGCGGCGTCACCTTGAATGCCGATTTTCGCGAGAACTGGGCCTCCTGACGGCGGCCAGCCGGATCAGGTTTGCCTTCAGGGGCAGGACTTGATTGCCGCCATACGGTCCGACAGCGGATGATGCTCCTCCACCACCTGGCGCAGCCGCTCGGTCTGCACATGCGTGTAGATCTGCACCGTCGAAATATCCGCATGCCCCAGCAGCACCTGCAAACTGCGCAGATCCGCCCCCCGTGCCAGCATGTGCGAGGCGAACGAGTGCCGCAGCACATGCGGCGACACCCGCGCCGGATCGATCCCGGCTTCCAGCGCAACCTGCTTCAGCACCAGGAAGAACGCCTGCCGGGTCAGAGCCTGCTTCGGATCGCGGCCCGGGAACAGCCAGCGGCTTTGCGCCGCGGTGGCAGCCAGCAAAGCCGCCCCGGCCTCCCGCGCCGCATCGGACAGCGGCACCATCCGCTCCTTGCCGCCTTTGCCCGTGATGATCATCACCTCGGCCCGGGCGCCGAGCGCGGCGCGGGGCAGCGACAGGAGTTCGGACACCCGCATGCCAGTGGCGTACAGCAGTTCCAGAGCGGCGCGCGCCAACGCCCCGGTGTGCCCGGGCTTCGCCACGGCGGCGGCCAGAAGCGCATCGACCTCCGCCTCGGAGAGGAATTTCGGCAACGGCTGCGGCAGCCTCGGCGTATCCAGCAGACTGGTCGGATCGTCCGTGCGCACCCCGTCGCGCAGCAGGAACAGATGGAATTGCCGCAGCGCCGAAAGCCGGCGCGCGGCGGTGCGGGCGGACAGGCCGCGCGCATGGAGCGACGCCATGTAGGATTGGCACGTCGCCGCATCCGCCGCCGCCGCCGCCTGCCCCCGGCCGATCGCGAAGCCGGCGAAGTCCGCCAGGTCGATGGTATAAGAGTCGATCGTGTTGCGTGCCGCGCCACGCTCCACCGTCAGCATTTCCAGGAAGGCGTCGACCTTCGGATCCATCAATGCGCGGTGAACCTGTCGTTCGGGACGACCTTTTCCACCGCATGCGGCTGCGGTGTCGGCGGGAACGTGCCCAGCATCACCACGCCGATGGCCATCAGCACCAGTCCGGCCGCCACGACGAACAGGAAAATGCGAATCATCAAAGCTCCTGAGGGATAGCGGCTGTGGCGTCCGGTGCGCGGCGAGGCGATGCGACTCGCCGCGGGAATCAGATACCGATCCAAAATATTAGCTATCGGCTGCGAAGGAAAGCCGATACCGCAGTTTGCCGGACGCATCTGCCATGCGGGCCGTCGCCTGTTCCGCGTGTTGTGCTACTATGAGCGACCATGACCAAAAACACCGCCCTGCGGGAGACGCAGCCGATACCCGATACGATCGCCGGGCGCAGCATCGTGCTCGTCGGGCTGATGGGTGCCGGCAAGACCTCCATCGGCCGCCGGCTGGCCGCGCGCCTCGGTATGCCGTTCCGCGACGCGGACCAGGAGATCGAACTGGCCGCCGGCTGCACCATCCCGGAACTGTTCGCCCGCTACGGCGAACCCGCCTTCCGCGACGGGGAGCGCCGGGTGATCCGCCGGCTGCTGGCAGGCGACCCGCTGGTGGTGGCGTTCGGCGGTGGGGCGTTCATGGACCCGCAGACCAGGGAAACCACCCGTGCCGAAGCCACATCGGTGTGGCTGCGCTGCACCCTGCCGACGCTGGTGCGCCGGGTGGCGGGGCGGGACAACCGGCCGCTGCTGAACGGGCGTGACCGCGAAGACACGCTGCGGCAGTTGATGGAGGTCCGTTACCCAATCTACGCCGAAGCTGACGTGATCGTGGATTGCGGCGACGAACCGCCCGACCACACCACCGGCAGCGTGATGCAGGCCCTTTCCGAATGGAAGCCGGCACGGCGGCTACATGTCGTCCTCTCCAGCACCAGCTACGATGTCGTTATCGGGGACAACCTGCTTGCCCGCGCCGGTGCCTTGCTGGCGCCCCGGCTGCAGCAGAAGCGGGCCGTGGTGATAACTGACCGCAACGTGGCGGCGCTGCACCTGCAGACCCTGATGGGCGGGCTGGCGGAGACGGCGATCACGGCAAGCGCCATCGTTGTCGAGGGCGGCGAGATGTCCAAAACCATGGACAGCTACGCCAATGTGGTGGACCAGTTGCTGGAGGTGCCGGTCGAGCGGCGCACCGCGATCATCGCGCTCGGCGGCGGGGTTGTCGGGGATCTGGCCGGATTCGCGGCGGCGACGACATTGCGCGGGCTGCCTTTCGTGCAGATCCCGACCACCCTGCTGTCGCAGGTGGATTCCTCCGTCGGCGGCAAGACCGGGGTGAACACGCGGCGCGGCAAGAATCTGGTAGGCGCGTTCTACCAGCCGCGCATGGTGCTGGCCGATACCGGCACCTTAGCCACCCTGCCGCCGCGGGAACTCGGTGCCGGCTATGCCGAGATCGCCAAGTCCGGGCTTATCGGCGATGCCGCGTTCTTCGCCTGGTGTGAACGCAACGGCAAGGCCGTGGTGTCCGGCGACCGGGAGGCCCAGGCCGAGGCGGTCCGGCGCACCTGCGCCTTCAAGGCCGCGGTGGTGGGCGACGATGAGCGCGAGGAAAAGCCGAACGACGGCCGCGCCCTGCTGAATCTCGGCCATACCTTCGGCCACGCGCTGGAGGCCGAATACGGCTACGACGGCGGCATCCTGCACGGCGAGGGCGTCGCCATCGGCCTCGGTCTGGCGTTCAAGCTGTCGGCGCGGCTGGGTTTCTGCGCGGCGGCGGATGCCGAGCGGGTGATCGCGCATGTCTCATCCGTCGGGCTGCCGGCCGATCTATCGATGCTGAACCGGCGGTTTTCGGCCGCGATGCTGGTTGGCCATATGCGGCGCGACAAGAAGATGCGCGACGGGGCGCTGCATTTTGTTCTGGCGCGCGGCATCGGCCAGGCGTTCACCAGCGCCGACGTGCCGCCCGAGGCGGTGCTGGAGTTGCTGCGCGACGAGGGCTGCACCGCATAGGCCGAGGCAACACCAGTCTGGGGCGCCTGCGTCCCGTTCGCCAGACAGTGCTTGCGGCTAAGGCAGCGCGGATGCAATCACCCGCCGATGGAAGCCGCAGAATACGCCCTGATGGATCAGGCGGAAGCGAGCATGTGGTGGTATCGCGCCCTGCACGCCCGCCTGTGCGATGCCCTCGCCGGCGTGCGAGGCAGCGTGCTCGATGCCGGCTGCGGCACCGGGGGGTTTCTGGCGATACTGCGTGATCGCCGCCCCGACCTGATGGGCCTGGGGGTCGAATGGAACCAGGCTGCGGCGGCGCGGGCGGGGCAAAAATCCGGCGCCGCGATCGCGCGCGGCAGCGTCAACGCCCTGCCGTTTGCCAGTGACAGCTTCGATGCCGCCGTGTCCGCCGACGTGCTCTACCACATCGCGGTAGACCCGCTGGCGGCGCTGATGGAGCTGGCCAGGATCCTCCGGCCGGGCGGCCGTCTCGTAGTGAACATGCCAGCCTACCAGTGGCTGATCTCCGCGCATGATCGGCGCGTCCAGACCGCCCGGCGGTGGACGGCGCCGCAAACCGCCGCCTTGCTGCATCGCGCCGGGTTCCGGCGCGTCCGGGCGCGCTATTGGAACGGCCTGCTGCTGCCGCTGATGATCGTGCAGCGAAAAGTCCTGGCTCGTGGCGACGCGGTGTCCGATGTCGCCCCGTTTCCGCCATGGCTGGATGCGACATTCCATGCCGTGACGGAAATCGAACGCCGCCTGCCCTTCCCGCTTCCGGCCGGAGGGTCAGTGTTGGCGGTTGCGGAGAAGCCATGAACGACTCGTTGAGTCAGGTTGACGCCTCGCTACCGGTTGCGCCCCCCCCGCGCCCCGGCCTGTCTATTGTCGTCCCGGTCTATCGCGGTGCCGCCACCATCGGGCGGCTGGTCGATGCGCTGTCCGACCTGCATCCGGCTGGCGGCCTGGAAATCGTGCTGGTGAACGACGGTAGTCCGGACAACTCCGCCGAGGTCTGCGCGGAACTGCTGGCCACCGCCCGGGTGCCCTTGGTCTATGTCGAGCATGCCCGCAACTACGGCGAGCATAACGCGGTGATGACCGGCCTGAGGGAGGCGCGCGGCGATTTCGTCATCACCATGGACGACGACCTGCAAAATCCGCCGGAGGAAGTGGTCAAGCTGTATGACCATGCCCGCCTCGGCGACTGGGACGTGGTCTACACCCGTTATGGGCTGAAGCAGCACGCAGCCTGGCGCAACCTCGGCAGCCGTTTTGCCAACGCGGTCGCCGATCGGCTGCTGGACAAGCCGAAGTGGCTTTATCTGTCGTCGTTCCGCTGCATGTCGGCTCTGGTGGTGCAGGCGGTGACCCGGTACAGCGGCCCCTATCCCTATGTAGACGGCCTGATCATGCAGGTGACCCAGCGCATCGACAGCATCGAGGTGCACCATCTGCCGCGGCTCGAAGGACGCTCCAACTACACGCTGACGCGGTTGGTGCGACTGTGGCTGAACCTCGCCACCAGCTTCTCGTTGGCGCCGCTGCGGCTGGCGGTATGGGCCGGGATCGCGATGTCGATCCTTGGCGCCCTGGGCGCGGTCGCAACGATAGCGGAGGCGCTGTTCATCCATCAGACCCCGTCCGGCTGGGCCTCCACCATGGCGGTGCTGCTGCTGGTATCAGGCGTGCAGTCGATGATCCTGGGGATCCTGGGTGAGTATGTCGGCCGCACATTCCTGTCGGCCAACGGCAAGCCGCAGGGCACCGTGCGCCACGTCCGGCGCAACACGCAGATCACGGGAAGCCGAACATGAGCCTCTATTGGACAGCGCTGGCCGCGGCGATCGTCTCCAGCATGGCGGGCCAGACGCTGCTGAAGGCGGGGGCCGCGGCGCCCGACTTCCTGGCCCAGTTGCTGGATCTACGCACGGTGTCCGGGCTTTTCGTGTATGGCGGATCGGCGCTGCTGTATATCGTCGCGCTGCGCCGGATTCCGATGTCGGTCGCCCTGCCCTGCACCGCGGTGTCCTATGTCGCGGCCGCGCTGATCGGGCACTATGGCTTCGCCGAGCCGATGGGCGCGATGCAGGTGGGTGCGATTGCAATGATCTGCGCCGGCGTGGTGGTGCTGGCCCTGGCCTGAGCGCCAGCAGCCACCGGCGATGCTATCGTCCCGCGCCCATTGTGAACGCGCCGTAAACGCGTCCGGTGGACGTGAAGGCGCCGTACGCCTGACCGTCGCGGGCGAAATCCTGATACGCGTTGGCCCCGACCGGGCGGGCTTCGCGCAGGTCAGGGTCTCGCCAACGCGCCATCACCAGGACGCGGTAGGCATCGCCCAGCGCCGGCGTCTCCGAATGATAGGCAGCGATCGCCCGCGACCAGTCTTTGCCCTCGGCATACAGCGCGTTCAGGAACCTGGCCGCGTAGGTGGCGTTGCTGCGCGGGTCGAAAGCGTCCTCCAGCGAGGCGAAGGCATGCGGGTGGTACATCAGGTTCACCTGCGTGCAGCCGACATCGATCGACTGCACGCCGCGGGCCTGCAACGCCTTGACCGCTTGGATGGCGTCGTCCCGGGTTTCGAAAAAATGGCCCTCGCCCTCGGCGTTGAGCGTCCAGGGCCACGCCTTGACCGATCCGGTTTTCGGATCGATGCGCCCGCTTTCGGTCAGGCTGATCGCGTGCAGCAGGCGTGGCGGCAGGCTGCCGGAGAACTCGGCCGAGGTCACCGCCGTCTCGCATAACGTCCCCGGATCCCCCGCATACGCCGTTTGCCGCGCGATCGGCCGAGGCGCGACCTGCAGCAAAGCGACGGTCCTGGCGGCCACCGGCCGGGGACCGGAGTCCTGGCCGGCCATCGCGATCCCGGGCATGACCAGCATAAGGCAGAGAAGGTTTCGCATGCCGACGCGTTTAAGCACGGAAGCGTGTACGAGGCCAGAACAATTCGCGCGATCTACACGTTGTGATGCTGTCATAAACTCGACCTCCGTTGCTGACGTGAACACGATGGCATGCGGTCCGTGCATTTTTTTACAGCGAACGATATTGTCACGATCTCCATCTGATGATGCCGCGCCACGCGCTCGTGATCCCGTCCGCGCGAGCTTTACGATAACACGTCACGTGACGAGACAGGCGCCTGACGCCTTTACATACGGAACCAACCCAGGATGCCAGACGGTCAGCCTTTGTCGCGGGAAATACCAGTGCCGTCACGCGACGGCCTGGCCGCGGCGATGTGCGTCAGCTTCGACGATCTGGCTCGCGTTCCGGCGCAACGCCTGGCCCGGCTGCTGCTGGAACGCGCCGCGGAAGACCCCACGTTGCTCAGCCGGCTTTACGAAACGGTGGATCGGGGCACGGTTGCCGCTAAGTCGATAACGCAGGCGATTGTCGGCGACAGCCCGGCGATGCGCCGGATCGCGGCGCTGCTCGGCCGCTTCGGGCAGACCGACGAACCCGTGCTGATCACCGGTGAGAGCGGAACCGGCAAGGAATTGCTGGCGCGTGCCATCCATGACGCCTCCGCCCGGGCGCGCGGACCCTTCGTGGCGGTCAATTGCGCGGCAATCCCGTCCGGGCTGGTGGCATCCGAGCTGTTCGGACACGAAAAGGGCGCCTTTACCGGCGCGGCCACCCGCAACCTGGGCCAGATCGAGACCGCCAACGGCGGCACTCTGTTTCTGGACGAAATCGGCGATATGCCGATTGATTTGCAAGCGCATCTGCTGCGCTTCCTGCAAGAGGGGCAGATCAGGCGCCTCGGCGGGCGCGACACCATCAACCTGGATGTTCGCATCGTGTCCGCAACAAATGTGCGGTTGGCACAAGCCATCAGCGACGGCCGCTTCCGGGAGGATCTGTATTACCGCCTGAACGTGCTGACGCTGCCGGTGCCGCCATTGCGAGACCGCGCGGAGGATATTCCGCAATTGGCGCAGCATTTCCTGCGGATCGCGGCGCGCGATTTCAACCGTTCGGTAGACGGGTTCACCCCGGACGCGATGGCGGCGCTGCAGCGCCATCGCTGGCCCGGCAATGTCCGGGAACTGATGTCCGTGGTGCGGCGCGCCGTGATTGTCGGCGACGGCGCAGCAATCGGACCCTCCGGGCTGATCGGGCTGGAGGACGCTCCGGCGGCGCCGCCGAAACCTGACGCCGTGCCCAGGCCCGGTTCGGCGGAGGAGCGCGCTGTCCTGGTCGATGCGCTGGCACGGACCGACGAGAATATCACCTCAACCGCGCATGCGCTGAGTGTTTCGAGAGTAACACTGTATCGTATGCTTCGGCGGCATGGTATTGAGCTGAAGCGCGGACTGGCGGTCCCGCCGTTCGCGCGGAGCGAAACGGCCGTTCAGGTGTGAGCGTCAATCGGACAACTCGGCGTTAACCAGGGTTAGTATCTCCCGGAGCGTCGAACACGTTTCCGAAACCGTGCTATCTTCACATCGTACCAGGGTCCAAAGGGCTTGGTGTCCGATGATAAGCCACGATGCGGAATCCATGCCTTTTTCGAACACGCCTATGATGGCGCTGGCGTCGGTTACCCTCCATGGCCGCCGGGAGAGATCCACCACTGAATCGATGCGGCCTGCGCCAGCCTGAGTGCCGATCGGCATCGCGTCGAGCCAGTCCGACAGGCTACGGCGGCTTTCCGGATCAAGCCCCGTGAATGTCCCTGCCAGCAGCATCCGGAAGGCCTCATACGGGTCGGGTGTGGAACGACTTTGCGATGCCGGCGCCCCGGTCGATCGATAAATCGACCGACCGTCTGAGCCCGTGCATTGGCTCGACGACTCTCACGCACCTGCGGGCCTTCGCCGATCGGCACGCAGGTCTTGGCCCGGGATAGTCCGGCTCAAGCGGCTGCTGCGGCGCCGGATCGTCCGGCGCCGCAATTGCATCAGTGCGTCGTCGTGGTGGTACCGCCGATAATGTTGGTGCCAGCCGTTGTCGGGTTCAGCAGATAAGAGAATCCGAAGCTCGGATTGGCGAACTGGCCGATATACTGGTTGTAGAACTGATACACTTCGGCGATGCCAAGCTTCGGCACATACACGACATCATAGGGCGCCAGCCGGACATCGGCCTCCGCATCGCGACCCTGCCGCACGGCCTTCCACTTCGTGGACAGCACTTCAGGCTTGTCGCCGGCGCCGCGCCGAATGATGAACACGGACGTGTCATCGCTGCTGAGCTTGGTTCCGCCCGCCCGCGCAATGGCCTGGGACAAGGTCAACGTCGGACCGACCGTAATGAACTCGCCCGGCGTATTCACTTCGCCACCGACATAAACGCGCGTCGGGGCGAACGATTTAACCACCACGGACACCCGCGGATTCTGCAGATCGTGGCTGTAGGCATGGCGCAGGAACTCGGACAACTGGGCGGGCGTTTGGCCATAGGCAACCGCGTCCGGCACCACCGTCGTCGAAATGTGGCCGTCGGGACGAACCGTAACCTCTTCATTCAACTCCGGATTCAGCATGAGGCGGACTTCAAGCACATCGCCGACCTGAATGTGATAGGCGGGCAGGCTGGCGGCGCTGACGGCCGTGGCCTCGGGCTCCAGCGGCGCGGGCGGCAGGTTGCTCGGCACGGGAGAGCATGCCGCGAGCGCGACGGCGGACGCCAGCGCGACCCCGGCCGGCAGGGCAACCCGACGGCGCGGCGCCGGCAGAACTGTCTCGTTAGGTATCCGAAGCGTGGAAGAGGCGTGTTGACTCATGTGTTTAAACCTTTGCGGGATGGTCAGCGAGGTGTCGGAGTCCGTGGGAGGCAGTTTCTCCTGGACAAAGTCTTTCAATCACGCCGCCGATGGGCGTGAGGCCGGTGAAACATCACGAACTGTATTGAGCAAGGGCCGTGCCAACGCGATAAACCGCACCACCGGCTTAGTTTGCAACCGAATCACCCCGAAATCGCGGCCGGATCAGTTCAAGTCAGCGTGCTTAACGTAATGGTAGCGTCAACTGTGCTATAACTGCATCAGCGCAAAGGATAGGCGGGGGCGTACCCGGACGCTGCCGGCGCCTCCTGCGGTCCCGGAGTCTCAGCCGCGCGGCCCGATGCGTCCTCGACCGCGCGATCGATGTAACTGCGGCTGAGCGGCACGTCATTGCCGCTCAACGCATCGAGCGCATGTGCGACATCCGAGGCAGCCTTGCCAGCGGGCGCCGGGTCATCCTCGGTGGAGCCGACCGGGCGGAAGACAAGTTGAAGTTGTGCTTCCTGGAGCAGCCGCCGCGTTTCCTCGATCTGACCGCCCGCCAAAGCCGAACGCGCCGCAATCAGGCGCCGCAACGACGGTGAGGGACCGCGATTGATCCGTTCAGCCTGCGGCGGCACCTCCACGCCCGCAGCCGGTGACGCTTGTCGCAGACGGGCCAGCACGGATTGAGCGTTGTCCGTCTCTTGCCGCGGGGCCGGCCTGAGCGCGGGAGGCGGTGGCCTGGCCGCGGCGTGACGTTCCGGTGGGGCTGCGGGTTCGTGACGCTCCACGGTGACGGGAGGAGAGGCGGCCTCGTGCCGTTCTGGAACAACAACGACAGTCGGGGCCTCGGGCGCCGCCACCGCCGGAGGCTGTTCGGCCGGCGGCCGATCGGCCCACTGCCGTTCCGTCGTCTGTCGTTCGGTGGCCTGCCGCTGGGCATCCGCCGCGGCCAGCGCCTGCCGGGCCTCCTCGGCTTCGTTCCGTTTTCTCGTCAGTTCATCACGCAGTTGCGAGACTTGTTGTTGCAGTTGCGTCATAGCAGCGCTCATCGACGCGTTCGATTGTGCCTGATCCGCCGCCGGTTCCGGCGAAGAGGCATCGACCAGGCTGTCCCATTGCTCACGCGCCATGCGCAGATAGGCATCCGGCTGGCCGAACATCGCCAGGCCAAGCAGAAGCAGCCCGGAGGCCGCGGCCGCTGCTGATATCGCAAAACGCACGAAAGTCCCCCGTTAGCGACGCCGAAAAGCGCCGTGATGTGCCGCGGTTTGCCGCGATGGGATCAACGTGATCACTTTCCTCGCGACGTGATCTCACTGAATCGCGAATGTTAAGCGGCACGTCAAGTCTAACGTGAGGCTGGCATCACCGTCCTGTCAGGCGCCTTGCAGAGCACCGAACCCCTGCACAGGTGTCATGCGTCAGCCGGGACAGGAGGCTTCGTCTATGCAACAGGAATTTAATGATCAGCTTATTTCCTTCATGCCGAAAATGCGCGTTTGGGCGCTCGCTTTGACAAGAAATCGTGCCGCTGCCGACGATCTTACCCAAGATGTCGCGACTAAAGCCCTGGTGGCGCAGAATTGCTTCATACCCGGCACGAACTTTTCAGCCTGGGTGCACCGCATCATGATCAACCACTTCATTAGCAGTGTTCGCAGCAAGCGTGAGTTCACCGACATGGAGAATATCCCGGAAGTCCCGGTCGCAGCCGCGCATGAAGACCGCACCGCGCTGCGTGAACTGGGTTGGGCGCTGGAGAAATTGCCCCCGGATCAACGTGAAGCCTTGTTCATGATCGTCCTGCAGGAAAAGTCCTATGAAGACGCGGCCGAGGAAACCGGCTGCGCCATCGGCACCTTGAAAAGTCGCGTGCACCGCGCCCGGCTCCAACTGCGGGCGTTCCTGATGGGCGACGTGCAGAAGATGGCGGCCTGAAAACATCCCGGGAAGTGCTGCGGCCCGGCATTTGCCGGGCCGTTTTTTATTTTAGCCGTGACGCAGCAGGAAAACGCCGAAGTAGTTCGCCGGATCGGTCCAGACGCTGCGCAGCTCCCATCCCGCCGCAGCGGCGATGTCACTGATCATCCGAGGCGTGAACTTATAGCTGTTCTCGGTATGAATGGACTCGCCTTCAGCAAACATGATCGTATGTCCCGCCACTTGCGCGGTCTGATCGCACGCGGATACCAGATGCATCTCTATCCGCCCCGCCTCGGCATTCCAGATCGCCTGGTGGCGGAAGCACCTGAGGTCGAAATCCGCCCCGGCCTCGCGGTTCAGGCGCCGCAGCAGGTTCAGGTTGAAGGCCGCCGTCACACCCTCGGCGTCGTTATATGCCGGCAACAGAATCGCAGGCGACTTGCGCAAATCGGCGCCCAACAAAAACCACGAGTTCGGTCCCAGGGACTCTCGCGCGGCGCCGAGAAAATCCACCGCTGCACCGGGATCAAGATTGCCGATGGTTGAGCCGGGGAAGAATCCCAGGCGATCACCGGTCAGCGGCGGCAGACGCAGCGGCGCCATGAAATCCGCCGCAATCGGAACCGTCATCAGATACGGATGGGACACTGCCAAACGCTGCCGTAAGTCGGTCAACGCCGTCTCGGCGACATCGATCGAAACGTAGGTGTCGAACACCGGTTCGCCGCTGCTGGCACGCAAATCCAGCAAGAAGCGGGCCTTGGTTTCGTCGCTGCCGCCGAATTCGACCAGCGCGGCGTCGTGCAGGCCGTCCGGCAGCAGCGTACCCCCCAGCGAGCGCAGCAGCGCGGTCTCCGTTCTTGTCAGGTAATATTCTGGCAGGTTTGTAATCCGATAAAACAGCCGGCATCCCTCCGCGTCGTAAAACAATTTCGCGGGCAAGGTTTTCGGTGCCGCTATCAGCCCCGCCAGGGCAGACTCGACCACATCCGCGCGCAGACCGCGCGGCGCGAACCCGGACTCGTTTGGCACATCGGCCTCCTGTTCAGACGTCCCTGGCCAGTCGAAGGCCGGCGAATTGCCACCGTTTGTCCGGGTGGAAGAAGTTCCGGTAGGTCGGGCGCGCGTGACCGCGAGATGTTGTCGACGCGCTACCGCGCAGCACCATCTGGTTGATCATGAACTTACCATTATACTCGCCGATGGCGCCTTTGTCCGGGCGATATCCGGGATATGGCCGATAAGCACTTTCCGTCCACTGCCAGACATGCCCGTATTGCTCGCGGATCTCCGGATTGGCGCCGGCAAACTCCCATTCCGCTTCCGTTGGCAGGCGCGCGCCGCTCCAGCGGGCGAAGGCGTCGGCCTCATACCAGCTTACATGCCGAACCGGGGCGTTCAGCGGCAGCGGCGCCAGGCCGCCGGGGCCGAACTGGAACCACCTGTCCTCATGCTTGCGCCAATGCAGCGGCGCGTCCCAGCCCGCAGCCTGCGCCGCGGCCCAGCCGTCGGACATCCAAAGCGACGCGGTGCGATAGCCGCCGTCCTGGATGAACGCCAGCCAGTCGCGATTGCGCACGAGGCGGGAGGCGATGGCATAGTCACCGAGCCAGGCCCGATGCGCCGGCGTTTCGTTATCGAAGCAGAAACCCTCGCCATCGTGGCCGATGCGTTGCAGCCCCGCCGGACATCGGACGAATGCCGTCTCGCCCGGCTCACCCTCCGGTTCCCGCCAATCCGGCAGCATGGCGGGACAAAGCGGGTTGGCGGCGAACGCATGCAGCACATCGGTGATCAGCAGTTCCTGATGCTGCTGTTCGTGATGCAGGCCGAGCTCGATCACCGGCAACACCGCGGCGGGCAACCCGCCCAATGCCGTCTGCATCGCAGCATCGACATGCCTGCGATACTCCGTCACCTGCCGCACCGGCGGCCGGGTCAGCAGCCCGCGCGAGGGCCTGGGATGGCGATCACCAACGGCGTCATAGTAGGAGTTGAAGAGAAAACTGAAAACCGGATCGAACACGCGATAGCCGGGGACGTGGGGAACCAGCACGAACTGTTCGAAAAACCAGGTGGTATGCGCCCGATGCCACTTGGCCGGGCTGGCGTCCGGCATCGACTGAACGTTCTGGTCTTCGTCCGTGAGATTGCTGACCAGGGTCTCCGTTTCAAGCCGCACGGACTGGAAGCGGGCGAGCAATTCGTTGGCAACGGCAATCATTCGTATCCTCCAAGGCAGCCTGAACGCCGATATTTGTCCATCGGTCGCGTCTGCGAGAACATTTTTCTGTCATCCGGCACCTAAACGCGTCAAGCGGCGTTGCATAGAGGTCATGGCATCGAGACCCATTTGGCGAGGACACCTGCGGCTGGCGCTGGTTTCCTGCCCCATCGCGCTGTTCAGCGTCATTCGCGGCAGCAGCGGCCTGCACTTTCATCTGATCAATCCGGAAACCGGCAATCGCATCCGCATGGTTTCGACGGACGCCGAAACCGACCGGGAAGTGTCTCGTCAAGACCTTGTAAAGGGCTATGAATTTGAAAAGGACCGCTATGTCCTGCTGGAGGAAGGTGATTTCGAGCAGGCCCGCATCGAAAGCTCCGGCACATTGACAATCAACAAATTCGTTGAAACCGCATCGATCGATCCGATCTTCTTCGATACGTCATATTACGTCGCCCCCGACGGAGAGGCCGGACAAGACGTGTTCGTTGTCTTGCGCGATGCGATCCGCAAGTCTTCCGCCGCAGCGCTGTCCCGCGTGGTGATCGCCCGCCGGGAGCGTGCCGTGGCGATCATGCCATCGGGCAAAGGGATGGTGTGCCATACGCTACATGACCCGAACGACCTGTGGGATGCAGGTCCGATCTGGCAAGATGTGACCGAAGAAAAACCCGATCCATCAATGATAGCCCTCGCGACGCAACTGATTGATCGGCAGAACGGAAAATTCCAGCCGGACGACACGGAAGATCGGTACGAGGCGAAACTGCGCGATGTCATCGAGGCAAAACTGAGGGGCGAAGGCATCGCGCCGGAACCAGCCGCGGAGCCGGACCGCGGCAATGTCATCGACCTGATGGCGGCGCTGAAGGCCAGCCTGGGGGAGGAAAAACCAGCCGCCGCTCCGAAGAAACGGTCGCGCAAACGGGCGTCGTAGATGGCCGCGATGTCACGCAACCCCGGCTGACGGGATCCGTTGCTGTTACTTACTTTGCTACAGGAGACTTTGGGAAATGGCTGGACTTTCTGACCGCAAAATCGCCGTCCTGGCGACCGATGGTGTGGAACAGGTGGAACTTACCGAACCCGTCAAGGCACTGAAGTCCGCATCCGCGCAGGTGGTGGTGATCGCGCCGAAGGGTGGCCAGATCCAGGGCATGAATCATGACAAGACGGGCGACAAATTGCCGGTCGATCATGAATTGTCGAGTGTTTCCGCCGACGAGTTCGATGCACTGCTATTGCCGGGCGGCGTAGCGAACCCCGACACGTTGCGGACCATTCCCGAAGCCGTGGCGTTCGTTCGTCACTTCGTCGAGGCCGGCAAGCCGATTGCGGCGATTTGCCACGGCCCCTGGACGCTGATCGAAGCGGACGGCGTGCGCGGCCGCCGCGTGACGTCATGGCCATCATTGAAGACGGACCTGAAGAACGCCGGTGCCAACTGGGAAGACCAGTCAGTGGTGGTCGATGGCATGCTGGTGACATCGCGCAAGCCGGACGATTTACCGGATTTCTGTCGCGAGATGATCAACCTGTTTGGCGACGACCGATCACGCCAGGCGGCTTGAACAGAATTCAATGCGAAGGCGGCGCGGCCATGGTTGCGTCCGCCTCCATCGCCAGGTGCCCGCCGCCATCGCGCGCCCACAGCGCAACAGCATCCGCTCCGTCCGTCGCCCCGTGAACCGAGAACGTTGCGCTATCGAACACCGGGCTGACCGACCGGAAGCGAAACGAGGACAATGCTCCATCGCTGTTGCGGTTGAGCAAATCCAGCAGCAGCATCGCGATTAGCGGGCCTTGGACAACCAAACCCGGATAGCCCTCGACTTCGGTTACGTAACGGCGGTCGTAATGAATGCGATGGCCGTTGAACGTGAGTGCTGAGTAACGAAACAACAGCGGTTCCGTGGGGACGACATCGCGCCGCCAGACGTCGTCGTCGCGGACCCGGCGCGGTGCCGCGGCTGCCTCTCCGGGCGCCGCAGCCTCGCGATAGACGATGTCCTGCTCCTCGACCAGGGCACGTCCACGTTCCCCGAATACCTCATGGCGAACCAGCACGAAGCATAATGCGCCGCTGCGCCCCTGCTTGATCGTTACATCCTGAACGGTGGAAACCCGGGTGATCGCCTCATCCACCCGCAACGGCTGATGGAAGGTAAACCGCCCGCCGGCCCACATGCGGCGCGGCAGCGGCACCGGCGGCAGGAAGCCGCCGCGCTCGGGATGCCCGTCCGGGCCCAGCGTTGATTGGCGGGCGACCGGAAGGAAATACAGCCAGTGCCACAACGGCGGCAGCGCATCCCCTTCCTGCGGCGGCGGATCGTCGCGATCCAGCGTGGCCGACAGCGCGGCCACCGGAAACCGGGTGACGCGATCATGCAACGTCTCGTGCCGGCCGATCCAGGCTCGCAGGTGATCGACGTCCAGGGCGGTCATGACAGCAGCTCCTTTGCGACCGCACGCGCCTGTTTCACCCCGTCGCGTGCCATATCCGCACATAGCCCGGTATAGGCGGTCGGGTCGAGCGCCCCGCGAATTTGCTTGCGGTTCATGTGCGTGGTTACCCGCCGGTGGGATGACAGCATGTCGCTGAACGATTCGCCGCGGGTGAAGGCGTCCTGCGCGGCTTCGTACACCACATCGTGCGCGTGCTGCCGCCCGATGACGGCGCCCAGCTCCAGCATCACCGCCTCGGCCATGATCAGTCCGCCGCTGAGGTCCAGATTGGCGCGCATCCGCCCCGGATCCAGCCGCAGGCCGCGCACGACCTCATGCAGCCGCCCCAGCATGTCGCCGGTGCCGATGCAGGCGCGGGATTCCGCGGTGTCCATCATCAGGCTGTTGGTGCGATCGCCCTCATGCTCGGTCATCATCGCTTCCAGCGCCAGCGGCACCTGGGAGCGGATATCGGCGGAGGCGGCTATGATCTCCTGGCACAGCTTCGGATTGCGTTTCTGCGGCATGGTGGAGCTGCCGACGGTGCCGGGCGGGACCGGTTCCTCGAGCTCGGCGAATTCGGTCTTCATCAGCGTGTAGATCTCGCGGCCGATCTTGCCGCAGGTGGCGGCGAGCAGGCCGAGCAGAGTGACATTCTCCGCCAGATGGTCGCCGATAGCGCGCGACGGCACGGCCATCGTGCCGAATCCGAGCAACCGGCCAACGCTGCTCTGCACCAGCGCGCCGTTGCGTCCGAGCGAGGCGAAAGTGCCCGCGCCGCCGCCCACCATGGCCACGAACAAGCGCGGCGCGATCTGGCGGAAGCGTTCGACGTGGCGGATCAGTTCGTCGATCCAGACCGCGACCTTGTAGCCGAACGTCGCGGGCAGCGCATGCTGCCCATGCGTCCGTCCCGCTATCGGCATGTCCGCCCCGTGCTCCGCCAGATCGGCCATCGCCAGCAGGATCTCGCCGATTTGCCGCAGGAAAACGTGATGCGCCTCGCGCAGTACCAGCAGGTCGCCGGTCTGGGTGATGTTCTGCGTGGTCGCGCCCCAGTGCACCCAGCCGCCATGCGGGTCGCCAACGACGTTGGCGAGTTCCCAGACCAGCGGCACAAGGACGTGGCCGGTGCGGGCCAGGCCTTCGTCGATCCGCACACGGTTCAGGTTATCCAGCCTGGCGGCCTTGGCGATGGCCTCGGCCGCGACCTCGGGGATGATCCCGAGTTCGGCCTGCGCCCGTGCCAGCGCGACCTCCACGTCAAGCCATGCCTGCCAGCGATTTTCCAGCCGGTAGAGCGCGCGGATGCCGGGGTCCGCCAGCCGCGCGGCGGTGGCGAGCGAGTCTGTCATGATAGTCTCCCGAGATTTCTCAGAAAGGGAATCGCAGGAGGAAGCAGGTGCGATTATTCGGAGCGGATCAGCCCGCGATGGCTGGGCGCGTCGATGAACGCGAGCACCTCAGCTACCAGTTCATCGTCGCCGAAGCGAGCACGCATATCGGCCAGCCGCTGCGCGAAGACGCCTTCCTTGCTGTAGAGCGCGCGGAACGCGACGTGCAGGCGGTGGATCGCCGCCTTGTCGAAGCCGCGCCGCTTCAGGCCGATGATGTTCAGGCCGGCGAGCCGGGCGCGGTTGCCGATGACGCTGCCGAACGGGATCACGTCCGCCTCGACACCGGACACCCCGCCGATCATGGCGGCGCGGCCGATGCGCACGAATTGATGGATGGCAGCGGCGCCACCGATGACCGCATGATCAGCGATGCTGACATGGCCGCCCATCACCGCATTGTTGGCAACGATGACGTGGTTGCCGAGCTGGCAGTCATGCGCGACGTGCACCACCGCCATCAGCATGCAGTCGGTGCCGACGCGGGTGACGCCGACTCCGGTGGCAGTGCCGCGGTGGATCGTACAGTGCTCGCGCACCAGGGTGCGGGCGCCGATTTCGCAGCGCGTCGGCTCGCCCTTGTATTTGAAGTCCTGCGGCGGCAGGCCGACGGTGCAGAACGGGAACAATTCTGCCCCTTCGCCGATACGGGTGTGACCTTCGACCACGACGTGGGAGACCAGTTTGGCGCCGGCTTCGATCACCACGTTCGGGCCGACGGTGCAGAACGGCCCGATCTGCACGCCCGGGCCGAGTTCGGCACCGTGCTCGACGATCGCGGAGGGGTGGATGCTGACGCGTTCGTCGGTGCGGCGGCCGCGTTGAATCATCGAATCCATGCGTTTTCCATTCCTAGACGGCAGATGCCAGAATCGAATCCAGGCTGGAGTATGGACTGTTGGCTTTCATCACCAATTCAATCATTGTTGCCAGATGTATCCGACCGTTGGCTGTAACGCTCTGTTTCGTCTGGCATTTTGGCGTTACTAAGGCAGCGTGAGGCAACGAGACCGGGCGGAGCTGCCGGAACCCGGCCATGACGGTGAAGTGAAAGCCGCCGCGTGGCCGCCGCGCCGTCTCAAACCGGCGCGGCGCGCTCCATGATCATCGCGGCGTAGGTAGCCTCGGCGACCACCACCCCATCGACCTTCGCCACGCCGTTGAACTTCCACACATTGCCGCGGTTCCGCTCCTTCACTACGTGGACCCGCAACTGGTCGCCCGGAACCACGGGGCGGCGGAACTTCGCGTTCTCGATCGACATAAAATAGACCACCCTGCCGGCGGCATCGCCACCCAGCGTCTCGACCACCAGGACCCCGGCAGTCTGCGCCATGCTTTCGATGATCAGCACCCCCGGCATGACCGGATGGTTGGGAAAATGCCCGGCGAAGAACGGCTCGTTCACCGAGACGTTCTTTATCCCGACGGCCGAGGTGTTCAGCACGACATCGACCACTCGGTCCAGCATCAGGAACGGATAGCGGTGCGGGATATCGTGCATGATCCGCTGGATATCGATCAGCTCGACCGTCCGGGCCTCAGCGGCGGGCGGGGAACCGGCGGTTGGCTCTACAGGCGTGTCCATGATGGTCAATCCGTATCCGGGTTTGTTTGCTCTTTGGCTTCGGCTTTCGGGCCGCCCGACCGAACCCAGCGCCGGATGGCCGCGACTTCCCTGAAGAAGGCCTTGACTGGCTGGGCCGGCGAACCGACGACCTCCGACCGCGACGGCAGATCCGTCATCACGCCGGACTGGGCGCCGATGCGCGAGCCGGCGCCGATGCGGAGATGATCGGCGAAGCCTGCCTGCCCCGCTGCCACGACCTGGTCCTCCAGCACGGCCGAACCCGATATGCCTACCTGGGCGCAAAGCACACAGGCCCGGCCGATGCGAACGTTGTGTCCGATCTGCACCAGATTGTCGATCCGGGTGCCTGCGCCGATGACCGTGTCGTCCAAGGTGCCGCGGTCGATCGTCGTGTTGGCGCCGATTTCGACGTCGTTCCCAATGACCACGCGGCCAAGCTGCGGCACGCTGTGGAAGCCCTCCGGCGTGATGGCGAAGCCGAAACCGTCCTGTCCGATCCGGGCGCCGGGATAGATGTAGACGCGATCTCCGATCAGCGCGTGGGAGACGGAAGCATGCGAGCCGATGCGGACCTCGCGGCCGATGACCACGCCGTCGCCGACGACCGCAAGGGCGGCTATGCGTCCGCGGGCGCCGATGACCGCTCTCTCCCCGATCACAGCCAGCGGGCCGATCTCAGCCGTCGGGTCGATGCGCGCCGAGGCGGCAACGACGGCGGAGGAATGGATGCCGGCGACCGGCGGAGGCAATGGATGGAACAGCGCGGCCACCTTCGACCAAGCCACCAACGGATCGTCCGAGACGATCGCCACGGCCGTTTCGGGCACGGCATCCTGCATGTCCGGGTGCACGATCACCGCCGCTGCCCTGGTGGCCCGAAGATCGCCCAGGTTCTTGCGATTGTTGAGGCAGAAACCGACGTCTTCCGGCGTCGCCGTGGCCAGCGGCGCCACCCGGTGCAGCATCAGCCGGCGCGGCGGGGCCTCGGCCCCGGCCGCATCGACCACCGCCGCCAGGCTATGCGGCCCGGCGCGCGAAAAGAAGCGGGGATCGCCCGCCAGTGCCGAGCGGTCCTCGCCGGGCAGCATCGGCTACTTCTTCTGCGCCGGCTTGGCAGCCGCAGCGGTGGCCGCGGGCGGTGCGGCCGGCGCGGTCGCCGGAGGCGCCATCGATAACGGCGAAACGCCGTCGGGCGGGACGACCACCGAGGGCAGCGCCTTGTTCAGCACGTCGGCGACCGCCGGGGTCAGGTCGAAGTCCGCGGTCGTGCCGAGTATCTGGGAGCGGTTGAGCACCAGGTTGATGCCGCGCGACAGGGCGACCTGCTGCGCCGCCTGCTCCATCGTCCGGTTGACCTGCGCCGTCACATACTGGTTGGCCTCCTGGATGATGCGATTGCGTTCGCCGAACTTGCGCTGCGCCTCGGTCACACGATCGGTTATCTCACGCTCCTTGTCGCGGATCTTTTCGGGCGGCAGCTTGGCGCGCTCATTCGCGAAAGTCTGGCTCAGTTCCCGCAATGCGGCTTGCTCCTTCTGGGCATCCTCATTGAGCTTCTGGGCGCGTGCGTTGAGTTCCTTATAGGCCGCCTGGTAAGCGGTGGAGACGCGCAGGACGTCCGGCACGGACAGGATTCCGACGATCGCGGCCGGCGTCGCCGGACCTTTGGGAATCGGCGGGATTTCGGGCGCCGGCGGAAGCTGGACCTGGAGCTGTGGCGCGGCGCCCGGTTCGGCGCCGGCATCGCCCGGCAAGGCCATTGCGCCGGGAGCCAGCCCCGGGCCGGCCGCGCGGGGCGCGGCGGCGGGACGGGCCGGCGCACTCGGGGCGGCGGGACGCGCCTGTCCGGGCACGAACCACTCGCCGCCTGGCGCCTGCTGGGCGTTTCCCGGCGCGGGTTGCAGAAGCAGCGCCAGCGCGATTGCCGCGCTGGAAGCAAGGATACGTCGATTATTCACTAGAACCTCGTGCCGAAGCCAAACCGGAAGATTTGTGTCTGGTCACCCGGCTGTTTGTATACAAACGGTGCCAGGTCAACATTTATCAAGCCAAATGCCGTGCGCCAGGAGATGCCCACACCTGCGCCGACGCGTGGTGTGGCTGACTGCTCAATGACGCAGCTCTGGCCGTTGGTCGATGTGCAGCCGCCGCCGTTTCTGAATGATGCCTGCGTCAGGCCGCCGACATCGACGAAGACCCGCCCGCTTAATCCCAGATCGGGGGAAACGGGCAGCGGGAAGCGCAGTTCCGTGGTCTGCGTCCACAGCAAGCGTCCGCCGACGGGATCGCCGGAGGATTGATCGTGCGGCCCGGCGCCGCCGGTCTGGAAGCCGCGCAGGTTATCGCCGCCGAGGAAGAACCGGTCGATGATTTCCTCGCGGCCGCCGGGCAGCAGGTCGAGGTAGCCGAAGCTGCCGCCGAGCTTGATGCCCCAGTCCGGATTGCCGAACTGCCGCTCCAGCGGGATGTAGTAGGCCGCGTTGACGTTGGTGCGGATGAAGTCGACGTCGCCGCCGAGGCCCGCATAGTCGTTGCCAAGTTCGATGACGTAGCCGGAATGCGGCTGAATCCGGCTGTCACGATAATCCAGGGTGATGATCTGGCTGACCTGGGACAGCAGGGTCCAACCAGCCTCGTTGATGATATACGGGCTGGCGCCGGCCGCGACGTTGTAAACGTCACGATTGACCAGCGAGTAGCTCCAGGTTTGCCGCAGGTGCTCATTGAAGTCGTAGCCGAGGCGAAGCGCGAAGCCCGCCCGGCTTTCATCATACGGCTCGGTGCCGAGATAGTTGGTCTGGATGTAGAAGATGTCCACGCCGCCAACCAGGTTGCGGTCGAGGAAATACGGGTCCGTGATGGACGAGTTGATCGAACTGCGCCGCTGCGCGAGCACGCCGTTGATGCTGGCGTTGATACCGGTGCCGATAAGGTTGCGCTCGGCCAGACCGACATCGACCAGGGCGCCCGCGTCGGTCGAATAGCCGCCACCGAAGCTGAGTTCGCCGGTCGCCTTTTCCGCGATACTCGTTGCCAGAATCGCTTTGTCCGGCGCCGAACCGGGGTTCGTGGCGATATCGACCGATTGGAAGTACTGGAGGTCGGTCAGGCGGGTTTTGGTCTGGCGGACGGCCTCGGCGCTGTACGGATCGCCTTCGGCCAGCCGGAACTCGCGGCGGATAACCTTGTCCTGGGTACGAGTGTTGCCGACGATGTCGATGCGCTCGACATAGACCCGGGGGCCTTCGCCCACGTCGAACATCAGATCGATGATGTGCTTCACATTATCTTTGTTGATCCGTGGCTTGACCTCCACGAATGCATAGCCGCGGTTGTGCACCGCCTCTTCGATCATGTCGGCGGTGCGGCCGACGGCATCGCCATCGTACCAATCGCCCTCGTGCAATTGCAGTATCGGCTGAAGGTCCGTGCCGCTGAGATTGCGCAGGGTCGAGTTGATCGTGACCTTGCCGACCTTGTAACGCTCGCCCTCGTTGACGGTGAAGGAAAGGAAGAAGCCCTTGCGGTCAGGTGACAGCTCGGCACTGGCATCGACGATCTGGATGTCGGCATAGCCGTTCTTCAGATAGAACCGGCGCAGCAACTCGCGGTCATAGGCGAGGCGTTCGGGGTCGTATTGATCCGACGTCGACAGGAAGCGCCACCAACGCGATTCGCGGCTGTTGATCACCTCGGCCAGGCGGCTTTCGCTGAAGGCCTTGTTGCCGTTGATGACGATCTTGCTGATCAGCGTGGCGGAGCCGTCGTTGATCTGGAACACCACATCCACCCGGTTCTGGTCCTGGTGGATTATCTTCGGATCGACGGTCGCGTCGTAATATCCTTTCTTGGCATATCCATCCAAAATCGTCTGCCGATCGGCTTCGGCCAGGGCGGGGGTGAAGACGGCGCGGGGACGAAGCTGAATGGCTGTCTTGAGCTGTTCGTCGCTGAGCTTATGGTTGCCCTCGAACGCGACGCGATTGACGATCGGGTTTTCCACTACGTGCACGACCAACACGTCGCCAGAGCGGTTCAGGCGAACATCCTCGAACAAACCGGTGGCGTAAAGGGTCTTCAGGCTACGATCCAGCCGGTCGGGATCAAATCCGTCTCCAGGCTGCACCAGCAGATAGGAGCGGATGGTTCCGTCCTCGATCCGCTGGTTGCCCTCGATCTTGATCGATTCGATAACACCGATCGCCCGGGCCGGAGCAAGCCGCGCGGGAGCGTGGCGAACCGGCCTTGATCCTGCTGGCGACGGGCTTTGGGCGAAGGCGGTTGCAACGACCAGCAACGGCATCAGGCAGGCGGCGAAAGACCGCACAGCACGACGAAACATCAACAACAGGCTGGCCCCCCAATGGCGCACTCGGGCTGGGCAAGTTTCCAGCGGATGGCGCGACGCGAACGCGGCGCACCATAGCGACCGCTTGTCACCGATGCTAGTAGCCGCTCTCGCAAACGCGCGCTCCGTCGAAGTTTGTATAAACCTCTGATTTGTCGAGAGGATTTTTCAGTGCGGAGGCGGGCCGGAGGGAATCCGTCGATGCCGCCGGCGAATCGGTGCCGCGACTCGGGAATAATAGCCGGTGGTGGAGCCGAGGCGACGGTTCGCCGACGGATCGTGCTGGCCATGTTATGGGCGAGTTGCCTCAATAACCTCCGACCCGTCACGGCCTGGCCTGGCCTGGCCGGACCATGACGGGTGGCCGGATATTACATCAGCCTACCAAACCGGCGACCCAGCGGAACAAGCCAATCTGGGTCAGGTCGTTCCAGGTAGCGAAAACAAACAGGCACGCCAGCACCGCCAGACCTGCGCGAAACCCGTATTCCTGCGCCCGCGCCGGCAGCGGCCGTCCGCGCAGCGCCTCGGCCAGATAGAACAGCAGATGGCCACCATCGAGCACCGGGATCGGAAACAGATTGATCAGCCCGAGATTCACAGACAGCATGGCGATGAATGAAATAAGACTGGCGACACCAAGCTGCGCCACCTGCCCGGAAAGCTGCGCGATCCGCAGCGGGCCGCCCAGTTCCTCCGTGCCGCGGGCACCGCTGATCATCTGAGCAACGCCCTTGAAGGTTTCGCTGGTGATCACCCAGGTCTGCCGCACACCGCCCCATAGCGCCGCCGGGACGCTGACATGCCGGTATTCGGTCAAGCCGCCGCGAACGCCCAGCAAGCCGACACGATTTATTCCCGACGCATGCGACTCAGGCGTCACATCGATCCGCCGATCGGCGCCATCGCGCTGGATTGTCATCGCAAGGGTCTGGCCCGGATGTGTGGAAACGATCCGTTGCAAATCCTCAAACGTGTTGATCGGCTCATCGCCGATGGCAATGACCCGGTCGTTAGCGATAAGGCCGGCGCGCGCGGCGGCACCGTCAGGCACCACGGAGCCAACGACCGGCAAGGTGACCGGCTGACCGACAAAAATGTAGAGGCCGGCAAACAGCACGATCGCGAGCAGGAAGTTCGCGATCGGACCAGCGGCGACAACGATCGCGCGCGAAAGAACCGATTTATCATGAAACGTCTGGCCCGGCATCCAGGACGCCCTGACATCGTCGGCGACATCCTGCGGACGCTCCTGCCCGTGCAGCTTGACGTAGCCGCCCAGCGGAATCCAGGCCAGCTTCCAGACCGTTCCGGCCTTGTCGGTCCAGGACGTTATCGACCGCCCGAAGCCGATGGAGAACACATCCACCCTGACACCGCGCCAGCGCGCAGCGAGGTAATGCCCGAATTCGTGGACGAACACGAGCACGCCGAGCACGACGATGAAAGCCCAGGTACTGCGGAAAAAACCAAGAATGATGCTCAGCACGCTGATTGAATTCCGTTCAAGAAAAGGGCCTCAAGCGGCCTCGGCAGGCATCAGGCTACGGGTGGTCTGACGGGCCAAATCATCCAGCATGATCACATCATCCAGCGAATCAGCTTTCGGTGTCCCAAGGCGATCCAGCACCCGGCCGACAGTCCCGGCGATGTCCAGGAAGCCGATCCGTCCTTGCAGAAACGCCTCGACCGCGATTTCGTTGGCCGCGTTCAAAATAGTGGGGGTTCCGCCACCCGCCTGCAATGCTTCGCGTGCCAGCCGCAACGCAGGGAAACGCTCGAGGTCGGGCGCTGAAAACTCGAGCCGGCTGACGGCGGCCAAATCAAGACGGCGCGACGCAGTTGCCATGCGGCGCGGCCAGGCGAGGGTATGGGCGATCGGAATGCGCATGTCGGGCGAGCCGAGTTGCGCCAGGACGGAACCGTCCTGATAGTAGACCATGCCGTGAATCACCGACTGCGGATGGATCAGCACCTCGATCAGGGACTCATCCAGGCTGAACAGGCGGGCGGCTTCGATCACCTCCAGTCCCTTGTTCATCATCGTGGCGGAATCGATGCTGATCTTCGCACCCATCGACCAGACCGGATGGCGCAACGCCGCTTCGGGCGTGACGCGGGCCATCTGCTCCAGGCTGAAAGTGCGGAACGGACCGCCCGAGGCGGTCAGGATGATTTTTTCCACTGCGCCGCGATTGCCATCGGCCATCGACTGGAAAATGGCGTTATGTTCGGAATCGACCGGCAGCAGCGTCGCCCCGGCTTGCTTCACCGCGCGCAGCATGACATCGCCCGCGCATACCAGCGCTTCCTTATTGGCGAGCCCGACGGAGGCGCCGCGTTTGATCGCCGCCAGCGTGGACGCCAGGCCGGCTGCCCCGGTAATGGCCGCCATCGTCCAGTCCGCCTCCAGCGAGGCGGCGTGAACGACCGCTTGCGTCCCGGCCGCAGCTTCGATCCCGGTTCCGGCGAGCGCGTCACGCAGTTCGCCATAGGACCCGGTATCGGCCACCACGGCGAACTCGGCGCGCAGCGCGATCGCCTGCTGCGCCAGCAACGCGGCCTTCCGGCCGGCGACCAGGGCGCGCACCTTGAAGCGCTCGGGTTCGGCCTCCAGAAGCTCGATTGTTTGGGTACCGATGCTGCCGGTACTGCCTAGGACCGTGATGGTGCGGGGCGCCTCGGGATGGGCGAGGGAGGGCGTTGGAGTGCTCATTGCCAAATGATTACTCCACGTCCGAGGATCAGCGCCAGTACCCCGGCAACCGGGGCGGCGAACAGCAGGGCATCCAGGCGATCCAGCAGGCCGCCATGGCCCGGCACCAGCCAGCCGGAGTCCTTGACGCCGAAATGCCGCTTCAGTTGGCTTTCGAACAGGTCGCCAGCCTGGCTGACGCAGCTTATCAGCGCGGCGAAGCACACCGCGCGCACCGGCGACAGCCCGTGGCTGAGCGTCGCCGAGGCGATGAACCCGACTGCCACGGCCGCGCCGAGGCCTCCGATGGCGCCGGACCAGGTCTTGCCGGGCGAAATCGACGGCGCGAGCTTGGGGCCGCCGATGGCGCGGCCCAGCAGGTAAGCGCCGATATCGCTGGCCCATACCAGCAGCAGCAGCACGATGACATCGCTGCGGCCAGTCGCAGGAATCTGCCGCAGCCAGACCAGGGCAATCGAGCCGATGCCAAGATAAGGAATGCCGAACGCCATCGGCCTGTCCAGGGCGATGCCGCGGGACTGGACGGCCAGGGCGAGCGTCGCGACCGCCAACAGCAGCAGTGCGGCACCCGCCAAACCAAGCGCGGTCAGGACAACGGCGGCAGGCAGGGCAGCAAAAACCAATGCCGCGTCAAGGCGAACCCGCTTTTCGCAGAGCTGCAACCATTCGAACGCCATGCCGGCGGAAATCACCGCGACCAGTCCGGCGAAGGCGAGGCCGCCGAACCAGATACACGCCAGAGCCAAAGGCCCCAGAACCGCCGCGGAGACAATCCGCAGCCGGAGGTCGCCCCAGCGCGCCGACGGGCGCGCCTTGGCTGGACTGGGCAAGGTCTTTATCTCCATCGGGGCGGCAAAATCGGGCATTGGCGGCCTCTTGATTAATGTGTTGGACGTCGTCTCAACCCCTGCTGGTGCCAAACCGGCGATCCCGGCGGGCAAACTCCGCCAGCGCGGCAGTGAAATGCGTCTCGTCGAAGTCGGGCCAGAGTACGTTGAGAAAAACCAGCTCCGCGTAGGCGGCCTGCCAGAGCAGGAAATTGGACAGGCGCTGCTCGCCGGAGGTGCGGATGATCAGGTCGGGGTCCGGCATCCCGGAGGTGGCGAGAAAGCCCTGAAAGACGTCTTCCCCCAGATCCTCCGGATCCAGGCGTCCGGCGCGCACCGCAGCGGCGGCGGCCCGGGCGGCGGCGGCGATCTCGGCGCGCGCGCCATAGGACAAAGCGACCGTCAGGTTCAGCCTGCTGTTGCCCTCCGTATTGCTCTCCGCCGCCGCCAGATCGGCCTGGATGTCGCGGTCGAAGCGGGACCGGTCGCCGATGAAGCGGAGGCGGACGCCGGCTTTTTTCAGTTCGGCGATCTCGCTTTTCAGGTAGCGGCGCAGCAGGCCGGTCAGGTCGAGGATCTCGCCAGGCGGGCGGCGCCAGTTCTCGCTGCTGAACGCATAGATGGTCAGCCAGGACACCTCGGAACGGATCGCGGCCTCGATCGTGCGGCGGACTGCCTTGGCACCTTCGCGATGCCCGGCGACACGCGGCAGGCCGCGGGACTTGGCCCAGCGGCCATTGCCATCCATTATGATGGCAACATGAGTGGGCAGCAGCCCGTCGGCATCGGCGACAGCTATCGCCGCCGCGTCGCAGGCAGAGCCGGCCGGAACAACGACTCCCCGGGCACTGATGCCTGGTGTCACAAGGGCTGAAGGCTGGTCATACGTATCGATGACCCGCTTGGTGATAACAGGCATCGGGTGCCTTAATTTGCGTTAGACCTGCCGTATGTCCTTTTCCTTGTCCGCGAGGGCTTCGTCCACCTTTTTAATGAACTGGTCGGTCAGTTTCTGCACCTCTTCGGCCCAGTTTTTGGCCAGATCCTCGCCGATATCGTGCTTCTTTTCGTGCGCCTTGATCTGCTCCATGCCGTCGCGGCGGACGGCGCGCACCGCGATCTTGGTGCCCTCGGCGTATTTCGCCGCCATCTTGGCCAGTTCGGTGCGACGCTCGGTGGTGAGCTGCGGAATCGGCACGCGCACCAGCATGCCGTCGGCGGACGGATTGAGTCCCAGCCCCGAATCGCGGATCGCCTTCTCAACGGAGTGGACCAGCGACTTGTCCCAGACCTGCACCGTCAGCATGCGCGGCTCCGGCGAGCCGATGGTGCCGACCTGGTTGAGCGGCGTTTCGGAGCCATAGGCGAGAACCTTGACCGGCTCGAGCAGGGCGACATGCGCCCTGCCGGTGCGCAGCCCGGCGAACTCCCGCCGCAGCGTCTCCATTGCGCCGTCCATGCGGCGGCTCAGGTCCTGCTTCAAACTGTTCAGGTCCGCGGTGGTTGTCATCGGCGATCCCTCCCAACTGCCTTAAGATTCGATGATGCGGGTGAACTTTCCCTCGCCCCGCATGACCTGCGCAAACGCGCCGGGGGCGTGGATATTGAATACGATGATCGGGAGATGGTTTTCCCGGGCCAGGCTGATCGCCGCGGCATCCATGACGCCGAGATCGTTGGCCAGTACATCGAGATAGCTGAGCTGATCGTACCGCGTGGTGTTCTTCACCTTGCGGGGATCGGCCGAATACACCCCATCCACCTGAGTGCCCTTCAGCAGGGCGTCGCAGCTCATTTCCGCGGCCCGCAGCGCTGCGGCGGTATCGGTGGTAAAGAAAGGGTTGCCGGTGCCGGCGGCGAAGATGACCACCCGGCCCTTTTCCATGTGCCGCTGCGCCCGGCGGCGGATATACGGTTCGCAGACGGTCGACATCGGAATAGCCGACTGCACCCGCGTCGGCACGTCGCGCTTTTCCAGCGCCGACTGCATGGCCAGCGCGTTCATGACGGTCGCCAGCATGCCCATATAGTCCGCCTGCGCGCGATCCATCCCGGAGGCGGCGCCGGACACGCCGCGGAAGATATTCCCGCCGCCGATGACGACGGACACCTCGACGCCCATGGCCACGACGTCCTTGATGTCGTTGGCGATCGCGCTGACCATTCCGCCATCCAGGCCGAACTCTCGCAGGCCCATCAAAGCCTCGCCCGAGAGTTTCAGCAACACGCGCTTATAAATAGCGGGCTGTGTCATGCGACTCTCCCGGGCCGGTTATTGAAGGTATGCAAGCAGGCAACGGCCTCGATCGCGGGCCGCTGCTCCTTGGGTCGAGTGCTTCGCTGACCAGGGCGGCGAATCGCGGCCGAGTCCCGGCTGCGATTCTGTCGATGGGATATTAATGACAGTGCCCGCACCGAACAAGCCGGGGCTGCCCAACAACCCGTGCTCAGACTCCCGCCGTCGCGGCCACTTCGGCGGCGAAATCGTCCTTCGGCTTCTCGATGCCTTCGCCCAGCGCATAGCGGACGAAGCCGGTAAGCGTAACTCCCGCCTTCTTGGCGACCGCGCGCACCCGGCTTTCGCCATCATGCACCCAGACCTGCTCCAGCAGCACCACTTCCTCGTAGTATTTGCGGATGCGGCCTTCGACCATCTTTTCGATGATGGCGTCGGGCTTGCCGGACTGGCGGGCCTGATCGACCAGGATCGCACGCTCGCGCTCCAGCGCCGCCGGATCGACGGCGTCAATGTCCAACGCTTCCGGCTTGGCCGCCGCAACGTGCATGCCGACCTGACGGCCGAGCGTGATTAACGCCTCCAGCTCGCCCGGAGCCTGGACGGCGGCGAGCACGCCGATTTTGCCGAGGCCGGGCTTCAGCGGCTGGTGGACGTAGGTGGCGACGACGCCCTCGGTCACCGAAAGCACCGCCGCGCGGCGGATGTGCATGTTCTCACCGATGGTGGCGACCAGATGCGTCAGTTGCTCGGCCACCGTCCGGCTCTCACCGGGGAACGGCGCGGCGTTGATCGCATCAAGGTCGCCACCGACGCTCAGCGCGATTTCCGCTACCGAGGCGACGAAGTGCTGGAACGTCTCGTTGCGGGCGACGAAATCGGTTTCGGCGTTGACCTCGACGACCGAGGCCTTCTGCGGCGCCGACGCGACACCGACGAGGCCCTCGGCGGCGATGCGGCCGGACTTCTTGGCGGCGGCGGCGAGGCCCTTCTTGCGCAGCCAGTCGACCGCCTGTTCGATGTCGCCGTCGTTCTCGGTCAGCGCCTTCTTGCAGTCCATCATGCCTGCGCCGGTCTTCTCGCGCAGGTCTTTCACCAGGGCGGCGGTGATCGCGGCCATGTCTTTATCTCCGGTAAACGTTTGGCTCAGGCGGTCGCTGTCTCGGTTTCGAGATCGATGCCCTCGGGCAGCTCCTCACGGGCGCCGATATCGATGCCGGTGGTGGCCATTTCGGCGCTGATGCCGTCCAGCACCGCGCCAGCGATAAGGTCGCAATACAGCGTGATGGCGCGGATCGCGTCATCGTTGCCGGGGATCGGGAAGGTCACGCCGGACGGGTCGGAGTTGCTGTCGAGCACGGCGACGACCGGGATGTGCAGCTTGTTGGCTTCCTCGACCGCCAGCTTTTCCTTGTTGGTGTCGATCACGAACAGGATGTCCGGCAGGCCGCCCATGTCCTTGATGCCGCCGAGGGCGCGGTCGAGCTTCTCCTTGTCGCGGGTGATGTCCAGGACCTCTTTCTTGGTCAGGCCCTGAGTGTCGCCGGCGACGAGGTCCTCGATCTGGCGCAGGCGCTTGATCGAACCGGTGATGGTCTTCCAGTTGGTTAAGGTGCCGCCAAGCCAGCGGTGATTGATGTAGTACTGGCCGCAGCGCTTGGCGGCGTCGGCGACATGTTCGGCCGCAGCGCGCTTGGTGCCGACGAACAGCACGCGGCCGCCGGCGGCGGTGACATCGCGCACGGCGCGCAGCGCGCGATCCAGCATCGGCACGGTCTGCTGCAGGTCGATGATGTGGACCTGGTTGCGGGTGCCATAAAGGAACGGCGCCATGCGCGGGTTCCAGCGGCGGGTGTGGTGGCCGAAATGGACGCCGGCTTCGAGAAGCTGGCGGAGGGTGAATTCGGGGATCGCCATCTTTGTGGTACTTTCCTGTCAGTCCGGTTGTTGCCTCCGCGGGGGTTGCCGATTGGCACCGGACCCGAGCCATTGCTGGCCGGAAAAGGTTCCCCGCGTGTGAATTACCGGCAGACGGGGGGAACCCGCTGCCGGCGGGCCGGGATATGGCGGATTAAGCGGCGTATTGCAAGCCGCCGTGGCGGGCGGGATGGATTGGTGCGGGATACGTGTTGCACGCGCCACGGGATGGCGCGGACGATGGAGCCTGCCCATCGTCCGTTGACGGCGCTTGAGTCGTACCGGCACAACGGTATCGTTGAACTTTGGGATTATTCTTATGCGTCTCCTCGCTTCGCTCGTTGTGATCGCCGGACTGGTCGCGGGCTCGCCGGCAGCTCATGCGCAGCAGCCATCCTTCGTCATCTTCTTTCAGCTCTGGTCCGCGGCGATCGACGACCAGGCGCAGGATGTCGTCGCCAAGGCGGCGGACTGGATCAAGTCGCACAAGGCCAAGAGCGTACGTGTCATCGGCTTCGCCGATCCGACCGGCAGCCGGAAGGCGAATGTCCTGTTGTCGGAACTGCGTGCCCAGGTCGTCGTGGATGGCCTGACGGCGGCGGGTGTCGCGCCGAGCGCAATTCGCCAGGTCGGCACCGGGTCGGTTGAGTTCGCCGGCTCGTCGCAAGAGGCGCGGCGGGTGGAGATTCGCGTCGGCAAGTAGGCGGGTATTCAGGGATCACTCGTTGCCGCCCGATGTCCCCCGGGGAAGCTATATGGGCGTGGCTTGTGCCGTGTTGGGTGCGGCTCGAAAGCCGTCCCGACCGGGTAGGTTCAAGCAGGCGATCAAGGTGACCGCGCAATGAGCCAACCGTTTCCCGTCCCGAAGCTCGGGCAACCTGCGGCACCTCCGGGCGTCTCGGGCCTGACCAATGCGTTGGCCGCCGCGGCGGACGACGCCGCAACCCGGGCTTTTCATGCCGCAGTGACCGAGGCGATGGAACTGTCCGAGGCGATGGTCGTCGAGGGTGACGCCGAACCGATCGATCAGACGATACTGGCCGATACCGTCCGACTCCTGCTTCCCGCGATATCATCGCTTGGCTTGCCGTCTCCTGTGGTGCTGCCGCTACAGAACGGCGGCATCGGCGCCGAGTGGCACGAGCGCGGGATGAACATAGAATTGCGTTTGGGGGGTCTTTCCGGCGTTTATGCCGTGATTGAAGATGCCCGAGGCATTGTCCCGATATTCCATGGACGTGACCCGTCCCTCAAGCATGCAGTATCTGCGTTGCAGGAGTTCGAACGCTTACGGCCTCGAAGCTTTTTTCGACCCGGTGCCGGATAACCCGCACCACGGATCGATCCGGGACCTGGCGGCTGTCTTCTCAGCCGATCCCGACCGATACGAAACAACTATCGATGCGCTTGGCAAGGTGAGCACGATCCTTCCCGACAATGCGCAGATCTAACTCTCATGATCGCGACCACACCACGGATCGACTTCTTGGGCGGCTCTTCGCATAGCTTTAGGAGCGTTCCTGGTGAGCGTGGCAAGAGCTTTCGGCTAAGCCTCGATTAGCGCTTTGGCCGGGAAGCATTTTCCGGCCAAAGTGTTAATAATTCGGTTAAGAACATCGTTCATAAATCACGTTGCGCACCTAAACGGAAATTTTTTGGGCTGCAACTCGGCGGTCCCCAATTTAGGCAGCATTGTACGATTCTCGGATTGAGCATCCAGGAACTTCAAACGGACCCGCAGAAGTTCTGCGGCGGTTGGCCGTCTGGGCAGCCGCTACGAACGCATGTCGCTCTTGGCCCCACCGTGACAACGTCGCCCTCTGAAATTCGGCCTGTCCGAACTGAACAATCCCGCCGTAGCGGGACTCGGCGCCCGTGTCGTCAACGGCTCATTCGGCGGAGGCCATCCATTCGCCTGGATTACCATCGGCGCCGGACTACTTCTATGGCAAGAGCCGTTCTTGGGGGACTCAGGCAATTACGTGGCATCAAGCGTGGACGTATCTCATCTGGCCATGCGGCGGCGCTCCCCTGTTTGCCACCTGGGCTTACTGGCTGAGCCGCCGCGCATAAAGCACCGCTGCGGCCAACCGAAACGCGCGAACAGTATCTCTATTTCAACGCGAGCATCGGCCTGATCCGAGCTGCCCTCGGACTGACGCCTAACCCGCCGCCCCGACCTCCGTCACCAGCCGCGCCGCCTCCGCCCCGCGCACCTTGGCGATGTCGTCCTGGTACTTCAGCAGCACGCCCAACGTATCGTCGACGTCCCCCGCGGTCAGCTCCGTCTTGTGGAGGTAGCTCAGCGCCTGCGCCCAATCGATCGTCTCGGCCACGCCCGGCAGCTTGAACAGATCCTCGCCGCGCAGGCGCTGCACGAAGCCGACGACCTGCTCGGCCAGGCGTTCGGGCACGCCCGGCGCCTTGGCCGCCAGGATCGCCCGCTCGCGCGCGGCGTTCGGGTAATCGACCCAGTGATACAGGCAGCGGCGGCGGATTGCGTCGTGCACCTCCCGCGTCCGGTTCGACGTCAGCACCACCACCGGACGGGTCGCTGCGCGCACGGTGCCATACTCCGGCACGGTGATCTGGAAATCCGCCAGCAGCTCCAGCAGAAACGCCTCGAACGGCTCATCCGCGCGGTCGAGTTCGTCGATCAGCAGCACGGCGGGCGGCAGGTCGGGATCGACGGCGGACAGCAGCGGCCGGGCCTGGAGGAACTCCCGCGTATAAATATCGCGGCTGATCTCGTCGCGGTCGGTTTGACCGGCGGCCTCCGCCAGGCGGATCGCCATCAACTGCCGCGCGTGGTCCCATTCGTACGCCGCCGCCGACAGATCCATCCCGTCATAGCATTGCAGCCGCACGAGCCGGCGCTTCAGGCCGGCGGACAGCACCTTGGCAATCTCGGTCTTGCCGGTGCCCGGTTCGCCCTCCAGGAATAGCGGGCGCTGCATCGCCAGCGCCAGATGCACCGTGGTCGCCAATTCCAAGTCGGCGATATATCCGTTCGAAGACAGCAGCTTAGCGGTGTCGGCGACAGTCGCGGGCAAAGCCGTCACTAGCGCAAGGCCCACAGCACCAGGAGCACGATGACCGCATACACGCCACCGCCGATCCAGGCCACCAGGGGCAGCCCGAACGGCTCCTCCGGGAGCAGCGCGAAGATCGATATCGGCGCGGCCGGCGCTGGCCTGCTGACGGGGACGGGTTCGGCCACGCCGCCACCGGCCGCGGCGGCGTCCGCGGCGGTCGAAAGCGCCTGCACCTGCTGGCTGAACCGGTCGAAGAACGCATCCGCCATCTGCTTGGCGCTGGCGTCGATCAGCCGTCCGCCGAGCTGTGCGAGCTTGCCGCCGACCTGCGCATTGACCTGGTAGCTGAGCAGCGTGTCGGCGCCGTCGTCCTTCAGCCCGACATTGGCGCCCCCCTTGGCGAAGCCGGCGGCGCCGCCCTGGCCCTCGCCGCTGATGCGGTAGCCGTTCGGCGGGTCGATGTCCGAGAGCAGCACCTTGCCGGAGAAGCGGGCGGATATCGGCCCGACCTTGACCGCGGCGGTGGCCTTCAACTGATCGTCGCCGAGCTTTTCCAGGCTCTCGCAGCCGGGGATGCTGGCCTTCAGCACCTCCGGATCATTCAGCGCTTCCCAGACTGTCTGCCGTGGTGCGGGAATCCGCCGCTCGCCCGTCATGTCCATGCAGATTTCCTCTTGTTGCGTGCGCTGGACGTTACTGTCGGGGTGGCCTGCTGGCAACTGAGCCGGGACACCGGGAGGCGGCCGCAGCGGATGGCGAGGGCGGCAGATCCTGCCGGGAGGCGCGGGAAAAGCGGCAGGAATGGCCGTTCATACCGGCATAATCTGACGTGTTATCAATCGATTATTCTGGCATGCGACGTGCTTAACATGCGCGGGTGATTTCAAATAGAGGAGATTGATCGGTGTTGAGTTCGATAACCGGGCAAAATGAGCGTTGGGCGCAGCTTGCCGCCTACCAGACGCCGCCCGCTGCGCAGTCCAGCGAGATCAGCGGCGGAACGTCCGCATACGCATCTTCGTCCCTGTGGGCAGACCCTGGCGCTGGCGCGGTAACCGGCAACACATCGTCGCCGATATCGGACGGCACGAACTTCGCCCTGATGGCGTTCGGTTCGTCCTCGCAGTCAGCCACGAACGGTAACTCCATTGCGTCGGACGGAACGTCCGGCATATCGCAGCTTTTGACCGACCTTCAGTCGCTGCTATCGTCGATCAGCGGGACGTCGTCGGCCACCGGCAGTAACGCCACGTCGGCGACCTCGACCGCCGACGCGGATTCGGCGTCCGTCAGCAATAGCGGGACCACGACCGGCACGCTGTCGCAGGATCTCCAGCAGCTTTCGACGGATCTCGGGAGCCTGGCTTCGACAATGGGGCGGACGCATCGGGGCGATCACGATCACCCGGAGGCACCGCCCGCACCGCCGCCGGGCAGCGGCGACATCCTCAATACCGGGACGGCATCGGCCAGCAATGGCAGCGACATCACCAACAGCGGGACGGCATCGACCGGCAACGGCTGGGCGACATTCATGCAGCAGTTCGCAGCCGGTGCCTACTCGTCCGGGTATGACGCGTCCACCACGTCTTCGCTGGTCGCCATCAACGCATAGTATGAACCGCGGCACCCGGCGGAGCCGCCATCCACGCCTGACGACCTACGCGTGGATGGCAAGCCGCGCCGATCGGCGCAAACCGGACTACATGCCGAGCGCGCGACGATACACGTCGAGCAGCGTCTCCTGTTCTTCGACGTCGGCAGGCTCTTGTTTTCTGATCCGGATAAGCTGGCGAACAACCTTCACGTCGAAGCCCGCGCTTTTACATTCCGTGTAAATATCCTTGATATCGCCCGCCAGAGCGGCGCGCTCTTCTTCGAGCTTTTCGATCCGTTCGACAATGCTGCGAAGCCTGTCGGCGGCGACTCCGCCCGCATCCGGATTGTCATCGATGGCGTTACGCGCGCGGCTTGCCGACGCTTTCACTGCAGTGTCGCTCATATGCTGTCTCCGGTGGATCGGGCGCCCGTCATACTAACCGTGGCACGCGGGCTGAATCCGCTCCATCAGGCCGCGCGAATGTCCGGCCGCGAGGCCGCGACTTTCGATTTCATTGTCGCTCACCTGTTTGGTCGTCATCGACTCGACTCTCCGCTTCGGCAGGGCGGCGGCAATAGCCCCGGGGGTGGCGGGGGGTCAACGAAAAACCGGCTGGCGACCCGGCGGAGGCGGGTGTGGCTTATGCCCGGGCCGCCCTGCCCCGGATAACCGGCCGGGCCACGGCAGGACGGCATGCGTGTGCTGCAAACGTTATCAGGTCTGAGGATTGGCCTTGGCAAACGCAGCCTTCTGCTCGGCCGTCGCCTCCTTCTGGTGTTTCGCCTGCCATTCCTTGTACGGCATCCCGTAGACGATCTCCCGCGCATCCGCATCTGCGATCTCGATACCCTTTTCGGCCGCTTCTTCCCGGTACCACCGGCTGAGACAATTGCGGCAGAAGCCGGCCAGGTTCATCAGGTCGATGTTCTGCACGTCGGTGCGCTCGCGCAGATGTGCCACCAGCCGTCGGAATGCGGCGGCCTCCAACTCCGTACGGGTCGCGGCGTCGAATTCGGGTGCGGCCATGATCGTCTTCCCTGTTTCCGTTCACCCCAAGATGGCGCGGGATGCGCGGTTTCGCCATACTCGGCGGACGGAAAACGAGAGGAAACGCCGATGCCCCGGCCCGCATCCTGGACTGACGCGACAGCCCGCGCCGCCCTGCGCACGCTGTTCGATACCGCCGTCGCCGCAGCCGATCCGCGCGCCGTGCTGGCGCGGCATTTGCCGCCGAAGCCGCGGTCCGGGCGCTGCATCGTCGTCGGCGGCGGCAAGTCAGCCGCCGTGATGGCCGCGGCGCTGGAGGACGCCTGGCCCGACGTCGCGCTGGAAGGCACCGTCGTCACCCGCTATGGCCACGCCGTCCCGACGCGGCACATCGAGGTGATCGAAGCCTCGCACCCCGTCCCCGACGCCAGCAGTGAGCGCGGTGCAAAGCGGTTGCTCGAACGGGTCCATGGGCTGAGCAAGGACGACCTGGTGATCGCGCTGATGTCGGGGGGTGCATCGGCCTTGCTGGCGGCGCCGGTACCCGGCTTGACCTTGGCGGACAAGCAGGCGATCAACCGCGCGCTGCTGGCCTGCGGGGCGAACATCACCGAGATGAATGCGGTGCGCAAACACCTATCCGCCATCAAGGGCGGCCGCCTCGCCGCGGCGGCGGCGCCCGCGCGCGTGGTGACCCTGGCGATCAGCGACGTGCCGGGCGACGACCCCGCCGTTATCGGCTCCGGCCCGACCGTGCCCGACGCCACCACCTTCGCGGACGCCCGCGCTTTGGTCGCCCGGTACGGTATCACGCTCTCCGCGGAGGCCTCCGCGCGGCTGGCGCGCGACGACGACGAGACGCCGAAGCCGGGCAGCCTGCCGAACTGCGAATTTCATATGATCGCCACGCCGATGATGGCGCTGGACGCGATGGCGGCCAAGGCGCGTGAACTGGGCCTGGCCCCGCTGATCCTGGGTGACGCGCTGGAGGGCGAGGCCGCCCAGATGGGCACCGTGATGGCCGGGATCGCCCGCTCGGTCCGCGATCACGGCAAGCCGCTGGCGGCTCCCGCGGTGCTGCTGTCAGGCGGCGAGACGACCGTCACCATGAACGGTAAGCCAAGCGGCAACGGCGGCCGCAACACGACCTTCCTGCTCGGCCTGGCCATTGCGCTGGACGGCGCGCCCGGCATCTGGGCGACGGCCGGCGACACCGACGGCATCGACGGCATGGACGAGATCGCCGGCGCACTGCTGACTCCCGACACGCTCGCCCGCGCCCGGGCCAACGGGCTGGATGCGCGCGCCTCGCTCGCCGCGCATGACAGTCACGGCTTCTTCGGCGCCATCGGCGACCTGATCGTCACCGGGCCGACGCTGACGAATGTCAACGACATCAGGGCGATCATCATCGCCTGACCGCGGCCTCGCCGCCACCCTCAGAAACGAACCCAGGAAACGCCCCATGGCTGTGCGCCAAAAAATTCGCCGTCGCCGACACACCAAGATCATCGCCACTCTGGGTCCGTCGAGTTCGACGATCGAGGTCATGGGCCGCCTTTTCCAGGCCGGCGCCGACGTGTTCCGGCTGAACTTCTCGCACGGCAGCCACGAGGATCATGCCGCCCGCTTCGCCTTGATCCGCGAATTGGAGGATCGCTTCGGCCGCCCCATCGGCGTGCTCGCCGACGTGCAGGGGCCGAAGCTGCGGGTGGGAAAATTCAGCGCCGGGCGGGTGCATCTGCAAACCGGAGCAAAATTCCGGCTGGACCTGACCGCCACGCCCGGCGATGCCCTGCGCGTGCAGTTGCCGCATCCCGAGATCATCGAGGCGGCGTCGATCGGATCCTCCCTGCTGCTGGACGACGGCAAACTGCGCCTGCGGGTGCTGCACAAGCGGGCCGATGCGCTGGAAACCGAGGTCGTCGTCGGCGGTCCGCTATCGGATCGCAAGGGCGTCAACGTCCCCGACGTGATCCTGCCGATACCGGCGCTGACGGAAAAGGACCGCGCGGACCTGGAGTTCGCGGTGTCGCATGGCGCCAGCTATATCGGCTTGTCCTTCGTGCAGCGGCCGGAGGACGTGATCGAGGCCAAGCGCCTGATCGCCGGCCGCGCCTGGGTGATGGCGAAGCTGGAAAAGCCCCAGGCGCTGGACAATCTGGAGGAGATCCTCAGCCTGACCGACGCCGTCATGGTCGCCCGCGGCGACCTCGGCGTGGAACTGCCGCCGGAGGAGGTGCCGCTGGCGCAGAAGCGCATCGTCCGGCTGGCGCGGCAGATGGGCAAGCCTGTGGTGGTGGCGACGCAGATGCTGGAGAGCATGATCACCGCCCCTGCCCCGACCCGCGCCGAAGCATCCGACGTTGCTACGGCGGTGTTCGACGGCGCCGACGCGGTGATGCTGTCGGGCGAGACGGCGGCCGGGCAGTTTCCCTATGAGGCGGTGAACATGATGGACCGCATCGTCGCCCGGGTGGAGCAGGACGGCGGCTGGCGCAGCCTGATCGATGCGTCCCACACCGCGCCGCAGAAGACCACCGCCGCCGCCATCGCCCTGGCCTCGGCGCAGATCGGCCATACCATCGGTGCCAAGGCGATCGTGGCGTTCACCGCGTCGGGCAGCACGGCGCTGCGGGTGGCGCGGGAGCGTCCGGTGCCGCGCGTTATCGGCCTGACGCCGGACCAGGAGACGGCCCGGCTGCTCGCGGTCGTCTGGGGCGTGCATGCGGTGGTCACGCCGGATGTGCACTCGATGACGGAGGCCGCGCACAGGGCGAGCAAGGTGGTGCTGGCGGAGGGGTTCGCGGCGCGCGGAGAGGAGATCGTGGTGGCCGCTGGGGTGCCGTTCGGACATTCCGGGACGACGAACGCACTGCGGGTGGTCACCGTGAAATAGCGGGTTCCGGTGGACAGTCCTGCGGCGGGAGGGAGATCAACCCTTACCGGCCGCTCCCCGGCCGCACCCGAAGCGCCCGGATCACCGCCTCGGGGTCCGCATCGATCACCCGCAGCAGCGTCGAAGCCGGACCCGACGGAGTCCGCCGCCCCTGCTCATATTGCTGTACCGTATCAACCGTGAAGCCGAACCGCTGCGCGAACTGCGCCTGGCTCAGACCAAGCCGGCTCCGCAACGCCCGCACCTGTTCAGCCGTCGGCGGCGGATACACCGCAACCGCGGAGGCCGCATCGTCATCAGTCCAGGCATCGGCGTCTTCAGCCGCAGCCGCATCGATTTCCGCTTCCGTGAAGCTCCGGCTGGCAGCCAGATCGGCCAGCAGCCGAGCTTCATCGATGTCAGTTTTGGAACGCCGCACGATAGACATCACGCTCTCTCCTGTTGGCCCGGCGCAGGCTGATAACCCGCCGCACCGGCCCCCTGTCCGTGTAAACGCAATGGAGAATCACGCCGCCCGCATGGCCGATGGCCAGGACGCGCGGTTCGCCGTAATCCCACCGGACATCGCGCCGCTCCAGGGTTGGGCCATTGAACAGCAAGACGGCCAGATCGAAAGGCAATGCGCGTTCGAGCACGTTCCGATCGCTTTTTCTTTGGTCCCACTCGAAGTCGCGGTCGACTTCCGGAATGACGATATACGTCAAAGACCGATATACGTCAAGGGCGCACCCTCCTGCCAAATGATCACTGCCAGGAAGTTTACCCACGCATAGGTTAAGACCCGCTTAACGCCCCTCCCGCCGCCACGCCAGCATCAGCAGCCCCAGCATCAGCGGCAGCGAAATCCACCCCGGCAGCAGGTCCAGCGCCGCCACACCTGTCACCACATGGTCGTGCCGCCGTTGCAAGCCGATCCAGGCGCTGCCGGAGGCGGCGCGGCCTTCCTCGGTGCGGCGCAGTTCCGGCACATCGCCGCTGCCCAACCAATGCACGCCCCCTTCGGAAGCCCGCGCCAGCGGCCCGGCCATCGTCGCCGTCGCCCGCAGATCCGCCAGTTCCGGCGGGTTCGCCGCCCCGGCTGCGGCGTAGGCGGACTGTTCCCCGCGGCTCGCCTGCCACACGCCCGGCACCGCCGCGACGCGCGTGGCACTCGCCCGGCCGGGGGAGTCATCATGCAGCTTCACCGTCTCGGTCTTGCCGTCCGGGTCCGTCACGACCACGTCGCCGGGTGCCCCGGGATCGGTTGAGCGGCTCTCGATCCGCAGCCGCCCGTCCGTCACCCGGGCGGTCAGCGCGTTCTCCTCCAGGTCAGGCTCCTGCATCAGCCAGTGCGCGATCCGGCGCAGCAGTTCGGCCTGCGGGCCGCCGCCCTGGTGGCCGCGCGACCACAGCCAGATCTGGTCGGACAGCAGCAGCGCGGTACGACCCTGGCCGACGCGGTCCAGCGCCAGCAACGGCTGCCCTTCGGGCGTGCGCATCAGCACCTCGCCGTCCACCGCACCCGGCTCGATGCGGCGATACCAGGAGCCCCAGTCCGGACCCTTGGCTTCGTCCGCCGCCGGATTGGCGCCGGGAAGCCCCTCGGTCACCGGGTGGCGCTGGCCGAGATCGGACACCCACGGCTTGAACGGGCCATCGACGACAGCGTCGGTCCGCGCCGGCGCACCGGGCAGCACGCTGCCGAGCGGAGTCGAGGCCAGGCTGGTCGCGCCGGAAAACTCCGGCCCCACGCTCATCAGCAAGGCGCCGCCCTGGCGCACCCGGTTGGCGATGTTTGCCAGATAGGGCAGCGGCAGCAGCCCGCGGTTCTGGAAGCGATCGAGGATGATCAGATCGAACTCGCCGATCTTATCGACGAACAGTTCGCGCACCGGGAAGGCGATCAGCGCGAGTTCGTTCAGCGGCGTACGGTCATCCTTCTCCGGCGGCCGCAAGATCGTGAAATGCACCAGATCAACCGAGGGATCGGCTTTCAGCAGCCGCCGCCAGGTGCGCTCCCCGGGATGCGGCTCCCCGGAGATCAGCAGCACGCGCAGGCGATCACGGACGCCGTTGATTTCCACCACGGCCCGGTTGTTGAGTTGCGACACCTCGCCCGCCAGCGGACTGGCGGCCATCTCGATAATCGTCGGACCGGCCCGGGTGATGGGTACGTCGATTCCCTGTTCGACCCCGACCGGCACGCTTTCCGACAGGAAGGGCTGGCCGTCGCGGCGGACGGTCAACGCGGCTGGGCCGGTGTGGCCGGTCACGCCCAGATCATCCACCGCCACGCGCAGGGTGACGGACTTGCCGACGATGCCATAGCCCGGCGCTTCAATCACCCGCAGACGGCGATCGGTTTCCTCTCCCTTACCGGTCAGCAGCAGGTTCAGCGGCGCGCCGCCCGGCCCGGCCTTCGGCAGGTCATGCACCTGTCCGTCGGTGATTGCGATCGTGCCGGCCAGACGAGACCGCGGGATATCGGCCAGCGCTCGATCTACCGCCGAGAACAACTGGGTGCCCCCATTGCCGGCCTCGGGAACCGTGATGGTTCGCAAATCCAGGCCCGGCAGCCGTGCGGCCTGAGCCTCGATCGATTGCCGCGCCGCATCGGCCAGCCGCGTCCGGTCGCCAACCTGCATGGATGCCGACTGATCCACTACCAGCAGCCCGATGTCGCGCAACGAGTCACGGGTCTCCTGAACCAGCCTAGGCCCCGTCAGCCACAGCAGCAGCACTGCAAAGGCCGCCAGCCGCAGCAGGGTGCCGCTGCCGCGCCGCCACAGTCCAACGCCGACAACCGCCAGGCACGCAAGCCCGAGCACGACCAGTGCCCAGACCGGCAGCAGCGGATCGAAGCGCAGCGCGGCGATGACCTGTTCCGGGCGCATCACTGCCCCAGCCGCTGCAGGATGGCCGGCACGTGCACCTGATCGCCCTTATAGTTTCCGGTCAGGGCATACATCACGAGATTGACGCCGAACCGATAAGCCAGGGTCCGTTGCCGCTGGCCGCCGGGCAGCACGGCGTAGGGATTATTGCCCTCGGCATCCACCGCCCAGGCGGCGCCCCAGTCGTTGCCGCCGATGATCACCGGGCTGACGCTGTCATTGGTGCGGTCCTGGTCACGCTGCACCCAGACCGTGTCGCCGGTGAACCGTCCCGGGAAATCGGACAGCAGGTAGAATGAACGCGACAACACATGCTCCCCTGACAGGGGCGCCAGAGGCGGCACGATCAGACTGCGGGCGATGCGACGCAGCGCTTCCTCGGTGCCGGGAGCGAACCCCGACCCCGAACCGGAGTCGCGCGTGTCGATCAGGATGATCCCGCCGCGGCTCATGTAGTCGTTCAGCGCCGCCGCCTGAGCGCTGGTCAGCTCCGGCGCATCCGCCGTAATCGGCCAATACAGCAGCGGATACAGGCTGAGGTCGGTTTGCCCCGGCTGCACCGCATCCGGCTCGAACAGCGTGGCGGCGGTGCGGTGGTTGACATAGTCGGACAGCCCCTCCAGCCCCGCCTTGGCCACCCCGTCCACCTGCGTGTCGCCCGACACGATGTAGCCAAGCCGCGTATCGATGGCCGGGTTCGGACTGCTTTCCAACCCCTGCGCCGCCGGGATCAGCACAAGCATCAGCACCGCCGCCGTCGCCGATACCCGGGGCTTCAGCAAGCCCCGCAACGCCATCGACACCGCCATGTCAACGCACAACAGCAGGATCGCCAACGCCAGCAGCGGCGGCCCCAACGCCTTCTCTCGCGCCGAACCGCGCACCGTCTCCAGCGTCGCGCCGGCAATTGGCGGAGCGGCCTCCGGCGCCGCGATGCTTGTTCCCAAATTCAGCACCTGCCGCCCGCTTTCCGGGCCGTACAACCCCGGCGGATGCTGTGGCGAGGCGGGCGTCGACCCGAACTTTTCCGCTCGCAAGCCGATGGCCGCAGGCGGCGGCTGCGTCAGCAGACCGAACCCATCGAGCGTTTCAGCCGGCGCCAGCACCGCGCTGCTTTGGGTATTGGCGACCCCGACGGACAACTGCACCAGTCGCCGCAGCATTTCTACGAACAGACCGGACAGCGGCAGGTTCGACCAGTCGGCATTGGCGGTTACATGGAACAACACCACGCGCCCCGCGCCCACCGGCATCTCGGTCACCAGCGGCGTGCCGTCCTCCAGCGCCGCCCAGGTCCGCGGCGCCAGGTCCGCGCTCGGTTCGGCCAACACCTGCCGGCTCACCTTCACCTCATCCGTCACCGGCAATCCGGCGAACGGCGACGCGGCGGGAAATGGCGCCAGGCCAGCCGGCTGGCTCCATGACAGCGAGCCGCCGAGCTGCCGATCGCCGGCCAGCAGGCGGACGGGCAGCAGGGTGTCGGTGTCGTTGGTCGCCGCCTCGGCCGTGCGTGGCCCGGCGAAGCGGATAAGCAGTCCGCCCTTCCTGACCCAAGCCGCCAGCGCATCCCGCTCCGCCCCGTCCGGCAACGGCCGATCGGCCAGGATAAGGACGGAGATGTCGCGCTTCAGCAACGTCGCGGCGTCGCCGCTGCGCAGTTCGGTGAACGGCTCCAGCGCGCGCCGCAGAAAGTAGACCGAGCCGGTGAACGGCGTGTCGGCGGTCGCGAGGTCGCCCGACAGCAGCCCCACCGGCCGCCGCCGCCAGCGCTCATCCAGCAGCACGACGGACCCCGCGCTCGGCGGTCCGTCCAGCACCAGCCGCGTCAGGCGGTTGCGCAATTCGGGCGGCAGGGCAATGGACCCGGACGCGACCGAGGCTCCCGCCGGCACGGTGATATCCGTCCGCGCCAGGGTGCGCCCATCGCCGCTTTGCGCCAGCACGCTGGCGGGCGTCGCCTCCGCCCGCGGCGCCAGCGCCACATGCACCTCCAGCCGATCGGCCTGGCTGGTGGGGGGCAGCAGCAGCGGAGAGGACGCCACGTCGCAGCAGATCTCCGTCACCGGCCCGGCATCCCGCATCGCCGCGGCAAATGCCTCGAAGCCGGAACCGTCGGTCAGGCCATCGGGCAGGTAAATGACCGAGGCGCCGTCGCGGTCCTTCCAGGCGCGGATCGCCTCGGTGGAGGCAACACGATCGGACGGCCAGGCCTGCGGCTGCAACGCCGCCAGCCGCGCCCGCATATCCGCAATCGGCATTGTCGCTGTGACAGCCAACGGCTTGCCGCCGCCGTCGGGAGCGGTCGCCAGCAGCGCCGCCTTGCGCCCGGCCCGCTCCGCGCGGTCGAGCAGCACGCCCGCCGCCTCCTTGCGGCGCGCCCAGTCGTCGCCGGCCGCCCAGCCGTTATCCATCACCAGCAGCACCGGGCCCTTGCCCGCCAGCACCGCGCCGGCATCCAGCACCGGCCGCGCCAGCGCGACGATCACCAGGCCGGCCGCCGCCATCCGCAGCGCCAGCAGCCACCAGGGTGTCCGCGCAGGCGTTTCTTCGGTTGCGTTCAGCCCGAGCAGGAAGCGGACCGCAGGAAACACCTCCGACCGCGGCGCCGGGGGTGTGACCCGGATCAGCCACCAGAGCACCGGCAAAGCCAGAAGGCCAAGCAGGATCCAGGGGGCGACGAAAATCATTGCACCGCCAGGGCCGTGTACAAGGTCAACAACGCCAACTCCGGCGGATGGTCGGTGCGGTGCACGCCAAAGCCGAAGCCGGCGGTGGCGCAGATCGAGGCCAGCCCGTCCTGTTGCGCCTTCAATCGCTGGGCGTAGGCATCGCGTACCGCTTCCACCCGCGGGATCAGCGCGTCGCCGTCATGCTCCAGGCCGCGGAAGCGGACCCGGCCGTGATAGGGCAGGGCGGTCTCCGCCGGATCGAGGATCTGCATCAGGAACCCGGTCACCGGCACGGCGGCATAGCGGGCGATCAGCGCCTTGATATCCTCCAGCGGCGAGAGGAAATCGCTGAACAGCACCACGCTGCCATGCCGCGGCAGCCGCACGTTCGGCGGCAGGCCGACGTCATCTTCGCCGCCGCGCTCAAGATCCGCTGCAAACCTGTCCAGGCCGCCGCGGCTGGCCACCGGGCGGGCATCGTTCTGCATCATCATCACTCTCTCCCCCCCACGAAGCAGCAGGGAGGCGAGGGAAAGCAACAGCAGATTGGCGCGATCCCGCTTCTCGACGGGAACCTGACGCGACCGCCAGCGCATCGACGCCGACGCGTCGCGCCACAGGCAAACGGTCTGCGCCGCCTCCCATTCCGTCTCGCGGATGAACCAGCCCTCGGGCGCGCCGCGGCCGGATTTTGCGGACTGTCTCCAATCGATTCGCGCCAACGGATCGCCGGAGACGAATCTGCGAAACTGCCAAAAACTGTCACCCTGCCCGACACGCCGGCGGCCATGCACGCCCTGGGCCACGGTGGATGCGACCCGGTCCGCCGCCACCAGCAGCGGCGGCAGGCGGGCACCCAATGCCTCGGCGGCGAGCGCGCCGGTCCGGGCCTTATCCAATCTTGCCAACCAGGCGGTCGATCACGTCGGTCAGCGCGACACCATCGGCCCGCGCCGAGAAACTCAGCGCCATGCGATGCCGCAGCACCGGGCGGGCGAGCGCCGCGATGTCGTCCACGCTCGGCGCCAGGCGTCCCTGCAGCAGCGCGCGGGCACGCGTCGCCAGCATCAGCGCCTGCGCCGCGCGCGGCCCCGGACCCCAGGCGACGTGCTGGCGCACGATGTCGTCCCCGGCGGTTTCCGGACGGCAGCCACGCACCAGGGTCAGGATCGCATCGACGACTTTTTCGCCGATGGGCAGGCGGCGGACCAGCGACTGGGCATACAGCAGGTCCTCGGCCGTCATCGCCTGCACCGGCCTGGCGTCATGCGCGCCGGTGGTCGCCAGCAGCATGGCGCGTTCGGCATCACGGTCCGGGTAGCTGACGGTAATCTCCAGCAGGAAGCGGTCGAGCTGAGCCTCCGGCAGCGGATAGGTGCCCTCCTGCTCGATCGGATTTTGGGTCGCCAGCACATGGAAGGGGCGGGGCAGCACATGCTCGACGCCGCCGATGGCGACCCGCTGCTCCTGCATTGCTTGCAACAGCGCGGACTGGGTGCGCGGGCTGGCGCGGTTGATTTCGTCAGCCATCAGCAATTGACAAAACACCGGGCCGGGGACGAAGCGGAACGCCCGGCGGCCCTCGGTTTCGTCCAGCACCTCGCTGCCGACGATATCGGCCGGCATCAGGTCGGGGGTGAACTGGATACGCTTGGTCGCCATCCCCAGCACGACGCCCAGGGTCTCGACCAGGCGGCTTTTGCCCAACCCCGGCACGCCGACGAGCAGGACGTGACCCCCCGACAACAATGTGATCAAGGTTTCATCAATCACCTCGTCCTGCCCGAAGATCATGCGGCCGATGGCCGATCGGACCTGCACGATTCGGGCGCCGAGCGCTTCGGTTGCTGCCAGGATCGTGTTCGGATCATCCGTCCCGAGACCCGGTTGATTCAAAGCGCCCGGGGCAACCCCCTGTGGCGAGCCAGCCATACCACCCGACATAGGGCTTTGACCCTCCGCGTTTGCATTCCTGAACTCATATAGGCACTTTCATCGCAGGGGGGATGCTACCTATATCGCGTCCTTGAAAGGAAGCTTGGCTTCCACGGGAGACGGTTACGTGAACGGCACTAGTACGCCCTTCGATCTTGCCGCCGCGAAGCTGCCCGAAACCGCGGCGGATCGCGCCTTGGCGGCCTGCCCGGAGCGCGTGCGCGGCGCGGTTTCCCGGCCGAAGCGTTCGCCCGTCGAGTGCGGCGACCTGCCGTTCCTGATCAAGCGCGATGGCACGTGGCTGTACCAGGGCACGCCGATCAACCGCAAGGAACTGGTCTGCCTGTTTTCCAGCGTGCTGCGCCGCGAGGCGGACGGCAGCTGGTGGCTGCAGACCCCGGCCGAGCGGGGCCGCATCCAAGTCGAGGACGCACCTTTCGTCGCCGTTGAACTCGACTGGCGGGGCGACGACGCGCACCAGGTGCTGTCGTTCCGTACAAACATCGACGAGATCCTGACCGCCGGGCCTGAGCATCCGATCCGGGTGTCGCACGATATTATTACCTGCGAGCCCACTCCTTATATTCGCGTGCGCGGCGGCCCTGGCATGCTGGCGGTCGAGGCGCGGATCAACCGCGCCACCTACTACGAACTCGTCGCCCTCGCCGTTCCTAAATGGGTCGGCAGCCGGCGGATGCTGGGCGTTTGGAGCCAGGGCGTGTTCTTTCCCCTGGGCGAGATGCCGCCCGGCGAGGCGTGACGCCGGCTGCGCTGCGGATTCGGCTGGCCGAGATCGCCGCCGAACCGATGGCCGTGCCCGCTGCCTATCGCGAGGATATCCTGCCGCTTCAGGACAAGCCGCCGATTCCAGCCGCGGTGCTGGTACCGGTGGTGCTGGGTGACACACCGGGGGTGCTGCTGACGAAGCGCACCGCCAATCTCAGTTCGCACGCTGGCCAGGTCAGCTTTCCCGGCGGCCGGATCGACCCGGAGGACTCCGGTCCCGAAGCCGCCGCCCTGCGCGAAGCGCACGAGGAGATCGGCCTTGATCCCGGGTGCGTCGAGGTTCTGGGCCGGATGCCGGATTATCTCACAGGGACGGGATATCGCATCACGCCGGTGCTGGCTGTCGTGCCGCCCGATCTGCGCTATGAGATCTCCGCGCATGAGGTGGAGGCGATCTTCGAACTGCCCATGAGCGTGGTGATGGACCCGGATGCGCCACGGTTGCAGCGACAACACGTTCGCGGGGTTTGGCGCGAATACTGGGTTTGGCCACATCCGCAACACTATATCTGGGGCGCGACCGCAGCCATTTTGAAGCGGCTTGCGGAACGGCTCCGCGAAAGGATTGCCTGAATGCGTATCGCGATGTTCGCCGGGGTATTGGCGCTTCTGTCGGGTCCGGCGCTGGCGCAGACCCGGATCGATTCCATCAACACGAACTTTCGCTGGCTGGGGCCGGACGACAAAGTCATTGTCGAGCGGTATGACGATCCGCGGGTGCAGAACGTATCCTGCTACCTGTCACGGGCGGCTACCGGCGGGGTAAGCGGCGGCCTCGGGTTTGCCGAGGACCCCAGCCGGTTCTCGATCGCCTGCCGTGCGGTGGGGCCGATCACCTTGCCGGACAAGATGCCGGACAAGGAGGTGATCGCGTTTTCGTCCGCGTCGATCTTCTTCAAGTCGTTTCAGATCCATCGGGCGCTGGATACGGAAAAGCAGGTGCTGGTGTATACCGTTGTCAGCACGAAGCTGATCAACGGGTCGCCGTTCAACAGCATCAGCGTGGTGCCGACGTTCCAGCGGTAGGGATTGTTCGCGTCATGAACGGGGTGGGACCGGAGCCCCCTCGTCATGGCGGGCGCAGGGCCGCCATCCTCGCCTTATGCTGAAACGGGCACTGCAAGGCGTGGATGGTGCGCCTGCGCGCACCATGACGTTGAGAGCGGCGTGCCGCATGACCCGCGTTCGTTGCCGTGTCAGAACCGCAAATCGAGTAGGCACGGCAATCCCCCTTCTCACACCACCGGACGTACGGGTCACGTACCACCGCGGTTTCCGACACTGTTCAACGCAGCATGGTGGCCTGCCATCCTGACCAGTCCCAGATCGTCGAACCAGGCCCATGCATGGAGCACCCCCGGCACTAGCCGGAAGTAACGACCAGCCCCTACCCCCCTCTCTTCCTCGCCCCATTCTTCCGTAACAAAAACTCCCGCCCGATCTTCACCATCGGCACCCCGTCGTACTCGACAATATCCGCCGTCGCATACGTCTCGTGCCACAGATCCGGCAGAAAACTCCCCGTCCCCACCACATCGATTGGCGCCTTCGCATCCGCCATCACGCGGCACTTTTCCACCCCGAACCCGGACGACACGACGATCCGCACCTTGCGATACCCCGCGTCATCCAGCGTCTCCCGCATCCGCCAGATCGCCGCCGCGGACACCCCCGTGCCCACCAGGAACCGCAATTCCGTTTCGCTGCGATACCGCCGGATCGCACCAGGAGCATACCGTTCCAGCACCGCATAGCTCTCCGCCGGGTCCAGTCCCTCCAGGAACCGGCCGCCATGCGTATCCAGCCGGAACGCCAGCTCCCCCGCCGCCGCCATATCGGCAAACCGCGCGCACACCGCCAGCGAATCGCTGATCTCACGCCCGAAATAATCCACCAGCACCGTCATCGGCTCGTTCGGATACGTCTCCCGGAACATTTCCGCCGCCCGCACCGTCGAACCGGCATAGCCGATCAGCGAATGCGGCATCGTTCCGTAGCCGTGAGACGCGCCGAACCAGTGCGCCGTGCCGTCATTGGCGTTGCCGACGAAACCCTTCGCGCCTTCCTTTTTCGCCGCATCGCCGCCAACGGCCGCGGCGTAGGACATCATGTCCTGCATCTCGGCCCCCGCGCAATGCCGCGCCTCCATCGCCAGGAACGCAACATCGGGCAGCGACAACGCCATTTGATAAGCGTTATGAGCCGCCACGCTCGCCGGACCGATCTTCTGCAGCAAGATCGTTTCCAGGTCCGACATCTGCGCCAAACTGCCAGTCAAATACACGATCGGCTCACCGGCGCCCACCCAATCGCCTTCGCGGTAGATCAGATCGACTTCGATTTCGGTGCCGCGCAAAGCCGCCACCATGTTCAGCCAGTTCAGCATCAACCGAGGCGCGCAGATCACCGGGCGGCGCAGGAAGATCGCATAGGTGACGCGCTTGTCGCCGAACCGCTCGACGATCTGCCGGGTGCGGTTGAAATAACTGTCGGTGCGGGCGGCGATATCCGCCGCTACATCGGCCGCCGGCCGTTCGAGCGCGTCGAACTCCGGCTTCTCGGCGTTCACTGGGCGGCCAGAGCGTGCGGGGCGTGCGGCACGCGGCGGGACTTCAGTTCCTCCGCCACCAGGAACGCCAGCTCCAGCGCCTGTTCGGCGTTCAGCCGCGGATCGCAGAAGGTTTCGTAGCGTTCGCTCAAGTCGGCCTCCGACAGGCGATGCGCGCCGCCGATGCATTCGGTGACGTCCTGGCCGGTCATTTCGACATGCACGCCACCCGCCCAGGTGCCTTCCGCGGCGTGGATATCAAAGAAACTCCGCACTTCCTGCAAGATCGAGTCAAAATTCCGCGTCTTCAGCTTCGCCACTGTGCTGATGGTGTTGCCGTGCATCGGGTCGCTCAGCCACAGCACCTTGTGGCCGGAGCGCACCACGGCATGCACCAAAGCCGGCAGCCGCGCCTGGATCTTGTCGGCACCCATGCGGCTGATCAGCGTGATGCGGCCGGCTTCGTTGCGCGGATTTAAAATATCCAGCAGCTTCAGCAGCTCATCCGGGTCCTGTGTCGGCCCGAGCTTGACGCCGAGCGGGTTTTGCAACCCGCGCAGGAATTCGACATGGGCGCCCTCGATCTGGCGGGTGCGGTCGCCGATCCACAGGAAGTGGGAGGAGCAGCCGTACCAATTGCCGGTGGTGGAATCGACGCGGCTGAGCGCCTGTTCGTACGGCAGCAGCAGCGCCTCATGGCTGATGTAGAAATCGGTTTCGCGCAGGTCGCGGGTGGTGGTGCTGGTCATGCCGCAGGCGGCCATGAACGACAGCGTTTCATCAATCCGGCCGGCGAGGTCCTTGTAGCGCCCGGCCAGCGGCGACCGCTCGACGAACCCCAGATTCCAGCGATGCACTTCGGACAGATCAGCGTAGCCGCCTGAGGAGAAGGCGCGCAGCAGGTTCAGCGTGCTGGCGGACTGGAAGTAGCCGAACTCCATGCGGCCCGGATCCGGGATGCGGGAGGCTTCGGTGAACTCCGGCCCATTGATGATGTCGCCGCGGTAGCTCGGCAGGGTGACGCCGTCGATGGTTTCCGTGTCGGAGGAGCGCGGCTTGGCGAACTGGCCGGCCATGCGGCCCATTTTCACCACAGGAAGGGAAGCGCCGAAGGTCAGCACAACCGCCATTTGCAAAAGCACGCGGAACGTGTCGCGGATGACGTTGGCGGTGAAATCCGAGAAGCTCTCGGCGCAGTCGCCGCCCTGCAGGACGAAGGCCTTGCCTTCGGACGCCAGGGCAAGCTGCGCCTTCAGCCGGCGGGCTTCGCCGGCAAACACCAGAGGCGGATATTTGCGCAGGCGGGCTTCCATCTCGGCCAGCTTCGCCGCGTCGGGATAGGTGGGGACCTGGCGGATCGGGCAGTCGCGCCAGGAATCGGGGTTCCACGGGCGGGCGGATTGGGCGCTGGCGGCGGTGGTGTTCGGCATAAGCGGGTCTCCTGAGCCAGTGTTATGTCCCGAAATCGGTCAAATGGCTACAGGTTGAAGACATCGGCGCGCCGGGGCGGGAAACCACCGGCAGACCGTTACGATTGGCGAGATCCCCGGCCGATCGCGGGGGATTGCGCCGCTACGCTGGCGATGACAAAAGTAAGTCATTCACGATCCGGGGAAGCGAAAAAATGCCGAAGATGCCTGCCCCTCTCCGCCTTGTCATTTTCGATTGCGATGGCGTCCTGATCGACAGCGAAACGCTGTGCGACCGCGTCGTATCGCGCGAATTGTTGCAAGCCGGATGGGACATCTCACCCGAGGAATGCCACCGCCGGTTCGTCGGCCTGACCTTTGCCGATATCCAGCGTGCCGCGGAAGCCCAGCTTGGCCGAACGCTGGGTCCCGATTGGGTCCCCGGCATCGTCCAGCGCGTGACAGAAGTCATGGCGGTCGAGGCCTACGCCATGCCCGGCGCGCGGGAGGCGCTGGAGGCGACGCTGGCAATGGGGCTGCCGTTCCGTGTGGCATCGAATTCCTCGCGCCAGGAAATGGCTGCCAAGTTCACCCATGCCGGACTGGCCGACATGCTGAAAGGCCGCGTTCACAGCGCCTACGACCTGATCCCGCTGGGCAAGCGCGGCAAGCCCGATCCGGCGCTGTTCCTCAAGGCGGCGGCGGCCGAGGGTGTGCCGCCGGAAAGCTGCCTGGTGATCGAGGACTCGCTGGCCGGCGTGCGCGGTGCGGTGGCGGCGGGGATGACCTGCCTCGCCTACATCCCGACCGGCGACGGCAAGGCTTTGACGCAGGCGGGCGGCCTTCCCTTCTCATCGCTGTCCGCGCTACCTGACCTGATTCGCTCCTACCTGCACGGAACCTCATGACCATCGATGCGCTGATCGACTATTATCCCTGGCTCAAGGCCTTTCATGTGATCTCGATGGTCGCGTGGATGGCCGGGCTGTTCTACCTGCCGCGGCTGTACGTCTACCATTGCGACCTGCAAATCGGCAGCGTCGAGACCGAGCGGTTCAAGCTGATGGAATATCGGCTGTTCAAGCAGATCATGAACCCGGCGATGATCGCCACCTGGACGTTCGGGCTGCTGCTGGTGATGACACCGGGCGTGGTCAACTGGGCCAGCGGATGGTGGCATACGAAACTGTTCTGCGTCATCCTGATGACCGCGTTCCATATGGCTTTGGGCCGCTGGCGCAAGGATTTCATGCGGGATGCCAACACAAGGCGCGGCCGGTTTTATCGGATCGCCAATGAATTGCCGACGGTGCTGATGGTGATCATCGTCATCATGGTGATCGTCAAGCCGTTCAATTAGGCGGGCTTCCCAACGTCCCCGTAGCGAAGGCAAGGGTCACCGCGGCGGTCAGCGCCGCGCTGTAGCCATCCGCCCGGGCCTGCCGGGCCTGCGCAAGCGCTGTCTCTGCCAGCGTGACGGCGGTGATGGAGCCGACTCCGTTTCGATAGGCTGCCAGCGCCGCGTCGAAACTGGTTTGCGCCGCGGCGACGAGCGACGAGGCCGCCGCATAGGCAGAGACGCTGGTGCGCAGGGCGTTGTCCGACAAGACGATCTGCCGCACGGCATCGTCCTGGCGGCGCGTCAGGGCAATGCCGGCGCTATCAGCCCTCGCCCTCGCCTGCCCAAGCAACGCCGCCCGCGTCCCGCCATCATAGATCGGCATCGTAACGCCGAGGATGATGCTGGCGCCAAGGCCCGATCCGGACAGGTTGACCAGCGGCGGCTGCGCGCCAACCGAGGGAACCGCCGTCAGGTTCAACTGGCCATTGGCGTACGAAACGTTCCCGGACGCGAAAACCTTCGGCAGGAACTCGGCCTGCGCCGCGCGGATCTGCGCCATGCCGGCTTGCTGCAACGCATAGGCCTGCAGTACGTCCGGCCGCCGCCCGATGGCCTCGGCGATCGCCGCCTCGGTCATCTGCGTCGCCGGGGAGGCTATCGGGCGTCCGCCGACCTGTGCGATGTCGATACGAGTGGCCGGGCTGAGGCCCGCTGCGGTGACCAGTGCGAGATATTTGTCCCGCGCCGCTCCGTCGGCGGTTACCTGCTCCATTTCCGCCTGCGCCTTGCCCAGGCGTGCCTGGGCGGTTTCGACCACCGTGCCTTGCTGCTGCCGCAGTTTGGCCTCGGCGGCGGATTGCACCAAGCCGGCGTTTGCCAGCGACGTCCTGGCAGCGGCCTGCCGATCGCGGGCCGCGGCGTAGGCGTAAAAGGCGAGCGCGACATCGTAAATGACCTGCTGGTGCGCGGCGGTGAAGGCAATGTTGGAGACGATGGAGGCCTGCTCCGCAGCATCGACCAGGGCAGCACGCTGGCCGAAATCGAACAGCAGCCACTGCATGGACGCGGCGCTGACGGTCCCCTGCCCGGCGGTCCGGTTGCTGACGCTGTATCCCTCCACACTGACGGTTGGCTGGTCCTGCCGCTGGGACACGCCGAGCGCGGCAACCGTCAGACGCGGAAGATAGGTGCTGCGAGCGATCCCCACCGAGAGCGCCGCGTCGCGGGCGGCATCCCAGGCGGAGCGGGTCAGTGCGTTGCGGCTCTCGGCGAGATCGATCAGCGCGGGCAGGTCGTAGACTTTCCCGGGGTCCACATCGGCTGCGGGGCGGAGATGCGCAAGCTGGCGGTTCTCCGGCAGTTCGAACCCGGTGCCGGCGGCGGCCTGATGGTCCGGCGTGCCGGACACGATCCGACCATCCGGCCCCGTTTGCGGCCGCCATGGGCGGCTTGCGTCCGCTGGCGCGAGGTCAAGTGCCGACGTCGCGCAAGCGCCGAGGCCGACGCCAAAACACAGCAGACAAGCTGCGCTACTGAACCGCATACCGGGTGCCCCTGCTGGCTTCGGCGCGTTCCGCCAGGCCTTCGGCCTCGATACGGCACAGCCGCGCATCGATGATCCGGGCGAACGGCGACGGGCCGATGGGCTTCCCGTCGCCGGGGGCGCCTGCGCCGCTGGCCAGCGCTTCAAGCCGGGGCGCAACCGGTTCGGCCGGGGTCAGGAACAGCGGGCCGCACAGCAGCGACATCTGTTCCAAGGCCGCCTTGCGGCTGGATATCCACGCGGCCGCCGGCCGGACAGAGGATGGTTCATAGCCGATGAGTTCCAGATCGTCCGCGGCCGAACCGAGCGCCCGCTGCGCCTCGGCGATCGCGCGGCGTCTCGACGCAGGTCCGGCCGCCAGCACGAGCGAACGGAGCAGTCCCAGCCCATGCCGAATGCCCGCATCGACCCGCGCACCGACACTGACCGGCCAGATGGCCACGGTAACGGCCAGAACGACGAGATTGCCGATAAGGATGCCGATAACCCGGTCGCGGGCCACTGTCATGTCGAACGACGGACCGCTTCCTTGCAGCACGCACAGCAGGAACGCGAACGCGATCTGATACCCGGCATAGGCGATCCTCTCGCTGCCGGCGGCGACCCACGCGGCCGGCAGCAGGCCCGCGACCAGCACCACCAGCAAACCGCTGACCGAGACGATATCCGGGATCAGGAAAACCATGGCCGCAAGCCCCATGGCCGCTCCGATGAGGCAACCAACAATCCGCAGTTGCATCTTCTGGATCGTGTCCGCCGTCGTGCCAAGCGCAACGATATAGCACGTTATCATACAGGTATGAATACCGGGCCAGTCGAGAAGCTGGTAAAACACGTAGCAGAACATGGCCGCGGCTGTCGTCTTGATCGCACCGCGCAGATAGGCGGGATTGCTGAAGCTGTCCGGTTTGAAGAAGCCGCCTGCGGGTTTCGGTGCTTCGTCAGATGGTTGCGGCATTGGCGGCGGCTCGGCGAGTGCCGCCACGACATCGGCCAACCCGTCGAGCATCGCGGCGGATCCCGCGGAGAGTTCGTCGCGCGTCGCGGGTGCCAGCCGCACGTCCATGGCCGCGGGATAGCCGCCGCGGGCGAAAGCCTCCGCTGCCGCCTTCAACGCGCAACCCACCGGCGAGGCGACCGCTGCCGGCAAACCGGCCGCTTGTTCCCGATCCGCCATCTGGACGAGCGTCAGCAGCGCGACACTCGATCCCGCCGCATAGCGAAGCGGCAGGATATCGCTTGCGGGCGAGGTTCGCTCCAGGGCGGCGAATTGCAGCAGTTTCAGCAGTTCCGCGTCGCCGTCCCGCAGGGCCTCGGTCACGCTGCGCCGGAGCTCGTCGTTCGGTCCGGTCAGCATGCCGGCGGCCAATCGCATCCGCCGGGCGAGTTCGCGCTGAACCAGGCTGCGCGGCGCCGGCGCCACCAGGATGTTCACCACGACGGATACCGCGCAGGGAACCAGGACGCACAGCCATGCATAAAGCAGCGCACGCGTTGCCAACTCCCCGAGCGGTGCCTGTCCGAGCACGTCCAGGCCGTACGCCACGATCAGCGCCAGTACGCCTGCCAGGATGTCGAGCTTGCTTGCTGTTGCAACGAAAAGCACGAGCAGCGAAACCGCGGCCATGCAGACGACCAGACGAAACGGCCGATCGAGCACCGCATTGGCGAGCAGAAACAGGATGCCGACAAGCAGCGATATCAACACAACGACCGCAACATTCTGGATCAGGCTGCCAACCCGATCGGCTTTGTTAAGAAAGAACGCGATATAGACGCTAAGGGCGATCTCGGGCAGCGCGTAGATTTCGTTGATCAGCGCCGTCAGCGTGCAGATCGCGGTCAGCCGAAGGGCAAATTCCAGCCGGCCCGCGGCGGGCATCAGGTCCCGGAACAAACCGGCACCGGCGCCGTTGCGCGGCTCAGCGGCAAGAGTTGCCATAGCCGATTTCGACCACGGCGCTCGCGCCGGCGCGCATCAGGGAGTCAGGTGGATCGATCAGGCGGATGCGGACCGGGAAGCGCTGCGCCACCCGCACCCAGTTCATGGAGCGCGGAACATAGGGCAAGGTGCGCGGCAGTCCGATGCGCCCGTCGTCGAGCACGCCCCAGCCGATGCCTTCGACGACGCCCTTTATCGCCTGCCGCCGATCGATCAGGGAATAGGCGGTGGCGCATTCGCCGGATTGGATCGCGCCCAGGTCGCCCTCGCGAATGTTCGCGGAGACAAACCATGCATCATTAACGATCAGGGTAAACAATGACTGACCCGGAGCGACGATTTCTCCCGACAGCACCGACAGGCCGGTCACCCGGCCATTATGCGGCGCACGCACCACTGTCTGGTCCAGTGCCCGGCGGGCAATGGCAAGCGCCGCTTCCCTGGCCCGCACGGTGGCGGTCTCCACGTCCAGCGTGCCGATGGCCTGTTGCGAGGCGATCTGCGCCTGGCGCGCCTGGGCGAGCGCGGTGGCCGTGTCAGCCTCGGCCACACGGGCCTGGTCGAACTGCTGGTAGGGGATATAGGATTTCGCGGCGAGCGGGCGGAGCCGCTCCACGGTCCGCGCCGCCAGCGCGTGGTTTTCCTCCGCATGCGCAATCTGTTGCGTGGCGACAGCGGCGTTGGACGTTTCGACTGCGATGGAGCGCCTGCGCGATTCCAGCAGTCCCCGGGCGATCGCCAGATCCGCCTCCGCCTGATCGACGGCAAGTTGGTACGGAGCTGGATCCAGGCGGAACAGTTCGTCCCCGGCCTTGACCAGATCGTTCTCCGTGACCCGCATGCCGGCGACGCGGCCGGCAACCGCCGCGGCGATGTGCACGACGTCCGCGTCGATTGAGGCGTCATCTGAGGATATGGCGGTCCGGGTTTGCCGGTAGGCGCCGATGCTGGCTGCGATGGCACCGGCTATGACTGTCAGCGCAATCACGCGCCCCAGCATCTGCCCCCGCGATTTCATTGCTGGAAAAACCACAGCCAGATGGCCAGCCCCGCCAGCAGTCCGAGCGACACGTAGACCGCGAACTTAAGCGGGAGGAGCCTATCGATGCCGATCGCGATGAACACAACGCGTCCAAGCAGCGACGATGCGATTCCCAAACACAGGCACACCATCCACGCTGGAAAATAGGCGCCGGCGATCGAGAAGGTCGGCGCGCCACCCATTCAGAGATGGCACCATACGCCACGGCTTTGCGCGTCCTGGTCGTGGCGGGGGGAGTCGCAGGTTCGGCCCTCCGGGTCCGGGCGTGACCGCGGATACCGGCATCCGGTAGCCCAAGGCAACGATAAGCCTGTCATCTTTGGAATCGTATCATATCTATTTCGACAACCACAGAGATTCGTTGCGGCTACTGCTTTGCCCCTCAACATGGCCGCCGCGGGCTGACCGGCCTTCCCCCGATCGTCATGGCCCGGCTCGTTCGCAAAGGCGCTAACTTAACAAGCGTGGCACCGGTGGTTGCATCTGTGTCATGGCCGGCCTTGTGCCGGCCATCCACGACATTGTTTGGCTCGGCACCGCAAGTCGTGGATGGCCGGACCAGTCCGGCCATGACACGGAGGCGACGTCCGGGCCAAGAAAGGACGTTACGCCCCCAGCGTCTCCACGATGCGCCCCAGCCCCGGGACCTGCTCCGATGGCCCGACCGTCGCCAGCGTCGGGGCAGAGCGGAAATGCCGGGCGGCGGCGCGGCGGACATCCGCCTCGGTCACTGCGTTGATCTTTCCGAGCACTTCCTCGGTCGAGATCACCCGGTTGAAGGTCTGGATCTGCCGCGCCAACTGTTCGCACCGGCTGCCGGTGCTCTCCTGCGACATCAGCAGGCTGGCCTTCACCTGCGCACGCGCGCGGGCCAGTTCCGGCTCGTTGACGTGCTGCTGGACCTTGCCGAGTTCATCCAGCACCACGGGCATCAATTCCGCCGCCTCGCTCTCGCCGGTGCCGGCATAGATGCCGAACAGGCCGCCGTCCTTGAACGGCGAGGTGAACGAGTAGATCGAATACACCAAGCCGCGCTTTTCCCGGATTTCCTGGAACAGCCGCGACGACATCCCTCCGCCCAGCAGCGTCGATAGCAGCAAGGTCGCATAATAGTCCGGATCGCCATACCCGACCGACGGAAACCCGAGCAGGACATGCACCTGGTCGAGGTCGCGATCCTCCCGGTACTCGCCGCCCTTGTAGGTCGCATCGTCAAAGCGCGAGCGCGAGCCTTCGGGCAGGTCGCCGAAATGCTTGTCCACGAGCTCGAGGATCGCCTCGTGCCGCAATTTGCCGGTGGCGGCGATGACGGTGTTCTTGCGGGTGTAGTTCCGCCCCATGTATCCCGTCAGCACCGACCGTCCCATGCCCTTGATCGCCTCGGCGGAGCCCAGCACCGCGCGGCCGAGCGGCTGGTCGGGGAACGCCGTCGCCTGGAAATAGTCGAAGATGATGTCGTCGGGCGTGTCGTTGGCCTGGCCGATTTCCTGCAAAATGACGCTGCGCTCGCGTTCCAGCTCCTCGGGTTCGAAGGTCGAGTGCGTGAGGATGTCGCCGATGATGTCGAACCCCAGCGCGGTGTCCTCCTTCAGCAGCTTGACGTAATAAGCCGTCTGCTCGCGCGCGGTGTAGGCATTGATGTGGCCGCCGACGGCCTCGACCTCCTCGGCGATGGCGGCGGCGCTGCGAGAGGCCGTGCCCTTGAATGCCATGTGCTCCAGGAAGTGGGAGACGCCGTTTTCCTCGGTGGTTTCGTTGCGTGAGCCGGTGGCGACATAGGCGCCGACGGAAACTGTCTCGACGCGATCCATGCGTTCGGTAACAACCGTCAGACCGGACGGCAGGCGGGTAACTTGGATCGTCTCATCCATGGCGGTGCGGTCTCTTCGATCTGCTGGTTGTGTCGAACCGCATGTGTGCACCGCGCGGGGTAGCGGGTGCAACCATTTGGTAAGACATCGGTATGGCGTAGATGGCCTCGCCGGAGGCACTCCGCCAGCCCCGGGGTGGCGAGCACGCCCCAACCGCCACGCATCGGCTAACAGCCTCAGCACGCTGGCAAAAGCGCGTCCTGGCCACCGGTTGCCGGCGACGGCCGCGCGTCGCCCATCGGCGGCTGAACGCCGCCTTGGTATAGTTGGATGCGGCATTCACTTATCCGCGCCCTTACAAGGCCGGGCCGTTGCCAGCTCGGAGATGACGGGGCTTTGCGGGAAAGGAACCTCAGTTTGCCGCGGGTTCCGGCTCCCGAAGCGCGGCTTCGACCTCTCGCCCGCGGCCCCCCGACCTGAAGGCAGCGGCCAGTTCCGGCCGCTTGCCAAGCTGGAAGCCGTATACACGGTGGGCGGCGGCAATCAGGTCGCCGTTGCGGCCGAGCGCCTGGTCACCCAGTTCGACGATTCGGAGGTTGGGCCAGATCTGCGGTCGAATCCGCATGATCTCGGCAAAGATCGACTCGCCCGGCTGGTCCGGCATCGCCCGGGCGATCAGCAGGGCCATAGACGCGGACGAACGGGAAATGCCGGCATGGCAATGCACCAGAAGATGTGCGTCGTATTCGCGGTCCAACCCGGCTCCAAAGTCCAGCAGTTGCCGAATGTGCGCGGCATCGGGCGCAACCGAGCCCGGGCGGTCGTCGATGACGTCGTTGAAGCGCAGCTCGAGTTTGTGGTTCTCGCCGAAACGGCCGAACACGCCGGGCGCAGGCCAGTCCGGGTCAAGAATCGACAGTAGATGGCTCACCAGCGCGTCCCGATGGGAAGCCAGTTCATCGATGCCGCAGACCGTGACGCGAAACGGCAGTTGCAGGGGGGCTGCGGTCGGGAACGCCGCCGCGGGCCCGTGGTCCACGGATCCGCGCAGCATGCGCTTCAATCGGGCGAAGGTTCCTGCGGGACTGATCACGTCGCACCCCTGACCGCCCGCAAGCACCGGGCTGCCGCCGGGCGGGAAGTTCCGCATATGGGGGCGTCCGGTTGAAGTCAAGGCGGAATAAAAACGGGTACACTGTTAACTACGCGGTCACTATTCGTCCTCCTCGCCCACGTCGAGGATCAGCCCGGGCGGTAGGGATTCATCGTAAAGGCTGGCGCGATCCGAGCGGCCGACCGGGACGAAGCCCTTGATCTTGGCGGTCCGCCGCGGCGACATCCCGGACTGTTCCAACTTGGCGGCGATGGCGGTGCGCACCGATCCCGGCACGTCCAGGCTGCGGTCCCCGACGACACGCGCCGCGCGCGAGAACAGCGTCTGCATCTCCAGCAGTTCCTGCTCGGCCCAGTCGAAGATGCGGAACGCGTTCCAGGCCTGCTCCACCAGGTCGGGCGAGACCACCGTCTCCGGTCCGGCGCGCAGCGGCGCCCGGTTCAGCAGGCGGCCGAGTGCGGCCAGATACGGCGCGCAGTGCCGCTTGTCGTAGATCATCGACACCGCGGTCTCGATATACCCCGTGATCAGCGCGATCTTGGTTTCGACCGGGAGCAGTTCGAGCGCCCCGGTCAGCCGCACGAACTCGTCCGGCGCCTTGCCGTCGCGCAGGCGATCGAGCTCGCCGCGGACGATCGCGGCCTGATGCTCGCGGGTCAGGCCGCCGGCCACCCGGCGCCAGAGCAGGTATTCCTGCAGCTTGATCCGCCGACCGGGGAAGCCGGAGCCGGTTTCGTGCACTCGCCAGAGGCTTTCCATGCGCAGGTCGTCGCCGGCCACGCCGAAGCCGGGGCGGAGCAGGAACCCCGCCATCACCAGCCAGGCCTCCTCATGTTCCACCGATTTCCGCGCATCGGCGAAGCGGTCGGAGAGCGGACGCCATAGGGCGCGGAGAAGCGGCCCATTCCAACCTCCGCGAGGCAGTCCGAGAATCCCCTCCAGGCTCTTGAAGATCGGCCCGGCGGCGAACTTGACCGTGGCGGAGGGCGGCCGGGCGAACATCGTTGCGATGCGCTTTTGCGCGGTGTCCAGCACCTCCGGCGTCGCGTTCGGTTCGGCCGTGGCGGCAGGCGCTTCGCCGGGTGGTGCGCTGATGGCCGCCTGTTCCTGCGGACGGAGGTTGAATTCCAGCGGCCAGGACTGCGCCGGGTCGGCGCTGACGCATTCGATCTGCAGCAGGCCCAGCGCATTCATTTTGGCGACCAGCCGGACGGGTACTGTCCCGGCCTTCGAGGCATCCGCGGTTTTTACGATCGTCTGCAACGGCGGCAGGGCATGAAAATCGTTCTTGCGCCATTCCAGGATGTCGCCGGCCTGGCTGCCGCGATGCCGGGTGGAGGAATAGGCGCGGAAGCGCACCGGCTGATCCGTGCGCACGGCGAGGCCGGGGACGGCGATCTCGAATGGCTGTTCGGGGGCCGCCTCGCGGGGCAGGACGCAGACCAGGGCGGTCTCCGCGGCAGTGCCCTGCACTTCCAGGAACACGGCACGGGCGGCGCCGGCGGCGATCTGGCCCGACTGGCGGTGCAGCAGGGCGCCATAGCGGGCGGCGCCGCGCGCCACCGCGAGCGCCGGTTCGGTGTTTTCCAGCACCAGCGGGGTGTGGCCGTCCTGCCATTGGCCGATTTGTTCGGTGATGCGCTGGCGGAGCAGCGCCGGAGTAACCGACCCGCCGTTGAACAGCACCGCATCGACGCGCGGCCGATCGGCCAGGAACTCGGCGAGATGGCGGGTGACGGCGCTGTCGGTGGCGTAGGGCAGGCCCCATTCGCGCAGGCCGCCCTGGGTCTGGTACGGCCGCGCCGCCTTGTCGCAGTCGGGGAAGAAGCCGTTCAGCAGCACGCCCTCGATATCGCCCCGGGTGACCGCCGCCGTCTGCGCGCCGGAGATCAGACCGGAGCCGCGGCTGGCGACGGCGACGGTGAAGCGCTCATCGGGGGGACCTTCGGCGGATAGCACCTGCTCCTTCAGGTTGCGGCAGGCGGCGACCAGTTGGTCCCATTGCGCGCCGGAGAAATGGCCTTGGCCGCCGCCGGTGATCTGCCGTTCGACCAGATGGGCCAGAGCGAGGTCGATATTGTCGCCGCCGAGCAGGATGTGGTCGCTGACGGCGACGCGCCGGATGTCGGGGAGCGGGGCCGCCGGGTTCAGGCGCAGCTCGAACAGGCTGAAATCGGAGGTGCCGCCGCCTATATCGACGACCAGCACGTGCCTCGGGCCGGGTTCGCCTTCGGCCAGACGGGTCCATATGTCATGCGTCGGGCCGTGCTGTTCGAGCCAGCAGTAGAAGGCGGCCTGCGGTTCCTCCAGTAGGCGGACTCCGGGGGGGAAGCCGGCATCCTCGGCGGCGGTGACGGTGAGCTTTTGCGCGGCGGCGTCGAAGGAGGCGGGGACGGTGACGGTGATCTGCTGGTCGTCGAACGCGGTGCCCGCGGCGGCGAAGCGGTCGTCCCAGGCGCCGCGCAGGTAGTTCAGGATCAGCGCGGAGGCATGAACGGGGGAGATTTTCGTGCCGCTCGGCAGGTCCGTGGACCCCCACGGCAAAAACGGCGCCAGCCGATCGGCGGCGTGGTGGCAGAGCCAGGATTTGGCGGAGTGGACGACGCGCCCGGGTGTTTCGCCGGCTTTGGTGCGGGCGAAGCGGCCGACGATCCATTTTTCGGATCTGGAGTCGCGGCCGAGGAGTTGGGCGGCGACGGCGTCTTCGGGGTAGTACAGGAAGGACGGCAGCGTCGGTGATTCGGTCAGGCCGGACAGGCTGTCCCATTGCGGGATGGGGAGGATTTCGGGCGTGGCCTCGCCGGTGAGCGGCGCGAAGGCGAGCGCGGAGTTGGTGGTGCCGAGGTCGATACCGATGGAAAAGCGGGCGCGGGCCATCCGGGGGGACTCATTGGGGTTGCGGGAGAGTGGCACATTGGGGGCGGGGTCTCAATGTGGGGGGCGGCCCGGTGGTGATCGGGTGCGTAGATGCGCGAAACGTTGCGCGAGGCTGGGGCGGTGGCCTATGCCAGGGACATGTCCGGCGCCGGCCCTTTGAAGATCATCCTGTCGGTGCACGCGGCCGAGGCAATGGCGTCGCGCGGGATTGACCTCGCGTGGGTTGAGGCAACGATAATTGCCCCGACTGGATGCAACCCGACTCCCGGCAGGGGCTGACCCGCTCCTTCAAAGCCATCGCGGCTTTCGGCGGGCGCGTGCTACGAGTTGTTCATCGTCCGGCCGATGACGGTGTTATGGTGATCACGACCTTCTTTGATCGAGGCGCAAAGCGATGATCAGGACCAGTTATGACCCCGAGGCGGATGCCTTGTTCGTCCGGTTTGCGGCGGATGGGGTTATGTCAGTGCGCACGGAGGAAGTGGCGCCGGGGTTGATGCTTGACTTCGACGCGGCCGGCAATGCGATAAGCCTGGAAGTGCTTGACGTGCGTGCCCGCTCTGCCGAGGTGCAGACGACGGCCGCCGCCGCGGAATAGCCGGTTTGGTCATGGACAGGCGTGGTGCGCCACACATCATGCTGCATCCGCAGCCACTGATTTGCCGCGCTGCGACCGGCCAGTTGAAGCCGGGTCGACATTTGCCGCGAAAAGCCGATGCACCCGGTGAACGGATCGGACAGCGCCTCCAGGTGACAAGCACAGCCCGTTCGTGAAAGGCTGCCGGTCGAACTTGAGCCGCAAGAAACCAGCGCCCGATTCACAGTCAGGTGTTCCATTCGGTGCGAGTCATTTTTTCGGACCAGACGGTGATATTTTTACCCGATTCAGTCTGAGTGTACATGCAATAGCTTTTAGTAGCTGGAAGCGCGATGAGTCAGGCGATATCCTCACGCTCAGCAAGCAGAGGAACGCGTTCGATGCATTTCAGACCCAGCCTGGGTGCCGCCGCACTCTGCGCGATCGTCGCCGCTTCGCCCGCGCGCGCCCAGCTTGCCTCCAGCCCGCCGTCCGTTGAATCGGGGGCCGGATGGTCCTTCGTGGTCAACCCTTATATCTGGCTGCCGCGGATTTCGCAGACCTTGCAAGCCACCGGACCGCAGGGCGGCACCGTCAGCACCACGGTGGAAGCCGGATTCACCGACTACCTGACCCTGGTCAACTTTGCCGCCATGGTTGGCGGTGTGGCCCGCTACGACCGCTTCTCGGTGATGACCGACCTCGTTTACATAAACGACAGTCTCACTTCGAGCACAATCCATCTATCTTCGGTCAATCCGGGATCCGGCCCGATCGACATCCCGCGCTCCGTCCAGGTCGGTACGGGCACCCGAATGGCCATGACGGTCTGGTCACTCGCCGGCGGCTATACGCTGCTGCAGGGCGACTGGGGAAACCTTGACGCCCTTGCCGGACTGCGGATGGTGACGTTTAGTTCCACCACCAACTATCAGCTCGACACCGACGTCCAGGCCCCCGATCACACGCTGGCGCTGTCGCGTGGCGGCACCCTCAACATCGACAAGGCCTATTTTGATGCCATCGGCGGCGTGACCGGGCGGATCAACATTCCGAACAGCAAGTTCTACCTGCCATTCTACTTCGATGCCGGGACCGGCGGCCTGCAATTCACCTGGCAGGTCTACGGTGGCGTCGCCCGCAGTGTGACAAATTGGGCCGATCTGTCGGCCGGCTACCGCCATCTCGCGTTCGAGAACAACCCCGTCACCGGCGTGCACCACATGTCGCTCAGCGGCTTCATCCTCGGCGCCAACATTCATTTTTGAATGCGATGGTCTCCCTGCGCGGTCCGCCGGCACAGGGAGACCGTGAGACCCGTGTCAGTCGGACAGGCCCTTCCTGACGGCGGTCTCCTCATTGGCCTGTGCGGCTGCATCAAGATCCTCCGGCTTCGCATCCTTCAGCTCGATCGTTACTTTTTCGATCGTGCCTGTGAACTTGAAGGGAACCGTGTAGGCATCGGTCACCGGCGTGCCCTCATCTAGCCCCACGTCCGCGCCTTCGTCGCCGGAGAACATGCAGCATTGCGTGTGCTCGATGCGGGCTGAAGCGACCGACTTGCCATTGACGAAGATCGTGCCGGTGCCCCCCTTGCCGATGCCGCCGCCGTCATAGGCGAAAACGTATCGGATGTTCGCCTTGCCGGGCGGCAGCTTTTGTTCGGCCGCCAGTGTATAGTGCTCCAGACCGAGCCAGTTGTAGGTGTAGGCAGGTTTGCCGTCTTGCAGGTACAGACTCCAGCCGCCGAACCGGCCCGCCTGGGCGAGGATGACGCCGTCCGCTCCTGTGTTGGGGATGTCGACGTCGGCAGTGATCGTGTGAGACCGATTCTTCACATTTATGAAAACGTTCTCCGACATCCCCGCCATGCCTGGGTAGACCGTCAGCGACGTGCGTCCGGCCATCAGGTCGGGCCGCCCGACCGCCGCGGCATTCAAGCGTTCCAATGCGCGATCATCCAGCGGCAAGACGGAATACTTGACGGCTTCCGTCAGGAATGTCGCCTGCAGTTCCCTGAGCTTATCGCTGTTCTTCAATGCCAGGTCGTTGGCCAGACTGAAGTCCGACCGTGTATCATACAGTTCCCACCTGTCATTCTCGAGCGTCGTGCGGGGCTCATATTCCCAAGGCGCCCGGTGGACGGTACCGGCCAACCAACCTTTGTCGTAGATCGCGCGGTTCCCGAACATCTCGAAATACTGCGTAGCATGCCGATCCGCTGCCTTCGAGTCGGCAAAGGTGTACACAATGCTGACGCCTTCCATCGGCGTCTGCGCCGTTCCGTTGACACTCTTGGGTTCGGGCAGCCCTGCGGCCTCCAGGATCGTCGGCGCAACGTCGATCACATGGTGCCATTGCGAGCGCACTTCGCCCTTGGCCTGGATGCCCTGCGGCCAGTGGATCACCAGCCCGTTGCGGGTGCCGCCGTAGCTGGAGGCGATCTGCTTCGTCCAGGTGAACGGCGAATCTCCGGCGACTGCCCAGCCCGCGGCGTAGTGCGGATAGGTCGTCGGACCGCCGAGTTCATCGTAATGCTTGAGGATGTCCGGAACGGTCTCGCCGACACGGTTGAAGTAGGTCAACTCGTTGAAGAGACCGATCATGCCGCCCTCGGCGCTCGCCCCGTTGTCGCCTACGATGTAGAAGATCAACGTATTATCGAGCTGTCCCATGGTCTTGATGGCTTCGATCAGCCGCCCGGTCTCGGTATCGGCGTATTCGCCGAACCCGGCGAACACCTCCATCTCGCGGGCGAAAAGTCTCTTCTCATCAGCGGACAATGAGGTCCAGTCCTTGATGGCATCGGGCTTGGGCGCGAGCTTCGTGCCAACCGGCACAACACCGAGTTGGATCTGCCGCGCCAGAGTTTCCTCACGCAGCTTGTCCCAGCCCTGGTCGAACTTGCCTGTGTACTTGGCGATCCACTCCTTGGGGACATGGTGCGGTGCGTGGGTCGCGCCGGGGGCGAAATAGATAAAGAAGGGCTTGTCCGGCGTCAGCGATTTCTGCGATCGCATCCAGGCGATCGCCTGATCGGTCATATCGGTCATGAAGTTGTAGTTCGGGTCGTGCGGCACTTCGACGCGGGTCATGCCGTCATAGATCAGCGGCGCCCATTGGTTGGTCTCACCGCCCATGAAACCATAGAATTTGTCAAAGCCCTGGCGGGTCGGCCAGCGGTCGGTCGGACCCGAGGGACTTATCTCCCACGGCGCGGTCTCGTGGCTCTTGCCGAATTGCGCGGTACTGTAGCCGTTCAGGCGCAGCATCTCGGCCACCGACGCGACGCTGTTCGGGCGCTGTCCGGTCTGCCCGGGGAAGGCGGTCGCGGTTTCAGCGATCGACCCGAAATTGTTCGTGTGATGATTGCGTCCGGTCAGCAAAGCCGCCCGTGTCGGCGAGCAAAGCGCGGTCGTATGAAACTCGTTGTAGCGCAGCCCGTCGTTCGCCAGCGCCTCGACCGTGGGCATGTGGACAGGTCCGCCAAAGGCGCTGGACTGGCCGAATCCCATGTCATCGATCAGCACGATCAGCACATTCGGCGCCTTGTCCGGCGCCCTGATTTCAAATCGCGGTGGTGGCGTGGCGTTGCGAGCGTCAAATACGGTGCTGTGGGGGTATTGCGGTTCCGGCACCGGCAGCACCGTACGGTCGGTGGGGTAAACCACAGTGCCCGCTCCTTCCCGGGCAACGGCCGATGCGGCAGTCAACAGGCCAAGCAGCAGCCACAAACATAGATCGAGCGCAACCGCCGCCGACGTCCTCGCCATAGTCGCACTCCATATTCTGTTTGAGGGAGTCTGCGGCTCTCTCCTATCCAAAGGCTACGAGCGTATCGAGGCGACTCGCTTGATATGGATCAATGTGCGGCGGCCACTACGAAGAATTCGATTCGCCATCGACAGTCCAACAAAGCACGTTTCGTCATCGCCTTTGCGCTCTCCAAAGCTGCCATTCCGGTTTCGGCCGGTCTCGGTCGGGCTGGCTATCACGAAACGTCAGCCCCTGCATGAGTGCTTCCCAACCTCGCACATTCGCCTCCGGCAAACCGTCATTCATCAGGCCTAGAGTAACCAGCAGGCGGTTCCGGGGCAATTTCATGGACGAGCAGACCGCAGTGCTCGGCGAACGGCGCGAAGTCGCGGTCTGCGTGCAGCAGCGGTACGCGACGTGCGATGCACCAGGCCGCGATCAGGCAATCCACTGCCTTGCGCACTGTAATCCCGCGTCGGCGCAAGCTGCGATAGTGATCCACGGCCGCGAGCGCCGTTGCCGTGCCGCCTATTCGAACCTGCGTAAAAGCGAGCAGCGCGCTGCGCGTCGCATCATATTGCCGATCGGCCGAAATCCCGCGCAGTACTTCCAGCAGCACAAGGTCGCCGACAAGGAACTCAGCCGGATCGTCCTCGCCCGCGTCGGGGTCGAGCGCGTCGAGCAGCGTGCGCAGCGCCCGCGTTCCCGGTGTGGCAGCACCGCGGAGATGGTCGATCCAGACCGAACTGTCGACGAAGACCGCCGCCGTCACCGCGCAGACAAGCCGGCGGGGTGATCGAGCCGATCGGCGTCGAGGTCGCCCTCCCATTCTACCCGGCCAAACAGGTCGCGTGCACCGGCCTGGCGTTTGCGGCGAGCGAGCAGCCGTAACCCGGCCTCGACAGTCTCGCGCTTGGTCGGCAGGCCGCTCGCAGCCATCGCCTCGGCCATCAGCCTGTCGTCGATCTCGATATTTGTCCGCATCGTATGCGCCTATGTGTACCGAACGGAGCTGATTATACACATGCCGTGTAATGCGTAGCAACTTCAACCGCGGAATGGCACAGCCACCGTGGCGACCGGACAAGTGCCTGAATGGGTGGGGGTGACGGTAGCGGGAACAGATTTGCAGGTGGGCTCTGCTCCCATCTCGGACGTCTGTTGCTGTATTCGCTGTCCCCTGAGCCTAAACCATACCTTTACCATACGCGCGTCGCTTCGTCGTACTTTATCGAGACCAGGGAATGACCCGGTGGCAGGTAGACAATCAAGCCGTCGACGGCGTGACCACAATGCCCGCCGAGCGCTGCCGGGCGTTCCACAAATCATGTTGCATCTGAATCCGCAGCCAGTGATCCGCAGTGCTCCATCCAGCCTCTTCCAGCCGGATGGACATTTCCGGCGACACCCCGCCGTGTCCGTTCAGCAGGTCGGATAGCGCGTCCCGCGTGACACCCAAACCCTCGGCCGCGTCGGTAACCATCAGACCAAGCGTGCGAGGCCGCTCTCCCATACCGTCACGAAACGCGGACCACCCCGGGCGGCTGCCACGCGCCCTGGCCGATCGGCAGCAGCGACGGCGGCTCGGTCCTTGGCCAGTAGAGGCGCATAACAAGATAGATAGGACCATTCGGAGCCGGCAGCCAATTCGAACGCTGGTCCTCACCGGGCTCGTCCTTCTGGATATAGATGGTCACCCCGCCATCCGCGTTGCGCTTCATCTGCGGCAGCATCGGTGCGTTGATCAGGTAACGGTCGATCGGGTTCTGCACGAGCAGTTGGTTCCCGCCATGGTACATGGTGACCGACCAGAAGGCGTTGACCGGCGGCAACTGGTTCGGGCCGAACGTCAGCGTGTAGCGGCCCTTGCTGCCGTCGAGTTCCCCTCCCGTCACGTCGTGGCGGGTGAAGGGATAGGTCGCCTCCTCGGTGGAGTTGCCGTAGATGCCGGCCTTGGCGGCGACCGCGCGCAGCGTCCAGTCGCCGTTATAGGCCTCGGGCGAGCCGGGGATGGGCGTTACGCGCCAGCCGTTCATCGCCACGCCGGCGGCGGCGACCGCGGCCTCCACCTTGCGCTCGCCCTCAACCGCGCCGGCCGTCAGCTCGAGCCGGTCGACGAGCGAGGCCGGCAGAGCGGCCCCGGTGCCGGTGATGCCGATCGTCGCCAACTGCGCGCGGATCGCGGCCTCGTTCGGCTGCGGTGCGTTGAACTGCAGGGCGAAGGCCAGGTAATCGAAGAAGTGGCGCTTGGCGAGCTCCGCGTCGATGCGCGGCCAGTGGATATCGGGCGCCGGCGGCGGCGCGGGCTGGTGCAGGAAGGCCGAGAGCGGCTCCACCGTGTAGCCGCGCTGCACCGCGGCGACATTCGCGATGTCATCCGGGCCAAAGAGCTGCGTGCGGTAGGCCGCCAGCGCGAACCAGGTCGTGGAGCGGATCACGCCCTTGATCCCGGGCGGGGTCGGCCCCTCCCAGACCGGACCGACAACCAGCCAGGAGCCCGCGCCCTGTCCCGTGGCGCGGCTGCCGATGTAGCCGACATTGTAGGTATTGCCGTCGCAGATCATGACGGAGAAATAGCGGCCCGCCGGAACGTCGGGCACGGAGAGCACAATCGGTTCGGCGCGCAGGTCCAGCCAGGCCAACGAATACGGTGTGTCGCTATTCGGTGTCGGGATTGCGGTGTCGCGCCAGGTGAAGACCTGCGCATCATTCCATATGGTGTTGAACGGCGCCTTGAACTGCGAGCTTTTCCGGTCGATGACGTACTCGTACATCACGGCGTAGTTCATGACGATCGGCAGCCCGAAGACAAAGGCGGACTCCGCGGTCTCGAACGCGCCAACAATACCGGGACGGTCTGCCTGCGCGCGGGCGGACCGATGGCTTGCTGCCACGGTGCCGAACGCAGTGGCGGCCGTCGCCGCGAGCAGGTCGCGCTTCCTGATCATTGTCGAACTCCTCAGTTTCTCGCGGTAATCCTTGCTGCGCGCCGCCCGGCCAGAGTGCGGAAGAATGAAGGAACGATCCGGTCACGATGTGTCCCGGGTCGCATCGATAAGCGACCAGTCGACGTTGCACCAAAGTCTTGCTGAAGCCAAATCGTTCGCTGATTGTGATGCCTAAGTCAAGATTTCCGGGGAGTACGTGCAGCCAAGCAAATCAGTAAGTTACGCTTTTCCAAAACATTTGACCGGAACCGGGCATGAATCCGGAGCACGTCCCGGCGTAGCCACGAACCGGCGAACGAAGACACGTCCGCCCGCCGGTTCTTCAGGCGTTCAGCCCCTACTCCGTCCGAACCTGGAACTCCACCTTCCACCGCCGATCGGAATTCACGTGCTGCATCCAGAGTTCCAAAGTGCCGAGTTCGGTCACCACCGCGTTGATCCGCACCGGCACCACCTGCCCGGCCGGGAAATCGTCCAGCGCCGGGATCTCGATCTCCAGAAGACTGGTCTCCTCCAGCTCCCGCTCCGCGTCCGGCAGCACCTCACCCTTGGTGTCACCGCTGCGCACCGGCGAGGAGAAGAACCGGAAATCCGCCGTCCGCCCGGTGACCAAGCCAAAGTCCCGGCCCTCGATCACCAGGTCCGTGCCCTCCTGCATGCCCTGGGGCACCACGCACAGCGCCTTCACCGGCGGGTTGTAGCCGGGGATCGCCGGCATGGAGGTCTCGAGGCCGATGTAATACGACCGCGCCGCACCGGCCTTGATCCGCATGCCCTTGCCGGTCACCCGATGCCGCCCGTAGATTGCAGCACCCCGCGCCACCGCCAGGTCCGGCTCGAACCCCTGCAACGCCCGTATCGGCTTGCCTTCATTCCACGACGTCAGCAAATCCAAAATCCGCGCGCGGATCGGCGCGGCCTTGAACACGCCGCCGTTGAAGAGCACCGCCGTCGGCATCAGCGCCACCTTCCCGGCACGCTCCCCGACCAGAGCGCTCAGCTTGTCGCTCGCCTTCACATTCTGCAGGCTGCGCCCCAGAAACCGCGCAATGTGCTTGCTCACCACCGGATCGGCCGCATACGGCAGCCCGAACTCCTGCAAGCCGCTGCGGCGGCCCTCCCGCGGGAGATCATCGATCGCCGTCTTGGCGAAGAACCCGTCCAGCACGATCTGCTCCAGCATCGCCCGGTCCAGCGATGTCGACACCGTCGAGGCCATCAGGCTGGACCCGCGCGAGGGCACCGCCAGCGGCGCCTCCTTCAAGGAGTCATCCTCGAACAGCAGGATCTTCGCCTTCGCCACGCCGTGCACCAGGGCCAGGAACTGCCAGGCATCGAGCGTCTTGTCCTCGGCCTCCAGCTTCGCCCGCACCGCATAGGCCAGCGCCAGGTCCATGTTGTCGCCGCCGAGCAGGATATGCTCGCCGACGCTGATGCGTTCCAGCTCCAGGTTGCCATCGACATCGGTGACGGCGATCAGGCTGAAATCCGCCGTGCCGCCGCCAACGTCGCAGACGAAGATGATGTCGCCGGGCTCGACCAGGTCATGCCACGCCTTGCCGGTCTGTTCCGTCCACGCATAGAACGCCGCCTGCGGTTCTTCCAGCAGCGTTACGTCACCCAGCCCGGCGGCCTTGGCAGCCTCCGCGGTCAGGCTGCGGGCGACTTCGTCGAACGAGGCGGGAACCGTCAGGACGATCTGGCCGTCGGCAATATCCCAGTCGCGGCCCTCGGCCTTTTCGGCGAACAGGAAGGCGTTTTTCAGGTGCTGCAGATAGCGCCGCGAGACCTCCAGCGGCGACAGCTTCTCCTTGATCTCGGACGACCAGGGCAGCAGCGCCTGGCGCGGATCGATATGCGGGTTGGAGAGCCAGGATTTTGCGGACGACACCAAACGATCCGGCACCAGCGCGCCGTGATCGCGGGCGAACTGGCCGATGATTGAGCCCTCCGCCTTGTCGCTCCAGGGCAGGGCGAACCCGCCGGGGAACTCATCCGGGTGGGGAAGATACAAGGACGACGCCAGGGTCGGACGCTGGCCAAGCTGGCTCTGTCCGACGAGCTGCGCGACCTCGACGATCTGGGTCTTGTCGCTCTCCATATCGGTGATCGCGATCGCGCTGTTGCTGGTGCCGAGGTCGATACCGAGGCTGAAACGGGCTGTCATGGGACTGGTATCCTGGTTGCGCCGCGCCGGTAGTCCGCGGCGAATGGCCGGCGAGGAGCCGAAGACGCGCTCAGGCCCGGGCCGCTTGTTTCAATTCCACTTCCGCCGGTGCAATCGCCGGCAGCCGATCGGCGGAGCTGCGCAGGATGGTGGGCAGCTTGACCGAGTCGGTCTTCCAGCCGTGATGCACCAGCGTGCCGCTGAACGGCGCCTGCCCGCTGATCTTGCCGAGCAGGCGGTATTCGTCCGCCGGATACCCGGCCGGAACTTCGACCTTCGACCCCTCGCTGCCCTCGCGGATCGGGCGGATCTTGAAGTGCTCATCCAGCACCGACTTGCAGCCGGCATGCACGACGCGGGCCGCGGCGCCGACCTGGGCGTCGCTGAAGGCGTTGATGTCGTCCATGAGGAAATCGACCAGACGGCCCTTCGATTGCAACGTCGCCAGGAAGCTGACGATCTCGGCCTCCGCCTGGTTCGCCAGCACGGACGCGGACATCGGCCGCGCGGCGCGGGCGCCGCCGGAGCGGGTGCGAATGGCGAGGATCGCGATCAGCGCGATAACGCCAAGCGCGAGGCTTCCCGCTGCCACATACGGCAGCACCGAAAGCGCCGACGGCGGCAGCTTGAACACGTTCACCTTTGGCGCCAGCACATAGGCTTCCGCCGCGGGCGGCAGCACGAACTGGTTCAGCGCCAGCAGCAACGCGAACGCGTTTGCCGCGAGCAGCAGCAACACGGCTATGATTGACACGGCTTTCATCGCACGCATGGTCCCCGTTGTTGCGTTGCAGGAGCGTCACCGCCCCTGTCGCGCGGGCTTATATCGGATAGACGCGGCGATGGAAACGTGGCGTTCCGCGCCTCGCCGACGCTGTACGCCGGGCCGTGCCATGCCGTGACGGGATTGCGCCTATGCGTTTGCCGCAGACCAATTGGAGTGGCTGGAATGACTGATTTTTCCCTCGCCCACCTCACCGCCTTGTCGCTGCCGCCGCCGGAGCTGATCCGGGTCGCGGCGCGCACCGGCTACCGCAGCGTCGGATTGCGGCTGATCCAGGTGACTGCCGAAACCCCGGGCTATCCGCTGATGTCCGATCCGGCGCTGCTGCGCGACACGCGCCGGGCCATGGCGGAGACCGGAATCGGCGTCTGGGACATCGAATTCGTCAGGATCACGCCGGAGATCGATATCGCCGTGCTTGAGCCGTTCCTGGCGGCGGGGGCGGCATTGGGCGCGCGCTATGCCATTGCCGCGCCGTATGATCCCGACCTGGCGCGGCTGGCGGATCGTTTCGGCGCCTTATGCGACCTCGCCGCACGGCATGGCCTGGGGGCCGTACTGGAATTCTTTCCCTGGACAGTGGTCCCCGGCGTTCGCGACGCTGCGGCCATCGTTGCGGCAGCCGATCGGCCGAATGGCGGGATTTTGGTGGATACGCTGCATTTCGATCGTTCGGGCAGCACGTTGGACGAACTCGACCTGGTTCCTCCGGCGCGCCTGCCGTTCGTGCATGTGTGCGATGTCCCGTCGGAGCGCCCGGCGACAACCGAAGGATTGCTGCACAACGCCCGCGCCGAGCGCCTGCCGCCGGGCGACGGCGGCCTCGATATCAAGGGTATTCTGCGTCACATGCCGCGGGGCATTCCGGTGGCGTTGGAGGTGCCGATGGAGGCATTGACCCGCGCCATTGGCCCGGAAGGCGTCGCCCGCCGCGTTCGTGAGGCAGCTTCGCGACTGCTGGATGCGGATTGACCCGCCGGTCGTGTAGTAGGATCGCGGAACGTTCCGATTATGCTACGATTTCGACTGCCGCTGCCGCGGATGGCCGGGCGCCGATCAATCATTGCAAAACCTGTGACCGCGCCAGAGCAATGCAATCCCGAGCCGAGTTGCCACGATGCGGCATCCGCCAACATGTCGTTTCTTTAATGTTGGAATTGATTTGAATGCCTGGCGAACGAATGCTTCAGCCGGCATCAGGCGATCTCCACCGGCTGGTTGGCGTTCGGATAGGACAAGTAAAGTCAGTACGCACTCCGCCGCCGTCATCGCGGGCGCAGCCGTAGCATCCACGCCTTGCGGTGCGGGTTTCCGCCAGGGCGTGGATGCCGGCCTTCGCCGGCCAGTGGAAGGCCGCTGGCGCCCGGCGAAGACCAACAAGGCCTTTACGAAGCCCTCATGCAGGTCCATCGTTTTCTGGTCACCGTGCCCGATCCGTCGCGTTGGAAACGAAAGCATCCGTTTTTTCGGCCGGCCGATTTGCAAAAGCCGGAAACGACCTCCCGAGCCGTTCGGGCGGCCCGGCTGGCGGATGACCGCGATATCGCAACTGACCGGAACCGCCACGCCGGCACCCGTTCCGGCCCGGTCCGGCCTTAATACCTTTTTACGGGTTGACTGGCGGTGCCGGAAACCGCTACGGCCAAAGCGTCTTGGAAAGTTCGCGGTATCCGATTCCAAGGCTGGATTAGTCAAATGCGCTTGAAAATCGTCCTTATCTCTCGTATCAGCATGATCCATGCATGAAAGCAGATCTGCCGTGGAATCTGACAGACCTTCGTCCTCACCCGGTTCACAGGCTACCGATGCGGAAACCAGGATGCGTCTCAGTCTCGGGCTCGGCACCGCGCCCAACTCAGCCGCTGCGGCGCCGGTTTCAACGGATCCGCTGAAGGGCGCTCGCCAGGCCATTCGATCCCAGGCGGCAGCGCGGGAATATGTGGAACGGCAACTCATTCATGCCGAGTCGACCATTCAGGATCTGCGTGGCAAGCTGCATCATGCCCGTCAGGAAAAAGATGCGGCCGTCGAAGCGGCACGCTTTGCCGCGGCGGCGAAGCAAACCATCCAGCGCACGTTGATGGTGACAGAGGCGTCCCTCACGACGGAAAAGGCGGCACGCGATCGCGCCGAGAGAGCGCTGCGCGAAGCTCAAGCGACGATCAATCATCTTCAGGCCGCATCGGCCGCGGCGGCTCAAGGCGTTGAGACATTGACCGCTGATCTCGAGACCGAGCGCCAGGGCCGACGTAGGGCCGAAACGGCACTGCGCGAGGCGCTGGCGGCGCGGTCAAGTTATACGATCGCCGACCCGGGTTATGCGCCGGCGGTGCCGGTGAAGCGGCCAGTCGGGCGGCCGAGGAAAACGCCTCTGGTGCAATCTGCGCCGATACCGGTGCAAGCGCCCGTGAAGGTATGGACACCGCCAGCCGAAGAAACGCAGGCGTCAACCAGGAGCAGTGGCCGGACCGCGTCCGCGGCGCAGCCGAAGACGCGGAATCCGGACAATCAGAAACCTGTCGAATGGTGGGTGCAGGGCTGGAATCGGCGCAGCAAATAGACAACGCCTCGGTCTCGGAACGGTTTCGGCACGGTGCCCTGGTCGGAAGCATAGTCAAAGTGTCCGCGGCGCGTTGAACTTGTATTCGTGCCAGCCACCGCCGCTACCCGCCGCCGCCACCGCCGCCGCCACCCTGATTAACAAAGTAACTCCCCAGGCGCAGGGTGAAGGTCTGTCCATCACAGCCGCGTCCCGCCGCATCGCCGTGGATCGAAATAATACTCACCTGCGAGGAAAAGCGCCCCGTTACCTCGGCGGTCCGATTGGCCGCCAGCTCCGTCGCCATGATCCGAAAGCTGTCGTCCGGACCAAGCCTTCCGGACAAGTCGGCAAGCGGCGGCTGACCCGTGCGGGATAAAGAACCGGTTATCGAACGCTCGGGGTTTACTTCGAAACGCCATTCAAGACCCGGACACGCACCTGAAGGCGGCGTGACGAGAATATAGATTTGGCCAATCAGGATTTGCTCAAGTGTACAGCCGGGTGACAGCATTATCGCCAGAAACAGTAAGCCCGCGCCGGTTCCGAGCGGACTCGTTCTGATAGTTTTGCTACCGTTTCGGGGCGATCGGGCTTTCCAGGTTCCGCCGGCGGCTCGAACCGTCACGGCAGGCCGTTGGCCTGCTTGACTTCGAATGCGCGGACCATGACACCCCGGCACCATGTTTCGGCCTGCCACCATTCGATCGCGGCCTGCAATGCCTCGACGATCGTGTTGAACCGAACCTCCCCGGCGGGATAGGTCTCACCGCGGTGCGTCAGATTGCGCAGATACCAGGCGCCGCCCCGGGTGCCGGCTCTGACCGGCTCGACCACTTCCAGACCCTCATCGGCGTTGATTTGCTGAACCTTGGCGAGGTCGCCCGCCCCGGCTATCGCCGCTTCCAATCGGGCGCGGAAGACCGGGCTTGATGGCCCGCGGATGGTGAAAAACTGATCGGCGGTCAGGATGGTGGTATTTGCCAGGAACGGATCGTTCCTGGCCTCTTCCAGTATGCTTTCGAGCGTCACCATGGATCATGTTCTCCGTCGAAACCGCCCGGCCGCTCCCGGGACAGACCCCTCCCGCCGCCTAGCCGGACGAACCGCCCGCGCCCGGCTTCCGCGCAAGCCGCTCCGCCTTGTCCTCGGCGAACTCCCACAGAAGCTCCAAATGGCCTGTCTTGTTGTTGTCCGTCAGCCATTTGCCGAACTCATCCGGTGACAGGCCGATCTCGACGAAACCGTTCCGGGAGCGGCGATAGGCGATCGCCTTGGTATGGTCTTCATGCCATTCCTCATAGGATGTCTGACGAAGTTCCCCGATCATCCGCTGAAATATTGGGTAATCTTGTTCTGATATTAAAGGCAGGGCACTCGGGGACATGCAAAACTCCGAAGATCGCGAGAACGTGAGGTTAGCGGCGGCGCCTGGAGCGGTCGAGAAAAAAGGGACACACGGTGCCGCGGCTTGCCATTGCGATGCAGCGCGATCCGAACCTCGTGAGTCACGCGCTAAACCGGCAATGTCACCGTAGCCTTGATCCCACCCGACGGCCGGTTCGCCAGCACGATATCCCCGCCATGCGCCCGCATGATGTTCCGGGCAATCGGCAACCCCAGCCCGACCCCGCCGGTCTCCCGGTTGCGGCTCGGCTCGCCGCGGTGGAACGGCTCGAACACCCGGCCCAGCTCCGACGGGTCGATACCCGGTCCGTCGTCCTCGATCGCGATGACCACGATACGACCGCTCTCCGGCAGCAGCCGCACCCGGGCCGAACCGCCGTAGTTCACCGCGTTGGCAACCAGGTTCACCAGCGCCCGCTTCAGCGATAGCGATCTGGCCTGCACCGTCAGGTGCGGCGGCCCCTCATACGCCAGCTTGTCGGCCACCTCCGGCCGCGCGTCCCCGGCATCGTCCAGGATCGTCCGCAGCAACTCCGGCAGATCGATCGATGTCACCGGCTCCGTCGTCCGCGCGTCCCTCCCGAACGCCAGCGTGGCGGACACCATCGCTTCCAGCTCCTCCAGATCGGCCATGATCTTGCCGCGCTGCTCCTCGTCCTCGACGAACTCGGCCCGCAGCTTCAGCCGCGTTATCGGCGTGCGCAGATCGTGGCCGATGGCGGTCAGCAACTCCGTGCGGTCCTGCACGAAGCGCCTTATGCGGGACGCCATGGTGTTGAATGCCACCGCGGCGACCGCGACCTCCGTCGGCCCGTCCTCCGGCAGCGGCGGCGCATTGACGTCGCGGCCGAGCGCCTCGGCCGCCTCGGCCAATGTGCGCACCGGCGCGGTCAGCCGCCGCACCGCCCACAGTGTCAGCCCGGCCGCCGCCGCCGTCATCACCAGGAATGCGATCAGGAATGTCGGGGAATGCCAGGGCCGCAACGGCTCGAGAGCGGCGGTGACGTTCAGCCACTCCCCGTCCGGCAGGCGCAACCCGATGACCGCCTGGCGTATGGAGTGGCCGCCGTAGATCACCATCTCCCCCCAGCGCAGGTTCGGGCCGCCCAGCGGGATCAGGTTCATGTTGCGGCGGAGCAGGAACTGCTCGGGCGGCGGCATCGGCGGCGCGTCGGATTGCGGCGGCGCATCGCTCAGCTCCGCCGTCAGGTCCGGACCGCGGTGCAGCTCCGCCAGCACGGCGGCACGGCGCGACGGATCGGACAGCGCCATGGTGCGATACACGCCGACGACCCGGATCGCCAGGTCGCGCGCCTGCACCAGCCGCTGCACGTCGAGCCGATCGAGCGCGTGGATCGTCAGCCCGGCCACCTGCACCAGCGCCAGGCCAATCAGCAGCACCAGAGCCGTGCGGGCGGCGAGGCTGCGCGGCCAGAGGCGAATCCTCATGCCCGGGACCCGGCCGTCCCGATGTCAAGATAGCCAGCGCAACTCGCCGCCATCAGATGCGCTCCACCGTAGCAGCGAGGACATACCCGCCGCCGCGCACCGTCTTGATCAGTTGCGCATTGCGACCGTCATCCTCCAGCTTGCGGCGCAGGCGTGAAACCGCGACATCGATCGCCCGGTCGAACGGGCCGGCCTGCCGCCCGCGCAGCAGGTCCAGCAGCATGTCGCGCGTCAACACCCGGTTGGCCCGCTCGATCAGCGCCAGCAGCAGGTCGTATTCCCCGCCGGTGAGCGCGACCTCCACGCCCTCCGGGTTGAGCAGCCGGCGCCGGGCCGGTTCCAGGGTCCAATCGTTGAAGCGGTAGCCGCGCAGCGACGGATCGTGCTTCACCTCCGTCTGGTCGCCGGAGCGGCGCAGCACCGCGCGGATGCGGGCCAGCAGCTCGCGCGGGTTGAACGGCTTCGACACATAGTCGTCTGCCCCGAGTTCCAGGCCGATGATGCGGTCGGTTTCCTCGCCCATGGCCGTCAGCATGACGATCGGGATTTCCGACTGGGTGCGCAGCCAGCGTGCGAGGTCCAGGCCCGACTCGCCGGGCAGCATCAGGTCCAGCACGACAAGCTGGTAATGTCCGTTCAACCAGGCGCGCCGGGCTTCCTTGCCGTCACGCACCGCGGTCACCCTGATGCGCTGCTTTTCCAGGAAGCGGGCGAGGAGATCGCGGATTTCGCGATCGTCGTCGATGACGAGGATATGCGGGGTCTGGTCCATGCTTTGTAACATAGTCCGGGATCGGCGCCACTGAAACGACCGTTGCACTTCCTTGCAATTCGTCTCCCGGCCGCCACGAATGAGGCGCCATGTATGCGCCGTCGCCCATCAAGGAGCCACGCTATGCGCAAAATCATCGTCACTGCCGCCGCAGCTTTCGTTATCGGCGGCATCGCCACCGGGGCGGTGCTGTCGCAGGCCCAGCCCGCGCCGCCCCCGGCGGCGCAGGCCGACGGCGCCCCGCCGCCTCCGCCCCGTCCGTGGATGGGCTGGATGCAGCATCGGCATCCCGGGCCGGACGGCGCGGGGTGGGGTCACCGCGAGGGCGGCATGCTGCGCAACTTTGCTCTGGTCTATCGCCAGGCGGACCGCCAGCTTTCCCCCGCCGACGTTCAGAAGATCGCCGAGGCGTTCCTGCTGTGGAACGGCAACCACACCTGGAAGGTCACCGACGTCGCCGCCACCAGCGACGGGCCCATCGGCTTCAGCCTGAGCACGCCGGAAGGGTCAGTTGTGGCGAAGTTCACGCTCGATCCGCACACCGGGAAGCTCGACCGCGTCGGCTGACCGCTTGCGGTGCCGGGGTTCGTCGGGCCAGAGTCGCCTGCATGGACCCCGGCGCCGCCTTCGCGCATCCTCCCGCCGAAGCGCTTGCCGCCATCGGCACGCTGATCGCCATCGACCCCGATTTCGCGGCGATCCTGGAACGCGCCGGCCCGCTGCCCTGGCGCCGCCGCACGCCGGGCTTCCCCGGCCTGCTGCAGGCCATCGTCGCGCAGATGATCAGCAACCAGGCCGCCGCCGCCATCTGGGGGCGGCTGCGCGCCATCCCCGGGGCGCTCGATCCCGCGTCGATGATGGAACTTTCGGACGACGAGCTGCGCGCCGCCGGGCTGTCGCGTCCGAAGGTGATTCACGTCCGCGCGTTGGCAGCGGCGTTCCTGGACGGCACGCTCAGCGCCGACAGGATCGAGATGCTGGATGACGAGGCGGCGATCGTCACCATCGGTTCGATCAAGGGCATGGGCCGCTGGACCGCGGAGATCTACCTGCTGTTCGCGCTTGGCCGCCTGGATGTGTTTCCCTCCGGCGACATCGCGCTGGCGGCGGCGCTGGCGGACCTGAAGGCGCTGCCGGAGCGGCCCGGGCCGAAGGCGCTGCGCGAGCTGGCAACCGCATGGCAGCCGGTGCGATCCCTGGCGGCGCGGCTGCTCTGGCACCATTGGCGGCACGTCACCGGCCGCCCGGCGATGGACGACTTTAAGCTGCTGTGAGAGATACAGGCTGCACAGGAGCCTCCGCCGCAATGCCCGACCCGAGATTGACCGTCACCCGCCAGGACACCATCGCCATCGTCACCTTCGATCGTCCGGAGCAGCGCAACGCGTTCGATCTGCCGATGTGGCGCGGCCTGCGCACGATCATGCAGCAACTCTCCGCCGACGACGATCTGCGCTGCGTCGTGCTGCGTGGTGCCGGCGAAAAGGCGTTCTGCGCCGGAGCTGATATCGGCGCTTTCGCCGAGGAGCGCGGCACGCCGGAGCGCGAGGCGGAATACGCGCATATACTTGACGACAGCATGCAATCGATCCGGCTGTGCCAGCACCCGGTGGTGGCGATGATCATGGGCTTCTGCCTCGGCGGCGGCGCCGGCATCGCCACGATGTGCGACTTCCGTGTCGGCGGCGAGGGCATCCATCTGGGGATTACCGCCCGCAACCTCGGCATCTGGTATCCCTATGCCGAGATCGATCCGATCATTTCTTTGGCGGGAACCGGCGTTGCCTCGGAAATGCTGATCGAGGGCCGCATCTTCAACGGCCGCGAAGCCTATGAAAAAGGGCTGCTGTCCCGCCTGGTGCCGGACAGCCTGGTGGAGACCGAGGCGCTGGCCCTGGCGCGGCGCATCGCCGAGGGCAGCCCGCTATCCGCCCGCTTCCACAAAGCGGCGCTACGCAAGTTGCGGGGACCGCTGCCGGTGACGCGGGCGGAGGAAGCCGCAACCAGCGACTTCACGCTGACCGAGGATTTTCAAAACGCATGCCGATCGTTTCTGGCGAAGGAGAAACCGGTGTTTCGCGGGCGGTAGGGATGGCGTCGTATTGGCTACGAATCATGGCTGTAGCTGGGTCGGCTGATTCCCCGGCCGAAGCGCGCCTTAACCCGCCGGGCCGCGGCGGCAAGCGCTCCCGCTTTCGCTACGATTTGTTGCCCGGCTGATCCTGCTTTACCTGCAGACAGAGGCTCTCCGGACCGGCAGCCGGGAGGTCGAGCTTGGCGGATCGATGCGGGCCTGGCTGTTCCGCGTGGGGATCCCCGCCGGCGGCACCACCGGCAAAAGCGTGCGCGA
>NZ_CAJATU010000085.1 GCF_903944925.1 uncultured Rhodopila sp. | reverse complement strand
TGACTCGAAATGGGCCGCCCAGGGTTTAAGCTATTGGAATTGCGTGGTTATAGCGAATCGCGGTGGATAGCCTCCCAAGCCGGGAAGCCGCCTCTCAGGCCAGTTTTCTGATCATTGCGCTATCATTTCCGGTCAGGCTCTTAGCCGGGAGTTCGGGATGAAGTGGCGGGTCATGTTGGAGCTCGTCGGACCGGATGGGATCGTTGGCGTTCATGAGGTCGGCGGACGGGCGGCCGTTGCCGAATATACACCGCAAATGATCGGGCTGACGCTGGAAGAGGGCAAGGATCTGCTCGCCGCGTTGCAGGTCCATCTCGTTCAAGCTCAGGCGGAAGATCATAGCCGCCACCGGCGACGCTGCCAGCGCTGCGGCGCGCAACGGCCCCTCAAAGACCAGCGCTCCCGGGGGTTGGTGTCGTTGTTCGGCACGGTGGAGGTCCGTGCGCCGCGCTTTACCCCATGTCGGTGCGCGGTGACCTGCCGACGGACGCTCAACCCGGTTGCTGAGATCATGCCCGACCGATGCACGCCGGAGTACGAGCGGACCGTCGCAAAGATGGGTTCGCTGTTACCCTACCGCCGGGCAAGGACGCTGCTTGCGGAGTTTCTGCCACTCGGCAAGCCACAGACCGTGGAAACCACCCGGCAGCGAACCCTTCGTGTTGGCACCAGGCTGGAGCAAAAGGCTGTCGCGGGAGCGGGATCCAAGCCGGCGGTGGCGACGAAATCGATTGCACTCTCCATTGACGGCGGCCACGTGCGGGCGGCTCGTCAGTACCAGGGGCGCACGTTCGAGGTTCTCCTCACTCAGGTCAGCAACGATGAGGGCAAGCAGGTCGTATTCGCCAGCGTGCCCGCGGAGGCGACTTCGCAGACGCGACAGCTGCGCGGTGTGCTTCTTGGATTGGGAGCGACGTCAGCGACACCGGTCACCATCCTGAGCGACGGTGCCGACGGTCCGCGATCCCTCGGCGAAGCCGCCAGCCCCGGTCCAACCCATCATGTGCTGGACTGGTTTCATCTGTCGATGCGAGTTCAGCACGTCGCTCAAGCGGCCAAGGGCTGGCCCGACGCCACGAACAGTGATCGCCAGGCCGGTGCTCGCCTTGCCGAGAGGATCGAGCGAATCCGATGGCGTCTCTGGCATTGGCAAGTCCGGCGCGCTCTCGATCTCATCGACGAAACTCTGGCCGCAGTGGATGCCACCGCCGCTGACGCATCGCCGCCTGCCGCGGCGGCGCGGAAGGTGGCGCGTCTTCTGCGCGATCTTGAAACGTACGTATCCGGACAATCCGATATCATCATCGACTACGCGACAACCCGTCGACGCGAGGAACCGATCTCGACGGCGATCACCGAGAGCACGGTCCAGTGGCTGCTGCACCGCCGAATGAACGCTCAGCAGCAGATGCGCTGGTCGCCGCGGGGCGCCCATTTGATGCTGAAGGTGCGAACCTCCGCCGTGAACGGGACGCTCGAGCGGGACCATGCCGTCGCCGAGCGTTGGGCGCGCCGTCCGTTTCGGCGAATGGCATAGCACCCCCCAGATTCTGGACGGTCTCGACGAAACTGGCCGTTCAAACCTGACCCGCAACCCCAACGAGTGATTGAATGCGCCGCAAGAGGTCAAAGCACTGGTAGGGTTTTTTCAGCACCGTCTCATGGTGACCGAGGTTTGCCGCTTCGGTGGCTTCGTCGATGTAGCCCGAAGTGAGAATAATCTGTGTCGCAGGCTTGTGAGCACGTACCCATCGCGCCAACTCAAGACCGTTGGTCGATCCCGGCATCCTGATATCCGAGAAGACAATGTCGATGGCTCGATCTTCGCCCTCCAACAAGACGATGGCTTCATCGCCGTTGGAGGCTTCGACAACACAAAAGCCGCTGTCCCGCAGGTATTCAGCTACGATTAGTCGGAGGATCCCCTCATCCTCGACGACAAGTATAGTTCTACATGCCGTCGTTGAATGGTCGTCACTAATTAGTATCTCCTCGACCTTTGACATGAAGCCCCGTTCAGGGTCGCCGTTAAGTGCAGCGTCCACCCGAGAGACTGCGAGGGAAGAATGTTGAGAGCCATTGATCTAAATCAACGTTTCGTCAAGTTTAACTACACAGGGCCGTTACAAAACGATGACGCGAGTTCAACTTACAACCGACAAAGTTTACTACGCGGGTGTAATTGTCCTGTAGTTCCAAAAACAACAACTTCATCCCGCGGATCAAATCTCGGCCGTCACGTCGCGGGGAACGGCCTCCTTGCGATCCCATTCGCCATGTTCCGCCATAGCTACCCTGATACCCATTAAAATCGTCATATGGAAGCTGGCGAAACCAGCCAGCCCGGGGCAACCAGCTTGCCGGAGCGCGGCGTGGCGCCGGCTTCCATCGATCAGCGCATCACCGCAGCCCTCGCCGACGCCGAGCAACCCCGGGCGTTCTCCGAACTGCGGGCATCCTGCCGCGTCCGCACCACCACCCTCTACGAGCGCCTCGCCGCCATGACCGCCGAAGGCACCATCGCCAAATCCGCAGAAGGTTACCGCTCATCAGCCGCTGACCGTTGCTCCCGACAGGCCCTCTCGCGAAACACTGGGCGATAATGCACAATCCGCATCCATCCAACCACGCCGTGCGCCGCGCTATCGCCTCTTCCCGCTTCCGCTTCCCGTCCCCCTACAGCAGGCGGGAAGCTGAAGCGGGAAGCACATCGATTTCCGTGATTGCAGGCCCATCAAACAGCGTGCTCATGAGGTGAGGCCACCGAAAGCCAAATCGTCACGGTTGTGCCAGCATCGGGGCTGCTCTTTATGGACAGGCACCCGCCGGACCGCTCCGCAAAGCCGCGCGCGCCTGCCAAACCGAGACCGGTACCTTGTCCGCGTGGTTTGGTCGTGAAGAATGCTTCGCTCGCCCGTGCGAGAATTTCCGGTGTCATCCCTACACCGTTGTCCATCACGGAAAAGCGGACATAGAGTCCGGGAGCCGGTTTAGACTGGTAGTTCTCGACACTTTCAGCTTCCACGAAAGCGCCGACGCTTTCAGGCTTGGCGCGGATGACGATCTCGCCGCCATCCGGCATGGCATCGCGCGAATTAATGGCGAGGTTCATCATTGCCGCTTCGAGTTCGACGCGACTTCCCCGAACCAAGGGCGGCAACCTTTTCAAATCGACGTCAATGCGCAGTCGATGCTTTCTCCCGAACGTGTGCGACAACAGATTACCTACGCTCGATAAAGCCTCTGCCGGGTCTGTCGTTTCGCTCGCATTCGAACCGTCCTGATGATGCGCTTTACGGACTAAAGCGAGCATTCGCTGTGTCAAGGCCGCCCCTCGGTCTGCCGTTTCACGCACTCGTCGGGCAAGTGGGCGTACGCGCTCAGGATCAGCGGCAGCACGCTCAATCATAGTTGCCGCGCCGCTGACTGCCTGAATGATGTTGGCGAAATCGTGGGCAACGCCAGCCGCAATCTGGCCTAAAAGTTCCAGACGCTGGCCATCTTTCGCTGCGTCCTCGATTTCCGCTCGACGCGCCTGCTCGTCACCGAGACGACGCACTTGCAACATGGCGGCGAGGATCGCAAAGATGAGCGACACCGTCATCACGATCCCCACAACGCCACCAAGCATCAGGTGTCGCCACCAAGGTTCCAGAACGGATGCGACAGATACTCCGTAGAAAACCACAAGCGGGTAGTTTCCCACGCTGGCAAAGGCAGATATCCGCTCGACATGGTCAGTTGGCGAGATGCCCTTGAAAACACCGCCTTTCGGTTCCGACAGGATACGCCTCATGAGCGTGCTGGTCTCCGGTACGAGTCGCGGCAGCGATCCCGAGATGTTCGGGAGACGCGCCAACATCTCGCCATCGGTTCGGACCAACGCCACGGTGGCCCGGTCCTTATGAGAAATGGCCTCTTTCCAAAAATCTGTAAAATAGGATACTGCGACAGCGATATGAACGGTTCCGTCGAATGTGCCATCCGGGGTAGCGCGGCGGCGGCTAATGCCAAAATCCGTATGCCCCGTATGCATCCCAAGATACGGACGGCTAATAAAAGTCCCCCGGTCCGCCTCACGTTGCGCCGACCAAAACTCCCTATTGGCGACGGAGTAGGATTTGCCGTCGCCGCCTGCCAGCGTGCTGACCCACTGTCGCCCGTCTCCGTCCGTAAGTCCCATGGCGGAAACCTGAGGCATCGTAGCATGAAGACCTACTATTTGAGCCGATAATGCGGATGCCGAGGCTCGAATTTCATTCCAATTCATCCCTCGGGTCCGCTGGTCAAGCTCGCGAACCAATAGCTCGTCTGTATCCAGTACTTTCAGTGCATGTTCCCGCAGCACGGCGGCCATGGTGAGACCATCGTTTTCTGCCGAGCTAAGAAGCCGAATGCGCTCATCCCAAGCGATGATCGCAAAGGAAAGTGCCGGAATGAGGATAGCGCCGACCAACGCAATTTTTAGCTTGCGTAGCGTATTGGCTGTGGCCGTTTGCGGGCTTCGGCGGGGCATATATGGTTCCGGTATCTCGGTGCGACATCGTAGCGTGATCCACACCATACCATTGGTTGAATAACCGGACCCATCCCAAAAAAAATGAGTTTGGCCGCTAAGCTTCGCTTGAGGCACCTCCATCGATCGCTTTCGCGAGAATGCAATGATGAGCCTTACTCACCGGATCGTCTTGCTGGTCGAGGACGAAGTGGCTGTGCGTGGGATAACGTCCGAATGGCTCCGCGATTTGGGTTACCACATGCTGGAAGCCGAGGATGGTCCCACGGCCCTGGATGTGCTCACCCGAACGGACCATCTCGATCTGCTCGTGACCGACGTAGGTTGTAAGCGTAGGCCGATGACCGCCTACCGAATTGGTTCCGCGTGAGGGATACTTCGGTCAGCCTGCTGAGAGCGGGCTAATGTCCACGATCGTTTGGTTAGTGGACATTATATCCTTCGATCGCGGGACACGAGGCATTGAGTTCATCTCTTGAGGTGCCGGGTTCGACGTTGAATTCCGCGGGTGGCCGGCGGTCCCGTCGCTCACCATCGGGAGGCTGGCGGCGTGCGACACCGCTCGAATATGCGCCGCGATGCGGTCCTGCGTCGATTTGGTATACGGCGGCGGCGCGCACAGCAGGGCATCCGCGCCGAGGCGTGCGGCATCTACCGCCAGCGCAACCGAGCGTGCTGTGCCCGAAGCGGTGCAGCCCGCGATCACCGGTACCCGCCCGGCCGCGGCCCGCACCACGATGCGGACGACCTCCGCCGCCTCGATCTCCGTCAGGGCCGGAGCCTCGCCCGTGCTGCCGCAGGCGACCAGCGCCACGGTGCCGCCTGAAATCTGTCGTTCGACCAGCCCTTTCAGAGCGGCCTCATCGATCCCTGTGTCCCGGAAGGGGGGGTGTCGGCAGAGCGACCAGCGAGCCGCGGATGCCTTCAAGTGCGTGTCGCATGCGAGCCTCCGTCATCAGGCGCGGGGGCCAGGGTCAATTGCGCGGTCACCAGGGTCTGCATCCCGATGCGGTATTGCCGCACTCCGGCAAAACCATGCAGCCGCAATACGCGGTTGACGCTCCGGGCGAGCCGCCCTGATGGATCGGCCGGGCAGCGCAGGACGATGCGCCCAGCGGTGGCCAGAGCGCGCTTGGCATGTCCGACGACGCCCGGTGCAAGATCAGCGGTGGCGAGGTTTGGCACGACGACCACGTCGGCACTCGCCGGCTTCGGCCGGTCGTTGCGGCACAGCCCGGTTGCCTCGCGCGCGCCGGCCCCGATCAACGCGCACATCACGTCCAGGCCGCCCCGGCCGAGCACGAGCGCGCGCTCGCCGCCGACCTCGCCGATACATGCCAGCAGCTTCGCGTCCGGGTCGGCATCGACCAACGGGCATGCGTCGAGACGGGCTGCGAGGGCCCGTGAGAGCAACATTCATGTCTCCTTGGATGATATAGAAACGGATCGGCGGCCCTCGAAACCGGCCGGGCACCCGCGACCGCGTCGCGGTGGCCACGCCCATCGACAGCGCGAGGAGCAGTATGGCCACCCCGACTACGACCATTATTTGACAGAACCGGTATGCAAGTGCCGAAGAAAGAGTTCAAAGTCTCCATGGCGCCTGAATATTAGCGCCTCGGCATATAATAACGATCTGTCTCGCGCGGCGGCGGTATAGGATTCCTGTACTGCCGCGCCGAAGGTTTGTCCGGACGTGCAGACGAGAGCTTCCCTGGTCTGACGGCCCGCTGGATGTTGGGATCATGCATGTCGACATCCATCACAATGCCTCTCCAACATCCGCGAGTGTTTCTACCACCATCGCCGCCACCTCGCGTAACTCTTCGGGCAGCGCCGTTTCGCAAGGAAACTTCGCCTTATGCGCCGATGCTCGGTCCCGGGCAAAACCGGCGAGCCTCTCCAGCTGCCTTGCCGTTGCCAGATTTCCCGCGTCTTCGTGGACTTCAGCCATATACTCCGCCATTGCGGCAAACCGCGCGACCGAGCCGGCAGCGGTGAATGAGATGTTATCCATTGTGCGTCCCTTCTGGCCGTCATGGGTTTCGCGACTGATCAGAATGAAGTCCGCTGCGACCGGGATCCCGATCCTGATTTCCGATTGCCCACGCATTGTCCGGAGCAATGCGCGGAATTTACTCTCGGCGGGTCGTTGGATAATTTCGACTAACACAGCTCGCCTCCCCCGGGTTTAATGTTGCCGGGGTAGCGCACCGACAGGACGCTAAAAGCGTGCGCCTCCCGCCATCGACACCTGCTCCGCGACCGGCCCGAGCGCCAAGGCGGGAAGATACGAAAGGCCGCCGACGATCACGATGACGCCGAGTAGCAAGCCGATCCAGAGCGGACCCGTCGTCGGCAGTGTGCCGGCGGAGACAGGGACACGGCGTTTGCCGGCGAGTGACCCCGCCAGCGCCAGCACGGGCACCACCACACAGAAGCGGCCAACCGCCATCGCCACCGCCAGGGTCAAATTGTAAAAGCCGGTGTTGGCCGACAGGCCGGCGAAGGCGCCGCCGTTGGTGTTGGCTGCCGAAGTGTAGGCGTACAGCACCTCCGAAAAGCCGTGCGGACCGGCATTGCCCAGCCCCGACACGCCGGCCGGCGATACCACCGCCAGCGCCGTCAGACACAGCAGAGCGCCAGGCACCGCAAGGATCGCCAGCATCGCCAGCTTGATCTCGCGGGCCTCGATCTTGTTGCCGACATACTCGGGTGTGCGGCCGATCATGAGGCCGCCGATGAAGACGGCGACGAGCGCATACAGCAGCATGCCGAAGAGGCCGGAGCCGGGACCGCCGATGATCACCTCGTCCAGCATCATGTTGACCAGCAGCACCAGCCCGCCAAGCGGCATGTAGCTGTCATGCATAGCGTTGACCGCGCCGGACGAGGTGGCCGTGCCAAGCTCCGAGAACAGCGCCGAACCGGGCACGCCGAAGCGCAGCTCCTTGCCTTCGAGGTTGCCGGCATGCTGCTCGAGGCCGGCGCCGGCCAGCAGCGGATTGGCGGTGGCCTCCGCGCCGTGCAGCGCCACCGCGCCGGCGAGCAGCAGCAGCAGCATTGCGGCCAGTAATGCCCAGCCCTGGCGCTCATCGCCGATCATGCGGCCAAAGCAGTTGGTCAAGGCCGCCCCAATCAGCGGCATCAGCAGCATGCTGAGGAGGTTGGTCAGGGCGGTGGGATTCTCGAACGGGTGGGCGGACTGCGCGTTGAAGAAGCCGCCGCCATCGCCGCTGAGTAGTTTTATCGACTCCTGCGACGCCACCGGGCCAAGCGGGATCGTCTGGTGCGCGCCATCCAGCGTCACCGCGGCAACCGGTCCGGCGAGGCTCTGCGGCACGCCCTGCCAGGCCAGAAATATCGTTGCCAGAATGCAGATCGGCAGCATGACGTAGAGCGTCGCCCGGGTCAGATCGACCCAGAAATTGCCGATCGTGGTCAGCCCGTGCCGGGCGAAACCGCGGATCAGCGCAATGGCTACCGCGATGCCCGCCGCACCCGACAGGAAGCTCTGCACGGCGATCCCGGCCATTTGCGCAAGGTGGGAAAGCGTGGTCTCGCCGCCATACGACTGCCAGCTTGTGTTGGTGGCGAAGCTGACTGCGGTGTTCAGCGCGAGGTCGGGCGTCACCGGCGGCTGCGTGCCGGGGTTGAGCGGCAGGATGTCCTGGAGGCGGAGCAGGCCATACAGCAGCAGCATGCCGCACAAGTGGAAGACCAGAAACGCCACTGCGTAGTCGAACCAGCTCTGTTCCTGATCCTTCCTCATGCCACCGATGCGGTAGATCACCGCCTCTATCGGGCGCAGCAGGGGCGAGAGCGGTGTCGGCTCGCCGGCGAAGACTCGCTGCATATACAGGCCGAGCGGGCGCACCGTCAGCAGCAGCAGTGCCAAAAGGCCGAAGAGTTGGGCTGCGCCGAGCGGGGTCATGGTCAGATGCGCCGACAGAAGCCGGCATAGACGGCGGGGAGCAGCACCGCCAGAACGATCAGGATCAGCATCGCGGCGTCGGGCATCGGGATGATCCCTGTTCAGGCTGCGGCGGAAGATACGTGCACGGACATAGGAAAACGATAGCGCCTGACCGCGGTGCGTATAGGATTTCCATGCAGTTCGGCGGGCTATCCGCCCGCGCACAGCCTTTCCAGTGCGGCCTGCCGCTGCTCCAGCCGCGCGAGGTCATCGGGCGGCAACTCGCCCCGGCAGCTCTCGACGACCCGCGCGCCGCGTTCGGCGAGCCGGCGGCGCAGCGCCGGATCGTCCGTGCTGACCGCGACGTCGTGCAGCAGGCGCAACAACCTCAGGCTGACCGCGGCATCGGTGGTGGCGTAGGCGCGGATCTGCTCGATGGCGGTGTTGAGCAGGCCGTCGAGGTCGATCCAGGGCAGCACCACGCGCACCACATGCGGCGGGCTGAACAGCAACGGCTCCGGCGGGATGCGATCAACCCAGCGGATCAGGATGCGGGTTAGTTGATCGATGCAACTAATCGCGGTGCTGGGATCGTTGACCGCCGGGGAGATTGCCCGCAGCGCGATGTCGACGATCTGGATGACGCCGAACTCGACGTCCTGCTGCAAGGTGCGCATCGGGCCAATGTCGAAGGCTCCGGTCAGGTCCACCGCATGGTCGCGGTCCAGCCGGGTGCGGCGGGAGACCATCAGCAGCGGGATACCGGCGGGGACGAAATGGCCGACACGGCGGGTGACCCGGACGCGCAGGTGGTGCATCCGGGCGAACGCCAGCAGCCGCGCGGTGTCGATGAAGCGGATGTAGCCGGAGACCTCGTTCAGGATCGGGAATTCCGGCTCCTCCGGCACGAACGGCAAGGGCGGCGGCAGGTGGTAGTTGGTCCGCGGGTGCGGCATCAGTGCGTCGATCACCTCCTCGGTTTCCCGGGCAATGCGGTCGACGATGTGGTTGACGCTGATGGCGTGGGAGATGTGGTGGATGAAGAACAGCAGCCAGCCGACGGAGATCAGCGCCAACAGCATGGCGCCGAGCACGGTCAGAATCGGCGCGAAAGGCTGCGGCATCGACCGCGCGGCGGGCAGCGCCGCCAGGCAATACGTGAAAGTGCCGAGGAAGATGCCGAGCGTCCACTGCGTCCCCTGGTCGCGCACGAAGCTGATCAGTATGCGCGGCGAGAACTGCATCGAGGCGAGAGTCAGGGTCATCAGCAGGATCGCGAAGACGATCGACACCACCGTCATGGTGGAGGTGGCGATGACCGAAAGGATCGCCTGGGCGACCTGCGGATCCTGGTGCGACGGGAACAGGGTGACGGGGATCCAGGCGGAGGCAGCGGGATAGGTTTCCTCCAGCGCGGACAGCACGGCGCCGCAGAACCCGAGAAAGACGGCGATGACCAACGGCCGCACGAGGAAGCCGCCGCGCAGGGAGTAGGCAGCCGACCGCAGCCGGAGGGGGAGTTGCTTCAGCACCGGGGAGTCCTGTCTCGCTGCGTCTGGGTAGTGGGTTAAACCGAGCTTCCCTCTTGCTCTTACTATAATTTGGCGGAAATCTCGGAAAATCCGCCTTGAGCTGTCCAAAAACGTAGCCATGTAATTCACAGCTATGTGACTGTACTTTCCAAGCCGAATCGACTTCATTTCAGCCATGTATATCGACATCGTCCCGAACCGCAACTCGCCCCCCGCCATCCTCCTGCGCGAGAGCTTTCGCCAGGACGGCAAGGTCTGCAAACGCACCCTCTGCAACCTCTCCGACTGGTCCCCTGCCCACATCGAGGGCCTGCGCGGCGTGCTCAAGGGCGGCACCGTCATCCCACCCGAACATGACGCCTTCACCGTCACCCGCAGCCTCCCCCACGGCCACGTCGCCGCCGCCCTCGGCACCGCGCGCAAGATCGGCCGCGACCTCGTCCTGGCCATGCTGACCGGCCGCATCCTCGATCCCGTCTCGAAGCTCGCCGCCGCCAGGACGCTATCGCCCGCCACGGCATCCTCCAGCCTCGGCGAAGCGCTCGGCCTCGGCGACGTCAGCGACGCCGAACTCTATGCCGCGCTGGACTGGCTGCTGGAGCGCCAGGCCGTTATCGAAACCGCATTGGCCAAACGTCACCTGCAAAACGGCACGCTGGTGCTCTACGACGTCTCGTCGAGCTACATGGAGGGGCGCTGCTGTCCGCTGGCCAAACGCGGCTACAGCCGCGACGGCAAGAAGGGCACGTTGCAGATCGTCTACGGCCTGCTCTGCGCGCCCGACGGCTGCCCGGTCGCCATTGAGGTCCACCGGCGATCCGACGACGCTGGCGCCGCAGATCGACAAGCTCAAGCAGCGCTTCGGCCTCAGCCATGTCGTGCTCGTCGGCGACCGCGGCATGATTACCGAAGCGCGCATCACCGAGGACGTCAAAACCGCCGGCCTGGACTGGATCACCGCGCTGCGCGCCCCGGCGATCCAGGAGTTGCTGACCAGCGGCACCTTGCAGCTCACGCTGTTCGACACCCGCGACATGGCCAGCATCACATCGCCGGATTTTCCCGGCGAGCGGCTGGTGGTCTGCCGCAACCCCGATCTCGCCGCCGAGCGAGCCCGCAAGCGCGAAGACCTGCTGAGCGCGACGGAGAAGGATCTCGCCGTCATCAGGGCCAGGGTCGGGCGCAAGCGCGATCCGCTGCGCGGCACCGCCGAGATCGCGCTCGCGGTGGGCGCGGTGCTTAACACCTACAAAATGAAAAAGCATTTCGATCTGGAGATTACCGACGACAGCTTCAGCTTC
>NZ_CAJATU010000084.1 GCF_903944925.1 uncultured Rhodopila sp. | reverse complement strand
GATGGTGCTCACCCTCGAGCAGGCCGGGCTGATCTCACGCCGGTCGGGGGTTGCCCGGAGCATCGCTGTCCTGCTCGATCGCTCCGACTTGCCCGAGCTGAATCCGGGGCATGTCCAACCGGTCAAAACCACTGTGACGAGCTACTAGCTACGTCATTGAAGTTCCATGACCATTTGATTTGGATCGGCTGTTACCGGTTCGCGCAGAGCTGGCATCCCACCTTTTGCGGCGATCTCGTCGATCCGTGTGACAGGGATGACCCAGGGGGATCCCTTGCAAAATTGAGTTGCGTTGATCTGACCCGCGTGGATGAGCCGTAATACCGTCATTTTGCTGACATCGAGACGCGCTGCGGCCTCGTCGAGTGTAAGTTCGCCGCGTTCGGCTCTTTCACCCTCACGATAGACGGCAATGCCGTGGCTGGTTCGGAACGCACGCAGCCTGGCTTCTGTCCAGGTGTTGCCACGGCCTGTCTGCTTGCCTGATCGGTTCAGCACGGCAGCGATGGCGGAATCCGGCAACAGGCGAGCCAGCCCACGAATCATTTGCTCGGTTGAGGCTTCAGTGGTCCAGCGGTGGCTGCCAGTTTTGTTTTTCGGGACGTTGAGCGGCGTGTGGTCGCCACCCTGCCAATGCAGCATCAGCTTTATTTCGTCGCCTTCTACCTTGACGATGATCTCCAAGAGCACCGTTCGCAAGATTCGTTTGCGCGTCGCCGGCGTGGCGGCAGGATGATGCCACGCCCGCTCCAGATCGGCGCCGAGTGCCAATAGACGGGACCTTTCGCCATCCGTCATTGGCGGTTGTTTCCGGTTGTTCATTTCCTCCAATCGTTCCTCTAATTGCCTGACGGCGAGAAGCGCCTCGTTCCAGCGTCGCTCCAGTTCACCGGCAACAAGCCGATTGTCGGGATCCACGGCATCGTACTGACGACGGGCGCGGGCGGACTCATACCGCGCCTGATCCAGCGTCAGTTCGACCTGCCGTCGCGATTGCTCCGCCTCCGCATGCCGGGTTTGCACCGCCTGAAGAGCCGCCTCAATTCCGAGCGGCTTCAGCAGCCGCAAGACCTCTGCGCCCACACTCTGATCGACGCGTAAATTGCCAAACCCGATGCAGCGCTTGGTCCCGTGATTTGCATGCGCGCCGCGGCATTCGTAGCGCCCCGTGTTGCCCCGGGAGCCGCTGTAAGCAACATGGAGTTTTCGACCGCAATGGCCGCATCGCAGCAGCCCGGCCAGGAGTGCCTCGCCTTTACGAATGGCGCCGCGAACCCAACCCCCCTTGCTATTTGCGTTATCAGTGATCAGGCGCTGGTTCCTCTCGAACTCGTGCCATGAGATGTATCCATCATGATGGTCGATGATCAACACCTCCCAATCATCGCGTTCGCGTCGCACGCCCTTCACGACACGCTTGCGGCCGCCTTCCAGCGTCACGCGATTCTTGGTCCGGCCAAACGCGTATGCACCGGCGTAGATGGGATTGGTCAGGATGTGGTGAACAGTATTGTAAACCGGCTGTTTCCAACTATTCGCCGCTCTTCCTCGCCATAGTCGACAGCCGGTAACTGAATCTCTTCCTGTCGCAACCAAAGATGAACTTGACGGATACTTTGGAACTCCGTGAACTTGCTGAAAACCAGCGCAATGGCCTCGCGAACCCGCAGATCGGGGTCCACCGCGATGCGGTCATGACGAACTTTGACGAAGCCAATGGCGACCGTGAGGAAGAGCTCGCCGCGCTTGGCCTTTTGTTTCAGTGCTTCCAAAGATCTCTGCCGGAGGATCGACAATTCCATCTCGCTCATAGTGCCCTTCATTCCGAGCAAAAGTCGATCATTGGGCAGGCGCGAATCATAGACGCCGTCTTCATCGATAATCAGACAATCAATCAGACCGCAGAATTCCAGCAACGTATGCCAATCGCGCCCGTTACGAGCCAGTCGCGAGGCCTCCACCGCCAGAACCGCGCCGACCCGACCCTCGCAAATGGCCCCGAGTAGGCGCTCAAAACCCGGTCGGTTGATGCCTCCGCCCGAGCGCCCGAGATCATCATCCACAACCTGCACCTCGACCCAACCCAGTTGGCGAGCGCGCTCTGCCAACGCATACTGGCGCCGCCGACTCTCATGGTTGTGCATCAACTGATCGGCTGTGGACTGACGGACGTAGACGTAGGCACCTCGCGCGAGGTGTTCAGGAGTGATCTTCGTCATCACCGTTCTCCCCCGTCACGATTGGCGTTGCCGCTATGATTTCCGTCAGCAGTGCCTCGATCAGTGGCAGCAGCCTCTTCCGGAGATCCGGTGCCAATGCGGGCGCCGGGTCCGTGGCTGTGAATAGATCGTTTTGTATTCGCCGTTGTTGTTTCACCGCGCTGCCCCCCGGGTGATGGAAATGACGGCGACGCTAAGGCGGCGTCGATCAGCGCGCGAAGCGAGAGCAGCGCTTCAAGGGGAAGGCGAGGAATCTCACGGACCTCTACCGCTGCCGCTTGAGGACGCGCCATCCACTCCGGCAGGAGCATCAATGTCCCGTCCGGCTGGCGAATGGTGACCTGTGCCTCACCACCACGACCACGCCGGTTTGTAACGATGGCAGTTTGGCTCGCTTGGGGGTGAAAGGGGTAATGGATGGTGATTTCAGTGTCTTGATACCCGGCAGTATGCCGCTGCTTCGACCGG
>NZ_CAJATU010000083.1 GCF_903944925.1 uncultured Rhodopila sp. | reverse complement strand
TTGCCGGTGTTCATCGAAGACTCCAGGGGCCACCCCCGAAGCTTGCGCCGACTTCAAATCGTGGACACCGCCTTTGGCTCGGAAATCCGCATAACTCCTGGCGCTCAGAGCCGTCGGCCGTCAGTTAACCGGACAGCAGTGACTGTGAACCGGATTGCACTGGTTACACATACCGGGTCGCGCCAAGATTACTCGCGCCAAGGCAAAAGCTGCGGCCGAGTCCTCGCGCAACATCATGTCGTATTGTTTGAGCCGGATACCGTGTTACTTCTGACACGCTCAAGCCTGATGCACGAGGGGTGATGCGATGACCAATTGGAGCAACTGCCCGGACGTAGAGAGCAATCCTGAGATCGTGTCAGGGGCCTACGTCGTGCGCGGCTCTCGCATCCCGGCGGATGCGGTGATTGATAACGCTGCGGCGTACGGGCCGCGAAATAGGTTTAGGTCGCCCTGACTAACACAATCTGATTGAGTAGGTCGGGTGGCCAGGATAATACGCGGGAAGGACTATTATAGCGTGTCATATCTGAGGCTATACGGAACGGGGGCGCAAGATGGCAGTTGGCAACCTGGCCCGTCGCTCGGCGTCCCGGTCATCAGCGCCGATGTTGCAGCCGAATATCACCTGTCGCGCCCTGGACCTCGCACCTCCGAGGAGGCCATTGTGGCCGTCTTGTTCCGCCCCGGGGGTCAACGGGAATATGCCTTCCACTGAAATCCAGGGTACCACCAGCGTCACGTTCAGGGTCAGCGGGACCAAGCCGTCGCCAGTCCATGTGTTTGCCACGGGCGGACGCAAATGGATCGTGGCCAGCGAGGTCTGCCGTATCCTCGGGCTCCGCACGGACACCGTGCCCAAATTGCTGCCGGAGCAGGACCGTGAGCACGCCACCGTGCTCACCAAGGGCAGCGTGCAATCCGTGATCACGATCTCCGAGACGGGTTTTGACGTTCTCGTCGCGCAGTCGGCCAAGCCCGCCGCAAAGGCCCTGCGTGAGTGGATGACGGGAGAGGTGCTGCCGTCGATCGGAAGGGCGCCGCCCCCGAATGTACCTGAAGGGCAGGGGAGGCTTTTCTGACGCAGAGCAGCCAGATTTGCACTCACAGGTCACGCCCTGGTTTTATTTGTGGGCGTATCAAACCTGGCTAAGCGACGGCGGTCTTGCTGGCCTTGGATGGGCGACCGCCCCTGCGTCCGTTCTCCCGAGCGGTGCTTCGCTTTGCCTCTGAGGTCGCCCGGCCGCCGCGGCTGCCAAAGATCGCGGCCACGGTCCCCGTGGGAAGCATCGCCGGCAGGATCGCCGTCATTCAGCCCGTCCACACTGATGTGTATATCCCGGTCCTCAAGTTCGATCGCCGACCCATCCGGCCAAATTTCCAGCCTGGCCAAGTCTTCAATCGGTACGTCCTGCAAGGCACCGATCCACCCTCGGGGAATCAGGTGTGAGCGCCGTTGCCGTCGCGGACTCGCGTCTCATCGCGTTGCATGAGGGAACCCGCCGCTACTGCCCTCGTTTCCTGGGAATGTTCACCAGAAGCGCGGATTTCAGCGTACGCTGAAAAGGGCGGCTTTGGTGAAATCGCGATTGACTGTATTCACCAAAAAGCCTATTTTCAGCATGTGCTGAAAATAGGCGAATCACTGAAAGATGTCGAACACCTTGCTGCCGAGGCTCTCCGGGAGCTTCTGGCGCAGGTCCCGACGATTGCTTCGATCGAGGTGGAACTCAAAGCGGCGCAGGCCGACCGACATGTCGATATTCTGGCGCACGTCACCGTCGCCGGCCGTCGCCACGCGCTGGTCTGTGAGGTCAAGGCCAACGGTCAGCCGCGCCATGTCCGGATGGCTGTGCTCCAGTTGCGGAGCTACCTTGCCCATTATGGCGCTGACGCGACGTCGGTGTTCATCGCGCCGTATCTCTCGCCCGAAGCGCAAGCGCTATGCCGGGAACAGGGGGTGGGCTTTCTTGATTTTGAAGGGAACGCCCGGCTGGCCTTCGATGGCGTTTTCATCGAGCGCCTGGTGGCGGCCAAACCGCCCACCGAACGGCGCGAGCTGCGATCGGTCTTCAAGCCGAAATCCGCGCAGGTCCTACGTGTCATGCTCCGTGATCCACGCCGTGCTTGGCGCGTCGCCGATCTTGGCGAGGTCGCCGGTGTCAGCCTCGGCCACATCAGCAATGTTCGTGCTGCGCTGCTCGACCGCGAATGGGCGGGGGTCAGTCCGGACGGTTTGTTCCTGACCGATCCCGATGCGCTGCTCGATGCCTGGCGGGAGGCTTACCAACCGCCAGCCGGGCGGCGGCTGGCCTTCTACACCACCCTGCACGGCGGCGCGTTCGAGAACGCCGCGCGCGGAGTGCTCGGCGTTACCAACCAGGACGGTGGTGCCATCCTTGCTTCCTTCTCAGCAGCGCAGTGGCTGGCACCCTATGCCCGGATCGGCAGCCAGTTCTTGTATGCGGATGCCGCCGGTGTCGAAGCGTTGCGGCAGGCGCTGCAGCTGTCCGCCGCAGCCAAGGGGGAGAATGTCGTCATCACCTGCCTGGAGGATCTCGGCCCATTCCGCGATACGATCGAACCCGCCCCTGGCATCATCTGCACCAGTCTGGTGCAGACCTATCTCGACCTTGCCGCCGCCGGCGAGCGCGGGCGGGAAGCTGCTGATCACCTGCGACGCGAGAGGTTGATATGGCCCCGGTAATTCCTCCAGACCCGCAATCAGCGGCCGATTATGATGACCGCACCACTGCGGCGGTGAAGTCGGTGCTGCTGGAAATCGGCCAGATCCTCGGCAGCTTCCGGGGCAAGTTCGCGGTTATCGGCGGGGCGGTGCCATGGCTTCTGCTCAACAATGAGGAGATGCCGCATGTCGGTACGCTCGACGTTGATCTTGGCCTGGATGCAGAAGCGCTGGGCGACGGTGAATACGCCACCCTCGTCGAAGCGCTGATGGCCCGCAGCTACCGGCAGGGAAAGGACCTTCGGCGTTTCCAGTTGGTACGCCAGGTTCCCGCCGGTGATGGCGGCAATTCCATCGACGTCATCGTCGATTTCCTGATGCCGCGCGATGCCAAGATCACGAGGAACGTCCCCCCGCTGATCGACGAGTTCGCGGTGCAACGGGCCTCAGGTGCGGATCTGGCGCTACGCTTTTACCAGTTGGTCGCCGTTGAAGGATCAATGCCGGGCGGCGGCAAGAACCGGGTCGAGATCGCCGTCGCCTCGATTCCCGCCCTTCTGGCTATGAAAGGGTTCGCGGTGAACAACCGGGATAAAAACAAGGACGCCTACGACATCTACTACTGCGTCCGGAATTATCAGGACGGGATCGAAGCTTTGGCCGAAGCGTGCCGGCCACTGCTCGCCGAACCGGGCGCCCGCGAAGGATACCGATACATTGCCGAGAAGTTCAGCAAAGTGGATGGGTACGGGCCGACCTGTGTCCGGCGTTTTGTCGAGGATACCCAGGTTCTGGGTGAGCGAACCCCGGACCAGTGGCAGCGGGATGCGTTCGGGCAAGTCGATGCATGGCTGCGCGCGCTTGGGTTGCAAGGCTGAGTCGCCGGCAGGGGGCGTGCGCGGTGCAGAATCGATATACTGGGGATAACGGAGACTATGAAACTGGCGATTCTGCGGGCTCCCGGTCGATATATAACACGCGGGAAGGGCTGTTATCGCGTGTTACATGGAGCTGTAGGGGCATCCGTTACTTTGATCTATGGACTGGCGGGATAGCACGCGGCGACACTCAAGGTGCCACTGTTGATACCAAAAGGCAGCGCACCGCTCGCAAAATAAGTGCTGGTCAGCGTCACCACCACCGCCGTGCCGGGCGCCGTCGCACAAGCCGCGTTGGTCTTGATGCTCACCCCGGTGACGGTGAGCATTCCCGAATTCAACCAGGTCGATGCCGTATTGACCGCATACTGGGGCGCGTTGGCCATACAGGCGGGCGCGGCGACAGCGACGCATCGCGCGGTCATCAGCGCCGTGGTCTGCAACACATCCTGTGTCCAGAGAATCAGCCCGAGCTCGATAATGCCAAAGCACAGCGGGAAGTAAGCCAGCGACACAAGCGCAAACTCGATCGCCGCCACGCCGCGGCGATCATGCGCCAAACGTCCTAACCGGGCGAGCCCGCTCATTGCAGCCGCACCGAGGCCGTCTCGGACAGAGACGGATTCATGAACGACGACTGCGACGGCAGAAGCTGTGTATAGTGATACGTCGCCGAGATCGTCAGGTAGGTTCCCGGAGCTCCCCCGTCGGAGCAGGTCTGGCCGGCGATCGCGGTTGCCAGCTTCGCGGGCGTCCCGGTGACGCAATAAAGCGCCGGGCCGGTAATCGTGGCGCTGACCCCGACCAGTGACGAACTGCCTTGTACCATCTGCTTCACAGAGACGGCGCTGACGGCAGTGCCGGTATTGAACGCATACTGCGCCCCGCTCGCCACCGCGCCCGCCAGCAGCCCCTGGCAGCGTAGGCTGAACCCAATATCGGCGAGGCTGCCGAGCAGGAACAACAGCAACGGTGCCAGGATGGCGAACTCGACCGCCGCCGCACCGCGATCGTCCGGAATGACGTTCATTGCACAAGCGCCACGGTCGTTGCGGGTGCCGTGCCTGAGAACGATGTCGCACCAAAGGAGGCGCAGTTGCCGCCAACCGAGGCGCCTGACGACACGGCAATCGTATAGGCGATGACTTCCAGACATCCCGCGGAACTCGCCGACACGCCGCCGCTAACCGAGACAGCGGCATTGGGAAAGTAGATGACGCCGGCCAGCGACGCGGTGGCGCCTCCGCCGATGCTGAAGGCGTTGCCGGTGGTGCCCGCCACCAGCATGCCCGGGATGCCGCTGGTCGCGTTCGCCAGCGGCGCGGAGAGCGTGACGCTGACGCCGTTGCTGACGGTGAACTGGCCCGAGGTGATGATGGTGACTCCGCTACCGGCAATGGTTCCGCCGCTCAAATTGACGTTGCCGTTGACGTAGTACACGCCCGGCGCGAAGGTCACCGTCGGCCCCCAGTCCGCCAGGGTGATGCTCGTGTAGGTGCCCGGCTGCAGGGTCTGGTTCGTCGCTGTCCAGCCGAGGTTGATCGCGCCCTTGTTGGAACCCGATGCGGCCACTTGTACGAATGCGCTCTGCACCATTGTGTTGCCGGCATAGGGATCGGCGATTTGCCCGGGCGTGCCCGGATTGCCCGGCAGCAATGTCGGACTGGTGCTGTAGCTGTTGGTTAGGACCCCGCCGACATGCGCGTTGCCGGTGATGCCGCCGTTGCCCGAAACGTTGGTGTTGCTGGCCGAACTCGTAGCGGCCGTGATCCAGCCGCTGCCGGAGACATTGATGTTGCCGCCGGCAAAGACGCCGGAACTTGCCGTGATTCGCGATGAGCCGCCTTGGACGTCGATGTCTCCTCCGGAATAGACCGCCGACGAGGCGATCTGGCCGCTGCCGGACACCGAGATGTCGGCGTTTGCGCGGATCGCGCAGTTGCCGGCGCTGAGTTGCGCCCCACCCGAGACGCTGACCCCGACAATGTGCGACTGAGAAGGCGAAGGCAGTCGAGCCAGGCCGACGATACATGGCTGCGGCGTCCCGGTAGCCACCTGGATCAGTTCGGCCCATCCGCTCGCCGATATCGTAACGCTGCCGTTCTTAAGGAACAGTGCAACCAGAAATAAGGGTACGCCGCGCTGCGCCGTGACCTTGATCGCGCTGTCGGCCGGGTTGCGGATGCCGCTGACAAGCTGCGCCGTTACCCGGGTGCCAGACAATGTCCCGGCGCTCGCGTTCCAGCTTCGCGTTGAGGCCGCGATACCATTGATTTCGGCCAGGTTCAGAGCAGCCGTTGTCGCGGTATAGGCGTTGCCCGTGGAGTTCAGGACACGACCGGCTGCCAAGGCCGCTATATCGGTCGTCCTCTGCAACTCCATCTCGACCACGGACCAATGGCTGACCTCAACTCCCAGCCCGATCATGCCCAGAAAAACCGGCAAGAGCAGCGCAGTAATGAGCGCGACATTGCCGCGCCGGTCCCGCCACACCTTCAGTATCCGGCCGCTACTGGAGCAGCGAACGGTAGGCGACGACGGTCTTCGCAGAGTCGTCATCGGACATCTCCTCGCGCAGGATGCTGCGGGCCTCCTCGGTCCGGCCGGCGGCGACAAGCGCAACGGCGAGGTCGTCCTTGACCCGCCGCTCCGCCCGGGGCTCGGCCGCGAGCGGGGTCAGGATTGCGATTGCGCCCGCGCTATCGCCGGAAAGTGCCAGCGACAAGCCAAGATTGACCTGTGCCGATCGGCTGTCGCTGCCGGTAGCGAGCGCCATTCGGTAGGCGAGCTGCGCCTTCGCGTGATCGCCCTGCAGGTCGCGTGCGACTCCCAGACCATTGAGCGCCACCCCCTGCCCCGGCGTTTGTGCGACCACGCGCGAAAAAGACGCTTCGGCCCTTGCCGGGTCGGTTTTTAGGAGCAACAGGCCAAGACCGGTCTGGCCGCGCATGTTCTGCGAATCGATGGCGATTGCCCGGGAATAGCTCGCCTCGGCCTCGGTAACCCGGCCAAGCGTGCGGTACGCATCGCCCTGCTGCGCCAGGGCCGCCGCGTTCTGCGGGTTCTTGCCGACATCGCGGGAGGCGACGCGTAGCGCGACGTCCGGCATTCCTGCCTGCATGGCGGCGTCGCCGATCCGCATTGAGGTGTCACCGGCCGAGGGTTGGCGCGGCGACTGGCAAGAAACCAAAGCGAGCAGGATCAGGATGCAGCGAGGGCGCATGCGATTGGTCACCTTCCGAACTGTCTGAAAACCTGAATCATCGCCGGCCCCCCGATCATCAGGAACAGGCTCGGCAGGATGAAGACGATCATGACAACCGTGAGCAGCGCCGGAAGCCGCCCCGAACGTTCGGTGAAGCGCGTCAACATCTCCTGGCGCATCTCGGCGGTCAGGCTACGCAGCGTGGGCGCCAGCGGCGTGCCATATTGCATGGTCTGGATCAGCGTGCGGGCGACCCGTTGGAGCCCGGCAACGCCCGTGCGATCGCCGAGGTTCTCAAGCGCGATGCGGCTGTCCGAGAGGATGTGCAACTCACCAGCGGTCAGCAATAACTCGCTCGCAACCGCAGGATGGACGCGGCGAACCTCCGTGCCGACGCGAAGGATGGCGGGCTCCAGGCTGAGGCCGGATTCGGTGCACATGACAAGCATGTCCAGGACATCGGGAAGTCCGCGCTCCACACCGGCCACGTAATGGTTTTGCACCATTCGCAGAAACCAGTCCGGCAGCAGCAATCCGGCGGCGGTCACTGCTGCGATGGCGAGCTTGCCCAATGCCGATGACAGGCCGGGCGCGGGCAGCACCGCCGCGGTGGCAAGCGGCAGCAGCAGCAGCAGCAGAATAATTTTCGACGCAATGAACAGGCCGATGGCATTGCTGCCGCGGATGCCGGCGGCGGTCAGCTTCTTCTGGATTCCGTCCAACGCGCGGCCCGAAAGCAAGCCGCTTCCCGCAATGCCGTGTCCGAACGTGCTGATCATGCACATCGCGTTGTTGAAGATCGAGGCGGCGTTCATATCCGCGCGTCGGCGCGATCCCGCGGCCGCGTCCCGCAGGCGGCGCGTGACGCGGTCGCGCCGGATGGCGTAGCGCAGCAGAAGTGCGGCGCCGGCGCAGACCAGCAGAAATGCGAGCATCACGAAACGAATCGTTGCCACTTGCTCGGCCATCGACGCAATCACGACACGCTCCGGCGGATGACCAACTGCATCAGCAGGATTCCCGCGGAGAGCGATCCGAAGGCCGAACCGAGAACGATGTGGCCGGTCGGATCCTCGAACAACACAGACATGTAGGTCCAGTTGAATACAATAAGCCCGCCCCCGGTCAGGACCGGAAGTGCGGCGAGGATCAAAGCGCTCGTGCGGGCTTCCGAAGCCAGGGCGAGGGCACGCGACCGCACCGCCAGACGCTGGCGGATCACGTCGGCCAGGCTGTCCAGCGTTTCGCCGAGGCGCCCTCCGGTCTGGGTTTGCAGTGTCAGCGCAATGGCGAAGAAGCGGTACTCGGCAAGACCCGTCCTTTCGGCGAGGCGCGTCAGTGCGTCCGCGATCGCCATGCCGATGCTCAAATCGGCGGCGACAAGCTGGAACTGGCCCGCTGTGGGCGCCGGGCAGGCGCTGGCGACAAGGCGCAGCGCGTCGGACAGCGGTAATCCGGCGCGCACCGATCGAACGATCATGCTCAGTGCATCGGGGAACTGCAGCAGAAGCTTGCTATCCCGCCGGGTGCGCAGCCACTCGAAGGTCCCGCGGCTGACGACGATGGTGATCACGGGCCATGCAAGCCATCCGATGTCACCGGCCACATCCGTCAGCGCTTCGGCGGCCAACCGCCCCAGGATCAAAGCGATGCCGAGGATAACCCAGCGCGCGTGGGGATTAGGGGGCGGAGCGCCCAGTACGAGATTGATGATGCCCGCCGCCTGTTGCCGAAACGTACGCCGCGGCCCCGGTCCAGCCGACAGCAGCAAGGACCGGAAGGCAAGCGTGCGCATGCGGAGATGCGGTGTGGTGGCTTTCGCCAGACGATCCCGCATGCACAGTCGTCGCCGCTGTTCATTGTCGACCAGCAGGCTGGCGACGCCCATGCCGATCAGGCCGGCAAAGGCAAGCATGAGGCTGTTCAGCATGCCGAGGCTCATGGCTGGTCACCTTGAGTCGCGGCCGCCCAGTCACGATCCAGGCCAAAATACTGCAGGCGCGCATAGAATCCCGGCCTCGCCGGGCTTGCCGTGTAGTGGCCGACAAGCCTGCCGTCGACATCCTCGGCATCGACGGTGAAACGAAAAATCTCGTTCAGCAGCACCATCTCGCCTTCCATGCCGCAGACCTCCACCACCTGCGTCACCCGGCGCCCGCCGTCGCGCTGCCGCTCGATCTGGACGATCAGATTGACCGCGCTGACGATCTGAGTGCGTATCGCGGCCGACGGCAGCCCGAGATGTCCCATCTGGACCATGTTCTCCATCCGGGTAAGCGCGTCGCGTGCGGTATTGGCATGAATGGTCGACATGCTGCCGTCATGCCCGGTGTTCATCGCTTGCAGCATGTCGAACGCCTCCGCGCCGCGCACCTCGCCGATGATGATGCGGTCAGGGCGCATGCGCAGCGCGTTGCGCACCAGGTCGCGCTGGGTGATTTCTCCCTTGTTTTCGAGGTTCATGGGCCTGGTTTCCAGGCGAACGACGTGTGGCTGCTGCAGCTTCAGTTCGGCGGCATCCTCCACCGTGACGATCCGCTCATTCGCGGCGATCATGTGCGACAACGCATTCAACAGCGTCGTTTTGCCCGATCCGGTGCCGCCGGAGATGATGATGTTCAGCCGGCACTTCGCAGAGATTTCCAGCACGCGCGCAACCGCCGGGGTCATCGCGCCGAAGCCGATCAGGCGGGCGAAATCGATGAGTTTATGGCCGAACTTGCGGATCGAGACATAGGGGCCGTCCAGCGCGATCGGCGCCAGGACGATGTTCACCCGGGAGCCATCCTTGAGCCGCGCGTCCACCATCGGACTCGATTCGTCGACATGACGCCCGATATCGGCGGCGATGCGGTGGCAGACGTTGATCAGATGCTCAGTGTCACGGAACCGCGTGCCCGAAAGTTCAAGCTTACCGCCCCGCTCGACGAAGATCCTGTCGGGGCCGTTGATCAGGATGTCATTGATCGTCTCGTCGTCGATCAGCGGCTCCAACGGCCCGAGACCGAGCATGTCATGTACAAGGTCGCCGGCAAGCTCGAGCTGCTCGCGGCCATTGAGCTGGACCCGCCGCTCCGTCGCCATTTCGGAGATCAGCTTCTCGATCTGCGGCAGAAGCTCCTCCTCCGGAGTCGATGCGACGACCGCCGGATCGAGCTGAGCGAGACACAAAGCGCGCAGCTCGCCAATGGCTCGGTCCGGGGGCGGTGCTTCGGCGACCATTGCCGCCGCCGCTTCACGCTGGGCCAGGGCCGGGGGAGGCCGTCCGCTACCATTGACGGTTCTACGATGGCCGAACACAGCGTTCAGATGATTCGTCAAAGGAATCGCCTCCACCAGGGCCTGGCGGCCTGTGACCGGGCGGTGGCCTCGGACGACTCGAGCAGGCGGACAAAGGCGCTTTGCTGCGCCAGTTCGACGATTCCTCGCGCGAAGCTGTTGCGGCCGGCGGCCAGCGCCTGCCCCATGCTGGCGGCCAGTTCGACCTGGCGAGGCTGATCCGGGATGACGACATCCACCTTGACGCCAAGTGCTGCCTCCACCTGCTTCAACGTCAGGCCGCCGCGTAGGCCGGCGCGATTCAGGACGACGAGTCCGCGACCGGTCTGGCCCGGCCCGGGCGGCAGGGCGAGCAGCCGCAGTGTGTCCCGCACCGACACCACCGTCGGCACCGCGATGAGCACCCGCTGGTGCGCGAGGTCGAGCAGGTCACGGTATAGCGTCTGCGGCCGGAACGGCGCATCGACGACGATCATCGCATACCGGCTGCACATCGCCGTCATCAGGCTCAGTGCGCAATTCGGAGCGTAGGCCACCTGATCGGACAGCTTCACCTCACCGCCCAGCACGTGCAGCCGTTCGGAGGCGGGTTGCGCCGCGCGCTCAACGAACAGGGCATCGACGCGATCCGGAGACTCCACAGCGATCCGCAGACCGGGGCCAGTGGACGAATCGAGCAGCATCGCCGCGCTGCCCATATACAGATCGGGATCGAGCAACGCCGTGTGCCGGCAGGCGGTAAAGCCGAAATGCCACGCTAGGTTGGCCGCGATTGTGGTGGTGCCGACGCCGCCGCGGCTGCCGGTCACGCTGATGATGCGGGCGGTGCCGATATCCTCGGCGACCGGCGGCGCTTCGGCGAAAAATGGCAACAAATGGCGTCGGACCGTGTCGCGTGTCAGCGGCTTGGGCAGATATTCCAACGCGCCCAGGCTGTGCGTGACGGCGCGGTAGAAATCCACATCGTCAATGTCGCCGACGACCAGCACCCGCACGTTCGGTTCCACCACATCCGACAGCCGCGACAGCAGGGTCAGCGGGTAGGTCGCGCCGCTCAGGTCCACGATCAGCGTGATCGGGGTGGGCATCTTGCGCAGGGCGTCGATCGCCGCATCGATTCCGCCATGATGGAAAGTGCTGCCTGCGGGCAAGGCTTCGGCGAGGCCGTCGCGCAAGACCTTCTCGGTCGCGCCATCGGCGACGAAAGCTGCGAGCGTAGGCCGGTCGTGGCGGGTTGCCACCGGTTCGGCCGCCGCCGGCGGGATTTCGTGGAGCGCGATGACTTCGGCCATCAGTTGCCTCCCGGGGCCGGTGCCGCCGAGGCGGCGCCGGTGGTGCCGATGTTGGAGATGCTGCTCGCGGGCAGGGGCGTCACGTGGCCGTGGCGAAGCCGCTCGACCGCGTTCGCACCGGACTGACCGTCCGACGTGTTGACCCCCCGGCCGGCGATGAGATCGCCGGGGTGGGCGACCATGGCATCGAGATTCGCCTCCGGTGTCCCCGTCGGACGCCACGTGGCTTCGTCATGACCGGCGGAGCCATGGCGATACCGGCCCCACACGTCGCACCCGGCCTGCGTCATCACCATGAGGATAAGCAGAAGCCGCATCGGATGGTGGAGCGGGTTCGGTTTCATGGCACGATGAATCCGGCTTGGCCAAGTATATGCGGGAGTACCGGGCTGACTGGATTTTTTCGATATTGGATCGCAGCGATCCGGTCCAGGTCGCTAAGCTGATGCAACGACGGTCCGGGCATCTGCAACGCGGAGGCATCGTTCACAGGACGTACTATGTACGGCGTCACAATGATCACCAGTTCGGTTTCGTTGCGTTGAAAGCTTTCGGAACGAAATAGCTCCCCGAGGATTGGGATATCGCCGAGAAACGGGAGGTAATTGGCCGAGACGGACGAATCGTACTGCAACAGGCCGGCGATCGCGAAGCTCTGGCCACTGCCAAGTTCCACGGTCGTGTCGGCGCGACGCACAGTCAGAGCGGGCACGGAGACCGACGAATTGCCGGCGCTGATTTGTACCGCGCCCGCCTGGGTCAGTTGACTGACCTCCGGACGCACGTGCAAGCGTATCAGGTCGTCCGCCATGACCGTGGGAAGGAAGGTAAGCGCAACCCCGTATTGCTTGAAGTCGATCGTGACGGTGTTGCCCTGCTGTCCAATCGGAATCGGGAACTCGCCGCCCACCAGGAAGTTTGCGGTTTCTCCGCTGATCGCCATTAGGGTCGGCTCCGCCAGGACGCGGACCAAATTGTCGGTGGCGAGCGCGTCGATAAGCGCGTTCACGTTCGACGCGTAGGTGAAGACGAGCGAAGAGGGCGGGGGCAGCACCCCTTTGTTGACCACGTTGGCCGTTGACGCAGCGATACCGACATTCCCGAGTGCTTGCCAATTGATGCCAAGGGCTCTCGTCAGACTGCGCGACATCTCGGCGACGCGCACGCGCAACCCGACCTGCTGCAATGCGGCAACGGTCAGGCGGTTATCCACCACCTGGCCCTCGGCGAGGTAGGCACCGGCGATGCCCTGAGCGGTCTCGGCCGCGGCGGGATTGGGCACGGTGCCAGTCAACATCAGGCCTTTCGGTTCGGCTTCGATGTGAATATGCACTTGAGGCATGGACCGCTCGATCGCCGCCGCAGCGGAGGTCGCGTTGAAGGAGGACGGTTGGACGCTGATGTCGAAGTTGGCGGTGGTGTGCCCTTCGCCGTTGACCACGGCCACGGTGGTGTGGCCGGGGCCCGTGCCAAAGACGAACAGACTCGTGGGGCTGGCGGGGCGCACCTCGGCAACCTTTGGATCAGCAACGAACACATCGCCGATGCCGGCGGGGACCTGAACGACGCGGCCGGTGCCGGCCTCCAGACCGATGACGGTGTTCTGGATTGCCTGCGGTGCCGGCGGCGCGGTTTGTGCCCGCGCGGACGGGGCGGGCAGCCAAGCGAGCGCAACCAGCGCGACGATGAGGATACGGGTGCGCATCAGAAGCGGTACTCCTTCGCATCGGCGCCGCCCTGGAAGATGCGAATGGGCCTGCGATCGGTTCGCGGCGGGTCCGCCCCCATGGCGGGCGCCACGTCGCTGCCCCAGACGGTTTGCGCGTCGGCGTCCGCGGGTTGCGGCTGCTGGCTGTCCGCCGGGCGGACAACGAGGGAAAGCTTGCCCATGCGAGTCGCGACGGCGATCCGCTCGGCCTGGACGGGGGTGACTTCCAGCGTGACGGTCGCCGCGGGCTTGGTGTTCTCCGCGCCCGGTGCCGCCCCTTGAACCAGTTGCTGATCGATCGCGATCACGCGGATGTCGCCGAGCACGGTCAGTGCCGCCACCCGGCGGCCGAGCGGGCGGGTCGCGTCGTCGAGTGTCTGCGTCAGCAGAACATCCACATGATCGCCTGGCCAGATCAACCCGGCGGTGCCGCTGACCGCGTCGACCGCGACGGTCATGGCGCGCATGCCCGTGCCGAGGACGGCAGCCAAAAACCCGCGATCTGCCGGACGCAGGATGTCGATGCTGAGGAAGGCATCGCCGGCCGCAAGGTTGCGCCGCAGCATGGTGCCGTTGAGATCGCCCGGTTGCACCGCGCTGTCCTTCAGCGCGTTGGCGGGCAGCTTGCCGGCCTGGACCATCGCCGTGGCGATGTCATCAGTTTTGAGTAACGACCCGGCATGCAGCGCTTTCGCGGCGACGAAGACACGGACATCGGCGACCAGCGCCGCCGAGGCGGCCGTGTGCGGGTGGACGCTGACCCATGCGACGACGCCGAAGCCCAGCAGGCCCAGAGATATGATGATAAGCAGGACGACCCGGAAGACCATCGCACATCAGCCTCTCCACACCACGAAGATCGTCCCCGCCGCGATGGCCGCGGCGTATGGCAGGGTGATACCGTGACGCAGGCGATGGCGTTCTACGCGGAGGATTCGGGCGAAGAGCCATCCTGTGCGGGGTTTGGTCGCGGGCCGGTGCTCGGTCCAGAGCGGCCTTAAGGTTAGATAGAGAAGACTGAGCAGTCCGCCGCTGATGGCGATTGCCGGGATCAGCGAGACGACCTGGCCGGGGAACACCATCAGCGATGCCGCTGCCAGCAGTTTGGCATCGCCACCGCCGATGTAGCCGCCTCGCCAGCACACGAGAGCGGCGATCAGAACTGCGGCGAAGGCCAGCAGACTCGGCGACACGCTGCCTTCGACAATCTGCCGGATGACGCCAATCCCGGCGACGCCGGCCACGAGGCCGTTCGGGATCGTTCTCGTTGCGATATCTTGCAATGCGGCGGCCAGGAGCAGAAGGATTCCGGCGGCTGGCAGCAGCATCGTGATGATCTGGACAAGTGCCATAGTGGACGTGACCAGTTCTCTCAATAAAGAGGTTCTTAATCGAAACGCGGATCGGAGTTGGTTGGATCCCGGCGTCGGCCAAACGGGAATTTGGTACTCCGCAATAGATCCGACACAACTCCGATCAATCGCATCAGGCTAAGGCTCGCCTGACTCGTTGCTACTTCGTCACAGGGGCGGAGTTTGTCGTCAGGGTGGTGCCGATGTTTGTCATCGTGCTATTGAGACTCGTGTTCAACGTAGCCAAAATAGCGACGATGACGCCTGCCATGACTGCCGCGATCAGACCATACTCGACCGCCGTTACACCACTCCGGTCGGACCAAAAGGCGCGAATGCGTTTCACTGATTTGAACATGACACTCTCCATTTCTTCTTGCGAAGAACTTGCGTACAGCTTCCGAGACTCGGTTGCGTAGCGGAATGACAATTGCATTTTTGTCACCATATGTCCATTCGTGCGCTCGGCCTAACACGTTTACGCAATGGCTTGCGCCATGCTTCGCTTTTTTTCGTCAGGTTGCAGGTAAATGGCTTAGACCAACCGCTCCAATTCCTGAGGACCATTATGCGCCGGCGCGCCCGATAAAGGCGGACTGACGTAATACCAGTCCGCGTTGAGTTTGACACTCAGGCATAGTCGCCGCCGCCGTCATGGCGGGCGGAGGCCCGCCCTCCACGCCTGTGTTTGTGCAAGCGAAGGCGTGGATGCCGACCTGCGTGGGCATGACGATGTGGCGCAGCCGGAGAGTCGCTCTCAACGCGGATTGGTATAAATCAACATTCTAGCGAAGCCTTACCTTCGAGGACGGCTTTATGATCAGCCTGATGAAGCATCGGCTCGGCGCGCCTCACGGCTTCGATGCGGTTATGGGCACCCAGCGCCGAATACGCGGAAGACAGATGAACCTTCACGGTACCAATGCCGAGATTAAGCTGTCGCGCGATCTCCTTGACCGACCGGCCCTCCGACAGCAACCGCATCACGTCTATCTGGCGAGGCGATAGGCGCACGAAACCGCCACCGCCTGCCGCCGATGACGTGGCAGCCGCACGCACAGCCGACGGACGCTGCTGCGTCTCCGCGACCCGCAACGGCCTGCCGCGGCGGAGATTCGCGCCGCCCGAACCGGACCGCATCCAGTTCGCCAGCCATGTCGGCACCGCCTCCACCGGCATCGGCCGGGCAATCCAGAATCCCTGCAGGTCGCAGTGTCCTATCTGTTTGAGCGCATCGGCGGTTTCGCGGTTTTCGACACCTTCAGCCACGCAGCCAACCTCCATGTTGGCGGCGAGCCCGATAAGAGATTTGACAATCGCCAGCGAATCCCTCGACGCTGTCATTTCGCCCACGAACGACCGGTCGATTTTGATCTCCGAAAACGGCATCTGCCGGAGCAACCGGAGCGACGAATAACCCGTCCCGAAATTATCTATCGAAAGGCAAATTCTCTTGATCTGCAGCCGATTCATGATGTCCATGGTCAAGGTGACGTCTTTAAAGGCCGCCGTCTCGCTGAACTCGAGGCACAAATGGTCCGGTGGCATGCCGCCCGCCTGCAGGCGCTGCAACAGCCGATCCGGCAATGTCCGGTCGTGCAGGTTGGGGGCGGACATGTTCACGGCGATCGGCACGCGGAGGCCAAGCCCGGACAAAACCTGATAGGCCTCGATCGCCGCGCCGATGGACCAGTCCGCTAAAGCGTCTATCGTGGCGGTATCGCCTTCGGCAATCGCAAGGAAACTGCCCGGTTGGATTAATCCCGCGCTGGGATGGTCCCAGCGGATCAGAGCCTCCAGCTTTTTCAAAGCTCTCGATGCCGTCGAAACTATCGGCTGGAAATCAAGGCACATCTCATGGTTGGCGATTGCCGTCCGGAGCTGCTCGGCCGACAACACCCGGGAGGTGGCTTGCAGCCGGGCGAACAGCGCCTCAAGCGTTGGCATATGCAGGGGCTTTTCGAGCACGGATACGATGTCCAGGCCGAGGCTCTCGCCGAACAAACGCACGGTTGACAGCAGCCGTGCGCCATTCACGCTCGTGAGTATCACTGTCCCCGGATAATGCGACTCCGCGAGCAACCGCAATTGCTCAACGCCGTCGGTGGCTCCGAGCTCCAGATCCAGCAGGAGGAGCTGGGGCTTTTCGCTTCGCAACAGTTTCCAGAACGACTCTTCGTCGGCAACCGCCGTCGCTTCCATGCCCATCAGGTTGGCGAACTGGACCGCGAGGCCGCCCGAGGTGGGATCGTGGTCGAATATAAGTATGCGCATAGCCGATGATGCTTCCGTCGCGATGCCCGTCCGGGCTTCAAAACAGCCCGATCCCGCCGCGCCGCGGTCGAAATGGCTGACCGGAATCAATATGGCGCGGCCTAAGCCGAAATCGTCCTGAAATCCCTACCGTATTGTATTCACATCGACCAAAAGAGGATTTCGTCGCATACGAAACCAACCCCGGGTCAGCCGTTCGGATGGGTGGCGATCGAGCCATCGCTGTCCCATGCGGACAAGGAGCGTGGTCGCTCGCGTCCGCTGGGCGCCTGGCCACCTCAGGTAGTCGTTCTCGAGCTTGGTGAGCACGTCGGACAGCAAGCCGCCGACCACGTCCTTGACGTTGGCGTCGCGCCGCTGCGTTCCGGCCATTGCCTTGGCCAGATCGTCCAACGACATTGGCGCGCCGAATCTGGCCTGGGATCGAATCAAGGCCGCGTTCCGGATCTCCTGTTCCAGCTCGATGAGGCCCTGTCCAAACGGGCTGTCCCAGTCCAGACTGTCTCCAGCAAATAGAGGCTGCAGGAAGGTGGACAGGGAGGCCAGAAAGGCTTTGAAGCGGTCATCACTCGCGGTAAGACCAGCGATCCGGTCGAGGACCGTGACCATCGCGACACCGGGCGGATTCAAGTCGGCCGTCGCGGGCGGCTCCTTGAGCGCGAGCGTCTCCGTGAAGAAGGTCATCGCGTCACCATTGCCCACTTCGTTCGCGCAAACCGATGACGGCCATCGTGGCCGGTCGGGACCCTATTGCGGCGCTTACTTAAGTGGAGCGTGGAATTTCGCTGTCTCCAGCGGGTAAGGGCTGTGAATTCCCGGCTCGCTGCCATCCTTCTGTTCTCGCCGAGTTGATTGTTCCAGTCAACGCAAATGCGTAGCGCTGTAAACGCACCGCCCTGAGCGAGCTTCTGGAGGAGGTGGCCAGGAGTCACGGTGGCACGATTGGAAAGGCGTTGTTCTGCTCTGGCGTGAGATTGAGCGACCTGTAAGCCTGCATTAAAAGGTGCGGGGGGCTTTGCGGGAGCCTCTCTAACTACGCGTTCGATGATGAAAATCGGATTGATGGCCCGATCTGCGTCCAGCTGCGTCAATCCATACCACGCTCTGGCAAGAACCCCTTTGTCTTCGACGAACAGCGCAGCGACGGTGGCGTTGTCGCTGAACAACCTGCGGCACCAGACGTTCCATTGGGCTGGAGATGTCCTCCAAGAAGGTCCTGAAGCTAGCCTCGCTGGCGGCGAGGCAAGGTTTCCGGGCGAGGGCGGTGGCAGTCGATATAAGGTTTGGGTCAAAAGCGGGAGCTAGGGGTGGCGCCACCAAGCGCCAGCGTTTCGTTGAGGAATGTCATCGGATCATCCCCGCCGATCGCATCCCCCGGCACCTCTTGCGGGGCTGCTTCGTCGGATTCGTGCGGCAGTATAGCAGTGTCTAGACCCTGTCAGCATGAGTGCATCGAGCATACCCAGCTCCCTCCATCAGCATACAGAATACAAACGCCCTTCCGGAAACGGTCGGCGCCTATCTCGCCGCGGCGAGGGAGGGCTATGCGATGCCGACCTTGCGCCGCCGGGTCGCCGCCATCGCGCGGGCTTGCGGCGTCGCCGGGCACCCGCTCGACACCAAGCACCCGGCGATATCCTGCTCAAGCGCGCCGCCGCGGCCGGTTTGAAGGGCACGCCGGCCGAGCCGGTCAGCCCGCACGGACTGCGGGCGGGGTTCGTGACGACGGCCTACCGCAACGGAGTGCCGGACGAGGAGATCATGGGGCACACCCGACACCGAAGCCTGACGACCATGCGCAGCTACGCAGCGGGCCTTCCTTTGGCGAGTGATTCCACGCACCGGCTCGAACCGCTGGCAGTTCCCGTCGGGCGCATCACGCTGATCCTGCGCCGCCACCTGTGGGTAGTCGCAGCGGTATTTCTGTTCGGCATAGGCGTCACCGCCCTCGTGGTGAAGGGGATGCCCCGGCGATACACCGCGGAAGTATCGATCCTGGTCGAGCCGCAACGGACACAGGTCAGTGACCTGCAGGCGATATCCGCCGATCCCGGCGATATCGGCACGGTGGTGCGGACCCAGATCGACATTCTCCGATCGCCGACGCTTGCCGTGAACGTCGTGAAGGCACTGAACCTGACGAACGAGCCTGAGTTTGTGCCCCAAGACAGCGGCATTTCGGCCTTGCTGACGACGGTGCTGGGCAGGCTTGGCATGAAGCAGGTCGCGCCCACGCGCGCGCCGGTCTATGAGGACATGGTCGATATCGCCGCAGGGCTGCTGAGCACGAAGATCGCCTTCTTTAACGAAGCCCGTTCCGGCGTCCTGCGCATCGACGTTACCACCCAGGATCCGGATCTGAGCGCCAACATAGCCAACGAACTGGCCAGGCAATTCCTCGATTACAAACGACAGGCGAAATTCGCCGCGATGCAGCGCGCGCACGACTGGTTCCAGGAACAGATGGGCCTTTTGTCCGAGCAGCTACGCGCGTCGGAGCGGGATATCGAGAAGTATCGCCGCGAGCACCGGCTGGATGAGGACGCGGCGCCGGACGACAGCGACGTCGCCAGCCGGACGGCAACCATCAATCGTCAGCAACTCGATGCCATCAGCCGGCAGGTGTCGGAAGCGTCGCGAGATCTCGCCCTCAAGGAGCGTGAAATGCGGTGCACCGCATTTCACGCTGTTTGATGGGCCTGTAATCACGGAAATCGACGTGCTTCCCGCTTCCGCTCCCCGCCTGCTGTATGGGGGCCGGGAAGCGGAAGCGGGAAGCGATGGTTCCGCCGCACCTTTATCGAGGTTCATCGGGTTTGTGGTGGTCCCCGGCAGCCGCGTGACGGAGAGACCCCCTTTGGGCCGGAAGGCCCATCCGCGCGAAAACGTACGGTAAGAAACGAGAACACGGACGACATTCCTACGATTTCGACCCGGAGGCGGCGGTTCTGTTCCGGCATCCGTACGGACGGCCGGTTTATTGCGTGCAATCATGGCGTGCAAGCCGCATTGGACGCGATATGGCCGGCACGGTCGGCGTATTGCACGCAACAAAACGGGGGGCTAACGCGGGGGATGACTTTGCGTGCAATACAAACCCAATCGGCAAGCTTTGTGCCTTCAATTCCAGAGCGGATCAACGGTTCACGGCCGCCTCTGCCCGGCCGGGGACATTGCGTGCAAGCCGCTACCGTACGTTTTCGCGCGGATGGGCCTTCCGCCCCAAGAACGGCCAGCGCCTCACGCGCGGAATCCAAAATCGGTCCGATGGTTAATCTTTTCTCGCCGTATCGAGCAACCGCGGGGCGCCTCCCCGAATTTGGGCGCTTTAGTCTCAGATCGCCGCCACGCGGTCCGGCAGAGGGAGACCGCCAGCCAGGCACTTTGGCAACTCGATCCGCCGGGAGTATGATCACCCATCGATGAAAGCAATTGCCGTGGCATTTAGCAGACTCTCCGACCCGACGACGGCTGAAAGCAATGACGCGGAAACCGGAACGCGGCGAAGTCTCGGTCTTGGAACGATTCCGACCCGGCGGCACCCTCGCCGAGTGATCCGATGAACGCTGCGCGCCAGGTCATCCGGTCGCAGGCCGCCCGGGACTATGCTGAGCGCGAGCTTTTCCATGCCGAGGCAACCATCCAGGAACTCCGCACCAGGCTGCACCACGCTCATCGGGAGAAAGATGCGGCCCTGGAAGCGGCACGCCTGGCGACGGCGGCCAAGATCGCGGCTCAGCGCAGCATTCTTGAAGCCGAGGCGTCTCGTGATCGTAGCGATCGGGCGGCCAATCGCGATTTGCAAGCGAAATTGGATGGCTTGGCCCGGGGTTTCGGAGCCGCAAAGGCGGAACCGGATGCCGAGCGTCAGGCTCGGCTGAAGGCTGACAACTCACGGCGAGAGGCGCTGATGGTAACATCACCGGAGTTCCTCCCGCCTGCCAGCCGCGATGACGCCAGCGTTCAAACGGTTCGGCGCCCGGTCGGGAGGCCCCGGAAGACGGTGTTGACGGCGGCTGCCCCGGCGTTGAACAAAACCGACGGAAAAGCCGCGGCTTCTGATGAGATCATCGCCGAGAAGACTGGCAAGCTTAACAAGAACGCTCAAAACCGACCGGCAGCCGGGCAGGAACCGGTTCAGTGGTGGGTTGAGGGTTGGAACGGCCGGAGATCGTAGGCGCCCGGGATGCGGAGCAGTCCGATTGGAGCAACTGTGCTACTGCATTAGCCGTGCGGACAGCGGCCACATACTGTCGATCATCCGCCCGTAGCCTGCCGGCTGGAAGTCGGGCACACGGAGCCTATGACGCCATCCGATTTCGACCGCCATTTCGACCTTGCGGTAGCCGACGCCGAACAGGCGCTGGTCGATAGCGGGAGCTTGGCACCAATGTATCTCGTCGTCGACCGCATCGGCCACGGTCAGCTTGTCGAGGCGGACAACAGCACGCCGGAGCGCAAGACCGCATCAATGGAACTCGTCAGGTTGTTGGCCGTCGCAGCCGACGCGGAACTCGTCCTCAGCCGTGCCGAAGCCTGGATCGTCCTCGGTGACTATACCCCGGGACTTGCGCCATCCCGCTCAGACCGCCGTCGCGAGGTCGTTGCGGTCCTTGGCGCCGCCCGAATCAACGACACCATCGTCAGCCGAATGTCCCTCCGGGAAATCGTTCGGGGTGACGATGGCGAGGCTATCGGCACAACTCCGATTGCGATTCCGGAGGACGATGGCGAGCTTGAGGGACCCATGTCCGAACTCCTGCCCAAGACGCCTCCCACACCCGCGGAACGGCGGGCTGCCCGGTTACAGATTGAACGCGCTACGAAGCGGCTGACAAAGGGTAAACCGGCATTCGCGAAGCACCGTTAGCCGCGCCGAGCGCGCGGCCAGCTTCCGATGGAAACCGGTCAGTCGGTCTCCCCATCGGTGATGGTGCCAGACGGCGCGCATTGCGAAGCGCGCAGCGAGCGCCCGAGCGATCGAGATGTAAGCGCGAAGGCTGCTGACACACCACATACCGCTACTTCGGCCCGTTCGAGTGCTACGTCCGATCTCCCCGCCCCCACGCGGTGACAACAAGCACAAGACCGATCACCACCGCCACTTCGGCCCAAAGGAACACGATGCTGTCCGCCCGCACGCCCAGCGGCGGGGCGCCCGGCAAGATGTTCCGCATTGAAGGCAGCGCGAATACCATCGCGCTGAGGACGGCGGCCAACGTCGTGTCCATCCGGCGAACGCCAAGCGACAGCAGAACACCGATCGCGATTCCCATGCAGCCCATCAGCCCCATGGCAATATAGAGCGTAACGGCGAAGAAGCGGATCTGATCGGGGCGCCGCACATCGATCTTGAGGTCAATCCCGGCAGGCATAAGCGGCTTCTCCGCCTTGACCATTTCGATATCCCAGTTTGCGAGGCGATCCCAGACAACAACACGCAGAGGCACAGGTTGCGCGCTGTCCGGATCGGCATAACCGGCGATTGACAGTCCGGCACGGTAATGGTCGAACGGATAGGCATCGATCGACCCGCCGCGGATGTTGATCGTCGCGGACACCGACGCCATCGGCTCGCCGTGTCGCAACAGAATCTCCCGGTCCGACTCGCCGTCTGCAATCTCTACCGCCGTGTCCCTGCCAGCCACGCCGGCGAAGCGGCTGCCGAGCGGGCTAGAGGATGTGGCGAAGTCGAGCCGGGCTTCGAGCGCGTCCCGCACTGGATCGAACGAGAGGATCTCCAGATACACCTGCAGAGTCCCGCCGGGCGCGCCTGCCGCCCGCTCGAATGTCTGTTCGGTCGGCGGGGGGATGGCGACGGTCGCGAGGGAGATCGCGATGTAGGCTGCGGCGATCGTGCAGAGGCCAATCGCCAGGGCGGCCGGATGGCGCAATGCGCGCCTCACTGGATGCCCGCCCGGTAGGATCGAATCCACGCCGTCGTCTTCATGCCGGCAGGAGACAAATACGCGGCGGATTTGGCAACGGGGAAACGCATCATCCAGCGCCGGGCAGCCATGCCAGGAAACCCCGGACGCCAAATGAGAGACGGCAAACCGAGGGGCCGGCGAGGCGCGCGATCCGGTCCAAGCATGCCTGCCCCTGAACATCCGCTCCCGTCAGCGCAATCACAGCTACTCAGCGAGATCGAGAAGATCCTGTTCGTAACCTCACCCGCGTGCATCCGGATCGTATCGACAACGACGGCGATGGTGCGCGGTTTACGCGTCGGTAAATACATCTATCCACAACATCGCGCACCGTTTCTGTGGACAGATCGGGCGTCCCGTGCGCCGGCAAAAAACTAATCCGGATTGCGCAGCGGCAACGACATCTGTCGATTGCGGCTATCTCGGCGGCATGGCGGCCTATTGGTGACGAGGTTCTCGCTGCGGAAGTCCGCCAAACACGCTCCGACGTCTATCCAACCCCGATGATGGTAATGACGGAAATCAGATGTTTTCCGTCAGGGCGCCAGCGCCAGAACCGCCCGGTCCTGCCGGCTGCGTTGAAGCGGTGAGTACTTATTTGCCCCACAATGCCTGCCAGAGCCGCGTCGGCAGGCCGCAAGCCCGGCGGGCCTCATCAGCGCGCCTAAGCTGCGCGATCCTGCGCTCGCACGCCTGCAGATCTGATCTGGCCGTGGCAAGCGCCGCCTCGGCGTCACGTCTCGCCAGCGCCGCCGCGTCCAGGAGCGCTCCGAGCTGCATCTGCGCCCGATCCGCCTGATCAACGCGACCACGCTCATACTCGCGTTCGGCCTCCGCCTTCGCCGTCGCGTCCAACTCAGCGTCCCTGGCCCGCTCAAGACGATCGGCCCGGCCACGTTCCCGTTCAAGTTGTTCGCGAAGCGCGTCGACCGCTGCGCGCAAGGCGTCACGATTGTCGGATGGGCGACCGCCCGGCAGATGGTCGTTCGAGTGTTGAGCGGGGTCGGGCACACGGCCTCGGGCATCATCGGGGATTTGCGCCTGCACCAGCTCGTCCGGATCGTTATCGGCCTCCGGTGCGGCGGTTGGCACCGCTTCGCGATGCGGCGGCGATAATGCCGAAACGCTTTGTAAGCCGGTGCATGTCAGCCAGTCGGACATCCTTGGTGCTCCCGTTCAGACGGGTATCATGGCAACCAAGGCTACAGGGCACGTTCAGGCTGGAGAAAGTAACACTGTCGGTCTGGCAAAAATCACACACGACCTGTGGCTATGGGGTAACAAGGCCAAACGGCGGCAAAACGCCCCCCTTTGCTCAACCGAACCGCATAGACTGCCGACTTCCTTCGCGGCTCCACACGCTCCGCGGACAACTCGAGACGCTGGCGTCGCTGATCTGCATGGCCGTCTCCTCCTTCAGCGCATGTGGCATCCGCGCCTAATGAGGATGGCGATCGCGCCCCCCTTTCCGGAGCGGCGCATTGCACCGGCAAGGCCTAGCAGAGGCCTAGCAGAGGTAGCATGACGCCGCCCGTCTATGATGGAATAAGATGCGACAAGGGCGGTCATGGCGTTTGAAGCGTGGGGCCCGCGTCCGGTCGCCTGAACGTCGTCCTCGGGGTCATGCGCCAGTTTGGATCGGTGGGATCGGTCAGGCCGCGACGCGCGGTGCCACCTCGGCGCGGATGCGCTCGCCTTCGGCGCGTTCCGTGACCTCCAGTTCGTAGGCTTTTTGCAGGTTGAGCCAGAATCCCGGACCGGTGCCGAAGTGGCGTGCGAGGCGAAGCGCCGTTTCGGCGCTCACCGCGCGGTCACCCGCCAGGATCGTAGTGATGCGGTTGGGTGGCACGCGCAGCGCCATGGCCAGAGCGTTCGCGGACAGGCCGAGCGGTTCGAGGAAATCATGCCTTAGCACGTCGCCCGGATGCACCGGTGGCAGGCGCCCAGCGCTCTCCACATCGGAGAAGTCCACCCGGTCAGCGTCGAGGTCCTCTCGGGAAATTACCTGTCGTGTCGTCATATCACGCCTCCCAGTCGCCGCGGGTTGCTGGTGGTAGTCCACAATCTCGACCTCATGCGCGCCATCCTCCCGCCAGACGAAGACGACGCGCCATTGGCCGTTGATCCGGATCGAATGCTGGCCAGCCCGGTCGCCTCTCAGCGCCTCCAGACGGTTGCCGGGGGGAAGACGCAGATCGTCCAACCGCTCGGCTGCATCAATCGCGAAGAGCTTCCGCCGGCCCGCGATGGCCAGATCCCGCGCCATGCCACGCGGCTGATCGCCGGAAAAGACGCGCGCGGTCGCTTTGTCGCCGAAGCTACGGATCACAATCGTACGTAGCGCGTAAGACGTGGCGCGTCAAGAAAATCACTTATGTTGGGGCGTGACCGCCGGCCCGGTGGGCGTTGGCGAGCCGTGGGTCGTTCAGTCGTGCGCGGTTAGCGTTCGAGACGACCACCCCCGGCACATCGCCGTCGATCTGCGGGCGTGCCGGCCCGGGTTTTGGCACCAACAGCCAGCGGCTGGGCGGCCCGCCCGACACGACTGGAATTCGAGCCAGCTTTTCGATCACCTCGATCTGGTCGAGGGTGCTAGTACCTCGTCACAGTGGTTTTGACCGGTTGGACATGCCCCGGATTCAGCTCGGGCAAGTCGGAGCGATCGAGCAGGACAGCGATGCTCCGGGCAACCCCCGACCGGCGTGAGATCAGCCCGGCCTGCTCGAGGGTGAGCACCATC
>NZ_CAJATU010000082.1 GCF_903944925.1 uncultured Rhodopila sp. | reverse complement strand
TGCTGCAAGACACCAACCGGCTCGGCGAGGCGGAACCGCTGATGCGCCGCGCGCTGGGCATCGACGAGGCCAGCTACGGCCCGGACCATCCGGATGTCGCGCGCGACCTCAACAACCTCGCCGGACTGCTGCAAGACACCAACCGGCTCGGCGAGGCGGAACCGCTGATGCGCCGCGCGCTGGGCATCGACGAGGCTAGCTACGGCCCGGACCATCCGAAGGTCGCGATCGACCTCAACAACCTCGCGCTGTTGCTGCAAGCTACCAACCGGCTCGGCGAGGCGGAACCGCTGATGCGTCGTATGGTGGCAATCTTCCTCGCTTTCCAGCGCGACACCGGCCACGCCCATCCGCACCGCGACGCGGCGATCAACAACTACGCGGCCCTGCTCACCGACATGGGCAAGACCGAGGCGGAGATCATCGCCGCCCTGACCGCGCTGTTTCGCGCAGCGGGCCTCGATCCGGGGTGACCGGCACCGCCGGTGCTGCTTCGGCGACCGCCTGTAGCGCAGAGAACGCTGAGATTATGAGATCGCAGAGAAGAATTTCCTGCGCCTTCGGCGCGGCGCGCGTCGCACCGCCCGGCGCCACCGCACCAAGCCGCGCAGGGGCCTCAAAAAGTCACCACCCCCGGGCCTCGCCGCCAAGGAACGAAATCTCTGCGATCTCAGAATCTCAGCGATCTCTGCGCTACAAAAAAACCCAAGCCAAACCCACACGCCAAGCCCCACCGTTAACGCCGGATTAACCAATCCCCCCCATACTCACCCCCATGATCCAAGAGCCCGGCTCCGACCTCACTGAAAAAATCATCGGCATCGCCATCAACGTCCACCGCAAGCTCGGCCCCGGCCTGCTCGAATCCGTCTACAACCAGTGCCTCAGCCACGCCCTCCGGAAGAACGGTCTCAGCATCCAACGCGAAGTCCCCCTCCCGCTGATCTTCGACGGCCTCCGTCTCGACAAGGGCTACATGGCCGACATCATTGTCGAAGACACCGTCCTGCTCGAACTCAAAGCCGTCGAGCACATCCTGCCGCTGCACGAAGCCCAGACCCGCACCTACCTGAAGCTCAGCCGCTGCCGCCTCGCCCTGCTGCTGAACTTCAACAGCCTGATGCTGAAAGACGGCATCTCCCGCTTCGCCCTCACTACCCCCAGACACGCAGCCCAGCCGCCCGTGCCCGGCGGACCACGAACCACACCCACACCGCCTGAGGCAGCAAAACCAGCGGCAGCAACTGCGGCTTGAACTCGGACGGCACCGCGATGAACGCCAGGCACAGCAGGCCGCCGTAAACCGCGAAACCCCAATGCACCAAGGTCACCGCCACCGCCGGCACGCCCGACCGCTGAGCCACCTGATACAAATGCCCCCGATGCGGCTCGGTCAGAGCCTCCCCGGCCACCATCCGCCGCACCAGCGTGAATCCGACATCGAACAGCACGCCGGAAATCAGCAACGGCACGACCACGAACGACAGTTCCACGCCGTCGAACCGGCTCGCCACCACCGCCAGCACCGCGAGAATGAAACCGCAGAACTGGCTGCCGACATCGCCCATGAAAATTCGCGCCTTGGGGAAGTTGAACGGCAGGAACCCGGCCAGCCCCGCCGCCAGCAGCCCCGCCGCCGCATAGGCGAACCAGCCGCCGTGCTGCTCGGCGATGAACACGATGAACAGGCAGGCGATCAGCGAGACTCCCGACGCCAATCCGTTCAGCCCGTCGATGAAGTTCATCGCGTTGGTGGCGAACAGGATCCACAGCAAGGTCACCAGCAGCCCCGGCCACACCGCCGGCAACGGCCCGATGGCCGCGGGCATATGGAAGTCGGCCACATACAGCCCGCTGCTGACCGCCACCAGAGCCGCCAGCAGCTGCGCGCCCAGCTTCACCGTGAACGGCCAGTCGAACAGGTCGTCCAGGAACGCCACCACGGCGATCGCGACGGAGGCCTCGATCACGCCCAGGAAATACGGGTCCGCCAGCCGGGCGAAGGCGGCGAAGCGATACAGCACGGCAATGCCGATGAGGAAGGCGACGACGATGCCGACTCCGCCGCCCTTCGGGGTCGGGTGGATGTGCGCCTTGCGCGCCTCCGGCGTGTCCATCACCCGCACCGCGATCATCACCCGGACGGTCGCGGCGGACAGCAGCATCAGGATCACGGCAAAGCCGAGATGGCGAACAAGGGCGGCGAGGGTCAACATGCGGCAATCCGTTTGGTGGCGGGATCGTCCTATCGCCTCGGCACGGTTTCGGCCATCCCGGCCCTGGCAACCGGCAAACCGGTCCGGTTGCGCCGTTATTTTCGGTCTACTAACGTGCCCGGGTTAGCCAGGAACAAAAACAGGAGCGGTCCAATGGAAGCAACGAATGGTGTCGCCGTCGGGCGGCGAGCGGGGGTGGGGCTGGCGCTGGCGGCGGCCGGGGCCGCGCTGCTGGCACCCGCAGCGCAGGCCGCGGCCAGCGGCAAAGGCATGGTCAAGGTCACAGTGCTGTACGGCGAACCAAAGGATCCCGCCGCGTTCGAGTCCTATTACCTCGGCAAGCACATGCCGCTGGTCTATCGGGTCAAGGGAATCGCCCGCATTGAACTCGGCAAGCCAGGGCCGGGACCGGACGGCAAGCCGCCCGCGTTCTACCGGATCACCGAACTCTGGTTCAAGGACCCGGCGACCCTGAAGGCGGTGACCTCGCGCCCCGAGTGGAAGAAAATCGTCGATGACGTGCCGAACTTTGCCTCGGGTGGGGCAACGATCCTGGTATCGCCGTTGGAATAAGCAGGCGCCTCCCCGATGGCTGGCGCGCCGTTGGGGCGCCCAGGTGCGAACACCGTCCTCTCCCCGTCATGGTCCGCGAAGGCGGACCATCCACCCCTTGCGGTTGCCGCATCAACGGCATCGTGGATCGATCCTCGCAGCGATCCGCCTTGGCGAGCAATTTCTCGGCAATCCCGTCCGGCGCGCCGAACGACGCCGCCGCGCCCCGCGCCGCCACTGGGGGAGGCATCTCCTGATACCCGGCACTATCCGCGCACCGAAAATCCACGTCCTTGCTGACGCGATATTCGCCGAGGTCGAGCACATTCTCCGTTTCGTCGCCGAACCAGCAGCGGCGAGTCATCAGCAGGTCATGGTCCGTCGCCCGCAACGCTGTCGCCACCGCGCGATGCTCCGGTCTTGCGTAGGCCACCATTCCTACGTCGTCGTCAGCAAACGCCCGCCGCCCAGCCGATGGGCCAGGGACGCGATCAGGGCGCGCTCCTTCTCCGACAGCGCAGCAGTGCCGGCATGCCGCCAGTTCCGTTCGTACCGGCGGAGCGCCGCCTCGCCCGCGATCCGGCGGGCGGAATCGCGGTTCCAGGCAAGCCGCGCCAGTTCCGGGTAGTCGGCAGGGATGATCGCTTCCATCCCCGGGATCATAGCATAAACCAGCCGCTACCGCGTGAACCCCTCCAGCTCGTCCTTCGCCCAGTCGATCGCCTGCTGGATTGTCTGTCCGGAAACGAGCTTGGACACCATCGTCGGGATCAAACCGCGGTTCCACGCCTGCACGCCGATCTCGGGCGGCCCGGAGGAGCCGGTGACGTAGTATTCAGCGTCGTGCCACGGCCGGATCGGATAGTTGTAGACGGTGCCTTTCGGCGGCCCGACTTCCTCCCAGATCTTGAAGTCGGCCATCGAGAGATAGGGCGGGATGTCGTAGCCCTGGGTTGCCGTCGTCAGCGTCTCCATCTGCTCGCGCGCGCCCAGATACGCCAGGATGTCGCGCGCCGCCGGCTTGTTCTGCGCGAACGACCAGAGGCCGAAGTAATACGGCCGCATCGGCACCAGCCGCCCCTTCGGGCCGCGCGGATTGGGGAAGGTCCAGCAGTCCTCGGCAATCTTCGGCGCGTCTCGCTTCGCCACCGCCCAGGCCGAGGGCGGGTTCCAGATCATCGCCGAACGCCCGGATATCAGCGCGCGGTTGTTGGAGGCATCGTCGTAGCTGACGGTGTCGGACGGCAGGAACGGTGCCATGCGTTTGGCATACTCCAGCGCCTGCCGCACATTATCCGAATCAACCGTAATCGTTCCCTTCGCATCCACCAGATCGGCCCCGAACGCTCCGAACGTGGCGCCCCAGGTCTGGTTGGAGTCGGTGGTGGTGCCGCAGCCGAAGCCGAACGGCACGCCGGCCTTGCTGCAGGCCTCTGCGGCTTTCAGTTGCGCCTCATAGGTCCAGGCCGCCGAGGCTTCGGGCGTCGCCTCGTGCGGCGGGAACCAGGACTGGACATCGATGCCGGCGTGCTGCTTCAGCAGGCTGATGCGCCCGCACGGGGTCAGCGGCGCGGACCCCCAGGCGACCGGGACGGCGCGCCAATGGCCGTTGGAAACCCCGAGATACTCGAAGGCGCGGCCGATCTTGCCGTATTGGGCGGTGAAGTGCTGCATGATGTCGTCAACGGCGTCGAGCTGCTCGGCGTATTCGTGCACCGACCACATGTCGAAGGCGTAGATGTCATGTCCGGTCCTGGCCTGCGCCTCGGCCGCCATGGTGATCATGATCTTGTTGCCGATGGCGGTGAGGAAATCGAGTTGCACCTCGACATGGTTCTTCTCCGCCCAGGCGGCGACGACCTTGCGCATGGCGTCGTTGCCGGCCGGGACCCAGTGGTCCCAGAGTGCCAAACTCAGGTGCCCGGCGGAGGCGGCGGTGTGGATGTTGACCAGAGGCAGCGTGGCGGCGGCGGCGCCAAGGCACAGCGCCTTGCGGCGCGACAGGCGTGGCTTCATCGGCGTAGTCTCCCTGGAGTGCCGGCATTATTGCCGGCTTATTGTAGTGCGCAGAATATTGCGCAGTGCAGGCACGGGGGCAAGATGGTTGGACGCGTCAAGCCGCACCACGCGAAAGCGATTTATCGGGTGAGTGGCGGATGCTAATCTTGCACGGGACCGACTTCGACCCCCATTGCATAGGCCAGGGCGAGCCTCCGGATCTCGCGGCCTTTCGGCAGGCATGGGAGCAGGCCGAACGGGGCGAGACGGTGGCGCCCGATCGCGTCCTGGCATTTGAATCCTGGGAGGCCCTGGCGTCGGTGATGACCGGCGAGCGGTATCGTCTGCTGCGCCATCTGCATGCCCATCCGGAGGCGTCCGTTTCGTCACTCGCCCGCCATCTTGGCCGTCATCTACGGCGCCTGCAGGCGCTGGAAGAAGCCGGCCTGGTGGACCGCTCCCAAGGCCGTGTGTGTGCCACAGCCGATCGGCTTTCGGCGGATATCCGGCTGTAGCGCGCCGCGGCCGGCGGTGGTTACTCCGCCGCTACCCGCCGCCCCGGAATGTCCGTCGAATACCGCAGATGCACCGGCGCCTCCGCCTCCCACGGGTCCTTCAGCCCCAGCCCGGCGCCGAACGCCTTGATCGCCGGCATCACCTCGCCGCACAGCAACTGGATGCAGCGGCGGCGGTCCTCCTTGCTGACGGTGCCGTCGTTCGCCCAGATGCCCATGATGCCGGGGCGGGTGTGCTCGATTAGGTATTTCAGCCGCGCGATCACCTGGTCCGGCGTGCCCGCAATGATCATGGTGTCGGCGACCTGCTGCTCGAAGGTCGGGTTGCCGCGCGGGTTGGTCGCACGGCCGACGGCGAACTCGACAAACCCGCGCCGCCCGGACGGCGAGAAGTAGCCTGATGGGTTGGCCCACACCGGATGCGCCAGGCCGGTGAACTCGCCCTGCATCCACATGAACTGCCGCGCGTTCGCCAGCGCTTTTTCCTCGGTGTCCTGCACATGCACGCGGATCAGGTAGCCGAAATTCTCCGGTCCGGCGGTGTAGCCCGCATCCGCCGCCGCCTTGTCGTAGGTGTCGTGGATCGCGCGGGTCGCTTCCAGCGAGGTATTCAGCGCGATATAGGGATAGCGTTGCTGCGCCGTCCAGATCACGGTTTCCTTCGACAGCACCCCCGGTATCCAAACGCGAGGATACGGCTTCTGCAACGGCACCGCCCAGGGGTTCACCACGCGCTGCTGGTAATGCGTGCCCTCCCAGCGGAACGGCCCCGGCTCGGTCCAGGTCTTCTGCACCAGGTCATGCGCTTCCATGAAACGCTCGCGATTGAACGCCGGATTGACGCCGTTGGCCAACTGCTCCTGCCCGCCGCCGCGCACGAAGCCCGACACCAGCCGCCCTCGCGAGATCATATCGATCATCGCCAGCTCTTCCGCGAGCTGCACCGGATTTTCCGACAGCGGCAGAGGATTCCCCAGAATAACGATTTTCACCCGCTTCGTCACCGCCGCCAGGATAGCGGCGAACATGTTGGTGCGCGCCTGCATGCAGAATGGCGCGTTGTGATGCTCGTTCAGCATGATCCCGTCGGCGCCGCATTCCTCCGCCAGGATGTATTCTTCCAGATATTCATTGTACAGCCTGCTGCCCTCGACCGGGTCGAAATGGCTGTTGGAGAAGGTCAGGGCGGTCGCGCCGTAATCCAGTCCGGCCTTGGCATCGTAGGCCGACATCGGCTGCTCGGTGAAATACATCATGTGCATCGGACAGTCCTCCTTCAGCGCCGGGACAGGAAATCGATCACCAGTTTCGCGACCGCCTCGGGCTTCTCCATCTCGGCGAAATGGCCGCAGTCCGGGATGCTGGTGAAAGTCGCATCATGCAGCGCCCGGGCATAGGCCTGGCCCGCGCTGAGCGGAACGATCCGGTCGTCGTCGCCCCAGATCACCAGTGCCGGCGCCCGAATCCCGCCCAGCAGATGCGGCAAGGTCTGGCTGTACATGTACGGTTTCCAGGCGGTCCGGAAACTCATTTCGCGCGCGATGTCCCAGGCTTCCAACTGGTCCGTGCTGACATCGCCGTACACAGCGGCGAAGGCGGCTTCGTCATGAAAACCCGCGCGCGGATAGTCGATATACGAAACGATCGCCTGATCCGCGATATCCCCCTCCGGCGGCTTGATCCCCGCGGCGCCCACCAGTACCAGGTTGCGATAACCCGCCGGCGCCAGGCTGGCCATTTCGGCAGCAATCCAGCCGCCGAAGCCAAGTCCGACCAGCGACACGCCCGGTTCATTCAGGTCCGACAGCAGCCACGCATAGATCGCGGCGATGTCGCGCGGATGACGCAGCCATTGCGGCCGTTCCGACTTGCCCCAGCCCGGATGGTGCGGGATTAAAACGTCAAATCGCGCTGCCAGGGCATCATAAAACGGCAGGCGTTCAACCGTGCCGATGTCGTGGTGCAGTACCAGAACCGCCGGCCCGTTGCCGCCCCTGGTGATATGCAGCCTGATGCCGGCGATCTCTTTGACCGTATCGGTCCAGACGATGCTCATGACCGGTTTCCTCCCGGATGATTTCCCACCGCAGGATACTCACCGGTAGCCGCGTCTGTCCAATCAGACCGTGCCTGCCGGACGCAGCCGGCACAACGCCGCATCCGTTTCTGTCTCGATCTGGATCGTGCTGTGGCCGATGCCGAATTTGTCCTGCAACGCACTGGCGAGTTCGTGCGATGCGCGGGCCGCCGGAATGGACTCGCAAACCAGATGCACCGTCAGCGCGGTCTCGGTCGTGCTCAGCGCCCAGATATGCAGATCATGCACCTCCCGCACGCCGGGCAGATCGGCCAGCCAGTCATGCACCGACTCCCGCGCCAGCCGCGCCGGCACCGCGTCCAGCGACAGATCGATCGATTCCCGCAACGTGCTCCAGGTGGTGACGACGATGATCGCCACGACGCCCAGGCTTGCCACCGGGTCGAGCCACGTCAACCCGGTCAGCCGGATCGCCAGCGCAGCCAGCACCACCGCCAGCGAGACCACGGCGTCGCCCGCCAGATGCTGGAATTGGGCGCGGATGTTCAGGTCGCTGTCGCGATCGCGCATGAACAGCAGCGCGCTGCCGCCGTTGATCACGATGCCCGCCGCCGCGACCGCCATGACGATGCCGGACGCAACCGGTTCCGGCTGCAGCAGGCGCCGTATCGCCTCCACCCCGATGGCGCCGACGCCAATGAGCAGCACGGCCGCATTGATCAGCGCCGCCAGGATCGAGCTGCGCCCCCAGCCATAGGTCCGCCGTGCCGTCGGCGGCCGCCGGGTCAGCCACGCCGCCGCCCAGGCCAGCAGCAGCGCCAGCACGTCGCCGAGGTTGTGCGCCGCGTCGGCCACCAGCGCGACGGAGTTGGCCGCCAGCCCAAAGCCCGCCTCAGCCAGGACGAATGCCAGGTTGACCCCGGCGCCGATAGCGAAAGCGGCATCCATCCGCGCCGGGGCGTGATGATGGCCGTGGTCGTGACCATGGTGGTCATGTCCGTGATGGTGTTCGTGCGCTGCCATCGCGGCATCATGCCACGGCTTTCGTGACGCCGGAATGGCCTGCCCGCTAGCCCTTGTCGTCGATCAGCCTGGCGACGCGCCGCAGCGCCAACAGGTAGCCCTGCGTGCCGAACCCGGCGATCACCCCGTCCGCGCGCAGCGAAACGAACGAGTGGTGGCGGAATTCCTCCCGCTTATGGACGTTGGAGATGTGGACTTCGAACACCGGGGCGTCGAAGCTGTTGAGCGCGTCCAGGATCGCGACCGAGGTATGGGTGAACGCCCCCGGATTGATAACGATGCCGCCGGCGATTTCACGCGCTTCGTGGACCCAGTCGATGATCTCGTATTCCCGGTTGCTCTGGTGGAACCGCAGATCCAGCTTCAGCTCCGCCGCCAGCGCGCGGCAGTCGCGTTCGACGTCGGCCAGGGTCTCGTGCCCGTAGATCTGCGGCTGGCGCTTGCCCAACAGGTTCAGGTTCGGGCCGTTCAGCAGGAAGACCAGGCGGCTCATCGGCGGGCCTCCCCGGGCAGCTCGATGCGGTGGATGTCGCCCAGCAGGAAGATGTAGGACAGCGCGCCCGCCAGCGCCGTAGCGCCGACGAACGCCAGCGCCCATTGGAACGATCCGGTGGCGCTGATGATGAAGCCGATGACCAGCGGCGTGATGATGCCGGCGAGGTTGGCGGCGAAGTTGAACAGCCCGCCGGTCACGCCCATCAGCGGCCGAGGCGCGATGTCGGAGATCACCGTCCAGCCGAGGCCGACCATGCCCTGGCCGAAAAACGCGATGGAGAGGATGGCGATGACCGCCGGGTCGCTGTCCACGTAGTTCGCCGTCACGATCAGCGACGCCAGCAGCAGGCCGCCGATTATCGGCGTCTTGCGGGCGATATTGGCCGAACCGCTGCGCTTCAACAGCAGGTCGGAGAAGAAGCCGCCGGCCAATACCCCGGTGGCCGCCGCAATGAACGGCAGCACGGCGAAGAAGCCGACCTTGACCCAGCCCATGTGGCGCTCGGTGGCGAGGTAGGTGGGAAACCAGGTCAGGAAGAACACCAGGGTCGCGTTGCCGGCGAACTGGCCGATGGAGGCGCCCCAGATCTGCCGGTAGGACAGCAGATGGCCGACATTGGCCCAGGAGAACGGCAGTTTTTGCGCGCCTTTTGTCTCCAGTCCGCCGCCGGCGGCGATATAGTCCAGTTCCGACTGGCTGACCGAGCGGTGGTCGCGCGGCTCCTTGTAGAAGATCCACCACACCGCGCCGAACAGGATACCGGCGCCCCCGACGGCAATGAACAGTGCGTGCCAGCTATAGGCCGCCATCAGCCAGAACAGGATCGGACTGAAGAACGCCAGGCCGATATACTCGCCGACGGTATAGATGCCGGTGGCCGTGGCGCGTTCCTGCTGCGGGAACCAGGTGCCGACGATGCGGCTGTTGGCGGGGAAGCACGGCGCCTCCGACACGCCAAGCCCGAAGCGGTACAGCAGCAGGGAAACCAGCCCGGTGGCGAAACCCTGGAGCAAGGTGAACAGCGACCAGAACGTCACCGACAGGAAATAGGTGACCTTGGCACCGAAGCGGTCGAGGAAGATGCCGCCAGGGATCTGCAGCGCGGCGTAGGTCCAGCCGAACGCCGAGAACACCCACCCCATCGTCGCCGCATCGATCCCCAGATCGGCTCGCAGACTCGGCGCGGCGATGCCCAGCACCGTCCGGTCGAGATAATTGATCATGGTGCCGATGGAGATCAGCGCCAGGATGCCGAAGCGGGCCCTGCTGCGCGGCCTGGCGGGTGCTACGGATTGCGACATGGCTGTAAGTTCCTCCCGTGCCGCGTCGTTTGTCGCACGCACGCGAAATGGTCAACGGGTTGATATGAAACCGGGCGTCCGTGATCGCGGCCCGCCGTGTGTCTGTCGCGAGCGGCCCGGTGTGTGTCCATGCACCATCAGAAGATGCCCCGAACCGCTCGCGGTGACGGTTCGGGGATCGTTGGGACGATTACCGGTCGCCCGGCCGCTTCTCATGATGCTGCGCCGGTTCGGCCCGCGGCGGTGCCGCGGCGGCGTGGCTTGCCTGTAGCGGTGCAGCATGTGCCGCCGGCGGCGCGAAAGCGGCGCGAGCCACCGCATGAGGCGTCTCGGCAACCGGGCGGTTTACGGCAGCCGGAGGAGCGTGCGGCGGCACGTGGTTCGCCGCCGGACGGCGGGATTGCGGCCCGGCTGCGGCGAGTGGCTCGGCCCGGGCCGGGTGTGCGGTTTGCGCCGCCGGCCGCCCGGACGGTCGCACCTCCGCGGCAGCCGGTGACGCGGTGCCGGGATGCGCCGCCACCCCGGCGGCCACCCCGGCCGCCGCCGCCGGGTGAACGCCCGGCTCCCGCGCGGTCTGCACCGCGGCGGCGGTCGCAGCGGGGCCGGCAAGCGCCGGGCGGAACCCGGGTTCGGACGCATTGGCGGACACCGCGGGCCCCGGCGCTGGCCGATGGTTCGGCGCGCCGGCCGCTGCCAGGTTCATCTGCCGTGCGACCGCTGGAGTCACGCCGGCCGTTCCCGCCGCCGGGACCAGCGGCTGCTGCCCGATCACCGGACGGGCCGAGGCAAATTGCGTGGCCGTTATCGGCTGGGCCACCGCCCGTATCGGCCGGGACCCGGTCATCGCCGCCGCCGGGACCGAGGTCGCGGCGCTGCGGTTGACGAAATTGTTCACCGTAACGTTGGTGCTGTTGATCGTCGTCACGTTGGTGACGTGGTTGATGTTGACGTGCCGGACATAGGCGTCCGAGGCGTGGTACCACGGATGGTACACCTCGCGCGGTCCTAGTGGCACCCAGCCGATGGAACCGGACGCCAGCGCCGCGCCCAGCGCGAACCCGGCGCCGACACCGATGAAGGCGACCAGGGCCGGGGCGTAGACCGGAGGTGCGGCGACGGCCACCTCACCCGGCGTCCACGCCCAGCGCCCGCCGAGCTGTAGCCACCGCCCGTAATGGAACGGCGCAAAGCCCCAGGATGCGTCGTCGATCCAGGTCCAGCCCCACGGCGCGACATAGGCCCAGTGGCCATGCCGGTACGGCACCCAGCCGCGCGAAACCGGCGGATACCATACCTGGCCGTATTCCGGGGCCGTGCCCCAGCTTCCGGCGCCGATGAGCTCTTCGCCGCCGGGCATGCGGGCAACCTGCTGCGGGACGGCCGCAACCGCGCGCTGCGGCGGCCGCTCCGCCGCGAGCCTGGCATCGAGGAAGCCATCCCGCTGCGCCGGACCGATGCTGCCGAGGAAATTATCCGTCCCGGCAATCGTCGCAGTCTGGTTGGCGGTGACCTGCAGCGACAGGTTCGGCGCCTGGATGTCGGCGTTGCCGTCCAGCACGGTGACCAATGTCGGCTGCTCGGTGGTGCCGGCGACGATGCCGTATCGCCCTGCGCCGGTCAGGCGAACCAGACCGCGCGGGGTCTGCACCGACCAGACTTCATCCGGGGCGACGTCGCGCAGGTGGATATAGGATTCGCCCTGCGCCGCCACGGCTTGCAGACCGGTCGTATCGAGCGTGGTCACGTCGAACTCGGTGGTTCCGGCCAGCACGATGCGGCTGGCCGAGACCTCGATCTCCGCCGTAGCGGTGGGACTGGTCCAGAACCCGTAGCCGCTGCTGACCGGGTAGTTCCGGCTGGCGGCGGTCCAGTCCGTGTCGCCGCCGGTGCGATAGGAGACCTGGCCGACAAGGCCCGCGATGCGTCCGACACGGTTCGGCGGGTCGCCGCGCGCCTGGTCCGGAGAAATCTGCCCTTGTTGCTGCGGTGATTGTGCAAACGCGCGTGGCGCGGGCAGCAGCGGTTGGGCAAGCAGGGCCAGCAGGGCAACGCTGGCGGAAAGGCGGAACAATCGCGGTTTGCGGCGCATTGTGTCGATCCAGGAAATGTGTGGCCGTGGCAGGGTTGGCGGCAACGCCGGCAAAACAAAGTTCCTGTTGCGGCGCCTTCGGCCCGCTGCCTTAGCGGCGCCTGTGGCGCGGGCCTGCCTGCCTGCATCGATGCGATGCGGCTTCGTTGCGGTTCCACCGCCGAGTGTCCGCGGGAGTGACCACACAACGCCCATGCAATGGAAGCAATAAATCCGCTTACCGGTCCGTTTCGCCCTTAAAGGTGCGTCGCGGCCGGACCGATAGTTTCGGTTGTGGCGGCAAGATCGGCAGGTTGATCAGTTGTATGCCGCAACGCAGCACGCGCGATGCGGGGCAACGCGCCGGATCGCTATAGGTTTTATATTTTGCCGGAACGACCTGGCCGGGTGCGCAAATCCATCAGCCACTCGTGCCCGGAGGCCCGGCGGCAAGACGGCACGCTGGAACGATACGCAACGCGTGAGCACGGCTCGCCGCAATCGGCATGGCCGGATTACTCCTGGCCATGCCGATGCGGCAGCACCGAAAGGACGCGATCATTCAGCCAACCGGGATCCGTCCGAGGAAGCGGTCCTATCAGGCGGCTTTCTTGGTGGCGGCTTTGCGGCCGCCGGATGCCTCGATCATGATCGTCCGGAGATCGCGCAGGAACGCCGAACCTTTGGTCGTCCGCTGGACCAACACGCTGCGGCGATCCATCGGATCGACCTTGCGGCGGGCCAGGTCGAGTTCACCCAGCCGATCGAGCGCCCGGGTGATGGCCGGCTTGGAAACGTTCAGTTCCGCGGCGAGGCCGCGAACCGTATGTCCCCCGTCATTCAGATAGCAGGTCAGAAAAACCCCGAGCTGACGTGCCGAGAGATCGGCGCCGTCGCGACGCACCAGCGCAACGACGGTATCGCGCAGAAGGCCGACTTGGGCGTCGGAAACCGGATTAGGAGGAGCTGCCACGTAAATTTCCTTTCTCATGCGGTGGCTGCGAATCGCAGGGTCCACATCCTGTCAATTAGTGAAAACACAGATCGAGGTCAACCTTATTACAGTTTCACACACTTCGAAGTTGTCACCGTTGCGTGAGCAAAGAGGCCGTCGGCGATCCCGATGGCGCTGATTCAGCTAATACAGGTCTTGAACTTGGATTGGCGGGACAGTACGGTGCGGGGCGAGAATAGCCACGATCACATTCGCGTGCATTTTGGTCGTAATCGCCATAATTTCCTGGACGAATCGTTAGCTCAGCCCTCCGGAAACGCGCTCCCGGATCAGCGCGAACAGTGCGCGCATGCCCATCGCCTCGCCCCCCTCGGGACGGCCGGGGCGCGTTTGGTCGTTCCATGCATAGAGATCGATATGCATCCAAGGGATACCAGGGCGGACGAAGCGTTGCAGGTACAATCCAGCAACGATGGCGCCGGCCAGCGGCTTGGATGAAACGTTGTTAATATCGGCGACCGGACTCTTCAACCAGTCCGCGTAACCGGACCACAACGGCAACCGCCATAAAGGGTCGTGGACACTGTTACCTAAGCGCAAGAGCGCCTCGGACAGCCCGTCGTCGTTACAAAACAGCGCCGGAAGATCCGGACCCAGCGCGACGCGTGCGGCGCCCGTCAGGGTCGCGCAATCGATCAGCAGCGCCGGCGCTTCCCCGGACGCTTCGTCGAGCAGGTCGCACAGCACCAGCCTGCCTTCCGCGTCGGTGTTGCCGATCTCGACGCTCTGGCCGGAGCGGGTGGTGATGATGTCGGAGGGGCGCATGGCGGTGCCGGAGACCGCGTTCTCCACGCATCCCAGCCGCACCGCGAGGCGAATCGGCAGATCGGCTTCCATGATGATCCGGGCCAGGCCGAGCACGGTTGCCGCCCCGCCCATGTCCTTCTTCATCCGCAGCATGCCCGCCGAGGTCTTCAGGTCGTAGCCGCCGGTGTCGAAACAGACGCCCTTGCCGCATAACGACACCAGCGGCGCGTCCTCCGCCGCCGCGCTGCCGCGCCAGCGCAGAGTAACGACCCGGGGCGGGTGGATCGAACCGCGCCCGACGGCGGCGATCGCCGGATAGTTGTCTTCGAGTTCGCCATCGGCCGTTATCCGGGCCTGCGCGCCATGCCGATCGGCCACCGATGCGGCGAACTCCGCCAGCTCGACGGGCCCGAGGATGTTCGCCGGCGTATTGATCAGGTCGCGCACCATCCAGGTTGCGGCGGCCAGCGACAGGGCGGTCTCGTGACCGGGCGGAACGAACAGCAAAGCGGGTCCGCGCCCGGCGACGGAACGAAAGCGCTCATACCGGTAGGCGCCGAGGCAATAGCCGAGTGTGCTGTCTGCCGGGTCGTAATCCCCGGGCTCGAGGCGCCAGACGCCTTCGGGCAGGCGCATCGGCAGGCTGCCGAAAGTAAACGGCGTGGATTCGGTGCCGAGGCCCAGCACCGCGGAGGCGATCCCCTGCGGGCCGGGCAGCAAGGCCAGCTCCCCCGCCTTGGCCGTGAAGTCCGCATCCCTCAGGTAGGCCGCCCGCGCCGGCAGCAGCGTATCGAGGAACGCCGCGAGGCCGTCCGGCCGCACCGGGTGGACCGGGCGGGTATCGGCGGCCGAACCGGCGATGCAGTCGAGTTCCTGATCAAGCATGCACACGTATCCTGGTATGGCAGGCACATGGGGTGCCCGCCGGGTTTGTCATCCAACCGCCTTTTGCCGGCGGCGGTTTCGCGCATTAGACCCCGGGGGGAAACGCCGCGAAAGGAGTCCCGCAATGACCGATGGTCCTGCCGAGATGATCGCCGCGCTGATCGATGGCAAAGCGGAGGGCCGCTACGGCCTGTCCGACATCAACCAGCGGGCGCACGCGCTGCAGGCTGCATGGCTGGCGGAACGGTCCGGCTGCGGCGCAGCTCTGATCGTTGCTGCTTTGCTGCATGACATCGGCCACATGGTGCACGATCTCGGCGAAAATCCCGCCGCCGAGGGTGTGGACGATCGGCATGAACAGGTTGGATATGACTTCCTGCGGGATTATTTCGGGCCGCTGGTCACCGAACCCGTGCGCCTGCACGTCGCGGCGAAACGGTATCTGTGTGCGGTGGAAGCGGATTACTTCAGGCGGCTGTCGGAGGACAGCGTCCTGAGCCTGTCGTTGCAGGGTGGTCCGATGGCGGAGCAGGAGGCGGAGGCGTTTGCTGCGCTGCCGCATGCCGTTGCTGCGGTGCAACTGCGCCGTTTCGATGAGGCGGCGAAAGTTAACGGGTTGGTGACGCCGGGGGTCGAGCATTTCCTGCCATATGTGCGGGTGTGTTTGTTGGGCGAAGACCGTTGACGGCAAGACCCCATCGCTGCGGTTGGTTGTGCGGGGTCCGGATCGGTTCAGCGAACCAGGGTTCGCCGAGAACTATACGACGGTAAGTCCAGGACGGCGATTCGCCCACCGGTTTCCAGCCGATAATACGTAGGCGGCCCAGCCCGTGACGGCCCATCCTTCATCCTACCACTTACTAAGTTCCGATTTCAGCCTTATACCGTATTCATGATAGATTTTGCGGGCCTAGCTGGAACGTTCAATGTCTCTGCTTTCAACTTCGCCTGTCGCCCGCTCAAAATCGAGACGCCGCATGGCCTCCAAGCCGTGTAGCGCTATTCCTCACGGTCCATGCGATGTCTGATAAACCGAAGCCGCCCCGCAAGCCGGTAAAGACGCCCCGTGAAACATATGGCGCCGAGATGAAACTGCCCGCCGTTCCAGATATGGAGGCCTTCGTCGCCGCAAGCCGCCTCAACATCGAAACCTTGACCGCAGCCAACCGGGTGGCCCTGGAAGGTGCCCAGGCGGTTGCCCGGCGGCATATGGAGATCGTGCAGCAGAGCATGGTGGAACTGGCCGAGGCAGTACGCACCTTGTCCACGGTAGAGTCACCGCAGGCGAAGGCCGCCAAGCGGGCAGAGCTTCTGAAGCAGGCATACGAGCATGCTCTCGCCGATCTGAAGGAGATCAGCGACCTGATCCAGCATTCGAGCGCCGAGGCGGTCAGGTTGTTGAACAGCCGCTTCATTGAGGCAGTGGATGAGGTGAAGGCTTTGGCGGAGAAGTCGAAGGTTTGATACCGTGCCGGTCCTGGCAGTTGTTCTGCCAAGACCGGGACACTTCGATGCTAGAAAACCGGATATTCGCCGCCGGTCACGAACGTGTCGCTGGTGTTGTAGCGTGATGCGGATCTAATGAGATCGGCCGCGATACCGTCGCCCTCTCGCCTTACCGCCGCATCCGTACCCGCGGCAGCACCTTGATCGGGCGTTACTGGCGGGTTGGCTACGAAAGGCCGATTGTGCTCAGCCAGGAACCTAACCGAGGCGCGAGTTCGACCGCTAGGAATGCCGCCAGACAGGCCGTTGGCACGGTCAAACGGACGAATAGCATAGCCCACGTTAACGCCCTTGCCCGCTTTTCCTGATTCAATTCATTCCGAACCATGACGTCCTGTAGGCTGAGCATGAGGCGACCCATGAACTCTGCCCCCTTCATGTCAGGGGCAACCAGGTCGTCCCACAGTTCGTCAGGCAAACGACCTGGCAATACCACACCCCGCCGAGGCCTCGCGCTGTTGTAGGCGAACAGGACCGCAGCGAATAAGCAAACGCCGCCACCGACGCCAGCCAAAATGAGCGGCATCCTTTGGCTTCCGTAACTCTCGACAAGAACGGAGGCCGTGATCGCGCTGAGAAGGGTTGTGCACTGGCCGGCGAGCGTGAGAGCGCGCGTCTCAGTCGAACTTTTCAGAGCCAGTTCAGCATCCAACCGTTTGTTGACCTGCTCAAGTGCTGCTTTCGCGGTATCGAGGTCGATGCTCTCTGGTAGGTCCGATAGAGCCGACCCAGGGGGCAGCGCCGCAGCGCTATGGCGACGAAGTCGCTTCCCTAACCACGAACCGCTTAAGCCCGTAAACATCGTCAGCATAACGCTTCCTTTAGCACATCGATCACGACATGCCGATATCATTTCCTCCGGATGGTTAGCCTGCACCCGCCGCCAAACGAGGGCAAGGGCGCAGGCCTCGCGAACTACCCCAAACTGCCCGCCAGCAACGTCGTCACCCGCCGCGCGAACGCCGTCGCATCCGCCGGCAGATCGCCCTCCTGCACCTGAGCCAGATCCAGCAAGGTCGCCGCTGCCTCGGCGATCAGCTCCGTATTCTCCAGCTTCGCCGACAGTGCCTCGATCAGCTTGTGCCGCGGATTGACCTCCAGCACCGGCTTGGACGGCATCATCGCCCGCCCGGCCCGCCGCATCAGCCGCTGCATCGCCAGGTCCGGCCCCTTGCCGTCGGAGGCCAGCACCACCGCGCTGTCGGTCAGCCGCGCGGTCGCCCGCACATCGGCAACCTGATCGCCCAGGGCGCCCTTGATCGCCAACAGCAGCGGCGACACATCGGGCAGGTCCTCGCCCTTGCTCAGATCCTCCGCCGCCTGGGTCACGCTGCGCAGCTTCTTGCCCTCGAAGCTGTCCAGCCGCTCCGGCCAGAACGAGTCGATGGAGTCGGACATCAGCAGCACTTCGATGCCCTTGGCGCGGAAGCCTTCCAGTTGCGGCGAGGTCTTCAGCGCCTCGGCCTGGTCGCCGGACAGATAGTATATGGTGTCCTGACCCTCCTGCAGGCGCGACACGTAGTCGGGCAGGGAGGTCCAGCCCTCCTGCGTGGAGGACTTGAAGCGCAGCAGCGGCGCCAGTTCGGCGCGGTGCTCGTTATCCTCCCAGATGCCTTCCTTCAGGATGGCGCCGAAGTTCTCCCAGAACTTGTTGTAGTCTTCGGCCTCCTTGGTGCGGGTCTTCAGCTCCGACAATATCCGGCTGATCAGCGCCTTGCGGATGCGCGCGAGCACCGGCGTGGTCTGCAGCATCTCGCGCGAGACGTTCAGCGGCAGGTCCTCGGTGTCCACCACGCCGCTGACGAAGCGCAGCCAATGCGGCAGCAGCTCGGCCTTGTCGGTGATGAACATGCGCCGGACATGCAGCCGGACGTGTGCGTCGCGGTCGTTATCAACGACGTCGAACGGCTTCATGCCGGGGATGAACAGCAGGCAGAAATACTCCAGCGTTCCCTCCGCCCGCCAGTGCAGCGTCGCCCACGGGTCGTCGAAGTAGTGGCCGAGGTGGCGGTAGAATTCCTTGTAGGACTGCTCGGTGACGTCCGATTTGGACTTGCGCCACAGCGCCGTGCCCTCGTTCGCCGGCTGGTCCTTGCCGTCCTGCGCCACCGTAATCGGCAGCGTGATATGATCCGCCCACTTCCGGATCACCGTCTCCAGCCTGATCGGCTCCAGGTATTCGGTCGCGTCCGACTTGATGTGCAGCACGATGTCGGTGCCGGCCGTTTCCCGTTCGGCGTGCCCAAGGGTGAATTCACCGGCGCCCTCGGACGCCCACACGAAGGCTTCCTCCGATCCCGCCTTGCGCGACGTGACCTCCACCCGGTCCGCCACCATGAACGCGGAGTAGAAGCCGACGCCGAACTGCCCGATCAGGCTGGGGCGGTCCTCCGGCTTGCTGCTGGCGAGGTTCTGCGCGAAGGCGCGGGTGCCGGAGCGGGCGATGGTGCCGAGATTGTCGATCAGTTCCTGCCGGGTCATGCCGATGCCGTCATCGGAGATGGTCAACGTGCTGGCTTCCTTGTCCGGCACGATGCGGATCTTGGCTTCCGGCGGCGGGGCGAGGTTGGAGTCGGTCAGCGCCTCGAACCGGCGGCGGTCCACCGCGTCGGCGGCGTTGGCGACCAGCTCGCGCAGGAAGATCTCGCGCTCGGAATAGAGCGAATGCACCACCAGGTCGAGCAGGCGGCCGACCTCGGCGCCAAAAGAATGTTGTTCCAAAACAGTGTCGTTCATGTGGGACCTCCTTGCGCGCCGATATGCGGTCGGACGCGAGCGATTTCAATGCGTCCCCGCATCTGAACCGCGGTGTTCGCCGCCTTCGTAGGCAGTTCGGGGGAAAACCGCCAGACCGCGGTGCGGTGTCAGTGCGGGGAGACGCACCAGCCCCCAACCGTCGTCCACGCCTTGCGGTGCCGATTCCAGGAAAGGCGTGGATGGCGGCCCTCCGGCCGCCCTGACGGCACCAGCCGGTGGTGCGGCCCGAAAGCCATTATCTATCCGCGCTGGCGATCGCGGGGATCGCTTCGCCGCCACCTGCCACCGGTGCAGCCGTCATCCGGGCCAGTGCCCGTCCAACTGCGACGGAGTGACGGATTTGCGCCGCCTCGTTCAGATGGTCGGGCGTATCGAAGAACGCCGTGCGCGGGTAGCGGCTGCGGCCTGGCAGTTCCAGGAAGCTCGCCCCGGCATCGCGATAGATCGAGCGGATCGCCGCCACGCCGTCCTCCTCAATCGGTGAATCGGCGAATCCCGTCGGCAGGCCGCCGATGACGCGAACTCCGTGGCCTTTCGCCCAGTCCAGAAAGTCCCGCACCACGAACGCGCAATCTCCATCGCGGATCTCGGACGCCGCCGGATGGAACGGCCTCGCTGCGGCGAGCGCCACCTGGCTGATCGACCCCAGTGCCTGCGTGTGCCCGACATGGTCTCCCCGGGCGTTGAAGGACCCGGTTGCAGCCTCCCGCGGGTCGTGGAACCCGGCGCGCACAAGCGCCATCTCGATCAGGCTCATGATGCCGGCGCGCAGGTCCGAGGCGAACAGGGCGGCGATCCGCCGGTGCAGCGGCATCGTCCATAAGGTGCCCCGGTCGTGCCGCAGCAGGATCGTCGCGTCAGGCCCCAGTTCGGCGGTGGCACGGGACCGCACATACTGGGCTTCCTCCAGCGGCATGTAGACGATGTCGCCGGGATGCAGCAGCGGCTTCCACCGGGCGAACAGGTAGTCCAGGCCGATGCCGACGGCGATGCCGGCATTGATGCACGGGCGGCCAGCCAGCGGCTCGATCGTCTCGCAGCGGTGCGAATACGGACCGTTCGAACCGGCAAGGATGACAAGCTTCGGCCCGTCGATCGCCGCGCCACGCGTGAGGCCAGCCTCGATCCGTCCGCGCAGTGCGCCCAGCGACAGCGGCCGGTCGAAAACAAACGCGAAGAGTACAGTATATAGGAGCACCGACACACCGCAGGCGAGCGGGATGCGGCCCATCAGAACTGGAAATACAGGAACGGTGCCACGTGCGGTGCGAAGAGCACCGCCTGCATGGACAGCGCGAAGCTGGCGGTCAGCGCCCAATGGCGGGACCGTTCGGTCATGCGATGGATGTTCGGCAGCGCCAGCACGATGAACCAGCCGAGCAGCAGGCAGGCGGATACCTCCGGAAAGCTGAGCGTCCTGGCGTCTCCCAGCGACGGCATGACGGCGACCGGAGTGGCGACGGCGGCCAGCGGGGGAAAGGCGGAGACGATCATCTGCGGCAGCGCGATGCCGCTGAAGCCGAACAGGCCACGGAAGACGATCAGCGTCTCGGGCAGCGATGCCGCGCGGAACGGCACCCAGGCGAGGATCACCGCGGCCAGGGTCAGTAGCTGGCCAAGCGGCGCCGGCAGCGGCGGAAACAGCCGGCGGTACGCGCGGTGGACGACCAGGAACAGGCCATGCAGCCCGCCCCAGATGACGAAATTCCAGCCGGCCCCGTGCCACAGCCCGGCCAGCAGCATGGTCGCCATCAGGTTGGCCGCCTGCCGCAGCCGTCCCACGCGGCTGCCGCCGAGCGGGATATAGAGGTAGTCGCGCAGGAACGCGCCGAGGGTGATGTGCCAGCGGCGCCAGAAGTCGGCGATATTCGCGGCCTGGTAAGGGCTGTCGAAATTCAGCGGGAAGCGGACGTTCAGCATCCGCGCCAGGCCAATGGCCATGTCGGAGTAACCCGAGAAGTCGAAGTAGATCTGCAAGGCGTAGGACAGGGTGGCGTACCACGCCTCGAAAAACGTCAGGTCGATGCCACGCCCCGCCGCGCCGAACCCGGTGTCGGCGAACCCGCCGAACATGTCGGCAAGCACGCATTTCTTGCCCAGGCCGAGCAGGAAGATCAGCAGTCCCTCCGCCAGGTTGTCGCCGCACGGCCGCGCGAACCGCGGCGCCGTAAGCTGCGGGATGATTTCCGCCCCCCGGACGATCGGCCCGGCAATCAGGTGCGGGAAGAAGGTGACGAAGGCGGCGTAGGGGAGGAAGGCGTGGCCTCGCGCCCGCGCCACGTTTGGGGACAGGCGGCCCGGGCAAACCGGGCCATGACGGTCGGGGGACGCCGCGGTTCGCGCCGTATCGACCAGCACCATGATCTGCTGGAAGGTGAAGAAGCTGATGGCCAGGGGCAGGGTGACCCCCAGCGGCGGAGCGGTCGGGTCAATGATATGCAGAAGGAAATCGGCGTATTTGAACCAGCCAAGGACAGCGAGGTTCAGCACCACGCCAACCGTCACCCAGAATCGCGGTGCCGGACTATGCCGTATCTTCAATGCAATGGCATGGTTCACCAGCACCGAGCCAATCAGCAGCGGCAGGAACGCCGGGTTCCACCAGCCGTAAAACACCAAGCTGGCCGCAGTTAGCCAGACCAACGCGCCCGCCGCGCCCGCGACATGGCCCAGCGTGAAGAACCCCGTCAGGCAGACGGGAAGAAAGCCAAGAATGAAGATGGACGAATGGAACAGCATGGCGCGCAGCCGCCACGTTACCGGGAAGAGGATAATGAAAGGTTAACATTGATCCGGGCGGATCCCCGCACCACGGCTCGGCGGAGGTTCTCCCGGGCGTCTATCGCCCTAGCGTCATGAGCCCTTCGGCCTGGAAGCAGCCGACATCTTGAAACGGCCGAAGCAGCGCGACGCGTCCGGTCTCGGTCTGGCGCAGATCGATGCGGTCCTGGCGGCGCTTGCCGCGGCGATCGAGCCGGTGGAGGTTCGCTTCGCTTGGCGCCCTCAGCTTCCGGACCCGGACGACGAAATGGTGCTTGAAGCAGCGGTGAATGGCCGACCCGATGCGCTCATCACACACAATCTGGCGGACTTTGCCCCGGCCGCGGCCAAATTCGGAGTGTGTCTGTTGCGGCCCGGCGACTGTCGGCAACAATGAGGGAATGAGCAAAGCAACCTACCCTCTCAAGCTGCCGGCCTCGGTCAAGGCCGCGGCGACCCGCCTCGCGCGGGAAGATGGCGTGTCGCTGAACCAGTGGATTGCCGCCGCAGTCGCACAAAAGGTCGGTGCGGTGGAAACAGCGGCCACATTCTTTCGCCTGCGCGCCGGTGATGCCCGGCCCGAGGATCTGACCGCCCTTCTTTCCCTGGCTCCGGACCGCGCACCTGACCCCGGCGAGGAACTGCCGAGTGACTTGCCGTAGTTCAAACCCGGTGCGGTGGCGCAAGCCCCGCTGTTGATCTCGACCTGACCGGCGACCCAACCCAACCCGATCCCCAAACAGCCATTCCCCGCCCGCCGATTTGCTGGTAGCTGACGCGGGCCATGAACGATGACCTTCCGCCCAACCCCGCGCTGCTCCCCGCCGGACTGCGCGACCTGCTGCCGCCCGACGCCGAGACGGAAGCCTCCGCCGTCGAAGCCCTGATGACGGTGTTCACCGCGCATGGCTATCAGCGCGTCAAGCCGCCGCTGCTGGAATTCGAGGACAGCCTGCTCGCCGGTTCCGGCATCGCCGTGGCGGACCAGACTTTCCGCATCATGGACCCCGACTCCCAGCGGATGATGGGATTGCGGGCCGACACCACGCCGCAGGTCGCGCGCATCGCCACCACAAGGCTGGCCTCCGCGCCGCGTCCGCTGCGGCTTTCCTATGCCGGCCAATGCCTGCGGGTGCGCGGCAGCCAGCTCGCGCCCGACCGCCAGCTTGCCCAGGCCGGCATCGAGCTTATCGGCCATGACAGCCCGCAAGCCGACGCCGAAACCGTGCTGGTCGCCGCCGAGGCGCTCGCCGCCGTCGGCCTGACCCGGGTCAGCTTCGACCTGACCCTGCCGATGCTGGTGCCCGCATGGCTGGACGATGCCGGCTTCCAGGGGCCCGACCGGGTGGCGCTGTCTCGTGCTCTGGACCGCAAGGACGCCGCCGCGGTGGCACGCCATGGCGGCAAGCTGGTGCCGGCCCTGACCGATCTGCTGCTCGCCGCCGGGCCGGCGGATCGCGCGCTGGCGGCACTGCATCAGGCGAATCTGCCGGGCCTCGCGGGCGTGCTGGCCGAACGCGTGGCGCAAACCGTCGCCGCCATCCGCGCCGCCGCGCCGGAGCTGCGCCTGACCGTCGATCCGGTCGAATTCCGGGGCTTCCGCTACGAAACCGGCGTCTCCGTGACGGTCTACGCCCCCGGGCGGCACGAGGAACTCGGACGCGGCGGACGCTATATCAGCGGCGACAGCGAGCCGGCCACCGGCCTGACGCTGTATCCGGATTCTATCCTGCGGGTCGCCCCACCGCGGCAGGCGCGGCCGCGGGTGTTCCTGCCGTTCGGCACGGATCGCGGCCTCGCCGCGTCCCTGCGCGCCGACGGTTTCGCCACCGTCGCGGCCCTGGCGGTCCAAGCCGACGATGCCGCCGAGGCCGCCCGCCTCGGCTGTTCCCATATCCTGCGGTCCGGCAAGGCCGCGCTGCTTCACACCGAAAGCTGAAACCATGGCCAATGTCGCCGTTATCGGCGCCCAATGGGGTGACGAGGGCAAAGGGAAAGTCGTTGACTGGCTCGCCAGCCGGGCCGACGTGGTGGTCCGGTTCCAGGGTGGGCACAACGCCGGCCATACGCTGGTCGTCGGCGAGCAGACCTATAAGCTGTCGCTGCTGCCCTCCGGCCTGGTGCGCGGCAAGCTCGGCATCATCGGCAACGGCGTGGTTGTCGATCCCGACGCGCTGCTGGCGGAGATCGCCCGGGTGACGGCGCAGGGCCTGAAAGTCACGCCGGAGACGCTGCGCATCGCCGACAACGCCGTGCTGATCCTGCCGCTGCACCCCGCGCTCGACAAAGCCCGCGAGGAAGCTCGCGGCGCCGGCAAAATCGGCACTACCGGCCGCGGCATCGGCCCCGCCTACGAAGACAAGGTCGGCCGTCGCTCGATCCGGGTCGCCGATCTGGCGGAGCCGGAGACGCTGTCGGCGAAGCTCGACCTGCTGCTGCTGCACCACAACACGCTGCTGCAAGGCTACGGCGTGGCGCCGTTCGAGAAGCAGCCGCTGCTCGACGGGCTGCTGAGACTGGCGCCGCAGATCCTGCCGTTCGCCGAACCGGTGTGGGAGCGGCTGGACGAACTGCGCCGCGCCGGCAAGCGCATTTTGTTTGAGGGCGCCCAGGCGGTGATGCTGGATGTGGACCACGGCACCTATCCCTTCGTGACGTCGTCCAATACCGTCGCGGCCACCGCCGCTTCCGGCTCCGGCGTCGGTCCGGGGGCCGTCGGCTTCGTGCTGGGGATCGCCAAAGCCTACACCACGCGCGTCGGCTCGGGCCCGTTCCCGACCGAACTGCACGACGAAACCGGGCGGCTGCTGGGTGAGCGCGGACATGAATTCGGCACGGTGACCGGGCGGCCGCGGCGCTGCGGCTGGTTCGACGCCGCGCTGGTGCGCCAGGCGGTCAAGGTGGGCGGCGTGCAGGGGCTGGCATTGACGAAACTGGATGTGCTGGACGGGCTGCCGCACCTGAAAATCTGCATCGGCTATGACATCAACGGCGCGTTCTCCCGGCATCTGCCGGCGGCACCGGCGGCGCAGGCGGCAACCGTGCCGGTATACGAAACGATGGAAGGCTGGTCCGGCTCCTCGCGCGGCGCGCGGTCCTGGGCGGATCTGCCGGCTCAGGCGGTAAAGTATGTGCGGCGGATCGAGGAACTGGTGGAGGCACCGGTGACCTTGCTGTCGACCAGTCCGGAGCGGGACGACACGATCATGGTGAAGGACCCGTTCGAGGGGTGACGCCTGCAGTCGGGCAGATGGTTGTCGACAGGCCATCTCTTTCCCGGTTGGCCCTGAGTCATGCGGTTTGATGAAAGTAACGACCGGTCTCGTTTCCATGCGCCGACAACAGACCGGGCGTCAAAACATTTCTTGACCGTAATACAAACCGGCGGTGACTTCGACCCATAGTCACGATCGCCTCTACCGCCATGACGAGGCGGCGCGGCCGGAGAGTCAACATCATCGCCGGTTGGTATAAAATGATCGGCGTTACTATGTCTCCATCTCCCGCAGCTTCGCCACCCCCGTCTGCAAATACACCGCGTACAAATAAACCGTCTCATCCTCCTGGTTCCAGCAGACATAGCCCCGGCAATCGTGCGGCCGGGCCGCATACACGGTGCACCGATGCCGCTCGTCGAGGAACTGGCATGTCCTGTAGCCGGCCTTGATCCGCTTCTCGCCCTGCCTGGTCACCTCGACGACGTGCCGCTGCTCGAACGCCGGCACCGTCATGTCCAGGTGCTTCGCCAGCCGCCTGATATCGTCCCGGCTGACCCGCACATAGCCGGCCATACGGCAGCACAAGGCGGGACATTTCAGGCAATCGAGGCGCTCATGCGAAGCCATGCCGCCGATATGGGGTCAGCCGGCGTCTTCCGTGGTGAAATCCGCCGGAACGATGATCTCCAGCACTTCGCAATCCGGCGAGTAGTCCAGCACGGTGTGCTCGATCCCGGACGGCTGCAGCCAGCAGCTTCCGGTGGACATCATCTGCTCACCATGGCCCTCGAACTCGTTCTTGATCCAGCCTTTCAGCACATACACAAGCTGGAGGTCCGTGCGGTGGACGTGGCGTTTGCGCACCGCGTCGGTGCAGGGCGGGACGAAGCGGATGACATGCGCCCGGGCCAGCCCGGCGGTGGCCGCGGCAATCCCCAGGTCTCGATACAACGCATACGGTCGCAGCCCGTCGGCCTTGAAGTCGGCTTCGTGCAAATGGCTGACGGTGAAAGCCTGCGGCGCCTTGCCGCCGATGGGCGAGACCGAAGGTGCCTTGCGCGCCGCCGCCGGGGCAGGGCGCCCTCGCCGGGCTGCCGGTATCGGCGTGGCAACCCGCACTTTGGGGCGGCGCGGGGCCGCCTTGGTCACCGCCAGGGTCTTCGACGGAGCCGCCGGGGCAGCCTTCTTCGCCGGCGCCTTCTTCGCCGGGGACGATAGTTTCGCTGCGGTCTTTTTCGCCGCCGGCTTCGGTGCAGCCCCGGCGCGCGCCGCGGTCTTGGCTGACGCGGTCTTTTTCGCCGCCGCTACCGGCGTCCGGGCTTTCGCCTTGCCGGCAGAAGCCTTTGTGGCGACGGCCTTTTTGGCACCAGCCTTGTTGGCTTCCGCCTTGACCGCATCAGCCTTTTTTGCTGCCGCCTGCTTTCCCGGCGCCCCCGCGGCCTTGGCCTTCTTGCGCGCGGCTACAGGCGGAGCCGCCGCCTTCCTGGCGGACCCGCCGCGTCCGGTGCTTGCTTTGGCCATGGGCGATATCCTCGTCAAACGTCTCGGTTGAGTACAGTATCGACAGGATGCCGCTACGGTTTCAAGAGGGCGTTACGAAGCTGATCGCCGAGGGACTGCCAACCTCAATCCGCAGGCCGATGGGCGTCAGGCTGCCGGCGGCCAGATCGATGCGAAACGCGGTGATCGAATCGCTGCCCTGGTTCGCCGCATACAGATGCCGCCCATCCGGCGCGATGGCAAAAAACCGTGGCACCGTGCCGCCTGCCGGGACATGCCCGGCATAGCTCAGCAGCCCGCTGCCGGGTGAGACCAGGAACTGCACGATGCTGTCGTGGCCGCGGTTCGAAACATACACGAACCGCCCGCAGGACGAGGCGGCGATCTCCGACGCGGTGTTCGGCCCGGTATACCCTGCCGGCCGCGTGGCGATGACCTGCCGCTCCACGAGGACGCCCGAGTCCAGGGTGAACACCGTGACCGTCGAGTCGAGCTCGTTGTTGACGTACAGCACCGGCAGTGACGGATGAAACACCGCATGGCGCGGTCCCGCTCCGGCCGCGGACCCGGCGCTGCCTATCGGGGACAGCCGCCCGGACCCGAACCGGAAGACGAAGGTCCGGTCCAACCCCTTATCCGGCACAACGACGAACGCGCCGGACGGATCGAACAGCACGGCGTGCGGGTGCGATGATGATTGCTCCTTCGGGTCCGGCCCCGGCGTCCCTTCCAGCACCACAAGCTGACCTATCGGCTCCAGCCGCCCGTCCGCGGCAACCGGCAGTACCGCGACGCTGCCGGAACCGTAATTGGCGACCACGAGAAACCGCTCTGTAGGGTCCAGCGCCGAATCGACCGGATTCACGCCGCCGCACTCGGCCTGGTTGAGCAAATTCAGCCTGCCGGTCTGGCGATCGACGGCAAAGGCGCTGACCAGCGTCCGCGCGCCGTGCACGCTGTACAGCCGCGAACCGTCCCGCGTCAGCGTGAACAGCGACGGATTCTCAAGCCCGCCCACGTGCTGGACATGAGTCCATCCGCCGCTCGTCGGATCGATACGGAACACGTTGATGCCGTTGCCGCGCCCGTCCCTGTCGGCCGTGGTATAGCCTCCGACATACGCAAACATTCTGCCCCCCATCGGTTAGACCGCAGCCTGGTCCTGGATGATTTGCAGCATCGCCGGATCGTCCGTGACGGAGCCGTTGAAACGGACGGCAAAGCCGTCCTGCCCCCGCGCCGCCTGCTCCGCTGTCACCAGAGCCGGCAGGTCGTCACGCACATGCCCGCCCCCGCCGGCAAAAAAGCCGATAATCACGACCGGGTGGTGGCGCAACCCGCGCAAAGCCTCGGCGACGAACGGCGCTTCCTCCAGGCAGGCCGATTCGACGCGGGCGAACAGGGTGGTCCAGCCGACGCGGGCGCCATGCTCATGCAACGCCAGCGTCCGGCCCGGCGCGCTGGCCGAACCATGCCCGGCGACCAGCACGGCGGTTTCGCGCGACGCGACCCCCATGGTTTCGCAGGCTGCCAGCGCCTGGCGCTCGATCAGCCCCGCCATGCCGTCATGCGTGCCCACCGGCGGGCACAGACGAATACGCGGATCCGATCCCAGGGCGCGCGGGATCGCTTCCCGGGTGAAATAGCCCGCTTCCATGAAGAACGGCACGACCCGCACGTCGCCCGCATCGATCCGCGCCAGCGACTCGGCGACGGAGGGCGCGCCGTTCAGCAGCCCGACCTCCACCTGGCTGAACGTCCCCTCCGTCCGCAGCGCCGCGGCGTGCCGGTGCAGCACCTCCGCCGCGTCCGCAAAGCGCGAAGACCCATGGGCAACCAGCAACAAGGCGGCGGTGGTGGACACGGGCGGCACTCCCTCTTGCCGGCGTAAATGCGCGTTCATCGCGACCGGTTTGCCCCGGGCGGCGTTCTGGCGCAGATAAGCCTGAAACCAGCACATGCCCAAAGGCAAGGAGTTGCACATGGCGGAGGCGCTTCCCCCGCGCGAAGCAATGGAATTCGACGTGGTGATCGTCGGTGGCGGCCCGGCCGGCCTGTCCGCCGCGATCCGGCTGAAACAGATCAACCCGGAAATCTCGGTCTGCCTGGTGGAAAAGGCCGGCGAAATCGGTGGCCACATCCTGTCCGGCGCAGTGATCGAACCCCGCGCGCTGAATGAACTGATCCCCGACTGGCAGGAGAAGGGCGCGCCGCTGATCACGGCCGCCGGCGAGGACGGGTTCTACTACATGACCGAAAAACGGTCGTTCAAACTGCCGACGCCGCCGCAGATGCACAACCACGGCAACTACATCGTCTCGCTCGGCGATGTCGTGCGCTGGCTCGGCCAGCAGGCCGAAGCGCTCGGTGTGGAAATCTATCCCGGCTTCGCGGCGACCGAGTTGCTGGAGGAAGACGGTCGCATCGCCGGCATCGCCACCGGCGACATGGGCGTCGGCAAGGACGGCAACCCGACCGACAACTTCCAGCGCGGCATGGAGCTGCGCGCCCACTATACGCTGTTCGCCGAGGGCTGCCGCGGATCTTTGTCCAAGCAACTGATGGCGCGCTTCAACCTGCGCGAAGGCAAGGACCCGCAGACCTACGGCATCGGCATCAAGGAGCTGTGGGAAGTCCCCGCCGCCAACCACAGGCCGGGGCTGATCGAGCATGCGCTGGGCTGGCCGCTGGATTCCTCCACCTACGGCGGATCGTTCTTGTACCATTTCGGCGCCAACCTGGTCGCGTACGGCTTTGTCGTCGGGCTGGACTACACCAACCCCTGGCTGTCGCCGTTCGACGAGATGCAGCGCTTCAAGACCCACCCGCATATGCGCAAGCATTTCGAGGGCGGGCGCCGCGTGTCCTACGGTGCGCGGGCTCTGGTCGAGGGCGGCCTGCAGTCGTTGCCGAAGTTGAGCTTCCCCGGCGGGTTGCTGCTGGGCGATGCGGCCGGCTTCCTGAACGTGCCGAAGATCAAGGGCACCCACACGGCGATGAAGTCCGGCATGCTCGCCGCCGAAGCGCTGGCCGAGGCGCTGGCCGGGGACAAACCCGCGGAGGTCACCGGCTACGCCACACGGGCGGCGCAAAGCTGGCTGTGGGGGGAACTGTCTAACGTGCGCAACGTGCGTCCGGCCTTCGCCAAATACGGCCGCTGGGGCGGCTTTGCCTATGCTGCGCTCGACACGGTGCTGCTGCGCGGCAAGGCGCCCTGGACGATGCGTCATCCGCACCCGGACAACGAGACGTTGCAGGACGCCGACAAGGCGCCGCGCATCAATTACCCCAAGCCCGACGGCGTGCTGACGTTCGATCGTCTGTCCTCGGTGTTCATCAGCAACACCAATCATGAGGAAAACCAGCCGCCGCATCTGCATCTGGCAGATCCGTCCAAGGCCATCGCGGTCAACTGGGAGCGCTATCGCAGCCCGGAGACGCGGTATTGCCCGGCGCAGGTCTACGAGATCGTCGGCGCCGAGGAGGGCGCGCCGCGACTGCAGATCAACGCGCAGAACTGCGTGCACTGCAAGACCTGCGACATCAAGGATCCGACGCAGAACATCAACTGGGTGCCGCCGGAGGGCGGCGGCGGCCCGAGCTATCCGGGCGGTATGTAGACGGAACCGCTGTTGCGGGCACCCTGCGCCCGCAACAGCATTTTCCGGAACGTCCGCAGTATCGGCAGCTCCACCAGCCGGTACATGGCGTATCCCAGAACGTTCGCCCCGATCACCGCGGCCACGACGAACAGCGGCGGACTCACGTCCTGCAGCTTCAGCCGCAGCAGGGCCGACAGGACGAAGGTGTGAAACAGGTAGACGCTGTAGGACGCATCGCCGAACACCTCGGCCGCCGTCTCGAACGCGCCTTCTCCGCTGCGTCCGAAGATGCTGGCGAAGACCCACACGCCGCACAGCGCCCAGATCACCAGCACGGTCGGGAACCGGATCTGCTCGGAGGCTGATAGCGGCGCGCCCAGGCTGTAGGCAAACCACAGGCCGAGCACCGCCAGCATCAGCATGAACGGGTATGGCACCGCGAAAGACCGCGGCATTCGTTCCTCAATCAAACCAAAGCCGATCCCGCCGGCGAACAGAAAGATGATGGGGCGGGTCCAGTAGGCGGCGATGGTTGCCGGTTCGGTCATGTCGGCAAGCGGCATGATTGCCGAACCGAGCAGCACAAGCCCGGCCATTGCCGCAACGATCAGGCCGGTGCCGACGGTCCGGGTGAAGAACAGCCCGGCGGCGAAGATCATGTAGAACAGCATCTCGTATTGCAGTGTCCAGCCCTGGCCGACAAGCGGATGCATGTTCCCGGCGGAGGCGATCCAATGCGGCACCAGCAGCAGCGACGACACGATGTCGCCGGCGGTGAACCCGGCGCGGTGGGGGCTGAGCACCACGAACAGCGCGGTGGCGATCCAGTACACCGGAAAGATGCGGATCAGCCGCTTCAGCACGAACGTGCGCGCGCCGTGCAGATCGCCGAACGCTTGCCGCGACGTCTTGTAGATGATGAAGCCGCTGATGAGGAAGAATGTGGCGACGCCGAAATATCCGGAGATGCCCAGCCGGCCGGCGACGGAAGCCGGCATCAGGCCATGCTCGGCCAGCGTGTCGGCGCAGTGCGATACCACGACCAGCGACGCGGCGAGTCCGCGCAGCGCCTGCAGGTGGTAGAGGGTCTTGCCGCGCGACGCGCGCGCGCCGGAAACCTCCCGCGCCTGGTCGGTGAACGTGACAGCCGTCATGCGCGGATATTCCCTGAAGTCGAAAGAGAGCGGCACGTCTTAGCGCCGGGCGCTGCGCCGCCGGATCACTTCCGCGCCAGTGCCGAACCGTTGCGCGGCGACTTTCGCTGCGTTCGGTAACCGTCAGGCACAACCCTGTTGGCGTCATCGCAAGATGAATGACAGCGCCGGAATCGCCTGATACACTGGCACAATGCAACATGCCCGCGCCGCCCGGCGGTCCGTCCTCCTCGCGCTCACGCTTCTGTCGGCTTGCGCGGCATCCGAACCCTCCTCGGACGGTTCGTCTTCCCCGCCCGTCGCCAATGGGGTCATCGGCAACTACCTGGCCGGGCGTTTTGCGCTGTCCGAGGGCGACTCAGCCACTGCCGCCAACGACCTGCTGAAGGCCGTTGCGGACTCTCCCGGCGATCCGGAACTCACTCTCCAGGCGTTCGTCGCCTGCGTCGATGCCGGCCGCCCGGAAGCGGTCAAGCTGGCGAGGCAACTGCCCGGCAACCCGATCGGGCAGCTTGTCATCGCCGATGTCGATATCAAGGCCGGGCGCTGGCAGGCGGCCGAGCAGCGCTTCCGCGACCTGCCGCGGGAGGGCATGACGCAGTTGCTCCAGCCGCTGCTGGTGGCCTGGGCACAGCTTGGCGATGGCCGCGTCGATTCCGCCCTGTCCACTCTGCGTCCCTACGTCGATAATCCGCGCTTCCGCGGCATCTTCGCCCTGCAGGCCGCGATGATCGCCGATGCCGGCAATCGTCCCGATGCCGCCGCGCCGCTGTATCGCATCGCCGAAGCCGGCATGAATGAGCCGAATCTGCGTCTCGCGCAGGTGCTGGCCAGTTGGCAGTCCCGCTCCGGCCAACCCGCCGAGGCACAGCGCATTCTCGCCGCGCTGCCCGCGGTCGCGCCGGATCTCGGCATCGCCATGCCCGGGCTGCTCGCCTCTGTGACCAAACGTCCGGTGCCGCGGGCGATCGACGGCGTGGCGGAATCCTATTTCACCTTCGCGGCCATCCTGCGGTCGCAGGACGCCAACGATTTCTCGCTGATGATGCTGCGGCTGGCGCTCGATCTGCGGCCTGATTTCGCCGCCGCGCGGCTGCTCGCCGCTGACGTGCTGGTCAATGATCGGCATCCGGCGCTGGCGCTGAAAATGCTCAACGATGTGCCTGCAACCGACCCCCTGGCGCCGGTGGTGCAGCTCAAGCGGGCGGCGCTGATCGATAATCTGGGCCGATCGGACGATGCAATGCGGGATCTGGAGCGCCTGGCGAAGGATTATCCGGATAGCCCGCTGCCGGACGAGCAGCGCGGCGATATCCTGCGCATCAAGCAAAGATTTCCGGACGCGGTGGCGGCCTACGACCATGCGATTGCGCGCATCGGCAGTCCGGGGCCGAGTGACTGGGTGGTTTTCTACGATCGCGGCGTGGCCGAGGAGCGCGCGCATCTCTGGCCGAAGGCGGATGCCGATTTTCACCGCGCGCTGGAACTGTCGCCCGACCAGCCGTTTGTATTGAACTACCTCGGCTATTCCTACGCCGACATGGGCCATCACCTGAATGAGGCGCGCGACATGATCCAGCGCGCGGCGGAGCGGCGGCCGAACGACGGTGCGATCGTCGATAGCCTGGGCTGGGTAATGTACCGCCAGGGCGACACCAAGGAGGCCGTGCGAACGCTGGAAAAGGCGGTTGAGCTGGAACCCGAGGATTCGACGATCAACGGCCATCTCGGCGACGCCTACTGGGCCGCCGGCCGCAAAGTCGAAGCACAGTATCAATGGCGGCGGGCGTTGACCCTGAACCCGCCGCCCGACGACGCGGCAAAGCTGGAAGCCAAGCTGAACACCGGCCGCCCCGGCCCCGTCCTGAGCGGGCAATAGCCGCGGCGCATCGTGATGCTGTCCGAACGCGCCTGCGCGAAGATCAACCTGCATCTGCATGTCGTCGGGCGGCGGCCTGACGGATATCATTTGCTCGACAGCCTGGTGGTGTTCGCCGGTGCGGCGGATGTGCTCACAGTCGAACGGGCCGGGACGCTGTCCCTGGCGGTGACGGGACCGTTCGCGGCCGGCCTGGACAATGAGGCGGACAATCTGGTGCTGCGCGCGGCGCGGGCACTGGCGATCCACGCCGATGTGCCGCCAGCCGGGCGGCTGGTGCTGGAGAAGAACCTGCCGGTTGCCTCGGGAATCGGCGGTGGTTCGGCCGATGCCGCTGCGGCGCTGCGATTGCTGGACAGGTTCTGGGAGATCGGGGCGGGGCAGGGGGTGCTGGCGGCGATTGCCGGCGGTCTCGGCGCCGACGTGCCGGTCTGCGTTTCCAGCAGGCCCGCGCTGATGTCCGGAATTGGCGAAATCCTGGCGCCGGCGCCTCGCTTGCCGGAGGCCGGGATCGTGCTGGTCAACCCGGGGGTGGCGGTTTCGACTCCGGCTGTGTTCCGCGCCCGCGACGGCGGATTCTCGACTGCCGCGGTTTGGCCGGCGGGCGGCTGGCGGGATGCAAAGTCGCTGGCGGCGAGCCTGCACGCCACCGGCAACGACCTGGAGGCGGCCGCCTTGGGATTGGCGCCGGGCATCGGTGAGGCGCTGGCGGCGCTGGCGGCGGATGCGCGCTGCCTGCTGGCGCGCATGAGCGGATCGGGGGCGACCTGTTTCGGGCTTTACGCCGATGCGGCGGTGGCGCGGGCGGCTGCTGCGGCGGTTGCCCGTCCCGGATGGTGGGTCTGGGGCGGCGGGATTAACAGCGGCTAGCGGTTCCGGCTTTACGTGAGCCGCCGGGGGACCTATCACGTTGGCCTATTGGGGCGTCGCCAAGCGGTAAGGCAACGGATTTTGATTCCGTCATTCGGAGGTTCGATCCCTCCCGCCCCAGCCAGCGATCACCCCACCTTCTCCACCGCCGTCAGCAGCACATGCACCCGGTCAGCCAGGTCCTCAACCCGGATCGGCTTGCGCAGCAAGACGATCTTCCCGCTCACATTCGTCCCCAGCGCCAGTGCGACGCCATCCCCTGAATACCCGGTCAGCAGCACCGCCGGCAGGCACGGCCGCCGCCGCTGCGCCGCGTGGATCAGGGCAAGCCCATCCATGCCCGGCATCGAAAAATCCGACACCAGCAGATCCACCGCTTCGCCGGCATCGAGCAGCGCCAGGGCCTCGGCGGCATTCGAGGCGGTCACGGTGCTGAACCCCTCGTCCTCCAACTGCTCCGCCAGCACATCCCGCACCAGCTTCTCATCGTCCACCAGCAGCAACCGGATCGCTCCCGCCGGACTGATCGCCTCCGGTGCCACCGGCAGGGCCGCGCGCGAGACAGCGCCGGTATCAGCCTGCGGCAGCCAGAGCGACACCACGGTGCCCTGCTCCGGGCTGCTTTCGATACGCACCCCGCCGCCGGACTGCGCCGCGAAGCCTTTCACCATGGCCACGCCGAGACCGGTCCCTTCGCCGGTTTTCTTGGTCGTGAAGAACGGCTCGCCAACATGCAGAAGCGTGGCGGCATCCATCCCCGATCCGGTATCGGCGACGGTCAGCCGGACATAGCGGCCCGGCGCCAGGCCGGCCGGATGCGCCGGGGTGTTCGCCTCGATGATGTCGGCCGCGGCCCGCAGCTTCAGCGCGCCACCCTTCGGCATGGCGTCGCGGGCGTTCGTCGCCAGGTTCACCAGCGCGGTTTCAAGCTGTCCCTTGTCCGCCAGGATCGGACGGAGACCCGGCTCGGCCACGACCGACACTTCCGTCCCCGCGCCCAGCGTATGGGCGAGCAGTTCCCGCAGCCCGGCGAGCAGCGCATCGGCATCGATCGCCACGGCGCGCAGGTCGCCGCGGCGGCCGAACGCGAGCAGCCGGCGAGTGACCGAGGCGCCGCGTGCCGTGGCTTCCAGCGCGAGGCGCACCAGGCGGTTGATGCGCTCCTGCCCTTTGGATTCGCGTTCGATCAGCAGGGCCGCACCCTCCACGGCCTGAAGCACATTGTTGAAATCGTGCGCGACGCCGCCGGCAAGCTGCCCCAGCGCCTGCATGCGTTCGGCCTGTGCGGCCCGCGCCTGCGCCGCCTCGCGCGCAGCGACCTCCTCGCTGACCCGATTCTCCAGACCCGTGTTCAGCCGGCGAAGCTCCGCCTCGCGCTCGCCCAGCGCCGCCGCCATCGCATCGAGCGCGGTGCCGAGCCGCCCGAATTCGCTCTGTTCCCCGCCCAGCCCGGTGCGGGACCCGAGATTGCCGCCACGCCAGCTCTCGGCCGCCCCGATGAGCCGGCCGATGGGGCGGCCGATAAGCCGAGATCCAAGCAGCGCGGCCGTGGCCAGCGCCAGCATGATGCCGAGCATTATCAATGCTGGGCCGATCCAGTTGGCCCGGACCAGGGCGGCGAAGGTGATGTCCCGGTCGAGCGCGACCCGGATGCTCAAGCCTATTGGTTCGACGGCCAGCGGGGCGAACGCAACCATCACCGGGCGGCCCTGATCCAGGCTCTTCATCTCGGCGAACCCGATCTCTTTGCCGTCGAGGAGGAAGCGGCTATCGCCCGGTGTCTGCGTGCCCGAGAAGCGCGCCTGTCCCGGGCGGCGCACCAGGATGGTGCCATTGCGGTCGGTGATCGTCACGATCGCTCCCGCCGGCAGGCTGAGCTGCTCGACCTGGTCGGAGAGCCAACCGATGTTGAGCGCGAGGACGGCGACGCCGATGATCCTGCCGTCAGTGCCGATGACCCGTTTGGCTATATGAATCGTCGGCAGTCCCGTGCCGCGGCCAATCGTATACTCGCCAAGCACGAAGTCTCCGGTTCGCAGCGCCTCGCGGAAATACGGCCGATCGGCTCCGTTGATCGAGGGGTCCAGCAGGTGGGCCGCACACGGGATATGGCCGTCAGGTTGCACGACGAGTGCGTTGTTGTAGCGAGGCGACTGCTCGACCAGGTTGGCGAGCAGGCGGTGGCACCGCTCGGTGTCGCTGTCCTGCACGGCCGGAGCGCCTGTGATGGTGGTCAGCACCTGCTCGGCGCCTTCGATGATGCGGTTTTGCTCGCCGCTGACCAGACGTACCAGACTGAGTGCTTCGTCCCTCACCAGCAACGCACGGGTTTGGCGCGCCTCGTGTTCGGTGTAGATCTGGAAGCCCAGCGCCGGCAGCATGGCGACAGACATGACCAGCAACAGCCGCGTCAGGAGGCGTTTCATTCGGCTGCTTGCTCCACCGCCGGGGATTGCTCCGGTTTTATCGCAGGATGTCATGGTCTTGCGGCGGTTTGCGCCGGCCGGCCTTGATTTGCATCAAACGCCGGGCCGAAGCGGTTACTTTGGAAAGCAACTTGCGGTGCCGCGGATTGCCTGACGGTTGCCCGATGCGGGCCGGTTCCGCCGACATCCGCCGGCCGCAATGAGAATCTAACTCTTGCGACAAGCCAACTGTATGAGTATCGTTCCGGCTTCCGGTCACGGCTGGCTGCGTCGTCGTCCCGGCGGCAAAGGGCGGCGATACTGGATCGAAGTCAGGCCCCTACCGGAACCGGCCGGTCGTTGGTTGACGCCGGGACGGAGCTTTGAAGCCGATGGACGTTGAAGACCATCATCGCGATGGCGGGCCGTTCGGCGATAAACAGCCGCGCCGGTTCAAGACGATCCTGGTATCCTGGCTCATCGCCGTCGCAAGCCTGATCGCCGCCGGCGTACTCGCTGGACACGCCCGCGATTTTACCGCCGTCCTGAGGCAGGCGCGCGCCGGTATCGTGGGGACCCAGACAAGGGCCGCGGATGGCTCGCAAGCGGGCGGCGGACCTTTGGAACGCGCCGGAGCCGAGCGAACCCTGAACATCCTGTTCGTCATGCCGCTCGACAAGGATGCCCGCAGCCAGACCGAGATGGAAGACGGACTCGACGCGGTCATCGGCTTTCGCGCCGGCGGCAGCACTGTCTTCTTCGAGTTCCTCGACGGTGCGCGCCTCGACGCGGCGGACGCCGACGTTTGGCTGCGCGACCTGGTCCGCGAGAAATACGGCCAGACCCGTTTCGACTTTGTCGTCGGCGTCTCATGGCCGGGCGCCAGCGCCATCGCGCGCAGCCGGGAGGTGTTTCCCGCCGCGAGACGGATTTATGCGGACGTGGTGCCCGACTGGGTCGCCCCGCTGAAAAGGCTCGACGACGGCGGGGAGTTCCTGGTCTCCCGGTTTGACTACGCCCGGTCGGTCAAGGAGGCGCTGGCGTTGACCGGTGCCGGGAAGATCTATCTGACCGGCGACAGCGGGAGCGCGTTCGGTCGGCTTGAACTGGCGGCATTCCGGAGCGGCGTGGCCACGCTTCCGGGGCCGATAGCGGTTGAGGATCTGACCGCCGTGCCGTTCAAGGACGTGCTGGCGCTCGCGCCGACCCTGGCGGCCGGGTCGATGATCTACTCCCTGCTGATCTTTAACGATGGCTCCGGCGGCTTCGTGCGACCGCCGGCCGCCGATGCGCGTCTGGCTGAACTGGCGTCGGTGCCGGTGTTCAGCCAATGGGAATCGCATCTCGGCAGCGGTATCGTCGGCGGTTACATGCTCAGTCACGAACTGGTTGGCCGCAGTATCGGCGCCTTGATCCTCGGGCACGCGCCGCCGCCGGAAGGCAACCTCCGCACGAGCTACGATTGGCGCCAACTGGAGCGCTGGCACCTGACCGGCGCCTCGCTTGCCGCGGATGCCATCATCCGCTACCGCGTCCCGAGCGTATGGGTCCTGTACCGGCCTGTGATCCTGAGCATCGCGGCAATCATCGTCATGCTGGCGGTGATGCTGGTTCTGGTCGCCCGTTTGGCCTGGCAGCGGAACGCGGCGCTGCGGAACCTCGCCGCCGAGCGGGCGGCGCTGGCCACGCGTGTGGACGAACGCACGGCGGACCTGACCCTGGAACGACAAAGCCTTGCCGAGTTGGTGAGGTTCAACGAGACGATCCTGCAATCCTCCCCCGTCGCCATGGGTGTCTATCTCGAATCAGGCCAATGCATCGTGGTCAACAAAGCCTACACCAACCTCGTCGGTGGATCGGATGAGGTTCTGATGTCGCGCAATTTCCGCGACATCGAGTCCTGGCGGACATCGGGACTGCTGGAACGTTGCCTGCACAGCCTCGCAACGAACCGCCGGCAGCAGGCCGAAATCCACGTTACATCGCTCGCCGGCAAAGAGGTCTGGTGCGACTGCCTGATTTTGCCGATACGCATGCGCGGCGAGGCTCACCTGCTGATCCAGTTCTTCGATCTGACCGAACGCAAGGAGACGGAACGCCAGGTGAATGAGGCCCGTCATCTGGCCGAGGTGGCCAACCGCTCCAAATCCTCGTTCCTGGCGATGATGAGCCACGAAATCCGCACGCCGATTACGGGCGTCATCGGCATGGCGGATTTCCTGTCACTGACAGCGCTTGATGCGGTCCAGCGTTCGTATCTCGATACCATGCAGGCCTCGGCCAAGACCCTGTTGACCATCCTCAACGACATCCTGGACTATTCAAAGATCGAAGCCGATCGGCTGACGCTGGAGCGGGTTTGCTTCGATGTTGTGGCGGTTGCCGCGGAAACGGCTCGCCTGTACGGCCCCGTGGCGCAACAGAATGGCTGCGATCTCACTCTCGATACCGGCGGCACGACGCGGCTGCTGGTCATCGGCGACCCGATCCGCATCAGGCAGGTATTGGGCAACCTCGTCAGCAACGCGGTGAAATTCACCGCGAATGGCAAGATCGCCATCCGGCTCCGCCAGGAGCAGGCCGCAGATCATCTCCGCCTGCGGTTCGAGGTCGAAGATACCGGGATCGGCCTGTCCAGCGGGGATATCGGGCGCCTGTTCGAACCCTTCGCCCAGGCCGATGCCGGCACGAGCCGCAAGTTCGGCGGCACCGGCCTCGGCCTTGCGATCAGCAAGCGCCTCATCACGATGATGGACGGTGATATCGGCGCCCACGGTGAGCCTGGCGAGGGTGCGTTGTTCTGGTTCACCTGCGTCGTGCAACCCGGCGTTGAAGCCGATCTCCTGGCCGATTCGTTGGCAAGCCATGTCGTCAGGCCGCTCAAGGTGCTCGTCGCTGAAGACAATACGATCAACGGCATGATCGTGAAACTCGGCCTCGAACATCGCCGCCATCAGGTGACCCTGGTCAGGGACGGCCGGCAGGCGGTCGAAGCGGCGTCCGCCGGAGGCTATGATATCATCCTGATGGACATGCAGATGCCAACGATGGATGGCGTCGAGGCGACGCGGCGTATCAGGGCGCTATCGCCGCCGCTGTGCGATATCCCGATCGTCGCGCTGACCGCCGATGCCGTCAGCGAGCACCGCGCGGCTTACATGCAGGCGGGGCTGACCGACTTCCTGACCAAGCCGATCGAGTGGAATGAAGTGGACGCGGTGCTGACGCGCGATCCTGCGCAGCGGCCATGTTCCGTTCCGGCATCCGTCGCTGTCCAGGCGCTTCCCGTCATCAACGTCAGCCGCCTACAGGAAACCCGGGACATGCTACCGCCGCCAGTGTTTGCCGATTTGCTCGCCGAGTTGGCCAATCACACACACGACAGCCTGATCAATATGCGTGTGGCGTTCGGCGGTTCCGACCTGGCCGCCGTCAAACGCATTTCCCACAGCATCAAAGGCCTATGTCTTCAGTTCGGCGCAGAACGGGCGACCGCCCTTGCCCGTGAGGTTGAGGTGTCTGAAACGCTGGAGTGCGCAGCCGCAAAGTTCAGGGCCCTTGAGCAAGCGCTTCATGAGCTAACGCAGGAAATCGAACGGGACTGGTGCGATCCGACGGCAACTTCACCCACGGCGCAAGGGGAGCCGGCGGCTCCCCCTGAGGCCCGTTGACGCGCTGCACGGACCCGGCGCGATGTCATTCGCCGGACCGCTACAGGCGCTGGCCGATAAGCCTAAGCGTGCGTCAGTTCGTTCTGCCGGTTGGTCTGCCGCAACTCCCCGATCGCAGCGAGGACGTTCTGCCACCTGTCCAATCCGGCGCGGTCACCGGCCAACCGGGCCTCGGCGATGCGTTCCTGAACCACCGCCTGGGCCCGCAAACCATGCACGCTCATGATATTACGCGCGATCTGCTTGTTTTCGTATGCGAGCATGTCAGCCCTCCTGGCTTCTGTGATGCCAGGCGACATGGGGCGGCCGGAGTGCGATCTCCAGTCATTTGTACGAATTGTAACCACCGTCCCGCCCTCAGTTCGTTGCAGAATGCGGATCGAAGCCGAGGAATCCGGCGCTCGGCAGTGGCGTGCCGCCGTCGTTGGCGAACAGCTTCGGCGTCGCGACCGGCTTCACCGCAACGGCTGCCGGCCCGTGCGCATTGCCCGGCTTCGGCTTGGCCTCGCGGGCGAGCTTCTTCGACGGGGCCGGGGTTGGGCTGGCGTGCGCCATCGCTCGCGACCCGCGGCCGGCATCCTCGCCGCGCATCGACAGCAGCAGGAAGGAGATGTCGTTGCGCCCGAGATCGACCGACAACTCCATCGGCGTCATCCCCAGCACATTGACGCCGTCCAAATCGGCTCCCCGGCTGAGCGCGTCTCGTGCGGAGGCGATGTCGCCTCGGTTGATCGCATCGAACAAGGCCTCCGTCGGCGGCATGTCGGCCGTCGAGCGGCTGGCCGGAGCGGCCGGGGCGCGGGCCCTGGCACCGGGCAACACGTCGGGCGCGGCTTCCGGCGGCTTTTCGACTGCGCCCTGGGTGGCCGTGCGCTTGCCGATGCTGCTGACGCCGGGACCGGATGACGGCAACTGCGCCAACGCGGCGGAGGCGGTAATCACACCCAGTGTGACACTGAGGCCCAGTGCGGCAAGGCGCTTCCCGGCAGTCTTGTTCATGACACGGCCCATCAGTGGATCAATAGAATCGCGCTTCTAGCAGCGAACGCTTCGATCCGTCGATATGATTAGGACTTGTCAGATATGATCGTTTCGCCTGCCGCGCTGCTCACGCCTTGCCCGGCCAGCGCCAGTCCGCGACCTCCGGCATGTCGGCGCCGACTCGCACGATATATTGCTCATGCTCGATCAGCTTGTCCCGCATCGCCTGCTTCACATAGACCGCCCGTGCGGCCAGGCCGGGCACCCGGTCGATCACGTCGGCGACCAGATGGAAGCGGTCCAGCCGGTTGCGCACCACCATGTCGAACGGTGTCGTCGTGGTGCCTTCCTCCATGAAGCCGCGGACATGGAAGTTGTCGTGGTTGGTGCGCTTGTAGACCAGCCGGTGGATCAGGCTCGGGTAGCCGTGATAGGCGAAGATCACCGGGGTGCCGGGCGTGAACAGCGCATCGAAATCCTGCTCCGACAGCCCGTGCGGGTGCTGGGATTTCGGTTGCAGCGTCATCAGGTCGACCACGTTCACCACCCGCAGCTTCAGGCCGGGCAGCAACTGTCGCAGCAGGTCCGTCGCCGCCATCACCTCCAGCGTCGGGACGTCCCCGGCGCAGCCCATGATCACGTCAGGCTCGGAGTCCTGGTCGTTGCTCGCCCACGGCCAGATGCCGATGCCCTGGGTGCAGTGCTTGATCGCCGAGTCCATATCGAGCCATTGCGGCTCCGGCTGCTTGCCGGCGACGATGACGTTGATCCGGTCCCAGCTTCGCAGGCAATGATCCGTCACCCAGAGCAGGGTGTTCGCGTCGGGCGGCAGATAGACCCGCACGATGTCGGCCTTCTTGTTCACCACGTGGTCGATGAACCCGGGGTCCTGGTGGCTGAACCCGTTATGGTCCTGCCGCCAGACATGTGATGTCAGCAGGTAGTTCAACGATGAAATCGGCCGCCGCCATGGGATTGCCCGCGAACTTTTCAGCCACTTGGCGTGCTGGTTGACCATCGAATCGACGATGTGGATGAACGCCTCGTAGCAGGACAGCAACCCGTGCCGGCCTGTAAGAAGGTAGCCCTCCAGCCAGCCCTGGCAGGTGTGCTCGCTGAGGATCTCCATCACCCGCCCGTCGGGTGCGAGGTGGTCGTCGTTCGCCACCGTCTCGGCGTCCCAGGCGCGGTTGGTTGCGTCCAGGATGTCGTTCAGCCGGTTGGAATTGTTCTCGTCCGGCGCGAACACGCGGAAATTGCGGCTGTCGGCATTGGCCTTCATCACGTCGCGCAGGAACGCGCCCATCACCCGGGTCGATTCCCCGTCCACCGCGCCGGGCGCGGGCACCTTTACCGCGTAGTCCCGGTAATCCGGCATGCGCAGCGGCCGCATCAGCAGGCCGCCATTGCTGTGCGGATTGGCGCTCATGCGCTTCTCGCCGGCGGGGCTCAGGCCGGTGATCGCCTCGATCGGGCGGCCGGCGTCGTCGAACAGTTCTTCCGGACGGTAGCTTTGCAGCCAGTCGTTCAGCAGCCCGAGATGCTCCGGCTTTTCCATGGTGAACGGGACCTGGTGGGCGCGCCAGTTGCCCTCGGCCGGCTTGCCATCGACGGTCTTCGGGCCGGTCCAGCCCTTCAGGCTGCGGAGAATAATCATCGGCCAGCGCGGCCGCCCGGGCTTGCCGCCGCGCGCCGCCTGCTGGATGGCGCGGATGGAATCGAACGCACGGTCCATCGCCGCTGCCATCGCCTGGTGCATCGCGTCCGGATCGTGGCCTGCAACCTCTATCGGCTCATAGCCATAACCGGTCATAAGGGCGCGCAGTTCGTCATCCGGGATCCGCGCGAGCACCGTCGGATTGGCGATTTTATACCCGTTCAGATGCAGAATCGGCAGCACCGCCCCGTCCTGCGCCGCGTCGAGGAACTTGTTGCCGTGCCAGGAGGTTGCCAGCGGCCCGGTCTCGGCCTCTCCGTCGCCGATAACGCAGGCGGCGATCAGGTCGGGGTTGTCGAGCACCGCGCCGTAGGCATGCGACAGCGAGTAGCCGAGTTCGCCGCCCTCATGGATCGAGCCGGGGGTATCCGGCGCGGCATGGCTGGGGATACCGCCGGGGAAGGAGAACTGGCGGAACAGGTGGTGCATGCCCTCGGCGTCGCGCGAAACGTTCGGGTAGGTCTCGCTGTAGGTGCCCTCCAGCCAGGTGCTGGCGACGACACCGGGTGCGCCGTGGCCGGGGCCGGCGATGAACAGTAGGTCAAGGTTGCGTTCCGCAATGATCCGGTTGAGGTGCACGTAGAGGAAATTCAAACCGGGCGTGGTGCCCCAGTGGCCGAGCAGCCGCGGCTTGACGTGATCCATCGTCAGCGGCTCGCGCAGCAGCGGGTTGGCCAGCAGGTAGATCTGCCCGACGGACAGGTAGTTGGCGGCGCGCCACCACAGGTTCATGCGCTCAACCTGAGCGGCACTGAGCGGCTTCGCTGTTTGCTGGTCCATGTCGGGATTTCTCCTGATTGGTTGGCTGGCGCCAGTGTCGTCCGAGCCAGCCCCCGTACTCTCCGTCATGGCCGGGTGTGTCCCGGCCATTCCCAACGCGAGCGCTATCCGGGTCCGCGACGAGGATGATACGCCCGAAGCGCCTTCAGCCACAGCCCCGGGGCGTCAAGTGTAGTTGAGTAACAGGAAACCCATGTTCAAATAGGCCGCGTAGAGGCACCACGTCAGATAAGGCACCATCAGCATCGCCGCCGTTCGATGTATGGGCCGGAAGGCGCGGATCGTGGCGCCGATCAGGATCAGCATCACCGCCATGATCGCCAGCGCCAGGGCCGGGCTGTGGGCGCCGAAGAACGCGGGGGCCCACAACGCGTTGGCCGCCAGTTGCCAGCCCCACAGGCGCAGCACCCGCGAGGTGCCGTTGCGCCTCCAGACCAGCCATCCCGCGACGCCGACGGTGACGTAAATCGCGCTCCAGACCGGAGCGAACACCCATTTCGGCGGCGTCCCGGGAGGAGCGATCAGCGTCGCATACCAGCGGGGCACCGAATGCGCGGTCATCGTGCCGCCGACAGCCCCGACCAGCAGGCACAGACCGACGAACCCCACCAGCGCAAGCACGGGTGAAACCGGCACGGACGACCCCGGGTACGACCCCCAGTCATTGGGACCAGTCTGCTGGAAGACACAGATCCTTTCACGAACGGATGCGGTCAGGAGCTACGTGTATCACATCGGCCGGGACACGGAAGCGGCAAGTTTACCAGCCGTTCGCACGATGCCAAATCGCCGCAACGTGCTGGTCTCCATCCACCACGAAATAGCGATCATGCGCCGCTGCGGTCATGCAGGCGTGATTGGGAGCAATCCGCAGCTTGCCGCCGATGGGCAGATGGATCGGAAACAGCGGATCGGTCTCGATGACCCCGTGCTCCTGATAAGCTTTGGCAACGATAGCCCGGCCGAAGCTGCGGCGCCCCTCGATATCCATCGCCAGTCCGTAGCCGAAGTCATGCAGCGTGGATTCGGTGCTGCGATCCTTCGACAGGGCCAGGCCGCCGGCATCGATCAGCACCCGCCCGGCATTGTGGCCGATGATGCTGGTCAGGACGCTCAGCGCGATGCCGTCGGCACCATGGGTCTCGATTTCCGCCTGGAACAGGTCGCCGAACATGTAGACGCCCGCCCGCATCTCGGTGATGCCGGCCAGGTTTTCGGCATGCCGCGCCGTCGGCGAACTGCCGGCGGATATGATGCCGGCGTGGTAGCCGGCCTCCCGCAATCGCTCCGCCGCGTGCACCACGGCGCTCCGCTCGGCCTCGGCAACCGCCGCAATCTCGCTCGATCGGCGGCCGGAATAAGAGTGCCCGGCATGCGTCATGAGTCCAGCAAGGCAGGGACCCAACCTGGCGGCCAGTTCGATCACCCGGTCGCTGTCAGGATGGACCCCGCCGCGCCCCTCGCCGCTGTCGATCTCGATCAGGGTGCGTATCGGCGCCGGCTGCGCCGCGATCACATCCGCGACGGTGGGATCGTCTGTGATCACGATTATTTGCGCCCCACTCGCGTTCAACCTCGCCACGCGCTCCAGCTTCTGCGGCGTGATCCCGACGGCATAGAGGATGTCGGTAATGCCGTGGCCGAAGAAATACTCGGCTTCCGCCAGGGTGGAGACGGTGATGCCACCCGGCTGGCCTTCCAGCGCCATGCGGGCCACCTCAATCGACTTCGCGGTCTTCATGTGCGGGCGGAGCGGCACGTTCAGCCGTTGCAACGCCCGCGCCATCCCGCGGATGTTGCGGGCGAGAACGGTGCGGTCCAGCACGAGGCAAGGCGTCGGCAAGTCGGCGAGCTTCATTTCGGCAGCACCCAATCAGCGGCGGCGCCGGGGCGCCGGACGCGGCCGTTGTTGACCCGGACAGATCATAGCGCAATCCCCAGCAGTTCGGCGATTCGCGGCGTCGCCTTCAAGCCGGTTCCGGTCATCACCAGCACCGTGGTCTGCTCCGGCGTGATCGTGCCGGTTTCCAGCAGCTTGCCGAACGCCGCGGCCGCCTGTGCGCATGTCGGCTCGACATAAATTCCGATGCGGGCGAGATCCAGCGTGGCGGCGCCGATTTCAGCTTCGGTCAGGGTGACGGCGCCGCCGCGGGTTTCGCGCAGGGTGCCGAGCACCTCGCGCAGCCGCACGGGATGCGCGATGGCGGTGCCCTCCGCCATGGTGGGCGTGATGGTCGTCGGCACCGGGTCGTCCCCGCCGGCCATGAATGCCGCGGCTATCGGCGCGCAGTTGGCGGGCTGGGCGGCGAAGATGCGCGGCAGCGAAGGGATCTGGCCGGAGCGGAACAACTCGGAAAAGCCGATCTGGCAGCCGAGAACGGTGGAGCCGGCGCCGCAGGGGGTGATGATGTTGTCCGGGACGCGGAAACCCAGGTCTTCCCAGATCTCGTAGGCAAGCGTCTTGGTGCCGTGCAGGAAGAACGGGTGCCAGTTGTGGCTGGCGTAGAAGATATCGCCTGAGCGGGCGACGGCGGCATCCGCGGTGTCCTGGCGGGTGCCGGGGATCAACTCCACCGCCGCGCCGTGGGCGCGCATCTGCACGGTCTTGGCCGGGCTGGTGGAGGCCGGCGTCAGGATGGTGGCCGCAATGCCGCCCGCCGCGGCGTAGGCGGACACCGCGGCACCGCCGTTGCCGGAGCTGTCCTCCAGCACGTGGCGGATGCCCTGCGCGCGGAGCAACGACAGCATGACGCTGGCGCCGCGATCCTTGAAGCTGCAGGTCGGGTTGAACCATTCGTACTTCATCAGCACGCGCACCCCGGCGACGATGCGCGGGATCAGCGGTGTGCAGCCTTCGCCCAGGGTGACGGGGTCATCGGTTTGCAGCGGGAAGGCGGCGCGGTAGCGCCACAGGCTGCGCGTGGTGGTGTCGATCTGCTCGCGGCGCAGTCCCGGCATCGGCGTGAGGAGCAGCGGCACTTGCCCCGGCCCGCACCAGCGCGGTTGGTCGAGCGGGAAAGTGGCGCCGGAGCGGGGGTCGATATAGTCGATCTGCATGCGCCTGAGTGTGAGCGGAATGGCGGAGTCGCTCAAGCGGCAGCGTCAATTTGCATCCGAACAGGGCGGCCTTTCCACCCCCACAGTCATGGCCGGGCGTGTCCCGGCCATCCGCGCTCCAACGGCGGTGCGAAGATGGCCGGGACACGCCATGACGGTGAGGGAGCAGCCGTGCTGAACGCCCTCATCCGCCCACAGGGGGAACCGACTTAGTTCCCTGTCGCTTTCTGCTGCTGACCCGCGGGCGCGGCTTCATGCGCGAAGGATTGCGCGAAGGCCGTTCCGACACCCAGGCTCAGCACTGCGATTGCAGCTAAAATCAAGCGTTTCATGGCAATCTCCATTCCGGCGGCCACCCGGCGGACCGGATCAGGCCAGACAGCCGTGGCCCAGGACATAGGCGCACTGCCCATCTTTCCGGCGCGGTCTGCACGAATGGGTGACATTCGGGGAACGCCGTTGACGCTCCACCGGGGCGGCCGTTGACGCAGCGCGGCAATACCGATTTGCTGGAAGTCATGTCCGTGCGCATGACGTCCCACACCATGCCGGAGCGGCGATGGACCTGATCGCCGGCCTGAAGACATTCGTCCGGGTCGTGGAGACCGGCTCGTTCTCCGCCGTGGCGCGGGAAACCAACGCCAGCCAGTCGGCCGTGACCCGCCAGGTGGCGCAGCTCGAAGAGCATTTCGGGGTGCGGCTGTTCCATCGCACCACCCGCAAGCTCAGCCTGACCGACGACGGCCAGGGCCTGGTCAGCCGCGCCCGCCATCTGCTGGAGGAAGCCGAGGACCTCGAAGACACCTTCGGCCGCAACGGGGGTGCCCCCACCGGCTTGGTGCGTATCGGCATACCGGTGGGCGCGGCGATCCTGCTGGTGCCGGAACTGACCGCGCTGATGCGGGAATATCCCGGGCTGTCGCTGGACCTCGTGGTCAGCGAGGAGATGAACGACCTGGTGGAGGAGCGCCTCGATCTGGCGCTGCGCTTCGGCCAGTCGCCGGATACCTCGCTGGTGTCGCGCGCCATCGCCACGCTCGGCTCCGCGCCGGTCGCGGCGCCGGCCTACCTGGAGCGTTACGGCGCGCCGTCGCATCCCTCGGAACTGGTGAACCACACCTGCATCATCCACGACGTCGGCCGCGACAGCACGCACTGGGCGTTCACCGGGCCGGACGGCACGGTGGATGTCGAGGTGACCGGCGCGTTCCGGTCCAATAACAGCCTGGTGGCCCGGCAGGCGGCGCTGGCCGGGTACGGCATCGCGCTGCTCGGCGATCCCATCACGGTCAACGACATCCGCTCGAGCCGGCTGTACCGGCTGCTGCCGGACTATGTCGCGCGCCGCCGCCCGGCGTTCGTCGTGTATCCGTCCCGCCGCCACATGGCGCCACGCACCCGGGTGGTGATCGACTTCCTGGTCGAGCGGTTCAGGCTGCTGGAGAGCCGGCTGCGCGACGGGCGGGAGTGGGGCGAGAACGAGGCGACCTGGCTGGTATGATCACCCGCTAAACCAGCAGCTTCGCCGCCGAGGCCGGCCGGGCGGCGGCGGCCGCCGGGTTCAGGCCCAGCAGCAGCATGCCGGGCGGCAGCGTGCGCGGCGGCCGCTTGCCGTGCACCATGTCATCGACGATCGTCAGCGCCAGTTGCAGCGTGGCGAGGCTGTATGGCTTGTGCAGGCAGGCGTGGCCGAAACGCGCCTCCTTGACCACCGGGTCATGACCCTGGCCACCGTCTACGACCATCTGCTTGGCGTCGGCATGGGATCGAACCTGGATTTCGGCGCCTATGCCAGGCTGCTGTGCGAAAACCTGCCGGAGCTTCAGCCGCAAGCCCCGTTTCCTGTTTCGCTTCTGTGCCAGTCGGAACCGCTCTCCCTGGACCTGACGGCGGCGACCGCGCTGGGGCTGGTCATCGCCGAACTCGTATCGAACAGCTACGAACATGCCTTTGATGAACGCGGCGGATCGATCGTCGTCAGCGTCCGGCCCGACGGGCACCCGGACCGGGGCATGGTGCAGATCACCGACGACGGATCCGGCTATGTCGCCGATCCAGAAAGCCGCCGCCACGGGGTCGGCCTCGCACGCCGGCTGATGCAGCAAATCGGCGGCACGCTGGAGGTGGAAACCGTCGGCGGGACGGCCTGGACGATGCGGTTTCCCGTCGGCGACGCGACATCGCCCGTCGGCGAGTAATACTGCCGGCCGGTGATGATCTGGGCATCCGGAGCATCTTCGGCGATACTGGCCGCCCGTGGCAGGAAGGCAGGATCGACAATGCGATCGCAGGGTGTGGTCGTCAGCCCCCGCCAATCCGGGTTCGCCCTGCTGATCGTGCTTTGGACCTTGGGTTTCCTCGCACTTCTCGGGACGCAGCTTGTCGCGTCCGGTCGGTCGGACACCCGCCTGGCGGACAACCTGAAGCAGGAGGCGGTGTTGCGCGCCGCGGCGGATGGCGCTGTCGCGCGGGTGATGTTCGCCATGCAGGCGGCGCATGATCCGGGCCTCCGGGCCGGCGGGGTCGAGCAGTCGTTACGCATCGGCGGGACGCCGGTGCTGGTTCGTGTCGCCAACGAAGCGGATCGGGTCAATCTCAATACCGCCTCGCTGGGGCTGTTGCGTGCGCTGATGATTGAAACCGGCGCTCCCCCGGCGCAGGCCGAGCGGCTGGCGGCGGCGATTTTGGACTGGCGGACTTCGGGCGTGAAGGCGCGGCCGGGGGGCGCCAAGGCGCCGGAATACCAGGCCGCCGGGCTGGCATTCGGGCCGCCGGGCAATCCGTTCCAGAGCGTTGACGAACTGGCGGACGTACTGGGCATGACCCCGGCGCTGCTTGAGCGTCTGGCACCACACGTGACCGTGCTTACGGACAGTGATCCGGACATCACGACGCGCGACCCGATCGTTGCGCTGGCACTGACGGATGCCGCGGGCGTGGCCGAGGAGGTCCTGACCGCGCAGCAGACCGCCGAGGATATCGTGCGAATCAGCGTGACCGCGCTGGGCCGGGATGCGGCGCGTTACTCCGAGGAGGTCGTTGCGGCGGCGGACTTCCAGAGCGGCGCGCCGCGCGTGAACATTCTGTTGCGCCAGCGCGTCACCGCGGCTGTGAACGGCACCAGGATTGCCGGGGCATTTTAGTCCTTGGCCGCAATGGCTTGGTGCGCCCGGGCGCGATATGGGCGCGCTACGGCGCTTTCTTGCCGGCGCCGCGACGAAATCACTGAATCGTATCCGGCAAACGGCGGTTTGGCGTCGGGCGGGATCGAGCGGCCATTATGGTCTATCCGGAAGTTGAATTGCCCCGACTGCGACCGCGGCGCCTGGCATTTGTTGTCGTAAATATAACCGGGGGATTACACGATGTCCAAGTTCAAGTACGCCGCCCTGTGCGCGATTCCATTCGTTCTGCTTGCAGCACCGCTGAAACAGGTGCGCGCCGACGAGCATATGGTCCTGGTCGACACGATCGACGTCAACAGCGACAAAGGCCTCGGCGCCTTCGACATCAGCTTCGTCGATGCGAAGATCAACCTTTACGTTCTGGCCGACCGAACCAATGCTTCGGTGGATTTCTTCAATCCTCGGGATGCCACGTTCATCGGCCGTGTCGGCGGCTTTGCCGGGTCGCTGGCGACCACCAGCATCTCCGGACCCGACGGCGTCACCATTGTCGGCAACAAGGAAGTCTGGGCCGGCGACGGCGACAGCACGGTCAAGGTGATCGACATCGCCAGCTTCCAGATTGTCGCAACGATTCCCACCGGCGGCAAATTCCGGTGCGATGAGATGGCGTGGGATTCCGCGGACCATCTCCTCGCTGTCGCCAACAACGCCGATTCACCGCCCTTCGTCACCTTCATCAACACCGATACGCGCACGGTCGTCGGCAAGATTGTGTTCGATGGCACCAACGGCACGCCCGATGCAACGACAACCGGCATCGAGCAGTCGCAATGGTCGCCGAAGACCGGACTGTTCTACGTTTCGGTGCCGCAGATCGTTCCAACCGATGCGACGCAGGGCGGCATCGCGGTGATCGACCCGTCGAGCCAGAGCGTGACCAAGGTCTATCCGGTCAGCAACTGCTCGCCGGCCGGACTGTCGCTGGGACCGGACAACCAGGCCATCATCGGCTGCAGCGCCTCCTTCGGCACCAGCCCGAACGTGCTGACGCAGTCCGTGGTCATCGACCTGGTCAGCGGACGGGTCGTGGCGAACATTCCGCAGGTAGGCGGTTCGGACGAGGTGTGGTATGATTCCGCATCGAACCATTACTACCTCGCGGCGAGAAACAACACCGACAACACCGGCAAGATCACGCCCGTCCTTGGCACGGTCGATGCCAAATCGAACGTCTTCGACGGCAATGTCGCCACCTCCACCTCCGCCCATTCCGTCGCCGCCGACAAGGTGTCGCACCATGTTTTCGTGCCCATCGGCTTTCCGGCCGCCGGTGCGTCGGATCCGACGAATCCCTGTCCGGTGGTCAGCAAGGGCTGCATCGCGGTGTATCTGCCGTCCTCCATCGATGCCGACGACCGGACCCGCACGGCTTCGAAGTAGTTCTTTAATCTGCGAACTGATAATCGATGTTTGTCCGAAAGCACAACGGCGTGAGTCTTCGAACTGCAACACGGTTGTAAGCCGCTTTACTCACACTTGGTTCAGAACCTTTGTCAGCCGGACCAGCCGGCCGACAAAGGGGATGAGCAATGCAGCTAAAGTCGCTGAAGGCGAAACTGTTTCTATATACCTCGCTGTTTTCGATGGCCAGCCAGGTCGTTGCGCCGTCTGTGATGGCCGGCACGCCGCTGGGCAGCAACGACCTGAACACCAGGACGCCGATCAAGCATGTCATCGTCATTTATGGCGAGAACCGCAGCTTTGATCACGTGTTTGCAACGTATCGTTCGCCCTCCGGCGACTCCGTGTTCAACATCCTGTCGGAAGGCATCGTCAACGAGGACGGCACGCCCGGCCCGAATTTCTCCAAGGCGGCGCAATATCAGGCCAGCGCCCCCGGTGCATTCAGCGCGAGTCCGCCGAAGACCTCCGCCTATCAGACCTTGCCGCCGCCGATGGTTGGCGGCAACCAATTCGCCAGTGATACCAGCCCGCCGCCCTTTGCGACGCTGCAGGCGGCTGAGAACGCCGATTACGGGTTGCTGCCGAAGGATATCCGCCTGCTGACCACCGGCGCCACCGGACTGCCGCACGGGTCGATCGACACCCGCATCGCCAACGTCAACAGCTTGCCGAGCGGCCCGTTCCAGTTGACGCCCGGCGTGCCGTATGACGCCTATGCCGCCAGCCCGGTGCACCGCTATTACCAGTCGCGTCAGCAGACCGATTGCGACGCAGCCAAAGCAACCTCCGACAACCCGAGCGGATGCCAGAACGATCTGTTTCCCTGGGTGGAGGTGACCATCGGCGCCGGCAGCAACGGCAAGCCGCAGCCGGTTCCGTTCACCGACCAGACCACCGGCGAAGGGTCGACGGCGATGGGGTTCTACAACGTTCTCCAGGGCGACATGCCGTATTTCAAGCACCTGGCGGATGAGTACACCATCAGCGACAACTACCATCAGCCCGCCATGGGCGGCACCGGGCTGGACAGCATCATCGCCGGCTTTGCGGATGCTATTTATTATACCGACGGCAAGGGCAATGCCACCGTTCCGCCGTCCAACCAGATCGAGGATCCCGACGCGCAGTCCGGCACCAACAACTATTATACCCAGGACGGCTATTCGGGCGGTTCCTACAGCACCTGCGCGGATACCAGCCAGCCCGGTGTCGGCGCGGTCACGAGCTATCTCAAGGCGCTGCCCAAGCCCGTTGCGGCGAATTGCGATCCCGACCGTTACTATCTGCTGAACAACTACAACCCCGGCTACTACGGAGATGGTTCGGTCGCCGACACGACGCTGAATCCGTTCACAATCCCTCCGGTCCCGACCAACAGCATCGCCAACGTGCTGCTGTCGGCCGAGGTGTCGTTCGCCTGGTTCGGTGAGGGCTACAACGATTACGTGCAGGACCCGAACGCGGCCACCAACGTCTACTGCAACATCTGCAATCCGTTCCAGTATCAGACTTCGATCATGACGAATGAGACGGTGCGGGAGCAGGTGGTGAAGGACACCAGCGATTTCTACACCGATCTCCAGGCGGGCGTCTTGCCGGCGGTGTCGTTCGTGAAGCCGGGCGGGCTGAACGACGGACATCCGGCGTCGTCCAAGTTCAGCATTTATGAGGCGTTCGTCCGCAAGGTCATCACGGAGCTGCAAAAACAGCCCAAGCTGTGGGCATCGACCGCGGTGTTCATCACCACGGATGAGGCCGGTGGCTATTGGGATTCCGGCTATATCCAGCCGATAGACTGGTTCGGTGACAGCTCGCGGATACCGCTGATCGTGGTGTCTCCGTTCACGCGCGGCGGGCATGTTTCGCATGAATATGGCGACCACGTATCGATCCTGAAGTTCATCGAGGCCAATTGGAGCCTGCCGGTGATCTCCGCCCGCAGCCGCGACAACCTGCCGAACCCGGACCAATCCGGCCCCAATCCATACGCGCCGACAAACGGCCCCGCCATTGGCGACCTGATGTCTTTGTTCCATTTCTAAGCCGATCAAGCTCGGCCGACCGCGAAGGGGCGCTTATCCTGGCGCCCCTTCTTCCTGCCATTCAACAATTATCACGCAGACTCGCACGTCGATCACAACGGATTGCGTCGCGTCCGGAGGATGCTCGGGTCCATCAGTAAGCTCTGAACGGGCGGGGCGGAGTTCAACCGAAGTATGCGGCTACACATCGTTCGCGGAAGGCTGTGCGGCCGCTGGCTGGTTCTGCTTGCCCTCACTCATTTGTCCGGTTGCAATCATCCGTCACCGCCCGCCATCCCGGAATTGTCCCCGCTGCCGCCCGGCGCCACCGCGGCGCCGCCGCGCATCAACGGTGCGGTGGGTGCGCCGGACGCCTTGCCGCCGGCCCAGTTCGCGTACGGTACCGACAGCGGGCAGGGAACGCCCGCGCCGCGGCCCGGCCCGGGGGTTTCCGTCGGGGCGGCCGGTGACGTCACCCTGGACTTCGCCGACACCGATATTCGGGAGGTCGTCGCGCAGATCCTCGGCACGATCCTGCGGGTCAACTACACGATCGATCCGGCGGTGCGTGGCACCGCGACGTTGCACACCGTGCGGCCGCTCAACCGCTCGGAACTGGTGCCGACGCTGGAATCGCTGCTGGCATCGAACGGCGCCGCGTTGGTTACGAACGGCTCATTGTATCGCGTGGTTCCGCTGGCGCAGGCCGCAGCGACCGCGGCCAGCGGCGCCGGCACGGCGGGTGCGGTGGTCGTGCCGCTGCGCTACGCCTCCGCCGAGGATCTGGCGAAAATCCTGCAACCCTATGTCGGCGACGGCGGCAAGATCGCGGCCGATCCGGGGCCGAATGCGCTGCTGGTGTCGGGAGAGCCGCAGGCGAGGGAAGGGCTTATCGGCCTGATCCAGGCGTTCGACGTGGACGTGCTCGCCCGCCAGTCCTATGCGCTGCTGCCCATCGGCGCGGGTGATGTGAAGGATTTCGCCTCGGCGATGCAGGATGCGTTCCGCGGCCAGAACGGCGGCGCGCTGGCCGGGCTGGTGCGGGTGATCCCGCTGGCTCGCATCAATGCGGTCCTGGTTGTGTCTTCGCAGCAGCGCTACATCGATGAGGCGCGGCGCGTCTATGCGCTGATCGACCGCGGACGGCGGCAGACATTGCGGACATGGCATGTCTACTACCTGCAGAACAGCCACTCCGAGGACGTTGCCTACGTGTTGCAGCAGGCCTTTACCCCGGGCAACGTCACCGCGCAGCCGACAAACCAGAACCGTTCGCAAAACGGCCAGTCCGGCACGGGGCAATCCGGAATTGGCGGTGGCGCCGGGGGCCTCGGCGGCGGTTCGGCCGGCGGGCTGGGGCGCTCCGGCATGAACGGCGGGATCAACCCCGGCGGCGGCAGCCTCGGCCAATCCGGTGGTGGATTTGGCCAGTCGGGCGGTCAGCAGCAGGGCGGTATCCTGTCAGCCGGCGGCGGCGGACAGCAGCAGCAACAGCAGGCCCCGGCGGCCGGCGCCAATCCGCTGCTGGGCGGCCTGGAACCGGGCGGCGAACAAACCGCCGATTCGCTGCGGGTCATTCCGGAGGATCAGAACAATGCCGTGCTGGTCTATGGCACCGAACGCGAAGTCGGGACGATGGAAGCGATGCTGCGCAAGATCGACATCCTGCCCTTGCAGGTTCGTATCGACGCGGTTATCGCCGAGGTCACCCTGAACGACGCTCTGCAATACGGCACGCAGTTCTTTTTCAAGGCCGGCGGCATCAACGGCATCCTCAACACCGGCGCGTCCACGACCACCCCGGTGAGTGCCTCGGCCGCGACGCTGGCCCTGAGTTTCCCCGGCTTTTTCCTCGGCGGCAACGGCGCCGGCGGCGCGCCGTTCGCCATTCAGGCGTTGCAGCAGGTCACCACCGTCCACGTGCTTTCTTCGCCGGAACTGCTTGTCCTCGACAATCAGCCGGCGCGGCTTCAGGTGGGCGCCGTGGTGCCGTACCTCAGCCAGTCGTCGCAAAGCCAGCTCACGGCCAATGCGCCGATCGTCAACTCGGTTAATTATCAGCAGACCGGTGTGATCATGGAGGTGACGCCGCGGGTGAACAGCGGCGGACTCGTTACGTTGGACATCATGCAGGACGTCAGCAGCGTCGCCACGACAATCACCACGCCCGGGCTAACGTCGCCGACGTTCAACGAACGCAACGTCAATTCCCGGGTTGTCGTGCAGGACGGCCAGACGGTCGGCCTGGCCGGGCTGATTACCGATACGGCGACGACAGGCAACCAGGGCATTCCCTGGCTCAAGGACGTGCCGATCCTGGGATTGCTGGCGGGGAATCAGAACAATTCGCGGGAGCGGACGGAGCTGCTGGTTCTAATTACTCCGCACGTCATCCACGACCAGCGCGATGCCCGCGCGCTGACCAACGATCTGCGGGAGCAACTGATCAACGCGGCGGCGACGCCCAATCTGTTGAACAATTTGCGTCCGTCCGGCCAAGCAGATCCGGCTGCCCGGCTACGCCAACAGTTGCGCTTGCAACAATAGGTTCACGGGTTGCAGATCATGTCGCTGCCGCCATTGCCCGACGGTCCGTTCGAGCACAGATCGAAATCGTGCCCCGCCCGGCTGGACGGCTCGCGGTAGACATACGGATGGTTCCACGGATCGACCGGCACGCCGTTTTTCACATACGGGCCGCTCCAGGCCGAAACGGCGGTTGGCTGTTCGACCAGCGCGCGCAGTCCCTGGTCGGTTGTGGGATAGCTGCCGACATCCAGCTTGTAGATATCAAGGATCGACGAAATCCGCTCGATCGATTGCTTCGCGACGGAGGTGCGCGCGCTGCCGAGCTGCCGCAACGCGGCGGGTGCCACCAGGCCGATCAGCAGGCCGAGGATGGCGATGACGACCAGCAGTTCGAGCAAAGTGAAGCCGCGCTCGCCGCGGCGGGATCGGGTGTTCATGGTTCGGCGCTCTTATCGTTGGGGGGCCGGCGCGGATTTCCGGTTGCCGGCGAATAACGTTACGGCTGCGCTGAGAACCTTCTGCTGGTAGGCGGTGCTCAGCGCCGGGGTATGGGAATGGTAGTAGCCGATTGCGGCCATGAGATTGCCATGCGACTCATTGAGGTAGACCCGCATGATCGCGGCGGAGGCGGCGACGTTGAAGCAGGCATCGTTGATCAGCCGCTCGGCGACGGCCTGCGTCGGCATGTGCGCGTAGCTTGCCAGCGGTCGTATCCAGGCCGTATTGACCTGCATCACCCCGAGATCGGCTGTATTGTTGGCATTCATGTGCATCAGGCCGACGCGGCCGCCTTCGACCGCCTGGATGGCGGGCAAAACCCGCGGCGGCAGGTGATAGAACGCCGCCGCGGCTGCCATGCAGGTCAGAAACGGAACGCTCATGCGCAGCCGGCCGATGCCGTGCCGTTACGGTTTAGTGCCGTGGAGCCGAACCACCCGGGCGCCATGCCTCAGCCTCGATCATTTCGCGACGACAGTAGCAGACATCGAAGCGGCGGTGAAGCAGCTTACCCCGCCTGCATGATCGCCCGCACCGCCTGCAAATCGCGCACGAACGCCGCGTATTCCCGCGCCCTGGACGCCGCATCGGGCAGGCGCAGCAGATAGGACGGATGCACCGTCACGAACGCCGTCTGCCCGTCCGGCAGTTGGATCGGCCGCCCGCGCTCGCGGCTGATCGTCACCGCCCGCCCCATCACCGCCCGCGCTGCCGAACCGCCCATCAGCACCAGCAGGCGCGGCCGCACCCGGTCCCGCTCCAGGTCCAGCCAGCCGCCGCAGGCCTGGATTTCCGGCACCTCCGGAGTCTGGTGAATCCGCCGCTTGCCGCGCTGGACGAACTTGAAGTGCTTGACCGAGTTGGTGACGTAGACGGTGCGGCGGTCGATGCCGGCTTCCTCCATCGCGCGATCCATCATCTGGCCGGCGGGTCCGACGAAGGGGCGGCCGATGACGTCCTCCTGGTCGCCCGGCTGCTCGCCGACGAACATCACCGCGCTGTCCGCGGAACCCTCGCCGAACACCATTTGGGTTGCCGGAGCGAACAGCGGGCAGCGCTGGCACGAAGCCGCGTCCTTGCCCGCCCGGAGCAGCGCAGGATCGGACACGGCGCGCAGCACCACCGGCCCCAAGGCGGGCAGGTCCGGCGGCCGGGGGGCTTCGTCCAGGTCCTCGGCTTCCGGCACGGAGGTGCCTTCCGCCGCCTGCTCCAGCAGCGCCGCGCCGTGACGGTCCCACCACGCCGCAAGCGCCTCGTCGTCCTCGGCATGGCGCAGGCCGGAGCCGAACCGCAGCGCCGTATCGTTCCAGTGCGCGGCCCCGTCCGGGGTGACGATCGAGAACGCCAGGTCCGGGAACCGGCGGGCGATCAACTGCGCGTTCGCCTCCAGCACGAAATGCGCCGGGGCGTACCAGCCCAGGAAGCGTGCGCCGTCCTCCACCGGCAGGAACCGCATGTTGGTGCGCATCCGGTGCGCGTCGGCCCGCACCGACAGGGCCATGCGGCGGGCCAGCAGCAGATCGGGATCGTCTGCGTCCTCCAGCAGTTTGTCGCCGGCATGCGAGCGCCATACCAGGCTGTACAGCAGGCCGAACCGCTCCGGCTCCCGCGCCTGGAACGCTACTGAGGCCAGCGACACCAGAGCCCGCGACACGTTGAAGCTGCCGGATGCGTCGGGCAGGGGGTCTGACGCGCCGCCAACCGACCAGGACAGTTCCGCCGGCTCGATCCCGGCCAGCACCAGCCGCCGCGCGGCCTGACGCCAGCCGTCCCAGTCGGTCTCGCTGCTTAACGCGATCTGTCGCATGACAATCAGGCAATCCCGGACCTGCGCGGCTTTCAAAGCAGCGCTTTGGTTTTATGATACGCCAACGTGCCCGCGTGCAAAGCGGTTGCGAATACCCCGGGGGACGTCCGAAGCACCGCATGCGATCACTCTGGCACTCCGCCTGGGGCCTTCTGGCTGCGGCCAACCTGTTCTGGGCGGGCAATATCGTCCTCGGACGCGGCCTTGTGGGGCAGGTTCCACCGGTGACGCTGTCGTGGTGCCGCTGGACCGGCGCCTTCCTGGTCGCCATCGGCTTCGCCTGGCCGCGGCTGCGGGCCGACGCGCCGGTGATGCTGCGGCATTGGAAGATGATGCTGCTGCTCTCGGCGACCGGCATCGCCTGCTACAATACCATGGCTTATCTCGGCCTGACCGGCACGACGGCGCTCAACGTGCTGCTGCTGCAATCCGCCACGCCGCTGATCATCGTGCTCTGGGCCTTCGCGCTGTTCCGGGAGACTCCGTCGCCCCGCCAGGCCGCGGGCGTGATGCTGTCCCTGATGGGCGTGGCGGTCATCGCCGCGCGCGGCTCCCCGGACGTGCTGTTTCATCTGCGGCTCAACCATGGCGACCTCTGGGTGCTGACGGCACTGGCGATCTACGCGTTCTACTGCGTGATGCTGCGCAAGCGCCCGGTGGTGCATCCATTGAGTTTCCTGGTTGCGGCCATGGGGATCGGGTCCTGCATGATCCTGCCGTTCATGCTGTGGGAGGTCGCGTCCGGAGCGTCGATTCAGGGTGGCCTGCCGTCCTGGATCGGCATTGCCTACACGGCGGTGCTGCCGTCCTTCGTCGCCTACCTGTTCTTCAACCGCGGCGTCGAACTCATCGGCGCCGGTGCCGCCGGCCAGTCGATGCATTTGATGCCGCTGTTCGGCAGCGTGCTGGCGGTGCTGTTCCTGCATGAACGTTTCCAGGTGTATCATGCCATCGGTATCGCAATGATTGGCAGCGGTATCGTTCTGGCGTCGTTCAACGTCGACAGGGAGACAAAGCCGGTTTCGCTCCGCAATAGAACGTGAACATGCCTTCAACTTGATACGGGCCTCCGCGCTTCCGACCTGTCGGGTCCTGGCGGAGGCGGCGATGCAACGAATGGTCCTGGCCGTAGCGATATCCGTCACGATCTCGATATGTCCAGCCGTCCGCGCGGACGATCCGCCGGCACCAGCCAGCTCCGTCCAGACCGTCCAGCCCGAGGACGCCGAGGCGATCCTCGGCTGCAACGTCACCGGCCCCGACGGCAAGGATATCGGCCGCCTGGTCGATGTGCTGGTGGACGAGAACGGCCAGCCCCAGGCCGCGGTCATCGATTTCGGCGGCTTCATGGGCGTCGGCAGCCGCAAGGTCGCGGTGCACTGGAGCGCGCTGCGCTTCAAGCCCTCAGGCAAGCACCAGGTCACCCTGGAAATGACCCCGGACCAGATCAAGGCGGCGCCGGAATTCAGCAACACCGGCAAGGCGGCGCCAGTGGTGACGCCAGCCGATGCCGCACCCGCGCCAACGCCGGCGCATTAGCCCCGGATGCGGCGCCTGCTCCCGTCATGGCCATCCGGCAACCGCGCCCTGGACCTGGTGAACTTCTTCGTCGCCGATGTGCAGACCGGCTTCGGCCCCTTCGTCGCCGTCTACCTCACCACGCAAAAATGGACCCAGGTGGAGATCGGCTTTGCCCTGACGCTCGGCACCGTCACCTCGCTGGTCAGCCAGCTTCCGGCCGGCGCACTGGTGGACGCGGTGCGCAACAAGCGCGGAGTCGCATCCGGCGCGCTGGTCGCCGTGATCATCGCCGCCCTGCTACTGGCAACGCTGCCCAATCGGCTGCCGGTGCTGGTGGCGCAGATGCTGCACGGTTTCGCCAGTTGCATCCTGACCCCGGCGATCGCCGCGATCAGCCTGCACCTGGTTGGCCACGCCGGACTGGGCGAGCGGCTGGGGCGTAACGCCCGCTATGCGTCGATCGGCAACGGCCTCGCCGCGGCGGTGATGGGCGCGACCGGAGCGTATCTGTCCTCGCGCTTCGTGTTCCTGCTGACCGCCGCGCTGAGCGTGCCGGCTCTGATCTCACTCTGGTCGGTTGGCGCCGGCAGCTACGCGAGGGGCCAGACCACCAGCCGGCTGCTGGATATGTCCGGGCTGAAGCGCCTCTTCGGCGACCACAAACTGCTGATCTTCAGCGCCAGTGTCATGCTGTTCCACATGTCCAACGCCGCGATGCTGCCGCTGGCGGGCGCGGCGGTGACGATGCGGGCCGGCAATTTCGCCAACCTGATCATCGCCGCCTGCATTGTCGTGCCGCAATGCGTCGTCGCCCTGCTGTCCCCGCGTATCGGCCGCGCCGCCGAGCGATTTGGGCGCAAGCGCCTTCTGCTGCTCGGCTGGGGCGCGCTGCCACTGCGCGGCGTGCTGCTGGCAGTGTTGCCCGGGGCCTGGCCGCTGGTGGCGGGACAGGCGGTCAGCGGCATCAGCGCGGCGGTGTTCGGAGTACTGCTGCCCTTGGTGGCCTCCGACCTGACCTTGGGCACGGCGCATTTCAACCTGTGCATGGGGGTCCTCGGCCTGGCGGCCTATATCGGAGCGGCGATCAGCACGACGATGTCGGGCGGCATTGCGGACACTGCTGGTATGCAGGCGGCGTTCTTCACGCTGGCAGGCATCGGGATGGCTGCTTTTGTTACGGTCCTTCTAACGATGCCGGAGACGCGGCCGGTGCGCCAAACGGATTGAAGCCAGGGCACATCTGGCGCCATGCATGTGCCTGTCGGGAACCGGCGGGATAATCCTGCGACCGGATGACGCCTGATGCCAATCCGCCGGAAAGGGTCTAGTGACGCTCCCGCACCGGTCCTCTGGAGTATAGCGTTCCCATGCCGCACAGCATTCTCCTGCTGCCTTTTGTCGCCGCTTTCGTTGTCTTCGTCCTTCGATTCTATTTCCGGGAAGGAGCCTCTTCGCTCGCCAAGCCCAGTTTCCTCATGGCCGTCGGAACCTCGCTGACCGCCGTGGTGTTCATCGTCCTCAATATACTCAGTATCCTGCCGCCCTACGGCGCCCTCGGCTTCGCTTTGATCGGGCTGTTGCTGCTCGGCGTGTCAATCACCCGGATGTTCATGATTTGACGCCAATCGGGCGCTTTTTTCGTCACCGCCCGGACGCGGAGGCGTCGCCTGAGAGGCCGGTCTGACGCCACCTACTTCCGCAGCAGGCGCGACCAGAACCCGGTTTGAGCGCGCTTGCCGTGGGAAACGTGCGGCGTTGCGGACGGTGGCGGCAGGGCGGCGCTGATCAGGTGCCGCCCGACGTCGCGGGTCGCGATCCGCGCCTTCTGGAACGCGAGGATCAACCGGCCGGTCTCCCCCTGCTGCCGCGCCGCCAGCACGTCCGCCCAGGCGGCGGCCTGATCGAACAGGCCGGCGCGGCGCAGCACGTCCAGCCGCCGCAGCCCGAGTTCGACGTCTTCGGTGCCATCCCACAGCGCCGCGACCTCGGTGCGCAGGCGGGCCGCATCGGTCATCACGGCAGCGTCATCAGCCGCCCAGGCGGCCTGCAGCAAGGCCTCCGCCTGTTGCGGATGATCCCCGGTGCGCTCGCAGATCAGCGCCCAGCGGCGGAATGGCAGGGTTTCCTCCAGCCCGGACGTGCTCAGCGCGTGGTATGCATCCGATTCAACGATCGCCTTGGCCGCCTTGGGCAGCGCCGAGAGATCCGGCGCGGCGGCGCGGCAGCGCGGACATTGCTGGATCCAGTCGGGCAGGGTGGAGCGCGCGGGCTCCCCCGGACGCATGTCCAGGTCCGGCGCGATCTCCGGCTGGGGGGCGGCAAACGCGGCTCTGGCCGGGGCGCCGCAAACTGCACAGGTGATGGTTTGGCTCATGATCCTATCTCCGCCCGAAGTCCGTCCCGCAGGCGATGCATCGCCCGCTCCATCAGCGGCGCGGACTGGGCGAAACAGACCCGCAGCCAGCCCTCGCCCGCCGAACCGAAAGCCACGCCCGGGGCCACGGCAACGCCGTGCCGGGTGACGAGTTTCTTCGCCAGATCGAGACTATCGCGCAATCCCTCGACGGCGAGAAAGGCATAAAACGCACCCGGGGGCGGCCGGTAGCGCACGCCGTTCAGGCCCGCCAGCGCCTCCCCGGCCATGGCGCGCCCGGCGGCGCAGTGGGCGCGGAAGTCGTCCACCGCCCGGGAGTCGCCGACGGCGGCGACTCCGCCTTGCTGGATGAACGGCGCGACGCCGGAGTGCGACACTTCGACGATGTTGATGAACGCCTCCTGCGTGCCGTCCGGCACCACCAGCCAGCCCAGCCGCCACCCGGTCATCATCCAGGTCTTGGAAAAGCTGTTGCAGACGATAATGCGGTCGCCCGGTTCGGCGATGTCCAGCAGCGACGGCGCGGCGGGGCGCCCGTCATAGACCAGGCGGGAATACACCTCGTCGGAGATCAGCCAGGCGCCGTGCCGCCGGCAGATCTCGCGGATTGCCAGCAGCTCCGCCTCCTCGGCGGTCCAGCCGGTCGGGTTGCCGGGTGAGTTCAGGATGAACGCGCGCGCGCCCGCCATCAGCGAGTCGAGGCGGTCGAGGTCGAGCCGGAAGCCGCCATCGGGCTGCGCGTCCAGGTCGATCTGCTCGACATCGGCCCCGCGCAGATGCGCGGCGTTCGGAATGTTCGGCCAGATCGGCCCATGCACGACCACCCTGTCGCCGGCACGGATCACCGCCGCCATGGCGATCGACAGCCCCGCCATGCCCGACGCCGTCACCTGGATGCGGCCTTCCGTCACCGGCTTGGCGTGCAGCCGCGACAGGTAGGCCGACAGCGCCATCCGCAGCGCCGGCAGGCCGCGCACGTCGGGGTAACGGGTCTCGCCGTCCGCCAGCGCCTGCACCGCGGCCTGCCGTGCGGAGTCCGGGCTCGGCTGGTCGGATTCGCCGAAGCACAGGAAATCCACGTCCGGCGTGGCGAAGGCCAGGCGGGCCACCTCGACGATCCGGGAACCCGGGATGAAGGTCAGATCCATGGCGTCCATATGGGGTTTCGCCGCTTGTATCATCGGCGGAACTCGGACGCAGGCGACAAGCGGCGGCTCAGTGCTGGTCCGCCGGCGGCTGGCTACGCTCGGCCCCGGTGCCGGAGTTGCGTATGCAGTCGCTGACCTGCCTGTCATGGGCAAACTGTTGCGACAGGCCGCGGCTGGGATTGTCGCCTGTGAAGTTGGCGGAAAACGGCGAGTTGGTAGACGGGTTGGCGGCGTAGATGGCGCCGCGGTTCTGCCGATCGAAGATTTCGTTCGCGCGCTGGCGGCACGCGGCGGCCGTTTGGGCATCGGCCTGCTGCTGGGCGGTCTGCGGGGCGCTGTCGCACGCGGACAAGGCGACGGCCCCGAGCAAGGCTCCGGTTGAGATCGCGATACGGAGGCAAGTCATGAATGGGCTCCTGAAAGGCGGGGGACCGCCTCCGGCGCTTCGATCTGGAAGCCGCCGGCGAATCGGGACAGGCGGGTGCGGAACCCGGTTTCGTCGAACCGCGCATCCCGCGTCAACGGTTGACTTGCGGCGGCCTTCAGCAACGCCGGATGGAATTCCGCCCCGTCGCGGGCGAGATGCAGCAGCGACCGTGCCCAGGGCGCCCGGGCCAGCAGATCGATCAGGGCGAGCAGCCGCAGACACAGCGATAATCCGTTCGCCGTGGCGATCCCCACGGTCAGGTCCACCGCGCCGACCCAGCAGCGTGCGTCGCGGTCTGCCAGGGCGAGATCGGTGTGGCTGCCGTCCGGTCGGTTGAACCGGAATCCGCGCACCGCTCCTTGGCGCTCGGCCAGGGCGGCATCGCGCGCGGCGTACCAGGCGCGTTCCAGGTCGCGCTTGCAGACGGCGGGAAGTGCCTCGGGCGGCAGATCGACCAAATAGGTCACGAGGCCGTCGGGCGTGCCGCCGACGCGGATGGGTCCGCCGCCGGTGCCTGACGTATCCCCCTTGGGCTGCTGCTGTGCGCTCATCGGGGAAAGGATGGACCCGGTCGAAATGCGGCGCCAGTGTCAGTTGGCGTTCAAGGTGAAGAAATCAGGTATGTGCGACATACCTATGGAGTTCGACGTTCCCGCCCCGCAGAACGTTAGCTCATGGCCGACGGCTTTGTTCATTGCCGATTTTTTGCTCCGCTTGATGTGCTAGAATCAATTGGGTGATTGGAGGCAGACGGATGGCCGATCTGGTCGAGCAGCCGACCGGCACGCTGTACGAGGCGGATGAGCATGCATGGATCGAGCGACAGATCGCAGCCTTGCAAAACGGCGATCTTGCCGTGCTCGACAGCGGCAACCTCATCGCGTACCTGACGGACATGGCTGCGCGTGACCGCCGCGAACTTGGATCGCGGTTGATCGTGCTTTATGCGCACATTCCGAAGTTGCGCATACAGCCCGAAATGGCGACGCGGAGCTGGCGCCTGACGACCCGCGAGCAGCAGCGTGAGATCCGGCGGCTGTTGAAGAGTCTGCCCAGCCTCAGGCACGAGGTTTATCCCGATGCCGTTGAGGCGGCTTTCGATCAGATGGGAGCGTGGACGGGTGCAGACCCGAAAGCGTGGTCCAAGCCAGACCTCGATGTCGCGGGGGTGCTGGGCTTCGAAGCCGGGGACGCTCGACTTTGAAAACGCGGGGATAGGTGGACGCCAAAAAGGCTGTGTTGCAAGCTGCCGGGGTTTTCAGGAGGCAGCGAAGATGGATTTGCCCGGCCTGTCCGCAGTGCGCGCCGTTCATCTGGTACGGGATGGCAAGCTAACCCCGCTCGATCTTGCGGAAGCGTATGTGGATCGCATCGCCCGTCATGATCCGGCGGTCAAGGCGTTTGCCTGTTTCGATCCGGACAAAGTTCGCGCAGCCGCGGCGTCGTGTCGTCCGGGGCCGCTGCAAGGCATCCCGATCGGGGTTAAGGACGTGCTCGACACGGCCGACATGCCGTCCGAATACGGTTCGCCGATTTGGCAGGGCTGGCAGCCGAGGGCGGATGCCGCGGCAGTGGCTGCGGCCCGGGCGGCCGGCGGGGTGGTCGTCGGCAAAACCGTGACGACGGAGTTCGCGACGCGGCAGCCGGGGCCGACGATGAACCCGGTCAATCCCGCCCACACCCCCGGCGGGTCGTCCTCCGGTTCAGCCGCGGGAGTCGGCGCGGGCCTGTTCCCTCTGGCTTTCGGCACCCAGACCGCCGGCAGCGTGATCCGTCCGGCGGCGTTTTGCGGCGTGGTGGGCTACAAGCCGACATTCGGCCTGATCTGCCGCAGCGGCATGAAGATCATGTCGGACAGTCTTGATACCGTCGGCGTGATCGCGCGCACGGTAGCCGACTGCGCGCTGTTTGCCGGGGCGGTCTCCGGCCGCGACCTCGGCGATCCGGATGCAAAGCCCCAGCGCGCCCCGCGGATCGGGATTTGCCGCTCACCCGTGTGGTCCGCAGCGGCACCGGAAACCGTGGCGTTGATAGAACGGGTGAGCGATGCGCTCGGCCGGGCGGGCGCCTCGATCTGCCAGCGGGAACTGCCGGAGGATTTCGCGGAGCTGATCGAGGCGCACCCGATCGTCATGAATGCGGAAAGCGCCCGATCTCTGGCATGGGAACTGACCCGCTTCCCGGACCTGATCAGCGAAGGGCTGCGGGAACGCCTGGCGTTCGGGCTTTCGCAAACCGAGGCGGCGCTGGATCACGCCTATGCCGTGTTCGCTCGCATGCAGGCCGCGTTTCCGCGGGCAATGGAGGGGCTGGATGTGCTGGTTACGCCCGCCGCGCCCGGTGAGGCGCCGAAGGGTTTGGAGTGGACCGGCGACCCCGTGTTCAACTTCATCTGGACCTCGTTGCACGTGCCCTGCGTAACGGTGCCGGCCGGGACGGGTCCGAACGGGTTGCCGCTGGGCATCCAGATCGTCGGCCGGCGAGGGGAGGATCGGGCGGTGCTGGCCGGGGCGCGCTGGGTGCAGGCGGCGCTCGGCTGATGCAGCTCCGCCTTGAAGAATCTCCGCCACCTGGCGACCGTCGTCTTGCCTGTGCCGCGCCCGGCACAAGGTTCACTGCCGGTGGCGTGGAGTCGGCGGTTCCCTCCACCTCGGGTCACGCGTCATCACCCCTTTTCCGGAAAGCAGGAGCTATCGTGAGCAGGCCAAAGGACTGGCAAAAGATCATCAATGCCGAGGCGGAAACCTGTTACTGGCTGGCGCCTGACGGCTCGCGGCACCCCGGCACCGACGATGAGAATGCGGAAGTCCGGCGCGAACTGCTCAACATGCGCACGGTCAGCGACAGGCGGCGGCAGCAGCAGATCGCGGAACGCGGCGGATAGCGCCGGGGCGTCACCGCCCGTCGCGGTCACGTCGGATTGCCGGCACACGCATGACGGGCGACCGCAGGCTGCAATGGCGCGGGGTTTCATGGTATTGTAGCGTGAGGCTCCTTCAGACAACGAGACCGCAGTGACCCAGATCGCGATAACCCGCACCGCCAACCCCGCGCAGCCCCCGGCTGATGAGAGCCTGGCGTTCGGGAAGGTGTTCTCCGACCATATGTTCCTGATGAACTACGACGAGGGGAAGGGCTGGCACTCGCCGCGGATCGAGCCTTACGCACCGTTCGTGCTGGACCCGGCCACCTGCGTACTGCACTACGGACAGGGCATTTTCGACGGGTTGAAGGCGTTTCGCGGCGCCGACGGGCAGATCCGGCTGTTCCGCGTGGCGGACCACTCGCGGCGGCTGAACAAATCGGGACATTACCTGTGCATTCCGGAGATCGATCCCGCCCTGGTGGAGGAATCGATCCGGGCGCTGGTGGAAGTCGATCAGCGCTGGGTGCCTTCGCTGCCGGGCACCTCGCTGTATATCCGCCCGACGGTGATCGCGGCGGAGACGTTCCTGGGCGTGCATCCGTCGCACTCGTATCTGTACTACGTGATCGTCGGGCCGGTGGGGGCTTATTACAAGGAAGGCATGAACCCGGTGCGTATCCTGGCCACGGACCAGTATGTCCGTGCGGTGCGCGGCGGGCTGGGTGCGGCGAAGACAATGGCCAACTACGCGGCCTCGCTGTTCGGCGCGGAGGAAGCCCAGAAGGCCGGCTATACCCAGGTGCTCTGGCTCGACGGCGTCGAGCACAAATACCTCGACGAGGTCGGCACCATGAACATCATGCTGAAAATCGGCGATGAGGTGATCACCCCGCCGCTGAACGGGACCATCCTGGCTGGCATCACCCGGGACTCGGCGCTGACCCTGCTGCGCGACTGGGGGCTGCGCGTGTCCGAGCGGCCGATTGCGATCGACGACGTGCTGGCGGCGGCGAAGGCCGGGACGCTGGAGATGTGGGGCACCGGGACGGCGGCGGTGATCTCGCCGGTCGGGGAGCTAGGCTACAAGGGCGAGAAGTATATCATCAATGGCGGCCAGACCGGGGCGCTGACGCAGAAGCTGTATGATACCATCGTGGGTATCCAATATGGCACCGCGCCGGACCCGCACGGGTGGGCAACACTGCTGCGGGGGTAGGGGCGCGGTCGCGCGTTCGTTAGCCAGCATGCTCCGCCTGACCGAACTGAAGCTGCCGCTCGATCATCCGCCCGATGCCTTGCGCGACGCGGTGCTTGAGCGGCTTGGCGTGGCTGCCGCCGATATTCTGTCCCTGACCGTCACCCGGCGCGGCTACGACGCGCGCCGCCGATCGGCGATCAGCCTGGTGTATGCGGTGGATGTGGCGGTGCGGGACGAGGCGTCCGTGCTGGCGCGTTGCGCCGGCAACCCTCGTGTCGGCCAGGCGCCGGACACGCAGTACTGTCTGCCCGTTCATGCCGGCGGGTCAGAGAGTCGGCCGGTTGTCATCGGCACCGGCCCGTGCGGGCTGATGGCGGCGCTGACCCTGGCGCAGATGGGTTTCCGGCCGCTGATCCTGGAACGCGGCAAGCTGGTGCGGGAGCGCACGAAAGACACCTGGGGCCTGTGGCGCCGCGGCGTGCTGGACCCCGAATCCAACGTGCAGTTCGGCGAGGGCGGCGCCGGCACGTTCTCCGACGGCAAGCTGTACTCCGGCATCAAGGACCATCGCGGCCTCGGGCGGCGGGTGCTGACGGAGTTCGTCGAGGCCGGCGCGCCGGAGGAAATCCTGTGGGTCTCCAAGCCGCATATCGGCACCTTCCGGCTGGTGACGGTGGTGGAGGGCATCCGGGCGAAGATCGAGGCGCTCGGCGGCGAGTATCGCTTCGGCGCACGGGTCGATGATCTTGCGCTGGACGAGCAGCGGCGGGTGCGCGGCGTAGTCCTGGCGGATGGCTCGCAGATCGACGCATCGGCCGTGGTGCTGGCGATCGGGCACAGCGCGCGGGACACGTTCGGGGTGCTGCACCGGCGGGGCCTTTTCATCGAGGCCAAGCCGTTCTCTATCGGCGTGCGCATCGAGCATCCACAGTCGCTTATCGATCGCGCCCGGTTCGGCGGGTTTGCGGGTCATCCGTTGCTTGGCGCGGCGGACTACAAGCTGGTGCACCACGCCAGCAACGGCAGATCCGTCTACAGCTTCTGCATGTGCCCCGGCGGGCGCGTGGTGGCGGCGACATCGGAAGCCGGGTGCGTCGCCACCAACGGCATGAGCCAGTATTCCCGCGCCGAGTTCAACGCCAATGCCGGGATCGTCTGCGGGATCACGCCGGCGGACTATCCGGGCGATGCGCTGGCGGGCGTGGCCTACCAGCAGGAATGGGAGCGGCGTGCGTTCGAGGCGGGGGGTTGTTCGTATGCCGCTCCGGTGCAGACCGTCGGCGATCTGCTGGAGGGCCGGGCGTCCCGGGCGCTGGGGGTGGTGGTGCCGTCTTATCAGCCGGGGGTGGCGGTGGCGGATATGGCAGCCTGCCTGCCCGGGTTCGCCGTGGAGGCGATCCGTGAGGCCGTGGGGCGGTTTGCCCGGGAGATCCCCGGCTTCGCGATGCACGACGCGGTGCTGACGGGGGTGGAGACGCGAACGTCCTCACCCATCCGGATCGTCAGGGGCGCGGACGGGCATAGCATAAATACGCCGGGGTTATTCCCGGCCGGCGAAGGGGCCGGCTATGCCGGGGGGATTTTGTCGGCGGGTGTGGACGGGATCAGGGTGGCGGAGGCGGTGGCGTGCAGCTTGACCGGGGTTCCACTGGTTGAACGGATGACGCGAGGCGAGGGGGTTGGGGTTTACGGGTAGGCCCGCTCCCAAAGCCGCCCGCCGATCGGCCAATCGGCCGGTCGCGCGCCATCACGGGTCGAAGCCCCCTAAACCCGCCGCAGATCGAGCGTCCGCGGATGCTCCCGCGACAGCTCCACCACCGGCTCCGGCATCGATCCGGGCGTATGCCCGAACGCGAAGAACCGTGAGCGCCGCCGCGCTTCCGCCTCGTTCGCATTGACCGGGAACGTCTCGTAGCTCCGCCCGCCGGGATGTGACACGTTGTAGCTCAGCCCGCCGATGCTCCGCCCGTTCCAGGTGTCGAACACGTCGAACGTCAGCGGCGCATGCGGGCGGATCGTCGGATGCAGCGAACTCGGCGGGTTCCACGCCTTGAACCGCACCCCGCCGACATATTCGCCCACCCGGTCCGTCGCACTCAGCGGCACCGCGGCGCCGTTGCACGCCAGGGTGTAGCGTTCGTTCACCCAGCCGGAGACCTTCGCCTGCACCCGCTCCACAGAACTGTCGACATAGCGCGCCGTGCCGCCGGAGACCTGCTCCTCGCCCAGCACGTGCCACGGTTCCAGCGCGTTGCGGATCTCAAGCTGCAGCCCGCGCAGATCGACCGTCCCGACATGCGGGAAGCGGAACGCCAGATGCGGCGCGAACCAAGCCGGGTCGAGGCCGAAGCCCAGTCCGCTAAGCTCATCCAGCACCTCGCGGAAATCCTGTTCGACGAAATGCGGCAGCATGAAATCGTCATGCACCCGCGTGCCCCACTGAATCATCCGCCGCTCATACGGCCGCTCCCAGAACGCTGCCACCGCAGACCGCATCAGCAGGATCTGCGCCGCCGACATGCGCGCATGGGGCGGCATCTCAAACGCCCGGCACTCCACCAGCCCGCGCCGGCCGGACGCGCTGTCCGGGGTGTACATCTTGTCGATGCAGAATTCCGTCCGGTGGGTATTGCCGGTCATGTCCGCCAGGATATTGCGAAACAGGCGGTCGGTGATCCAGGGCGCGACCGGCTGCTTCGCCTTGACGTGGGAGAACGCGATCTCCAGTTCCGCCAGGCTGTCCTGCCGCGCCTCATCCAGTCGCGGATGCTGGCTCGTCGGCCCGATGAACTGGCCGCTGAACAAATACGACAGGCTCGGGTGGTTGTGCCAGAAGCCGACAACCGATTTCAGCAGGTCGGGGCGGCGGAGGAACGGCGAATCCTCGGCCCGTGCTCCGCCCATCACCACGTGGTTGCCGCCGCCGGTGCCGACATGGCGGCCGTCCAGGTTGAACTTCTCCGTCGCCAGGCCGACCTGCCGGGCTTCCTCATACAACTCTTCCGTCAGCCGGACCTGATCCGCCCAGTTGTCGGTGGGGTGGACGTTGACCTCGATCACGCCGGGGTCAGGTGTGACCGAGAAGCTCAGGATGCGATCGTCCTCAGGAGGCTGGTAGCCTTCCAGCACGACCTTGCGGCCAAGCTCGGCGGCGGTTTCCTCGATCGCAGCGGCCAGAGCCAGCCAGTCTTCGGCCGCATACAGCGGCGGCAGGAAGACATGCAGCTTACCCTCACGGGATTCGACCGCCAAAGCGGTGCGGACGACGTTCGGGTCGCCCTGGCCGACAACCGGCAGTTCCTGTCGGACCGGACGGAAATTCTCGATCCCCCCGCCGGGGGTCAACCGGCGGTTCTGCAGCAACTGCCGCCGCGGCAAGGGCGACGACGGCGCGAACGGATCGGGCGGCGTCTCAAAATCCACCGTCGCCGGATCGGCCCAGGGCAGGCTGTCCAGCGGCAGTCGGAAGCCGACGGGGCTGTCGCCGGGGATCAGGAACATCTCGCCGGCGCGGAAGAACCATTTGCCGGACTGCCAGCGGCGGACGCCGCCATCGATCACCCGGCGCAGCGGCAGCACGCTGCCGGCGACACTCGCGAGACCCTGCTGGAAGATCCGCACCATCCGGGCGCGTTCGAGCGGATCCTTCAGCTTGGAGTCCTCGGCCACCACGTTGCCGGGCAGTTGCCGCTCTTTCCAAAGATAATAGTAGATGTCCTCATAGGCCGGGATGACCAGTGAGGGATCAACCTGCAGCCGCTCCGCCAGACTGGCGGCGAACTCCGCAACGTCGGCGGCGGTCGCGCTGTCCTGGTCGTCGTCAGAGGCGAGCAGGAACGGGTTGGTCCAAATCGGCTCGCCGTCCTTGCGCCAGTAGCAATGCAGCGCCCAGCGCGGCAATTGCTCGCCGGGATAGTGCTTGTCCATGGCGTGCGACAGTGCCGCACCCGGCGCCCAGCGGTCCATCAGCCGGCGGATCAGCCGCCCGGCATAAGCCCGCTTGGTCGGGCCGAGCGCGTCGGTATTCCATTCCGGCGCATCCATGTCGTTGGCGGCGATGAATGTCGGCTCGCCGCCCATGGTCAGGCGGACGTCGTTCCGGACCAGCGCGCGGTCCACCGCGGCGCCCTGCGCCAGGATCGCCTGCCACTGCGCCTCGGTATAAGGCTTCGTGGTCCGCGGCGTTTCCTTGATGCGGGAGATCGACATGGCGAAGTCGAAGGTGACTTCGGCCTTCTCCACCAGCCCGGTTATCGGTGCGGCGGAGATCGGGTCCGGGCTGGCGGCGAGCGGGATGTGGCCCTCGCCGCAGAACAGGCCGGAAGTGGCGTCAAGGCCGACCCAGCCGGCGCCCGGCAGGTAGACTTCGGCCCAGGCATGCAGGTCGGTGAAGTCGGCGGTCGGGCCCTCCGGACCCGTCAGCGGCTTCACGTCGCCGACAAGCTGGATCAGGTAGCCGGAGACGAAGCGCGCCGCCATGCCGAGATGGCGCAGCACCTGCACCAGCAGCCAGGCTGAATCGCGGCAGGATCCCTTGCCGAGGTCGAGGGTTTCCTCCGGCGTGTAGACCCCCGGCTCCAGCCGCACGATGTAGGCGACGGCGTGCTGGACGAGTGTGTTCAGCTCGACCAGCTTATCGACCGTGCGCTTTTCCTCGCGCGGGATGGCTGCCAGCAACGCGGTCAGGTGCGGACCGGCGGGTTCGGCCTTGCGGAACGGGGCGAGTTCCTGGTCGAGCACGGGGTCGTAGCCGAACGGGTAGTTTTCCGCCTCGGGTTCCAGGAAGAAGTCGAACGGGTTGATCGTCACCATGTCGGCGACGAGGTCCACGGTGACCTCGAACCGGTCCACTTTCTCCGGGAAGACGACGCGGGCGAGGTGGTTGCCCTGCGGGTCCTGCATCCAGTTGATGAAGTGCGGCTCGGGTTCGATCTTCAGGTCATAGGACAGGATCGCCGTCCTGGCCTGCGGCGCTGGACGCAGCCGGATGGTCTGCGGACCGAGCGAGACCAGCCGGTCGTAATGGTACGAGGTCTTATGCGTCAGAGCGACGTGCAGCGGCATACTTTTACTCGGGAGGTTGGGAATGGAGGGAGTTGTTGCATCGCACCAGGGGCAAGGCAACCTCCATCGTCAACCGGCCGAATATAAAGAACGCGCGGAAGGCCTCGGCCAGCAGCCGCAAGCGTAATAGCCGATGGCGTTCAACGCTGCTGCTTCCAAAGCGAGCCCATCAGCGCGTTGCTCGGCAGGTTCTTGTCCACGACCTTCCGCGCCTCCTCGCTGCCAACCACCGGAAGCCCGGCGGGGTCGAGCAAGCCGATCTGCACAAGCACGGAAGCCTGGTCCCAGTAGATGTGCTCATGCACGAGCTTGTCGCCCTCGAATTGCACGATCGCGACCATGGGTACTCTGACGGCCTGCCCCGTGGGCGCGATTCCCGGCAGCATCCAATCGATCTCCGTCGTGTGCGTGAACCGCGCCACAAACTCATCCACCAGCCGATCGGCGCCGACGGTGCGGCTGATCGGGTCGAGGGCGAAATCGGGAGGGTTCACCCCGATGAAGTGGTTCGCGTAGAACTGCCGCAAATCGTGTTGCCCGACCCCGCCGGTCATGGTCGGGATGTGGTTGACGTAGGGCTGCTCGACCATCGTCGCCATGGTGGCATCGACGTCGCGCGTCTCGAACTCGTAGCGGCAATGCGCCTCCCACAGCGCCACGAGGTCATGGTCCGCCATACGTTTTCCCCTTGTATACTGATGCGTTCAGGCGGTGCGGGTCGACCCCGTCGTGCCCATCAGCTTGCCGAGAATGCCGGCGAGATCGACCATTTGCGGCGGCGTTTGCGCCGGCACCTGGCCGCCCGGGGTGAGGTGATCCACGACATGCGGGATCGCCTGGGCGAGCACGTCACGGATGGCCTCCGGCGTTGTGCCCGCCTGCTGCGCCCAACCCTGAAGCTGCTGCGGTGAGAAGACCGAACCGACGTGATCCACCGTTATCGGCTGGTTCGTTCCGCTGCCCACCCAGGACTGGACATAAGTGCCGAGGCCGGCGTTCTGGAACTTCTGGATGATCGCGGCGACGCCTTCCTTGTCGCCGTCCTTCACAGCCAGCACCTGCTGGAGGACCCCGTTCAGGATGGACGAGGACTGGGCCTGTCCGCCGCCGCCGAGAACGCCTTGCAGTATCTGACCGACGAATCCGCTCATGGTTGTGTATCCCCGAAACTGGTTGATGCGATGACGTCAGGTGAATCGCTGGCCGCCGCCGGGGCCGGCAACCGGGCCGCGGCGGCTGAGGTAGAACCGGTAGATCGCCAGGATGATGACCGCCCCGACGACCGAACCGACGAACCGCGCGGTCTGGTCGCCGCGATACCAGCCGATGGCCCGGCCGAGGAATGTCGCCAGCTCCGAGCCGCAGATGCCCAGCAGGATGGTGATGATGAAGCCGCCCGGATCGCGTCCCGGCATGATGAACTTGGCAACGGCTCCGACGACGAAGCCGATGATCAAGGCCCAGAAAAATCCCAGCATGCAGGCAAGCTCCCCGGTTTTTCCCGGCCTTCGGACCGGGTTGCCAGCTTGCTCTAGCAGGACGCGCCCATGTAGAGCAGCCGCGAACCGGAGGTTTGTCTGTATGTCACGGCTAATTTACACCCCGGAGGCGTCGTGATACTTCAGTTATTATTTGAAGTTCCGAGTGCAACGCCGGCTCAGCCTTCGTAGGCCAGTCGCAGCCCGGGGCTGTCCCAGGGCATGGAGACCAGCTGCCCGGTTCCGGACAGCGTCATGTAGGCAGTCCTCAGATCGGGGCCGCCGAAGCAGATGTTGGTACAGAACAGGTCCGGCATCGGCACCTGCCGTACCAGACCGCCGGACGGTGCGACGATGCTGACCGACCCGTTCACCAACGTCGCCACGCAAATATTGCCGGCGGCATCCACCGCCAGGCTGTCGAAGCGCTGGTATCCGCCGAGGCCGGCGACCAGGCGCCCGCCATGCGGGGAGGGGAAGGGGGCTTTCTCCAGCACGCCGGGCGCCTTCACGTCGAACGCCCATAGCCGCGCCGTCTCGGTTTCCGCGACATAGAGGGTCTTGCCGTCGGGTGACAGGCCGATGCCGTTCGGGGTCAGGATCGGATGCACGATCTCGGTGATGCGGGAGCCGTCCGCCAGCGCGTAGTATACGCCGCCCCAGTCCCGGTCGCGGGCACGGGCCTTGCCAAGGTCGGTGAAGTAGAAGCCGCCCAGCCCGTCAAAGACGATGTCGTTCGGGCCGAGCAGCCGGTGCGGGCCGCAATGGTCATACAGAACGGTGACGGCGCCGGTGGCGGGATCGATCCGCTCGATCCGCCCGCCGGTGTAGTCCGAGGCCGGACCGCCGGGGCGGAGCAGGTTCTGTTCCAGCCGCCACTGGAAGCCGCCGTTGTTGCAGACGTAGAACGCGCCATCCGGGCCGATGGCCAGGCCGTTCGGGCCGCCGCCGGTATGGGCGACGACCACGGTGCGGCCGTTTGGATAGACCCGGGTGACGGTCTGGCGCTCGATTTCCACCAGCACGATCGAGCCGTCCCGCATGGCCACCGGACCTTCCGGAAAGCGCAGGCCGGTGGCGATGACGCGGATGTCGGGCATGGTGGTTTCCTCCGGTGTTTTGCGGGAGGATAGGTCGGCGGCGGGGAAAGTGTGAAGGCGCAGGGGTCCTTGACGTAAACCTTTTGTTCATCTGTTTCCGGCATATCGGAGCGTGATGCCAACATCTCGCCTCGCCGATCACCCCGATATGGCCCCTCTGGCCGCCGCCGCCCTGCTGCTGGCGGGCGCCCTGGGCTGCGGGCTGATCGTGCCGCCTGTCTTCTGGGTAGCACTCGCCGGCAGCGTCATCGCCGGCATCGCTATCCTTGCGTTCCTCCATCCCACTCCCTTCTGCGTCGCCTGGCTGTTGGTCGTCGCCATGAGCCTGGAAATGACCTTCGCCGACGTGGCGGGCGATGAGATGTTCCAGCCGGTCATAGCAACAGTCAAAGGCATCGGGATCGCACTGGCGATGATATGCGCGCTGCGGTTCGGCCCCCGGCTCGACCCGCTCAACCCGGTCTGGGCCTATCTGGCGATGCTGGCGATTGGCATGGTCCACGGCCTGCACCCGGGACTTAGCCCTGCCGAAAGCATAAGGTCGTTCGTCGGCTCCGCCGCGCCGTTCGCCTTCTGCTTCTGCCGTCTGCCGCCCAACTGGCCGCGCTCTATGATACGGGCTGTCGCCTGGTGCCCATCCGTCGCCATTGCCGCCTCGGTTCCAATCGCCATGGCCGGCATCCGGCCGCTTTTCGTAGACAGCGGGGGCGCGCGTCTGGCCGGACTGGGGCACCCGGCGTTCCTGGCTGGAGTCTGCCTCGCGGCGATCTACGCCTGCCTCATCTTGCTGTATCGTCACGGCCGGGCGCGCGACCTGGCGCTTCTGTCAGTGAACTTTGTGTTCCTGCTGCTGACCGGAGCGCGTGCCCCGTTGGCCTACGCCGTTGCGGTCACCGGTATCAGCCTCGCGACGATACGCTCCACCGTCTTCCCCTGGCACCACCGCCTGCTGCTGATCCTGGCCGGGAGTGCCGCCGCACCTCTTTTGCTGCTGTTCGCCGGCGACCTGTCCGACATCCGGCTGTTCAACGTCGTCACCAACTACGCCGGGGACCTCAGCGGGCGCGGCCTGCTGTGGCCGGCGTTCGAGGCGGCCTCGGCCCAGTCGCCCTGGTTGGGCTGGGGCATCGGCGCCGGCAACGCGGTGATTCCGCCGGACGGTCCGGTCGCCCGCATCCTGCACACCTGGGCGGCGCATAACGAGTACCTCCGCATGGAGGTCGAGGGCGGACAAGTCGGCCGCGCGGCGTTCATCGGCCTGTTCGCTGCCTGGGTTTTTGTCCATACGCGGGTCTTGCGCCCGGCCGATGCGCGGATCATGCGGCTGGTGTTCGCAGCATTCGCCTGCCATGCCGTCACCGACAATGTGCTGATCTCCACCCCGGCCTGCGTGCTGTTCGCGCTCGCCACGGCGGTGTTCGCGGACGCCCGATTGGCCTTGCCCGATTCCGCGCCGAAGAGGTAGGGACGGCGCATCATTCCTGCCGGAGCACCCCATGCGGCGTCTTTGTATTGCACTTTTCTGCGTTGCCGCCATCGGCGGTTTTGCCGCCCCTGTCCGGGCGGGCGGCATCGCGTTCGTGGTGAATTCGAACGGCGCCTCGATCAGCGTGATCGACATGGCGACACAGAAGGAAGTGCGCCGCATCCCGAGCCTGCGGGAGCCGCATCACCTGATCCTCAGCCCCGACGGCAAGAGCCTGCTGGTGGGCGATACCGCCGGCAACCAGATCATGTTCATCGACCCGACCACCGGGGAGGTGCAGAAGCGCCTGCCGATAGCAGATCCGTATCAGTTGCAGTTCAGCCCGGATGCGAAGTTCCTGGGGGTGAACGGCCTGGCGCGCAACCAGGTGGATATCTACGACGCCGCCAGCATGAAGCTGCTGAAGCGCTTCCCGGTGGTGGCGACGCCGAGCCACCTGACCTGGTCGCCGGACTCGTCCACCCTGTTCGTCAGCTTGCAGGACAGCGACAAGCTGGCCGCCTTCGACCTGCGGACGATGACCGAGAAATGGACGGTTCCCGTCGGCAAGACGCCGGCCGGCGTGCTGTGGCTGAACGGCCGCGTGCTGGTGGCGGACATGGGCACCGACTATGTCGCCGTGGTCGATCCGGCCGACGGCAAGGTGGTGGAGCGTATCGTCACCGGCAGGGGCGTGCATCAGTTGTTCCTGTCACCCGACCGGAAAATCCTGTGGGTCAACGACCGGGCCGGCGGGACGACCGTCTCGGTGGACGCTGCGACCTTGAAGGTGATCCGCAGCTACTCGGTGCCCGGCGGTCCGGACGACATCGATTTCGCGCCCGGCGGCAAGCTGTGGATCACGCGGCGCTGGGCGGAGAGCGTGGCGGTGCTGGACCCGGTCAGCGGCACGTTTGAGACGATCGCCGTGGGACGCTCCCCGCACGGGCTGTTCCTGAACGCGCGCGCCCCGTCGCCGATGGTGGTATCCAGCCGCTGATGGGCGATCCGTTCGATCTCGCCGCCGGTTGGCTTGAGGAGCATGCGCTGGTCCCGGCTCTGTACTGGCTGGGACTGATGAACTGGGAGGACGTGTCGTACGGCTGGGCGCTGTTCGCTCTGTACGGCGTTGCCCAGGTGGTGCTGACCTTCGCCGTCTGCCTGCCGCTGGAGCGCTGGCGGCCGGTGGAGCGTTGGCCGGACAGCCATGCAGTCTGGGTCGACGTGCTGTACACGCTGTTGTCGCGCGTCGGCGTCCTGCCGTTCGTTACTTACGTGCTGTTCTACCGCGCCCAGGTCGCGGTCAACGGCTGGATGGCCGATCAGGGATGGGTGCCGCCGACGCTGGAGGGGCTGTTTCCGGTGCTGCTCGGACAGCAGGTGGTGGTGTTCGTGATCTACGCGGTCATCCTGGACTTTGCCGATTACTCGCGGCACTGGCTGGCGCATCAGTTTCGATGGTGGTGGGCGCTGCACTCGCTGCACCATGCGCAGCGGCAGATGACGTTCTGGTCGGATGACCGGAATCATGTCCTGGACGATCTGATCGCCTTCGTCTGGTTCGGCGTGATCGCGCTGCTGATCGGGGTGCCGCCGCTGCAGTTCCCGCTGCTGGTGCTGGTGCTGCGGTTCCTGGAGTCGCTGTCGCACGCCAATGTGCGGCTGTCGTTCGGCTGGCTGGGGGAGCGCCTGCTGATCTCGCCGCGGTTCCACCGCGCGCATCACGGGGTGCTGGCGGCCGGGCAGCGAAGCTGCAATTACGGGGCGGTGCTACCGTGGTGGGACATGCTGTTCCGGACGGCGGATTTCTCGCGCGACTATGTACCCACGGGGGATCCGTCGGGGGAGGAGGCTCTGGCCACCGGGACATGGGTGCAGCAGCAGATGGCGGGCTTGCGGCGGCTGGTGCGGCACGGAACGTGATTGCCCGGGCGCTTCCTTAGCCGCTTGTTAACACATATGTTGGATACTGTCGGCACGCAGTCGATGAAGCATGGAATGAGCGGTGAGCCTGACAACCTGATACTGGTCTATCTTCGCCGGATGGACGAAAAGCTTGATCGGCTGGCCTCGGCCATCGGCGACCTCGGGCGGCGTGTGACGTCGCTTGAAACCAAGGTTGTCCTTCTGCACGGCGACTTCGCGGCGCAGTCCGAGCGGATCGATCGCATCGAACTCCGGCTTGACCGGATCGAGCGCCGGCTGGAGATCGTTCCTGCCTGACGGCCGAGTTTCCCTCCGAAGCGCGCCATGGCACCATGAGCGTGCAGGAGGCAACCGGCCATGAACGACGTGTCAACGACGCAGCCGCTGAACGGCAAGGCCATCGCGGATCTCGCGGAACAGCTCAACCAGTTGCTGAGGCTGCGGACCTTTCCCATCGGCATGAAGCTGTTCGCGGACGTGGCCGAGATGGAAGCCATCCCCGGCCTGCGCCGTCCGGCCGCCGGAAAAACCTTCTCCACCTGCCAGCTTGTCACCCAGTCCCGCATGGCCGGCTTCACCCTCGGCATCACCACCGAGAACGTGCCGCCCTTCTCAAGCTGCAGCAGTGTCATCGGCCTGGATGCACCCGGCGAAATCTACACCTCCGGCCGCAAGATGGAGGGCGTGTGGTTCGAGAACCGAGACGCTGCCGCCGCGCATCAGGCGCAGATGCCGCGCGTGCCGCCCGGGACCTACCACGGCCTGGCGATCTCGCCGTTGCGCACCGGGCGGCTGGACCCGCCGGATGTGTGCCTGTTCTACGGCAACCCGGCGCAGATGATCCTGTTCATCAACGGCCTGCAATGGCGCAACTACCAGCGCTACGACTTCAGCATCACCGGCGAAAGCGCCTGCGCCGATAGCTGGGGCAGCGCGCTGAAGAACCGCAAGGTTAGCCTGTCGATCCCCTGCTATGCCGAGCGCCGATACGGTGGAGTCGCCGATGACGAGATGCTGATGGCCTGTCCGCCGGAAGACCTGCAACGTGCGGTGATCGGGCTACAGGGCCTGTCGAAAGCCGGCCTTCGCTATCCGATCATGCCGTTCGGCCCGCAGGCCGAGCCGGGCGAGGGGATGGCGAAAAGCTACGCCGGAAAGACCTGAGACGGCTTGGCCGAAGCCGCCGAACCCTGCACCGGCATGCCCGCCACCGCGCGGAACCGGGCAGCTTCCTCCGCCTTTCGATGCAGCGATTCCGTGGTTTCCCGCAGAAGCCTGACGCGGGCTTCGTGCCGGGCGTGCGACTGCGCGCGAACGGCCCACGCGGACACCGCCACAAGAATGGCCGCCACGATCGCCGCAAGGTCAGTTGATAGCAGGTTCATCGTGGGTAACCCTCATCGTCTTCCAGTTGCCGCACCGCCCGCCGAGATTTACGTCCGGACCGAGGCGCGGCGTCCGAACGCTCATTCTCAATGGTCGCAAGCCTAACCATTGCATCGATCATCTGTCGACGGGCAAGTGCCTCAATATGACGTTCCTTCTTGGTTGCTCGAAGATGTGATATGCCCAAAGACAATGCAAGCGCTGCTATTGCAGCCCAAGCGGGCACCCCGCATACAATCGCAGTCAAACATGCACCGAGGCAGGCCACCGTGACGATGGCGTCATGGTGGCCTTTCAGCGCACTAAAAGTTCCTGGAGGCAGCATGCAGTGGGGCACATCCCGTTCTTGCGCCCCTACAAAACCGCCAAATAGTTAAGATCGGCTTAATGCCAGCCTATTTCCGCCAATCCACTTCGAAGCGGCAGAACGGGCCGCCGCAGGCCTCGCAATCCGTCTCGACGGCACGAGCACGGGGTGACACCAGAACCTGAAACAGCCGCTGGAACACCCCCGCATGCCAGGTGCAGACCGGCTTGGAGGCGCGCTCCCCCGCGCACAGCGGATTGCCGATCAGGGTGAACACCGTCGGCGAACCGGCCTTGCCAGTGAATTTGCCCGTTCCGGCGAAGGTCCACGAATGCGCCTTGATCGCCGGCACGAACGCCGCGGCCGCCAGCCTCGGCGGCAGCAGCTTCAACAGCACCTGAGCCGGCTTGGGAATGCGGTTGGCCAGGATGTAATCCGCGGTCAGCCGCCCGGACTCGGCCATCAGCGCGATGCCCTCCTCAGGCGAGGACACCGCACGGATCGCCTGGTGCAGCCGGGCAACCCGGCGCTGGTCGACCATTTTCTCAGGCGGGTCAACCAGCCAGTCCGCCACCCCGGCCGATGCGAAGACCGGGGCGGATACGTCGTATAGTCCCGCGGCCTTCAGCGCCTCGATAAGCTGAAGCACCGCGTTCGGTCCGATGACCCCGGGTACCGAGGGGTCATCGGTCAGGCCGTGCATCGAACGATCAATCCGCGCCGGCTGCGTCATCGGTCTCGGCCATCTGCTCGGTGCCGCCACCGCACGCCATCACCACCGCCGGCGACTTGGCACCGCTGGCTTCGATTGCGTCCATCTGGTCGCGTCCGCCGCCGCAAGCGGAAACCGCCGACAACGGAATCAACGGCTTCGCCTTGCGCGAGGTATCGGCCGCGGCAATCCAGTCGCTGGTCTGCGCCTCAGCCAGCTTGCGGCCCTCGTCGAAGTGGAAGTTGACCTTCTTCTTCGACTGCGGTCCCCAATAGCCGACCTTGCCGAGGTCGTAGAACTTGCGTTCGAAACCGGACTTGAGGAAGGCTTTCAGGCAGCCCAGCAGATAGCGCCGCCGCGCGCCCTTGCCGGCCCACGGGTAGTGGAACAGAGCCTTCTTTATATAGAAGCGGCGGTAGTTGTTCATCACCCGATCCAGCAGCTCACTGCGATCCATCGCATTGGGCTTCATGATCGGCGTAACGAAATTGTACTTGTCGAAGTCGAAGATCTCGACCTTGTCCTTCATCTCCTGGAACAGCGACGTGAACGGCCACGGCGTATACATCGACCAGTTCGCCAGGTCGGGACCCCATTCCACCGCCATGCGGTAGGTCTCTTCCAGCGTCTCGGCGGTCTCGTTCTCCAGACCGACGATGAACTGGGCTTCGACAACGATGCCGGCATCCCGCAGAAGCTGGATCGCCTTCTTGTTGTCGGAGATTTTCGTCTCTTTGTTGAACAGGTCCAGCTTCAACTGCGCCGCGGCTTCGGTGCCGAGCGACACGTGGATCAGGCCGGCCTTGCGGTATAGCGGCAGGTATTCCTCGTCACGCAAGATGTCGGTGACGCGGGTGTTGATGCCCCACAGAACCTTTTCGTTCAGCCCGCGCTCGATCAGTGCCTCGCAGAACTGGATGAACTTCTTGCGGTTGATCGTCGGTTCCTCGTCCGCGAGGATGAAGAAGCCGATATCGTACTTCTTATAGAGTGTCTCGATCTCGTCCACGACCTTGATCGGGTCGCGGAAGCGATAGTCGCGCCAGAACTTCCACTGCGAGCAGAAGGAGCAGGTGAACGGACAGCCACGCGCCATGTTCGGGATCGCGACGCGGCAGTTCAGCGGGATGTAGCGATATTTATCCCACTCCAGGATGCCCCAGTCGGCTTCGATCGAGTCCAGGTCCTTGATGGTGGGCGCCGCCGCGGTGGCGACGATCTGCGCGCCCTCCGCCAGCGTTTCCGTAAACGCCAGCCCCTTGACCTCATGCCGATCGGCTGGCCAGCGGCCCTGGTCGATCAGGCGGACGAGGTTGATCAGAATCTCCTCGCCCTCACCGCGGACGATGGTGTCGATCCATGGCGCCTCGGTGAGGACCTGCTGGTACATGAACGTGGCGTGGATGCCGCCGAGGACGGTCACCGTTTTCGGCGCGACCTCCTTGGCGATCTGCAACACCCGCTCGGCCTTGTAGATCGACGGGGTGATGCAGGTGCAACCGACAATATCGGGCTGTTCGGCCTTAATGATGTCGCGCAGGTCATCGTCCGAGATGTTGTTGGTCATCGCGTCGACGAACCGCAGATCGCTGTAGCCGGCGGCTTTCAGCGATCCGGCGAGGTAAGCGGCCCAGGCGGGCGGCCAGTTGCCGGCGATCTCGGCGCCGCCGGAATGGTAGTTCGGATGAATGAGCAGGATACGCACGCTGAATGACCTCCCGATCTGTCAAGCATGGTTGACGGTCGGGGTGACACCTGACATTGACGCAGATCAAAGGCAATAGATTAAGCAGCCGAGACGGTTCAGGGCGGCGCGAAAGCCGCTATGGTTACGCGATGAGCGATGATACGATTTTCGCCCTCGCGTCCGGCTCCGCCCGCGCCGCCATCGCGGTGATGCGGATCAGCGGTGCCGCTGCAGAACGGGCGGTCACGGCGCTTTGCTGCGGTGCACTGCCGGTTCCGCGCCGCGCATCGCTGCGGCGTTTGCGCAACCTCGGGGGCGATTTGCTGGATCAGGCGGTGGTCCTGTGGTTCCCCGGCCCCGGCACTTATACCGGTGAGGATTGCGCCGAGCTTCATTTGCATGGCGGCCGTGCAGTGATCGACGGTGTGGCGGACGCCCTGGTCGCGGCGGGCCTGCGCCCGGCGGAACCGGGAGAGTTCACGCGGCGGGCATTCCTGAATGGTCGCATGGACCTGCTGGAGGCGGAGGCGGTGCACGACCTGATCTCCGCCGAGACCGAGGCGCAGCGGCACCAGGCTTTGCGTCAGATGGAGGGGGCGCTCGGCGCGATCTACCAGGACTGGGCGGATCGTCTGCGGGGGATTTTGGCCTATCAGGAAGCGCTGATCGACTTCCCCGACGAGGATCTGCCGCCCGAAGTGGAAGACCAGCTTCTGGCCACGTTGCGCGCCGTGCGGGCGGAAATCCGCACTCACCTGGACGACGCCGGGCGGGGTGAGAAGCTGCGCGAGGGGTTGTTCTTTGCCATCACCGGCGCGCCCAATGTGGGGAAATCGACTCTGATGAACGCCTTGGCGGAACGGGATGTGGCGATTGTCTCGGCAACCCCGGGCACCACGCGGGATGCGCTGGAGACGCGTGTGGTGCTGGGCGGCGTGCCGGTGACGCTGGTCGATACCGCGGGGCTGCGCGAGACGACGGACAGCATCGAGGCGGAGGGGGTTCGCCGGGCGTTGGCCAGGGTGGAAGACGCCGATATGGTGCTGACAGTGGTGGAGGCGGGGGCCGAGGTGGCGGCTTTGGCGTCCGTGCGGCACATTCTGGTGGCCAATAAAGCCGATCTGGGGTTCCCGGGGCCTGCGGGGTCGGTGCGGATCAGCGCGAAGACCGGGGAGGGGGTGGCTGACCTGCGCAATTGTCTCGCCTCGGCAGCTCGGCGGATGACGGAATCCCGGGGTGCTCCGCCCCTGACCCGGGCCCGGCACCGGGCGGCGCTGTCGGCGGCGGCGGGTCATCTGGAGGACGCCGAACGGGCCGAATTGCCGGAGTTGCGAGGCGAAGACTTGCGCCTGGCGATGCGGGAGCTTGGGCGGATCACCGGTCATGTCGGGGTGGAGGATATTTTGGATACCCTGTTCTCCCGTTTCTGCATCGGCAAATAAGTTGCATCGCGATGGCATCAAACAGATGATGTTACGAACCTGATTCCCGGAGGAGGGTGACATGGTCGAACCCTACACCGCGGTCGGACTGATCCCGAGCTTCTGGGGTATCCGCCGCCGCGAGGACATGGAAAAGAACCTCGAACACTTGGAAAGCCTGACCAAGGCGGCGTTCTGGCTGTCCAATCTCGACATCCCGGTCCGGCTGATCGCCATTCCCGAAGGCGCGCTACAGGGGTTCAACGACGAAGTGCTCGACGTCGATCATGCCGAGTTTGCCCGCACCTGCGCCATCGACATCCCCGGCCGGGAAACCGACCGGATCGGCCGCCTGGCCCGGCAATGGGGCTGCTTCATCATCGCCCAGGCCAAGGCGCGGCACGAAGACTGGCCGGACCGGTTTTTCAATGTCGGCTTCATCGTCGATCCGGACGGCGCCGTCATCCTCAAACACTACAAGATCTCGGCGCTGCTGCCGTGCGAGCGCTCGGTTTCGCCGCATGACGTGTTCGACTGGTGGATCGAGAAATACGGCCGCACCTTGCAGGCTTTCTGGCCGGTCGCCGACACCGCCATCGGGCGGCTGGGGATCATGATGGCGATGGAGGGCAGCTATCCCGAAAACGGCCGCGGCCTGGCGCTGAACGGCGCGGAAGTCGTCTACCGCGCGTCGCTGCCGGCGCCGTTCACGGAGAACGATTTCTTCGAGATCTCCAACCGGGCGCGGGCGCTGGAGAACAATATGTATGTCGTGGCGCCGAACATTGGCGGCTATCACCTGTATCCCGACAGCGAGACCCCGATCGACGCCGGCGGCGGGCAGTCGATGATCGTGGATTACCGTGGCGCGATCGTCGGCAAGCAGCGCGATACCAATGGCTCCACATTTGTCGCAGGCGTGATCAATATCGAGGCATTGCGGCACCATCGGCAGAGCGCCCAGGTGACAAATTGGGCCAAGGACATCCGCGCGGAACTGGCGCAGATTATCTACGAGCAGCCAATCTACCCGAAAAACCTTTATGCGGACACCATCCCCGGCCGTCACGCCGACTACAAGCGCGAGGTTATCGATCGGCAGGTGCGGCTGATGCAGGATCGGAACATCTGGAAAGCCCCGGGCGGAAACTGAGCCCTCGGGGTCTGGCAGCCGGGCCGAACCACGCTTTATTGACCGCCGATCGGCGGGCGATCCGCTGTTGATAACGAACAATTGGGACCTCGGGTTCGTCGTGGCTTCTCATACTGCGAACCCGCTATACCTGAGTGAGTTACTGCGCTTACGATTCGGCGTTGATGAAGGGTCTGATGTCGGACAGGACCGCTCGTCTTTTGAACAGCCTCAAGCTGCATGCGCGGACTCCGGACGGCTGGCTGTATCGTCACCCGCTGTCCTCGGCGCGGCGCGCCGAGGAGGACAAGGCGCGGGCCGAGCGTGCCCGCGATCTGCGCGGGGCGTTTCCGTTGGCGGATGGCAAGTCGATCGAGGCGCTGACGTCAATCTGCTCGTTGATGTCGGTTCCCGCCGGGACTGCGTTGATTTGGGAAGGCGAGCAGCCGGAGGCGGTCTATATCGTCATGACCGGCCAGTTCGGCGCCTATCACGCGGCAGGCGGCGGCCGGGCGATGCTCGATCGGTTCGGGGCAGGCGATGTCATCGGGGATGTCGGCTTCTTTACCGGCGAAGCGCACAGTGTCGGCGTGCGGGCGCTGCGCAACAGCGAAGTTTTGCGCATATCGAAGGCCGATCTGCATGCCGCGGCGGCGCGTTGCCATGGTGTTTTGCTGGCGGTCTGTTCCGGGGCGGTGCAACGGTTGCAGCGCGGCCAGGCGGCTGTGGCGAGGCTGCCGAAGTGTCACACGTTTTGCTTTGTGCCGGCGGATGAAGCGACCGACATCCGGCCGATTGTGCAGAAGATCGCTGCGTGCCTGGAGGCTTTCGGGACGGTGGTTATTGTTGCCGGCAAGCAAAAGTCTGAACGGACGTCGGCGTGGTTCTCCGATATCGAGAAGCATTCTGATTTCGTTCTGCTGCAGGCGGACGGCGATCCGACGCCCTGGACGCGATTCTGCGTCCGCCAGAGCGACCGCATCGTGCTTGTGGCGAACGGCGATGGCGAACCGGGGACGGTTCGGTTGGACGTGCCGCATACCACGCCGCTGGCATTGATGCTGCTGTGGCAGGACGCGATCGTTCCCGGTAAGACCACGGGTTGGCTGGCGGCGGTGAACCCGAGCCGGCATTTTCACATTCGGTCTTCGGCCGATATTGAGCGGGCGAGTCGTCTGATCGCGGAGCGCGGGCTGGGTTTGGTGTTGTCCGGCGGAGGTGCGAAGGCGATGGCGCATATCGGCGTCATCCAGGCGCTGCGAGAGCATGACATCCAGATCGACGCTGTCGGCGGCACCAGTGTCGGCGCGATCGTTTCTGCGGTGTTCGCTTTGGAGTGGAATCTCACGACCACGGTTCGGGCGCTGGCCATGGCGTTCAACCGGCGGAAATTCACCGATTTCGCGGTGCCCTGGACGGCGCTTTATTCCGAGCGGGCGTTTGTCAGGACACTTGGTCATTGCTTTGGGACCATGGCGATGGAGGATGCGCCGATACCGCTGTTCTGCGTCTCGACGAATATTACCGAGGGCGTTTCGGCAGTGCACCGGACCGGGCCGCTGGTGACCTGGCTGCGGGCGACGACTGCTGTTCCGGGGATTTGTCCGCCGATACTGGAAGGGAATGCGGTTTATGTCGATGGCGGCGTGCTGAACAACATGCCGATCGAAGGGATTCACGGGTTCGGGGTGGCTTCGGTGATCGCGGTGGATGTTGGCTCGATGGAACGGGATGCGCGATCGGGTGGCGAAACGGGGTTGCCGGGTATCCTGGATTTACTGTGGCGCGTGGGCACCATCGGCAGCGACACCGCCGCAAACCCGATCCGCGATGGCCGCGACGTGCTGCTGAAGCCGGCGGTGGGCGATATCGGGATCTTCGACTGGAACGCACATGAGAAGGTGATTGCGGCGGGGCACCAGGCGGCGCTGGAAAATATGGATCAAATCAAGGCGGCTTTGGGCCGGGTTCGGTAGAGCGGCCGTACACCGCTGCCCTGGCCAACGGGCCGCTGCCTCTGGTCCTGAGACAGAGATCGAGTGGCTCCGGCGTCCGGGATCAGGCATCGCCGCAGGTTCTGAAGCCAAACAGGCGGTAGGCCGGACAGAAGCCTGACACCCCGCTCGCCAGCGACAGGATGCCGCCCGCGCCCCATATAAGGCCGACGAAACCGCCCAATCCGGCGGCGCCAAGGGCCAGTCCAAGAACGATGCGGGCAGCGCGGTCGACGGTTCCGAGGTTGACGGTCATGACGGCCTCCCTTTGGGTTGGTTCTGTCGCCCGGGGGAGCGACGTTCTAATCAGGTATCTTGATAGTTGCCGGCCCCGTAGTCGACTCCATCCGCGCGCGGGAAACCGACGCTGCTGTCGAGCTGCACCTGTGGTAAAGTATCGACGGTAGCGAAAGTAACTGCATGAAGATAGAGATCACCCCGGCCATCGTGGTGCCCGATATGTAGCCTCTTATCCTAAATCCGGCAGTTGGCGCCGTTTGGCATCGACGGGTCGGGGAGCAATTCAACCCATGGTAGGCGTTTACCCCGGGTGGAGGCGCAGCGGCGGCCGGAGTTGCCGTCCTTTCAGGAAGTGACGAAGGGCTTCGCTCAGGATGCGGTACCACTTTTCCAGCGGGTCCAACTGCTCCGCATTTTTCCTCAGCTCGGCCAGGAACCCGGCGATGCGGACATAGGCCCGCCGGGCCTTGTCGCGGGCGCCATGCATGCTGCTGACAGTCAACGTCACCTGGCCCGCATGGTGTGTTCTGCGCGCAATCGCGGACAGCAGCAGTGGCCGGGTGGTGATCGCCTCGCGATGATGCTCCGGATCGGCCAGGCGGGCGAACAGGCTCCACCAGTTGTAGATCAGCGCCACCATGCGGGCGAGCAGCCGGCAGCGCGTCAGGTCCTGCGTCGTGAAACCGCCCCAGCCCCACTGGTTCTTCAATTCGTCGAAGCCGTTTTCGCAGTCCGCCCGATCGCGGTACAACTGCCCCAGCGTCAGTATCTCGCTGTCCAGCGAGGTGACCAGCGCAGCATACTCCCACAGGCTGCGGATTCCAACGCATCCCGGCCACCTATTCCAACTTGATGGCGGCCACCGTTCCGACTTGATGGCGGCCACCATTCCAAACTGATCCCGGCCACCCTGCCTGTTGAGAGTGCGGGC
>NZ_CAJATU010000081.1 GCF_903944925.1 uncultured Rhodopila sp. | reverse complement strand
GGAAAGCGGGCTGCTGCCGGGCCGCCTGTCGCTCGAGGTCACCGAGACGATCTTCCTGGCCACATCCGAAAGCATCGTCAGCCAATTGCATGCGGTGCGCGCCCTGGGGGTCAGGCTGATACTCGACGATTTCGGCACCGGCTACTCGTCGCTGACCTATCTGCGCGGGTTCGATGTCGATGGCATCAAGATCGATGCGAGCTTCACCCGGGACCTGCCGGCGTCGCAGAAGGTCGGCGCCATCGTCCGCACCATCGGGCGGCTGGCGTCCGACATGAATATCTATGTGGTTGCGGAAGGCGTGGAGACGGCGCCGCAGTTGAATTGGCTCCGCAGCAACGGCATTGCGTTCGCCCAAGGCTATCTGCTCGGCATGCCGGGCGAGGATACTGTCTTCTCAGGCATCGAAAGCTGCGCCGCGAACCTGGTGAGCGAGTACTGATCGTTTGCCATATCGGCTGAGGGCGTCCGGTCCGCCGCGATCATGTCCGCGGAGCCACGCTGCAAACGCCAGGTCGCGCGGCCGTTCGGTCCGCTCAGCGGCGAAACGCTACCCGTAGCGCCCGGCGGCGTGTGGCGGCCAGCGCGACCAGGCCGGTTGCGATCAGCGCAAGGCTGCCGGGCTCCGGAACCGCCAGGTTCGCAGCGCTGCTGGCCTGCAGTGCCGGGGTGCCGTTCGGCAGCGTCCCCGCATAGGGATGGCTATGCAGCTCGCCGTTGCCGGAATAGCTCTCGGCGACCAGCGTGCCTTCGATCGGCGCATTGTTCGTCACCGCGGCGAACGGAGCCAGGATCGAGCCGCCGATTTCGTTCGGGAACGCCAGGCCGGTTGCGTTGATGAAATTCCACAGCACGTGGCTGGCGTAACCCGTCGGGTTGGCGAAGTTCAGGCTGTTCGGCAGTGAGAACACGCAGGTCGTGGAGACGCAGCTATCGACGTTGACGTTGATGATCACCGAGGTTGCGCCGTCCAGATTGATCGTCACGGTGGAGTTCGGCTTCAAAATCGATGAGTTGATGTCGAACACCGCCTCGCCGGTGTTGTCCGGCTGGGCGTTGAAGGTGACCGCGTTGTTGGATGCTTTGGCGATGCTGTTGGCCGCCAGCGCGTCCAACTGGCTGGACAGATTGGTCAGCGGCGTTTGGAATGTCGTGGCGAAGGACGGCAGCGTGCTGGCCGGCGCAGCGAGGGTCAGGCTGGCGACCTTGGCCGCCGTCGCACCGCCGTTGAGATTGAGGTTGCCCTTCTGGCTGCCGGTATAGGTGATCGTGCCGCCATTCATGCTGATGGCGCCCGAGTTGCTGCCGTTGATCGCGACGGAACCCCCGCCGTTCATGTTCATGTTCGCGGTATTGTCGCCGTTGATGGCGACCGAGCTGCGGCCGTTGGCGGTGAGCCCGCCGCTATTGGCCCCGCCCACATAGACGCTGGCGCCGCTGCCGATTTGGAGGGTGCCGCTATTGGCGCCACCGATGGTCACGCTGCCGCTGCCGTTTGAAAGGCTGATATTGCCCTTGTTGGCACCCCCGATGGTTGCAGAGCCGCCGCCGTTCAGGTTGAACGACACGTTGTTGGTCCCAACGATCGTCACGCCGCTGCCATCATTCACGTTGTAATTTCCGCTGCCAGTCGCACTGCCGTAGACGGTTAGCCCGGAAAAAGACGATGCGCTGGCATTGGCGGGGTTGATATCGAACGACGCCCCGGCGACCAGGTTGCCACCGACGACGGTCAGCCCCTCGACGTCCGCCGTGCTGCTAAAATTACCAAATATTACAGCGTTGAATTGGCTGAAGATGTTGCTCGCCGACAGCGTGCCGGCATGACTCGGGGTCGCAGCCATCGGACCGATGGGTGCGAGTAGTGCAACGAGAGACAACGCCCTGTGCCGCATAGCCAAATTTTCTTCCTGGTCCTATTTCGCTGGCGCTACATATATTCGTCTCAAAAAGCAATTATTATTTTATATTTCCGGCGTCACAGTTTTGTGCGGGCGTCGCGTCCAACCGCGCACGCCCCTTGACCCACGATCCCCCTCTTGTATCTGCGCACATGGCCTCGCGTATTGGTGTGATCGGAGCCTTATGCCTTCCTTAACGGTCTTGGACGAACAGCACGCGCAGGAGCAACCGGCGACCGCGCCGGTGCTGAGCGTCATCATCCCCTGTTATAACGAACGTCCTAATGTCGCTCCGATGGTCCGCAAGCTCGATGCCGCCCTGGCCGGACTCGCCTGGGAGGTCATCTATGTCGACGACAACAGCCCCGACGGCACCGCGGAGGAGGTCCAGCGCATCGCCCGGTATGACGGCCGCGTCCGTTGCATCCGCCGCATCGGCCGGCGCGGCCTGGCCTCGGCGGTGATCGAAGGCGCGCTGTCATCCTCGGCCGATTATGTCGCGGTGATCGACGGCGACCTCCAGCACGATGAAACCCGGCTGCCGGTGATGCTGGCGGCGCTTAAGGACGGCGCCTGTGACCTGGCGGTCGCCAGCCGCCACGTGGAGGGCGGCGACAATGCCGGCCTGGGCGGCCGCTGGCGCCATCTGCTCTCGGATGGCGGCATCAAGCTGGCCCGCGCCTTCCTGCCGGTGCCGCTGAGCGACCCCATGAGCGGTTTCTTCATGCTGCCGCGGCCGTTGTTCGAAGACCTGGCGCGCGGACTGAACGGCCAGGGGTTCAAAATCCTGGTCGACCTCGTGCTCAGCAGCCCAACGAAACTGCGTGTGCTGGAGGTTCCCGCCCGCTTCCGCGAGCGCGCCGCCGGCGAGAGCAAGATGGATGCGCTGGTGATGATCCAGTTCCTCGGCTTGCTCGCCGACAAGGCCTGCGGCGGGGTTCTGCCGCTGCGCTTCTTCTCCTTCGCCCTGGTGGGCGGGCTTGGCGTCTTCGTGCATCTGGCGGTGCTGACTCTGCTGCGCAAAACCTCCCCGCTGTCGTTCGAGGCCGAGCAGGTGATCGCGACGTTTGTCGCAATGGGATTCAACTTTCAGTTGAACAACATCATCACCTATCGCGATCATCGCTTGCAGGGCGCGCGGCTCTGGCGTGGCCTGCTGCTGTTCGTGCTGGTCTGCGGTTTCGGCGCGATCGCCAATGTCGGCATCGCCCAGGTGCTGTACGAGCAGAACACCGCCTGGACCGCTGCCGGTGCCGTCGGCGCGATAATCGGCGTCGTCTGGAACTACGCGGTTTCCGCCACCCTGGTCTGGCGCACCCGGTAAGAGTCGTGACCCAGAGCGTCGCATGAATACGCCCGTACTGATCGGCGTCATCGCCGCGTTGACCCTGATCCGCCTGGGGCTCGCCGCCTGGATGCCGCTGGCGCCCGACGAAGCCTATTACTGGGTGTGGTCGCGCGCGTTGGCGCCGGGCTATCTCGATCATCCGCCCATGGTCGCGCTGTGGATCAGGGCTGGCACCGCGCTCGCCGGGCAGACGGCGCTCGGCGTCCGGCTGCTCGGGCCGATCGGCGCCGCTGTCGCCTCGGCCCTGCTGTTCGATGCCGCGAGGCTGCTGTTCCCCGGCGCACGGGCGGGCGTGCCGGCGGTGCTGCTGCTGAACGCGTCGCTGCTGCTTGGCGTCGGGTCCATCATCATGACACCGGACTCGCCGCTGCTGTTCTTCTGGACCGCCGCGCTGTGGGCGATGGCGCGGCTGGCGGCCGGCGGGTCCGGGGGATGGTGGTTGGCCGCTGGCGGGTTCGCCGGCCTGGCGCTCGACAGCAAATACACCGCGCTGTTCCTGCCGATGGGCATCGGCCTCTGGACTTTGATCGTCCCCGCCGGCAGGGCCTGGCTGGGCCGCTGGCAGCCCTGGGTGGCGGCGCTGATCGCGCTGCTGCTGTTCAGCCCGGTGGTGGCCTGGAACGCGGCACATGACTGGGCGGGCTTCGTCAAGCAGGGCGGCCGGGTGGACGACTGGCAGCCGATGCGCGCCCTCGGCTTCCTCGGCGAGCTTGTCGGCGGCCAGATCGGCCTTGCCACACCGCTGGTTTTCGCCCTGTGCATGGCGGGACTGGGGATCGCCGTCAGCCGTGGCTGGCGCGGCCGGGATCCGGCCTGGTCGCTGCTGGCGGCGCTGTCGCTGCCGCCGGTGCTGGTGTTCCTGCAGCATGCCACCGGCGGTCGGGTGCAGGGCAACTGGCCGGCCATCATCTACCCGGCGCTGGCGATCGCGGCCGGAGCGCTGAGGCTGACGCAACGGCGGTGGGCGGGCGCCGCCGCCCTGGGGTTGGCGATCACCGCGCTGGCCTACCTCCAGGCCGCGACCGATATCGTTCCACTGCCGCCGAAGCTTGATCCGGTTGCCATCCGGTTCAAAGGCTGGCTTGGCTTGATGCAGCAGGTTCAAGCCGCTCGTGCTTCAACCAACGCGGCCTTCATCGCGGCGGAGGGCTACACCCTGGCCAGCGAACTGGCGTGGCAACTGCCGGCCGGCATCCCGGTCATCGGGTTCGATGCACGCTGGGCGCTGACCGCCTTGCCGCCCGCGTCCATCGCCGGCCAGGCGGGACTGTTGTTGCGCGACGTCCGCCGCACGGACCCGTTGGATACAGCGGTCTGGCCGACCTCCGAGCGGATCGGGACGGTGGAGCGGGTGGGCGCCCCTGCCAGCATATTCTCGGTCTATCGGGTGGTTGCAGCGGGCGGATCGGGCGATGCGGTGGAGCTGCCGCATCGCTGAAAAAGGACCGAATCCCGCAGGCTACATTTCAGTCCGCGATACCTCCAGCACATGCTCCGCGAGCGCCAGGGACGCCGTCAGCCCGGGGCTTTCGATACCGAACAGGTTGATCAGCCCCGACACGCCATGCGTCTGCGGCCCCTGCACCACGAAATCCTGCCCCGGCGCCCCCTTGGGCACGATTTTCGGCCGAATCCCCGCATAGCCCGGCTGCAGCGCGCCATCCTTCAGCGCCGGCCAGTATTTCCGCACGGCCGCATAGAAACCATCCGCCCGCGCCGCATCCACCGTGTAGTCGATCGCATCGATCCACTCGACATCCGGCCCGAACCGGGCCTGTCCGCCCAGATCGACCGTCAGGTGCACGCCCAGGCCGCCGGGCACCGGCACCGGATAGATCAGCCGCGAGAACGGCGACCGCCCGGACAAGGTGAAGTAATTCCCTTTCGCATAATACGCCGCCGGCACCCGGTCTTGCGGCATTCCCTCGATCCGCGCCGCCAGCCCCGGCGCATGCAGCCCGGCGGCGTTCACCAGCAGCCGGCAGCGCACCGTCATCGGCTCGGCGCCGCCGACATCGATTTCGATCCGCCGGCCGTTGGCCCGGGCGCCGAGAACCGGGCTGAGAAACACCGGCACCGCCCCGGCATTCTCCGCATCCCCTTGCAGCGCCAGCATGAATCCGTGGCTGTCGATGATCCCGGTCGAGGCGGAAAACAGTGCGCTGGTGCAGGACAAGTTTGGCTCCAGCCCGATCGCCTCGGCCGCGCTCAGCACCCGCATCCCCTCGACGCCGTTCGCCTCCGCGCGCTGCTTGATGCCGGCGAGCAGCGCGTCCTCCCGCGCGTCGGTCGCGACGATCAGCTTGCCGCAGTTGATGTGCGCGACGCCTTTCTCCGCGCAGTAGGCGTACAGCATCCGCCGTCCCGCGACGCAGAACCGGGCCATCAGGCTGCCCGCGGGATAGTAGATGCCGGCATGGATCACCTCGCTGTTGCGCGAGGACGTCTCGGTGCCGATGGCATCCGCCGCTTCCAGGATGATCACCTCGCGCCCGGCCGTAGCCAGCGCCCGCGCCACCGCCAGGCCGACGACCCCGGCGCCCGCGACGACGCAATCAACGTCCTCCACGATGGTTTCCTCCTGACCAACGGCAACGAAACGGGTTAGGCTGCGGCGAAACGGGAGTCCATCCATGCTGACCCTGACTGCGGGCGAATCGTCCATCGTGGTGGCGCCGGAGACCGGTGCCGGCATCACCGGCTGGATGCTCGGGCGCACCGCGCTGACAAGGCGCGCCTTGCCGGAGGCAACCTCCGGCGGCGATTCCCATGCCATGGCGCTGTTCCCGCTGCTGCCCTATTGCAACCGCATCGGTGCGGCCCGGTTCGCCTGGCAAGGCGTTGAATACCGGCTCGCCCGCAACTTCGGCGACAATCCGCATTCGATCCACGGCGTCGGCTGGCAGCGCGCCTGGACGGTCGTCAGTGTCGGCCCGAGCGCCGTCACGATGGTGCTGGAGCATCGGGCCGATCCGTCCTGGCCGTTCGCATTCGAGGCGGAAGTGACCTATGGCCTGACCGCCTCCGGCCTGCACATCGCGATGCGGCTGACCAACCGGCACGGCTTTGCGGCTCCGGCGGGTATGGGGATACATCCGTATTTCCCCAAGGAACATGACCCGGCGCTGCGCTTCAATGCCTCCGGTGTCTGGGAGAACGGGGCGGACGCCCTGCCGCAACGGCACGGCCCGGTGCCGCCGGAGTGGCAACATGCCGTGTTCCTTGCGGTGGCGCAGTCGCGGCTGGACAATTGCTTCACCGGCTGGGACGGCCGGGCGGACATAAGGGCGGCTGCGGCCAGCCTGCGGATCGAGGCCAGCGCGGTGTTTCGGCAGTTGCAGGTCTTCACGCCGCATTGGGCCGATTTCTTTTGCGTCGAACCGGTGACCCATGTCCCTGACGCGGTGAACCGGGACGATCTTCCCGCGGATCAGGCGATGCACGTGCTGGCTCCGGACGAAACGCTGAGCGGCACGATCAGTCTGACGCCCGGCGGTTGAGACGGACCGCGGCCAGGGGAACTTAATGCCGCTCCCGCGCCGAGGCGGCAAGCTCATGCAGTTTGGCGTTCGTCAGCGTGGATTGTTTCTCCAGGCCGCCGAGCGCCTTCAGCATATCCTCCCGTGTCGCCTGGACGCGTCCATCCATCGAGCCAACCGACGCCCGGATATCCCGGATATCGGTCTGCATGCCCTGAACCTGCGCATGCGTGTCCCGCATATCAGTCTGGACGCTGCCGAAAGCGGTCCTCATGTCGCGGACATCCGAGCGCATGACCCTGGTATCGGCCCGGCTGTCCCTGATGTCGGTCCGGATGTCGCTGAGATCGCTGTGCAGCCAGGCGAATCCCCCGCCGACGGCGGCGATCCCCAGGCTGAGCAGAGCGCTGACCACCGTGTTGAAGGCAGTCCAGGTCACTGCTTCGGCTGACCGTGTCACCATGTCGTCTCTCGTTCGGCGGCCCTGTTCATGCGACGTTTCATACACCGGTTACGAAGACGATTGCCTATCGCTTAGCGCCTCCGCCGCCGCAAACCCTGGAAAATTCCCGTTACCAGCGTCCGCCTTCGGCCGCCGTTCATCAACATCGTTCGCGCTCATCGACTGTCTCACCTCTCGTCCAGCATCGCCAGTGCCGCCTCGGAACCCGCCAAAATTTCCACCAGGCGAATCCGGTCCGTCCGCCCCGGGCCGCCTTCCGCCGGCAGGGCTTGCACCGCATCGGCCGCCTGCCGCAGCATCAGGTCATAGGCGGAACCGCCGCCCACGACGCGCGCCTCGGTCTCCAGCGCGCGCAGGTCGCGGGCCGCGATTTCCAGGACCCGGACATCCGGGCTGCCGCCCGCCAGCAAAGGAGCCAGCACCTCATCGCGCAGTCCGGCGGCGAAGCGCACCCGGCAGCCGGCATCCAGTTGCTGGCGCACCAGTTTCAGTTGCGCCCGGCGGGCGGGTGTGACCGTGCCCTCCTCCAACTGCCGCAGCAGTGTGGCGATCCGGCGCGTTGCGGCACCGGCCTCCTCCAGGCTGGTCGCGGCGAGCTCCGCGGCCGCGCCCTCCTTGCGGGCAAGTTGCTCCAGCATCCGGTCAACGGTCTGATCCGCCGTCGTCTTGAGCGCCGCTCCGTGCGATCCGGGTTGCCCGGCAACCAGCAGCGCGGCGGCTTCCGGCAGCCGGTGCAGCAACAGCGTCACCATCATCGGCAGTGCACTCTCATCCGCTGCCGCGATTTCGCGCAGGATGGCGTGCAAACTGTCCGCCCGCGGCGGCAGCAGCCCCCGGGCGGTCTCCGTGCACAAGCGGTCGAACGCCCCCATCTGCGACAGCAGGACCCCGGTGCGCCGGGCCAGGGGGGCGAAGATCCCGGCGGCGAAGCCGGTCTCGCTCCAACTCGCCGGGGCGGCGGCCGAGATCAGCAGCCTGCCGGCCAGGGGCCAGAGCAAGCGTCCCTGCGCGGCGATCAGATCGGTTGCGGCGGTGGTCCGGCCGTTGATCGCCGATTCGATCGCGCCTGCCTCCCGCCCCATCGCGGCGCGGACACACTCCGCCAGCGGCGTCAGCGCGGTGCGCGGGATGGTGGGCCGGTCCGGCCGCCACCGCCCGGCGGGAACGATCAGCGGGTCGAGCGGATGGAACATCAGCCGTGGGAAGCGCAGCGGCCGCGGCGGCCGCAGCACCGCAAGGCGCTGGCGCAGTGGCGCGATCAGTTCGTCAGCCGAGCCGCGTGCCGACATCGCATCCACCGTGGCGACGACCCGCAGCACCCGCGCATTGTCCGCCCCGGCCACGTCGCGGGAGACCGCGCGGATATCCCGGGAACGCAAGGGGGCGGGTTCGGCGGCCATTCAGGTGCTCATCGCGCGCAGGATCTCGTTGCGTTCGATCAGGGCGAACGCCGCCGCGCCGCTGCGCCATGAATCCTCCCGGCTGGTCACCCGGCAGGGCGGGCGCAACGTCTCGGGCGGCGCCGGCGGATCGGTCCAGGTGCCGGCTTCGCCCGGGAGCACCGGGGCGAGCTGCGCCATTTCCAGCAACGCCCGCCGCCGCGCGACATCGGTCTCGGCGGCGAGCCACAGCAGACTGAGCCACTCCCACCCGTCCAGCACCCAGTCGGCGCGGTTCGCCGTCACCAGAACCGACCCGGGGTCCTTGAGCCAGCGTTTCAGCAGGCCGATGGGATCGGCCCGGACCGCCCGGCTGGACTGCACAATCGTGCTGGCGTAGCCGTGCGTGGCTTGCATCGCCCCCACGAGGGCGCGGCCAATCCCGCCGATGTCGTTTTCCGTATCGGCCGCCAGCCACTCGGACAGGGACCGCCGGGCTTCGTCCAGCCGGGCGAGCAGGCGGGCGATGCGGGCATCGGTGTCATCCGCGGCGACGCCCACGGATGCGAACAGGTTCCCCAGCGCGGCCAGGGCGTCGGCGAGGTCCGCGGGTGAGCGGCCAAAAAGCGGCGCCAGCGTGTGCAGGATGGCGGTGCCGCGGTGGGCGACATCCTGTGCGTTTTCCGCCGCGGTCGGCGTTTTCAGGCCGGCCGGGTGAACCTGGTCGATCAGGCCGATCATCAGCAGGAACTGGGCGTTCAGGCGATGCGCGGCATCGCGGGCGATGATCCGTTTCGCCTCGGCGGCGGCATCCCGGCCGGCATGGCCGTCGAGGGCGACGTCCAGCGCGGCGTCGCGCACGGCCGCCGGGTCGAGTCTTGCGACGCCGCCCAGGCGCCGGAACAGGAGCGTGTCGTGCACGTTCGGATGGCCGAGCGTGCGGACCGCCGCCCAGTCAAGGATGTAGACGCCCCGCCCGCCGGACGGGTTGGGGATGACCAGCTCGATCTCGCCTTTGGACTCGCGGACGCGGGTGCCGGTCAGCAGCGGCGTCGTGAACGGTGCCGCGACCCCGCGGCTGCGGAAGGTCGCGGGTTGGTGGGTCTCGACAAGGAAGGGGGCATTTCCGGACACGCGGGTAGAATGCGCCGGAATGATGAATCAAAGGTTACCGGGCGCGGTTGTTTTGCCGCGGCTGCCGCGTGCGGCCAGTATTGGTGGTGCGGTCCCTGTGCTCAGCGCCCGGGTTGCCGGCTTTCAAAGTCCCGATGTCGCCCGGTGGGAAGTCCGTGGCCTCCGGACATAGCCTCATCGAGGCGGCTGTCTTGCATCATCGATAGTGCGAATCGCTCTTGACGACGGTGTCGGCCGCGCCGAGGCCGAACGCTTGCTTGAGAGCATCGACGACCTCACGGCTTTGCAAGCGCCGATCGGCGTAGATGACGAAGCGGCGCGTGAGGGTTTCATAGATGACCCGGCCGCGCGGCCATTCGTCGTATTCGGTCGATGCGATGGCGGCCGGGTAACCCTTCGAAACCAGGCGGGCGCTGCCCGATGCCTGCCATTCTTCCCACCGTTCAAAGTGGCCTGCAGCATGGGTGATGCAGTCGCCGTAGGGTTGGGCCTCGTGCAATGTCGAGCGGTCGACGACCAGGACATCGCCGACGCGCCAGAAGATGCCGACGGTTGGGGATGCCGGTTTGTGTGCGGCCGTCGGTCGGAATCCGGTCATTGATCTATGTTCCCGTGAGATTGACGGCGCCAGCGTCGCCCCACGTTTTAACTTGGGAAATATTTGCTCTTAACCGCGCGAGATGGCTTGCCCAGCGTTTACTTTTCTTATGCGAATCGTCGTAGCCGAAAATCACGAGGCCGACTCTCGGTTCCAGCACAAGCGAACGCGAGCGTCGCCCGACTTCCTCAATGATCTTCCACTTCTGTGCCGGTAGATTGTTCACCGGTGACATGTCGCGAAGCTGCACTAAATTCCTGGCGACTTTGGCATAACTTTCGACGATCGCTTCCGGATCGGCGGAAATATATTGCTCGTATTTTTTGATCTGGTGACAAACCGGGGGCAGTTCGTCATCCGACCGAAGATCGGCACGAAGTTGGTTATTGCTATAATGTTTTGCCTCCCAGAAGACAAGTCGGGCTTTGTCGCCGTCTTGCTGGAGGCAAGCGAGATCGATTCTTCCAGCGTCTTCATCATAGTTGGCATCACAACCATCTGTTTCCGCGGCGGCTGTGCCGGAGAAAGCAATTTCGCAATCTATCACAGCCGAACGCCCCAACGCTATTTCGTGGCAACCTGTCTTTTCCAGGCCGGCAAAACGTTGAGACGCCCTTTTCAGCTTATCCAGAGTGGCAGGCCCCTCGTATCGGTATATAATACCTTTTTCTCGCAGGTTGACAACATCAAAGGTGCCGTCCGTCAGTCGCACTTGTGATTTCAGTCCCGGCTCAATCAGAAATTTTTCGTGGGTCGTGACATTTAGCGATGAGCCGTTCTGTTCTACGTAAAACAGCGATTGCCCACGCCAGTACACATTTAGGTATTTACCGCGCAATGCAACAAACAATTTATGATCCGCGAGTACGTCTGCCCACCAGCCACCCCTATCCGCCTCAAACTTCAATTTCGCAACAAAATCGTCGTCGATCGCCCGGTCGAACTTCGCCATTCTCAAACCTCCCACCATTCGCCGTCCATCCGACGGCTGACATTGCCCCGAAGAGTTCGGCAAAGCGGTCGCCCTCTACAAATCCAACACCACGGTCCGGCCGGTTCGCCTGCACGCCCGATACAGGCCGACGATCCGGTCGATGTTCTGCGCTGACGCACAGACGCCGACAAACCCCGGCGCCCGCAGCCGATCGGCCAACCGCTGCTCGATCTCGCCCTCAGTGGCGAAACGCTGATCCGCGTTCAGCCGCCCAAGGCTGCAACCCTCCATCAGCATTGCATGCACGGGGCGGGGCGGTTGCGCCACCAGTCGCTCGAACAAGGCCGCCTTGCGACCATGCCCGCGGATGTCTCCCAGCCCCGGGACGGGCGGCAGCAGCGTCGCGGGGACAGTTTCCCCTGCGTCCAGCGGCAGGCCGAGATCAAGAAGGATGCGCTTGCGCTGGCACGACAGTTCAATGCAGGTGCCGCCGATCTGCTGCGTCCCGCGGTGAACGCATACACTGCACCGGCTGATCCGCTCGGCCTGGTCGCGCACGCTTTTGCCGGTGGTGCCGCCGGCGGGGATCCCCACGCGGAACAGCCAGGCCCGCATCGATCCGCCAAGCTCGACCTCCCGGCTGCCGGTCCGGAGAGCCTCTGTCT
>NZ_CAJATU010000080.1 GCF_903944925.1 uncultured Rhodopila sp. | reverse complement strand
TGTGGCTAGCTCGTGGTTTGGCCGGGTTTTGTAGCTCGTGAAGTGTCCGGTCATCTTCGCCCTCTGTAACGGGGGTTTCGGATGGATCGGGCACGCATTCACGAAGGCGTAAGAAGGATGCGTTTTGAAGATGTTTTGGGCCGTTCGGAGCGGTCGGAGCTGAGCCAGATGGAAGCAGCTGAGTTGCTTGGGATCAGCGAGCGGACGTTCCGCCGCTGGCGCGACCGGCACCGCGAGTCCGGGTTGGCGGGCCTGGACGACCGGCGTCTGGCGCCGTCGTTGCGGCGGGCGCCGGTCGCGGAGATCGAACGCATGCTCGGCCTGTATCGCGACCTCTACCGCGGCTTCACGGTGCAGCATTTCCACGAGCAGTTGCTCAAGCGTCACAACTACACGCTGGGCTACACGGTCACAAAGCTGCATCTGCAACGCGACGGGCTGGTGCTGCGGGCGAAGACGCGCTCGGCACACCGCAAGAAGCGCCCGCGCCGGCCGATGGTTGGCATGATGCTGCACCAGGATGCCTCGACGCATGCCTGGCTGCCCGGAGATGCCCGCATGTATGATCTGGTGGTGACGATGGAGGATGCCACCAGCGGCCTCTACTCGGCCTTCCTGATGGACCAGGAAGGCACTGCCTCGAGCTTTCGCGGGCTGCGCGAGGTGGTATCCGGGCATGGCCTGTTCTGTTCGCTCTACACCGACCGGGGCAGCCACTATTTCTTCACGCCGGAAGCGGGCGGGAAGGTGTCGAAGACGGTTCTGACGCAGGTCGGGCGGGCGCTGAGGCAGCTCGGGATCGAGCATATCGCGGCCTATTCGCCGCAGGCGCGGGGACGCTCGGAGCGGGTGTTCCTGACCTTGCAGGACCGCCTGACGAAGGAGTTTGCGCTGGCCGGGATCGCCACCGTTGAGGCGGCCAACGTTTGGCTTCGGGACACGTATATTGCCGCACACAATGAGCGGTTCGCGGTTGGCGCGGAGCAGGAAGGCTCGGCCTTTGTTGCCGATACGGCGGGGGCCTGGCGTGAGATCCTCTGCATCCAGGAGGACCGAACGGTCGGGCACGACAACACGGTGAAGTGGGACAACTTGAGTCTGCAACTGCCACCGAGCCGTTTACGGCCGCACTTCGTCAAGACGACTGTGCGGGTGCATGGCTATCCGGACGGCCGGTTGTCGGTGTTCTGGGGACCCCATCGGCTGGGTGATTATGATGCGCGCGGCGGCCTCGTGCTGCCGGAGCAGATCGCTGCCTGACACGCTTCCAAGGCGGCGGTTCTGATCCGGGGCATGCCCCGGATCAGAACAAGAACGAAGCGGACAGATCATGAGCTACCAAAAGCGGACAGATTGACGAGCTAGCGACAGAGGCGGCTGACGGCCGCACCCGGCCCCTCCGGTCCGGCGGCGCCCTGGTAGGCGCCGATCCGGAGCAGCGTCCTCGGCCGCATCGCAGCCTGCTTGGCGGGCGCGATACAGTTTGGAACGGATCGCGTCGATCGGAAGCCCCTCGGCGAGCGCGAGCTCGTGCAAGGTGTCGTAGGTGCGGCCGTGCCAGCGGAACAGCGGGCGTTTTCGGCGTCCGTCCGCATGCTTTGTCAGACCCAGCGCCTCGGCAACAGGCCAGCCCATGGCGCGCCGCGCATAGACGGCGCCAGGCTGCAATGGCGGTTCCCCAAGATTTTGCCGCTCGCGGTCGATGTCGGCAATCGCCTGCAACAGCGAGCCATAGTGAAGGGTGCCGCGCGCCGGGTGCTCGAGCACTACTGGCACGGCGTTGGCCGGGCCGCCGAGGCTGGCTCCACCCGGCATAACGTTGAACCCATGCGGAGAGGCGGTGCGCAACCGCGCGATCCAGTGCCGCTCCAGGCGTCGCGCTTCCTCGGGAGAGGACGTCGAAGCGAGGATATCGACCTGAAACGCGTCGTGGAAAGACAAACCATCCGCGTAGGCCTGGCGGATCGCATGGACCAATGTACCGGGACGGCCGAGACGCGGCCGCAGGCGCGCCGTGTGATCATATGCGGCTATCCGCACCGGCAGTGGTCGGCTGGTGACACCGACATAGGGGCGCCCGTCGGCACGGCGGCGGATGTAGTAAACCAACCAAGTCCACAGGGCGGTCATCTCTGCCGGCGGTTGACACTCGGCGGGTGCAACCGACTCGAGGGGGCCGGCCACCGAGCCGGGCGGAGCGCTGATCGCGGCAATTGTGGTCTTGGCGGGAATCCCGCCGCTTTCAGAGGTCATCGGTGCATTCTCCGATCATGCGGTTGGCGAACGGGGCTGTTCTGACAGCGATCCGACATCCTGTAAAGCTAATTAGTCGTCTAGTCGTCTTATTGTGAGATCACCGCTCCCTGCGCAGTGGGTCGGTCCGGCTTGTGCACGCCGCTTCCGCCCCAGGCGCTTTTGCGCTAACCGAGCGCATGTCTCGCCCGCCGCCCGCCGCTCCCCCCGATCCGGCGGCCGATCCTGCCCCGGTGTCGTCCAAACGCCGGCCGGCAGCTTCGGCGCAGCGCTCGCGCATCGGCACGGCGTGGGTGGGAGGCTATTTTGATCCGGCCGTCGCGCAATCGTTGAAGATGGTTGCGTTGCAGCAGGGAACCACTGTCCAAGCGCTGATCGGCCGAGCGCTGAATGATCTATTGGAACGCCACGGCATGGGCCGGCCTGCCAGCGAAACCGTCTTGCCGCGTGGCGCTGCCGCTTGGCGGCGCGATCTGCCTGAGAGCTGAAAACGGTCTTCAGCCGCCGTCGAATCCTGCCTGCAAAACGCGAATCGGTGTCGCAACGCCGACTGAACGAAAGGTTACTGCCCCATCCGACCGACGCCGCTACTTTCACGTGCATTTCTTGAATGTGTAGGGTATTACTCCGCGCAAAGAGTACCAAGCTTACCATGCTTCTGAAGCTTTTGAGGTTCGATAAGCTTGGTTTACCCTTCTGCGGGAGGTGACCGTGGCTGCGACCGTGACCGTGAGCGCCGAGGAGATCGGCAGAGCTGGCGAGGCGGTCCTCGCGCAGAACCGGCCGGTGACGGGCTACAGTTTGCGGATGCAGTTGGGAAATAGGGGCGATCCGAAGCGACTCATGGCCGTGTGGGAACAGACCCGGCCCAATGTTGCGGCGCCCGCGGATCAACTGACGGAAGCCTCCGTAGCGCCGTTGCCCCCTGACCTCGCCGCGCGTGCGGCGGCGCTTGGGGATCAGCTCGCGGCCTCTATCCGGGACGCCATCGCCACGGCCTGGACGGCGGCGGAGCGGCGCGCGGCGGAGCGGCTTGGCGAAGAAGTGGCGGCCGCTCGGGCTGCGGCGGAGGCCGCGCGTCTGGCCCAAGCCGAAGCGGACGAGGCGCTTGCAGCGACCGATAAAGCGATGGCGCTGCTGGCGGCCGAGCGTGATCAGGCCGTCGCCGCAGGCGATAAAGCGGTATCCGCCGCGGCGCATACCGCCGGCGAGCGGAACGTGATCGCCGCGGAGCTTTCGGCCGTAAGGGCCGAGTTGACCGAGGCGGAACGCCGGGCGGCGGCTGCCGAAGCGGCCCGCGAGACGGCGCTCGCAGCCGCGCAGCAGGCCCGAGCTGAGGCTCGCGAGGCAACCGCGGCTGCGATGGCGGCACGTGAGCACGCCGCAGCGGATGTGGCGACGGCACGCGCTGAAGCGGCGGCGGCCCGCGCGTCGGTTAAGGAGACACGGCGTGCCGCCGCCGCTGAAAAGCAAAGACCGGAAATGGAGACGACCGATCCGCGCCCGCCGCCTGGCAACGACGGTCAACAGGCTCGACCTGCGCTTGAAACCGAGGGATTCCCGGCGCTGCGGCTCAGCGCGGCCGAACCAGACGCCGGTGCGCCGTCGCACATGCCCGGTGAAACCGTGAGGCAGCCAACCGGTGAGGCACGCCCCGACGATCTGCCGATCGTCCCCGACCGTCTCAAGATCCCGAAGCCGGAGCGGGCAGCCTACGATGACGGATTGGCCGCCGGTATGGCCGGCTGGGATGAAAAGACTCCTCGCCGCTTTCAGCCGGGCCAGAGGTTGGCGCACCTCCTGCCGTTCCGCCTCGCCGGCTACCGTGACGGAGCAGCCAAGCGGCGAGCCAATGTCAGAGCGGCCGAAGTCGCTTCCGAGATCCCGAAGCCGCCCGCCGGGGTTTGACCGCGAACAGACGTCGCCGACGGTTTTGAACCGGGCGGAGCGCCGCAGCCGATTGAGCCTTCGCGCAATATCAGACGGACGCAACGCCCTGCTTCCGCATATCCGCTCGGCCCGCTATCGGCCACACGAGTGCCAGAGCAGTACAGAAGAAATCCAATCCGTCCCGGGACGCCGTTGCCGCTGGGGACAAGATGTTGGGCAAATCGACGACGCGGCCCGGCAACTGGAACTGGGCGAGTCACCACGCCCGGGCCGTGTGGACAGTAAATAATGAAGATAGCAGGCAGCCCGCCTTTCGAGCAGCTCTTTCGAGCACTCGTCCTCCATGCCGGTAACCCGGAGAACGGCCTCTCCGTAGTCGTCATAGGGGTCCTGGTAGACAACCGCCACTTCTCCGTCTTTCCACGCCAAATAGATGTCTCTCTCAAGCGTGTTGCGGACCCTCTCGAGCGCCGGCCGACAGGCCGCAGAACGGGGCTTCGGACTCAGCTTTTTGGGCGACAGATAAACCGTGATCTTAGCCATGATACCTCCTTACGTGACCGCGCCGGGGGCGCCGCATGATCAGAATGGTGAGGCATCTTTTTCGGGTTTGCCAGAAAAAAAAGGCAGGTCCGCATTTTATCATGTTGATATTGTTGACATTGTTGACACAGCAGGCTTGAAACCAAGTCATCAGACCGAGTGCCGGCGCGTCCTGCGAGCATAGCTGCTCCGGCGGGTTCCGAGCGTCCGGCGATGCCCTTGGCTGATCGCCGCCAGCGGTCAGCGTCGGCGACACCGGGGCGGGCCCGGATCCCGCGGTCACATTCCAACTGCGGCATTGACCCGCTCGGAACCATCCCTTCGGCGCTACCGGACTTAATACCTATACGGTTTCCGCCGGCTCATTCCCGCGCAGGCCTGATCCCTGATCCCGCCAATGCGTCCGTCTGGCTTACTCGAAGGGCAAATGCGATAGCGTCCGCGCATTGTCCAGTCCGCAAGGGCGATCAAGGCGCGCTCCGCAACGCCGGTTCATCCCCGCCCGTGTGGGGAACGCGACGCCAGTGATCGCCCGAGCCCGGTCCATCCCCGCCCGTGCGGGGAACGCGCGACTGCACCGATACGTTGGTGCCGACATTCCGGTTCATCCCCGCCCGTGCCGGGAACGCGAGCGTAGGTTTCTGCCCCTCCAACGCTCGTGCGGTTCATCCCCGCCCGTGCGGGGAACGCGTAACCCCGAGCTCACCGGGCGGGAACTGATTCCGCGGGCCACCGCCCGGACAGGCGCCCTCAATGAACGCTCACAGACAAATGTAGAGTCTGGTGCGACCAAACATGGATCCGATGACTTGCGACAGTAATCCCACGGCTGCAACGTGAACGGCTGATTGCCCTGAAGGCACTGAACATGCCGCTGGTAGCGTTACTTTTGCTGATTTGGGGTCTTTTCGGCTGTGCCGTCGTCGTCATGATGATCTACGGCGCGTTCGAGCATGTCGCGATGAATGATGCCGTGATGGCCGCGATCCTGGCGACCGGCACGACTTTCCTCGCCAGTCTCGCCACTTTCCTGGCATGGCGTGGCCGCCGCCGCGCCGGGCGGCAGGGATGACAGTGCCGCGGCTGCCATGGTTGGTCTTGTTGCTTGCCGCTCCGGCCCTGTCCAGTTTCGCTGCCGAGCCTGACTTCGGCTGGCCGGTTACGGGCGGCGGTCCCGGCGGGGGTCACTTCACGCCACTTGCTCAGATTACCGCGGCGAACCTCGAACAATTGCAGGAAGTCTGGGTCTATCGCACCGGCGACTATTCCCGCGGGGAGCCGGGCCATCGCGCCACAACCTTCGAGGCGACGCCGATTTGGGCGCAGGATACACTGTATTTCTGCACGCCCTATAATCGGGTCATCGCCCCGGAGGCGGAGACCGGAAAGCTGCGCTGGGCGCACGAACCCGACCCGAAGCTGGATCGTGCGAATGACAAGCAGCATTCGCTGATTTGCCGCGGCGTGTCGTATTGGCAGGAAGCCACGCCGGATCCGTCCCGGCCCTGCCAGACCCCCCGCATCTACCAGGGCGTGCTGGATGGGCGGCTGGAGGCGATGGACGCCCGCACCGGGACGCTCTGCCCCGATTTCGCGTCGGGCGGCACGATCGACCTGAACAAGATGGACAACGGCAATTCCGAAGCCGGGGTCGTCAACGTGACGTCCGCGCCGGTGGTGTTCGAGGATCTGGTGATCGTCGGCTCCGCCATCAGCGACAATCATGCCACCGCCATGCCGAGCGGGTTCGTCCGCGCCTTCGACGCCCGCAGCGGCCAGGAGCGCTGGCACTGGAGCCCGATCCCGGAGGCGCTGCGCCAACAGACCGGTGCCGGCAATGTCTGGGCGCCGATGTCGGTCGACCCCGAACGCGGCATCCTGTATGCGCCGACTACGAGTCCCAGCCCGGACTATTGGGGCGGCCTGCGGAGCGATCCGTTGCCGGGCACCGACGCCGTGGTGGCGCTGAACGTCCGCACCGGGGCCTTGGTCTGGCAGTTTCAGACCGTGCACCACAACCTGTTCGACTACGACCTGCCGGCGCAGCCGACCCTGGTGGATGTGACGCGGAATGGGCAGGTCATCCCGGCGATAGCGCAGGCGACGAAGACCGGGTTTCTATGGGTGCTGAACCGCGAAACCGGGGAGCCGGTGTTTCCCGTCGTCGAGCGCGCCGTGGCCCAGTCCGACGTGCCCGGGGAGCACTCGGCGCCGACGCAGCCGGAGCCTTTGATGCCGCCGCCCCTGGCGCTGCAAAGCGTGTCGGATGCGGATATCTGGGGCATTACGCCGCTCGACCGTGACGCCTGTCTTCGCCGCATCCACGGGCTGCGCAACGACGGTCTCTTCACACCGCCCAGCCTCCAGGGAAGCCTCGTGGTTCCGTATTTCGGCGGCGGCTCCAACTGGGGCGGCCCAGGGTATGACCCGAGATCGCATGTCGCCATCCTGAACGCGATGAATCTGCCCGGTTATGCCCGGCTGTTCCCCTCCGCCGACTACGCCGCGCTGAAGCGTGCGGGCGGGCCGGACGAGGTGGCGCGGATGTCAGGCGCGCCGTACGGGATGCAGCGGGGGCTGGTGCTGTTGCCGCTCGGGGTGCCCTGCACGCGGCCGCCCTGGGGCACGATTGCCGCCGTGGACCTGGATAGCGGGCGGATACGCTGGCAACATCCGTTCGGCACGCAGCCGACGGGGATCGCGGGCCTGAATGCTCCGGCTAGTTGGGGCGCGCCTAACCGCGGCGGCCCTCTGGTGACGGGCAGCGGGCTTGTGTTCATCGGGGCCACGCCGGACGGGTTGTTCCACGCGCTCGATCTGGAGACCGGGGCGACCCTGTGGCAGCATGCCCTGCCGTTTCCCGGCGTGGCGACACCGATGAGCTTCCAGGCGGCCGACGGGCGGCAGTTCATCGTGATCGCCGCCGGCGGAAGTATCCTGCTGCAATCGCCCATCGGCGACGCGCTGGTTGCCTTCGCGCTGCCGCCGCGCTGACCGGTCCGCCACGGCCGAAAGCTCCGGCAACACGTTCGGGCTTAGAAGTGTGAGCAAGCAAGGACAGGAAGGGCGGAACCCGGTGGTTGAGGCCGAAGTGAAACGTCCAAGACCGGAACCCGCGACGGCGGTGTTTTCTTGTCGTCCCGGGGCCAAGGCGCCGAAGATCTCTACCGCGGCCTTATGCTGCGCACCGCCAGTGACAAGGATTTCGGGTCACCCGGATTCGACATGCCAGGCGGACCGTGACCGGCTATGATACCCGCCGGAGGTTTTCATGGGCGTTATCCAGGTCAGGCTGCCGGATGAGGTGCAAGCCGTTATAGATCGCCAGGTCGCCGAAGGCCGCGTCGCGGATGCGACCGAGTTTTTGGCGGAGGCGGCACGTCGCTTTGCTGAGGACCTGGAACTCGAGGATGACCTGATGGCCGAAGATAAGGCTGGCATCGACGACATCGAGGCCGGGCGCTACCGGCTGGTGACAAACCGCGAGGACCTGGCTGCAATGGAGTCCGAGGTCATGGCCCGCGTCCGGGACCGGCTCGCCGCAGACAAGGGCTGATGACAGCCTGGCGGTTCGCCGGGCGCTCCGAAAGCCGGATTGACGACGTCATCCTGGAGAGCGCGAGGCGTTGGGGTATTGAGACCGCAGCGCGCTACAACCGGTTGATTTTGCGCCATTCCTAAGAAACTCGCCGCGTAGTTGGCGACCTGGGCCACACTCTATCAACCTGCGGGCGAGAACCCGTTTCTACCCCCGCAGGCGGGGCCGGCCCCGCGAGTGGTTATGTAGCATCCGCCACCCCCAGTATATTTGCCGAAGAGAGCATGCCGTCTACTATCCTGGTTTGTAGTATTCCAGGAGCAGCCGGTAATGGGCGAACCGCATGTCATCAGTGCGTTAAGCAATAAGCGAGCGGAACTGGCCGGAATAGTGAGCCAACTTGAACGACAGCTTGGGCAGCAGCGAGCCAATCTGGCGTATCTCGATGCGACGATGCGGCTGTTCGATCCGAACATTCGGCCAAACACGATCCGACCCAAGCAGCAGCGGGCACGCAGTGTCTGGTTCCGTCCCGGTGAATGCCTTCCGCTGATCTACGACGAGCTGCGCGATGCGGTCCAGCCAATGACGGCGCGCGAGCTCGCCGAGCGGATCATGCGCGTCAAGGCCATGCCGGTGGTCGACGACCGCCAACGCGAATTGGTTCAGAAAACGATCCTCGGTTCGCTCAACCGGGCCAAGGAGACGATCGCGCGTAGCGAGACCGCGGGGCTCGTCAGTTGGCGGCTGATTTAGGCGGCCCGGGCGCGTTGCCAGTAGCCGCAGAAATCGACCGACGGCCGGCACCGCATCGCCAGCCCGACGACGCCGTACACCTGGTCGCCGTTGTCGACGCGGCGAAAGTCTTCGCGCCAGGCGGCTTCCCTGGCGTAGCGGACGAGATAGGGTCCAGCGATGTGGTGGTTATGTCCGAGTTCGCCGCGGCGCAGCCGGGAGAAATAGGATTCCGCGCCATTGGTGCAGGCACCGTCGATGCTGAAGCCGTCCTGATGGTTGATCCGCTGCATGGCGAAGCTGGCATGCAGCGGGTTCCACGCCGTGCTCTCATCGGCATGCACCATGGTGCCCTTGGCGACCCGCTGGCGGATCGCCGCCACGGCATCCGCGTGCGTTTCATGATGTCCCCTCGGATCCGCCACAATACGGCGCGCGCAACCATCTTCGGCGATCCAAAATGCACGGGCCGGAGCAAATCGCCACTCGAGGCCGATTGAATTCGCCACCTGAGGCCGGTTCAAATCGCCACCCGAGGCCGGTGAATTCGCCACCCCCTGGCTGGTAGATCCGCCGGGCCGCGGGGCGGGAGGAACCGTCG
>NZ_CAJATU010000079.1 GCF_903944925.1 uncultured Rhodopila sp. | reverse complement strand
GAGGAGGCAACCCGGACGCGGGCGTTCGAGCCGTTCTTCACCACCAAACCTCTCGGCCAGGGCACCGGGCTGGGACTGTCCCAACTCTATGGCTTCGTGCGGCAGTCGGGCGGCTTCGTGCGGCTGGAGAGCAAGCCCGGGAGGGGGACGACGCTGCGTCTGTACCTGCCTCGCCATGGGACAGAGCCTATCGAAGGTGTACTGCAAGCGCCGCAGGTTGAAGCCAAGCGGGCAACGTCGCACCGGATCGTCTTGCTGGTCGAGGACGAGGTCGCTGTGCGGGTGACAACGTCCGAATGGCTCCGCGATTTGGGTTACCACATGCTGGAAGCCGAGGATGGTCCCACGGCTTTGGGTGTGCTCACCCGCACGGACCATCTCGATTTGCTCGTGACCGACGTAGGTTTGCCCAACGGCCTGAACGGACGTCAGGTCGCCGATGCCGCGCGTGAACGCCGCCCGGACCTGCCGGTGCTGTTCATCACCGGATACGCCGGTTCCATCCTGGAAAACCAGCTTGAGCCCGGGATGCAGGTGATCCGTAAGCCGTTTGCGCTTGATGAACTTGCGGCCCGGATCGCGGCGATGCTGGAGCAGCGGGTGGACGTGGTGGCATCCTGATCTCAGGATACGTGTCGATCCCGCCGCGAAGCCGCGCTTTGCGCGCCAGGTCTCGAAGTTGGCCCCCGGCCCCATAGCAATAACACGCGGGAAAGGTCGTTATTGCGTGTTATGCCGTCCGGCTCCCGGTTACCGTCTCTATATGAAACTGCTATATAGAACTCGTCCGAGCCTTATCGCTTCTATATCTGCGTAAGACTATCACTTCGCCGTCCTGAACGATCTTCCGGCAAGCGATCCCGCGTGCCGGTATCCGGAGTCGAACGGCCATGCTTGATCTGGTTTTCATCGCGACAGGCGCCGCCTTTCTGTTTGTCTGCGTCCTGTACGCCTACGCCTGCGACCATCTATAGGAGCAAGCGGATGACCCTCGATTACATCCTCGGTGGCGCCGTCACAGTCTTTCTGCTGGCGTATCTGATCTTCGCCCTGATCCGCCCGGAACGCTTCTGACCCGCCTCAGCTTCGGGAAGTAAAACCATGACAATCAACGGCTGGCTGCAGATCGCACTATACTGCGTTCTGCTCGTCCTGATCACCGCGCCGCTCGGCGCTTACATGACCCGTGTTTTCGCCGGGCAGCGAACCCCGCTGTCGCTGGTGTTCCGGCCGATCGAGCGCGGCCTGTACAAGCTCTCCGGCGTCGATGAGAACGAGGAACAGCACTGGGTCACCTACGCCATCGCCATGCTGGCGTTCACCTTCGCCGGCTTCGTCGTGCTGTATGCCCTGCAGCGCTTGCAGGCGCTGCTGCCGCTGAACCCGCAGCATCTCGACGCGGTGTCGCCCGACCTCGCATTCAACACCTCGGTCAGCTTCATCACCAACACCAACTGGCAATCCTACGTGCCGGAAACCACCATGAGCTACCTGGTGCAGATGGCGGGCCTGACGGTGCACAACTTCCTCAGCGCTGCCACCGGCATCGCCCTGGCCCTCGCCCTGATCCGCGGATTTACCCGCCGCTCGTCCAAGACTGTCGGCAACTTCTGGGTCGATATGACCCGTGGCACGCTCTACGTGCTGATGCCGATCTGCATTGTCGTCGCGCTGGTGATGGTGTGGCAGGGAGTGCCGCAGAACCTGTCCGCGTACACCGACGTCACCACGCTGGAGGGCGGCAAGCAGTTGATCGCCCAGGGGCCGGTCGCCTCGCAGGAGGTGATCAAGATGCTCGGCACCAACGGCGGCGGCTTCTTCAACGCCAACTCGGCGCACCCGTTCGAGAACCCGACGGCACTGACCAACCTTCTGCAAATCCTACTGATCTTCTCCATCGGCGCCGCATTAACAAATGTGTTCGGCCGCATGGTCGGCGACCAGCGCCAGGGTTGGGCGATCTTCGCCGTCATGGCGGTGCTGTTCCTGGCAGGGACCGCGGTGCTGTACTGGTCCGAAGCCGCCGGCAACCCGCTGCTCGCCCACCTGCCCGTCGACCAGTTTGCCGGCAACACGGAGGGCAAGGAGGTCCGCTTCGGCATCGCCAACTCGGCGCTGTTCGCCACTGTCACCACGGATGCCTCGTGCGGCGCCGTCAATACCATGCACGACAGCCTCACTCCGCTCGGCGGCATGATCCCGACGATCAACATCATGCTCGGCGAGATCATCTTCGGCGGCGTCGGCTCCGGCCTTTACGGCATGCTGCTGTTCGTCATCGTCGCCATGTTCGTCGCCGGCCTGATGGTCGGCCGCACCCCCGAATACCTCGGCAAGAAGCTGGAGGCGAAGGAGGTGAAAATGGCCATGCTGGCGATCCTGGTGCTGCCGCTGTCGATGCTCGGCTTCACCGCGGTGGCGGTGGTGATCGATCCCGGCACCAGCGCTCTGGCGAATGCCGGCCCGCACGGCTTCTCCGAGGCGCTGTATGCTTACGTCTCCGCCACCGGCAATAACGGCAGCGCCTTCGCCGGCCTGTCCGCCAACGTGCCGTTCTGGAACAGCACGCTGGGGCTGGCGATGTTCATCGGCCGCTTCCTGATGATCATCCCGATGCTGGCCATCGCCGGATCGCTCGCGGCCAAGAAGATCGTGCCGATTTCGGCGGGCACCTTCCCGACCGATGGCGGCCTGTTCGTCGGCCTGGTCGTCGGCGTGATCCTGATCACCGGCGGCCTGACCTTCCTGCCTTCCCTCGCCCTGGGTCCCATCGTCGAGCACCTCTCGATGCATGCCGGCACCACTTTCTGAGGTATCAGCCCATGGAAACCCGTTCGCGCGCTGTGAAGTCCAACATGCTGGACG
>NZ_CAJATU010000078.1 GCF_903944925.1 uncultured Rhodopila sp. | reverse complement strand
GTTGGCGCCGAAGAGCGACAGGCCCCAACTGATGGCAAGCGGGGATATGTGGGAGGTCACGTCGGGCAGGCCGATCTCGCCACCGCTCTTGGTGCCGGTGATGGCGCAGTCAACCTCCTCGTGCCGGAAGGCCTCGACGATCTTGGCGAAGGGGATCTGGATCGGGATGGCGCCGAGCGCGGCTGCCATTTCCGATTGACCGACGGAGGAGGTGCGCACTCGGCGCCCGGCCAAGTCGCGTAGTGACCGGAACGCCGTGGCGCAGAATAAGACCTGGGCCGGATAGGCATAGATCGCCAGCAGTTCGACATCGTAGCGCTGGGCGAGAAGCTCGGTGATGTGCGGGCGATAAAGGGTGACGGTTCGGCGCAGGCTTTCGATGTCAGGATTGAGGATCGGCAGGTCGACCGCGTTAAGCTCCGGTTCGTCGCCCGCCACCTGCGCCAAAAGGGCGGTGCCGAAGCTTACGACGCCGAGGTGCATGAGCTGTAGCATTTCCCGGCCGGCGAAACCGCTTTGATCGAACGCATGGATCTCGGCCGTCACGCGGCCGCCGGTCAGACGCGGAACGTCGTTCTGCCAGAACGGTTTCTCAAACCTGGTGAACTGGGTGACCCCGGCCAATCCACCGACGACTTTTAAAGAAAACGACTGGCCTGGCGATTCTTCGCTCCATCCGGTCAGTGGGACGAATAGGAGGCCGACTGCCAGGATTGTCGGGCGCCAACGGTTGAAAGAAGTTCCATTCAGCATACGGTATGACATGACACCGAGTTTGCCTTTCGATTCGCCGGCGGCTGGGCGGCGGCCATGCTCAGACTTCGGACGTTACACGGTATCGACGAAATAAGAAACGACATTCGCAGTTGCCGCCGAAATAGGCCGCCTTGCAGACGGCTGAATGCGGTAATATGCTGGATTTATGCATTAAAAATGTTGCAGTGTCCAAGAATTCCTGCAAGAGTGCCGCATACGGTCGTGTCTGCCGGAGCTGCTACTGTGTCTGCAACCAGTCAAGTCTCGCCGTTCAAGCTAGGTGCTGCGCAACGCACGCCGCAAATACCGCTGCTCGGCGCCCTGGCCGTTGTGGTGACCGCGCTTGGCTGGGGCTTGAACTGGCCGGCGACGAAACTGCTGATCGCCGCCTGTCCGCCCCTCTCGGCACGCGGGGTTGCCGGCGCCGTGGCATGCGTCATTCTTTTCATCGTGGCGACGTTGCGTGGGGAGTCGCTGCGCGTCGCACGCCCCGAACGGTGGCGCCTGGTAGCCGGTGCGCTGCTGAATGTCACCGCCTGGATGGGCGGCACAACGGCCGCTCTACGCTGGCTGCCGGCGGGGCAGGCCGTGACACTGGCCTACACGATGCCGATCTGGGTGTGTCTTCTGAACTGGCCCATTCTGGGCGAGCGCCCCACGTTGCGTCAGATTGCGGCGATCGTCCTGGGCATGGTCGGCATCATTGTTCTGGTTGGGCCTGGCAGCTTGTCGTTTGAGCGCGACGATGCGCCGGGCATCGCCCTGGCTCTTGGCAGCGCCATGCTGTTTGGCCTGGGTACGGTGTTTGGCAAGGCGCGACCGGTTTCACTCGGTCCGCTGGCGTTGACGGCATGGCAGGTCGCCGTCGGCAGTATCCCGCTACTAATTCTAGGGCTTTGGTCCGAGGCGCCGGCCTTCGCAGCCTTGTCGCTGTTCGCTTGGGTGGCCCTTGCCTATACTGCCGTCGTGTCGATGGGGCTCTGCTACGTAACTTGGTTCGTTGCCCGTTCCCGGCTGTCGGCGCCGGCGGCCGCGGCCGGGACGCTCCTGACGCCGGTAATCGGTGTTGCAGCGTCCTCGCTGGCGCTCGGCGATCCGCTGACCGCGCCTCAATTGGTCGCGCTGATGCTGGTTGCCGGCGGCATCGTCCTCGGCTCGGGCACTCCGGTCGCGACCCGCTGATCGCTGTTTCGACATCGCGCCAAGCCTGCCAACGTCAGCAGCGTGTCAGGTCTTCCCGCGCGAGCCTATAATAGATGCGGGATAGCAGCCGAGCGCCGCAGGACTCGTACATTTTCTGTGCCGCCTGGTTGGTGGCTTCGGTCGTCCAGTCAAGGGCTGAATACCCTTCTGCATAGGTAAGCCGTGCCGCGGCATTTACCAGATCCCGGCCGACCCCGCTGCGACGGGCTAGAGCGGAGACATATAGGTCGCGAATATACAGAGCGAGGGACAGCTCAAAGGCCGGGAACGTTACGTTCAGGACGATCGATCCGAGGATCCGGTCGTCTTGCACTGCGATCAGGACCCGAGGATCGAAGGTTGACTCCGGCGGCCTACATGCCAAACGCGCCGCGTTTAGCGCCGTTGCATCTATGACGGGGCGACGGTAGTGCTGCTGCATTTCAGAAAAAAGTGCCGCCAGGCCTTCCACATCATTCGCTGTCGGGACCCGCACGACTCGATCCAAAGCAATAAGGCCTTCAGGTTCTCTGATCGGCGTTCCAAACTCTGCATCCATTACCAACCTCGGCTGCTCGTTTGTCCAATCGCACCGTAGCGATTCGACGGTCGTCGCTAGATACTTGAAAATCGTTAACCATTTGTTAACGCGCATGTGGCATACGGAGCATGGATTTTTTCTTAACGGCCGGAATGTCCGAGCGGACCGATACTGCGACAGGGAGTTAGTTTTGGAGCGCATTCGTCACGGACTTTTATCCAGATATCGGTATGAACACGTCGCCTAGCACGAGACATTTTACGGCAATTGTTTCTGCCGTTGTAGGACTGGTACTGTTCGTGCTCGGCGGCGGCTCCTGGCTTCTGACGCAGCATGCCCGAGAAACCGCTTATCGCGCGGCCGACGCCAATCTCCGTCAGGCCTCGCTGATCGTCGAAAGCATCGTCAATCGCCAGCTCCTCCAGGTAGATGGCGCGCTGGCGAGCCTGCCATCGCTGCTGGGCACCGTCGTCATCGCCGGCAAGTCTGAGGTGCCGGACCCGAAAGCGGCCAACCGGTTGTTGCGTGACCTCAATTTTCAGAGTTTCGCCTTCCGGGATATCATGCTGCTATCTGCCGACGGCACGGTTTGGGCGTCTGCCCGGCCGGGTTCCTGGAGCGGCCGATTTCCGGTCTCACTTGCGCATCCGCATCCAGCGGCGCCGCGAGGGGCGGCATCGGTCCTCGGCCCGTCCCGCAACCCCGTCACCGGCGAGTGGGTCGTGTTCGTGGCGCGCCAAATCACTATCCCGGCGCTGGGGCCGATGATCGCGGCGGCCGAGGTACCTTTGCCTACAATCTCCGGCCAGTTCACCGCGGTCGGCGGCACACCTGGTTTACGGGTCTTCTTGGAACGCTACACCGGCGAACTTCTGGTAAGCCAACCGTACTATGAATCTGAGGTCGGCAAGCAGCAGCCGCTCACCTTGGGCCAGGCCGAGACCACAGCCCAGCCATTTCTGCTGCCGGAATCGCTGTCCCATACGCCGACCTTGGCGGTCACGCGAACCAGCCTGTACGCGGATGTAGTCATCGTGCTTACGCTAGACCTGAACATTGCCTTGCAGGACTGGGCGCGCGATCGCGGCCGGCTGGTTGTTTTCTCGGGTGCGATCGCGATCTTGATCTGTGCGCTGGCGCTTACGCTTGATATCGCCCACCGCCACCGGGTGTGGGCAGACGGCGACCGCAATCGTGCCCGTGCCATGTTGCACAGCGCCATTGACACGATGTCCGACGGCTTCGTCATGTGGGACAGCGAGGATCGGCTGATCGCATGCAATGAGCAATTCAGGCGCATGTATGAGGTGAGCAGGGCGTTGATTGTGCCAGGCGCGCTGTTCGAGGACATCATTCGCGAAGGCGCGCGACGGGGCCAATACCCGTCGATGGGTGAGGATCTCGAGGCGTTCGTCCGTGAAACCGTCGCCTGGCGCTGCTCCGATGGC
>NZ_CAJATU010000077.1 GCF_903944925.1 uncultured Rhodopila sp. | reverse complement strand
GCCGCGTCCCATTCGACGTGGACCCGGCCGGCGAAGGTGTCGGCTATCGCCGATTGCGCCTCAACCAGGGGTTGTTCACCCTGCGGGTGAACGGGGATGATCTGCTTTTGCGTTTCCATCCCGGCAGATTCCGCCGATTCGGCCGCGACGGGCAATTAAACAACTGCCGGATTTAGGGTCGAAGAACTACCATCCGCTGGAACCGGACGGCCTCGCCTGCTGGGCAAAATGCGACATGGTCATGAACCTCGGCCGCAACCGCCTCGACGGCTTCAAGATCGGCCGCCGCCAATGGGTGATCCCCGACATGCTGCCGCATGACCTCGCGCGAATTCGAGCGGCGGTGCTGCATGGACTTGGCATGGGAGTCTTGCTTTCGGAGCTCCGAGCTGCTAGAAAACAAATGTCCCGGTCATCGGGCTTTAAGACCTGGTCCGCCAGGCAGACCGTCCAATGGGTGAAGCCAAGCCCGGGCGGCCTTGACCATATTTTGGCCGGAACCCCGCGCAACGCGGGGTTTCGTCATTTTGGGGCCTACGGATGCAGGATCAGCTTCTGCACCCGCCAGTTCAGCAACTCAGCCACAAACAGTGTGTTCTCCGACGGGCAGGCGATCTCATGGATCCAGCCGAACTGTTTAAGCTGCTTGCCCGCCGTCCCAAGCACGCCGAGCACCGTACCATCGAGGCTGAGCTTGTAGATGCGGCCGGGGAACGCGTCCGAGGCGTACAGCACCTGATGCGGCCCCGGTGTGATGCACACCGTCCAGGGCGAACCCTGCGCCATGGTCTGCGGCGTGCCGGCCGGCATTGGCAACGTGGGCCGGTTGCCGATGGCCGGTTTCGTATCCGGATCATACGGCACGTCGATGGTGATTTGCCGCAGCAGCGTCCCCTGCGTGTCGAATACCTGGATGCGGCGGTTGCCGCGGTCCGCGACATACACGTGGTCCTCGGCGTCGATGGCGATGCTGTGCGGCGTGATCATCTGCCCCGGCCCGGAACCCGGCGAGCCCCAGGACCCGAGCCACTCGCCATCATGGCTGACCCGGGCGACGCGGGAGTTGATGTAGCCGTCGCTGATATAGCCGTTGCCCGCGCGATCCCAGGCGATATCGGTAACCTGGCGGAACAGGCCGTCAACCGGGGGCAGCGGCGGTTTGGGGTGTTTCAGCGGCGCGGTATCCTCGTCCGAGGCTTCCTGCTTGCGCCCGAACACCATCGACACGCGGCCGTCGTGATCGAACTTCACCACCAGGTCGGAGCCTTTGTCGGTGACCCAGACATTGTCCTCGGCATCGACTTTTACGGTGTGCGCGAACGACCAGGCATAGAGGTTATGGCCGATCTCGCGGATGAACTGGCCGTCGGGGGCGAATTCGAGCAGTTGGGCGGCGGCGGCGCCATAGGCCGGCCCGGTGGTGTTGCCGCGGGAGAAAGCAAAGATATGCCCCTGCGAATTCACCGCCACGCCCGATACTTCTCCGAAATAAAGATCCGCTGGCGGGTGCAGCGGGTTCGGCACCGATTCGAACGCGATCTGTGGCACCGTCTGCGCCAGGGCTGACGGCACTGCCAGCGTGAGGCCGGCGATCATGGCCGCGGTGCGCAGGAGTTTCGGGTTCATGCCTGGTCTCCGTTTCGGCTTCATTCAGTATCGCCGGCGGAAACCTGTCAATATCCGGGGGATGACAAACCAGCCGCCCGACCGCATGGTCTGATCGGCTGGCGGGAGGCATCGATGCGGTTGGGTGTGGCGGGTTTGGGCCTGATCTGGGTGACCGGCGCGCAGGCGCAGCCCGGGCAAGCCCTGGCCGATGCCGCGACGTTCGGTGCTGTCGCCACGCTGGCACCGCTCTGCGGCTTGCGGGACGAGGCCTGGTCGTTCGACTTGCGCCGCGCAGCCCTGCTGGCGGCGACCGGCAGCACGGCGACGTCCGACGCCGAGATCCTGAACGCCCCGGACAGCGGCAAGGCCGAGGCGGCGCTCGGCTATGCCGACATGGAGGCGCTGGAGGATCTCGCCGCCGACAAGCCCGAAGCGGTCTGCGCCGCGTTAAGGGCAAATCCGGCGCTGGGCCGTGCCGACGCGGCGGTGGCGGCGTTTCGCCGGCTGCGCGACGGCAAGCCGGTGGGGTGACGCACAAGCGAACTCATTACGCAACCGCGGCTTCGATGCCGCTGACGAAAGGTGTGGGAATCGCCATTGATGGCGTTTACCATCTTGCCGTCCCCGATCTGGTAACGTGGGGCTTGAGGAATCCGGACACCATGGCTTCTGTTCACGCCGGGCGCGTGAAACCGCACCAAACCGATCTCTACACGGATCGATCGGGCGCGCTGGCTGCTCCGCGCTGACCATGACGATACCAGCCTCGCCGCCGCCCGGTTCGGGCGCGCCGGGCAGCGTGCGCTTGCTGCAGGCCTTGACGCTCGGCGGCCTGATCCTGTCGGCCATCTTTGCCGGGCTGCAACTGCGCGCTTCAGCCGCCGCCGGACCCTTGCTTGCCGAAATTGCCCGCGCCCGGTTGGCGGCGCTGCCGCTTGCCGCCCTGCTGGCCGCGGTCGCGGGCCTCACCGGCACGCTGGCGGTGGCGCGTGCGCGGTGGCGCGCCGAGACATTGGCACCCGCCGTGACGTGGCGCCGCCGCATCGTCTGGCCGGCGGGATCGCCGATGCTGGTCCGCAAGGCGGCGCGCTGGCCGCAGGCGCTGGTGGTGACGCCCGTGGCGGCGCTCGGCATCGCGGCGGCGCTGCTGGTCCCGGCTGGCGATCCGGCCGCGCCGGTCGTGCCCCGGGCCGCCTGGCTGCTCGGCGGTGGTCTGCTGGTGCTGTGCTTTCCGCTGCTGGTTGGCGAGCGGCTGCTCGCCGCCGTGGCGCCGTCGCGGTTGCCGGAGGCGGCGTGGCTGCGCGCGCTGGCATTTGCCGCCGTGCTCGCCTGCGCCGCTGCCGGTGTGCTGGAGCTTGCCGCCGGGTTCGGCCTGGCCTGGCTGACCGGGCGCCTCGCCGCCCTGCTGGCCCTGCTGCCGGCCGCGATCGCCGCCGAACTGGCCGGGCGGGCGATGGGACGCTGCTTCCTGCCGCCCCCCGCGGCGGAGGCTGCGCGCGGCGCGGCGAACTCCATCCTGGCCCGCCTGCTGGCCGAGGGCGCGGCGGCGCGCGGGCTGGCCGAACCTATGCGGCGGCATCTGGGGATCGATTTCGCCGGCAGCTGGGCGCTGGCCTATGTCCGCGCCGCCTTCGCCCCGCTCGCGCTGCTGCTGCTGCTGGCCGCCTGGGGCCTGAGCGGCGTGGCACTCGTGCCGCTGGATCAGCGCGCGGTATATGAGCGCTTCGGCGCGCCGGTGCGGGTGCTGCCGCCTGGCCTCCACCTGGTGCTGCCCTGGCCGATGGGCCGCGTGCGGGCGCTGGAGTTCGGCCCGGTGCACGAGATGGCGCTGAAAGGCGACACCGCCCCGGAGCGCTTCGCCGCCGAAGCAATTCCCCCCGGCACAGCCGATCGGCTTTGGGAGAAGGAGAATCCGGCGGAGACGTGGTTTCTGGTGGCTGCGGCGCGCGAGCGGCAGCAGGGCTTCCAGATGGTCAGCGCCGATATCCGGCTGTTCTGGCGTGTCGGCCTGAGCGATGCCGACGCGCTGCACGCCGCCTATGGCGCGGCGGATCCGGCGGGACTGCTGCGGCAGACCGCCGCACGGGTCGCCGCCGCCTTCTTCGCCGCCCGCACTTTGGATGAGGCGCTCGGCGAGAACCGCGAAGCCATGGCCGGTGCGTTGCGGGCGAGGGTGCAGCGCGACCTCGATGCCTCCGGCGTCGGGCTGGAACTGTCCGCGGTGGTGATCCAGGCGCTGCATCCGCCCGGCGGAGCGGCGGGCGCCTATCACGCCGTGCAGGCGGCGCAGATCGATGCGGACGCTTCGATCTCGGCGGAACGCGGGCGCGCCTTCGCCACCCTGTCCGGCCAGCGGCAGGCCGCTACCGCGCTGCTGACCCGCGCCACCGCCGCCGCCGAGGAAACGCTTGACGCCGAGCGCGCCGACGCCACCCGCTTCGCCGCGGACCGCAACGCCGACAACAAGGGCGCTCCACCATTCCGCATGGAACGGCGGCTGTCCGCGCTGCAAACCACGCTGACCGCCGGCACGCTGACCGTGCTCGACCACCGCATACCGCCGGGCGCGGTGCCGCTGCTGGACCTGCGTCCGGCGCCGGGCGCGCCCCTGCCGCCGGAAGAACGCCTGAGATGAGTGACGTAGGTCCAGCCGGGCCTCCGGCGGGTCTGTCCCGCTTCGGCATGGCGCTGCGGTTCCTGCTCGCCACGGTCGTCCTGGGTGCCGCCGTGCTCGCCGGCACCGCGGTGATGGTGGGGGCCGGCGAGGCGGTGGTGGTGACCGAGTTCGGCGCCCCGGTGCGGGTGCTGACCGAGCCGGGCCTGGCCTGGAAGCTGCCGGCGCCGTTGCAGGGGACGGTCACCGTCGATCTGCGGCTGCGCACCAGTTCGACCGGGCTGGAGGATGTCGGCACGCGCGACGGGCTGCGCATCCTGCTGCAATCCTATGTCGCCTGGCAGGTGTCTTCCGACCCGGACCATATCCGGCAATATCTGCGGTCCGTCCGCAATGATCCGGACGAGGCGGCGCGGCAGTTGCGCAGCTTCATCGCCTCGGCGCTGCAAGTCACCGCCAGCAGCTTCGACTTCGCCGAACTGGTCAACACCGACCCGGCCAAGCTGCATCTGGCCGATTTCGAGCAGCGGCTGCAGGCCCAGGTCGAAGCCCAGGTGCTGCGCACCTATGGCGTGCAGGTGCGGCAGGCGGGGATCGAGACGCTCAGCCTGCCGGAAGCCAGCCTGGTCGCGACCGTTGGCCGCATGCGATCGGAGCGGGAGACGGTTGCCGCCGAACGTACCGCCGAGGGGCTGCGCGCCGCGGCCGAAGTGCGATCGAACGCCGATCGGGACGGGCGGATCACGGTGGCGCGGGCGAAGACCGAGGCGGCGGAGATCGACGCGCAGGCGCGCCGCGAAGCCGCCGCCATCCAGACCCGGGCGTATCTGAGCGACCCGCAACTCTACACCCTGCTGCGCACCCTCGACACGCTGGTGCAGTCCGTCGGCACCAGCACGAAACTGGTGCTGCGGACTGACGCGGAGCCGTTCTCCGTGCTGCTGGCGCCGCCGAAGCCATGAGCGGGCCGATTGTCCAGTCGCTGCGGATCACGTTTCGGGTGTTGCTGCTTGGCGTCGCGCTGCTCGCCGCCGGCTGGTGGTTTTCGAACGTGCGGCAGGTGCCGTCGGATTCCCAGGCCGCAGTGCTGCGCTTCGGGCGCATCGTGCGGGTGCAGCCGGCGGGGCTGCTGCTGGCCTGGCCGCGCCCCATCGAGCAGGTGGAATTGCTGCCCGCCCCGGCGCGGCAGATGGAGATGAAGGTGGTGGCGCGCGGGGCAGGGGGCGGTCCCGGCGGCTATTTGACCGGCGACGGCGGTCAGGTGCTGCTGGAGGCGACGCTGACCTGGCGGATCACCGATCCGGTCGCCTATTTGCTGGCGCGCGACCATGTGGCGGCCGCGTTGCAGCGGCTGTTCGTCGCGACCGCCACCGGCCTCGCCGCGGCGCGGTCGATCGACGACTTCATGGCGGTGCGCGCCGTCGGCAACGACGACCTGGCGGTGCAGGAGCAGCGCCAGGCGATCCGCGGTGATCTTGAACGGGCAGTGAACCGGCGGCTGGCGGCGTTGGCGGAGGCGGGTGCGCCGCTCGGGATTGAAGTCACCCGCGCCGACGTGGATGCGTTCCTGCCGGCAGCGGCCAAACCCGGCTTCGACGCGGTGCTGGAGGCGACCCAGCTTGCCGAGGAAGCCCGCGCCGCCGCCCGCACCGATGCCGCCCGCACCCTGCAAGGCGCCGATCGCGAACGCGATCGTCTGCTGGCGAGTGCGCGCGGGGCGGCGGCGGAACGGGTGTCGGAGGCCAGCGTGCAGGTCGCCGAGATCGCCTCGCTGGCCGGGCGCAGCGCGGCGGACGGGCGGCAGGGGCTTCTGGAGCAGCTTTGGCGCAGCCGGGTTTCCGCGGTGTTGCAGGCGGCGGGCAGCATCGTCGCGGTCGATCCGAACGGCGGCACGCGCGTGGTCCTGCCTGGCAATCAGCCATGACCGGGTTGTTGGCGCGGACCGAGCAGCTGCTGCTGGGCGCGCAACTGACGCTGGCGATGCTGTCGGCGGGGCTGCTGGGCCTGGCGCTGCTGTGGCAGTTCGCGGTGCCCGGCGATACCGGCGTGGCCAGTCTGGTGGCGGCGCTGGCGGCGGCTTTGGTGGCGGTGCCGGTTTTGGCCGATGCCTCGCGCAGCCTGCGCTACCCAAGTCTGCACGGCGTGGCCGATCGGCTGGTGGCTTTGGCATTGCTGGCGGCGTGGGTGGCGGGGGATCTGATGACGGCGGCGGTGCTGCCGATCGTAATGATTTTGGGGCATGTGCTGGAGGAACGCAGCCTGCTGGGGACGCGGGAGGCGGTGCGGGCGCTCGGGCGGCTGGCCGAGACGCGGGCGCGGAGGCTGGTGCCCGGTGGCGTCGAATTAGTGGCTGCCACCGCATTGCAGGCGGGTGACCGGATCGAGTTGCGGGCGGGGGATCGCGCCCCGGCGGACGGCGTGGTGCGGGCGGGCAGTGCAAGCCTGGATATGGCGTCGCTGACCGGCGAGTCGGTGCCGGTGGATGTGGCGGCGGGGGATGCGGTGGCCGCCGGCTCGATCGACTGCAATGGCTGGCTGGAGGTGGAGGTGACCCGCACCGGCGCCGATACCACCCTCGGGCGGATCATCACCCTGATGCGCACGGCCGAGGAGTCGAAGCCGGCCGTGACCCGGGTGCTGGAGCAGTACGGCGAGCAATACATGGCACTGGTGCTGATGGCGGCGGCGGGGACGTGGTTCGCCTCGGGCGACATGGCGTCCACATTGGCGGTGCTGGTGGCGTCGTGCCCGTGCGCACTGGTGCTGGCCGCCCCGGCGACGGCGATCGCTGCGATCGCGGTGGCCGCCCGGCATGGGATTTTGATCAAGGGCACCGGGTTCCTGGAGAACCTCGCCGGCGTCGATGCGGTGGTGTTCGACAAGACCGGCACGCTGACGACGGGGATACTGTCGCTGGTTGGTTTTGGCGGGGCTGCGGACGAGGCGGCCTTGCTGCGCGTTGCGGCGGCGTTGGGGGCGGCGAGCAGCCATCCGGTCAGCCGGGCCGCGGTTCTGGCGGGTCCGGCGGGTTGCTTCGTCGTGGCGGATGCGCGGGAGGAGGGCGGGTTCGGCGTGACCGGCACGTTGGACGGGCTTGCGGCGGCGTTCGGACGTGAGGAACTGTTCGCGCGGCTCGGCGTGGCGGTGTCGCCGCCGCCCGCGCATGACGGCCCCATCGGGGGGGCTTCTTTAGGCGGCGTTTTCCTCGGCTGGCTTTTGTTCGCCGATCGGCCGCGGCCGGAGGCGGCAGCGGCGCTGGCGGATCTGCGGGGGTTGGGGCTGACCCGGCAGGTCATGCTGACCGGCGACCGCGCGGCGGTGGCGGCGCGCATCGGCGCGGAGCTTGGCATCGGCGAGGTGTACGCGGAGGCGCTGCCGGACGACAAGATGCGCCGGGTGCAGTTGGAGACGCGGGCGGGGTTCCGGCCGCTGGTGGTGGGCGACGGGGTGAACGACTCGCTGGCGCTGAAGGCCGGGGCTGTCGGCGTGGCGATGGGGGCGCAAGGGACGGACGTAGTGCTGGCCTCGGCCGACGTGGTGCTGACGGGGAGCGACCTGCGCCGGCTCGGCACGGCGATCCGGTTGAGCCGGCGGTGCCGCCGGACGATCCAGGTGAACGTGGCGCTCGGGCTGGCGTGGACCGCGGTGCTGGTGACCTTGGCGGCGCTGGGGGTGCTGGGGCCGCAGGGGCCGATCATTGCGGCGCTGCTGCATAATGTGTCGACGTTCGTGGGGCTGGGGAATGCGGGGCGGCTGCTGCTGTTCGATGAGAGCGGGGAGGGGGTGGCGGGGCCTGACGCTGCGCCTCTGTCCCGGCAGGTCGAGGTCCGCGGCATGACGGAGGGGGCAGGGGCGTCGGCCATTCTTCCAGTCGCTCCCGTGATGTGAGGCAGTTAGCCCGGTTCACTCCCCGCTATCCCGTGGCGGCGCAGGCGCGGTATACAACCGCAACATAGCAGCAAGGACCGCCACAATGACCGGGCATCGACCGCTCGCCGATCGGCTGGGAAATCACCTGCTCCATCCTGAGACCTTGATGCTCGGTTACGGCTACGACCCGCAACTGTCCGAGGGATCGGTCAAGCCGCCGGTGTTCCTGACCTCCACCTTCGTGTTCCGCACCGCCGAGGACGGGCGCGACTTCTTCGACTACATGTCCGGGCGGCAGACGGCGCCGGCGGACCATCCCGCCGGGCTGATCTACTCCCGCTTCAACCACCCGAATCTCGAAATAGTCGAGGATCGGCTGGCCGTGTATGAGGGCGGCGAGACGGCGCTGGTGCTGTCCTCGGGCATGGCGGCGATCGCAACGACCATTTTGGCCTACGCACGGCCCGGCGACTGCATCCTGCACAGCCAGCCGCTGTATGGCGGTACCGAAACGTTGTTCAGCCGGACGCTGACGCCGTTCGGCATCGAGTCGGAGGGGTTCATCCATGGCCTCGACGGCGACGACATGCAGGCGGCGGCGGAGCGAGCGGCGGCGCGGGGGAAGGTCTCGGTGATCATGATCGAAACTCCGTCGAATCCTTTGAACACCCTGGTGGACTTCGCGGCGGTCGGCGCGGTGGCCGATCGGCTGGCGGAGAAGCAAGGGACGCGGCCGCTGGTGGTTTGCGACAATACGCTGCTGGGGCCGGTGTATCAGAAGCCGTTGCAACACGGGATCGATATTTCGGTCTATTCGCTGACGAAGTATGTCGGCGGACATAGCGACCTGATCGCGGGGGCGGCGATCGGTTCGAAGGCGGCGCTCAAGCCGATACGGACGTTACGCAGTGCCATCGGGACTCAGCTTGATCCGCATTCGTGCTGGATGCTGGGCCGATCGCTGGAGACTCTGGCGCTGCGGATGGAGAAGGCGACGCGGAATGCGGAGCAGGTGGCGGAGTTTCTGCGCGGGCATCCGTTGGTGGAGGCGGTGCATACTCTGTTCGGTTTGCCGCAGGGTTCGGCGGCGCGGGCGGTGTTTGACCGACAGTGCACCGGGGGCGGATCGACGTTCAGCATCGAGGTGAAGGGCGGGCAGGCGGCAGCGTTCCGGCTGCTCAACGGGCTGCGGATCTTCAAGCTGGCGGTCAGTTTGGGGGGCACGGAGTCGCTGGTGTGCCATCCGGCCTCGACAACTCATTCGGGGATTCCGCCGGAGGTTCGGGCGCGGATCGGGGTGTCGGAGGGGTTGATCCGGTTCAGTATCGGGATCGAGCATCCGGATGATCTGATTGCGGATTTGGTGCAAGCGTTTCCGGCGGGGTGAGGGGAGACGGCGGGTGCCGAAGGGGGGCCGAGGCGGTGACATCGGCGAGGGGCAAGGCAGGCTCGAGAAAGACCGCTTCGGGTGGGAAGCGGACCTAGGGCAGGTGCAGCCCTGGCTGCCGCGGGGCCGTCGCTTCGTGCGCGGCGCGTACCGTCAGCTTCTCCCGCGGACGAGGCATTGCGCTCCGAGTGGAATGTGCATAACGTTGGCGCCATTATACACATCGGGCGGGACCATGCGGACGAATATCGATCTGGACGACACGTTGGTCGAGCAGGCCATGGTGGCAACCGGCCAGCGAACCAAGAAAGGTGCCATCGAGGAGGCGTTACGGCGTCTCGTGCGCGCCCATGAACAGCGCCAGGCCATTGAGGATTTGCGCGGCTTGGGTTGGGAAGGCGATCTTGACGAGATGCGCGCGGACCGGTGATCGTCGTCGATAGTTCCGTCTGGATCGGCAACCTGCGTGACCATGATACCGGCGCTGTGCGGAAGCTGCGGGCCCTGGACCCGATGCGGTCCGTCATTGTGGTGCCCGATCTGGTTTTGTTGGAGGTGCTTCGTGGCGCACGGGACGAGGCATCCGCCGCCCGCATTGAGCGAAATTTGTCCAAGTTCGATATCATACAGCTTGGCGGCAAGCCGATCGCTGTCTCGGCAGCGCGGCACCATCGTCAATTGCGCGGATTGGGCATCACCATTCGCAGCAGCATCGATATGCTGATCGGAGCCTTCTGCATCGAACACGGCGCGAGTTTGTTGCACCACGACAGGGGAGACTTCCTGCCTATGGAAAAACATCTCGGTCTGCGTTGCTTGTGAGACTGATCCGGAACCATCTTCAGATGTTGACGAAGCGCCTTCGGGATCTTTCGGTCGCGGCGAATAGAACTGGCTAACACAGGCCGTTGCGCACCTGATAAAAGGTATAGCGCTTGGTCGAGTAGATGCTTTCGACGCGCCTTTCGTCGATCGGCGTGCCGATGGGCAGCAACACCCAGAGCGTGCCGCCAGGGTATCCGCAAAGCAACGCCGGCGGCGCATCGCCCGTGGCGGCCTTGAGGATCTGTTCTCGGCGGGCGTCTCGCGGCTCCCACAGCACGTAGGGGTTCGAGTGCAGCAACGGGAGGGCAACCAGTTTCCTGCCGGCTGCGAAGGCCGCAAATGCCGCCGGATCGCCCCAGTCGGAGGCCAGGGGCGTGGCAAGCGTATCGTTCGGTGGCACGTTCGCGAGAATCCAACGGTACGCGTCCAGATCCAGCAATGCTCCGCCATCCGCCTGCGCCAATGCGGCGTCGCGCGTGACGGCGTCGTATTTCCTGCTGAGAAACGACCACCCGCCGGCTGACACGACAACCAAAACCACTACAATGGCGATACGGTTGCGAGACGGGGGGCCTCTTTCAAGAAAAAGATGCGCGCAGACGAAACCGATCAGCATTGCCCACGCCGATTGAAGGTACAGGTGATAATGATGCACTGGCACCACGAAGACGCGACACGCCGCTGTTGCCGCCTGTCCGCAGGCGTAGTGGCGGCCCAGGATGGCAATACACGGGATGATCCACGCTGCCAACGCGATGGCAGCGGCCCGCTCCAGCCGAATGCCGCGGCGATGCAGGAACACGGCACCGGCCAAAGCGAGGACGCCTGGCGCGTTCAGGACCGCGATGAGCGCTATCGAGCCGAGGTCGCGCGTCATCAGCGGATCGAGCCAAAGACCCGGCCTGTGATGGACGATGCCGCCGGGATAGTTCAGCACGATCGGCGCGAGATAGGGCGACATGACGGCGAGTTGCACGACGGCGACAACCGCGAGCCAGCGGATCGTTCGCAGTTTCAAACCACATGTGGCAAAGGCAACGGCAGTGGCTACGGACGTGAGAATGATCGCCGGAACAGGATGCGCGAGAAACGTGACTCCGATGGCAGCGCCGACGCATGCAGCTTCCGGCCAGTGGCGGCTGCCCTGAAAGGAAAGGATGAGCGACAGGGTCAGGAAGAAAAGCGACTGGCTGATGTTGGGGATGAAAGGCCAGGGTGTATAACCCCCGGTGACCCATGGGCCGCCCACGGTGCCGTTGAAAAGCACGAATGCGGTCAGCGCCGCCGCAGCCGAAACGGTCGAGCCGAGCAGTCGCTGCGCCGCCAGAAAGAACGCTACGGGCACCAGCAGGTTGATCCAGGGACCAGCCTGCACCCAGAAGCTTGGAAGATCGGCGATGCCGAACAGCCGGACAGCGGCCGCCGCAAGAGCCGGCAGGAGTGGTGGATACCAGCGTGTCTCTCCGGCATAGGCGGGGTCGCCGAAGATGTCGCCGTTCAGCATGCCCTGCGCGAAGCCGATGTCGCGCAGGCTATCGACATCCGGGGGATAGGTGATGCCGGACACGGTGGATAGCCCGTGCGCGAGGCATAGAAGCAGGAGTATCGCTACCCAGGATGCCGAGAGGCGACGATACCCGGATTCAGTCAAGTGCGGTCCCCCGGGGCCGTCGGTTACAGAAGCGATACCGCCCGCCAGGGGCTATATAACGAAACCATCACTTTCGCTATATAGCAATGGAAATCGAACGGGAGCCGGGGCGGGGAGCGGAATGTCCGCTCAGAGGGAACCCGGCGGTCTTGCCCGGGGCGACTATTTATTGCAGGCCCATCGCATCGAACCTGCGCGGTGTTTGGCGCGCGGCGGACCGTGAGCGTTATCCATCCCGTCCATCCTCTGTCCGGCAAGATCGTGCACTTGCGCATTAACGCTTTGTATACTCATCCTGCCGAACCCCGCTAAGCGCGCGAACAAGACGGGATCATGCGGGCCGTGCATCCAGGAGGAAACCGACATGACTGAATCTGCGCCAACCCTGCGCGAAATCGAGCCGATTGAACGGGAAACCATCCGGCGCGTGACCTTCCGGTTGATGCCGCTGCTGATGCTCGGCTATTTCTGTGCCTACCTGGACCGGTCGAACGTCGGCATGGCCGCGACGACCATGGTCAAGTATCTGGGCTTCAGCAATACGGTGTTCGGCTTCGGTGCCGGACTTTTCTTCCTGGGATACTTTATCGGCGAGATACCGAGCAATCTGATCCTCAACCGGGTGGGCGCGCGGCGCTGGATCGCCCGCATCCTGATCACCTGGGGCATCATCGCCGCGCTGAGCGGCTTCGTCTGGAGCGAGTCGAGCTTCTACGTCAACCGCGTCCTGCTCGGGCTGGCCGAGGCCGGGTTCTACCCGGGCGTGCTGCTGTATTTGACCTGGTGGTTTCCGTCCTACTACCGCACCCGGATGATGGGCGTCTTCCAGTCGGCCAGCGTGATCTCGCTGTTCGTCGGCCCGCCCATCGGCGGCCTGCTGTTGCAATTGCAAGGCTGGGGCGGCCTGGAGGGCTGGCAGTGGCTGTTCATCATCGAGGGCTTGCCGCCGATCATCATGGGCTTCGTGACGTGGGCGCTGCTGACCGATCGGCCGAAGGACGCGGCGTGGCTGAGGCCGCAACAGCGGACCTGGCTGCAGGACCGGCTGGACTCCGAGCAAGCCCAGCGTGAGGCAGTCCGCAAGTATTCGCTCGGCGAGGCGTTCCGTAACCCGAAGCTATGGCTGCTGACCTTGGCCTATGTCGGCCAGAACGGTTCGGCGTACGGGCTGGTGTTCTTCCTGCCGCTGATCGTCAAGGGCCTGGGTGTATCGACCGACTGGATCGGGCTGGTGAGCGCGCTGCCCTATTTGTGCGCCTTCGTGGCGATGATCTACTGGGGCTACCATTCCGACCTTCACGGTGAGCGGACCTGGCATGTCGCCGGCGCCGCGCTGGTGGCCGCGGGCGGGCTGGCGACCTGTGTTTTGATCGGCACCGGCCACCCGGTGGTGACGATGATCGCGCTGTGTGTCGCCATGATGGGTCAGCAATCGCTTATCCCGACGTTCTGGTCGCTGCCGAGCGCCATGCTGACCGGCGTCGCGGCGGCCGGTGGCCTGGCCATGATCAACGCCGTCGGCAATCTGGGCGGGTGGCTCGGGCCGTCCATCTACGGGTTGGTGAAGGATGCGACCGGCAGTGCCGATATCGGGCTGCTGTGCCTGGCGGTCGGACCGTTGGTGACCGCCATCGCGGTGGTGGTGGCTGGCCACGATCCCCGGCTGGAACGCATGATGGCGCGGACCCAAAGGACGCAGGCGTCCCCGTAAGCCTGAAGCGCGTCCGCCTCGGCCGGGTCCGCGGGGAGCTTGCCCGGACGGGCATGGCGCGTCCAGATTAACGTTCGCAGGTTCACGAACAACCACCCGCCGCGGGTTGAACCTGTAGTAGGTGTTGCAGGCAAACAGGCGACCCAAGCATGACGGACAGCCGCAACCTGGACGAACTGAAGGAGGCCGGAGCCGGGCGGCCAGCCCCGGACCCGGTCGCCGCGCTCTATCGCGAAGCGTTCAGCCAGTTCGGCGCCATGGCGCTGTGGAACCGCAAGCCGAGCGCTCACCCGACCATCGCCCGGGCGCTTGCCGTCGTCGAAAGCCTGCGGAGGGAAGGCAACATGCAGTCCCGCCCGCTCGCGGTGAGGATCGAAGAGGCGTGCCGTGCCGCTCTCTAAACTGCAAACCGAGATCCTGCGGCTGCTGGCAGCGCATCGGAACCCGGAAAGCGACGTAGCCGGCGCCTCTGCGCTGAACCAGGACGACCCGCGCTTCTCCGCCGACATCGACATCTTCCACGACCGCGAGGCAGCCGTCGCGCAGGCGGCCGAAGCGGACACGGCACTCCCCGCCGGGAACGGCTTCGGCGTTCAATGGCTGAGGCGGGAACCGGGCATTCACCGCCGCGGTCGTGCAGCGGCACGGCGAGAGCACGAGACTCGAATGGGTGCGGGACAGCGACGACCGGTTCTTCCCTACGCTGGAAGACCCGTTATTCGGCTACCGCCTGCATGTGGCCGACATCGCCACGAACAAGGCGCTGGCGGCGGCGGGGCGGCGGGAGCCGCGCGACGTGCTCGATCTGCTCTACATCCACGACCGCCACTTGCCGCTTGGCGCGGTGATCTGGGCGGCCGTCGCGAAGGCCCCGGCTATTCGCCCGGAAGCCTGATCACGGAAATCCGCCGCAACGCGCGTTACCGGGCGGATGACTACGCCGATTTGGATTTGACCGAGCCGGTTGACGTCGGTTCGGTGTCGAAGCGGCTGCGGGAGTTGCTGGGAGAAGCCGACAGCTTCGTCCGCGCCATGCCCGCCGGGAGGGAAGGGCTGTTGTTCCTGAAGGACGGCGCGCCGGTGCAGCCGGACCCTGACAATCTGGCCGCCTACACTGCCCGGGGCGGCTCTCGCCGAGGCCATTGGCCGTCCTCCCCCGAGATCGGCAGCGTAATGATTTGCGACGATACGCCGAAGCCGGGCTGATCGTTCGCGGGTTCGGACAAGCCGGCTGATGGCGCGCAAGGCCGTTGCCGCTGTCGACGCTAGATCCACGAGACGAAACACGGCGGCCAAAGACGTGGTTGGCGGGCCTTCGTCCGTCGAGGCGGAATAATGACCGGTTCCGTTCAGGCCGCCGCGTAGGGTGTGATCTGAAGCGCTTCGGCTGGCATCTCGGCCCGGGCCCGCTTCAGGTCATAGATTGTCTGGAGGTTCAGCCAATACTGCGGCGTGGTGCCGAACGCCTGGCCGAGCCGGATCGCCATTTGCGCGCTGACCGACCGATCGCCGTTCATGATCCCGGTGACGGCGTTGTGCGGCACATGAATGTGCTCAGCGAACTTCCGCGCGCTCAGGTCCAGGGCTTCCAGTTCATCGCGCAGGAAGACGCCGGGGTGAATCGGAGGAAGATTGTCAACCGGATAGGCCATGGTGCGGTTCCTGGCGGGGTTTGTCGTGGAGTGAGCGGGTCGGGTCATGAGCGGGTCAGTGGTAGTCGATCACGATTTCAACGTCATAGGCGTCTCCGGAAGCCTGAAGCGCGTCCGTCCCGGCCGGGACCGTGGAATGCGGCGCCCATTTGAAACAGACCCGGTTCTTTTTGTTGATGCGAATGCTGTACTGGCCCTTTCGGTCGCCGCCCGACGCCTCGAAGTGGTTTGACGGCGGGTTGCGCAGATCGCTCAAGACGACAGCTGCCTGAAGCCTGGTGAGCGCTTTGGCTGCCGCATTAGATACCACATCACGGTCAAGCGTCGGTGGGGAGCCAACCCGCCGAGATGTGTTCGGACCGGTGATCGACATCGGTTGACGTGCTTGCGTTTGGCGGTGCCTGACGCTCCCGGGTCAGGTCCGATCCGGCAGACAGCGCCCGCGGCCAAGTGCGACGCGCGGAAGATTGCCGCTACCGCCGCTGGACCCGAGCGGTTGCCAACCCACCTATCCGTTGGCAACCATTCAAGGGATCATCCCATGCCGCAATCCGGAAAAGCCCGTGCCGTCGGACTGAACCACGTCGCCCTCGAAGTCGGCGACATCGAGGAAGCGCTTGGCTTCTATGCCCGGATCTTTGCTTTTGAACTCCGCGGCAAAGGGTCGGACATGGCGTTCATCGACCTCGGCGACCAGTTCATTGCGCTGCAGAAGGGGCGCCGCCAGGGGTTCGACGATGCGCGCCATTTTGGCATGGTCGTGGACGACAAGGACGCCGTCCGCCGGGCGCTGAAGGAGGCGGACGTCGAACCGCTGCCCGGACCGTTCCTCGATTTCCTCGACCCGTGGGGCAACCGCATCGAGATCGTCGGCTACGATGAGATCCAGTTCTCCAAGGCCCCGAACGTGCTGCGGGGGATGGGATTGGCGCATCTGACCAAGACCGAGCGGGCGATACAGGAGCTTGCCGCCAAGGGCATGGCGCCGTTGCCGTAGGGGAGCTTGGGTTCGGGCGGCTGTTCGTGGTTCGGGTCCGGAAGTAGTCCGGCCCCCGCTCCAGGCGCGGTGAGTTGCCCGTGCGTTTCCGAGCCGGTGTCGGGTGGAGCGGAGGATCTTCGTTGGCGACCAAACAGGATCGGGTGTATAGTTGAATCCATGACGACGATGTTCCTGTTTATGGATGAGAAATACGCTGACCGTGCAGCGGAACCGGACTGTCGAGTTACCGCTCTCACGGGGGTTCTTATTCCGACGGGTACGCATGCCGCATTCCGAAAGCGCTTCTATGAAATCATATCGGACATCTTGCCTGCGGCTGACGGGGTCGTACCGGCAATGCCGTTAATCCATGCAAGCAGTCTGCTGCCAGACGCACCTGATGATGACGTGCGATGCAGGTTTCTCGGCAGTCTGATTGATCTGGTTCTTGAATTTGATTTCAGAGTTTATAGAATCGGTTATTATACGACGGCAGAAGCTCTTTCGTTATTCAAGACCGAAAAGGCGCTTATCGGACTATGTTTCCAAAGCATGCTGAATTGCCTAGAATCAGAGTTGTTGCGTAGCCAAATATGGCCCATCATGGAAATCGATCGTTCGCCTGATCAAGACAAGCTGTTTGCCGGGTCGATTCAAAATCTAGACTACTATACAAGCCGGCTTCGACCGGGTTCCGTGTCATTTAATAACCAGAATCTTGGGGAAGTGTTATATACTACTAAGCGGTCATCCTACGGCTGTATCGTCGACTCCATATCCTATCTTCTTCATATTCGGTTTCTTCGCTTGTACGGAAAGGCTCAGACGGCATTTAAGGAGAGATTGGCCGACGTCGCTTCTAAAATTGAACCCGCGATTGCGAGAAATGAGGTGATCAAATTCCGCGTTCAAAATTGAAGCGTTACGCAATGTCGTCCAGGACCGGTAGCTGCCGCAAAAGTTGCCCGCGATTAGCATCCGCCATTCCACGTTGGGGGCCGGAATCATAAAGCCGGCGATCGGCCGATCGTGGCCGTTTAGGCCGTTGCCGTGAAGGATCGCAAGTCGCAATGGCATAGGCAATCATCGCGATTATCGTCACGCCCACCGGCAAACCGTCAACACCAACCATGAGTTCGCTACCGCCGCTCGCAAATCGAGCCGCCGCTCCAGAGGAATGCGAGTTCCTGATATACATCTGCCGCCTCCGCGTGGCCGTCCAATTCGGCCTGTGCGAGCCGCATGCGGGCGCGGCCGTCCTTGGCCGCGCTGAGGACACGGCTTCGCAAGCCCGGTAACTTCGCGGACTCCGCCGCACTCAAAAAGCTGAATCTTGCTGCATCATGCTTGCGCGCCTCGTCGCACTCGGGAAGGGACTTGAAGGGGCCGAGAACATGGGAAGCGCCCCGTAGCGTGCCCGTCGCAAACCAGCGGTCATCCGCGCATTGAGCTATCGCCGCGGCGCTTAAGGAGGCTACAAAAGTCATACATAACAAATATTGAAGCATACGCATCGCTCAACCTACCTTCCATATTTTGACTATATCGGAATGATCATGAAGTGGATATATGCCCCATTGACCCGGTAACCGTCCCTCCATGCCCTGACGTGATGGCCAAGGTCGCGCGTCAATCACGGAATGCTCGGCGTCTTATCAGTGATCCAAAAGCGCCCACGCTTGGACGTTAGCGTTTCGGCTTCAGCAACAACCTCCCACCGAGGATCCAAACTGGTAGTCGTTGAGTTCAGAGAGGCGTGCCGTGCATGACGGACGCAGCGCGAACGAACTGACGAAAGCCGGAGCCGGGCGACAAGCCCCGGACCGATCGCCGTTCTCTATCCGCGAAGCTTTCAGCGCGTTCGGCTTAGTGGCGCTTTGGAACCGAAAGCCGAGACCTCACCCGACGATCGTGGTCGCGGAGAGCTTGCGGCGTGAAGGCAACATGAAGTCCCGTCCGCCCGGGGTGAAGATCGAAGAGGCGTTCCGTGCCGCTCTCTAAGCTCCTCCAAGGCGAAAACCTGCGGCCGCTTGCAGCGCACCGGAACCCGAAAAGCTACGTGGCGAGTGCCACCCGCCCCCTAGCGGAGCCTATACTTCCTGGACCGCTCACGGTTCCCGTCCGAAAGCAGCCCCGAGCCGGCATGAGCCGTGCCGGCTCGCCTGCGCGTTCCCGAGCCACCATCGCCATCTGGCGTTTCAATCCAGATCTTCGGCTCGTTCGGATCGACTTGGCGCTCACCACGGACAACCGCCAGCGTGAACTCCTTGAACTCCGCAAACGTGCCAGTTCTGGTTCTCTCCTGTCGTTCGGGCATCGCACGCCTCCCTCCGTCAGAACGTGCAAAAGCGCGCTCCAGACCCCTCGCACGGACCCTCGCGTCCCACCTACGCCGGAACCTTCTCCAACGCCTCCCGCGCCGCCGAAGCCCCCTGCGTCTGCGTCGCCTGAATAGCCGTCAACGCAATCGTATACACAATATCATCCACCAGCGCCCCCCGGGACAAATCGTTCACCGGCTTACGCAACCCCTGCAGCAACGGCCCCACGCTCACCACATGCGCGGACCGCTGCACCGCCTTATACGTCGTGTTCCCCGTATTCAGATCCGGGAACACAAACACTGTCGCCCGTCCGGCCACCAGACTATCCGGCGCCTTCTGCTTGCCGACACTGGCCACGCTCGCCGCATCATACTGCAACGGCCCATCGATCAGCAGATCCGGCCGCTTCGCCTTCGCCAAAGCCAACGCCCGCACCACCTTGTCCACATCCGCACCCTTCCCGGACGTCCCGGTGGAATACGAAATCATCGCCACCCGAGGCTCCACCCCGAACGCCTTCGCCGAATCCGCCGACTGCACCGCGATATCAGCCAGTTCCTCCGCCGTCGGGTCCGGGTTCACGGCGCAATCGCCATACACCAGCACCTCGTTCGGCATCAGCATGAAGAACACGCTCGACACCGTCGTCACCCCCGGCGGAGTCCGGATCAACTGGAACGCCGGCCGGATCGTATTGGCCGTCGTATGCACCGCCCCCGAGACCAGCCCATCCACTTCATCCAGCGCCAGCATCATCGTGCCGAGCACGACGTTGTCCTCAAGCTGCTGCTCCGCCTCCACCGGCAACATGCCCTTGGCGCGCCGCAGATGGCACATCGGCTCGACATAGCGTCCGCGGATCGAAGCGGGGTCGATGATCTCCAGGTCATCCGGCAGCACCAGGCCCTGGGCCTCGGCCAAGTGCCGCACCACCACCGGGTCGCCCAGCAGCACGCACCGGGCGATGCCCTTCTGCTGGCAGATCACCGCCGCCTGCACCGTCCGAGGCTCATCGCCCTCAGGCAGCACGATGCGCTTGTTCGCCGCGCGCGCCGCCTGCACCAGGCGGTGGCGGAACGCCGGGGGAGGCATGCGCAGCCGTCCTTCCCGCCCGATCAGCGCCAGCAGGGCGGTGGTATCGATGTGCTCGGCCGCGTGCGTCAGCACCTGGTCCATGCGCTCGGTATCATCCGCCCGCACGTCGTGCGACAGCTCGCCCAGATGCGCGCCGGTCGTGAACGTGTCCTCGTCCGTGGTCAGAATCGGCAAGTCGGCCATGCCGGGACCATTCAGCAATTCCGCGACATGGTGCGACAGCTTGCTGCCGCAGGTCAGCAGCAACCCCGCCAAGGGCATGCCCTGCAGATAGACCAGCCCGCTGGCCAGTACGATGTCGCTGCGCTCACCCGCCACCACCACCAGCGCGCCGGGGCGCAAGCGATCGATGACGCCCTCGACACCGCTGCCGGCGATCAGGACGTGATGGACGCGGGTATGCGCCAGCGCGCCCGCCCGCTCGATCCCGAGTCCAAGCGTTTCCTGCACGTCGCGCAGGCGCAATGAACCGAGGCGCGGCTCGAACGGCACATCGCCCAGCACTGGCAAATCGCCAGTCGCGACCGGTAGCATCCCCGGCAGCACCGGATGATCGCCGCCATGCAGGCGATTGATCAGCACCCCGCCCAACGGCGGCGCCTCCTCGCTTTCGGCATACTGGTGCATGGCGAGGTCCACGATGCCGGCCAGCGCCGCCGGATCGTGCCGTTTGCCGCACAGCACCGGGATCAAGGTCGCCGAGAACGCCCGCGCCATGGCCGCATTCAGCCGCGTGGCGATCTGCAAGCCCGGGTCCGGGATCAGCCCTTCCACCACCACCGCATCGCAGCCGGCCGCGGCGGCCTCCACCACCGCGACGAGATCCTGTAGCAAGCCGTCGAGGTCGCCGGCCCGCACCCGCGCCTCGGCCTCCGTGAAGGACATCGGCTCCGGCACGTTGATGTCCAGCAGCCGCCGGGCAAACTCCGCATCCAGATCCGCACTGCCCCGGTCATCCGGCTGCATGATCGGCTTGACGAAACCAACCGCGACGCGATCGCGGCGCAACGCCTGCACCAGCCCGAGCGCCATCGAGGTCAGCCCGGAACTCGGCGTAAACGCGGCGAGGAAGAAGATCTGGCGATGGCCGGCCATTACGCCGACTCCAACGCGGTGGCGCGCGCCGCCAGCGCGGCGGTGTCGCAGACGATCATCCATTCCTCATTGGTGGGCACCACGGCGATGTGCGCGGAGGAGCCTGCCGCACTGATCAGCCCCGATGTCCCGCCCGTGGTGACGGCGTTCGAAGCCTCGTCCAGCGCCAGGCCCAGCGCGCGCAGCCGCGTCACCGTCATCGCCCGCATCCGCACCGAGTTCTCGCCGATACCGCCGGTGAACACCACCGCGTCGAGCCGCCGCAGCGACATCGCCAAACCGCCGATATAGCGCGCCAGGCGGTGCACAAACACCTGGAGCGCAAGCTGCGCGCCGGCATGTCCGCGTTCCGCCTCGGCTTCCAGCTCGCGCACGTCGTTGGACAGGTCCGACAGCCCGAGCAGCCCGCTGCGCTTGTTCAGCAGCGTGTCCATCTGGTCCACATCGTAGCCGCAAATGCGCATGATGTGCAGCAGCGCCCCGGGATCGACATCGCCGGAGCGTGTCCCCATCACCAGGCCTTCCAGCGGGGTCATGCCCATACTGGTGTCTACACTGATGCCGTCCTGCACCGCCGTCGCCGAGGCGCCGTTGCCCAAATGTGCGATCACCAGCCCATGATCCGCCGGATCGAGGCCAAGCAGGCGCACCGCCTCTCGCGCCACGTAGCGGTAGCTGGTGCCATGGAAGCCGTACCGCCTCACGCGCTGCTCGCGATACAGCGCTATAGGCAGCGCGTATAGATACGCCTCCGGCTTGATGGTCTGGTGAAAAGCGGTGTCGAACACCGCGGCGTGCGGGATATTCGGCAGCCGCGTCAGCGCCATGCGAATGCCCAGCACCGCCGCCGGATTGTGCAGCGGCGCGAGTGCGCTACAGGCGTCGATATCGTTGATGATCTCAGGCGTGATCAGGGTCGAGTGGGTGAAAAATTCACCGCCGTGCGCCACCCGGTGACCGACGGCGGCGAGCCGATCGAGCCAGCCGTGATGCGATAGAGCGGCCAGCAGGGCGTCGAGCGCGGCGGTATGGGTGGCGGTTTCCAGCGGCAGCACCAGCTTGCCCTCGGCCTCCTTGAAGGTGATCGCGGCATTTTCGCCGCCCAGCCGCTCGGCCAGGCCGGACAGCAGCGGAACAGGATGCTCGGTGTCGTGGACAGCGAATTTCAGCGAGGACGAGCCGCTATTGAGCACGAGCACGAGGCGGGGATCGGTGGACACTGGCATCTCCCGTTGGCCATCCGACAGGTTTTATCGGCGGCATAGATTCATCCGGTACGCTGTGCGGGCATTTCATCCGCCGCATCATTGACCTGAATCAACGCCGGCCGGACATTCCGGCAATAAGATCAAAATAGCGGGCGGTCCCACGTGCTGAAACACCCGGCCTGCGCGCAACGGGCGGCCGGGTGCGGCGCTGTGCCAAACGCCGTGTGTCGCGGAAAGGTGCTGCGCGGGTGCCTGGCCCATGGCACCGGCGCAGCCGGAAGTTGGGGCGCGGTCGCCTCGGCGGCGACCACGTTTGCGCGGCGTCAGATCATGGCGCGCTGTAGCAGTATTTTTTGAGGGTGGCCGTGATCGGCGAGTCCGGCGTAGGCGGCGAGGTAAAATCCGTCAGGAACGTAACGAAGGCATTGAGTTCCGCATTCTGCGCACTCGAACGGCTGTTCTTGATCGCGATGCCGGCCTGGGTGAGCGGGTTGTAGTTGGTTTCCAGGACCGAAGGAGTCTCCGGACTGGCCTGAACCGGAAGATAGGCGAGCGCACTCGTGCCCGACGTCGGATATTTGCCGTCCGAACAGATCGCCGACAGTGCCACAAATCCAACCGGATCGGTTTGCGCGATGACCGCGTTGTAGGCGGCGGTAATGTTGGAATAGAGGTGGACAGCGCCGTTACTGGACAGCGGCGGCGTCAGGCCATAGGTGCCGATCAGCACCGATTGCGCAGCGACGCCGTAGGGAGCAAGCGCCGGATCGGCGATCGCCACCGACGAATAGGTGCTGCTGTAGCCGCAGGTGCCGGTTGCGCACGACAGGTCGACACCCTTCGTATTGCTCAACAGGGCGAGTATGCCGCCAGCGTAGTTGAAAGTATACAGCGGCGGACGTCTGGACGAATTATAGGTCGCAACGAGTTCAAAGTGATTGACCAGCAGGTCTTGCGGGGTCGCTGTATCGGCGGCCAGGAACAGGTCCACCTTGGCGGTATTGCCGTCGATTATGGTGCTCTCGAGCGTCGCCGTGGCCCCATTGTCAACCACGGTCACGGTATAACCGGGATTGAGCGCCTCGAACGCCTCGATCAGGTCGGTTATTGCGCTGTTGGAAGGCGGGACGCCGTAAAAATTCGACGCCACCGCGAGGTTTATATTGGCCGGCTCATCCCATGCGAAGGCTGCGAAAGAGGAGCACATGATAATAGACGCGGTTATCGCTCCGGCCATACGCCGACGTGTTGTATGGATCATTATTGGTCTCCTGATCTATTTTCATCGCTTGTTTGATGGCCGGAACCGGTTGCCACCGGAACACGGAAAAGCCTTGAATTGCATTTGCATCCGGAACTTGACCTGCCGCGGCAGGGTGTTCAGCAACTACCTCCGGCGAGCTCGATTCGATGATATTAGCCACGGTTATATTCTTCCGGGCATGACGAGGGAGTCAAGCTGTCGCAGCCGCCGCTTTCTCAAGCATCCGTGAGGAATCCCGAAGTCACGGCATCGATCGGGACTTTACGCAGACGAAGCCGCCGGATGCAGCAGCAATATTTTCCGGCACAATCGGGATTCCGAGGCCGCCCCGTTCCCCGCCCGCGGGAGCGCCATATTGACGCGAGCGAGCCTCACTATATACCGTCAAACATAGCGCTACGTCCGTCGCCGGGTAATCTCCCCCGGCGGCGGACGTGGCGTCAAAACCAACCGGGAAGATACGCCATGGAAAGCTTCAAGCTGCTGATCGACGGCCGTCTGGTGGACGGCGACACGACAATGCCCGTGATCAATCCGGCAACCGAGGAAACCATCGCGGACTGCCCGCGCGCGTCGCTCGGCCAACTGAACCAGGCCGTCGCCGCCGCCAAGGCCGCGTTTCCCGCCTGGGCCGCAACCCCCATCGGCGAGCGCCGCAAGCTCATCGGCCAAATCGCCGACGTGATCGAGCGGAACACCGACGAACTCGCCCGCATCCTGACGCAAGAGCAGGGCAAGCCGATCGCCGATGCGACCGGGGAGGTGCAGGGCATGGCGGGATTCTTCCGCTATTTCGCCACGCTCGATCTGCCGGTCCGGGTGATCGAGGACAGCGCCGGCCGCCGGGCGGAGGCGCATCGCCGACCGCTCGGGGTGATCGGGGCGATTGTTCCGTGGAACTATCCTTTGCTGATCCTGGCGTTCAAGCTGCCACCCGCCTTGCTCGCCGGCAACACGCTGGTGGTCAAGCCGGCGCCGACAACCCCGCTCGCCAGCCTGCGCTTCGCCGCACTGATTGCCGATGTGCTGCCCAAGGGCGTGGTCAATTTCATCACCGACGCCAACGATCTCGGCGACGCGCTGACGCATCATCCCGACGTGCGCAAGATCTCGTTCACCGGGTCCACCGCGACCGGCCGCAAGGTGATGGCGAGTGCAGCGGAAACCCTCAAGCGCATCACGCTGGAACTCGGCGGCAACGATGCCGGCGTGGTGCTGGACGATGCCAATCCCGCGACCGTGGCGCAGGGCATCTTCAACGGCGCGTTCCAGAACAGCGGCCAGGTCTGCCTCGCGATCAAGCGGCTGTACGTGCATGAATCGATTTATGATGCCATGTGCAACGAGCTGGCGCAGCTCGCCGACGCCGCCATCGTCGATGACGGATCGAAACAGGGCACCCAGCTCGGGCCGTTGCAGAACCGCATGCAGTACGAGAAGGTCAAGGGATTCCTCGAAGACGCCCGCAAGAACGGCAACATCATCGCCGGCGGCGACGTCATCGATCGGCCCGGCTTCTTCATCCGCCCGACCATCGTGCGCGATATTGCGGAAGGCAGCCGCCTGGTCGATGAAGAACAATTCGGCCCCGTATTGCCGGTGCTGAAATACGCCAGCACGGATGAGGCGATCCGTCGCGCCAACGCCACGACCTATGGACTGGGCGCGTCCGTCTGGTCGTCCGACACCGATCGTGCCCATGACGTGGCGACGCAGCTTGAGGCCGGCACGGTGTGGATCAACACCCACCTCGACATGGCGCCGCACATCCCGTTCGGCGGTTCCAAGCATTCCGGCATCGGCGTGGAGTTCGGCGAGGAAGGCCTGGCCGAGTTCACCCAGCTTCAGGTCATCAACCTGGCGCGTTAGGCGGCAACTGAATAGACTTGCCGCCGCCCTTTGTTTTTGTGTCATGGCCGGATTAAATCCGGCCATGACACAGGGTGCCGTTCATCGCCGCGTTCCCGCCCGAACCCAGCCTCAGCCCGCCCCGGCAGTAGAGCCGGCCGCCCCGATATGGCAGTCTCACGCGGACGCAGCGCAAGGGACGCCCCGCCTGGCCCACCGGCAGGATATCATCGACATCGACGTAGACCCGCTGGCGGAGCGTAGCCGCCGGCGCGGCACCCTGCTGCGCGTCGCCCTCCCCGTCGCCGGTGTCAGCCTGATCATCGGCTTCCTGCTCGGCATCGCCGTCTACGCCGACAGCGCCAACCGCGCCGGCGTGCTCGGCCTGTCCGACTCGCTGCTGCACAACCTCCAGGACCGCATCGCGCTGCAGGTCTCCGCCTACCTGCAACCCGCCGCCCGCGCCGTGCTGCTCGCCCAGAGCATCATCGGCCGCGGCGGCGCCACCGCCGGCGCCCAGCAAGCCTACGACTTCGCCGCGTCGGAATTGGCCGAGACGCCGCAGATCGCCAATATCGAGTTCGCCGATGCCGCCGGCAACTTCCTGCTGGTCCGCCGGGGCGAGGCCGGAGCCACCGAAACCAAGCGCATCCTGACCGCGCAGAACGGCCGCACGGTCGAATGGCTCACCCGCGACAAGGCAGGCCACATAACCGACCGCCACCAGGACCCCAACGACGACTACGACGCCCGCACCCGCTCCTGGTACACCGGCGCCCGCGCCGCCGATGACGTGTTCTGGAGCGGCGTCTATGTCTTCTTCTCCGAACGCGCCCCCGGCATCACCGCCGCCGTGCACGGCCCGGACGAGAACCCCGACATCGTCGGCGTGGACATCCGGCTGGACGCGCTGTCCCGCTTCCTCGGCGGCCTCGCCATCGGCCAATCCGGCAAAGCCTATATCGTCGACAAGGACGGCACGATGATCGCCGGCCCGGACCCCGCCCGCATCCTGCAAACCCGCGACAACCAGCTCGTTCCCGCCTCCATCGGCGATATCGGCGACCCGGACGCCGCCGGAAGCTGGGACCATTACCGCGCGCACGGCCCCGGCGACCGCGTCATCGAAGCCGGCGGGCGGCGGCTGATCTCCATCGTCACGCCGCTATCGGGCAGCCAGGGCTGGCTGCTGCTGCTGACCGTGCCGGAGGCCGAATTCAGCGGCTTCGTCACCGCCAATTCGCGCCGCGCCGCGCTGCTGTCGCTCAGCGTCGTGACGCTGGCCATCGGTCTCGCGGCGCTGCTGGTGCGGCAGGGGCTGAAATCCGACCGGGCGGCGCGCGCGGTGCAGGAGCGGTCGGAGGCGCTGCGGCAGCAAGGCGCCGCGTTCGCCCGGCTGGCGGCCGAATCCGGGCAGTTCGACGCCGACGGCAGGCCGCCGCCGGCGTTAGCCGAGACTCTGGCGGCGGCCACCGGCGCCCGCCGCGCCGGGCTGTGGCGGCTGCTCGGCAACGGCCAGACCCTGCGCTGCGAGGACAGCTACGAGCCCGCCACCGGCGGCCATGTCGGCGGTCTGGAACTCTCGGGCCAGGAGGCACCGGCTTTCATCCAGGCGCTGCTGCGCGGCGAGGAGATCGCCATCCCCGACGCAGCCCGCGACCGCCGCACCGCAGCGCTGCACGCCTCGCTGATGGCGTCGTTCGGCAGCGCCGGATTGCTCGTCGTGCCGATACGGCAGGCTGAACAGACCGTCGGCATGCTGATGCTGGAGGATTCGCGCCGCGAGGAAACCGCCGTCGACCTGGTCCGCGCCTGCGCCACGCTGGTCGCGTTGCAGATCCCGCCGGAGACTCCCGCGCCGCCGCGAAGCCGCGCGGCGGTCGCCGGGACCGGGCCGGCACCGGCACCGGACGATCGGGGGCTCGATCCGGCGCTGGCGGCCGGGGAAAGCCACGGCGCCCGCGCCGTGGTACTGGCGCTGCGCCTGCCGGATGCGGTGCTGGCGCAGCCGGCGGAGACAGGTTCGCCCGACACGCTGGCCAATCGGATCGCCTGCGCGGCGCAGGAAATCGCCGCCGCGCATGGCGTGCCCTACGTCAAAATGCTCGGCGCCACGATCGTCTGCGCCGCCGGATACGGCGAGCAACCCGACGGCGACGCCGCGGCGCGGCTGGCCGATACGGCGATCGCCCTGCGTGAGCGTTGCGCCGCCCTGTTCGACCCCATCGACGATGCCGCCCCGTTCGGCATCGGCCTCGACGCCGGTGCGGCCACCGGCGCCACGCTGGGCAGCCCGCCCGGCCTGTTCAACCTGTGGGGCGAGGCGGCGCAGGGGGCGGAAGCACTCGCCGCGTCCGCCCCGGATGGCGGCATCCAGGCCAGCGAGCAGGCCTACCGCCTGCTGCGCCAGGGCTTCCTGTTCCGTCCGCGCGGCCTGTTTCACCGGCCGCGCACCGGTGAGACCCGCAGCTTTATCCTCGCCGGGCGGGCGTGATCGCGTTGCGGCTGTTCGGCATCATCGGCGCGGCGGTGCGGCGGCGCTCCGCCTTCATGCTGCAACTCGCCGCGCTGCTCTGGGGCGTATTGCGGGAGGGCGCGCAACCGTCCACCTGGCGCCGCACCGTGCGGGCGGAATACCGCGCGACCCTGACCCGGACCGTCGCCGGCTCGCTCGGCACCGTCGCCGTCACGGCGGTGATCATCGGCGTCGGTCTGGTGTTCGAGGCGCTGTACTGGCTGCGCAGCGCGGGGGAGCAGCAGGAGACCGGCCGCATCCTGGTGCTGGTGCTGATCCGCGAACTGGCGCCACTGCTTGTCGGCATCGTGCTGCTCGGCCGGGGCGGCACCGTGGCGGTCGCCGAACTCGGCACCTTGACCGCGGGCGGCGAGATCGCCGTGCTGCGCGCCGAGGGGATCGACATCTTCCAGTACCTGGTCCTGCCGCGCGCCGCCGCGTTTGCCGTGGCGGCATTCACCCTCGGCATGGTGTTCGTGATGGTCGCTCTGTTCAGCGGCTACGCCGCCGGCAGCGCGGTGGGCGTGGCGACCAACTCGATCTTCGGCTTCCTGGAGAATGTGCTGCGGGCGATGTCGATCCCCGACCTTGTCGTGTTCCCCGCCAAGCTGCTGCTGATCGGGCTGATGGTGGCGCTGACGAGCTGCGCCACCGGCCTCAGCGCCCGGGAGATCGATGCGCCCGCCAACCTGCTGCCGGGCGGCTTCACCCGCGGCGTCACCGCCATCCTGGCGGTGACGTTGCTGCTGAGCCTGGTGATCTGATGGCGGTCCCCGTGCTGGCGCTGGACGATGCGCGCGGCATCAGCGACACGCTGCCGCGCGCGGCGATGCGGCTTGAGCTGTGCGAGGGGGATTTCGCCGTGATCGAGGTCCCGGGGCCGCGGCGCGGCGCAGTGTTCGCGGACCTGTGCAGCGGGCTGGCACCGCTGGCGAGCGGGCAGGTGCGGTTCCTCGGGCGCGACTGGAGCACGGCGCCGCGCGAGCATGCCGATGCCCTGCGCGGCCATATCGGGCGGCTGTTCCACCAGCCGATACGCGCCGATACGCCGGACGTCGCCGCCCGGGTGCTGCTGGGGCGGCTGCACCACACGCGCATCCCCGAGGCCGCGTTGCGGATGCAGGCGGTGGGCCTGGCGCAGCGTTTCGGGTTGCCCGGGCTGCCGGCGGGGCCGGCGCGGCTGGTGTCGGAGCCTGACCTGCTGCGCGCGGCCTGCGTGCGGGCGTTTCTCGGCTCCCCCCGGCTGCTGATCCTGGAACTGCCGATGGCGGCGCAGGGGGAGGATCTGCGTTCGGCCCTGCTCGGCGCCGGGGCGGCTGCGCGCGGGCAGGGTGCGGCGGTGATGTGGCTGGCCGCGCCGGGACCGGCGCTGCGCGATCCGGTGGTGCGGCCGACGCATCGGTTGCGGCTTGGCGATGCCGGGCTGTCGCCGATACGGCGGATGGAACGGGCGGCGTGATCGGGGCCTTCCCGAAGGCCGTTTCGTCCCCATGATCATATGCCTGAGGCGTGCTGAAGGAGATCAGGCTTGAGCGATCAATGGGCGTATCAGATACGCATTTACCTGGATGATGCGCACGCGGAAATCGCCCGCAGCGATCCCGCCGATCGGCGGCTGAAGCCGCTGACCGACATCCTCGATCGCCATCAGGCGAAGGCGGTCAGCCAGTTCGACGCGTTTGCGAAGTATGTTGCCGAGGCCGAACGGCAGGGCCCTGAAAACTTCCCGCTCTACAAGTGGACCAAGGCGACAGTGGACGATCCCGAGAAGAAACGGAAACACATCGGAACATTCGCGCTGCATGCCGGCGGTCAGGAAGTCTACGCCAAGGACGTTGCCGATGCGCTGGAGGCTGATGTGCAGGGGATCGTCGGCGGCGGGTTGGTCCTGCGTTTGTCGCGGCACGACACCAATCCCGCGAACAATCTGCCGGTACCGGCGGAGTTTCGTACTTAGGCGATGGCGTTAACAGGCGGCAGGGGCCATTCCTATCGTGTCATGGTCGGGCTTGGCCCGTTGGATAAGCCTCGGGCGGAGCAAAGGCTTCTTCCTCACCGTCATGGCCGGGACATGCCCGGCCATGACGGATAGGGCAGCGGTCGGCCAGCGATATCCGTCTCAGCCTTTCGCCTTATCCTGATAGCTATGGGGACACGCCCGCCCACGACACAGGGATGCGGCGTCCGTGTCGCCAGCCCCGGGGTTAGCGCTGATCCGGACAGGCCGGGCCATGACACGGGGGCGACGCCGCCTAATCCCCCGCCGAACCGCTTCCGGCCTCCGCCGCGGTCATCTCGACCGAGCGCCCCCTCAACCGCCGCGCCCCAAGCGCTTTGGTGCGGGGCAGGGCGCACACAATCTCGACCAGGCGATCGACCCGCTGCTCCCATGTGATCGGGGTATAGCCCGACTGCTTCGCCAATGTGCCCGCCTGCACCGCCGCCAGCGTTGCCGCGCATTCGTGCTCATCGCGCACGACATGGATCCACCGGCTCATGTGCCGCGCCTGCGGGATGTCGGTCGAAACCACCTCCAGCCCGGCGTTCAGGCAATGATAATACCGCAGCGGATCAATGTAGCGGGTGATCAAGGTATTCGCGAGATAGGGCGCCAGGCTCACGCGATACGCCCCGAGGATGGCGGGCAGGTCCTCCGTCGTATACGCCCCGTGGTAATGGATATTGGCGTGCCGGCCTTTCAGTATCCGGATCTTCTCCGCCGTCACCGGATCGTCCGGGCGGGTCCAGCCATGCAGGTGAAACTGCATCTCCGGACGCAGCGCCGCCAGCCGCGACAGGAAATCGACATCGAACCGTTCATCGAAGCTCGCAATCACCAAAATGCCGGATTTCGTTTCGGCACCGTGGTCCAGTGGCCGGATATGCGACGCATTGCCGAGATGCCGGGAGCGGGGAAACAATTCCGCCAGCATCGGCGCCGCGTTGACGATCACGTCGGAGCAGGCCCGCAGCAGCCGGATCACCAAAGCCTCCCGCAGACGGGTCAGCCCGGTATTATGGTAGCGCAGGTCGTCATGCATATCCAGGCACCACACCCCGGCGGTGGTGAAGCAGCGAAGGAACAGCATGATGCCGGGAAAGTAGGTGTTCGTGCTGTTGAAGTAGATGTTGACCTTGTCGTCCGGCCGGAACCCGAGCATGAACAGCAGGAAACGCAGCAGGTTCATCTCAACCGGCGCATCGCCCCGCCCGGGTCCCGTAACGATTGGCCGCCGCTTCAGCCAGATGTAATAGGTCTCGTAATGCCGACCCAACGCTTCGGCCAGCGGCAGCCGGAAATCCGATGCCGCCTTGCGGCAGGTGAAGACGAAGAAGCGGAACTTCTCCACGCGCCGAGGTTGATCTGTATTGGTATCAAACGGCATGGCGCGGCGCTCCGGCAAACATGTGGTAATAGACTTTCAACATTCGTATCGACGGCGGGCAGAGCAGGCCGAGTATCGGTGCGGCGATCGCCCCGGGTCCCAGATCGCGCCAGAACAGGCCGATGGCCAGCGACGCCCACCATAGCGCGGAGATGCCGTAATCCGGCGATCCCACGGCTTTTTGCACCGACCGGTGGATGACAATGTAGCTCAGCAGCGCCGCCATCTCCCCGTAGCCGTAGCCGACGATCCCCCAGCGGCCGACACAGATCCAGGCGGCGCCGGCGAACAGCGAAATATGGACGATGTGGAACCACGACACGTCCCAGTTCCGGCGCAGCACATACAGCACCGAGGAATGGAAATTGAACTGCGCGTTGGTCAGGTAGCTGAGTGCGAGGAACGGGTAGACCACCATCACCGGCTCCCACCGCGGGCCGAACACCAGCGACAGCGCATAGCCGCCGAACCAACTGAAGCCGATGAGCACCGGGCCGAGGGCGAGAGTTTGCAGACGCATGCCGTCGGTCGTCGCGGCAATCAGCTTGCGCGGCTCGGTCTGGATCTTCGCCAGCGCCGCCACCGACAGCCGCCAGGCGATCGTTTTGGTGAAGCTGAGCAATTCCATCAGCCGGATCGCCAGGCCAACCTGCCCGACCGCTTCGGCGGGGAGGAAGTGGCCGACGATGAAGGGGTTGACCAGGCCGCGCAACTGCCACGACCAGTCGGCCGCGGCGAAGCTGAAGGTGTAGCGCAGCATGCCGCGGACGATCTCCGCGTCCCACTGCAGGCGCGGCCGGAACGATGCCGCGGCGTAAAAGGCGATGCAGCAAAACACCTGTTGCAGCAGCCAGGCGGCGACCAGCGACCAGACGCTGTAGCCGAACCAAACCAGGGGCAGGGCGACGCAATAATAGATCAACTGGCCAACCAGCTCGATCATTGCCACGCGGCGGAAATCCAGCGCGCGCTCCAGCCGCGCGCTGGCGGCGACGCCGAGGATTTGCGGGATCAGCGACAGCAGCAGCACCGACAGCAGCGGGCCGAGATCGGGCAGGGGACTCCACGCCTCGATCAGGCCGAGGCTGGCTTCCAGCAGCGTGACCAGCAGGAGCGCGATCACCAGCAGCAAGGTTGCGGCGACGTTCCAGGTCCGCTCATCGACCTCGGCCGCCGCGCGTACGAGGTAGACGCCGATGCCGGCCTGTCCGAGGTTCTGGGCATAGAGGCAGATGCTGAACGCCGCGACGTACGGCCCGTAGGCCGCCGGGCCGATGATCCGGGTGATCATCAGCAGGCTGATCAGGCTGAGGCCCATGGTGACCAACTGGCGGCCCATCATCAGCGCGCCACCCTGGAAGATCTTTCCCCTCAGTCCCGGGGTTGGCGGCGGCGCGGCAGCGACGGCGGTTTCGGCTTCAACGTTCATCATGGACCTTAAAGAGAGCAGGCGATCGACTCGCGCTTCGAGAACCTAATGCCAAGCACAGGTTTCCTGATTCACGGCTTGGTGAATGGTTGTGATAGTTTCGCTATGCTCGGTCGCCGCCCGCACAGTTTACCGGGGCGGGCGGCCCATCGAGCCGCCGCTGCGCAGGACACGGAAAAATGAGCGAACCTGTCGACGCGGCACCGAGGCAGGTGGACCTTTTGTTCGGCACGGCGATATACCCCCGCCGCGGAAAGACTCGCAACCGCCGCCCAATCGTCATGGCCCCGGCTCGTCCGGCCATGACGGGCAGGGGACGGGGCGTGTCGGCTCTCAGAACTGCCTCCAGAACTGCCTCCATGGATTGACCCACGATGTCCGACGTCATCTCCCTGATCGCCTTTTGCCTGTTCGGCTATCTGCTGGGGTCGATCCCGTTCGGCCTGCTGCTGACCAAAGCGGCGGGCCTCGGCGACATCCGCGGCATCGGTTCTGGCAATATCGGCGCGACCAATGTGCTGCGGACCGGGCGCAAGGGCCTCGCCGCCGCCACCCTGGTGCTGGATGCGCTGAAGGGCGCCGCGGCGGTGCTGATCGTCCGCGCGCTGGCGACCGAGGACATCGCGCTGTATGCCGGCCTCGCCGCCGTGCTCGGCCACATGTTCCCGGTCTGGCTGAAATTCAAAGGCGGCAAGGGCGTCGCCACCGGCCTGGCCGTGCTGACCGCCGCGTCCTGGCCCGCCGGCGTCGCGGCCTGCGCGGTGTGGCTGCTGGTCGCCGGCACCGTTCGGATCTCCTCGCTGGCGGCGCTGGGCGCCTTCGCCACCGCCCCGCTCGCCGCCCTGATCATGGAAAATTTTGGTGTCGTTAAGCTTGCCTTTACCATTGCCGTGCTGGTGTTCGTGCGCCACCAGGCCAACATCCGCCGCCTGATCGCCGGCACCGAGCCGCGCATCGGGCGGAGCAGGACGGAACGCGCCTGAGCGGCCCGCCGGCATTTCCGCCGGCGGCACCGAAGGACGCCGCCGGAATGCCGGACGACCACCGCGACCGCCTCCGCCTGATCCGCACCGAGGGCATCGGCCCGGTCACCTACCGCCGCCTGCTGGAGCGCTATCGCACCCCCGCCGCCGCGCTCGACGCGCTGCCCCGCCTCGCCCGCGCCGCCGGGCGGCAGACTGGTCCGGCTGTCATGAGTGTTGCGGACGCGGAGCGCGAACTCGACCGCACCCGCACCGCCGGCGGCCGGCTGGTGTTCCTGGGAGAGGCGGACTATCCCAAGCTGCTTGCGCTGACGGACGACGCGCCGCCCTGCCTGGTGTTGCACGGTGATGCCGCCCTGGCACAGCGACGCTGCGTCGCCGCCGTCGGCGGGCGCAACGCCTCGGCCAACGGCCAGCGCATGGCGGAAACCCTGGCGGCGGAGCTGGCGCAGACGGTGGCGGTGGTGTCCGGCCTGGCCCGCGGCATCGATACCGCCGCGCATCTCGGTGCCCTGCGCAGCGGCCGGACCATCGCGGTGATCGCCGGCGGAATCGACCAGCCCTATCCGCCCGACAATGCGGCGCTGCAGCGCCGCATCGCCGAGTCTGATCTTGTGATCACAGAAGCGTGTATAGGCACCGTGCCCCAGGCGCGCCACTTCCCCCGCCGCAATCGCATCATCGCCGGTCTGTCGCTCGGCGTCGTGGTGGTGGAGGCGGCGCCGCGGTCCGGCAGCCTGATCACCGCCCGTTTCGCGCAAGAGGCCGGTCGTGAGGTGTTCGCAGTCCCCGGCTCGCCGCTTGACCCCAGGGCAAGGGGCGGCAATGACCTGATCCGGCAGGGCGCCATTCTCGTAGAGTCGGCCGCGGACGTGCTGGACAATTTGCCGCAGGCGCCAACAGAGGCACGGGTGCGTCGAGCCAAGCCCGGCGAACTGCCGTTCGGAGAGGGGCCGGCGGTGGCTCCGGCATCGCCCGAAGCGCACAGCCATGTGCTGGCGCTGCTGTCGCCGGAGCCGACGATGGTTGACGATATCGTGCGGCGCTGCCAACTGTCGCCGCCCGCCACGGTTGCGGTTCTGCTGGAATTGGAACTGTCGGGCCGTGTAGAGACCTTGCCCGGCAACCGCGTGGCACTCTTGCCGGGCGGCACTGATTAGGATAGCGCACCCTTCGATGTCAGACGTAGTTGTCGTTGAATCCCCCGCCAAAGCGAAAACCATCAACCGGTATCTGGGTGGCGGGTTCACAGTGCTGGCCAGTTTCGGGCATGTCCGCGACCTGCCGCCGAAAGATGGCAGTGTGCGTCCCGACCAGGACTTCGCCATGGACTGGGAATCCGACGCCCGCGGCGACAAGCAGGTCGGCGCCATCGCCAAGGCGCTGAAGGGCGCCAAGACCTTATATCTGGCAACCGATCCGGATCGCGAGGGCGAGGCGATATCCTGGCACGTGCGGGCGATGCTGGAGGACAAGCATGCGCTGAAGGGCGTCAACGTCCGCCGCATCACCTTCAACGAGATCACCCGCAACGCCGTGCAATACGCCATGGCGCATCCGCGCGAACTCGATCAGCCGCTGATCGAGGCGTATATGGCGCGGCGGGCGCTGGACTACCTGGTCGGCTTCACCCTGTCGCCCGTGCTGTGGCGCAAGCTGCCCGGCAGCCGCAGCGCCGGCCGCGTGCAATCCGTCGCCCTGCGGCTGATCTGCGACCGCGAAGCCGAGATCGAGATTTTTCGGGCGCGCGAATACTGGACGATCGAGGCGCTGTTCCTGACGCCGGGTAACGCTCCGTTCACCGCGCGGCTGACGCATCTGAACGGCAAGCGGCTCGACCAGTTCGACCTCAATACCGAGACTCTGGCCCTGGCGGCAAAAGCCGCGGTCGAGGCCGGGACATTCACCGTCGGCTCGGTCGAGCGCCGCCGCGTCAAGCGCAATCCGCCGCCGCCGTTCACCACCTCCACGCTCCAGCAGGAGGCGTCGCGCAAGCTGGGCTTCGGCGCGCAGCAGACGATGCGTCTGGCGCAGGGGCTGTATGAAGGCGTCGATATCGGCGGCGAGACGACCGGCCTGATCACCTATATGCGGACCGACGGGGTGCAGATGGCGAAGGAAGCCATCCTGAGCATTCGCGATCATGTGAAGGGCACGTTCGGACCCGATTACCTGCCGGCCGCGCCGCGCGAATACACCAGCAAGGCGAAGAACGCGCAGGAAGCACACGAGGCGATTCGGCCGACGGACGTCACCCGCACGCCCGACAGCCTGGGCGACAGCCTCAACAGCGACCAGCGCCGGCTGTACGAACTGGTCTGGAAGCGCGCCGTGGCGTCGCAGATGCAGTCGGCCGAACTCGACCAGGTCGCTGTCGATGTGGTCGATGGCAAGGGCGTGAAACTGCGCGCCACCGGCTCGATCGTCGCCTTTGACGGCTTCCTGAAGCTGTATCGCGAGGATACCGACGACAAGGCGGAGGGCGCGGCGGAGGACGACGACAACCGCATGCTGCCGCCGATGGCCGAGCGCGACCCGCTGAAGCGGCAGAAGGTGGACGCCAGCCAGCACTTCACCCAGCCGCCGCCGCGCTATTCCGAAGCCAGCCTGGTCAAGAAGATGGAGGAACTCGGCATCGGCCGCCCCTCCACCTACGCCTCGATCCTGTCGGTGCTGCAGGACCGCAAATACGTCAAGCTGGAGAAGCGCCGCTTCATCCCCGAGGACCGCGGCCGGCTGGTCACCGCCTTCCTGGTCAGCTTCTTCGAGCATTACGTCGATACCGGTTTCACCGCCGGGCTGGAGGAGAAGCTCGACGAAATTTCCGCCGGCTCGCTGGACTGGCGCTCGGTTATGCGGGCGTTCTGGGAGGAGTTCTCCAAGGCGGTCGAGCAGACCCGCGATCTGAAGATCACCGACGTCATCAACGCGCTGGACGCCGATTTGGGGCCGCATTTCTTCCCGGCGCGCGAGGATGGCAGCGATCCGCGGATCTGCGCCGCGTGCGGCAACGGGCGGCTGGGGCTGAAGCTGGGGCGATATGGTAGCTTCATCGGCTGCTCCAACTACCCGGCGTGCCAGTATACCCGCCGCCTGGCGATCGATGCGGGTGAGGATCAGGGCGAGACGCTGAAGGATGGGATGCGCGTGCTGGGCCCGCATCCGGACACGGGCGAGGACGTCACGGTCCGGCGCGGTCCGTACGGGCTGTATGTGCAGCAGGGCGAGCAGGGCGAGGACAAGAAGGTGCGTCCGAAGCGGACGTCGCTGACTCGCGGCATGGACGGCGACCAGTTGACCTTGGACCAGGCGTTGAAGCTGCTGGCCTTGCCGCGGCTTATCGGCTTGCATCCGGAAACCAAGGAGAAGATCGAAGCGGGCATCGGCCGGTTCGGGCCGTATGTGAAGATGGGCGCGGTATTCGGTTCGCTGGACCGGGACGACGACATCCTGGCGATCGGCTTGAACCGCGCCGTCGATCTGTTGGCGAAGAAGCTGGCGAGCGTGCGGACGATCGGGCCGCATCCGGGCGACAAGGACCTTGTCTCGGTGCGCAAGGGGCGGTTCGGGCCCTATGTCCAGCACGGCAAGACGGTCGCCAACCTGCCCCGCGGCGTGGCGATGGAGGAAATCTCGCTCGATGACGCGGTGAAGCTGCTGGCCGAGAAGGGCAAGGCGCTGAAGCCGCGGGGGGCCGCCGGGAAGAAGGGTAAGCCTGCCGCGAAGAGTGCCCCTGCTGCTGCCGATGGCGAGGCTGCGGCGAAGCGGGCGGCTCCGAAGAAGGCGGCGGCGAAGAAGCCGGCTGCCAAGAAGGCTGCGCCGAAGAAGGCAGCGGGGAAGAAGGCGGCGGTGAAGGTGCCGGCCGAGGCGGCGGATTAGGCGTCAGTGGTGGATCACGAACCGCTTCGCGGCAGTTGCGGCTGACGAAGCCAGTCAGCATATCTGTCCTATGAAAAAACGCGCCCGCGGCTCATCCCTCGCCCTCCCCCTCAGCATGGCCCGGCTGACCGCCGCGTCGCTGGAGACGATCTTCCACCGCTCCGTGATGATGGCGCAGGGGACCTGCAGCCAAGCGGAGTACAAGCGCATGGTGGCGGAGAAGGTGGCGGCCATGCAGGCCTCGACGCTGGCGATGATGACCGGGCGCGGCACGGCCTCCGTCATGGCACCTTACCTGACCCGCACCAGGGCGAACGCCAAGCGGCTGCGCCGGAAGGTGTAGCGCAGGGTGACATTTCCGTTCTCACTATTCAAGCGCCCAGCTTATCCAGTAACCGGCTCCGCATATCCTTACCGTCGATTTGCTTTTCTACGACAAGGAACAAGCCTTTCTGTCCGGACGTCTTCTCCCGCAACCGGCCGATAGTGCGCTTCTCATTTGTGTCGTCCACGCCGCTGCCGGCCAAGAGTGCGCCTTTGTATCCGATGACCATCCGACGATCGTCGTCCAGCCGCGCCACGAAATCCGGATAGAACTTGTCGGTGGCCGTTGGAATCCTCGCGGGCGAATTGGTAGGCAACGCGACTGCCATCCATGTCGATCTCGAAACTGCGGGCGGTGTCGCGGTTGAAAAAGGCGGCTGCATCGAAGCGTGCAGGATGCGATGCCAGAGTCCAATCGTGAAATTCCATGAAGACTCGACATCGGTGAATTCAAGATCGCCTTGAACTTCGGCGACGAGGCGGGGAATCTGAAACACCTCGCCCCGTTCGGCCGGGGAAAGCTGGTCCTTGGTTTCGGCCCCGTACTTTTCGCCGCCTCGGCGAAGCGCTTATGTGCCGGCTCCGGAATAGCACCATGGATCGCGGCTTCGACGTCCGGGGCCACCCGTCCGGTTGCGGCGATTTCGACAATGCCATTGCCTTTGGGAAGGATTGAAACCGCTTCGCCGGCTTTCAGCGAGACAAGGGCCGCTGTCTCGTCCGCGTTTGCAATCACGGTGTGCCGGAATACCGGCAGCGCTTTTCCACGCGGCGCGAAAAGGTCGCCATCGTCCAAATCGGCCCGGGCCGGTTCGATTGGCTCCTTGGCTTCCTGATCGTCGAAGCCCATTGCAATGAGCTAATCGACCAGGGCATTCGCCGCTGCCCCGAACGACGGTTTGGACACTTGGAGCAACTGCTCGACCGCGGTCGCGCTCGTACCGTTTGGTTTCGCGCGGGCCGAACGAGACATCCCGATCTAACCACTACCGTGAGATCTGGGGCGGTGCGCTCCCCTTCGGAGGGTGGGACACCCCTCTCCTGATCCGGCGCGGCTTTCACGGCCGAATCGTAAGGCCTTACAGTATCCATTAAGGACGAAATGGTCCGCGCGTCCAGAACAGATGCGCATGGGCCGCGGCATTGTCGTTGCCTGCAACTGCTGAGACGGTGTGCGCGGTTCGCGAGCGTGGGCGGAGAGCGAACCGCAAGCGTCGTGGATGTCCAGCCACGATGGCGCCTCCGAGATCCGCCGGCCCCGCGGACGTGCAACGGCGCCAGCCTGCGAAGGGCCGCCCAAAACGAGCGTCCAAAGGCTACTTATTTGTGTTCATTTGTGTTTCTATTGCTTTCTTACAACAGGCCCTTCGAGGATCAGCTTGCGAAGCAAATCATCGGCTGCGCACTTGTCGTGTCGAATGCGCTCGGAGTTGGTTTTCTCGAAAAGGTCTACGAAAATGCTTTGGCGCACGAATTGCGCAAAGCCGGCCTGTTCGTTGAACAGCAGCATCCTGTCACGGTCCACTATGACGGTGCGGTCGTCGGTTCCTATGCTGCGGACCTGCTGGTCGAGAAGCGTGTTCTGGTCGAGCTCAAGGCGGTTACGGCGCTGGATGCCGTCCACCGGGCCCAATGTATCAACTATCTCAAGGGAAGCGGTCTCTGGCTCTGTCTGTTGCTGAACTTCGGAACACCGCGGCTTGAGATCAAACGCGTGGTCAACGATGCGTAGCGCCCCAGGCGATGTGACCCCCGCATGTGCCGCCGGGTAGCAACCAGCGTGCGTGAGCGGGATGTTGGCGGCGGTTGCGCAAACCGTCGCTTGGGGCGGGCGCAGCGAATAGACCGGGGCAGGGAACCCCGGTCACCGCCCACGAAGGCTCAGGTATTCATCGCATCGAAGAAATCATTATTCGTCTTGCTATACTTCAGCTTGTCCAGCAGGAACTCCATCGCATCCACCGTCCCCATCGGGTTCAGGATGCGCCGCAGCACCCACATCTTCGTCAATACACTGCGCTCAACCAACAGCTCTTCCTTACGCGTGCCCGACTTGGTGATGTCGATCGCCGGGAACGACCGCTTGTCGGACAGCTTCCGGTCGAGAATGATTTCCGAGTTGCCGGTGCCCTTGAACTCTTCGAAGATCACTTCGTCCATCCGGCTGCCGGTATCGATCAGCGCGGTGGCGATGATGGTCAACGAGCCGCCTTCCTCGATGTTGCGCGCCGCACCGAAGAAACGCTTCGGCCGTTGCAGCGCGTTGGCATCGACACCGCCGGTCAGCACCTTGCCGGAGGACGGCACCACCGTGTTGTAGGCGCGTGCCAGCCGGGTGATGCTGTCCAGCAGTATGACCACGTCGCGCTTGTGCTCGACCAGCCGCTTGGCTTTCTCCAGCACCATTTCCGTCACCTGCACGTGCCGCGTCGCCGGCTCGTCGAAGGTGGAGCTGATCACCTCGCCATTGACGCTGCGCGCCATGTCGGTGACTTCCTCCGGCCGCTCGTCGATCAGCAAGACGATCAGGAAGACTTCCGGATGGTTGGCGGCAATGGCGGCGGCAATATTCTGCAACATCACTGTCTTGCCGGTGCGCGGCGGAGCAACGATCAGCGCCCGCTGGCCCTTGCCGACGGGAGAGATCAGGTCGATCACCCGCGGCGTGAAGTCCTTGACCGGGCCTTTGGCGACGGACTGGAAGTTCTCCATCTCCATCTTCAGGCGCTCATCCGGGTACAGCGGCGTCAGGTTATCGAAGTTGACCCGGTGGCGCACGGCATCCGGCGCCTCGAAGTTGACTGCATCGACCTTGAGCAGCGCGAAATAGCGCTCGCCGTCGCGCGGTGCGCGGATCTGGCCGTCTACCGTGTCGCCGGTGCGCAGGCCGAAGCGGCGGACCTGGCTGGGGCTGACGTAGATGTCGTCGGGGCCGGGCAGGTAGTTGGCTTCCGGGCTGCGCAGGAAGCCGAAGCCGTCGGAGAGGATCTCCAGGGTGCCGTCGCCCTGGATGGCCTGGTCGTTGTCCGCGAGGTTCTTCAGGATCGCGAACATGATATCCTGCTTGCGCAAGGACGACGCGTTTTCGATCTGAAGAGACTCGGCGAAGTTGACCAGTTCGGCCGGAGTCTTTTTCTTCAGTTCAGCAAGATGCATGAGGGGTGTGCCTTGGACATGAAGGCTGGGTGCGGGCGGGGAATCAGCCTGAGCGGCGATCGGGCCTGAAAGCCCCGCGTCTGGCAGCCGGTTGGAGATTTCTTGATCGGTGCGTGCGGTGCGTAGGCACAGGCGCCCGATTGTCAGGAAGGATTTGTATAGTAGGAAGCCGGGCGGCCCGCGTCAATGGGGAGATTGCGCGGTTCTCCGATTCGGTCGCCCTCCCTGCGGCACCCGTGTCATGGCCGGGCTTGGCCCGGCCATCCACGACTTAAGGTTGTTGCGGCGGCGAAGTCGTGGATGGCCGGACTAAATCCGGCCATGACACAAAAGCCATCCGGCCATGACACAAGGGGAAACGGTGCCCTCTACTCCAGCCGATCCAGCGCCGCCTGCAGCCGGGCGATCTCGGCCTCGAAACCCGCCAGGCGTTCGCGGTTCTCCGCCACCACCTCCTCCTTCGCGCGGCTGACGAACTCGGGGTTGTCCAGCTTCTGCCGCATCTTCTTCGCCTCTATTACCAGCTTGTCGCGGTCCTTCGCCAGCCGCGTCCGCTCCACCGCAATGTCGATCAGCCCCTCCAGCGGCAAGACGATTGTCGTCTCGTCCAGCACCGCCTGGGCGGACCCCTTCGGCACGTCCCCGGTCAGCACCTGCACGTCCGACGCCCGCGCCAGGCGGCGGATCGCCTCGATCCAGCGGTCCACCCGCGCCAAAACCACGGCCGGCGCATCGCGTAGCAGCACGGGGGACGGCTTGCTCGGCGGCACGTTCATCTCCGCCCGCACCGAGCGGACCTCGCTAATCAGCCGGATCACCCAGTCCAGTTCCGCCCGCGCCGCCGCGGCCTCCGTCACCGGGACGGCGTCCGGCCAGGCGGCGCCGATCAGGCTGCACGGCTCGCCATAGCCGAAGCGGTCCCACAATTCCTCGGTGACGAACGGAATCGACGGGTGCAGCAGCCGCAGGATCAGGCCCAGCACATGCGCACCCACGGCCCGGATTTCGGCTGCATCGGCCGGGTCCGCACCTTCCGTCAGCAGCGGCTTGGCCAGTTCCAGGAACCAGTCGCAGAAATTGTTCCAGACGAACCGGTAGCCGGCGGCGGCGTATTCGTCGAACCGGTAGACCTCCAAAGCCGCCGTCGCCTCCGCCACGGCGCCGTTCGCCGTATCCAGCAGCCAGCGTGACAGCGGCAATTTTGCAGCCGCCGGATCGAACGCCGGATCGGGGCGCATTCCGTTCATCTCGCAGAACCGCGCGGCGTTCCACAGCTTGGTGACGAAGCCGCGGTAATCCTGCACCCGCGAGGCGCCCAGCTTCACATCGCGGCCGGGGCCGGTCAGCGAGCAAATCGTGAAGCGCAGCGCGTCCGCGCCAAAACTGTCGATCAGCTCCAGCGGGTCGATGACATTGCCGCGCGACTTGGACATCTTCTGGCCCTTCTCGTCGCGGACCAGGCCGTGGATGTAGACGGTGCGGAACGGCACGTCGCCCATCATGTGCAGCCCCATCATCATCATCCGGGCCACCCAGAAGAAGATGATGTCGAACCCGGTGACCAGCACGTCGCCCGGGTAATACCGCGCAACCTCTTTCGTCTGTTCCGGCCAGCCGAGCGTCGAGAACGGCCACAGCGCGGAGCTGAACCAGGTGTCCAGCACGTCCTCGTCCTGCACCAGCTCCTCGTCGCGCCCATACGCCGCCCGCGCCTGCACCGCCGCATCCGCGGCGTCCTTGGCGACAAAGACGGAACCGTCCGGCCCGTACCAGGCCGGGATGCGATGCCCCCACCACAATTGCCGCGAGATGCACCAGGGCTGGATGTCCCGCATCCAGGCGAAGAACGTGTTCTCCCACTGCTTCGGCACGAACACTGTCTTGCCGGTTTCCACCGCCTCGATCGCCGGTTTCGCCAATACGCCGGCGTTGCAGTACCATTGCGTGGTCAGGAACGGCTCCACCGGCACGCCGCCGCGGTCGCCGTGCGGCACCTGGTTGACGTGCGGCTCGATCTTCTCCAGCAGCTCCAGCCGCTCCAGTTCGGCAACGATGGCCGAGCGGGCGGCGAAGCGGGACTGTCCCGCCAGCGAGCGCACGAACGTCGTGTCCGCCGCCGTTGTCAGCACATCCTCGATCTCCTCCAGCGTAATGTTCGCCTGCCGATCGAGCACCGACGGCATCGGCAGATCGTGACGGCGCCCCACCTCGAAGTCATTGAAATCATGTGCCGGCGTGATCTTCACCGCCCCCGTGCCCTTCTCCGGATCAGCGTACGTATCCGAAACGATCGGGATGGAGCGGCCAACCAGCGGCAGGATCGCCCGCTTGCCGATCAGCGTGCCGTAGACCGGGTGGTCGGGATGCACCGCGACGGCGGTATCGCCCAGCATCGTCTCCGGCCGCGTCGTCGCGACGATGATGAACTGCCCCGGCTCGCCCTCGATCGGGTAGCGCAGATACCACAGCGAGCCCTTGATCTCGCGGTTCTCCACTTCCAGGTCGGAGATCGCCGTTTGCAGCTTCGGGTCCCAGTTCACCAGCCGCCGATCGCGGTAGATCAGGCCCTGGTTGTAGAGCGTGACGAAGGTTTCCTTCACCGCGGCGGACAGCCCGTCATCCATGGTGAAGCGCTCGCGCGGCCAGTCCAATGAGGCGCCCAGCCGGCGCAACTGAGTCGTAATCGTACCGCCGGACTCCGCCTTCCACTGCCAGACCCGCTCGAGGAACGCCTCGCGCCCCATCTCCCGCCGATCCTTGCCCTCGGCGGCGAGCAGGCGCTCCACCACCATCTGGGTGGCGATGCCGGCATGGTCGGTGCCCGGCTGCCACAGCGCATCGCGGCCCTGCATCCGCCGCCAGCGCACCAGCGTGTCCTGCAGGGTGAAGGTCAGCGCGTGGCCCATATGCAGGCTGCCGGTGACGTTCGGCGGCGGGATCATGATGGTGAAGGGCTGTGCATTGGAATCCGGGTCGCAGGCGAAGCTGCCCTCCGACTCCCAGCCCGCGTAGAGGCGGGGTTCCACGTCGCCCGGGGCGAACCGGCTATCTAAGGTCATCACGATCTCCAGCGGTTCGGCGCAATGGCCGCCGAAATGCCCGCGTCACAGAATGTCAGAAAAGACGGAGGCCATGCAGGGCGCCCGGCGTGTATTACACAGGAAGTTCGTGCCTCGTCACGCTGCCAAATGGCCCGGGCTGTTGCCGTTGTGTCATGGCCGGACTTGGTCCGGCCATCCAAGACTTTGCGCCTCAGACACTGCGGGGCGTGGAAGCCGGACCAAGTCCGGCCATGACACCGCAGCGACGTTCGTGCCACGCGTCCGGGCAGATGCCCGGCGTTCAGGGCACCGCGCGGTTGACGACCCGCTCGATTTCGGCGCGGACCAGTCGTTCCACCAGCGGCGGCAGATTGGTATCCAGCCAGTCCTTCAGCAGCGGCCGCAGTTCGGCCCGCACCATGTCCTCCAGCGTCGGGCCGCCGGACCAGACCTGCGTCGCCCGGCCCGCCGCCAAGGTGCGCATCAGGCTGCCGACGGAGGACGCCGCCGCCGCCGCGGCTTCGGGTGCGACCAGTTCCGGCGCCAATGCGGGCGCCGCGAAAACGGCAGCCGGCGGGCTTTCAACAACTGCTTCCGGCTCCCGGCGAGGCCGTGCAACGGGCGCCGTCACCGCAGGCGGGACAGGGGCCGGTTCGGGCGACGGCTCCACCTCCTCCGCAGGCTCCGGTTCCGGTGGCGAAACCAGCATGGACTGGTCCAGCACCAGGACGTCGTCCTCGGGACCGGTGTCCGGAGGCAGCTCTAACCCGGCCGGCTGCTCCTCCTCGTTCAGAATCCTCCGGATCGAGGCGAGGATCTCCTCCATCGACGGATCCGATCCGTCTCCGGAGGCAGTATCGGCAGGCGGCTGCGTGATGCTCATGTGTGACAGTGCGCTGACATCGGTTAGCGTCCCGGCTGGTTGGTCGCGTAGTCGGACAGGCCGGCCCACCTGTCCTTGACCGCCTGGTAGTAGGCGGTGTCGTCATACAGCGGCACGGCCAGGTGCAGGTCGCGCGCGGTCAGGCGGCCGATGGCGGCGGCGACGCCGTAGGAGGCGTTGATCAACTGCGCCAAATTCTGCACCAGCGTGGTGCGGGAGGTCAGCAGCGCCTGCGTCGCGTTCAGCACGTCCAGCGTGGTGCGGCTGCCGACGATCGCCTCGCGCTCCACGCCCTCCAGCGCGATCTCGTTGGCGCGGATCTGCGCGCGGGTGCTGTCGGCGGCGGCCTTGGCGGCGACCAGCGTGTCCCAGGCCTGCACCGCGTTCTGCACCGCCGTGCGCTTGGCATCGTCAACCAGCCGCGACGTCTGCTGCTGCGCCTGCTTGGCCTGACGGACCGCCGAATATTCCGAGCCGCCCTGGTAAATCGGCACCGAGAGCTGCGCCGTCAGCGCATAGCCATTGGCGCTTACGCTGCGCGCGCCGCCGTTTTGCTGCTGGAACGTCTGCCCTTGCAGGCTGACCTGCGGCAAAAGCGCGCCGAACGCGGCGTCGATCGAGTCCTTGGCTGCGGCGTCGTTGAACGCGGCGGTGATCACGGTCGGATTGTTGATGCTGGCAAGCTGCGACGCATCGCGTTCGCTCTTGACCGGCAGGTTGAGCGGCTGCGGCTCCACCAGGTCCGGCGGCGGCATGACGCCCACGTATTGCTGGAAGGTCCCGCGAGCGGTTTGCAGCGTGCCCTCCGCGGTTTCCCGCGTGGCCCTCGCCCCTTCCAGCGCCGCTTCGGCCTGCGCCACGTCGGTGCGGGTGATTTCGCCGACGCGGAAGCGGTCGTTGGTGGCCTGCAACTGCTTGGTCAGCACCTGCTCGTTGTTGATATCAAGCGCCAGAAGCTGCTGGTCCTGGATCACATTGACATACGCCTGGATGGTGTTGCCCAGACTGCTCTGCTCCTGCGCGATCAAGGTGGCGCGCTCGGCGTAGACCTGGTTCTTGGCCTTGTTGACGTTGGCCTGGGTGCGGCCGCCGGTGTAGAGGTTCTGCGTCGCCGTCGCCTGAGCCGTCGCAATCAGCCGATCGTTCCGGGAATTCACGACCGTTTGCAACGTCGGCGTGTAGGCCCGCGTGACGCCATCGCCATAGCCGGCGGTGCCCGCGAGTGTCACCTGCGGTTTCCACCCGGCCAGTGCCGTCGGCACATTTTCGTCCGTCGCCCGCAGCTTCGCGCGTTCCGCCTGCAGCGCCGGCTGGTTGGAGTAGGTCATCGCCAGCGCCTCGGCCAGCGTGTGCGGCACTCCGGTCAACGCTGCATGCGGCGTCGCCGCAGCGGGCGGCCGCGGGGCGGTCGCGGGCGGCGTCTGTGCCCCGGCGGCGGCCGTCAGAGCGACCAGACTGAAGCTGGCGAGCAGACCATGACGCAGACTCATTCGGCACCCTTTTCGGCTAGACCGCCGGCCGTATTGGCTGGCTTTATCGGACCGTTATCTGAAGAAATCGTTAACGTGGCGGCAAAAATCCGCGCCGCCGCCGTCCCGGCAATGGGATTTCGGCTGAATCGCACCGCAATGTCCAGCTTTCCGTTGCATCCCGGGCGGCACCGCAACGCGCCGGAGCCTTCAGAACGCGAAGACCGGCGCGCGGCGCAGGGACGGTATCGGCGGCGTGCCGCAATCGAAGATTGCCGTCATGCCAAGGCCGCCGGCGGTCACCTCGCATTGCACCGCGCGGGTGGCGCGGCCGTCGCCGCAGATCGCGGTCAGCAGCCGCCCGGTTTCCTGGTGCAACTGCGCCGCCAGGGCAGGGGGCACCTCCGGCACCGCGCCCTCGATCAGGATCATGTCGTAGGGCGCATGTCCGGGCCAGCCGGCGCCCAGCGGCCCCGACGCCAACGTAACGCCGGGCGCCTCCTGCGGCAGGATCGCCTCGGCGATCGCCAGCAGCGCGGGATCCTCCTCCAGCGCGACGACACGGCAGCCGCAGGCCGCCAGCACCGCCGCGCTGTATCCGGTGCCGGCGCCAACGACGAGCACCCGCTCATGCTCCAGCAGGGTCGCGGCCTGCAGCAGCCGGGCAAGAACCATCGGCTCCAGCATATACCGGCCGTTGCCGAGCGGCACGTCTTCATCGGAGTAGGCCAGCGGCACTGCGGCGGGCGGCACGAAACGCTCCCGCGGGAGGCGGCGCATGGCCGCCAGGACGCGCGGGTCGGTTACCCGATTCGGGCGGACCTGGCTGTCCACCATCCGTTTGCGGGCATCGGCGAAGAGTTCGGCTTGCGTTGCCATGTCGGACTCGGCTTTCAGGAAGCGGGGCGTTCAGGAGGCGGGGCCACCTTATAGCCACGCAACCGCGGCGCCGCAAAGCCGAAGGGCACGTTTTTCCGGCTTCAGGCGGCGTCTTCCTTGCGGTCGCGAATTCTAACGTACGCCAGCTTGGCATGCTCGTCGCAATATGGCTTGCCGGGCAGCGAGCTGTCATCGCAGAACCGGAACGTCTTCGTGCCCGGCTCGCCGATCGGCCAGCAGCAGGCGGCAGCCGATCGGCGAGGCTGGCAGGAGGGCGATGCCGCCACCGGGCGGGGGGGTGCAACCGGGGCGGGAGCCGGCGCTGCCACCGGACGGGCCGGAGCCGGCGGGACCGCACGCAGCGGCTGGATGTTGGAAGCCGAGGCCGCCTGAGGTGGCGCGGCCGGCGCAACCGGGCGCGGTGCGGCAGGCCGGGGGGCGGCGTACGCCGGCACCGCGGCGGGGGAAACTATGGCGCTGGCCAGCGGCGGCAGCGTCGGTCCGGCAACCCGGGGATAGGGCACCGCCCGGTCCGCGGCGGGTTTCGGTCCCTCCCGCCGGATCGGCGACGGGCGGGCATCGAGGTCCAGCCTATGGGCTTTTCCGACAATCGCATTCTTGGATACGCCGAGCCGCCGACCGATTTCAGCAGTCGAATGACCCTCCGCCCAGAGATCGCGCAGGTGGCGGATCGTCTCGTCGTTCCATACCATATGCAGGCTCCTTGGTGGACGTTACCTACTAAATACAGTACGGGCCCGGAGGAAGCGTGGCAATCTCCGAATCGAGTCAAGTCGCAGAATCCTGTGGACAAGTGTGAATCGCCCGATTTCGCCAGCGCGTGGCTGATTCGCGAAAGTTCATGACCGTGTCCCGCCGGCAGGATATGTTGGCGGCGGCAACAGCAGGGGTTGCTTATGCGTGTGGCGGCGCGGCGCATCGGTTCGGGCGCATGGACCAAGGAGCAGTTCCTGGCGTGGGCCGAAACGCGAGCCGGGGAAGGCAGCTACGAGTTCGATGGGGTCCGTCCCGTGGCGATGGTGCCGGCGACGCTCGGCCACAACGAAATCGCCCGCACCATCCGGCAAAAAATCCGCGACAGGCTCCCGGCTGGGACCGGTTGCAGGACCTATGGTCCACAGCAGCCGCTAGAGACGGTCGGCGGCGCGCTGCGCGAACCGGACGCGTTCATCGCCTGTTCGGCACAGAGCCGGAGCCGTGGCGTGCGCGTATACTGGCGTGAACCCGGGGAGCGCGCGTGGCGCAGGGAACCGCCGGACGCCGCGGGACCGCTTCTTTTGCCGGAGTTCGGCATCGCGCTGGCTTTCGACCAAATCTACGAGAACGTCGCGATCGACTGACGCGCACCCGGTGCCGCGCGCTGCCGCTGTTCACCTTGAAACTCAAGCTTTGTCGGGGATTTGGAGGTCCGGGCCGGAATCGAACCGGCATACGCGGATTTGCAGTCCGATGCATCACCACTCTGCCACCGGACCCCCGGCGCAGGCGCGGTATATGGTTCGGGTCGGTCTTCCCGGTCAAGAGCGCACTTGCTGCCGGCGTGCCGGCAATTCGATGCCGCCGGTCCGCCCGGCCGAAAACGCCCATCAGCGTGCCATCGGCCTATTGGCTTACCGTCCCCGGACGGATAAAGCCTGGACCAACCCAGTTGGAGAGCGTTGTGACAACTTTGCTGAATTCGTATCTATCCGCCGCTCCCGCCAGGACGCGCTGGCTTTCGGGCGGGCTGGCCGTGCTCGGCGGCAGCGCCGTGCTGGCGCTCTCGGCGCAGATTGCCGTGCCGCTTCTGCCGGTGCCGATAACCATGCAGTCGCTGGCGGTGCTGATGCTCGGCAGCGTGCTGGGTCCGCGACTCGGGGCGGCGGCCGTGCTGCTGTATCTGCTGGAAGGCGCTTCGGGGCTGCCGGTCTTCGCCAACGGGTCCGGCACCCTGGCGCATCTGACGGGTCCCACCGGGGGATATCTGGTCAGCTTCGTCCCGGCGGCATGGCTGGCCGGCCGTCTGGCGCAACGCGGCTGGATGCGGAGCGTCATCGGCGCATTCCTGTCCTACACCGCCGGTCATGCCGTGATCCTGGCTGCCGGCTGCGCCTGGCTCTCGCTGTTCGTCGGCGTCTCGCAGGCGTTGGCGCTTGGCGTCGTGCCGTTCATTGCCGGATCGCTGGTCAAGTCCGCACTCGGCGCTGCTCTGGGCCGGGCATTGCCGCGCCTGACGGCCGCCCGCGGGATCTGATCCCCGGGGACGTGGCGGCAGCGCAACCCGCACCGCCACGTCCGGTTCGGCTACCGGCCGGTGACCGCGCCGCCGACAGCTCCGACGCCGCCGCCGATAAGCGCGCCGGTTGCGGGCTTGCCGCCGGTCAATGCGGACACGCCGGCGCCGGCGCCGGCGCCCATCAGGCCGCCGGTCACCGCCCGCGTCCCGGGCGAACTGCCGCATCCGGCGAGACCCAGGGCGACCGCCAGAAGCAGGACGTAAGGTGATGCTTGCATAAAATCCTCCCTTGAAACGCGGCGACCGTCACCCCCGAAGTGATTGAAACGGTGGCGAAAACCTGAAGTTTTCAGGGCGCGCGATCAACGCATTGTCAACAAACTCTTGTGAACCCGGCATGCGGGGGCTAAAGCCCACCGCCCCACCCGGGTCTCCCGTTTCCCCCGCGCAATCACCACAAAGGCCTTTCCAATGTTCGCACGCATGCTCGGCTTTATGTCAGCCGACATGGCCATCGATCTTGGCACCGCAAATACCCTCGTGTACGTCAAGGGGCGCGGCATCGTCCTGGCGGAACCCAGCGTGGTCGCCATCGCCGATGTCCGCGGCAAGAAGCAGGTCGTCGCGGTGGGCGAGGAAGCCAAGATGATGCTTGGCCGCACCCCCGGCTACATCACCGCCAGCCGCCCGCTGCGCGACGGGGTGATCGCCGACTTCGAAGTCGCCGAGGAGATGATCAAGCACTTCATCCGCAAGGTGCATAACCGCCGCCGCTTCGCCTCGCCGCTGATCATCATCTGCGTGCCCTCCGGCTCCACCGCGGTGGAGCGCCGCGCCATCCAGGAAAGTGCCGAAAGCGCGGGTGCGCGCCGGGTGCAACTGATTGAGGAACCGATGGCCGCGGCCATCGGCGCAGGGTTGCCGGTGACCGAGCCGTCGGGTTCCATGGTCGTCGATATCGGCGGCGGCACCACCGAGGTTGCGGTGATCTCGCTCGGCGGCATCGTCTATTCGCGCAGCGTGCGTGTCGGCGGCGACAAGATGGATGAAGCGATCATCAGCTACATCCGCCGCAACCATAACCTGCTGATTGGCGAGTCCTCGGCCGAGCGCATCAAGATGGATATCGGCGCCGCCGCCTGGATCGATACCGGCGATGATGGCCCGTACCGGGAAGTGCGCGGCCGCGACATGATGAACGGCGTGCCGAAGGAGGTGCTGGTCAGCCAAAGGCAGATTGCGGAAAGCCTGGCCGAACCGGTCTCCGCCATCATCGAGGCGGTCAAGGTCGCGCTGGAGAATACCCCGCCGGAACTGGCCGCCGACATCGTCGACAAGGGCATCGTGCTGACCGGCGGGGGCGCCTTGCTGTATCGGCTGGACCAAGTACTGCGTGAGGCCACCGGGCTGGCGGTGGTGATCGCCGAGAACCCGCTGCAATGTGTGGCATTGGGCACCGGACGTGCGCTAGAAGAAAGAAAGCGTTTGAGTAACGTGCTGACCAGCATGTACTGAATCGTCATCCACCGGGCCATGACGATGGACGGTTACGCACTGGTTTGACGCGCTCCGGCTGAAGGTGCCCATGATCCGCCTCTCGATTCAGGCTCGCCAGGCGCTGGCAAGGCTGACCCTGCCGGTGCTGATCGTCGCGTCGTTCGCGATGATGCTGCTCGGCAAGGCGGACGCCCTGCTGGCGGAGCGGGCGCGAACCGCGCTCGCCGACGGGCTGGCGCCGATTTACGCTGCCCTGGCGGCACCGCTGGGCCGCGTGCACGACGCGGTCAATGAGGCGGTCAACCTGTGGGACATGCGCGATGAGAACGCCCGGCTGCGCGACGAAAACGAAAAGCTGCGGCGCTGGCAGTCCATCGCCCTGGCGCTGGACGCGGAAAACCAGCGGCTGAAGGCCAGCCTGCACTGGATCCCCGATCCCGACGCCTCGTTCGTCACCGCGCGGGTCGTCGCCGATGCGGGCGGCGTCTATGCCAAGGCGGTGCTGCTCTCCGTCGGTCCGAACCACGGCATCCGCAAGGGCGAGATCGCGGTGGACGAGCGCGGACTTGTCGGCCGGGTTACCGAGGTGGGGTCGCGCACCGCGCGGGTGCTGCTGCTAACCGACCTGAACAGCCGGATTCCCGTCACCCTGGAAACCTCGCGCGCGCATGCGATCCTGATCGGCACCAACGGACCGCGCCCGCGGCTGCTGTACTGGCCGGAAGGCGTGGTGCCGCAGGAAGGCGAGCGGATCGTCACCTCGGCCGAGGCCAACGCCTTCCCCGCCAATTTGCCGATCGGCGCCGTGCACTACGCCGGCAACGGCGCGCCGGAGGTGGAGCCGGCGGCGATGCTGCAGAAGCTGGAGGTCGTGCGCATCTTCGATTACGGCCTGAACGGGGTCACCGCGCCCGAGCCCGCGGCCCGCGCGACGCCGGGGCGCCATTGATGGAGATCGGGGCAAAGACGGTTGGACGGGCAACCGTTTCCCGCCATGACCTGGAGCGGACGGCGTTCGTTCCGGCATTCCGCAGGGTTGCCTGACATGGCCTATATCGACCGCCGCCCGGGCATCCGGCCGCGGCCGACACTCGGGCGGCGGCTGGACATCGCCGCCCGGGCCGGGGTTCCCGGATGCCTTACCATCCTGCTGATGTTGCTGACCGAAGCGCCCCTCGGGATCGCCGGGCAGGCCACCTTGCTGCCCGCCGTGGCGCTTTGCTCGGTCTGGTTCTGGTCGCTGGTCCGGCCGGAGAGCTTTCCCCCGCCGCTGGTCTTTGTCATCGGGCTGCTGCTGGACCTGCTCGGCTACCTGCCGCTCGGCGCCGGGATGTTCACCTTGCTCTGCGTGCACGGCGTGGCGCTGACCTTGCGGCGCGGCCTGGCGCTGCGCGGCTTCGTCTGGATCTGGCTGGTTTTCGCGCTGGTCGCCTCCGCCGCCTCGCTGGCGATCTGGCTGCTGGTCATGCTGCTGAACTTCCGGCTGCTGTCGCCAAGGCCTGCCATGTTCATGGCGGTGCTGAGCGTTGCGATCTACCCGGTATTGGCGGTGCCGTTCGCCGCCGCGCACCGCTCGGTGGCCAACCCGGAGGATGCCTGACCATGCGGCGCGACGCCGAACGCACCGGCGTGTTCACGCGGCGCGCTTTGCTGCTGATGGGCGGCCAGGTCGCCGTCCTCGGCGCGCTGTCGGCGCGGCTGTACCAGGTCCAGGTCGAGGACGGCGCGCGTTATACCACCCTGGCGAACGAGAACCGCATCAGCGCCCGCATGATCGCGCCGCCGCGCGGACGCATCCTCGACCGCTTCGGCGCCGTCATCGCCGGCAGCAGCACCAACTGGCGCGCCGTGCTGGTGGCCGAGCAGGCCAACAACGTGCCGGCGACCCTGGACGCGTTCTCCGTCCTGCTGCCGCTGAACGAGTATGAGCGCGCCCGCATCGACCGCGAACTGCACCGTAGACGAAAATTCATTCCCGTGCTGATCCGCGAGTTCCTCACCTGGGACGAGATGGCGGCGATCGAGGTCAACGCCCCCGACCTGCCGGGAATCGTCGTCGATGCCGGCACCAGCCGCGAATACCCGCTCGGCGACAAGCTTGCTCATATCGTCGGCTACGTCGCGCCGCCGAACGAGTCGGACGTGGCGGACGACCCGCTGCTTGGCCTGCCGGGGCTGCGCCTCGGCCGTGCCGGCATGGAGAAATACCACGACCTCGGCCTGCGCGGCCGGGCCGGGTCGGTGCAACTGGAAGTCAATGCCGTCGGCCGGGTGATCCGCGAGCTGGACCGCCTGGAGGGCGTGCAGGGCGAGGATGTCGGCCTGACCCTCGACGCCGGCCTGCAGCAATCCGTGCTGACCACGCTGGCGGACGAAAGCGCCAGCGCCGTGGTGATGGACTGCCGCAACGGCGAGGTGCTGGCGATGGCCACCAACCCGTCCTTCGATCCGTCGGTGTTCAACTCCGGCGTGTCGCAGGCGCAGTGGCTGGAATGGACCAAGGACCGCCGCACGCCGCTGATCAACAAGGCGACGTCGGGGCTGTATGCGCCGGGATCCACGTTCAAGATGGCGGTCGCCCTGGCAGGGCTGGAGTCCGGCGCGCTGTCGCCGGGCGATCACATTGGCTGCCCGGGATACCTCGACCTGGGAGACACACGCTTTCACTGCTGGCGCAAGGGCGGCCACGGCACGCTCGACCTGCGCGGCGGGCTGAAGAACAGTTGCGACGTGTTCTTCTACGAGGTCGCGCGGCGCACCGGCATCGACAAGATCGCCGCGATGGCGAACCGGCTGGGCATGGGCGTGGAGCTGGAACTCGACCTGCCCGGCCAGCGCAGCGGCCTGATCCCGACGCGGGAATGGCGCATGGCCAAGGGCCATCCGTGGAATGTCGGCGACACCATCGTCAGCGGCATCGGCCAGGGCTACATCCAGGTGACACCGCTGCAACTGGCCACCTACGCGTCGCGCATCGCCAGCGGGCGGATGGTGCAGCCGCATCTGACCCGCAAGCTGGCGGGCGCTTTGCAGCCCGGCTCCGAACCCGAGGACTGGCCGGTGCTGGGCATGCCGGAAAAGCTGCTGCACGCGGTGCGCGAGGGCATGTGGGCGGTGGTCAACGAGCCCGGCGGCACCGCGCCGCTCGCCCGGCTGGCGGATCCCGGGGTGCAACTGGCGGGCAAGACGGGCTCCGCGCAGGTGCGCCGGGTGTCGCGCGAACTGCGTGAGAGCGGGCATTTCGACAGCCAGAAACTGCCCTGGGAATACCGCCCGCACGCGCTGTTCGTCGCCTATGCGCCGTATGACGCGCCGCGCTACGCTCTGGCCGTGGTGATCGAGCACGGCAATGCCGGCGCCGCCGCCGCCGCGCCGATGGCGCACGATATCATGACCGAGGTGCTCAAGCGCGATCCGGCCAATCGCACTGAGCCGCCCGGTGCGCAGGTCGCGGAGGCACGCCCCTGATGGACCGCCGCCTGTGGCGAGAGCCGTCCTTCGACTTCGTGGCCAAGGTGCTGCAGATCAACTGGATCTATGTGGTGCTGCTGTGCTGCCTGGCGGGCGTCGGCTATGTCGCGCTGTACAGCGCCGCCGGCGGGTCGCCCGAGCCGTATGCCGCCCGCCATGCCATGCGCTTCGCCTTCGGCCTGGTCATCATGCTGGCGATCGGACTGGTCGATATCCGCATCATCCAGAAACTGGCCTGGCCGGCCTGGCTGGGCTGCGTCGGGCTGCTGGTGCTGGTGCTGCGCATGGGCCATATGGGCAAGGGGGCGCAGCGCTGGCTGGACCTCGGCGGCCTGCAACTGCAGCCGAGCGAGATGATGAAGCTGGCGCTGGTGCTGGCCCTGGCGTCCTGGTTCCACCGCGCATCGTGGGAGCGGATGGGCAACCCGCTGTTCCTGATCCCGCCGCTGATCGCCGTGCTGATCCCCGTCGGCCTGATCCTGAAGGAGCCCAATCTCGGCACCGCGGCGATCACCGCGATGCTGGGCGGGGCCATCTTTTTCGCCGCGGGGGTGCGGTGGTGGAAATTCCTCCTGGTGGTGCTGCCGATACCTTTGTTGGGACAGTTCGCCTATACGCATCTGCATGACTACCAGAGGGCGCGCATCGACACCTTCATGCATCCCGAAAGCGATCCGCTCGGCGCCGGGTACAACATCATTCAGTCGAAGATTGCGCTGGGATCGGGCGGGATGTGGGGCAAGGGGTTCCTGCAGGGCACCCAGGGCCACCTCGATTTCCTGCCGGAAAAGCAGACCGACTTCATCTTTACCATGATTGGCGAGGAATTCGGCCTTGTCGGCGGGCTGGCGGTGATGGGGCTGCTGACCCTGATCATCATCGGCGGCATGCTGATCGCGCTGCGCTGCCGCCACCAGTTCGGGCGGTTGGTGGCGCTGGGGGTTTCCTGCAATTTTTTTCTGTATGTTTTCGTCAACATCGCCATGGTGATGGGTGTCATTCCCGTCGGCGGCGTGCCGCTGCCGCTGGTCTCGCATGGCGGTTCAGCGATGCTGACCGTCATGGTCGGCTTCGGCATCCTGATGTCGGTGCATGTGCATCGCGACGTCGAGTTCGCCGCGCTGCGGGACGACCGGTAGGCCGGATTTCGGTGACACCGTCACTCCGCCGCGCCTATCGCATGACACGCTATTCGGTCGCCGGCGTCACCATCCGTATCGGCCGCCGCAGCCCTGGCATGGATCGCCTGCTACGGCTATACAACCATAGGGAAGGTGCGTTTCTGACAGCCTACAACCCGTTTTCGCGCCGCATGCCGGCAGGCTGGAACCGGCGGATGCAGACGAATCTGGCAAATGTGCTGTCCGGCCGGACGATTCTTCCTGCCGGCGGATGCTGGCGCGGCTGGGCCGAATCGCACGTGGTGGTCTTCGGATCGTATCGCCGGACGATGGTTCTGGCGCGGAAATACCGGCAGCACGGCATCGTGATGGTCAGGCTCCGGCAACCCGCCCTGTTAGTATACACTTCTCTAGTCGATTGAAGCGTCCGGGCTTTTTACGTAACGTTTATTTAACGATGCCACCGGCGCGGCGACTATGCAGACGGCAGACTCAACGCAGGGGTTTCGCCCCCGCCGCTGGTTTGCCAAACCTTGAGACAGCATCTTTGACGGAGTGAGCGTGCAGATCATCGAATCCGGCTTTCAGTTCAGCGCGCCGCTTGATCGTAGCTTCGGTCGTCGCGCGCCCGGTCGGTTATCGGCAGCGATCTACATTCACGACCTCTCGCCCGGCGGCGTGGAGCGGCAAAGTCTCGTTCTGGCGAGGGAACTGCGCGAGCGGGACGTGGACGTTTCGCTTGTCGTGCATCAGATGCGCGGCGAGTTGATTCCGCTGCTGCCGCATGGCATCCCGGTCGTCAATCTCGACAGTGCGCGCACCTTGCAGGATGTGCTGCGCCTTCGCCGCTATCTCCGTGATGAGCAGCCGCAGGTTTTCATGGCGAACGTGGATCATAACAACGTTGCGGCATCGCTGGCCAATGCTCTCGCTGGAACCGAAACGAAACTGGTGATTTGCCAGCATAACCCGCTGTCGTCCGGGTTCCATGCGACGGTGAACTGGAAACATCGTGTCGTGCCCTGGTGCTATGGGGCGCTGTCCTCGTTCATCGACCATGCCGTTGCGGTGTCGGACGGGATTTCCGCTGAACTGGTGCATCAGGCCGGCTTGCCGGCGGACAAGGTCAGCACGATTTTCAACGCTGTCATCGGTGACGATTTCGAGGCGCGGGCCGCCGAACCGGTGTCGCACCCCTGGCTGATGCACCGGGACCGCCCGGTCTTCGTCAGCGCCGGGCGGCTGGTCGAGATGAAGGACCAGCGCACCTTGCTCCGCGCCTTCGCCCTCCATCTGCGGACCGCGCAGGCAAGGCTGATGCTGCTCGGCAGCGGGCCCATGCTGGACGAACTCCGCATCCTGGCGGCCGAGCTTGGCATCGCCGAGCACGTGGACTTCGCCGGCTTCGTGCAAAACCCGCTGCCGTATATGCGCGCGGCGGATGCGTTCGTGCTGTCGTCGCGTTCGGAAGGCTTCGGCAACGTGCTGGTCGAGGCGATGGGCTGCGGCACGCCGATTCTGTCGACCGATTGTCCGTATGGGCCGGGGGATATTCTGGAGCGGGGGCGGTACGGGCTGCTGGTGCCGCCGCGGGACCCGGAGGCGCTGGCGCCGGGCTTCAGCCGCATCCTGCAGGAGGCGCACCGCTGGCCGGCGGCGCTGCTGCGGACGCGGGCAAACAAATTCACCTACGACGCCTGCGCCGAGGCGTATTGGAGTTTGTTCCGCCGCCTTGTGCAGCCGGCGCGGGCGATTGCCAGTCATTTCGCGAACGGGTAAAACCGGGTCCCTGCACTGACGGGGATTGCCGGGCCGATGACCGAGACGAATGTGAACCCGCGCGCCGAGCGCGCTTGCGGCTGCCGCGCGGTGCGGTTGTGATCATCGTTCATCACCTCAACAACTCCCGCTCGCAGCGCATTTTGTGGCTGCTCGAGGAGCTCGGGCTGGAGTACGAGGTGGTCAAGCACGTCCGCGACCCGGTGACGCATCTGGCGCCGCCGGACCTGTTGACGGTGCATCCGCTGGGCAAGCTGCCGGTGATCCGCGACGGCGATCTGGTTCTGGCGGAGTCCGGGGCGATCATCGCCTACGTGCTGGAACGCTATGGCAACGGGCGGCTGGAGCCGGCGGCCGGGACGCCGGAGCGGGTGCGGTACTTATACTGGCTGCACTACACCGAGGGCACGGCAATGCCGATGCTGCTGCTGCATGTGATCTTCGGCCAGCTTGAGGCGGCGAAGGTGCCGTTCTTCATCCGCCCGGTGACCAGGGGGATCGCCGGGCGGTTGAAGCAGATGCTGGTGGAGCCTCACCTCGGGCGCAATTTCGACCTGATGGAAGCGGAGTTGGGCAAGAGCGAGTGGTTTGCCGGGAATGAGATCACCGCGGCGGATGTCCATCTCAGCTTCGCCCTGGAGGCAGCAGTCGCACGATCGGGGCTCGATCGGCGGTGGCCGCGGCTGATGGGGTGGCTGGACCGGATCCATGCGCGGCCGGCTTATCTGCGGGCGATCGAGCGCGGCGGTCCATATCAGTTGTAGGGTTTGCCCGGTCCCGGCGTGATTGCCCGGCCTTGGTGGTGCCGCCGATGCGGCGCTTCGGCTTGCCGCGCCAGGTGGCCAGGACAAGCCGGGCGATGACGAGGGGAGACCACCGCGATAGCGATTTTGGCTATGAAATCCACGGCAACATCGGATAGAATAGTCCCGCCTATGAATGAGTTCCAGCGCTGCCAACGCATACAGAAATTTAATATGACTGTTCGATGCGGTTCGTCACTCTTGCCTTTCATCGCCTCGTCCGGATCGACGGGATCACTTCGCTCCAATAGGAGAACTCAGCATGGACGCTGCCGATATTGTAACTGACGGCATCAGGAATCGGCAGCTCGCCGATTGGGTCGCCGACATGACCCGGCTCTGCAAGCCGGACACCGTGCATTGGGTCGACGGCTCCCGGGAGGAGTACGACGACCTCTGCGAGCAGATGGTCAAGGCTGGGACGTTCATCCGCCTCAACCAGCAAAAGCGGCCGAACTCCTTCCTCGCACGCTCGCATCCCTCCGACGTCGGCCGGGTCGAGGACCGTACCTTTATATGCTCGGTGAATGAGCAGGACGCCGGGCCGACGAACAACTGGGCACCCCCGGCCAAGATGCGCGCGACGTTGAACGAGGCGTTCGACGGCTGCATGCGCGGCCGCACCATGTACGTCATTCCCTTCAGCATGGGTCCGCTCGGCTCTCCCATCGCCAAGATCGGCGTGCAGATCACCGACAGCCCGTATGTCGTGGTCAACACCCGGATCATGACCCGCATGGGGCGGCAGGTGCTGGATGTGCTTGGCGACGGGCCGTTCATTCCGTGTATGCACTCCATCGGCGCGCCCCTGGCGCCGGGGCAGGCCGATGTGCCGTGGCCGTGCGAGCCTGACATCCAGAAGAAATATATCGTACATTTTCCGGACACGTACGAGATCTGGTCGTATGGCTCCGGCTATGGCGGCAACGCGCTGCTCGGCAAGAAATGCCTGGCGCTGCGCATCGCCTCGGTGATGGCCCGCGATGAGGGCTGGTTGGCCGAGCACATGCTGATCATGGGCATCCACAACCCGAACGGCGAAAAGACCTATCTCGGCGCCGCCTTCCCGAGCGCCTGCGGCAAGACCAACCTGGCGATGCTGGTGCCCCCGGCCGCGCTGGAAGGCTGGAAGGTCACCACCGTCGGCGACGACATCGCCTGGATCAAGAAAGGCCCCAACGGCGAGCTGCGGGCGATCAACCCCGAAGCCGGCTTCTTCGGCGTCGCCCCGGGCACCAACGCGCAGACCAACCCGAACGCCATGGCGAGCTGCGCGAGCAACTCGATCTTCACCAACACGGCGTTGACCGATGACGGCGACGTCTGGTGGGAGGGGATGACCGACACGCCGCCGGCGCATCTGATCGACTGGACGGGCAAGGACTGGACTCCCGGCTGCGGCCGCCCGGCCTCGCATCCGAACGCCCGCTTCACGGCGCCGGCGGGCCAGTGCCCGTCGATCGACCCGGACTGGGAGAATCCCGCCGGCGTGCCGATCAGCGCGATGATCTTCGGCGGCCGGGCGAGCAAGAACATGCCGCTGGTGTTCCAGGCGTTCAACTGGAGCCACGGTGTCTATCTCGCCGCAACGATGGGGTCGGAGGCGACCGCCGCGGCTATCGGCGTGACGCAGACTCGGCGTGATCCGATGGCGATGCTGCCGTTCTGCGGCTACAACATGGCGGACTATTTCTGCCATTGGCTGAATATCGGCCGCGTCGTCGCCAATCCGCCGCGCATCTTCCGGGTCAACTGGTTCCGCAAGGATGCCGACAACCACTTCCTGTGGCCGGGCTTCGGCGACAACATGCGCGTGCTGAAATGGATCGTCGACCGGGTGCGCGGTCGCGGCTACGGCGTCGAAAGCCCCATCGGCTGGATGCCGCGGCTGGAGGATATCGACTGGCGCGGCCTGGAATACAAGTCCGAAACGTTCTACGAGCTGATGGCCGTCGGGCGTGAGGCGGGGGCGGTGGAAGCTCATTCGCATGAGGAACTGTTCGACCGGTTCTTCGATCGCCTGCCGAAAGAATTCATCTTCGAGCGGGAACTGCTGCGGTCGCGGCTATGGCGTTCGCCCGATCGGTGGGAGTTGGCGCACGAGAGATAGCGGAGACACGGGAGGCACCAGCCCGGGACCGTCATGGCGGGCGCGTCCCTCCCGTCATGGCGGGCGCAGGCCCGCCATCCACGCCTTTGCCGCGGTCAGCACCGCAAGGCGTGGATGGTCCGCCTCCGCGGACCATGACGATGAGGCGGCGGTGCCCGAGGACCGGCCAGTACAGACTTATATCGAAACGAAAATCCTAGCCCCCGTACCCCAATAACCCACCGAATTTCACGTTTACGCTATGGACTAATCCCATCACGCAAGGCACACTCCCGCTGCTAATTTCATAAGCACCTGCAAAGGTGTAGGCAGCGGGCAGGGACTCCGGACCGGCATCTCGGATGCATCTTTGGCAACGCAAACTTCAGGAGCATCGATGCAAGTCATCACGTGCGATGTCGTCGTCGTCGGCGGCGGCGGTTCAGGACTGCGGGCGGCAATCGCCATCGCGGAATCCGATCCCAAATTGACGGTAGCGCTGGTTTCGAAGGTTGTGCCGATGCGCAGCCATACCGTTGCCGCCGAGGGCGGCGCGGCCGGTGTCATCCGCGGCGACGATTCGCTCGACAATCATTTCAATGACACCGTCTCCGGCGGCGACTGGCTGTGCGACCAGGACGCGGTGCAGTATTTCGTTGAACATTGCGTCGAGGAACTGGTCCAGCTCGAGCACTGGGGCTGCCCCTGGAGCCGCAAGGACGACGGCAACATCAATGTCCGCTTCTTCGGCGGCATGACCGTGCAGCGCACCTGGTTCGCCGCCGACAAGTCCGGCTTCCACATCCTGCACACCTTGTTCCAGACCTCGATCAAGTATCCCGGCATCCAGCGCTACGATGAATATTTCGTGGCGGATCTGATCCTGGAAGACGGCCGGGTTCGCGGCGTGCTGGCGATCGAGGTCGCCACCGGCGAGATCGTCTTGTTCGAGGCCAAGGCGGTGATCCTCGGCACCGGCGGCGCCGGCCGTGTCTACCGCCAGAACACCAATGCCGGCATCGTCACCGGCGACGGCATGGGTCTGGCGTACCGCCACGGCGCCAAGCTGCGCGACATGGAGTTCGTGCAGTATCATCCGACCTGCCTGCCCGGCTCCGGCATCCTGATGACCGAGGGCTGCCGCGGCGAGGGCGGAATACTGACCAACAAGGACGGCTACCGGTATTTGCAGGACTATGCTCTCGGGCCGCTCGACCCCTGGCCGCGTCCGAAGGCGATGGAACTCGGGCCGCGCGACCGCCTGTCGCAGGCTTTCTGGCACGAGGACCAGAAGGGCAACACGTTCCAGACGCCGCTGGGCAGCGCCGTGAACCTCGACCTGCGGCATCTCGGGGAAAAGAAGATCCTGGAGCGGCTGCCGTTGATCACCGAGGCCGCGCGGGTGTTTGCCGGTGTCGATCCGGTAACCGATCCGATCCCGGTGCGGCCGGCGGTGCATTACACGATGGGCGGAATCTACGCCAACATGACGGAGACCGAGGTCCCCGGCCTGTTCGCGGCAGGCGAATGTTCCAGCGTCGGCATCCACGGCGCCAACCGCCTCGGCTCGAATTCGCTGGTGGAAATCATCGTGTTCGGCAAGGTCGCCGGGGAGCGCGCCGCCGCCTATGCGCGCACCGTGAAGGACGGGTCGTCCGCCGGGGTGCGTCAGCAGGCGGAGGAATCCGCATCGCGGCTACTCGCTTTACTGAAGAACGACAAGGGCGAACGCGTCGCGAAATTGCGCGACGAAATGGGCGACGCGATGGAGGCCGGTGTCGGCATCTACCGCCAGGCCAGTGGCATGAAGACCGCCATCGACAAGATCGCCGAGCTGCGGGCGCGCTACCGAGCCGGCATCGCGCTGGACGACCACAGCCGATCGTTCAACACCGAATGGCTGACGACGATCGAACTCGGCTTCATGCTGGAGGTCGCCGAGGCGATGGCGCATTCGGCCTACAACCGCAAGGAATCGCGCGGCGCGCATGTCCGGCTGGACGAGTACAAGACCCGCGACGATGAGCATTTCCTGCAGCACTCGCTGGCGACCTACACGGGCGAGGGGCCTCCCGCGATCAGCTACCAGCCGGTGACCATCACCAAGTCGCAGCCGAGGACCCGCAGTTACGGCGGCGCCGGCAAGCAAGCCGTAATGACCTGATCGGGGACAGACATGACCGCCGAGACCAACACCCGAACCATCGAGATCGACGTCCTCCGCTATGATCCGGACAGCGGAGCGCCGCCGCGCTACCAGACCTACACGGTGCCGTTCCAGCACGACACCTCGGTGCTGGTGGGCTTGCAGTATATCAAGGACCACCTGGACGGCACGCTGACCTTCCGCTGGTCATGCCGGATGGCGATCTGCGGCAGTTGCGGCACCATGATCAACGGCATTCCGCAGTTGTCGTGCCATACCTTCCTGCGCGATTACTGGCCGAAGAAGCTGCGGATCGATCCGCTGGAACATTTCCCGATCATCAAGGACCTGGCGATCGACCAGACCGATTTCCTCAACAAGCTGGATTCGGTGAAGCCGTACCTGATCCCGAAACAGGAGAAGCCGCTGTCCGAGGGCGCCTATCTGCAAACGCCGAAGCAGATGGAGCAGTATTACAACTACTCGCAGTGCATCAACTGCCTGCTGTGCTACGCGGCGTGCCCTCAGTACGGCCTGACCCCAACCTTCACCGGTCCCGCCGCCCTGGCGCTGCTGCATCGTTACAACGCCGATTCCCGCGACGTCGGCTGGACCGCGCGCAGCGACGTGCTGAATTCCGAAGATGGCGTCTGGCGCTGCACGCTGGTCGGATATTGCTCGGAGGTGTGCCCGAAGAACGTCGATCCGGCGCATGCGATCAACCAGAACAAGGTCAACAGCACCTTGGACTATTTCGGCGTGCTGAAGCTTCTGTCCACCGTGGGGTTAGGCAAATGAGCGGACGTTTCAAACCGGCGGTCAAGACCTACACCCGTCCCGTAACCGGGACATGGTGGAAGGAGAATCCGTTCTTCCTCGTGTACATGGCCCGTGAGGCGACCGCGCTGTTCGTGTTCATCTATGCGCTGGTGCTGCTGTCGGGGGTGGTTTCCCTCGCCCTGGGCCAAAGCGCATATGAGGCGTGGCAGGCGCTGCTCACCACCAAGACGTCGTTGGTGTTTCACCTGATCCTGCTGGGGCTGCTCGCCTACCATACCTACACCTGGTTCAAGGTCATGCCGAAAACCACGCCGCAGATCGACATTGCGCCGCAGACCATCGTCAAGACCGGTGTGTTGTTCACCGCCGGCCTGTCGGTGGTGATCGTCGCGGTCCTGTTTGGAGTCACGAGATGAAACGCGCCAACGATCCGATCTTCTGGTCGATGTTCGGTGCCGGCGGCATGCTGTCGGCGCTGCTTGGGCCGGTGCTGATCTTCATCACCGGAATCGCCGTGCCGTTCGGCTTTATCCTGCCGAAGAGCACTTTGAGCTACGCCAATGCGCTGGCCTTTGCGCAGAACCCCATCGGCAAGCTGTTCCTGTTCGTGGTGATCCTGCTGTTCCTGTTTCACAGCATGCACCGTCTGCTGCACAGCCTGCATGACTTCGCGATCCACAGCCCGCGGGAAAAGCCGATCTTTTATGGTTTGGCGGGACTTGGGACGCTGGTGGGTTTGATATCGTTGCTGTCTGTCGGGTTCTGAACCGCCGTTTGCTCCCGTCAGGCCGGCAAAGCAGGCCCCGGCGAAGTCCGGGGGCGGCGTCCACGCCCTCCTATTCTTCGAGTGAGGGCGTGGATGGCGGGCCTTGGCCCGCCATGACGATCGGGTGCGGCAAAACGCCGTTCCATCAGCGGATGATTGCAAAATTGTCTTTGCGCAAGTCCATCATTAGATCAGAATACCGCAGCCGGCGTTATCGTATCGGCTGCTAAAGGCGTTCCCCCGGCCTTCGGGCCGAGTCACCATGCATGAGGCCCGTCCGATGCGCTTGATACAAGTCCGGGTTCTTCCAGCCGATGATACAGGAACCGCTGCATAACAGGGGGAAGCCCAAAATGATCGATAAAGACTTCAAGCTGGGAAACGAATTTCCGCGCATCGACTTCGACACCTGGCGCGCGGCCGTCGAGAAGGAGGTCAAGGCGCCGTTCGAAAAGCGCATGGTCTCGCGGACCTATGAAGGCTTCGCGCTACAGCCGCTGTATACCGAGGATCTGTTCCCCACCGGCGGCGATCCGTCAGGCGTCCCCGGCTTCCCGCCCTATGTGCGCGGCTCCAGCCCGCTCGGCGCCACGGTGGCCGGCTGGGACATCAGGCAGGAACACGCCGAACCCGATCCGGCCGCGCTGAATGCTCATATCCTGGACGACCTGACCAATGGCGTGACCTCCGTCGTGCTGCAGTTCGATGCCGCCGCCGCCGCCGGCCTTGACGCAGACGATCCGCGCGCCGCCGAGCTGTCCGGCAAGGGCGGCGCGCTGCTCCAGACGACCGGCGACATACGGCGAGCGCTGGATGGGGTTCTCCTCGAAGTTGCCGGGGCGTGGCTCGAAGCCGGCAGCGCCGCTATTCCGGCCGCCGCGCTGTATGTGGCGGCGGCGAAACAGGCGGGGGTTGGACCCGAGCGCTTGCTGGGTTCGTTCGCCTCCGATCCGCTCGGCACGCTGGTGCATGAAGGCGCGCTGCCGGTGCCGCTGGACACGGCGCTGAAGCAGACAGCGGATCTGGCGGCCTGGACGGCGGCGAACGCGCCGCGCATGACGTCGGTGCTGGTGTCCACCAAGGCGTATCACGACGCGGGTGCGACCTCGGCGCAGGATCTGGCGTTCCTGCTGGCGACGGGGGTGGAGTATCTGCGCGCGCTGACCGCCTCCGGGCTGGATGTTGATACCGCCGCGCGGCAGATCACCTTCAGCATCGAGCTGGGCTGCAGGTTCTATCAGGCGACCGCGAAAATCCGCGCCGCCCGGCTGCTGTGGGACCAGGTGGTCGCCGCCAGCGGCGGCAGCGAAACCGCCCGGCGCGCGCATGTGCACACCACGACCGGGCGGCGGGTGCTCACCACCCGCAACCCGATGCTGACCATCCTGCGCAACACCGCGACCGCCTATGCCGGCGCTATCGGCGGGGCGGATGCGATCACCACCGTGCCGGTGGATGCGCCGGACGTCCTCAGCGCGGACCAAAGCCGGCGCAATGCGCGCAACACGCAGTTGATCCTGGCTGAGGAGTGCCACCTGAACCACGTCATCGATCCGGCGGGCGGCTCCTGGTACATCGAGTGGTACACGACCCATCTGGCCGAACAGGCCTGGGCGCTGTTCCAGGAGATCGAGGCCGAGGGCGGCATGATCGCCGCCGTCACCAGCGGCTGGGTGGCGCACAAGATCGAGGCGGTGGAGGCGAAGCGGGAACGCGACATCGCCACCCGCAAGCTGGCCATCACCGGCATCAGCGAACATGCCAATGTCAGCGAAGGCCATGTCCACCACACGGCCGCCAAGGACCCCGCCGCACTGCGCGCCGCCGCATCCGACACGCTGGCGGGCTGGCGGGCAACGCATAAGCCGCAGGAGGCACTGGCGAAACTGGCCGGTGCCGCGGCTGAATCGCACGGCATAACCGCGCTGGCGATTGCCGCGGCCGAGGCCGGAGCGACTATCGGTGAGCTCGCCGCCGCGCTGATCCCGCCGGGATCTGCTGCCGCGCACATCACACCGCTGGCCGTGCATCCGTTCGACGAGGCGTACGAACATCTGCGCGACGCCGCCGACGATTTCGAGGAAAAGCACGGGCATCGCCCGCGCGTCTTTCTCACCGGCTTCGGCTCCATCGCCCAACAGATTGGCCGCAAGACTTTTGCGAATAGCTTCTTCCAGGCCGGCGGCTTCGAGGTGCTGGCGCACGAAGGTAATTTCACCGTCGATCAGGCGGCGGCGGAGTTCGCCGCCAGTGGCGCGAAGATCGCAGTGATCTGCTCGACCGACAAGCTATACGCCACCGGCGTGGCGGACCTGGCGCCGAAGCTGAAGGCGGCCGGGGCCCGCACGGTGGTGCTGGCGGGCCATCCCGGCGCGGAGGAAGCGAATTACCGTGCCGCCGGAGTCGATACATTCATCTTTGTCAGAAGTAACGTTCTGGAGACGCTGACGACGCTGTTGCGGCAGGAGGGAGCTCTGTAATGGCCACGATCCCGAACTTCAAATCCGTCCCGCTCAAGCCCTTCGCGCCCACCGCAACCCCGGTCACCTGGCTGGAAACCGCCGAACACAGCGTGCTGAAGCCGCTGGACGCGCTGAACTGGACCACGTCGGAGGGCATCCCGGTCAAGCCGCTCTACACCGCCGATGACCGGGCGGGGCTGGAGCATCTCGACAGCTATCCCGGTTTCGCGCCGTTCGTGCGCGGGCCGTATGCCTCGATGTATGTCAGCCGGCCCTGGACGGTGCGGCAATATGCCGGGTTCTCGACCGCGGAAGAGTCGAATGCGTTCTACAAGCGCAACATCGCCGGCGGGCAGAAGGGACTCAGCATCGCCTTCGACCTGCCGACGCATCGCGGCTATGACTCCGATAATCCGCGGGTGTTCGGCGATGTCGGCATGGCCGGCGTGGCGATCGACAGCATCCTCGATATGCGCATCCTGTTCGACGGCATCCCGCTCGGCCAGATCAGCGTTTCGATGACGATGAACGGCGCGGTATTGCCGATATTGGCGCTGTATGTGGTTGCGGCGGAGGAACAGGGCGTTGCGCAGGAGCAACTGACGGGCACCATTCAGAACGACATTCTGAAGGAGTTCATGACCCGCAACACCTACATCTATCCGCCGACGCCGAGCATGCGGATCGTCGGCGACATCTTCCAATATACGACCAAGCATATGCCGCAGTTCAACAGCATCAGCATCTCCGGCTATCATATGCAGGAGGCGGGGGCGACGGCGGACCTTGAACTCGGCTACACCCTGGCGGACGGGCTGGAATATCTGCGCACCGGGCTGAAGACCGGCATGGCGGTGGACGATTTCGCCCCCCGGTTGTCGTTCTTCTGGTCCATCGGCAAGAACGTGCTGATGGAAGTCGCAAAGATGCGCGCCGCCCGCATGCTGTGGGCGAAGATCATCAAGGGCTTCGACGCCAAGAACCCGAAAAGCTACTCGCTGCGCACCCACAGCCAGACCAGCGGCTGGAGCCTGACGGCGCAGGACGTCTACAACAACGTCACGCGCACCTGCCTGGAAGCGATGGCGGCGACGCAGGGCGAAACCCAAAGCCTGCACACCAACGCCTTTGATGAGGCGCTGGCGCTGCCGACGGATTTCTCCGCCGAGATCGCGCGCAATACCCAGTTGTTCCTGCAGGAGGAGACCGACACCGACAACGTCATCGATCCCTGGGGCGGCAGCTATTACGTCGAACGGCTGACGCACCAACTGGCGCAGGCCGCCTGGGCGCATATCGTCGAATGCGAAGAGCATGGCGGCATGACCAAGGCGATCGAGGCCGGCCTGCCGAAGATGCGTATCGCCGAGGCGGCGGCGCGCATGCAGGCGCGCATCGACTCCGGTCAGGAAACGATCGTCGGGCTGAACAAGTACCGGCCGCGCACGGAACAGCCCATCCGGGTGTTGAAGATCGACAATACCGAGGTGCGGGCGTCGCAGATCCGGCGCTTGCAGCAGTTGCGGGCGTCGCGCGACACGGATGCCGTGAAAGCGGCGCTGGCGGCGCTGACCAAGGCGGCGGCAACCGGGGAGGGCAATCTGCTCGACCTGTCGATCAAGGCGGCGCGGCTGAAGGCGTCGGTGGGCGAGATCAGCGATGCGCTGGAGGTGGTGTTCGGCCGCTACCAGGCGACCCCGAGCCTGGCCACCGGCGTCTATGCCCGCGATTTCGGCGAATCCAGGAGTGGTATCATGGATGTGCGTGCGAAAGTGGCGGCGTTCGCCGAGGAAGAGGGGCGGCAGCCGCGCATCCTGATCGCCAAGCTCGGCCAGGACGGGCACGACCGCGGCCAGCAGGTGGTGGCCTCGGCCTTTGCCGATTTGGGCTTCGACGTCGATGTCGGTCCGCTGTTCCAGACCCCGGAGGAAGCCGCCCAGGCGGCGGTGGATAACGACGTGCATGTCGTCGGCGCCAGTTCGCTGGCGGCCGGGCATCTGCAACTGATCCCCGCCTTGCGCAAGGCGCTGGATGAGCGTGGCCGCGAGGACATCCTGATCGTCGTCGGGGGCGTGATCCCGCCACAGGACTATGACGAGCTGTATGCGGCCGGTGCTGCGGCGGTGTTCGGGCCGGGCTCGGTGATATCGGACTCGGCATCGAAGGTGCTCGACCTGCTGGCCGGAGATGGCGACGCCTAGCATGAAGCTGTCGGTCGATGCCCTGGCCGAGGGGCTTGTCGGCGGCAACCGCTCGATGCTGGCGCGCGCCATCACGCTGGTCGAGTCCAACCGTCCGGATCACGAGGTCCTCGGCCAGGCGCTGATCACGCGCCTGCTGCCGCGCACCGGCGGGGCGACGCGCATCGGCATTACCGGCGTGCCGGGAGTCGGCAAGAGCGCCTTCATCGAGGCGTTCGGGGGGTTACTGACGACGGCCGGGCATCGGGTCGCCGTGCTGTCGATCGATCCGTCCAGCGTGCGCACCGGCGGCAGCATCCTCGGCGACAAGGCGCGCATGATGAAACTGAGCGCCGATCCCAAGGCGTTCATCCGGCCCTCGCCGAGCGGGTCCGTGCTGGGCGGCATCGCGCGCAAGACCCGTGAGACCATGCTGCTGTGTGAGGCCGCCGGCTACGACATCGTGCTGATCGAGACCGTTGGCGTCGGCCAGTCGGAGGTGGCGGTGGCGTCCATGACGGACCTCCTGCTGGTGCTGATGCTGGCCGGGGCAGGGGACGAGTTGCAGGGCATCAAGCGCGGCCTGCTGGAACGCGCCGACATGATCGTCGTCACCAAGGCGGACGGCCGGAACGTGACGGCGGCCTCGATCGCCGCCTCGCAATATCGGTTCGCGATGAACCTGCTGCATGAAGCGGCCGAATTGCCGGAGGTGGTGACCTGCAGTGCGGTGGAGGGGACCGGGCTGGACCGGATCTGGACGCTGATAACCGACCGCATGGGGGGCGCCGAACGCTCCGGCGCGCTGAAAGCGAAGCGGGCGGAGCAGGCGACGGCCTGGATGTGGACCCTGGTGGATGAGAAGATCCGCGAGACGCTGCGGCAGACGGAGGCGATCCGGACGATCGCCGAGAATGCCGAACAGCAGGTGCGTGGCGGCACGATGACCCCGGTGCTGGGCGCCGGGGCGATTGTCGATGCGCTGCGGCTGTCGGGAGTCAAGCCGGCCGGGTAGGACTCACCACCCGGTTGTATCGCGCCGAACGATGTGGTGGCATCGTCTACGGGCGGCAAAAGGCGACGGTCAATGGCGACACATCGGCTTGAATCGACACCGGAAACCGTGCGCTGGGGGATGTTCGACGCCAGCTTTCCGCCGCTGATCACGGTCGCCTCCGGCGACACCGTGGTGCTGGACTGCGTCTCCGGCGGACCCGAGGTGATGCCGCCGCCGGGCTCCGGCCTGACGATCCCGCCCGCCCTGGCGGCGATCCACGCGGCAAACATCCCGCGCGCGCCCGGGCACCTGATCACCGGCCCCGTCGGCGTGCAGGGCGCCGAACCGGGCGACATGCTGGAGGTGCGCATCGATCGGATCGAGTTCGGCTGCGATTGGGGATATTGCGGATTCCGGCCGCTGGCGGGGACCATCCCCGAGGATTTTCCCGAGACTTTCCTTTCCCATATCCCGGTGGACCGCGACCGCCGGACCTGCCGGCTGGCTTGGGGCACCGAGCTGAACCTGTCGCCGTTCTTCGGTGTCATGGGCGTGGCGCCGCCGCCGGCCTACGGCCGGATCTCGACCGTGCAGCCGCGCGAGCATGGCGGCAACCTGGACAACAAGGAACTCGGGGAGGGGGCGACCCTGTTCCTGCCGGTCTGGGCCCCCGGCGCGCTGTTTTCCGCCGGCGACGGCCACGGCGTGCAGGGCGACGGCGAGGTCTGCATCAACGCGCTGGAAATCTGCCTGACCGGCACCTTCACCCTGGTCCTGCACAAGGGCGGCGGCGCGCGCGACCCGCTGCTGCGCTATCCGCGGGCGGAGACCGCCAGCCACTTCATCGCCATGGGCATGCATGAGGACCTGGACACGGCGATGAAGACGGCGCTGCGGCAGATGATCGCCTTCATCACCGGCCGGACCAACCTGTCGCGGCAGGAGGCCTATCAGTTCTGCTCTCTGGCGGTGGATTTCCGCGTCACCCAGACAGTGAACGGCGAGAAGGGCATCCACGCGATGCTGAAGAAGGGCCTGTTGTTCTAGCTGTGGCATGGCTGCTCGGGATCCCTGCTCACGGACTGAAGAAATTCGCCGACACGGAGGCCCGGGCGATGAGGTCCCGCAAGGCCGGGTTGGCCTCGCTGTTCTCCTCGGTCAGGGTCTCCATCGGCACGAAAAACTCGTGCGCGTGCGGCAACTGGTGCCGGACGAAGCCCTTGTAGTGGTCCTTCTTCAGGCCATAGAGCACCCGCATCTCCCGCACCGGGATCACCACGTCCATGAATGGCTCTTGCCGGATCACACCCGCCGCCCGCCACCGCGGCGTCGGGTCCGCCGCGGTTATTGGTGCCAGCAGCCATTCGGCGGGGCAGACGCACATCAGCGAGTGGGTGCTCGGCGCAAAGCGGGACCGCTTGTCGAGCAGGTTCTGGATCGTGCTGCAGGCCTCGATTGCCAGGATGTCGACGAAGGGTTCGGCGAAGCTGCCGCCGAAGTTGAGCCATAGCCCGTCGGGCAGGGTGCGCAGCCGCGTGCTGCCGGGGATCTTCAGGTAGGGACTGCTGATTCTGGTTTCGTCCTCGGACGGGCGGCCGCGCAGCCAGGATTCCTTGCCGCGCCGCGGCCGCACGCCGGGCGGCCGCTGCCCCCAACGCTTCAACCGATTCTTGACCATGAGATCGAGCGATACACGTCCCCGCATTGAGTGCCTTCCAGTGCAATTTATGACCGGACTCAACCTACACGGGTATGCGAATCGATAATTTACCACTTAACGGGCGTCCACAAAAAGCGGTGTAAAATCGGATTTTTCTAAATCACGATAATGATATCGAAATTTAAAACGCCGGAAACTCCGCACACGCCAGCGTGAGCCGATGCGCAATTTTCTGGACTATCCAGGGCGGTGCCATTTTAAGAAAAATCGTCTCAATTGCTTGAGAGACAAGTTTAACGCATGCTGTTAAGACGATACAAAACAAAAAAATCTTTTTAGATACGAAGTTTGAATTTCACCTGGTGAAATCGTCTTCGGCTGACCGCCGAGCAAACGTCCAAAAAATAAAACCGGCGGCCTCGCGGCCGCCGGTCCACCCTTAACCGATATCTAAGTCTGAAACGTCAGGTGCGCTCGGTCATCGGCACGTAGTCGCGCCGCGGCGAGCCGGTGTAGATCTGCCGCGGACGCCCGATGCGCTGCTGCGGATCCTCCATCATCTCCTTCCACTGGCTCACCCAGCCCACCGTGCGCGCCACGGCGAACAGCGCCGTGAACATGTTGGTCGGGAAGCCCATCGCCTTGAGGATGATGCCGGAATAGAAATCCACGTTCGGATAAAGCTTGCGCTCGATGAAATACGGGTCGCTCAGCGCGATCTGCTCCAGCTCCATCGCCAGGTCGAGCAGCGGATCGTCCTTGATCCCGAGTTCGTTCAGCACGTCGTGGCAGGCCTTCTGGATCAGCTTCGCCCGCGGGTCGTAGTTCTTGTAGACCCGGTGGCCGAAGCCCATCAGCTTGGTCGAGTTGTCCTTCGCCTTCACGTCGTCCAGGAACGGCTTGATGTTCGCGGTGGTGCCGATATCCGCCAGCATCTTCAGCACGGCCTCATTCGCGCCACCATGCGCGGGACCCCACAGGCTGGCGATGCCGGCGGCGATACAGGCGAACGGATTGGCCCCTGTCGAGCCGGCCAGACGCACCGTGCTGGTGGAGGCGTTCTGTTCATGATCCGCGTGCAGGATCAGGATCAGGTCCATCGCCTTGGCCAGCACCGGGTTGAACTTGTATTCCTCGGTCGGCACCGCATGGAACATATAGAGGAAATTGGCCGAATAGGTCAGTTCATTGCGCGGATACACGAACGGCTGGCCGACGGAGTATTTGTACGCCCAGGCGGCGATCGTCGGCATCTTGGCGATCAGCCGGAAGGCGGCGATCCGCCGGGCGCCCTCATCCCAGACATCCAGGTTGTCGTGATAAAACGCCGACAGCGCGCCGACGACGCTGCACATGACCGCCATCGGATGCGCGTCGCGGCGGAAGCCGTTGTAGAAGGAGCGGAGCTGTTCATGCAGCATGTTGTGCCGCATCACGCCCTTTTCGAACTTGCCGAATTCCTCCTTCGTCGGCAGGTCGCCGTTCAGCAGCAGGTAGCACACTTCCAGGAAGCGTGACTTTTCCGCGAGCTGCTCGATCGGGTAGCCGCGGTACAGCAGCACGCCCTCGTCGCCGTCGATGAAGGTGATCTTGCTGTCGCAGGACGCGGTCTGGCCATAGCCCGGATCGAAGGTGAACACCCCGAGGTCGGCATAGAGTTTTCGGATATCAAAGACGTCCGGACCGATGGTGCCCGACAGCAAGGGCAGGCTGGCCGACTTGTTGGAGCCGTCCAGGGTGATCGTGACTGACCGTTTTACCGCGGCGCTCATGCGATGTCCTTGTGCTAGGTACGAAGGCTTCCCGCCGAACCGGCAGACGACTATCGCCCTGCCGGAACGGTGACTGCGCGTAGGATTATGGCGCTATGCCTTCGGACGCAACCTTCGCAGGCGCAGCAAAGCCCGCCGGCGGATAAAATCCTTGCCGAAAAGCCGCTAGTGCAGCACCACGTGGCGCCGGGGACGCAACACCGGGACCGGACGGGCCTGTTCGGCCTGGCACGCCCGGATCGCTTTACGCAGCGCCAGCATGGTGCGCGGCAGATTGAGATTCACCGTCTCCTCGGCCAGCATCGTCAGGCACTGAAGCACCCCGGCGGCGGTGGCATGGCGGGCCGCATCGGGCAATTCGTCGTCTATCATCGGCGGAGAAATTTCTGTCATAAGACACTCACGAAGGCGTGATGCAGCGGCACAACATGTATGCGGAAAAACCCGTCCCGGTTGCAACAACAGAGTAGGCTCGGCGGAACTCGCAATGAAAAATCAGGCAGAAATGCCACGCGCACTCGGGATTATCGCCGGAGGCGGCGACCTGCCCGCCAAAGTTGCAGCGGCCGCGCGGGCCGCGGGCCGCGGCGTCTTCATCCTCGGTCTTGAAGGCTTCGCGGAACCTGCTGTTCTGGCGCCCTGGCCGCACGAGTTCCAGCGTATCGGCCGGGCCGGACGCATCCTTGCCGCGCTGCGCGAGCATGGCTGCCAAGACCTTGTGATGATCGGCCCGGTGCGCCGCCCCTCGCTGCTCGACCTGCGCCCGGACGCCGAGGGCACGCGCATCCTGGCCCGCGTCGGGCGGGCGATATTTGCAGGCGATGACGGCCTGTTAGCAGCCGTTATTAAAGTATTCGCTGAGGAAGGCTTCGCGGTTATCGGCGCGCATGAGGTGCTGGGCGAGGTGCTGGCGCCGAGCGGCGTGCTGACGCGCGCCAGGCCGGACGCGCAGGCGATGGCCGATATCGCCCGCGGCGTGGCGGTGGCGCGGGTCCTCGGCGCGGCGGATGTCGGGCAGGGCTGCATCGTGCAGCAGGGGCTGGTCCTGGCGGTGGAGGCGATCGAGGGCACTGACGCCATGCTGGAGCGCGCCGCATCCCTGCGGCGTGACGGGTTCGGCGGGGTGCTGGTGAAGCTGATGAAGCCCGGGCAGGACCGCCGCGCCGACATGCCGACGATCGGGCCGGAGACGGTGCGCAACGCCGCCGCGGCCGGCCTCAGGGGGCTTGCGTTCGAAGCCCGGGCCACCATTCTGGCAGACCGAGACGCCTGTCTGGCCGCGGCGGACGCGGCGGGGCTTTTCATGGTGGGCCTCGATCCCGCCGACTTATCCTGAAGGGGGCATCCAATGAGCCGGTTCCTGCACACCATGCTGCGCGTCGGCGACCTGCAGCGCAGCGTCGATTTCTACACCAAAGGCTTCGGCATGACGGAGTTGCGCCGCCGCGACGTGCCGGACGGCAAATACACGCTGGCCTTCGTCGGCTACGGCGATGAGGACAGCAACACGGTGATCGAACTGACGTACAACTACGGGACCGAGACGTACGACCTCGGCAGCGCGTTCGGCCATCTCGCCATCGGCGTTCCGGATGTCGTGGCCATGACCGAGAAGCTGCGCGGCTTCGGCGCCAAGGTCACGCGCGAGCCGGGCCCGGTCAAGTTCGGCACCACGATCATCGCCTTCGTGGAAGACCCGGACGGGTATAAGATCGAGCTGATCCAGCGGGGTTGAGCCACCGGCCCGTTCGGTTGGCGTGGATGGTGCGCGCAGGCGCACCATCCACGCCTTGGGGTGCCGCTTGAAGCACAGGCGTGGATGGCGGGCCTTCGCCCGCCATGACGGTTGAGGCGGCCCAGCCTACCGGGCAGGATGGCGGCGCCTTTCGTGCATAACCCTCACCCGGACTATCCAGACAACGTTGACAAGTGTTAATGTTCCCGCCGCGGGCAGCAACGGGCGGGCGAATCCATGCGGCGTTTTCCCACATACACCGGTTACGCGGTCGCACTCGGCCTTGTTGTCCTCATGGCGGGCTGCAAGAAAGGCAACCAATTCGTTCCGCCGCCGCCGCCGAAGGTCAGCGTCGCGAAGCCGCTCGCGGAAAAGATCACCCGCTATCTCACCGCCACGGGCAATACCGCCGCGGTCAATTCGGTCGATCTGGTCGCGCGGGTCGAGGGCTTCCTGCAAGGCATCAGCTTCATCGACGGCGCCGAGGTCAAAGCGGGAGACACGCTGTTCACCATCGAACCGCTGCCGTACGACGCCAAGCTGCAGCAGGCCCGGGCCGCCGAGGACTCCGCCCGGGCCCAACTCGTCAACGCCGAATTCGTCTTCAACCAGCAGCAATCCCTGCAGCGCAACTCCGTCGCGTCGGTCACGTCGCTGCAAGCCGCTCTTGCCACGCGCGACACCGACCGGGCCAACCTGGCCCAGGCGCAGGCTACCACGCAGCTTGCCGCGATCACCTACGCCTATACCCGGGTGCTGGCGCCGTTCGACGGCCGCATGTCGGCGCACCTGGTTTCCGTCGGCAGCCTGGTCGGCACCACCCCGACGATCCTCGCCACCATCGTGCAGATCCGGCCGATATACGCCACCTTCACGGTCAGCGAGCAGGACGTGCAGCGCATTCGCGAACAGGCCATCCAGGAAGGCCTGACGCGCGCGCAGTTGGTGACAATCCCGATCGAGATCGGCTTGCAGGGCGAAACCGGCTATCCGCATACCGGCCATCTCGACTACGTCGCTCCCACGGTGGACCCCTCCACCGGGACGCTGGTCGTGCGCGGCATCCTGGACAACACCAACGGCTTGCTGCTCCCCGGCTATTTCGTCCGCGTGCGGGTGCCGCTGGCGACCGGAGTTGCGGCCATGCTGGTACCCGACGTCGCACTCAGCGCCGATCAGGGCGGGGTTTATGTGCTGGTCGTTGGCAAGGACAATATTGTCGCGCAGCGCCACGTCACCACCGGTCCGCTCGAGGGCAGGCTGCGCGTGATCGAAACGGGCCTGGCGCCGGACGACCTGGTGGTGGTTGACGGCTTGCAGCGCGCGGTGCCGGGGCAGGAGGTCGATCCCGCCACCGTGTCCGCGCCGGACGCGGCCCAATGATCGCGAAATTCTTCATCGAGCGGCCGGTCCTGGCGAACGTCCTGGCGATCCTGTTCGTCCTGATTGGCGGCGTCTCGCTGTTCAACCTGCCGGTGGCGCAGCTTCCGGACGTGGTGCCCCCGACGGTCATGGTGACGACCCGCTATCCGGGCGCCAGTGCCACCGACGTCATGAACACCGTCGCCTTGCCGATAGAGCAGCAGGTCAACGGCGTGCAGGGCATGCTGTACATGCAATCGACCAGCACGAGCGACGGCAGCTACGCGCTGATCGTCACCTTCGCCATCGGCACCGACCTGAACTTCGCGCAGGTGCTGGTGCAGAACCGGGTTGCCAGCGCCACGGCCTCCTTGCCGCAGGCGGTGCAGGCGCAAGGCGTGCTGGTCTACCAGAAATCGACGGCGATCCTCGGCATCGTCAACCTGACCTCGCCGGACGGGCGCTATGACAGCCTGTTCCTGAGCAACTACGCCGCCATCAACCTGCAACAGGAACTGGCCCGATTGCCGGGCATCGGCAACGTCACGGTGTTCGGCTCCGGCCTGTATGCGATGCGGATCTGGCTTAATCCGGACCTGATGAAAGCCCGCGGCCTGACGGTGGATGACGTCACCTCCGCCCTCCAGCAGCAAAGCGCCCAGGTGACCGCCGGCCAGGTCGGCGCCCCGCCGGCGACAGGGCAGGACTTCCAATACACGCTGAACGTCGCAGGCCGCCTGACCGACGCGGCGCAGTTCGAGAATGTCATCGTCAAGACCGGCGCCAACGGCGCGGTGACGCGCATCCGCGATATCGGCCATGTCGAACTGGGCGCGCAAACCTACAACCAGGCCTTTGTCGTCAACGGCGCGCCGGCCGCGGGCATGGCGGTCTATCTGTCGCCCGGCGCCAACGCGCTGGCCGTGGCGGCCGAGGTGCGCGCCAAGATGGCGGAGCTGGCGCGCGGCTTCCCGCCGGGCATGGCCACCGCCATGCCGTTCGATACGACGAAGTTCGTATCCGCCTCGGTGACCGAGGTCTACCACACGCTGATCGAGGCCGGCGTGCTGGTGCTGATCGTCATCCTGGTGTTCCTGCAGGACATCCGCGCCACCCTGGTGCCCGCGACGACCGTGCCGGTGACGATCATCGGCGCCTTCGCGGCCATGGCGGCGCTCGGGTTCACCATCAACCTGTCCACCCTGTTCGCCATCGTGCTGGCCATCGGGATCGTCGTGGATGACGCGATCGTCGTGGTGGAAGGCGCGGCGCATCACATCGAGCGCGGGCTGAGCGGGCATGACGCCGCAATCAAGGCGATGCAGGAGCTGTTCGGGCCGATCATCGGGATCACGCTGGTGCTGATGTCGGTGTTCATCCCGGCGGCGTTCCTGCCCGGCTTGACCGGCAAGCTGTACGCCCAGTTCGCCCTGGTCATCGCCGCCACCGCCTTCATCAGCGCGGTCAACGCCGCCACCCTGAAACCAACGCAATGCGCGCTGTGGCTGCGGCCGACGGTGCCGCTGGAGAAGCGCAACGTCTTCTATCGCGGGTTTAACAACGTCTACGGCCGGCTGGAACGCTGGTACGTCCGCCTCATCGGCGGCATGACGAGCCGCGCCGGCCTGATGGTGGTGCTGGCCCTGCTGGTGATGGGCGGAGGGCTGTGGGGCCTGACGCGGCTGCCGACGGGGTTTCTTCCATTGGAGGACCAGGGTTATTTCCTGATTTCCGTGCAACTGCCCGACAGCGCGTCGCTCGGCCGCACCCGGGCGGTCATGGATCGCCTGCAAAAGGCGGTCAGCGCGGTGCCGGGCGTGCAGGACGTGGTGGCCGTCTCCGGCGTTTCGGTGCTGGACAACAGCGCGTCGCTGTCCAATGCCGGTGTCGCCTATGTCATCCTGAAAGACTGGAGCGAGCGGACCAGCGCCGCCGAAGGGTTCGCCGGCATGTATGCGGCGCTGTCCAGGGCGGTCGCGCCGATACAGGAAGCGACCACCCTGGTGGTGCCCCCGCCGGCGATCCAGGGCATCGGCAACTCCGGCGGGTTCTCGATGCAGGTGGAGTTGCGCGACGGCAGCGGCGATTTCCTCAAGCTGCAGTCGCTGACCCGCACGATCGTCGATAACGCGCGCTCGCAGTCCGGCCTGGCGCGGCTGAACTCGACCATCCGCGCCGCGGTGCCGCAATTGACGGTGGCGGTGAACCGCACCAAGGCGGAGGCGCTCCAGGTTACCACGGCGCAGGTCTTCCAGACCCTGGCGACCTATATGGGGTCGTCTTTCGTTGGCCAGATCAACAAGTTCGGGTTGACCTTCCAGGTCTATGCGCAGGCGGACGCGGCGTTCCGGGTGACTCCGAAGGATGTCGAGGCGTTGCCGGTGCGTACCGCGAGCGGGACGATGGTGCCGCTCGGCACGATCCTGGACGTGAAGCCGACGACCGGTCCGGCGCTCGTGCAGTTGTACAACCTGTATCCGTCGGCGACGATTATCGGCTCCCCCGCCGCCGGGTTCAGTTCGGGGCAGGCGCTGGACCTGATGGACCAGATCGCCGCCAGGGACCTGCCGCCCGGCACGGCGTCGGAATGGACCGCGATGTCGTACCAGGAGAAAGCCGTCGGCAGCCAGGTATACGTGGTGTTCGCGCTGGCAATCCTGTTGGTGTACCTGGTGCTGGCCGGCCAGTATGAGAGCTGGCTCGCACCGGTGTCGGTGGTGCTGGCGGTGCCGCTGGCGCTGCTCGGGCCGGTGCTCACCCTCAGCGCCCTTGGCGTCGACAACAACCTCTATACCCAGATCGGCCTGATGCTGCTGATCGCGCTGGGTGCGAAGAACGCGATCCTGATCGTGGAGGTGGCGCGCGAGCAGCGGCTGCTGCACGGGGATTCGATCGTAGAGGCGGCGGTGGGCGCGGCGAAGAAGCGGCTGCGGCCGATATTGATGACGTCGTTCGCGTTCATCCTGGGCGTGGTGCCGCTGGTTCTGGCGACGGGAGCCGGGGCGAATGCGCGCAAGTCGATCGGGATCTCGGTTTCGACCGGGATGCTGGCCTCGACCTGCCTGGCTGTGGTGTTCGTGCCGTGCTTTTTCGTCCTGATGCAGCGCTTCGAGGAGTGGCTGGCGCAGCGCAAGGCGCCGGTTGTCACGGGTCCGGCGTAGCGTCCGAGCCTTGCGGCGTTGCACGCTTTACCCCGATTGGCGTTTACTTCCGGCACCAAAAGCAACGGGAAGGAAGCCGGCCATGGGACCTTTGGCAGGGGTGAAAATCGTCGAGTTCGCGGGTATCGGCCCGGCGCCGCTGGCGGCCATGCTGCTGGCCGACATGGGTGCCACCGTGCTGCGCATCGACCGCACCGCGCCGGCCGATCTGGGCGTGCCGATGGCGGTGGAGCATGAGTTTACCTTCCGCAGCCGCGCCGTCCTCAACCTGGACCTGAAACAGCCGGAGGCGATCGCCCTGTTGCTGCGGCTGATCGACGGCTCCGACGCGCTGATCGAGGGCTTCCGCCCCGGCGTGATGGAGCGCCTCGGACTCGGCCCGGAGGTTTGCCTGCGCCGCAACCCGAGGCTGGCGTTCGGCCGGGTGACCGGCTGGGGCCAGGACGGACCGCTGGCGCAGGCCGCGGGGCATGACCTGAACTACATCGCCCTGACCGGCGCGCTGCACGCCATCGGCCGGGCGGGTCAGAAGCCGACGCCGCCGTTGAACCTCGTCGGCGACTACGGCGGCGGCGCGCTGTACCTGGTGACCGGGCTGCTGGCGGCGATCATCTCGGCCCGCGTCACCGGTGCGGGACAGGTGGTGGACGCGGCGATGGTGGACGGGGCGCTGTCGCTGATGACTCCGATATACGGCATGCAGGCGGGCGGGCGGCTGAATGCGCCGCGCGGCGAGAACATGCTCGATTCCGGTGCCCCGTTTTACGAAGTCTATGAGTGCGCGGACGGGCGGTTCATCTCGATCGCGCCGATTGAGGCGCGGTTCCATGCCGAATTGCTGCGGCTGCTGGAGATCGATCCGGCAGGACTGCCGCCGCAGCGCGACAAGGCCGGGTGGGAGCGCTGGAAGACGGTGCTGGCGGAGACGTTCCGCAGCCGCACGCGCGACGACTGGTGCCGCCTGTTGGAGGGCACCGACGCCTGTTTCGCCCCGGTGCTGGCGATGTCCGAGGCGCACGCGCATCCGCACAACCAGGCGAGAGCGGCGTTCGTCGATGTCGGCGGTGTTCGCCATCCGGCGCCGGCGCCACGCTTCAGCGTGACCAGGGCGGACCCGCCGCGGCCGCCGGGTTCGGTGCCCGCGGCGGACGCGCTCGCCGCCTGGGGACTGTCGGCGGCGGAGATCGCGGCGGCGACGCGGGCCTGACCCGGAGGCATCGCACAGTCGTTACCAAGCGCCGCTACAATCGTGGTCCCGGCGGCAGATATCCGTTGTGTTGTTTCGTCGCGGCAAGAGGGGATTGGCGATGCTCACACGCAAGGGTTTTTTGGGCGTTGCGGCTTTGATGGCCGCCACGGCGCTGGGCGCGCCCATAGCGCTGGCGCAGAACGACCAGCAGGTCGTCGTCGACGGCGCCCGCAAGGTGCTGGCCGACTTGCGGCATGACAAGGCATTCGGCAACGCCAGGCAATTGGTGCGGCAGGCTAAGGCGGTACTCATCGTGCCGAAGCTGCTGAAGGGCGGCTTCATCGTCGGCGGCGAGGGCGGCAACGGCGTGTTGCTGGCGCAGCACCACGGGCGGTGGAGCGATCCGGCCTTCTACGCGCTCGGTGCCGCGTCGTTCGGACTGCAGGCGGGGCTGGAGCAGTCGGAGGTGATCCTGCTGATCATGACGCAGAAGGGCCTCGATGGCGTGCTACGGGACGAGTTCAAGATCGGCGCCCAGGCGGGTATTTCGGTCGCCACGCTGGGATCGGGGGTCGAGGGCGCCATCGGCGGCGCGTCTCCGCCCGATATCGTGGTGTGGTCGTCCTCGACCGGGCTGTATGGCGGGCTGACGTTGGACGGGTCGGTTATCCGGGCGGAGCCGAACAAGGATTCGACATTCTACGGGCGGACGGTCACCTCCCATGACGTGCTGTTCGGGCGTTTGGAGAGCCCGCGCGGAGCGGCGCTGCGGCGGGAGTTGAATAGCATCGGCTAAATGCCGGGAAGCCGTTGCGAGCCGGGGACGGGCGTGCTATTGCGCCCGCCCGCGCCGAGAAGCGGGATCCCGTTGGGGGATAGTTTAGCGGTAAAACTCCCGGCTCTGACCCGGGCATCCTTGGTTCGAATCCAGGTCCCCCAGCCAGTTCCCCGAATTGGCGTTTAGCATCAAAGAGTTGCGGTATTTCATAGGCTTATCGGACACATCCGGCTACAAAGGTGTGCTCCAAATGGCCTTGCAAATGACCCGCCCAACCAAGCACCCACGAACCGGCGGCTACCTTGTCCGCATGGCAATTCCGGCGGACCTTCGGGAGACAGCCATGCGTCTCTTCGGGGTCGGTCGGGAGTTCCGTGAGAACCTGAGGACCAAGGATGCCACCGAGGCCAAGCGTCTCTCGCCCGATGCGGTGGCCCGGCTATGCGCCAAGCTGGACCAAACCCGTGCGGCGGTGGTCGGTGAACTCCCAGCCTCTTCGGGCCGCGACATCGCCGCTCTGGCCGGTGAGTGGTATCGGGCAGAGTGCGCCACGTATGGCGACAACCCCGGCCGAGCCGAAGATTGGGAGGAGACCGCCAGCGCCTTGATCGACCCCCTCCAGCAGTTTGAAGACCCCGGCGACCACGCGACCATTCCCATCGAAGATCGCATCCATCTCCGGCCGGACGACCGCGCCGAAGCCGCCGCTCTGTTACGGGCGCATGGCCACGTCGGCGACGCGGACACCGTCACCCGCATGGGCAAGGCCCTGTTCGCCGCGAAGCTGGACTTCGCCAATGAGATGGCACGCCGGGCGGGCGGCGACTGGTCTCCGGACCCCAGCTTAGTGAGGTTTCCACCGGTCACAGCCCCAAAGGCCGCCGCCCCGACCCCCAGGCCATCGCCTGTCGGATGCACCTTCGACGCCCTTCTGTCCGGCTGGGCAGCGGATCGCGGAATGAAGCTTGACGCCAAACCCGTCCCCCGCGCCCTTTATGACCGCCAACGAACCATTGCTCGGCTCGGGGCCTTCCTTGGCCACAGTAACGCCAGCGTCGTCACCCAAGCTGACGCGGTGCGGTGGAAGGAAGAGATGCAGGGCAGGGACTTACACGCGTCCACCGTCCGCAACGACCTCTCCGAAATGTCCGCCGTGTGGACGTGGGGGCTTCGGAACGGGAAGCTGCCCGGAGCGAACCCGTTTACCGGCATCTCCCCGCCCAAGCCAAAGACGAAGCGGACAGCCCGCCGGGCCTTTACCGACGTGGAAGCCTCTCTTGTGTTGGTGGCGGCGCGGGAGAAGTCCGGCGCGATGCGTTGGCTGCCCTGGTTGGCCTGTCTCACAGGCACTCGGATCAGCGAGATTTGCCAAGCCGACGCAGCCGACGTTCTCACACTCGACGGGATAGCGGTCATCCGCATCCATGACGAAGGAGAGGACGGCCGAAGCCTGAAAAACGAGGATAGCCGCCGCACCATCCCGATCCACCCGGCTCTGATAGCGGAAGGCTTTCTCCGCTACGTCGCCAGCCTGCCCAAAGGCTCCCCGTTGTTCCCCGACGTCCCACCGGACGCCGTATTCGGACTTCGCGGGGTCAGTGGGAGCCGCCGCGTCGGAGCATGGGTCCGCAGCCTTGGCATCACTGACCCCCACATCGGTCCCAATCATTCGTGGCGACACTGGTTTATCGGCGCGTGTCGGCGGGTCTCGATGCATGTCGAGGTGAGAAGCGCCCTGCCCGGCCATGCCGCGAAGCTGGATGAGAGCGCGGGCTACGGCGATGGAATGGGCACCTTTGTTCAGGTTCTCTTTGACGCCATTTCCAAGGTTTCCTGCCCGGTGGACGTGACGCCGGAGCAAGCCCCGGCAGCGTAGGCACAGTGACTCCCCAGGTGGACCGTAGGCCCTTTCAGCCCATCGCCGGTCCACCCGTGCCACCCGTCCGGCGAAGGCTTCCAGACCCGCCCTGGAGTCTCCCAAGGCGGGCTATAGGGCGGTGGGTTTTCCCCAAATCTGGTGAAAAGGTCGGGGGCGGGACTTCTGAAAAAACTTGGTCAAGGGGGGTATCGGACGGTATCGGACGCCCGCCCCCTCACTCCCACCGATCCGGCGGCGACATCAACGGCTTGCGCATAGCCCGCGCCGGTCGGCTCGAAAGCATGTCCTTCCGGCACTGCGATATCCAGAACCGCAGCCCCGCCGCTCTTTGTGCCTTCGTCCAGCCGTGGGCGGTCCAGTCTTCTGAGCACGATCACGCTGTTTGATGGGCCTGTAATCACGGAAATCGATGTTGCTTCCCGCTTCCGCTTCCCGCCTGCTGTATAGGGGCCGGGAAGCGGAAGCG
>NZ_CAJATU010000076.1 GCF_903944925.1 uncultured Rhodopila sp. | reverse complement strand
TGAGCGAAGCCCTTCGTCACTTCCTGAAAGGACGGCAACTCCGGCCGCCGCTGCGCCTCCACCCGGGGTAAACGCCTACCATGGGTTGAATTGCTCCCCGACCCGTCGATGCCAAACGGCGCCAACTGCCGGATTTAGGTTTATGTAAAACTAAAGTAGGAAGTTCGGCCTAGCGGCGGATCGCCTGGAGTGTTTGTTACGTCGCTTTTGCCTGCCGGGCCATTCGTTCATCCAGAGCAATCTGTGATGCTTGCAAACTGCTCTCCGAACTGAGCGCCAGCCATTTGGTGCGTCCGATGGCTGAGTCCGATGCCATCGGGAAGGCCAGAGAGATCCGCTCAAACGCGGTTGAGACGAACGCCGCGAACCGGACATCAGAAGCTGGAAGCCCAACACCCACAAGGTCGGCCGTCGACCTGTGGTGGTTCCACCGGGTTGTCACCGATTCCACCGGATTGGCACTGATTCCATCAGCCTGTCATCGGTTCCACCAGGCAGTCATGTCGATTCCACCGGGTTGTCACTGATTCTGGCGGGTTGGCATGTCGATTCCAGTGGGTTGTCACTGATTCCACCGGCCTGTCATCGCGTTCCATTTTTTGCTGTCATCGACCCCTAGCAGAATCAATAACTTAGCGAGGAGTGATTCCATTTTAACCTGTCACTCGACAAATGTCCGGCGTCGCCACCCTCGGCCAGGGCGCTACGACGATCGGCCTGGAGACGAACGGCGAGCCGGGCGTTCCGCCCTACGTGCAGGAGGCCCATGGCGTTGTTTCGGCGTCGGCCGATACGGTGACGGTAACCGAGAATGATTACTGGACGAACGCCACCAATGACACTCCCGGCCCCTTCGGCCACCGCGGTTTCTTTTTCTGACGGTGGACGCAGCTTGGCCTGCCGTTCGGCTGGGGGCAGCGCTTGCGACCTGCAGATGGCGCAACGGAGAAAGCGGCGGCTCGAGCCCTGCCGACCGTCCATTCGGACAACGCCGATCGGCTGCGTCCTCGTGATCTTCCTATCCGGAGGAGAAGGGCGTACGTCGTGGCCATGCGAGTCCTGACGACGGCCGAGATCAGAAGCGACAAGCCTGACCGGATTGCCTTCCGCGCGATCCAGAGGTTACCTATACAGATCGTGCTCGACGGCGTGCAGCGGGCCTATAACCTCGGCGCCATCTTCCGGCTTTGCGACGCGATGCTGGTCGAGCGGCTGATCGTGTGCGGCGCCCCGGTGGATTGTCGCAATCGGCGGTTTCTTCAGGCCGCCCGGGGCGCACAGCGCTGGGTGCCATGGGAACTTGCCGAGACTGCGGCCGTGGCGGTCAGCGCGCTGAAAGGGCAGGGCAGCAGGATCCTCGTCGCCGATCTTGCCAGCGGCAGCATGCCGCCTGAACGCATCGAACCCGCGTTCCCGCTCTGCCTCGTTGTCGGCGGAGAGATCGGCGGCGTTTCCCAGGCGGTGCTTGACCAGGCCGACGCCGCGGTCGCGGTGCCGATGTTGGGAATGGTGAACTCGTTGAACGTCGCGACCGCAACTGCCGTTGTGCTGTATTACCTGACCGTCGCGGCAAGGCGGGATGCCGCCCGCAACGCAGTAGCGACTCCGTGATCAGGAGCCTTGACCGAGCGGCCGGCGCGATCGTTCAATCCGCGGATGACGATTAACCCTCCCCACCGGCTGGCGGCTCTGGGTGCCGAGGCGCTGGCTTTCGTCAGCCACGAGAGGGCCGAAGCCATGGCACGAGAGTGGCTCGGCGGAACCCTTTCGGCGGTTCACGCCCCGCAATGGCCGGTCGCCCGATCGCTGGCCATGGAACTCGCACTCAGTGTCCCCTCCCTCATGGGGACGACCGCTTTCGATCGCCTGGCCCGCGCCATGAAGGGGCGGCCCGCGGACGACCTCGCCGCCGCGGCGCTGCTGCGCCGCAGCCGGATACGGCTTGCGCGGATCTCGCAGCGCGGTTTTGAAGATCTCGCCACCGGCGAGCGCCTCACTCTGGTGCCGACACCGTTCTCGAACGCTATCCGCGACGGTGCGTCGTTTGGTCTGTTCGCAACACTCGACGACGCGCATATCGCCGCGGCGAGACCTCTGGTGCCGCTGGACGACGAAGCGCTGGCGCTCGCACGCAGTTTCGTCCGCCCGGGCAATCTCGGCCTCGGCAACGGCATCCGCTGCGCCGAGGCGGTCTACCGGCACATTGTCCGCAACGCCATCGCACCTCTCGCAGCCGCCGGCGCTGCTGCCGGGCGAAAGCCGAAGCTGCCGTTCCGGCCCGGCGAGAACCGGCTGGATGCGTTGGCCGCCGCCTGGGCCGGGCTCGGGCGTGAACCCAATGCTCGAGAACTGGCTCAGGCGCGTGGCTTCGCCGGCCACGATGCTCTGATGGACGCCCTGCTCAGTGTTGGTATCGCCCGCAATGGCGGAGCACCCGACCTGGCGAGCGCCTACACGCGCATCGCCGCCGTCCTGATAGAGACCATGGCGTTGCGCTCGGCGCATGGTTCAGGGCGGGGAAACCTTGATGCTGTTGCCGCGGCGATCGATGCCGGCATCGCGGGCGGCTCGTTTCCGCCTGAAGGCCGCCACGTGTTCGACTCGCTGCGCGAGCGGGTGAAACTATCCGCGGCCCGGCCATCCGACGACGCGACCGATCTCGATCGTCTGGTGCAGCGCATCCGCGCCCTACGCGCCAAGACGGTGGAGCAAGGCTGCACCGAGCAGGAAGCCTTGGCGGCGGCGGAAAAGGTCGCCGAACTGCTCGACCGCTACGGGCTGAACCTCAGCGAACTCGACCTGCGCAGGCAAAGCTGTGAAGGCATCGGCATCGAAACCGACCGCAAGCGCCGGGGGCCGATCGATGACTGCATGGGCACCATTGCCGCGTTCTTCGACTGCCGGGTCTGGTCCGAGACCGCCGAGGACGCGACGCTGCGCTATATCTTCTTCGGCCTGCCGGCCGATGTGCAGGCGGCGGTCTACCTGCACGATCTGATTGCGCTGGCCTTCATCAGCGAGACAGCCGCGTTCCAGGCCGGCGACTTCTACCGCGCGGCCGATAGCGGCCATCGCCGATCGGCCACCAACTCGTTTCAATTGGGTTTGGCGCGGGGGATCAATCAGAAACTCCGAACCCTGCGCCAGGCTCGCGACGTGGCCGGTGCCGGCAGCAACGGGCGCGCACTGGTGCCGATCAAGGATTCGATGATCGACGACGAGATGGAGCGCCTGGGCCTGACCTTTCACCGCAAGTCGACGACCCGCAAAAAAGTCCTGCCGGGGGCCTACAATGCCGGCAAGGAAGCCGGCGAGCGCTTTGAATACCGGCCAGGGATCGAGCAGCGCGGGGCATAGCTCCCCGACATTATCGACGCGTGCCGGTGGGCTGCCCCCGGCAGCGGCATTCATCGGATTTGCCTGCAAGCCGCGACCCGGGTATCGTAAAGGCAGAGTCAACAAAACGCCTACACACGGTGCCCATGCCCCTGAACATTCGAAGCGAAACGGTCAACGAGCTCGCGGATACGCTCGCCGCACGTCTGAAAATCAGCAAGACCGAGGCCGTCAAACAGGCTTTGGTGGCTGAACTGTCCCGCCTCGACCAGAAGCTTTCGCTGATCGAGCGTATCCGTCCCATCCAGGACGATATTCTCTCCCGCGCCAGAACCGGCCTGGAAGCCGACAAGGCGTTCTTCGATGACCTCAGCGGCGATCCCTGATGTACATCGACTCATCGGCCATAGTCTCGCTCCTGACGAACGAGTCGAATGCCGCGAAACTGGCCCGGGCCATCGACAACTCGCCGAACCCGATCACCTCGCCGATATCGGTCGTCGAGGCGACACTCGGCCTGCGCAGGAAGTTCGATCTCACCGCGGACCGGGCGGAAGTGCATGTGTCGCGGTTTCTCGCCGCGGCGGGGATAGAGGTCGTCCCGGTCGTCGCCAAGGACGCCGCGGCGGCGCTGGATGCGTTCCGGCGCTACGGCAAGGGGCAGGGGCATCCGGCAGACCTGAACCTGGCCGACTGCTTCGCCTACGCAATCGCCAGGAACCGCGGGCGGCTGCTGCTTTATACCGGCAGTGAATTCAGCAAGACCGACATCGACGCCGGCTAACCGCGCGGCTCGCCGATGGGTGGCAGGTCGTCCGTCATCCCTGCGAGCACTTCGGCGATATGCCGGACCTGCACCTTGTGGCCCTCGCGCTGCAGCCGCCCGGCCATGTTCATCAGGCAGCCCATGTCGCCGGCCAGCAGGGTATCCGCCGCCGTGGCCACGATGTCCTTGGTCTTGTCGGACACCATGCGGACGGAGATTTCCGGGTATTTCACGCAGAACAGGCCGCCGAATCCACAGCAGATCTCGGGTTCAGCCATCTCCACCACGGTCGCCCCGGCCGCGCGCAGCAGATCGCGCGGCTGCTGCTTGATCCCCAGTTCCCGCAGTCCCGAGCAACTGTCGTGATATGTCACCGTGCCGTCGTACCGGGCGCCGGTATCCTTCACCTCCAGCACATCGGTCAGGAAGCTGACGAGCTCGTAAACCCTGGATGCCAGCGCGTCCGCCTCGTCCCGCAGGTTGGGGTCTTCGTCGAACAGGTGCGGCAGATGGTGCTTCAGCATCCCGGCGCATGACCCGGACGGGACCACGACATAGTCGAAGTCCTTGAAGGCCGCGACGATCCCCACGGCCAGATCCCGCGCGGTCCGGCGATCGCCGGCGTTATAGGCGGGCTGGCCGCAGCAGGTCTGCGCCGGGGGAACTTCCACCACGCACCCGGCACTCTCCAGCAGCTTGATCGCCGCGAAGCCGACTGACGGCCGCTGCGTATCCACCAGGCAGGTCACGAAGAGACCTACCCGAGGCTTAACCGCCGTCACGGGCTAACCGCTGCGGGCGGACACCAGCCGCCATGTCGGGTCGCGCTGCGTCAGGTCGCGCTCGAACGTCCATAGATCGGTGATCTCGGTCACCGCATCCGTGCCGGCCACCGGCCGCCCGTCCTTATCATGCGTATAGCTGATCTGGTCCGACACGATCCGGGCGGTAACCACCCCGACGGTGCCGCGGGTATCGGCAGTCTCGATGGCGAGCTGTTGGATCGACTTGATTTCGCTGACCTGCGTCTCTGCGGCTTTCTCCCGGGCGGCGATCGCTTCTTCGAATGCCTTGTAGGTTTCGTCCGACAGTAACGCGCGAAGGCCGACGCGGTCGCCGGCAGCGAAGGCCGCGACGATCATGCGGAACGCCTGCTCGGCGCCGGCCAGGAAGCGCGCCGGGTCGAAGCTGCGATCGATCTCCCGCATCCGCGCCAGCGCCTGTCCTGTCGGCGAAGCCACCGGCGGGACCGCCTGCGGTGCGGCCGGGGGCACCGGCTCGGCCCGGCCCTCGATGATTGGCGGGGCCTGCTTGCGGACCGGAGCCTGCGGCATCGGCGGCGGAGCCTGCCGTTCGAAGCCGGTGCGCTTGCCCAGGATGCTGCGCAGGCGCAGGACCAGGAAGGCCGCGATCATGCCAAACAGTATGAGATCGATGGGAAAGCTGCCGCTCGCACTCATGTCCTGACTCCTTACAGCGGCACAGATAAGCGCGATCGCCTGTCATGACAAACGAATCCCGGGCACATTTGCGGCCCAAACGTCCGTTCTGCGTAATTTTTGACCGCGGCCTTGCCGCTTTCGTGCGGCGATTGTAGGACCGCGCCATGATCCTGCTGCGCCACGGACAGAGCGAGTTCAACCTGCATTTTACCGCGACGCGGCGGGATCCGGGCATTTTCGATCCCCGCCTGACCGAACTCGGCCGCAGCCAGGCCGAGCAGGCGGCGGAGCAGCTCGCGGACCAGGGCATTCAACGCATCATCGTCTCCCCCTACACCCGCGCGCTGCAGACGGCGCAACCGGTCGCCGCCCGTTTGGGCGTGCCGCTCAGCATCGATCCGATCGTGCGGGAACGGTTCGCCTTCGCCTGCGATATCGGTTCGCCCCGGGCGGCGCTGGAGCGCGACTGGCCCGGACACGACTTTTCCGCGGTGGAGGAAGTCTGGTGGCCGCCGGAAGAAGAATCCGAGGCCGGTATCGTGGCCCGGGCCGCCCGTTTTCGTAACGATCTGGCGGCGCGAGACGACTGGGACCGCACGCTGGTCATCAGCCATTGGGGTTTCATCCTGAGCCTGACCGGACAAAGCATCGCCAACGGCCAGTGGCTCCGCTGCGACCCGGGCGCGCCCGGACCGGAACGAATTGTCTGGTGCGCATAATTAACAAGGCGGAAGAACACCGGTAGCAATTGCAGTGCGGGCGTGCTACCCGCGCCGCCAGTGCCATGCCCCGACCGACGGCGGCGCGATTTTCAACGGAGTTTGTCATGCCCGAGACCAGTCCTCCCCCGCAGCCCGCGACCGCCGCACCGCCGCAGCCGCTGGTCGTCAACATTCAATACGTGAAGGATCTGTCCTTCGAGGTTCCGGGCGCGCCGGCGATCTACTCCCAGCTTCGCACCCAGCCGCAGGTCAGCATCAATCTGGACGTCCAGGCCCGCCGGCTGCGTGATGACCAGGGCGTCTACGAGGTTGCCCTGGTCATCAAGGCCGAGGCGCATGAGCCGTCGGCCCAGACCAACGGCCAGGCTGCGCCCGGGGCGGTCGTTTTCGTCGCCGAACTGGCCTATGCCGGCGTCTTCACTCTGACCGGACTGCCGGACAACGCGATCGAGCCGGTGTTGCTGGTCGAATGCCCGCGAATCCTGTTCCCGTTCGCCCGTAACATTCTGTCCGACGTGACCCGCGACGGCGGCTTCCCGCCGGTGCTGCTGCAGCCGATCGATTTTGTCGCCCTTTGGCAGGCCCGCCGTGCCCAGACCGCCGAGGGCAGCAACATCGTCGCTTAACCGATACATTCCTATGTCGTCATGGTCGGCTCGTTTCGCCGGTCATGGCGACCCCCGTCTGGCGCTCAATCCCGCTTTCGCTCGAACGCCTGCTCCTCGATAATCGTCGAAGGCAGGTTGGCCGCATCCGCGGTGATCTCCAAAGCGGTGCTGCCCCGGATCGTCAACCCGTCGTCGAGGCGCCGCGCCCGTATGCCGGCGGCGAACGTTCCGCAGGCTCGGCTCCATAGCTCACCGACAGCAAACTCCGCCGGGTAAAGTCCTTCCGGCGCGTCCCGGATATCGGCGTGGCCTCCCGGTGCAAGAAATACCGACAGGGCGACTGTGCCGGATTGATCGCGCAGCTTCACCACCGCCGGTTGTACGCCCCTGTTGTCGAGCCGCAACCGCCCGCCACCGTAGAGCATCCGATCCAGCACCTCGCCGTCATACGGGAGCGCTCCGGCATTATAGCCGCAGTAGCCCCGCCGCGCCGCCGATTCGTTGCCGGGGCTGAGATGGCTGATGTCGATGTAGCCGTTTGGCTTGTCCCTGACCAACACCTCCAGCATCCCGTTCTGCCGCAGCAGCCGCACAGCGTGCACGGTGCTGAACGGTGGAAGTTGCCGATCCGGAATGGCAACGTTACGGCCGGGGTCGAGGCGCCACAGCACCGCCGGGGTCGCAGCCGGGATCACATAGAAATTCGTTGGGCCGGGCAACGATACCGGGGTCGGCCCATACAGCGCCGCCAGATGCGCTTCCGGCGACAGCGGCTCGACCGTCGCTGCATTCGGCCGGATGCCGGCGCTGACGACCTTTGGCGGCTGCCGCACATGCATCACCGCCTCGGCCAGACTGATGCACAAAACGGCGCCAACGCCCAACCAGGCCACCAACCGGAGATCCCAGAATCGCGGGCGCAGCGGCGGAGGAGCGGAATACTCCTGGTATACCGGCCAAACGGGATGGATGTCCGGCTCCAGCGCCTCCACCGGGACGGGCCGCGCCGCCCGGTCGTAATCCTCACGCCGCTGCCGGTTCGAGAGCACGTCGTACGCCTGCTTCACCGCGACAAATGCCGCCGAGTCGCCGGTTTCCGGCACATCGGGGTGCAACAGGCGGGCCTTGCGACGGAAGGCCGCGGTGATTGCAGCCTGGGCTGCCGTCGGTTCCACCCCGAGGCGGGCGTAATAGCCCTCGGGATCCAAACTTGTTCGTAGGGGCGGCATCAGGCTTAGATGTTACAGCAATGCCGTCCGGAAAACACCCCGAATTCCACGGCCGGGAAGGAGACTCCGTGCAAGCAGGACAAAGCAGCGCGCTCCGCTGGGTGGCGCTGGCGGTGCTTCTCGCGGGCGGATTCCTGCCGCCGCTGGATTTCTTCATCGTCAACGTGGCGCTGCCGTCGATGCAGGAAAACCTGAGCGCAACGCCGGCGGAGTTGCAACTGGTCATCTCGGGCTACGCCTCCGGCTACGGCGTGTTTCTGATTACCGGTGGCCGCCTCGGCGATCTGTACGGGCGCAAGCGCTGCTTCCTGATTGGCATGGCCGCGTTTTCGCTCGCCAGCCTGGGCTGCGGCATCGCCCCTTCCGCGCCCCTGCTGGTCGCCGCCCGCGTCCTGCAGGGCTCGTCCGCCGCACTGCTGATGCCCCAGGTGCTCGGCTCGATCCGCGCGCTGTTCGCCGATGAACGGGAGCTCGCCCGCGCCCTGAGCTTCTACGGCATCATGATGGGGATGGCTGCCGCCATTGGCCAGTTCAGCGGCGGCGCGCTGATCCAATGGAACCCGGCGGGCCTGGGCTGGCGGGCGGTGTTCCTGCTGACCCTGCCGGTCTGCGCATCCGCGCTGGTGCTCGGGTCCAGGGTGATACCCGAGACCGGGGGTGGTGCCGACGTGCGGTTGGACCTTGCCGGAGCGGGGCTGATCTCGCTGACCCTGGCGGCGATCGTCGTACCCTTGTCCGTGGGCCGCGACCAGGGCTGGCCACCGTGGGTCTTTGCCGCGCTGGCCTGCGTGCCGTTCCTCGCCGCCGGGTTCGTCCGCTACGAAGCGTGGCTCGGCCGCAGCGGCGGCATGCCGCTGGTCGATCTCCGCCTGCTGCGCATCCCCAGTTTCAGGCGCGGCGTGCTGGTCTGCACGCTGTTTTTCTTTACCACGTGCTTCTACCTGCTGTTCGGCCTGTATCAGCAGGAAGGCCGCGGCGTGCCGCCGTTGCAGACCGGCCTGGCCATCGTGCCGTATGGACTTGGCCTGTTCGTTGGTCCCCTGGTCAGCGCCCCGCTGGTGTGGCTGCGCCCGCGACTGCTGTCCATCGGCATGGCCATCCAGGTCTTTTTCTACGTCGTGGTGGGCCTGCTGGTGGCCCGCGGGACCAGCGGCCCGGTGTTGTCGGGTGCGGTGTTCCTGGCCGGCCTGGGCCAGGGAATCGCATTTCCCCGGCTGTTCGCCACCGTCTTGGGCGACGTGCCGTCAGCGCAGGGCGGAGTCGCGGCCGGCATCGCCAACTCGGCCATGCAAGTCGGCGCCGCCATCAGTGTGGCGACCGTCGGCACCCTGTTCTTCGTCGTGCTCGGTGGCGGAACGGGGGAACGCGCCTATGCGCATGCCTTCTCGATCGCGCAATGGACCGCGACGGCGGGTTTGTTTCTGGCTATGCTGATCGCCATACCATCGCGGCGCCGGCCGCACGCCGCCTAATTCATGGCCGCATACTTGCGGCATTGGCACGTCAATGAGTATGGACCACCGCATGCGAACGATTTCTTCCAGACCGCGCTTCCGCCGCTCCTTTCGGGGCCTCGCCGTCATCGGGGGCACCCTGGTGCTGCTATCCGGATGCAGCACCGACAAGCTGTCGCGCACTTTCGGTCTGACCCGGGACGCGCCAGACGAATATACCGTCACCACGCGCGCGCCGCTGTCGATGCCGCCGGATTACAACCTGCGGCCGCCCCGCCCCGGCGCACCCCGTCCGCAGGAGCAGACCGAGCAGCAGCAGGCCGAGGCGGCGCTGGTGCCCGAGACGTCGTTGAACGCGCCGACCGGCGGCGACAGCCCCGGCCAGGCCGCTTTGCTGGAGCAGGCCGGTCCGGCCGCCCCGGCCGATATCCGCCGCAAGGTGGACCAGGAAGCGCGCACGGACGCCTCCAATGACGGGTTCATCGACAAGCTGTTGTACTGGCGCAAGCCCGACACCCACGGCGCCGAGGTCGATGCGACGAAGGAATCGCAGCGCCTGCGGCAGAACGCGGCGTTGGGCGAAGCGCCGAATGTCGGCGAAACGCCGATCATCCAGCCGAAGAAGGAAGGCTGGTTCACGCACCTGTTCTCCTGGCTGTAGGCGGCTCGCCGCGTGACGGCTGAACCCGACTTCGTCCAGGCTTGCGAGGGGCCGGTCTTTATCGGCCCCGATAGCGGAACTCTGGCGTGCCCCTGCGGACAGACGCTGATCGAGGGCTACGCTCCAGCCCGGTTCCTTGCGGTCGCAATCCAGTGCGGGCAGTGCGCGGCAGTGACCCTGACCGCGGGGCTGCCGGCCGGAACCGCCCCGCCGACGGCCGTGGTCGTCGCCGAGCCGGTGGCGGAGATCCGGACCGGCACTACGACGATCCCGCCGAACGTTTATGTTGTCGGGCGCCGCGAATACGACCGGATCGCGGCGCTCTACCAGCCGCATACCCCGGCGGACAACGTCTACCTGATCACCGCGGCGCTGCTCGATGAGGTCGCGGCAGCACATCAGGCCGCGCTTGGTGTGCCGCTTCCCGAGAGCAGCATCCGGACCGCGGATGACCCGTTTGCCGGTTCATCGCAGCATGCCTTGGCATGGGCCGTTGCGCATCTGCGCGGCAGGCTGCAAGCGCACACCTGGGCCAGTCGTGAGTCGGAGGCCAGTTCGGCGGCGGCGACGAACGTCGCAGCCTTCCTGCACTTCGTCCGAACGTGGTCGCATCATCCGCTGTTCCCGGCGATGGCGGCGACGGCGGCGGACCGGGGGTTCTCGCTGCATGGTCTGGCGCCGTTCGCGGCAGCGCACTGCCTGACGATGCAGGGCAACCGTATCGGGTTTCCGACTCCGGTGGAGGCTCCCGGCCGGATCGGTCATATCTATGTCGCAACCGGCCCGTCCGGCATGGTGGCTGTGCATCCCGAGGTGTTCGATCGTTTCGAATATCCGTATGGCTCGGTTTGGGATGCATCGAGCCTGCGGGCCGCGGTGTCCGAGGTTGTTCTGCGCTCGCAAGGTCGGATCAACCTGAAGAACCCTGGCATGCTGCTGCTGTCGCCGGGCGTCGCTTTGGGCGGTTATGACGAGGCCCTGATCGAGTCGGTGAAGGCCGCGGTGCAGACGGCCGGACGGAAAAATCGCGGACTGTTGGCGGTGGCGCCAATTGTGCTGCGGATGCAGGACACCCCTGATCCGCATGCGGTCAGGTTCGGGTACGGGTTGTTTCCGATACTGAACCGGCACTATCGCGGCGAAATGCTTGCCGGAGCGCCGGGTTAGCGTCCGGCCTCCGGTCATTTGTCATCGCGTGACGCAGGATCATCCGCCCATGGCGGTCATGCGCCGTTCGATCTCGGTCAGCGGCACATCCTCGATATGCGTCACGATGTGCCATGTGTAACCAAACGGATCGACGACGGTGCCGAGCCGATCGCCATAGAACTTGTCCTCCGGCGGGTTCTTGACGGTAGCCCCGGCGGCTGCGGCTTTGGCCATCGTTGCGTCCACGTCAGTGACATAGAGGTGCAGGCTGATCGGCGATCCGCCAAAGCCAGCGGGCGGCTTGGCGCCAATTTCCGGGTTCGGATCGGCGAGCATGACGTGGCTGTCGCCGATGGTGATTTCCGCATGGCCGATTTTGCCGCCCGGGGTGGACAGCCGCATCACTTCGCTGGCGCCCAAAGCATTGCCATACCAGGCAAGCGCGCGGGCCGCGCCGTCGACGATAAGATAAGGCGTCAGGCTGTGATAGCCGGCGGGGATAGGCGATACGGACATCGGTGCTTCCTCCTTGAATTGCCTAACAGCGCAAACTGACCTCGGTTCGACCGCGGGCGGTGCACAAGAACATTAAATGAACACAAGCCGGCTCGTCACGCCCGATTTTCATCGTTCACGAAGGCTTGTAACGTTGCTGGCACAAAACGTGAGCCTGATCACACCGACCGGGACCGGACGGTGCTATGTGACCGGATCAGCGTGAAATCGGCCGACGCATTTGTTTCCCATGCAACCTCCGGCACACGGGTTCCCAACCATGACATCCCCTGACAACACGGTCATCGGCACGCCCAATGAGAGCATAGTAGATACGGGTGGCAATACATGGACGATTGTCGGCGGCCGGGTCGCCGTCAACGGTGTGGTTGATCCGAGCACGGCCAATGTCATCGAGATGGCTTACGAAAGCGGTGTGATCTGGCAGAAAAATGCAGACGATCTGTGGTGGAGCAAGAGCAGTCCCGCCGCCGCATGGAAACCGCCGTACGGCACGCCGGTCGATCCGATTCCAAACCAACATGCCTCGGCCAATGATACCATCGTCACTGTCATCCCGGGACAGCCGGCCTCCTCCATTACCGATGCCAGCGGCAACACGTGGTCGATCCTGAACGGTCAAGTTTCGCTGAATGGCGTCGCCGACGGCACGACCGCAAACGTGATCGAACTCGCGTGGGCCAATGGCAGGCTATGGCAAGAAAACGCCAACCATATTTGGTGGAGCAAGGCCAAACCGTCCGACCCCTGGGCGCCCGCCAACGGCACGCCGGTGAATCCGGTTTCAGGTGTTGTAAGAACCTGGACCGGCGACGGCAGCTTCGACACCGCGAGTAGCTGGATGCCGGGCGGAGTTCCGCAAAACGGTGATACCGCGGTGGTCCCGTCAGGGTCCCTGCAAATCACTCCCGGAAATGCCACCGGGGTCAACTTCGTTTTCGCCGGCGGCGGAGCCGGCTTCAATGTTTCCGGGAACTATTATACCGGACTTTGGTATAGCAACGGAACGACCGCCAATATCGGGGTCGGCTATCCCGGCCAGACAGTCAACGTTGTAACCAACGGCATAGATCTTACGCATGCGCAAATGATTGTCGCGGAAATCATCTATGGCACGGAGAGCCTGGCCATCCATGGCACAAGCAACATCCGGGCGGGATCAACGCTTGCGGTCCAGGACGTTGGAACTGCCAGCCTGCCCCGCGGTGCGCTCGAGAACGATGGCAGGATGAACCTCGACGCGTCCACCCTCGCGGTTGGTTCCGTCATCGGACACGGCGTTGTGCGCGCGACCGGCAACAGCATCATCTCGACCCTCTTTGCCGGTAGTAGCGAAACGATCCAGCTTGTCGCGGGGCATCTGGATATCGGCGGCAGCCCGATCGGGACCAGTACAGCCATGCAATTCCTCGCTCCGATTACGGAATTCGGCCGCACCAGCGAGATCAGCCTGAACGACACGCATGCCACGAGCGAAGTATTCGCGAAATCAGGCCCGACCGCGGGGGAATTGTTCCTGTATGACGGGTCGGCGCTGGTGGCCGATCTGCATATCAGCGGCCAGGCGCATATTTACGCGCAGCAAACACCTGTGGCCGGGTCGGGCGATTCGGTTGTGCTGACGGCCTATGACAGCGGACATTCACTTCCCGTTGTCACTACCGGGGCCTGATTCCAAACTCTGCGGCGATTGATACCAACCGGCGATGATGTTGACTCTCCGGCCGCGCCGCCTCGTCATGTCATGCCGGCGGAGGTCGGAAACCCGCCAGCCAGTCGAATGACCGCGCCGGCACGACGACGGGAGGGAACCGATGCACGACGAACCGATCATGGATGTTGCCCATCTCGGACATCTGGAGATGCTGACGCCAAAGCCGGAGGAAAGCCTGCGCTTCTTTGTTGACGTCATGGGCATGACGGAAAGCGGGCGGCAAGGCGACTCTGTGTATCTGCGCGGCTGGGACGATTACGAGCGTTACTCGCTGAAGCTGACCGGGTCGAAAACCTCCGGTCTCGGCCACGCGGCGTTCCGCGCCCGCAGCCCGCAGGCGCTGGCGCGGCGGGTTGCCGCGATCGAAGCCGAGGGGCGCGGGGTGGGATGGCACGACGGCGAACTCGGCCATGGACCAGCGTACCGGTTCCGCGATCCGGACGGGCATCTGCTGGAGCTATATTACGAAACCGAATGGTATCAGGCGCCCGAAACCTTGCGCCCGGCGTTGAAGAACCAGGCGCAGCGCTTCCCGGCGCGCGGCGTGAACGTGCGGCGGATCGACCATTTCAACTGCCTGGCCGTCGATATCCGCGCCAACCGCGAATTCTTCCAGCGCGCCCTCGGCCTGCGCCTGACGGAGCAGATCGTCCTGAACGATGGCACCGAAGCCGGCATGTGGCTGACCTGCACCAACAAGAGCTACGACTTCGCCTACACGCGCGAGGCGCATGGCGTCGGCGGACGCTTCCATCACGTCACTTTCGCACTCGACAGCCGTGAGGAAATCCTGCGCGCGGCCGACATTTTTCTTGAGAACGGGGTGTTCATCGAAACCGGACCGCACAAGCACGCGGTGCAGCAGACGTTCTTCCTTTACGTCTACGAACCGGGGGGCAATCGCGTCGAGGTTGCCAATGCCGGCGCACGCTTGGTTTTGGCGCCGGACTGGAAGCCGATCGTCTGGACCGAAGAAGAACGCAAGAAAGGACAGGCGTGGGGACTGAAGACTATCGAGAGTTTTCACACCCATGGGACGCCGCCGCTGGACGAGAGCCTTGCCGGCGTGGACGATCTATCGGAGAAGGGGATCGCATCCTGAAGACTTCTGAAACGAGATTTGAGTATGGTCGCAGTTACTGCAGCCGCGGACTGAATGTCCGAACCTGGATAACGGCGGATGAGCCGGGCCTGGCGCGGGACAGGGCCTTCGCCGGACCGGCTCCGCCCGCCGCCACCGTCCCGGGCGCGCCGGTTCAGACCTCTTTCAGGTCCTCCAGGCGAACCGTCCCGTTCTGGCTGGTGAAACCGAGCGTCTGGCTGCTGCTCTGCTGCTGCGAGAACCCGCTGATCCGGTGGTCCCCGGTGTCGTAGACCCGCACCTTGCCGTCCCGCATCACCGCGAGCCGGCGTTGATCGGGAAAGCAGGCGTAGCGCATATCGTTCTGCGCCCCGCTGGAGGACGGGTTCCCCAATGGCTCGGGCCACCAATGGCCGGTCTGCCCGGCATGCTCCTCCGCCGCCGCCGGGATCGGCCCGGTCGAGCCGGCGAGATCCGCGCACAAAGCGGCGACCCGGGCTTTGAGGTCGTTGTTGCCCATCTCGCCGATCATGGTCATGCCGCCGGAGGACCATTGGCCCATGCCGCCGAAGTCCGGGTGGTTGAACTGCGCCATGTGGCCGCCGCCGCGCCGCAGCGCCTCGGCCATGGCGCGGACGGCGTCGGTGCTGAAGCCGTGGCGGGCGGCGATGTCGTCGATCGTGTCTGGCATTTTGTCCTCCTTATGCGTCCTGGACGCGGACTGCCCGGGTGGTCGAGGCCGTCGCATCGTCCGGGCCGGTTATGCTGACCTCGGGCTTGTCGAATTCCATCTCGCCGAACTGGGTGCAGAAGGCGACTTCGGCGGCATCCCGACCGACGCCGATACGAACGATGCCTTCCGGTGCGGCCATGCGGGTCGGATCGAACACGTACCAGCCGGGGCCGGACGGGCCGCGCAGGAACGCCTCGAAAACGGCGTGGAAGTCCGGCGGTTGCAGGCGCCAGGCGTAAGCGCTGACGTAGCGGGCCGGAACCCCCAGCGCCCGGCTTAGCGCGATGCCGAGATGGGCGAAATCGCGGCACACGCCGGCCCGCTGGACCATTGTGTCGGCGGCCGAGGTCAGCGCGTCCGACGCACCGCTGATGTAGTCCACGTTGTCGTGGATCCAGTTGCAGATCGCGGCGACCCTTTCATGCCCCGGCTTCAGGCCGCCGAACGTCCTCTGTGCGAACCGCTCAAGCCGATCGGCCTGGCAATAGCGGCTGGGGTAAAGGTGGGTCAGAACATTGAGCGGCAAATCGGCTGGCGGCACCTCATGCACATCCGCCGGATCTTCGGTCGGATGCGTCAGGCGGACGGTCGCCTCATAGGACAGCTTGAAGCCGCCGGGCGGGGCGATCAGGCGAACGTAGCGGTTGCCGCTTTCCGGCATGGTCCAGTGCTCCAGCGGCAATGGCGGGTCCACCTGAAGGTTTTCGGAAACAATGGCCTGACCGGGGAAACGCTCGGCCTGGACGTTGAAGACGAACGGCGTATCCTGCTTCACCCGATAACCGAGCACCGCCTTGACCGAGAAATCCATCGTCACCACACCTGTCCTGACTGTCCGGCAGATGGCGCTTGGCCACCGTCCCGCCGACCCGGGCCGGACGAAATCCGCCGAGTCTCGCGCGATCGTGTCGGGATGGTCTTTGCCATGCATGCGGGCATCGACCCGGCAGTATTGTCACGGCGTCGTGATCCAAACTGCGACTGTTGCGGAGCGTTATCCGTTTCTTCGCCGCCTCTCGCTTTCAGGAGATTGATCGTTGCAAATTCGAGCCGGATACGATATTAGCTACGAATGCCCTCAACCAACGCCGATGTTGCTGGTGTTGAGCGTCCACCCGAGTCGGATGCACGATGTCATTAATCCGCATCAGATAGATTTTGATCCGCCGATTGGCGCGAGTGAATATCGCGACGGCTTCGGCAACATCTGTCACCGCATCACCGCTCCGGCCGGGCGGTTGCGGATATCCACTCAGTTCCTGGTCAGCGATCCCGGCACGCCGGACGCGGTCGTTCCGAATGCGGCGCAGCACCCGATTGCGGATCTTCCTGACGACGTCCTGGTTTTTCTGCTCGGCAGCCGCTACTGCGAGACCGATCGGCTGACCCCTTTGGCGTGGTCGCTGTTCAGCAATACGCCGGAAGGCTGGCCGCGAGTACAGGCGATTTGCGATTACGTGCACAACCGGATCGAGTTCGGCTATCACCACGCAGACCCGCTGCGCGGCGCGATGGCTGGGCATGACGAGGGCAGGGGGGTGTGCCGGGACTTCGCGCATCTGGCGATAACCCTGTGCCGGTGCATGAACATTCCGGCGCGGTATTGCACCGGGTATCTCGGCGATATCGGCATCCCCCCGGTCGATTCGCCGATGGATTTCAGCGCCTGGTTCGAGGTGTACCTCGGCGGCCACTGGCACACGTTCGACGCGCGCCACAATACGCCGCGCATCGGCCGCATCCTGATGGCGCGCGGGCGGGACGCGACCGATGTCGCGCTGTCCACGATCTTCGGGCCGAGCACGCTGGTTGGTTTCAATGTCGTGACGGACGAGGTGCGGTAGCTGTGCATACGCATGAGACGGAGGGCGACGGTCACCACGGGTGCTGATTGAGCCTCCGCTTTGTAGCGCAGAGGACGCGGGGATTATGAGATGCAGAGAAGACATTCTTGCGCCTGCGGCGCTGCGTCGCTCGACCGATAGACATCAGGGTTACGCTATTATACCGGTAAGCTACCGATATTGATGGTGTTATGTTCCGCGCCGAAGGCGAAAAAAGTCTTCTCTGCGATCTCAAAATCTCTTCGTCCTCTGCGCTACAAAGCGGTCGTTAAAACCCACACCGGACCGTTGACCGGTCGCACCGTCCGCGCTGAACGCAGACGTGGCCGTGGTTGACTGTAGTGACGCCAACAGGCAACAAGCGCTTTAGGCGCTGGCACTTCCGCGGCCAGGTGAACATCGGATGATCCGGCATTTGAAGACATCGGCTTGAAACCACCTGCCCGGACCGAACCGCCTCCCGCCTGGCAGCTTCGCCAGACGGACGGCAAGCCTGTGCTTTGCCTGACAGGCGACTGGATGGCCCAGTCCGGCCCCCTGCCGGGGTTGCCCAAGGATGGTCTCGGCGCGGTCGCGTCCGGCCAGACCCTGGCGTTCGATGTCTCCGGCATCGGCCGCTGGGACAGCGGGCTGATCGAGTTTCTCTGGGATGCCAAGCGCGCCGCCATCGCCGCCGGCGCCGGAATCGACGGCGAGACGCTGCCGCCGTCCGCCCGCAAGCTTTTGGGCCTGTTGCCCGACACCATTGCCGCGCCCGCGCCGCCGAGCCGCCGCGGCTTCCGCCCGCTGAACCGGCTCGGTGGAGCGGCTATCGGCCAACTGACCGAACTGGGCATCCTCAGCACCCTGCTCGGCAATACCGCGAAGGGCGGCGTGCTGGCGCTGGCCGGGCGGGCACGGATGCGGCCGGTCGATCTGCTCGCCAATATCCGCGACGCCGGCCCCTCGGCGCTGCTGATCATCAGCGTGGTGAACTTCCTGCTCGGCGCCATCCTGGCCTTCGTCGGCGCCGTGCAGTTGCAGAAATTCGCCGCCGACATCTACGTCGCGAACCTCGTCGGACTCGCGTTGGTGCGCGAAATGGCGGCCGTCATGACCGCCATCATCATGGCCGGCCGCACCGGAGGCGCCTACGCGGCGCGCATTGCCACCATGCTCGGCAATGAGGAGATCGACGCGCTCCAGGTCATCGGCATCCCGACCGAGGACTACATTCTGCTGCCGTCGATCCTGGCGCTGATCCTGACCATGCCGCTGCTGTATCTGTATGGCTGCCTGGTTGGCATCGCCGGCGGCGGCATCGTCGCGATCTCCATGTTGAACGTCACCCCGGCGGGGTATGTGGAGCAGACGCTGGGTGCCGTGCCGTTCGACCAGTTCGTCTTCGGCTTCTGCAAGAGCATCGCCTTCGCCGTCATGATCGGCGTGACGAGCTGCCGCATCGGCCTCAAGGCCGGGCGCAGCGCCGCCGATGTCGGCACCGCCGCGACCCGCGCCGTCGTCACCGGCATCGTCGGGGTCATCGCGATGGACTCGCTGTTCGCCGTGATCGCCACCATCGTGGGGTTCTGACCGCATGGCCGATCCCGCGCTGCGCAAGCATGATGAGAAGCCCTTGCTCGCGCTGAAGGATGTCACGCTGGCGTTCGGCCCGAAGGTGATCCAGCACGACCTGTCGTTCGACGTCCGCCGCGGCAGCATCTTCGCGGTCATGGGCGGCTCCGGCTGCGGCAAGAGCACCGTGCTGAAATCCATGATCGGGTTGCTGCGCCCGCGCGCCGGCAGCATCCTGGTGGAAACCGAGGACTACTGGGCCGCCACCGAAGACCGCCGCACCGCAATCGGGCGGCGCTTCGGCGTGCTGTTCCAGAGCGGCGCGCTGTGGAGTTCGCTGACCGTCGGCGAAAACGTCGCCCTGCCGCTGCAGATGTTCACCCGGCTGGACGCCGCCGCGATCTCGCGGCTGGTGAAGCTGAAACTGGCGCTCGTCGGGTTGGAGAACGCCGAAGATCAGCTGCCGTCCGACATCAGCGGCGGCATGAAGAAGCGCGCCGGGCTGGCGCGGGCGCTGGCGCTGGACCCGGACGTGCTGTTCTTCGATGAACCGTCCGCCGGCCTCGACCCGATCACCTCCAGCCGGCTGGACGACCTGATCCTCAATCTGCGCGACGGGCTGGGGGCGACCATCGTCATCGTCAGCCACGAACTGCCGAGCCTGTTCGCCATCGCCGATGACGGCGTGTTCCTCGATGCGAAGACCAAGACGGCGATCGCGCATGGCGCCCCGGCGCAATTGCGCGATACCTGTCCGGACCCGCAAGTGGAGGCCTTCATGCGGCGCGAACGACCCGAAGCCCTGACCGAAGCCAAGGACCAAAAGCAATGAATGGCGGCAGGCAGACCGCGGTGGGCGCTTTCGTGCTGGGGGGCATCCTGCTCGCCGTGGGAGCGGTCATCTTTTTCGGCAAGTTCAACATCTTCAACCCGTCGATCCGGGCGGTGATCGTGTTCCAGGATTCCATCGCCGGCCTGTCCATCGGCTCTCCGGTCACCTTCCGCGGCGTCCCGGTGGGGTCGGTTGAAAGCATCGGCATCCGGTTCGATCCGAAGACCAGCACCGCCTTTATCCCGGTCGGGATACGCCTCGAACCGGACCGGGCGCGGATTGGCAGGCCGCAGGGTAGCGCTCCCCTGGATCTGGAGGATCTGATCAAGCGGGGCCTGCGGGCCGAGCTGAACATACAGAGCTTCGTCACCGGCCAGGCGCAGATCGACCTCGATTTCGATCCGGGATCGGACACCGTCCTGCATCCGGGGATATCCGACCTGCCGGAAATTCCGACCAAGCAGTCGGTGATACAGGCGGCCAAGCAGCAACTCAGCGAGTTGCCGTGGCGGGAACTGGCCGACAACACCAATGCCACGTTGCAGAGCCTGAGGACACTGTCGGAAAAGCTCGACGACGATCTGCCGCCATTGGTCGAAAGCCTGAGGATCACCTCCGACCGGACTGCGCAGACGGTCGAGACGGCGGGCCAGGCAATCAAAGCGCTGCAGGAAAGGCTGGACACCACGCTGGCGAACATCAACCAGCTGACCGCGACGGCCGACGGGCAGTTGAGCGCGCGCGGGGCGGACCTGCACAAGCTGCTGACGGCGGCGGATGAGAGCATGGCGCGGGCCCGCGATGTGCTCGGTGACCTGCGGTCCGTGACATCCACACGCTCGGCTGACCGAGCGAATATCGAGTCGACGCTGCGCGATCTCGCCGCGGCGGCGGCGTCGCTGCGCGGCTTTGCCAGTGATGTCGAACGCAACCCGCAACTTCTGCTGACCGGACGCCGGCCATGAGACGATTGTTCCTGTCCGGCGCTGCCGCCTTGCTGCTGGCATCCTGCGCCGGGCCGCCGCTGAAACTTTATACGTTGAACGTGCCGTCCTCGGTTGCCGAGACGCCACCGCTCGGGCAGGCGGCTGTGGTGATCCAGGTCGTTCGGGTGACGGTGCCGGATGAGCTTGACTCGCAGGACATTGTCTACCGCGACGGCGATATCCTGCACCGCAGCCAGGTTGGCCGCTGGGCCAGCCGCCTGTCCCTCGGCATTACCGATCGGCTGACCGAGCGGCTGGCGGCGCGCCGTCCGGATGCGCTGGTGACGGATCAGCCGCCGGCGGCCGCGCCGGCGTACCGGGTGGTGATCAACATCAGCCGGCTGGATGTGACGGCGTCAGGGACCGCAACGCTGAATGCGGACTGGACGATCGTGCCGCGGGATGCGGCTCGGGCGGTGGTGCGAGACCGGGTGCGGCTGACGGCGAGTGGGCCGGTGGCGACCGACCAGGACGTGGTCGTGCTGGTGGGCGGGTTGCTGGATCGTCTGGCGGCGGCCATTGATATCAGCCGCCTCGGTGGCTAAGTCGCGGACATGGATTGGGCCGCATTCCTGCCGCTGTTCCTGACCGCCGGGGTCGAATGGGTGGAGGCGTTCACGATCGTCCTCGCGGTCAGCCTGACCATCGGCTGGGGCGCCTCGCTGGGCGCCGCCGCGGCCGGGTTGGGGACGCTGGCGGTGCTGACCGCGATCACCGGCGGCGCGCTGTCGAGCGGGCTGAACGTGCAGGCGATCCAGTTCGTCATCGGCGTGTTCCTGCTGCTGTTCGGGGTGCGGTGGATGGCGAAGGCCATCGCCCGGCAGGCCGGGCTGAAGGCGCTGCACGACGAGGATGCCGAGTTCCGCGAGACCCGGGAGAAGCTCAGCGGCGGCGACTGGTTCGCCGCCTGGCTGGTCGCCTACAAGGGCACGCTGATGGAGGGGCTGGAGGTCTGGCTGATCGTCGTCGCGTTCAGCCTGCGCAGCGGGGCCTGGGTCTCCAATGGCATTGCCGCGCTGGTCGCGTTGCTGGTGGTGTTCGCTGCCGGGCTGGCGGCCCGGGCGCCGCTGCGGCGGGTGCCGGAGAACGCCATCAAATTCATTGTCGGGTCGATGATCGTCTCGTTCGGGGTGTTCTGGACGCTGGAGGCGATGGCGGGGGACGTCTGGCCGCTGGGGGATTGGAGTTTGCTGGCGCTGGAGGGGTTTTTCCTGATTGGCGGGCAGGCGCTGGTGCCGGTGCTGCGCGGGCGGCGGGTGCCGGAGGCGCGCGCTTGAAAGCGTTCTTCAAGACGCTGTTTGGCGATGCCCGCAACATCGCCGGGGTGGCTGCGGTCGTCGCGGTTGCGGCGGCGCTGACGGGGACCGGGCACGGGGCCTGGGCGGTGGTCGCAATGCCAGCCGCTTGTCTCGCCGCGGTGGCGTGGTTGGCGTGTCGCTGATCGGTTCACGAGCCTCCTGACGTGGATCGCAATCATCCGCAGGCTGCCCACGCTTCTTGCGGCGGGCGGTCCAGGCTGGCGAGCCCGGGCGCGCGGCCTGTGATCGCCGCTTTACACCGCGCCCGATTCCGTTGCTAAACCGCGCCGCGAGCCGGCCGTCCCGCTGTGTTTGCCAGCGTCACCGCATCCGGGGGTAAGCCCGCTTGACCCACATCCTGTTGTTGATTCTGGCCGTGATCGCGGCCCGGGCCTTCTGGCCCGGGATCGGCCGGCGGACGCTGCCGCCGGCGCGCAGCGACTTCGACGCGCGCCACGATGTCGATACCGACGGGGAGATACCGATCTCACGCCTCGACATGCCGGCGGACATCGCCGCCCGGGCCGAGCGCTACATGCCGACCGACGAGCGCGTGCTGGAGGTGGCCGTGGCCTTCGCCGGGATTGATCCCGCGCGCTTCAGCTTCGTCGATCTCGGCTGCGGCAAGGGGCGGGCGCTGATCCTGGCCGCGCAACTGCGCTTCCGCCGGCTGATCGGGGTGGAGATCGTGCCGGCGCTCGCGGACATCGCCCGGGCGAACCTGGCCCGGCTCGGCGTCGCGGCGGAGGTGCAAACCGCGGACGCCGCCCGGTTCGTCTTCCCGCCCGGGCCGGTGGTGCTGTTCCTGTTCAACCCGTTCAAGGCAGCGACCCTCGGCGCGGTGATCGAGGCGCTGCGCGCCGCCCCCGGTCCGGAGCTGGTTGTGATCTACTACGCGCCGGACCATGGCAAGCTGCTGGACGCGAGCGGCTTCCTCACCAGGCTTGGGTCGCCGCGCGGTTGGGGGCGGCGTGCAGGGGTGGCGGTCTGGCGTGGCACGGGGACGGTCGCGTCCGGGGCGGTTTCTCCCGGGGCGATCACCGGCGAGGTGTAGCGGACCGCAAACATGGGCGGCTTGGATCTTGGTCAATGGCAGCCCGGGCCCTGGCTGGTTGCACGGGCGGCGGCGCGGGGTGGGCAGGAAGACCCGGCTTTGCCGGCATGCCGGGCTTCCGGCGCAACCCCGCGTGAAAGGTGCTGATCGCAGCTTTGGATCTTCCTGCTACAAGATAGCGTCGATGCCCTTACGGCGAATGACGTTCAACAACACCAGCGCGGGGCCGGTTGGCCGTTTCACGCCGCGTTCCAGTTGCGAGACGTAGCCAACGGTGAGGTTGAGATACCGGGCAAACACGGCTTGGCTCAGGTGCGCCGCTTCGCGCAGCGAACGGATTTCGTCGCCGGTGATGGGATCGGGCGCCGCATCCGTCTTGCTGCCGAGGTGCAGGGTGATCTTCTCATGCGTGGCCACGTCCATCACGCCGACGCGCCGCATGTCGTCGGCCGTCTCCAGCAAGGCCTTGGTCAGCCGGCTAGGGTGAGTCTGTCGCTTCATGGGTCAACCTCGTGCAAAACGTCTTCCTGCAAGGCTCGCGCGAGCTGTTCCGCATCGGCCGCCAGCCATGCCGCGCCGATTTCGCGCAGCGTCAGCAATTCGTCAGGGTCGATGTTCTCCCGCTCGTTTTTGGCGAAGCCGTAGAGGAAGACGGCGCGGTCTCCGTTTTACGCTCGGTTCGGCCGACATCCTGTTCACTGGTATCTGCGGCGCTTAAAGACCCGAACATCATCTGCGTTGACATCGAGCAACAAAGCATCCTCTGCACAGTATTCTTTCAATAATGATAGCAGTTTGCCAGATTTCCGCACTCTCCGTATCACCTTCAAAGAGGGAAATGAACTATCACGTCCTCTCTCTCGTGCAAGATCGTCCTCCGTAGGCCATCTTTTGATTTTCTCGATAAGCCTAACAACGGACACAGCGATGGTCGCATCCGGGGTGCGTGGTTTTTCGAAAGAAGCCGTCGGCATACCGATTTCAGCGAGAAGCGCATTCCACCCCTCGAACCACGTCTGCTGACGGAGGCGCTGCCCCGGAATTCCTGTTTCCGCAACAAAAATATCAAAGCTGACCCGTCCATCATTCGAAGCGGTCAGTCTTCGGATATATTAACAACATATTCCCTGTCTATAACGCACTCGGTCATGCCGACAGCCTCGAAATCGTGCTGTTATGGACATTATATCCGCTCGCGATCTCGCGCCACGGCTCTCCGGCATCCTTCCGCTTGATCGCTTCACGCCGATAGACTTTCGACTTTGGCCGAGCCAAGACTATCGGCCGAGCGAACACCACAGGACCCGACCAATCCGCACCCTCACCCCGCCCCCAAACCCCGCTTCAGCCGCGCAATCGCCCCCGGCAACCCGCGCACCCTCAACACCCGCCCCGTCTCGTCATACCCCTCCGACAACACCCGCGCGCTTTCGTACACCTCGCCGATCAACCCCTGTTTCGCATAAGGAACCACCAGCACATCCTCCACCATCGCCGCCTCGAAAAACCCGATGATGCTCTCCCGCAGCGCGCTGACATCCTCCGGCTTGTGCGCCGACAACAAAATCGCGTCCGGGTGCTTCTCCATCAATAAAGCCCGTCCGGCCGCGTCCACCCGGTCCATCTTGTTCAGCAACAACCGCGACGGCACCGCATCCGCGCCGATATCCCGCAGCACGCTGCGGCTCACCTCCAACTGAGCCTCATAGGTCGGGTCCGACGCATCGACCACGAACAGCAGCAGCGACGCCTCCAGCGCCTCCGCCAAAGTAGACCGAAACGAGGCGACCAGATCATGCGGCAATTGCTTGATGAACCCGACGGTGTCGGAGATCAGCACCCGCGGCCTTGTCTCCGGCTGCAGGATACGCACGGTGGTGTCCAGCGTGGCGAACAGCTTGTCCTCCACCAGCACCTGGCTGCCAGTCAGCGCCCGCATCAGCGACGACTTGCCCGCATTGGTGTAGCCCACAAGCGCCACCCGCAACTGGTCGCGCCGCGCCGAACGGCGGTTGTCGGAGTCGCGCTGCACCGCATCCAACTGCTCGCGCAGCTCCGCCAGTCGATCGCGGATCTTGCGGCGATCGAGCGCCAGGGTGCTCTCACCCGCACCCGGCCCCTGTTGCCGCCCGCCGCCGCCCGCGGACTCGCGCAGCCGCGGCGCTACATATTTCAGCCGCGCCATCTCCACCTGCAGCTTCGCCTCGCGGGTGTTGGCGTGGCGATGGAAGATCTCGACGATGACGCCGGTCCGGTCCAGCACCTGTGCTCCGGTGGCGTGTTCGAGGTTACGGATCTGGCTGGGCGAAAGCTCATGGTCGACAATGACGAACCCCGGCTTGCGCGAAACACCGTCCGGTTCGGCCTCGGCCGAAACACCGGTCTCGCCGGCCGGCTCAAACCGCAGCCGCGCCTTCGACTTCACGGCCGGCGCCATCGAGCCGACGACGCCGGTGCCGCCAGTCAGACCCGCCAGCTCCGCCAGCTTGCCGCTGCCCAGCAGCGACCCGGCGCCGGTGCCCTCGCGCTTCTGCGACACGGTCCCGGCAACCTCATAGCCCAGCGTCTTCACCAGGCGCCCCAACTCCTCGAGGCTGGCTGCGTGGGCGGCGTCATCGACGTCCGGTGTCTGGATGCCGACAAGGACGGCGAGCGGGATCGGGGGTTTGGTTTCCATCGACGGGGAATAGCACGGTTCGCGGTGGAAATCGGTAGGACGCGCTGATGGCCCGCTACCGCTCCGCCTCCGCCAGCGCGGCAAGCTGCTCCGCCACCGCCGCCCAACCCGGTTCGAAGCCCATCGCCTTGTGCTGGTCATACGCCTCCCGGGTCCAGTGCCGAGCGCTGCCGGTGAAGCGGGTCTTGCCGCTCTCATCAGCGAACTCCATCGTGCCGACCATGAAAGGACCCTTCGGGTGCCAGCCGGTGGCGAAGGCGTCGGTGAAGACGAAGCGCTTGCCGGGCGTCACCTCAAGCAAAACCCCTTCGAAAGGCATTTCCTCGCCGTTCGGCCCATGCATCACCATCGCCGAGCGTCCGCCCGCACGCCAATCCTGCTCGACGATCTTCGCCGTCCAGGGCTTCGGGCACCACCATTCCTCCATCCGCTCGGTGGCGATCTTCCAGACGGTCGCGACGGGTGCGTCGATCAGGCGGGTGACGGACAATTCAAGGTTTTCATCGGTCATGATCAATCTCCTTGCCGGCATCAGTCCCGATCGGGCGCGCCGAGCGGGAAGAAACCCCGATACGGACGCGCATCCTCGATACAGCGGGCAAACGAGGGCCGCGCCAGCAGCCTGCCGCGATAGGCTTTCAGCGCGGTGCGGTCCTCGCCAATCGGATGCGTCCAGTCGGCGTAGAACAGGGCGGGCGCGGCGGCCGCGTCCGCCAGGGTGAACGCATCGCCGGCAGCCCATTGGCGCTCCGCCAGCGCCTGGTCGAGCCACGCGTAGATCGTATCGAGCGCGCCGCGGGCCTTCGCGACGCCGTACGGGTCACGCGCCTCGTCCGGCCGGAGCGCGTCGGCAACGATAGCCCCCATCGGGGTCATTACGTAATTGTCGAAGACGCGATCGAGCATCCGCACCGGCACGGCAGCCTTCGCATCGGCCGGGATCAGCGCCACCGGTCCGGGATGAAACGCGGCGAGATACTCGATGATCGCACTGGTTTCGAACACCGTCGTCTCGCCATCGACCAGCAACGGGAACTTGCCGATCGGCCAGCGCCGGGCAAGCTCCGCGCCGTTCTCCGGATGATCGGGACCGAGCATGCGGAAGTCGAACGGCGTTTCATTCTCATGCAGCGCGATCAGCGCCTTCATCGTGTAGGAGGAGAACGGGTGGCCGAAGAGCTGCAGCTTCATGACACTGTCCCCCCGGTGCGCGCCCGCTCGATCGCGGCGATGTCGATCTTTTTCATCCCCATCATCGCCTCCATCACCCGCTTCGCCGCGGCCTTGTCGGGATCGGCCATCGCGGCCATCAGGGCGCGGGGCACGATCTGCCAGGACAGGCCGAACCTGTCCTTGCACCAGCTACATTGCGACTCCGTGCCGCCGTTCCGGACGATCGCGTTCCAGTAACGATCAGTCTCCTCCTGGCTGTCGGTGTAGACCTGGAAGCTGACCGCCTCGTTGAACCTGAAATGCGGCCCGCCGTTCAAGCCGAGAAACGGCATGCCGAGCACGGTGAACTCGACGGTGAGTTCGTTACCCTGCCTGCCGCCCGGGTAATCCGACGGCGCCGTATGCCGAGCCTTCACGTGGCTGTCGGGAAAGGTCGCCGCGTAGAATTCCGCCGCCTCGCGCGCCTGGCCGTCGAACCATAGGCACGGCACGATCTTCGTCCCGGTCTGGTTAACGTTCGCCATTTCGGACCTCCCTAAACGTGGCTGGTGTCGAGTATCGGCGCGAAGCCGCCGAAGATGGCGAGCTGGCCATTCCATGGGGGAGGGGCTTCACGCATGCGCGGATCCTCCATCAACGCGCGCATGCCGGCATCACGCGTCGGCTTGTCGGGCCATTCTATCCAGCCCATCACCACCGTCTCGCCGTCCTTCGCCTGCACGGCGCGCCGGAAATCGGTCACTTTGCCGGCGGGCACATCGATGCCCCAGCCATTAACGACGCGCAACGCTCCGCGTTCCTGGAACAGCCTGGCCATCACCGCCGCATGGTCGACGAAGCCCTGGCGGTCAGCATCGGCGACGCTGGCAACCATGCCGTCAACATAGCCGAATTTGCCGCTGTCGCCGGTGTCGTAACTCACCTCGAACGCGGCGTAGATCATCCGCCGGGCATCGAACGGCATCGGCCCCCCGGGCTTCATCCGCTCGTCGGCCATGATCCCGGGCGCTGCCGCGTCACATGTCGCCTTGTCGGGCCACCATATCCAGGAAAACACCACCGCTTCTGTGTCGTTAGCCTGAACCGCCTGCTTCAAATCGGTCACCTTGCCGTCCATTACCTCGTCGCCCCAGCATTCGATCAGGCCAGTGGCCCCATTTTCTGCGAAGATCGGCGCTGCCTGCTTCGCCATGTCGAGATAGGCCGATTTATTCTCGCTCTGCGCGGGAACCACGAAGCCCTGGAAATACGCCATCGTTTCTCTCCCATTAAAACAAGCCAGGTCAAAATCAGGCCGGAGCCGGTGCCTCGAAGACCGCCAAATGATCGGCCATCGCCTTCCTGTGCGCGGGCCTGGCTTCGCCGCGCGCAATATACGCGGCAAGCCGCGGAAAGCCGGCAACGACGCCGGTGCCGCGCAAGCCGCCCAGTACGGAAATCATCATAAGGTCGCCAATGGTGAAGTCGTTCCCGTCAAGCCACGTATTGCCACCCAGCGCCGCCTCGAGATCGCCGAGCCGCGCCGCCAGGTCGTCGATCACTTTCGCATGGCGCGGTTTGGACCATTCTCGATCCGCCTCGAATACATCATTGACGGCCAGCGCCATGACATAGGGTTCGACGGAGTTGAGTGCCGCCGCCAGCCATTGCAGCGCGCGCATGCGCGGGGCGGGATCGACGGGGATCAGTTGTCCGGCCCGTTCGGCAATGCGCAGGACGATCGCGCCGGATTCGAAGATCGCCACCTCGTCGTCCCGGTACGTCGGCACCTGGCCGAACGGCTGGTAGCGGCGATGGTCAGGGCATTTCGAATCGGCGATGAGGTGGATCTCGTAGGGTTGGCCGACTTCCTCGAAGGCCCAGCGCGGGCGCATGTCGCGGACAAATCCGCGGGCGAACTCAGGGACCCAACCGAAGGTGGTGATCGTCGGAAGCATCTCACGGTCTCCGTTTCGATACATTATGTTTCGCTACCAGTACCCTCAACGAAATGCCGTGCCAGCTTGTCGAGCGCACCATTCCAACCCCGGGCGTGGCTGTCGCGCGACGCGTCGGTCCGCAGCCGTGAATGGGTGAAGGTGAGTTCAGACCCGATATCGATTGCCCGCAGGTCGATCTCGACACGCGATTCTTCGCCGGCTTCGTCAGGATCGCCGCCGTGCGTCCAGCGCCAGCTCATGACCAGACGCGTGGGTTTGACGACTTCGATATACTCGCCGCTGCTTTCATGCTCGCTGCCGTCGAGCATCCGGAAGCGCACCCGGAAGCGGCCGCCCGGGCGGACATCGGTAGCGGCCAGCAGCACCGGGCCGTCGTCGGGTCCCCACCAGCGGACGATCCCCTCGGGTTTCGTCAACGCATCGAAGACGATCGAGGGACGCGCCGCGATCCGCCGTATCAGGGTCAGGCTGGTCATTCTGTGCTCTCCCGGGTTTTTGCCTCCTCGGCCTCGGCATAAGCCGCCAGGCGATCGAGGCGGGTGGACCAGAAGCGTTCGTAGCGCCGCAGCCAGGTCATGGCCTCCTGCATGGGGGCGGGTGCCAGGTGCACCGCGACGGTGCGGCCCTTCTTTGAACGCGTGATCAGCCCCGCGGTGCCCAGCACGTCGAGATGCTTCATCACCGCCGGCAGCTTTATCGGCAGCGGGCGCGCGAGTTCGCCGATGGACACGCTGCCCTCCTGCTCCAGGCGCGCCAGGATGGCGCGGCGCGTCGGGTCGACGAGTGCGGCGAATGTCCGGTCGAGCTGCGATGCGGGAAACTTCGCCATGTGGTGAAGTGTGGGGGCGGTGGGCGGCTCTGTCAAGTGCGGCAGGGGGGCGTCTCGCGCTGCCGCCGCCCTGCAACTCCGCTCTCGCCTTACGTACGGAATCGGCCTATTAAGCCGCAGCGAATGCGCGGATGACTCGGCCCCGGGCCGGGCAAACGCGCGCAACCGGCAGAGCAAGATTTGAGCGACACACCCGACGACCCTCTGGTGCCAACCGGCCCGCACGGCGACATGCAGCCGGTCACTTTAGAAGACGAGATGCGCCGCTCCTACCTCGATTACGCCATGAGCGTGATCGTGGCGCGCGCCTTGCCGGACGCCCGCGACGGGCTGAAGCCGGTGCACCGGCGCATCCTGTATGGCATGTTCGAGGCCGGCTACACGCCCGACAAGGCCTACCGCAAATCGGCCCGCGTCGTCGGCGACGTGATGGGTAAATACCACCCGCACGGCGATAGCTCGATCTACGACGCCATGGTCCGCATGGCGCAGAGCTTCTCGATGCGCCTGCCGCTGATCGACGGCCAGGGCAATTTCGGCTCGGTGGACGGCGATAACCCGGCGGCGATGCGCTATACCGAGGTGCGGCTGGCCAAGGCTGCCGCCCTGCTGCTGGAAGACATCGACAAGGACACCGTCGATTTCCAGCCGAACTACGACGAGTCGGAACGCGAGCCGGTCGTCCTGCCGGCCAAGTTCCCCAACCTGCTGATCAACGGCGCCAACGGCATCGCCGTCGGCATGGCCACCAACATTCCGCCGCACAACCCCGGCGAGATCATCGACGCCACCCTGGCGCTGATCGCCGAACCGGACATCTCGCTCGACGAACTGATGAAGATTGTCCCGGGGCCGGATTTTCCCACCGGTGGCATCATCATCGGCCGCTCCGGCATCCGCCAGGCGTTCGAAACGGGCCGCGACAGCATCACCATCCGGGCGCGCACGGAATTCGAGGAAATCCGCAAGGACCGCACCGCGATCATCGTCACCGAAATCCCCTATCAGGTGAACAAGAAGACCCTGATCGAGAAGATCGCCGAACTGGTGCGCGGCAAGGTCATCGAGGGCATCGGCGAAATGCGCGACGAGAGCGACCGCTCCGGCATGCGCATCGTCATGGAGCTGAAGCGCGACGCCACCCCGGAAGTGGTGCTGAACCAGTTGTTCCGCTTCACCCAGTTGCAGACCAGCTTCGGCATCAACGTGCTGGCCCTGGACGACGGCCAGCCGAAGCAGATGGGCCTACGCGAAGCGCTGCAGTGTTTTATTCGATTCCGCGAGGAGGTCATCCTCCGGCGCTCGCGCTTCGACCTCAATAAGGCCCGCGACCGCGCCCATAACCTTGTCGGCCTGGCGATTGCCGTCGCCAACATCGACGAGGTCATCCGGCTGATCCGCGCCAGTCCCGATGCCGCCGCCGCCCGCGTCGCGCTGATGGGCCGCGACTGGCCGGCCGCCGATATCGGCGCCCTGCTGGCGCTGATCGACGAACCCGGCAATGTGATTGCGGAGGACGGCACGGTCCGCCTGACCGAAGAGCAGGCACGCGGCATCCTCGATCTGCGCCTGCAGCGCCTGACCGGCCTGGAACGCGAGAAGATCCAGGCGGAGATGACCGAGGTCGCCGGCAAGATCCGCGAATTGCTCGACATCCTCGGCTCGCGCATCCGCCGCATGGAAGTGATGACGGAGGAGCTGACGTCGGCCCGCAAGGAGATCGTCTCGCCGCGGATGACCGACATCGCCGACTCGCTGGCGGACCAGGACGACGAAAGCCTGATCGAGCCGGGGCAGATGGTCGTCACCATCACCCGCGACGGCTTCATCAAGCGCACCACCTTGGAAACCTACCGCGCGCAAAACCGCGGCGGCCGCGGCCGCAGCGGCGCCGGCACGCGCGGCGATGATATCGTGACACGCAGCTTCAACGGCCACACCCACCAATGGGTGCTGTTCTTCTCCTCCGGCGGCAAGGCCTTCCGGGAGAAGGTCTGGAAGCTGCCGGAAGCCAGCCCGACCGCGAAGGGCCGGGCGCTGGTCAACCTGCTGCCGGAACTCGGGTCCGACACCATCACCACGGTGCTGCCGCTGCCGCAGGACGAGACCTTGTGGGAAAGCCTGCACCTGGTGTTCGCCACCGCCTCGGGCAATGTGCGCCGCAACCGGCTGTCGGATTTCCGCAACGTCCGCGCCTCCGGCCTGATCGCCATGAAGCTGGACGAAGGTGACCGCCTGATTGGCGTCGCCACCTGTCGGGAGGGCGACGACGTGCTGCTGGCGACCCGCAAGGGCCGCTGCATCCGCTTCCAGTTGACCGACGAGCAGGTGCGCGTCTTCGCCGGCCGCGACAGTTCCGGGGTGCGCGGCATCAAACTGCTGAACGGGGACGATGTGAACAGCCTGTCGGTGCTGCGCCATGTCGAAGCCTCGCCCGAGGATCGTCTGGCCTATCTCAAGCAGGCGAACGCCAAACGGCGCGCCAATGGAGCCAACGGCGACGCCGAAGCGGAAGCCGCGGCCGCGGCCGAACCCGCTGCCGAGGCAGAGGAAAACGTGCCCGAGGTGACACTCGATGCGGATCGCTTCCTGGAGCTGGAAGACTCCGAGGAAATGCTGCTGACGGTCACCGACATCGGGTTCGGCAAGCGCACTTCGGCCTACGAGTACCGGGTCACCGGCCGCGGCGGCCAGGGGATCGCCAACGTCACCTTGGCGCCACGCAACGGCAAGGCGGTGGTTGCGACCTTCCCGGTGCGCCAGGGCGATGACATCATGATGGTGACCGACGCCGGCCGCCTGATCCGCGTCCCCGTCGACCAGGTCCGCATCACCGGCCGTCAGGCGATGGGCGTTACCCTGTTCCGCGTCGATAAGGGCGAGCACGTGACCAGCGTGTTCACGGTGCTCGAAGACGAGACCGACGACAGCGGCGACGTCGAAGGCGGCTCGCCGGCGCCTGATCCTTCGGATAACATCGACGGCGAACCGGCCGGCGACACGGCTCCCGAGGGAGGCAACAATGGCGAATAAGACCGCGCAGCGTCCCCAGCGCATCGGCTTGTACCCGGGAACCTTCGATCCGGTCACCAACGGCCATATCGACGTCATCGCCCGCGCTGCCCGGCTGCTCGACAAACTGGTCGTCGGCGTCGCGATCAACACCGGCAAGGGGCCGCTGTTCTCGCTGGAGGAGCGGGTGGAGCTGGTCACCGCGGAGATCCAGCCGATAGCCGCGCGGAACGGGATGGTGATCGAGGTGGTGCCGTTCGACACGCTGCTGATCAACTTCGCCCGCTCCGTTGGCGCGTCGATGATCGTCCGCGGGTTGCGCGCGGTATCGGACTTCGACTACGAGTTCCAGATGGCCGGCATGAACTACCGGATGGCGCCGGACATCGAGACGGTGTTCCTGATGGCCAGCGAGACGCACCAGTTCATCGCGTCGCGGCTGGTCAAGGAGGTTGCCATGCTGGGCGGCGACATCACGTCGTTTGTCCCGGCGCTGACGCATGAGCGCGTCCTGAAACGCCTCCGCGGCTGAGCTCGCGGGTTTTTCCCAATTCCGACTGAAGGAGGGCGTCCATGAACCGCCGCACCCTGCTTGCCTCCGGCGCCGCGCTCGGCGTGGCCGCTGCCGCCACGCCCGGCTTCGCGCAAACCAGCGATCCCGAGAACACCCTCTACCTGGACATCACCTACGGCCGGGTGGTGATCCAGCTTCTGCCGGACGTAGCACCCAAGCATGTCGCCCAGATCAAGACCCTGGCGCGCCAGGGCTTCTATGACGGCACGCCGTTCCACCGGGTGATCGACGGCTTCATGGTTCAGGGCGGCGATCCGACCGGCACCGGCATGGGCGGCAGCAAGCTGCCCAACATCCCGCCGGAGTTCAGCCAGCGGCATTTCGTGCGCGGCGTCTGCGGCATGGCGCGGGCGCAGGACCCCGGCAGCGCCAATAGCCAGTTCTTCATCATGTTCGCTCCGGCGCCCGCGCTGGACGGGCAATACACGATCTGGGGACAGGTCGTGCGCGGCATGGAACATGTGGACCGGATCAAGCGCGGCGACGGCCCGAACGGCAAGGTGCTGGGCGAGCCGGACCGTATCGTGCATATGCGCGTCGCCGCGGACGTGAAGTAATCAACGGAAGGAGAAGATCATCATGAGCGACTCGAAGCCGACACTCGACCCCGAGAACACGCTGCATCTCGACCTGAAGGATGGCCGCGTGGTGATCCAGCTTTTCCCCGATCTTGCGCCGCAGCATGTGACGCAAATCAAGACGCTGGTGCGGCAGGGCTTCTACGACGGCACGGTGTTCCATCGCGTCATCGAAGGGTTCATGGCGCAGGGCGGCGACCCGACCGGCACCGGCACCGGCGGCAGCAAGCTCGATAACATCCGCGCCGAGTTCAGCGACAAGGCGAAGTTCCTGCGCGGCACCTGCGGCATGGCGCGCTCGCAAAGCCCGAACAGCGCGAACAGCCAGTTCTTCATCATGTTCGAGCCGGCCTCGCACCTGAACGGCCAGTATACGATCTGGGGCCAGGTCGTGGAGGGCATGGAGCACGTCGATTCGATCAAGCGCGGCAGCGGCGGCGGCGGGACTGTGTCCAATCCGGACAAAATCGTGAAGTTCTCGGTCGCCGCCGACGCGGCATAAAGAGTGTGGATGGCCGCGGGTGACGCTTGACCCGCGGCCTCGCATGGCGTTCAAAGCGCCCCGGCGAGCCCGTAGCTCAGATGGTAGAGCACGAGACTTTTAATCTTGGGGCCGTGGGTTCGAGTCCCACCGGGCTCACCAAGTCATGCCAACCGGCCTTGATAACCACTCTGCGGCAGGATCGCGCCGTCATGCCGGCGAAGGTCGGCACCCCCGCCTTTGCCCGGACCCGCACCGCAAGGCGCCTTCGCGCACCATGACGGGGGACAAACGCAGCCGCCGGAGCTCTATTTAACGCCTTATCGGGCCTTGGTAAGATCCGCGCATGCCAAGCCGCCCCGCCCGCAACCCGCCGATGAACTTCACCGGGTTCCCCGCCGAGGGCCTGCGCTTCCTGCGCGATCTGGCCGTGAACAACGATCCGGCCTGGTTCAGGCCGCGGCGCGACGAGTACGAAGCAACCGTGCGCGGCCCGATGATCGCGCTGGCCGCCGACGTGCTGACGCTCGCGGCGTCCCGCAGCCTGCCGCTGTCCGGCGATCCGGCCAAGGCGGTGTTCCGCATCTACCGCGACGTCCGCTTCTCCAAGGATAAGCGCCCGTACAAGACGCATTGCGGCGCCTCGCTCAGCCGCACCGGCGCCAGGCTGGCGCCCGGCCTGTTCTACATCCACATCGAGCCGGGCGGCTGTTTCGCCGCCGCCGGGTTCTGGCATCCGGAACCGCCGTTGCTCGACCGGCTGCGCCAAGGCATCCTCGCCGAACCCGGCCGGTTTCTGAAGGTAGTGCGCGCGCTCGACCAGGCCGGAATGCCAATCGGGCCGGACGAAGATGCCAGCCAACGCCTGCCGCGCGGCTGCGAGGCCGGACGCGGAACGCCGGTCGAGCCGTTCCTGAAACACCGCAACCTCATTGCCCGCCGCGCGCTCAGCGATGCGGACATCGGCAGCGCGGCCCTGCCGGAGGTGTTGCTCGACCGTTTCGCGGCAGCCCGGCCGTTGCTGGATCTCGGCTGGGCCCTGGCCGACGCCTGATTGGCTTTCGCGCGGTGTTGCAGCAAATCAATGCCGGCCGGATCGGACTAAAGAAAAGTCCGGGACAGACATGCTCAAGTAAATCCGTTCGAAATTGATGCAGTACAGAAAGCACTTCAAAACCGTTCGCGAAAAATGCGCGCCGAACGGAAATCTAATATTGCGGTTGTCATCGCATCTTCGCGGCCGTAGAATATAGCACTTGGCGTAACCGTTGGGGGATGTAACTGATTGATCGGCCGTCTTCGCTGAACGCAACAGAGAACGCCGATCCCGCGCACCTGCTGTCGGGGGTCGTCGAGGTTCTACCATGCGCAATCGCGGCCGTTGCGGTTTTCGATCGGATAATCCTTGCAGCCAATCGCGCCTGGATCAGGCGGTTCGGCGCAGGCGGCGTTGCGCCGGTGGGCCAGCCGATCGGCCGGTTTTTTCCGGATGCCGGCGGTCTCGTCGCCGAACCGCCTGCCCCTGCCGCCGGGCGCGCCGTGCTGCTGGCCGCCGCTCCCGGTGTCGCAGCGACATGGTGGGACCTCGACATCGTCCCGCACCCGGACGCGGCCGGCGTCGTTCTGCTGACCGCGCGGGAAGCAACCGACCGGGTCTTGGCCCGGCGGGAAGCGGAAGATGCGCGCGAAGCCCTGGAGCCCATCGGCAACCGCCTCCGTCTCGCCCAGGAAGCCGCCGGCATCGGCACCTGGGAATGGGATGGCGCCACCGACGCGATGGCGTGGTCGCCGGAGCAGTTCCGACTGCACGGTATCGATCCCGCTCTCGGCACGCCCGCATCATTCGCCGCATGGCTTGCCCTGGTCCATCCGGAGGATCAGGCGCGCATCCTGCAGGCGATGGATGGGTTCCGCCCGGGCGAGTCCACCACGCATCAGATGGAGTTCCGCGTACGCCGCGCCGACACCGGCGAGGAGCGCTGGTTGCTTGCGGTGGGCCGTGTCATGGCGTTCGGCCCTGACGGCCGCCCGTCGCACATGCTCGGCGTCAACCTCGACGTCACCGATCGGCGGGCGGGGCAGGCGGCGCTCCGCGCCAGCGAGGCCCGGCTGAGCCTCGCGGCTGCCGCGGCTCGGGTGCACGCGTGGGAGTGGGACATCGCCAGCGGCCGGGTGACCTGGACCGGCGGCCTGGAACAGGAACTCGGCCTGCCGCCGGGCGGCTTCGGCGGCACGATCGACGCCTTCCGTGCCCTGGTCCATCCCGCCGACTTGCCCGGGGTCGAAGCGGCCTTGCAAAAAGCCTGCTCCGGCGAGGCGGCCGGCTATGCCGCCGAGTTCCGCATGTGCCGGCCCGATGGCACCCTGCGCTGGGCCGCGGCCAGGGGAACCGTGGTGCGTGACGGCGCCGGAAATCCGGTTCGGGTCGTCGGCATGGACCACGACATTACCGACTTCAAGGCCATCGAGGCGGCGCTTGAGCAGCGCGAACGGCAGCAGGCAGCGGTCGCCGCGCTCGGCCAGTTCGCCTTGCGCGCGCCCTGCGCCCTGGCCGTTATGGATCGGGCGGTGGAGGTCCTGACGGAGACTTTGCGCGTCGAGTTCGTCAAAGTCCTAGAACTGCGGCCGGAAGGCCAGGAACTGGTCTTGCGCGCCGGCACCGGCTGGAGGGACGCCTATCCAATCGGCCAGGCCACCGTGGCGGCCGGCCGCGCATCGCAAGCGGGCTACACGCTGTTGCAAGACGCCGGCCCGGTAATCGTCGACGACCTGAAAGCCGAAACCCGCTTTGACGGTCCGGCCATGCTGCACGATCACGGCGTCCTCAGCGGCATGAGCGTCGTCATCCGGGGCGCCGCGGCCGCCGAACCCCCGTTCGGCGTGCTCGGAGTCCACACCGCCAGCCGGCGCAGCTTCAGCGGGCACGACATCAGGTTCCTCGAGGCGGTGGCGAATATCCTGACCGCCGCCATCCAGCGCTGTCGGCACGAGGACGTGCTGCTGCAGCGGAAGGCCGCACTGCGTGCACTGGTGGAGACGATCCCGCAGTTCGCTTTCACCGCATCGCCGGACGGCCGGAACGAGTACCGCAACCAGCGCTGGACCGACTATAGCGGACTCGCGGCGGACCAGGCGGAGGGTTTCGGCTGGGCTGATATCGTCCATCCGGACGATCGCGACGCTACGCTCGCCGCCTGGACGCATGCGGTTGCCGCCGGCGAGGCCTATGAACGGGAACACCGGCTGCGCGGCCGGGACGGACAGTATCGCTGGTTCCTCACTCGCGCGGTGCCGGAGCGCGCGCGGGATGACGGCCGCGTCCTGCGCTGGCTCGGCACCTCGACCGACATCTCCGGCATCGTTCAAATGCGCGACGACGCTGTCCGCCAGGTTGCAGCGCTGGAAGCCCGGGTCTCCGAACGGACCCGCGCGCTGTCCGAGGCGGCGCGGGAACTCGGCAAGGAGATGCGCCGCCGCCAGGACGCCCAGGCGGCGCTGCTGCAGTCGCAGAAGCTGGAGGCGCTCGGCCAACTCACCGCCGGGGTCGCGCATGATTTCAACAACCTGCTGTCGGTGATCCTGGGCAGCTTCGAGTTGATTGCAAAGCGCAGCAACGAGCCGAAGGTCGCCGACCTGGCCGCGCACGGCAAGAATGCCGGCAAGCGCGCCGCGTCGCTGATCCGCCAGCTTCTCGATTTCGGGCGGCAGGAGCCGCAGACCTCGATCGTTATCGAGCTCCTTGAAGCCCTTCCCGAAGCGGACCAGTTGATCGGCCATGCGATCGGTTCGGGGATCAACCGTGTGCTGGATGTACGATCCGACGTCTGGCCGGTTCTGGCCGATCGGCAGCAACTGGAAGTGGCGTTACTGAATCTGGCGATCAACGCGCGGGACGCGATGCCGGACGGGGGCACCCTGACCTTGAGCGCCCGCAACCTCGATCCGGCGGAGCGCCCCGAAAAGCTCCGGCGGCTGGACTGCGTGGCGATCGGGGTCCGCGACGATGGAACTGGCATGCCGGACAACGTTCTCGCCCGGGCAAACGAGCCGTTCTTCACCACCAAGGCGGCGGGAAAAGGCACCGGCCTCGGCCTGCCGATGGTGCAGGCCTTTGCCGAGCGGTCAGGCGGTTGCACACTTATAAGTAGCGCTCCTTCCGCCGGCACACTCGTTGAGATCATTTTGCCCCGGGCCGCCGTGTCCGGCATGGCATTCGATACGGCCTTCCCCGAGGCCGCGGAACCGGCGCTCGGTGCCACGCTGATCCTGGTGGATCATGACGACCAGTTGCGCCAGATCATGGCGGGATACCTCCGTGCCCGGGGATACCATGTCATTGAAGCGCCAAACGCGGAGGCTGCTGCCGTGCTGAGCCACTCGATCGAAACCCTGGATATGCTGCTGACCGAAACGGCCATGCCTGGCACCTCCGGGGTGGAGCTGACCGCGCGGCTGCGGGCCGATTGGCCGGATTTGGCGGTGTTGTTCATGACGGCGGGCACGGCTGATGCCGATCTCGACGGCGAAGCGGTGTTGAGGAAGCCGTTCACCGGGGCGGAGCTGGAACGTGCCGTGCGTGGCCGCCTGTTTCCGGTCCTGTCCGGCGCGAAAGCGGATGGCGATGGCCTGATCAGGCGGCTGCGCAGCCCCGAGCTGTTGGCCGCTTACCTTTTCTGGCGGGCGGCGCGTGACGGCGACCGGCCGCCGCGTCTGCCCGATCTCAACTGGGGTGGCCTGCCGCAGGCCGCCAACGCTTTCACGGCAGCGGTGGAGCCGGCGGGAAACGTGGTGAATTTCAGATTCCTCCAGGTTGGCGCCGCGCTGGAGAAGCGGTTAGGGCGGAAACTGGGCGGCACGCTGGTCTCCGAACTCGGCTGGCCCGCGCAGGACGATGAAGTGCTTGGTTCGCTGGAAGGCGCCTACAGGCGGTGCGCCCGCACGCGGTCGCCCAGTTACGAGTATGCCAGCTACGACTTCGGCGATGGCGCCCCGGTGATGTTCGAGCGTTTGATCCTGCCCGTGTCGGACGACGGCGAGCACCTGACGCATCTTGTGGGAATTGCGCTGTTCAGCGAAAACGCGCAAACGAACTAAATTTGCCACAATTCCAAGTCAGGTCCGACCATGACCGCAGGTGCATCCGTACCCGATTTCGACGAGCCTCAGCTTGCCAAGGCGGTGGAACGGCTCACGCCGGAAGAAGTGCACGCGCTTCCATACGGTGCCGTCCGATTGGATGCCGAGGGGACGGTTACCTTCTACAGCGATGCGGAGCGGCGGCTTTCGGGCTATCGCAAGGACGTTGTGGGACGCACTTTCTTTACTGAAATCGCACCGTGCATGAACAACCCCGGGTTCAAAGGGCGGATCGACAAGGCGCTCGCGGCCGGCAAGCTCGATATCGCATTCGGTTTTACCGGCGACATGCCGACGGCAGCGATGGATCTGGATGTCCGTGTGCAGTCAGCGACCGGCGGGGGCTGCTGGATCTTCCTGCGGCGTGAGGTCTAAGCCGGTCTGCTGCGCGCGCCCGCGGACCGGTTGCGCGACCGGACGCGCCGCCAGCCTGGAAAAGCTGACCAGGCTGCCCGCTCCGGCGAAGGCCGCCCCGAGCGCCAGCGCCAGGGCCGGACCGTGCGCCATCGAAATGCCAAAGCACAATGCCACCAGGGCGGCGCCCACGGCCTGGCCGACAAGCCGGGACGTTGCGACGATGCCGCTGGCGCCGCCGCTGCGGTCCGGCGGCGCGCTCGACATGATCGCCTTCAGGTTGGGCGACTGGAAGAAGCCGAACCCCGCACCGCAGATCATCATCCGCCAGACGATCCCGACCGTGCCGGGATGGTTCGGCAGGCCGGCGACCAAAGCGAGGCCGAGGCACAGGATGGCCAACCCCACGCCGCCCAGGATTGCCGGCGGATAGCGGTCCGACAGTGGTCCGGCTATCGGCGCCAGCACCGCTGTCATCACCGGCCACGGCGTCAGCAGCAGCCCCGTCTGCACCGCGCTGAGTCCCAGGACCGTCTGGAAATAGAATGGCAGGGAGACGAACGCCAATCCCTGCGCGGAAAACGAACAAAACGCGGTGAGGGATGACAGTGCGAACATCGGCCGGCGATACAGATCGACCGGAAACATCGGCGCCGGCAGCCGGAGTTGCCAGCCGACAAGCACCACGCCGGAGACCAGGGCGATCCCCAGCAGCGAGCCGGAGACGGCATGCGAAACGCCATGCGCCGCTTCGCCGATGCCGAAGATCAGGCAGCCGAAGGTCAACGCATTGAGCGCCGCACTACCGAAATCGAATCGATAGCCGGCGTGGCTGGTCTCGGGCAGGACCCGCACGGCCAGGCCGAACGCCACCACGCCCAGCGGCACGTTGATCGCGAACAGCCACTGCCACGAGCCGACGGACAGGATGGCGGCGGCGACGGTCGGGCCGATGGCGGTCGAGACCGCGACGACCAGGGCGTTGTAACCCACGCCGCGGCCGAGCGACCGGGACGGATAAATGAACCGGATCAAAGCGGTATTGACGCTCATGATGCCGCTGGCGCCGAAGCCCTGGATCACCCGCGCGGCGGTCAGTGTCGGCAGCGACCAACTGACGGCGCATAGCAGGGAGGCCAGGGTGAACCCGGCAAGCCCCCAGATATACACGCGGCGATAGCCGATGATCTCGCCCAGCGATGCGAGCGGCAGCAGCGACACCACCAGCGCCAATTGATACGCATTCACCACCCAGACCGACGATGCCGCGCTGGCGTTCACGTCCGTGGCGATGGTGGGCAAGGCGGTATTCGCAATCGAGGTGTCCAGCGACGACATGCCGACGGCGATCACCAGTGTGGCGATCGCCGACACGAACCGGCGACCGCTCAGGCCGTCTTCGGCGAGGGAAATGCTCATCGCGTCGGCATTCGCTGTCATGTCTCCCTGACGCCGGGCCGGGCGGCCGCGGTTGCCGGGACAGCGTGCCGGGGATCGCTGCGCATGGCCACCCCTGGCCAGGGATCATGGAAGGCACCATATTGCGCGCGTGACAACATCAAAGCGAAACCAAATGCGCCGCACTTCCGTCCTGATTTCCGGCCTCGCCGCCCTGGCGCTGGCTCTGTCGCCCGGGCTGGCCGAAGCCCGCGCCGGCGATGGCGGCTCCTTCGGCAGCCGCGGTGGCATGACCTATACCGCGCCGCCGCCGACGCGGACGGCGCCATACTCGGCCGAGCCGATGCAGCGCAGCATGACGCCGAGCGCGCCGCAACCGGGTTACGGCGGCGGGCCTGCCTACCAGCAGCCGATGCGGTCGGGCGGCGGCTTCATGTCCGGCCTGATGGGCGGCCTTATCGGCGCGGGCATCGGCGGCCTGTTGCTCGGGCACGGTTTCCTCGGCGGCGGCATGGGGCTGTTCGGCTTCCTCGGCATGCTGCTGCAACTCTTCCTGCTGTTTATCGTCGTGCGGTGGGTGTACCGCCTGGTGACCGGAGGCCGCTCGCCCGCCATGGCATCCGGACCGGGCATCTTCGCGCAGCGCACCATGCCCGGTCCCCGCCCGGTGGCTTCGGGTTCGGGCGCGCGGCCGGGCGGGCCGCCGCCGATTGCGATCGCGCCGGCCGACTATCAGCAGTTCGAGCAGTTGCTGCAGGGCATCCAGGCGGCCTGGAGCGCGCATGACCTCGCCGGGCTGCAGGCCATGGCAACCCCTGAGATGGTGAGCTACTTCGCGGATCAGCTTTCGCAGCAGGTCAGCCGCGGGGTGCGCAACACGGTGACGGATGTCCGCCTCGAGAGCGGCGACCTGTCGCAGGCCTGGACCGAGCAGGGGCGGGACTATGCGACCGTGGCGATGCGGTTCTCGATGATCGACGTGACGCGCGACGCCAGCGGGCGGGTGGTCGATGGCAGCGCCGGTGAGCACGTCACCGCGACGGAGATCTGGACGTTCGTCCGTTCGCGTGGCGGCCGGTGGATATTGTCGGCGATTCAGCAGGTAAGGTAACGACCTGTATATCAACCGGCGGTTAAGTTGACCGGACGCGCCGCCGCGTCATGCCGACGCAGGGCGGCATCCACGCCTTTGCTTGCACAAAGCAAGGCGTGGATGCCTGGCCTTAGCCCGCCATTGGTGGAGACGGCCGTGCCTCCGGGTCAAACTCAATGCCGGCTGGTACTACGCCCGGACGGATCAGACAGCGAAACGACATTCCGTTTCGCCTGATTGACGTTTCACGTCCGTGTATTTGACGCATTGATTTCATGCGCAACGAGCATTTCGCATATCAAATGCATTCCGCGACGCATTTTGCCTCAGTCCAAGCCTCATTTCGTGGCATCACAATTGCTTGATCATGCAGGCATCGGCAAACGCAAGCTGCTGACGCGCATACGGATTGAATTGGAATCAGAATATGCCATCGGTGCCGGCGGTCAGCGTTGTCATCCCAACGCGAGACACGCTTCGCTACCTGCCAAAGGCGATCGCCTCGATCGGTGCCGAAGCGAATGTCGAAATCATCGTCATCGACGATGGATCGACCGATGGAAGCGTCGGATGGCTCGCCGATCGTTGCGTGGCCGATGGGCGGCTGCGGGTTCTTGCAGGACCGGGCCACAACTCGGCGCGGGCCAGAAATCTTGGCATCGCCGCCGCGCGTGCGCCACTGATCGCCTTTCTTGATGCGGATGACTGGTGGCATCCCGGAAAGCTCGCTGCGCAAACCAGGATGCATCGGGAAAACCCGCGGATCGGATTTTCATTCACCGACTATCGTCATCTCACGCCGGCCGGACAGGATCGCGGCAGCAGCTTCACGTTCTGGCCGCGCTACCGGGCTCGCCACGGACACCGCACCGAACCGTTCCTGTTGGGTGACGATGCGCTGGCGCAGATCTATGCGGAGAACGTTGTCGGCACGTCCACGGTGATGGCTCGGACCGATGTTCTCCGCTGGGTCGGCGGGTTTGACGAAACCCTGCGCTCCACCGAGGACTGGGACCTATGGCTGCGCCTCGCGGCATGCGCTCCGGTGGGCTGCCATCCCGATCTGCTGGTGACCTACCTGATGCAACGGCCGGGCAACAAGAGCGCGAAGCTGGATCGCCGCATCGCCGCCATCCAGATGATCGGGGACCGGTTTCGAGACGGGGCCTGCGACCAGAACCGCTCGGCGGCACGGATCTTCAAGGCCAGGGTCTGCGTCGCATCGGCCGAATTGGCGGAGATGCAGGGCAGGCCTTTCCGCTCCGCTGCGATGCGGCTGGCCGGGTTGCTGCGTCATCCGACACGCCGCGCCGGACGGGAATTGTTTGCGGTGGTCGGGGCGGCGTTCGGCCTGTTGTCGCGGCGCCAATCCTGCACCGGCAACTGACCGTACTCAGTCCGACCGGGGGGCGCCGGCGAGGTCGCGGCCAGGCAGACATGCAATGCGTGATCGGCTACAGGTGATCCGCAGGCTGACCATCCCGACAGCCGAAGCTGGATAGCGCGCATGACCCCACTCGACCCGATCCCCTATCCCGACTCCCTGCTGCGCGGCATCCTCTCGACCGTGCGGACCATCGCCATGGTCGGCGCCTCCTCCAACTGGAACCGTCCGAGCTACTTCGTCATGAAGTACCTCCAGGGCAAAGGCTACCGGGTCATCCCGGTCAATCCCGGAACCGCCGGCAAGGATCTGCTGGGCGAGCGCATCTACGCCAGCCTGCGCGACATTCCCGACCCGATCGACATGGTGGACGTGTTCCGCGCCTCCGAGTCCGTCGCCCCGATCATCGACGACGCCATCGCCATCTGCGCCAAGGTGGTGTGGATGCAGCTCGGCGTGCGCAACGATGAGGCGGCGGCGAAAGCCGAGGCCGCCGGCCTGACGGTCATCATGAACCGCTGCCCGAAGATCGAGTTCGGCCGCCTCGGCGGGGAACTGTCCTGGAGCGGCGTCAACTCCGGCATCATCCGCAACCGCGCCGCGCAGCCGCCGACGGATCGCGCGCGCAAGCCGCGGTCATTGCCGGCGGCAAATGTCAGCTACGGCTTCGAAACCCGGGCGGTGCATGCCGGCGCTTCGCCCGATCCGGCGACCGGCGCCCGCGCCACGCCGATATACCAGACGACAGCCTATGTGTTCGATGATGTCGATCACGCGGCGTCTTTGTTCAACCTGCACAATTTCGGCTACATCTACTCCCGCCTGACCAACCCGACCGTGGCGGTGCTGGAGGAACGGGTCGCCAGCCTGGAGGGTGGGCGCGCCTCGGTCGCCGCCGCCTCCGGTCACGCCGCACAGTTCCTGGTGTTCGCCACCTTGATGGAACCGGGCGATGAGTTCCTGGCCTCGCGCAACCTGTATGGCGGCTCGCTGACGCAGTTCGGGCTGTCGTTCAAGAAGCTGGGCTGGACCTGCCACTTCGTCGATCCGGCGGACCCGGAGAACTTCCGCCGCGCCCTGACGCCGAAGTGCAAGGCGATCTTCGTCGAGAGCCTGGCCAACCCCGGCGGCGTGATCGTCGACCTGGCGGCGATCGCCGAGATCGCGCACGCGGCGGGGCTGCCGCTGATCGTCGATAACACCCTGGCGACGCCGTACCTGTGCCGCCCGTTCGAGTGGGGGGCGGACATCGTCACCCACTCCACCACCAAGTTCCTCGCCGGCCACGGTAACTCGATGGGTGGCATCGTGGTGGAGTCGGGCAAGTTCGACTGGGCGCAGGGGGGAAAATTCCCGTCGATGACGGAGCCGGAACCGGCCTATCACGGCCTGCGGTTCTACGAGAATTTCGGCGATTTCGCCTTCACCACCAAGGCGCGGGCGGTGGCGCTGCGCGACTACGGGCCGTCGATGGCGCCGATGAACGCGTTCCTGACCATCACCGGCATCGAAACGCTGCATGTGCGGATGGAGCGGCACTGTGCGAATGCTCAGGCGGTCGCGGAGTTCCTGGCCGCGCATCCGCGCGTCGCCCGGGTGTCCTATGCCGGGCTGGAGAGCAGTCCGTATCGGGCGCTGGCACGGAAATACCTGCCGAAGGGGGCAGGGGCGGTGTTCACTTTCGGCGTCAAGGGCGGTTACGAGGCCGGGATCAGGCTGGTCGAGAGCGTCGGGCTGTTCTCGCATTTGGCGAATATCGGCGATACCCGCAGCCTGATTCTGCATCCGGCGTCCACGACCCACCGGCAGTTGACCGAGGAACAGCGGATCGCCGCCGGCGCCGGACCCGACGTGATCCGGCTGTCGATCGGATTGGAGACGGCGGAGGATTTGATGGCCGATTTGGACCAGGCGCTGGCGGGGACCTGAGCGCGAAGGGGGCGCGGCCGAGGCGCCTCCGCCCTTAGCGTCATGGCCGGGAGACGCCCGCCCATGACGTTGAGGCTGACGCCATCGCACCGTCCACGCGCTTGCCTCACTCCGCCGGCTTGGACATCCGCCGGATCGTTCCGGTCGTGCTATGGCCTTCCCGCAGCGTCACCAGCACCACCTTGCCGCCCCAATTGCGGACGAGGTCGCCTCCGACCACCTGATCGACGGTATAGTCCGACCCCTTCACCAGCACGTCCGGCCGCAGCGCCTCGATCGCCTGCAGCGGCGTGTCCTCGTCGAACAGGATAACCAGATCGACCGGAGCCATCGACGCCATCACGGTCGCCCGCGCCACCTCATTCTGCAACGGCCGCGTCGGTCCTTTCAGGCGCTTTACCGACGCATCGGTGTTCAGCGCGACAATCAGGCGATCACAGGCGGCGCGCGCCTCGCTGAGCAGGCGGACATGGCCCGGATGGATCAGGTCGAAGCAGCCATTCGCAAACCCGACCTTCAACCCGCGCTGATGCCAATCGGCCACTTTCTCGATGGCGTCCTCAAGGCTGGCAACCTTGCGGTCGGTTTGCACCAGATCCGCCAGATGCAACTCATCGAGCAGTTCCTGCCGCGACACCGTCGCGGTTCCCTGCTTGCCGACGGAAATCCCGGCGGTCGCATTGGCCAGCATCGCGGCTTCCGGCAGCCCGGCACCGGCGCCCAGCGCGACTGCGAGCGCTGCAACAAGCGTGTCGCCGGCTCCGGACACGTCGGCGACCTCGCGGGCGCGTGTCGGCAGGTGCAGCGCGTCCGCGTCGCGGCGGACCAGGGTCAGGCCCCGCGCCGAGCGGGTCACCAACACCGCCTCACCGCCGGTCGCCTGCAACGCCATCTTGCCGGCTCGATCGGCTGCAATGTCCTGATCCGCTTCGATGCGGGTGGCCAGCCGCACTTCATGCTCATTCGGGGTCAGGATCGTGGCTCCGCGATAGGCGGCGAAATCGGGCCGCTTCGGATCGGCGATCACGATTCGGCCGTCGCGCGCCGCCAGCGCCAGGATGGCATCCAGCACGCCGTCGCACAGCACGCCCTTGGCGTAGTCCGACAGCACGACGACATCCGCCCCGGCCAGGCTGGTTTCCACCGCTTCCAGCAGCGCCGCCGAACCGGCGGCATCGAGCGGAGCGGTGGTTTCCTCATCCAGGCGCAAAAGCTGATGCGATCCGGTCATGAACCGGGTTTTCGCCGTGGTTGGCCGGTTGGAAACGCGCACCAGCGCGGCGGCCATGCCGCGCGTTGCCCCGACCAGCCGCTCCACCTCCGCCCCGGCCGCGTCGTTGCCGATAACGCCCACGATTACCGCCTGGCCGCCGAGAGTTGCGATGTTGAGCGCCACGTTGGCCGCCCCGCCAAGTGTCGAGCGGTCATCGGACGGCCGCAGCACCGGGATGGGTGCTTCGGGCGACAGCCGGTGAACCGCGCCGGTGACGTATCGATCCAGGATGATGTCGCCAATGACCAGCACACGTGCGGCGTGAAAGTTCCGGACGATGGCGGCGAGTTCGATATCGGTGGGCGGCAGCATCCGGTCTGCGTCCGCCGGGATGGTGGTCATGCGGCGATCCTCGATCAGGGGCGATGGCAAGCATCGACCCAATAGCAGGGTGCAGGAAATGCTGCACGTGCAAAAAAACAACCACAACACTGTTCCATCGGGGTCACGAAATCGCTATGCAGGGGCCGCTTCGCCGACGCAGTTGCCTGCGCGTTCCGTTCCTGAAGGAGAGCCCGTGAAATATCTCCCGCCCTTTGAATTGATTCGCCGCTCGATCGAGATCTCCACGGTTCGGGGGGAGCTTCGGGTCAACGTATCGTATGAGGATTTCGTAAAGCTTCTGAAGACCTTGATCCGCGGGATCGAGGTCGATGAAGCCTGGTACGTCCGCACCTACGAAGATATCGGCCAGGCCATCAAAGAGGGCAGCGTCCGCTCCGCGCGGCAGCATTTTGTCGATGACGGCTACTTCGAAGGGCGCCGGCCGTTTCCCATCGTGATCGATGAAAAGTGGTATCTGACGGAGAATCCCGACGTTGCCGAAAGCATCCGCACCGGCATTGTTACGTCTGCGCAGGAGCATTTCGACAAAGACGGATATAGCGAGGGACGGCTTCCGTTCGGCTTGTGACCTCGGCCCCGGGTCCTGCGCCGGGCGCGGCTATCGGCCTGTTTTCGGTGCCCCGGCTGCAGGACGGTGCCCGCCCCGAGAGATAAGCTGGGATATTTGTCGGCATGACGCATAACCACCCGGCGCTTGATGACATATCCGCTGAACCGTCAGCGGATGGAATGTCCGATCCGGTCGTTCTGATCGAAATCGATCCCGCGGTGGCCGGTGGCTTCGTCCGCAACCGTTTTGACATCACAATCTGCGGCCGGGTCGTCAGCGATCTGCCGCTGGCGGAAACCAGGCTGCAAATCGGCGATCAGGTAGCCGGCGTCTCGTTCTATGGCCAGACCGAGCGTGCGGCCAAGGAACCCGCGGCGGACGGTTCGCCGGGGCACCACCGGGCTTTCCGATTCAACCTGCCGCGCCAGCCGCGCGGAGATGGTGAGCGTTGTCGTTTTCAACTGATTGCGCGTACCGATAACGGACTGGACCATACGGAAGACTTCGAGGTCGACCTCGATCCGGTTGCCGAACCGCCGGTTTCCTTCGTGTCAGGCCCTTCGCGCCCTCCCGCGGAAGGCGGGGCCGCCAGGCCCTACGTTCTGATGTACGTCGAGCGGGCCTGGGTCGACGGCGACGACCTGCTATCGGTCCGCGGTTGGGCACTTTCGTTTGCGCCGGTACTGGCGGTTGAGGTATTCGCGGGGACAGAACATCTCGGGAGTGCCTATTTCGGCGAAGACCGCGAAGATGTCGCGGCCGCCTTCAAGGGCTACCCGAACGCCAGCCTGTCGGGCTTTTCCTTCCAGTTGCAGTTGGATGAGGCCGCGCCGGGCTTTGAAACCATCAGAGTGCAGGTGGGATGCGCGAACGGCTATGGGCATGAATGCGCCATTCCGATCGAACGTTTGCCAAAACGCCTTTCGGGTCCGGCGAAGGCGCCCCGGCCGGAAGAGTCGTCGCCTCGGGGGGGTGCGCTTCCCGCCGCGGATGCACCCCCGGGGTATGCTCCGCCCATCCTCGCGGTGTCGCCGCCGCCGGCAGGAGCCGATGAGCCTGCCGGCGACGGCGCGGAGTCGTCTCCGCCGGAGAGCGAGGCAGAGGCCGCCAAGATCGAAATGTATTGCGACGAAGCCCAACTCGAAGGCGACGGAACGTTGTCGTTGAGCGGCTGGGCGACCTGCCCGGCAGGTATCGCGAGGGTCTGCGTGCTGCTGGACGACCAGGAAGTCGGTCTGGCCACCTATGGGTTCGACCGTCCGGATGTCGGCGGTATCTTCAAATCCATCCCGCTGGCGCATTTGTCGGGGTTCAGGTTCGACCGCAAGATTCGCGATCGGGTCTCCGGCGGATACCGGGTCAGCGTAGTCGTCTACAACAGACGCAACGAACAGCGGCGCCAGGACATGGATGTCGTTGCGTCGGCGCTGCAATCGCTCCCGGCAGCGCCACCGGCCGCGGTCAGCGAGCCCGAACCTGAACAGGTCTCGGAATTCCGCTTCGAACTCGACTCGCCCGGGCTGACGAACGGCAAGGCATCGGCCACGATCACCGGACGGCTCACGATTGACGGCTGGCTGCTATCGCGCTCGGGCATCGCCAAATTCGAGGTGTTCCTGGATGACCAGCGGCTCGGCGACGCGCACCATGGCCTGGCGCGCCAGGACGTCGGAGCGGCCTTCCCGGAATGGCCGAATTCGTTGCGGGCCGGCTATGCCTTCCACTGTCCGCCGCGCAGCCTGAAGGATGGCGATCATACGATCAGATTGCAGGTCCAGGCCAACAGCGGCGAGATCTTGAGCCGCGCATTCGGCATCACGGTGAAGAAGTCGGAGGACCAGCAGGATCTGTCGGGCATTCGCCGGCGGGTGCCGCGGGTGGAGGCCGACATGATGCTGGCATTCCTGGCCGGCATGGACTACCGGCCGGCCTTTCGGTTCATTCTGCGCCAGGACTCCGCGATCGACGGCAAACGTCTCCGCGCCACGTTCGATGCCTTGCGCTCGCAAGCCTACCTCGATTGGAGCGCCGTGGTTTTCGCCGACGATGACGAAACCGCGTCGGCCGTACGCGACATTATCAGTAACGAATTTCCCCATCCGGCCGGCCGCCTCGGCGTTGTCACTCCATCGGACAGCGACGCGTGGACCGCACCGTTCGCGCGGGCCGGGGATGGACGCAGTGTGCTGCATGGGTTCCTGTTACCCGGCGATGAACCCGGGGCCGATGCGCTGCTGGAACTGGCCGTTGCCGGCGGCGTGCATCCCGAAGCCGATATGCTGTATGGCGACGAGGTGCGGCTCAGTCCGGTCAGTGGCGATCGGGAACCGTTCTTCAAGCCGGATTTCTCGCCGGACCTGATGCTGTCCACCAACTATTTCGGCCGGCCGTGGGTCGTGACGTCCGCTCTGCTGGCGCAGACCGAAGCCTCGGCCGCATCCCTGGTATCGCGCGGCGAGTATGATCTGGTCCTGCGATGCGCGGAACTGGCGGCTTCCGTCCGCCACGTGCCCAAACTGCTGTGCCAGCGCGGCGTCATGGATCCGGATACGCCGGAGCAGGAGCGATCGGCGCTGGAGCGCGCGCTGGAGCGCCGCGGGATCGCCGGGGAAGTGATCGCGTCCCCGATCCACGGCACCTGGCGGGTTCGGCGCACGCTGCTGTCGGCGGCGGGCAAGGTTTCCATCATCATCCCGACCTGCGCGGCAAGCGGCTACATCGAAACGATCATTTCGACCTTGCGTGCGAAAACCGCCTACCGGAACTTCGAGATCATCGTCATCGACAACATCCCGGAATCGAATGTCGCCTGGAAGACCTGGCTGCCGCAGCACGCCGACAAGATCGTCGATATCCCGGGGACGTTCAACTGGTCGATCTTCAACAACCGCGCCACCGGGGTCGCCGACGGCGACTACTTTTTGTTTCTCAACGATGACATGGAAATTACCCAGGAGGGCTGGCTGGATGCTTTGCTGGAGCATGTCCAGCGGCCGGAAGTCGGCATCGCCGGGCCGCAGTTGCTGTACCGTGACGGCAAGGTCCAGCATGCGGGCATGTTTCTGGCCAATAACGGCATCGGCCGCCATGCGTTCCGTTTCGCTGCCCACGACGATCCCGGCTACTTCGGCCTCAATCTGACGCAACGCAACGTCATCGCCGTTACCGGCGCCTGCATGCTGGTGCGGCGGGACGTGTTCGAGCGGCTTGGCGGCTTCGATGAGGCGCACCAGATCACCAACAACGACCTGGATTTTTGCCTGCGGGCGCATCGCGCCGGCCTGCTGACCGTGTTCACGCCGTACGCATCGCTTATTCATTACGAACTCGCCAGCCGGGCGGGCATGAAGGACGTGTTCGACCTGACGCATTTCGATGCGGCGTGGAAGACGACGTTCGCCGCAGGCGACCCGTATTTCAATCCGCGGCTGTCGCGTCATGCCGACGATTACCGGCCCGACGATGAGCCGGTGCAATGGGTGGCGTGCGGCACGCCGCTGTTCCATCGGCACGAGGTCGAGCGCATCCTTGTGGTCAAGCTCGACCATATCGGCGATTTCGTCACCGCGCTGCCGCCGATACGGCGGCTGAGGGCGATGTTCCCGCAGGCGCGTCTGACGGTTCTGGCCGGACCGGCATCGCAAGCCTTCATCGCGCTGGAGCCGTCGATCGACGAATTCATTCCGTTTGCCTTCTTCCACGCCCGGTCGCAGCTCGGCGAGCGCGAACTGGTCCCCGAAGACTATCAGGAACTGGCGGAGCAACTTCGGCCATACCATTTCGATCTGGCGGTCGATTTGCGCAAGCAGCCGTCGACACGGGACGTGCTGAAATATACCGGCGCGCGCTTCCTCGCCGGTTTCGACCATCTCGGCCAATACCCCTTCCTCGATATAGCGGTGAACTGGGACGGCGATCGGAGCCTGCAGCGCAAGCGCAGCCATGTCGTGGACGATCTCATCGGCCTGATCGACGCGATCGGACATGCCACCGAGAACGACCGTGCCGTCATGCAACCCGAGCCGGCGCCGATGCCGCGGACGGAAATGCCGGAACATGTGCAGGCGCTGTTCGACCGGCCGGTCATCGCCATTCATCCGGGCGCCGGCAACATCACCAAGCAGTGGCCGACGGAGCATTTCTCCGCGCTGATCGATCTGCTGATCGAAAACCACGACGTGAACATCCTGCTCGTCGGCGGCCCGGACGAAGTCGAGATCGCCGACATGCTGCTGCGGACCGGGTTGTATCCCGGCCGGATGGCCACCGTGGCGGGACAAACCAGGCTTGCGGACCTGCCACGGCTGTTGAAGACCTGCGTGCTGTATATCGGCAACGACAGCGGACCCAAGCACATCGCCAGCGCCATCGGCATCGCGACCATCGGCATCCATTCCGGCGTCGTCGATCCGGTCGAGTGGGGCCCCATCGGCGTGAATGCCGTGGCGCTGCGGCGGAACATGAGCTGCAGTCCGTGCTATCTGGCGAAGGCCGAAGACTGCCCGCGCTCGCTTGCATGTTTGCGTTTCCTGGAGCCGAATCTCGTCTATGAGACCGCAGACCTTATGTTGCACCCGGTACAGCGCGTGATCGACCCGGCAGACCTGTCCGATGCATGAGTCCGCACTGCTCGATCTGGCGGCCGCGTTGGCGCAGCAGGCGGCGTCGGTCATCCTGGAAATTCGCAACCGCGGCTTCCGGGTGGAGCGCAAGGCCGACAACTCGGTCGTGACCGAGGCCGACAAGGCGGCGGAGGCAATCCTGTTGGCCGGACTGCGCAGTGCCATCCCGGGTTGCACGGTCGTCGCCGAGGAAGAGGCCGCTTCGGGTGTCCTGACCGGAGCTACACCGGAATTCTGGCTGGTGGACCCGCTGGACGGGACGCGGGAGTTCACCTCCGGCGGTGACGATTTCGCCGTCAATGTCGGCTTGGTCCGGGGCGGCATACCAGTACTCGGCGTCGTCGCCGTCCCGGCCACCGGGGAAATCTTCGGCGGCATCGCCGGCATCGGCGCCTGGCGCCAAAAGGACGGCTTGCGGTCGCCGATCGGCGTGCGGTCCTGTCCGCCCGAGGGCCTGACCGTGGTGGCGAGCCGGCACCATGGCGACCCCGCACTGCTGCAACACTTCCTTGATCAGCGCCGCGTTGCCAGGGTGGTGAATTTCGGCTCCAGCCTGAAGTTCTGCCGCATCGCCGAAGGTCAGGCCGATGCCTATCCGCGGTTCGGCCGTACCATGGAATGGGACACCTGTGCGCCCCATGCGGTGCTGTTGGCGGCCGGCGGGTCGGTTGAAACCCCGGACGGCCAGCCGCTGCTTTATGGCAAGCCGGGGTGGGAGAACCCGCATTTCGTCTGCTGGGGCGCCCGGCCCTGACGTCACGGGGGTGAAGTTTCCGGGGTTTGAGCCTACACTCGCATGGCGAACCCGCTGACAGACGAGTCGTCCAATCATGTTGCATCTGACCAAGCTCGCCGTTGGCGTACGCGACACCGATCACCTGCGGCAATTGCAGGCCGCCCGCTTCCGGGACGATCCGCCGTTGCGTCACCGTACCCGCAACACGCCGCGCCGCCGCGCGGAGGTGCTGGATGGCGGCTCGATATACTGGGTTATCGCGGGATCGATGCTGGCGCGGCAGCGCATCCTGGATATCGTCGAAGACCGGCATGACGACCTGACCGCCTGTACCGGCCTGATCCTCGATCCCGAGATCGTTCCGCTCGTCGGGCGGCCGATCAGGCCGTTCCAGGGGTGGCGCTATCTTGATCCGGACGCTGCGCCACCCGACCTGCCCGCCATGGGCGCGGCCGGCGGCCTCGACACGCTGCCGCCTGCGCTCCGCATGGAACTGCGGGCGCTATGTTTGATCTGAATGTCCGTCGCGGCGTGTGAGTCGAACGCCCATGAGTAAGGTCCACGTCATCGGTGCCGGTTTGGCCGGTCTTGCCGCCGCTCTGTCGCTGACGAAGGCTGGCCGCGCCGTCATCGTTCATGAGGCCGGAGCAGCCGGGGGCGGGCGGTGCCGCTCCTACTTCGACCGGGAAATCGGTCTTCGCATCGACAACGGCAACCACCTGCTGCTGTCCGGCAATACGGCCGCCCGCGCGTATATCGCCGAAACCGGTGCCGCCGGACGTTTCCACATCCCCGACCAGGCGGTGTTTCCGTTCCTTGATATCAAGAGCGGGGAACGCTGGACCGTTCACCCCAATTCCGGCCGGATTCCCTGGTGGATGTTCGTGCCGCATCGGCGGGTGCCGGGCACGCGCCTGGCGGATTACCTGGATCTGATCAAGCTCGTCCGCTGCCGCGACGACACGCCGGTGGCGGAGAGCGTGCGGCCGGGAGAGTTGTTCCGCCGGCTGGTGGAGCCGCTCGCGGTCGCCGCGCTGAACACCTCGACCGCGGAAGGGCTGGCTCGTTTGCTCGGCGCCGTCGTGCGGGAGACGCTGATGCAGGGCGGCGCGGCCTGCCGTCCGATGCTGCCGAAGCAAGGCCTGTCAGAGGCGCTGGTGGAGCCCGCCATTGCGACGCTGCGGACCCGCGGCGCTGAAATCCGCTTCAACAGCCGTATCGCGGAACTGACCATCGCGCGCGGCACGGTCGCCGGCCTGCGCGGCCCGGCGGGTTCGATCGCGCTGGAGGCCGCCGATGCCGTCGTGCTCGCCGTCCCCCCCTGGGTGGCGGGCGAACTCCTGCCGGGCCTGGTGGTGCCCGACGCGTTTGAGGCCATCCTGAACATTCACTACCGCCACGCGGCGGATAAGCTGCGCGAACCGGGTCTTATCGGGCTGATCTCGGGTGCGGCCGAGTGGGTCTTCGTCAAGCCCGGTCATGTCTCCGTCACCATCAGCGCCGCAAACCGCATGGTGGACGAGTCCGCGGACGCGATCGCGCTGCGTGTATGGCCGGATGTCGTGGATGCGCTCGGCCTGGATGCGGCGCTGAAAGCGGCCATGCCGCCGTATCGCGTGGTGAAGGAACGCCGCGCGACATTCGCTGCGACCGCGGCACAAGATGCAAGAAGGCCACGGTCCGGGACGAAAACTGCGGCAAATTTGGCACTTGCCGGTGATTGGACCAACACCGGCTTGCCCGCGACCATCGAGGGGGCGATAAGATCGGGCCGTTTAGCCGCGGATGTTATACTTTCAGCCTGAACGTATGGATAACGATGGCCCTGGACGCGACTACCTCTCTACTGATCGACGAAGATCCTCTGGTTGATTCCGTCCTGCGGGCGACAGATGCCTTGATCCGCCGCCAAAATACGGACGGGCACTTCGTGTTTGAACTTGAAGCGGATGCAACGATCCCGGCCGAGTATGTGCTGCTCGAACATTTCCTGGGACGCATCGACCAGCCGCTTGAGGACCGAATCGGCGTCTATCTGCGCTCTATCCAGGGCGCGCATGGCGGCTGGCCGCTGTTCCATGACGGCGCCTTCAACCTGTCCGCCAGCGTCAAGGCGTATTACGCGCTGAAGGCCATCGGCGACGATGCGGACGCGCCGCATATGCGGCGGGCGCGGCAGGCGATTCTGGCGGCGGGCGGGGCGGAAAGGACGAATGTCTTTACGCGCGCCCAGCTTGCGCTGTTCGGCCAGGTGCCATGGCACGCGGTGCCGGTGATGCCGCTGGAGATCATGCACCTGCCGCTGTGGTTCCCATTCCATCTGTCGAAGATCTCGTACTGGTCCCGCACCGTCACCGTGCCGCTGCTGGTGCTGATGGCATACCGGCCGAAGGCGCGGAACCCGCGCGGGGTCGATATCCGGGAGCTGTTCGAGACGCCGCCCGAGAAGGTGAAGGACTGGATTCGCGGCCCGTACCGCTCGCGCTGGGGGCGGTTCTTCAAGGCGATCGATGCCGTGCTGCGCCGGGTCGAGCGGCTGTTCCCGAAGGCGGGCCGGCGGAAGGCGATGGAGAAGGCCGTGGCGTTCGTCATCGAACGGTTGAACGGCGACGACGGGCTGGGCGGGATTTATCCCGCCATGGCGAACAGCGTGATGATGTTCGACACGCTCGGCTATCCGGCGGATCATGCGGATGCGGCGCTCGCCTGGCGGGCGGTGCGCAAGCTGCTGGTGATCGAGCGGGATCGCGCCTACTGCCAGCCCTGCCTGTCGCCGGTCTGGGACACCAGCCTCGCCGGCCATGCCCTGGCGGAGGCCGGAGCCGAGACGGATGCGGTCTGCGACTGGCTGATCCCCTTGCAGATCACCGATGTCGTCGGCGATTGGGCAGTCCGGCGCCCCGGCCTGCGCCCGGGCGGATGGGCGTTCCAGTACAGGAATCCGTACTACCCCGATGTGGACGACACCGCCGTCGTCGGCCTGCTGCTGCATCGGAATGGCGATCCGGCCCATGCGGAGGCGATCGACCGCGCCCGCGAGTGGATCATCGGCATGCAGTCATCGGACGGCGGCTGGGGTGCGTTCGAGCCGGAGAATACGCATCATCATCTGAACCATATTCCGTTCGCCGATCACGGGGCGTTGCTGGATCCCCCCACCGCCGATGTCAGTGCGCGATGCGTGTCTTTTTTGGCTCAGATCGGCATGCTCCCGTATGAAACGGTGCTGGCGCGCGCGCTGGCGTATCTGCGGCGGGAGCAGGAGGCGGATGGAAGCTGGTACGGCCGGTGGGGCACCAACTATATTTATGGGACCTGGTCGGTGCTGTGCGCGCTGAATGCGGCGGCGGTTCCGCCTGATGATCCGGCGGTGGTGCGGGCGGTGGATTGGCTGGTCTCGGTGCAGCGGGAGGACGGCGGCTGGGGCGAGGACGAGGAAAGCTATGGCGACGCTCCGCATGGCCGGTACAAGGAAAGCACGCCGAGCCAGACCGCCTGGGCTTTGCTCGGTCTGATGGCGGCCGGGGCGGTCAATCATCCGGCGACGGCGCGCGGTATCGCCTGGCTGACGGCGGCGCAGAAGCCGGATGGGGAGTGGACCGAGGCGCCTTATACCGCGGTCGGCTTTCCGCGTGTGTTCTATCTGCGGTACCATGGGTATCGGCTGTATTTCCCGCTGCTGGCGCTGGCGCGGTACCGCAACCTGCGCCGCGGCAACACGAACCGGGTCGAGTTCGGATTCTGATCGGGTTCGTCACCGGCCGCCTTGCGGCGGACGCGCGGATAGCCGTCATGGCGGGCGGTGGCCCTCTAGTCACAGAGCTTTACCCGTTGGCGCCGGCGTCCCCCGCCGTCATGGCGGGTGTAGGCCCGCCATCCACGCCTTTGTTTGCGCAAGCAGAAGGCGTGGAGGCCGACCATTGCCGGCATGAAGAGGCCGCGCTGCCGGAGAGCCGCTGTCATCGGCAGTTGGTATGATAGGGTTCGTCACCGGCCTTGCGGCGGAGGCTCGGATCGCTGCGCGCTTCGGCGGGGCGGTTGCCATCGGCGGCGGGACTCCGGCCGGGGCGGCGGAGGCCGCGTCGCGGTTGGTCCGGGACGGCGCGACGGCGCTGGTGAGCTTCGGTTTGGCGGGCGGGCTTGATCCGGCGTTGCGCCCGGGGATGGTTGTTGTTCCGGACATGGTGGTTGCCGGGGGGCGGCGTTTCGTTGCCGACGCTTCTTTGGCGGCTCGGTTCGGCGGGTTGACCGGGCATTGCCTGCTGGCCGGGGATGCGATTGCCGCGGATGCGGCGGCCAAGCGCGCGTTGATGGTGGCGACGGGGGCACAGGCGATCGATCTGGAAAGCGGCAGTGTGGCTCGGGTGGCGGAGTCGCATGGGTTGCCGTTCGCCGTGGTGCGGGCGATCTGCGATCCGGCGGAGCGGGATCTGCCTCATGCCGCGCTGATCGCTTTGGATCAGAGTGGCGCGATCGGGTTGCTGGCGGTGCTGCGGTCGGTTGCGCGCCGGCCGGGTCAGATTCCGGGTTTGCTAGCGTTGGGTCGGGATGCGGCACGGGCTCGGCGGGGGTTGGTGGGGGTGGTCTGCGGGCTGGGGTGAGGGTCGAGTTGGGTGGGATTGTGGTGCTCCATGCCCAGGCTGGAGCGGACTAAATGCGCGACGCCCGCCGGGCGTCAACGCTTCGGCGGTCGGTCGAGACGCGGGCGTAGCCGCAAATCATCCAAGGTCATCGCGGTTGAGGCTGGTCGGCGACAACCGTGAATTTCACCCCAAGGGCGCGCAGCACGGCACTGACGGTTTCATAGCGAGGATGCGCGCCGATGTTCAGGGCCTTGTAAAGGCTCTCACGGCCAAGCCCTGCATCCTTGGCGATCTGCGCCATGCCGCGCGCCTTGGCAACATCGCCAAGGGCGGCAAGGAACACGTCGGGGTTGGGATCTTCCACAGCGGCAGAAAGATATTCGGCAATAACCGCGTCGTTGTCGAGATAATCCGCCGCATCAAAAGGGGCGTAGGTTGCAGTCATGATTTCGTCTCCTTCAACTCTTGAGCCATTTTCTTCGCACGCGCGATGTCTTGTTTTTGCGAAGACTTGTTTCCACCGGTCAGCAAGACATAGACGGTCCTTCCCGTGCGCACGAAATAGACCCGATAGCCCGGCCCGACGTGAATGCGCATCTCGGAAACGCCTTCGCCGACGGGTTCGCAATCGCCGAAGTTACCAAACGTCGCACTGCGGAGGCGGGCCAGAACCCTGGCCTTGGCCTTTTGGTCGCAGCCCCGATAACCACGCATCAAAAACTGACGACCGGGCCAACGTATTCATGCACCCTCATTGTATCCAACTGGATACGGGCTTGCAAGTTGTTTTCGTGAAATGCGGCTTTCGGCGGAGTGAACGAAATATGGGAACTCCATCCCGCCCGGCGACCGCATAACGCCCGCATATGGCAAGTCTAGCGGTCCGGCCGCGCACCGAAGCCGATCGTGCCGGCGTGCATCGCTGCCGGGCCGGTCGCTTAGGATTATCGGCCATGCAGCAGCGATGTCTGGCAAACCCCAAAAGCGACCACCTGGACGCAACGACCGCGGGTCAGGCCCGGGGCGAACGCCGGCGCCGCTGCCCGGCAATGACCGGAAAGGCGGAAGGATCGTCCTCCCACGGATTGAAGACCGCGGCACCGCTGTGCCACACATCGCGCACGTTCCGGGTGGCAAGATAGAGGTCGTGCTCCGGCGCGATTGCGGCAAGCAACGTATCGATGACCGGAGGCGGATGGCCGGTATCGCGCCGCACGGTGCCCCAACGGCGCACGATCGCGTCGGACACTGGCGGCATCCGCGCCGCAAACCGTGCCGCCAGCCTGTCGCGCGTCGCCATATAGACGGGCCGGCGCGGATCGCCGTCCGGCAGATTGGCGATGCCCTTGTCGTATTCGGCAATAGTGAGAATGCTGAGGTACAGCGTCGCCTCGTCCCGCGCGGCGGCCCACGCCTTGACGCGGGCGGAGCCACCCGCGCGGATGATCTCGGCGGTGACGTTGGTATCCAGCAGCCAGCCGATCACAGCGCAGTGTCTCGCCCGAGGTCCCGATCGCGGGTAAGGTCGAGACCGTCAACGCTCAGGCTCTCCATGAACGTGACGAACGGTACCGCGTCGCCGCTGGGGGGCAGCAGGCGCTTCAGTTCATCGGCGGCGATGACCACCACGGAGTCATGACCGCGGACCGTCACGCGCTGCGGCCCCTCGGTCTGCGCGCTCCGGACCAGCTCGCTGAATTGCGCTTTGGCATCCTGGGGTTTCCAGCCGCCATCGCCCGGGCGGGAGGCGGTCTTGCGAGGTTGCGGCATTGCGCGGTCTCTTCGTGACTATCTGACCGTATTATCGCACGCAAAGCCCCTGCCTCGCCACCTCGCTCGCTGCCTACCTCCGCTCCAACACATCCAGCCGATACCCCGGCCGCCGATCCTGGTGCAAAACCCCCAGCCAGCCCGCGGTCGCCCGGATAAACCTGTCCGCAGCCTCGTCCCCCGGTGTCGGATCATCCGACTCACCAAGCCAGTTCACCAAAACAACGACCCCGCCCGGCAACACGCTGCCCCGCACCCGCCTTGCGCACCACTCGATATCCGCCGCCGTCAGAAAATACAGCACTTCCGACAGAACGATCAGGTCGAACCGCCCGTCCGGCCACGCCTGCGGCACCTGCATCCGCTCGAACCGCACCTGCGGCTGATCCGAGCAGCGCGCCCGGGCGGCCGCCAGCGGTTGCTCCACCAGATCGATCCCCAGCAGCGAGTCGCACCGCGGCGCCAGCAGCCGGGTCAGCACGCCGATGGAACAGCCCACCTCCAACCCGGCAACAAACCGGCGGTCGCCAAGCGTCGCCAAAGTGCGGCCGTACTTCTCCTGCTCATAAGGATCAGACCCGAACCCCCAGGGATCGGCGCTTGCCTCGTAAATCTTCTGGAAATGCGCGGCGGAACGGGATTCGGTCATGTCAGCAGGAACGTCTCCCAAGGGCTGTCAAAGAACGCCAGCAGCGCGTCAGGCAGCCGAAAGCCCGCCGGATCATCGTCGATCAGGCCGCCATACTGAGATCGATGTGCCCGGATGGCGTTCCGCTTCGCCCCCAGGAAAGCCGCGATGTCCAGCCGCCAGCCGGGACCGGGATCGCCCGGGATCGCGGCATCGTCCGGCAGCGTCCAGCCCCAGACCGGGTAGGCGATGTGGCGGATACCCGCCGCGTTTGCCACCGCGGCGGCGATCAGCGACGCGGCCTCGTGATCGCAGTGCGGATCATGCCCCCACGGCGCGAGGATGGCGGTGCAGCCGCGCTCCCGTTCCACCATCGCCACAAGCCGGGCCACCACGGCGTCGAACGCCGGACCGTCGTGCGGCGCCGCCGTGTCGGGCACACCCAGGAACGCCAGCCGATGGTCCGGCAGTCCCAGTTCGGCCAAGGCCTGTCGCGCCTCCTGCGCCCGCACCGCCCGCAGCCGCTCGGGCGGAAAGGCCTGAGACCGCGGATGCGAACCGGCGCCATCGGTCAGGACCGCCACCAAGGGCGGCCGCCCGGCCGCGACGCAAGCCGCGATCAGGCCACCGCAGCCAAGACTTTCATCGTCCGGGTGCGGCGCCAGGACCAGGCAGGTGCCGCCGCCGATGATCTCGCCCGCGCCGCCAACCGCCAGGCTGCGCCACGCCGCATGAAAATCCCGGGCGCTGCTCATGCGACCGCCGAAGCGCCGGGGTTGGCGGCGAACCAGCCAGCGGCCTCCGTAAGAACCTCGTCCGGCGCGGGCTGCCGCAGATACGTGGACAGGTCGCGGCAAATCCGCTCGACCGGATTACCCTGCCGAAACGCCGACAGGCCGAGCGAGCGCTGCACCAGCCGCATGGCGTCGAGGCAGGCAGTCTCCACCGCGATCCGCGCCAACCCCACCGTCGCGACTCGATGTGCGGCGTCGGCATCCGGGTCCTCGGCGATCCGCGCGGCGGAGCGGACCCAGTGGCGGCTGGTTTCGCGGGCGATGATCGCCTCGCCGATACGCGCACGGGTATGCGGATTGTCCCAGCGTCCAGTTTCGCGAAGCTGGGTCAACGCCAGGTCCAGCAAGGCGATCAGGCCACCCGCCGCGACCGCGGAACCGCGCCACGCTCCGGCGGAGAAGTCGGGTTCGCGCAGGTAGTCGCCCGGCTCGCCCAGGATCACCCCGGCCGAGGTCTCGCAGCCGGTGAAGTCAACCGCACCGGTGACCGCCGCACGCATCCCTTGCAGCGGCGAGGGCAGGGGTTTCACAGTTTCGCCGATGCCAAGGCGCAGGATCAGCATCCGCGCGGCGCCGTCCTCGTCCCGCGCCGTGACCAGCGCGCCAGCCGCATGGCCGGCGCTGGAACAGAATTGCTTGGCGCCGGAGAGCATGATCCTGCTGCCGAACCGCCGCATGCGCAGCCCGCCGCCGGGCGGATCGGTTACCCAAAGCCCGAATAACCCGCCGTCTCGCGCTGTCGCCAAGGCGTCCGTTTGCTGCGCTTCGGAGCCATACCGGGCGACCAGGTGCAGGGTGTTGATGTGGGCTTCGATCACGCGCCCGACCGAGAGGTTGCCCTGCCCGATCAGGACCAGCATCGCCGCCAGCGTGCCGGCCAGGGCGTCGTCCCGGGTATTGGCCGCGACCGGGAGAGGAAGCGCCAGCACGCCAAGGTGGTGCAGGCGGGCGACCTCCTCAGCCGGGAATGCGGAGTCGCGGTCGAGCGCGTCCGCCCGGCTCTGCATCCAGGGCACCAGTTCGGCGAGGGAAGAGCGGATCGGGGGCATGGTCAGCGACGGTGCGCGCGATCTGGAAAACGGCCGTCCGGGCCCGTGTCATGACCGTATCCCCCGGTGTCGCGGCCGGATTTAGTCCGGCCATCGACGACTTTGCCGCGATTACCTCCGCAAGGCGTGGATGGCCGGGACAAGCCCGGCGATGACACAAGGGCGCGGGACACGCCCGGCCGTGACACACGGGGCAGGGACACGCCCGGCCATGATGGTGAAGGCGCAGGCCTGCCAGCGACGGACACGGGCATCGCATACCTCATCGCTAATCCGCCGCCATGGCTTCGGGCGGCGCCAACTGTTGCAACACGTCCTCTGCCCGATCGATCTCCCGGCGCAGCGCCGCAAACCGCACACGGCGCCGCCGCAGCACCGGACTTGCCCGTTCCAACTCCGCCCAGGCCGCGCCGAAGAATGGCCCGGACACGGCGCCCGCCACCAGTTCCGCCGGAACCCCCAGTTCGGCGGCCAGGCTGCCATCCGGCCGCCGGTCCGCCCGGGCCCGCCGGACCCGGGACCTCAAACCGTACCGCCGCACGGCATCCTCCACCGGTTCGGCCTGCTCATCGGCATATTCGTCCTGCTGCACCATGCGGCGGCGGATCGCATCCGCCATGCCACCCTCGGCGCGGCCCTCGATCCGCCCCGATACGACCACCTCGATCCCCGGATCGTGCCGGACCCGGGCATCCATCCGCCATAGCGAGGCGACGAACGCGCGGTCCTCGCCGCACGGGATCGCCGGAATCCCGCCAACCCGATGATACGCAGCCACCGTCACGGCGAGGCTGGCGCCGGACGCCTCCGTATGGCGCGGCGGCGGGTCATGCGGATCCGGATCCAACATCCAGGCGATGTCGTCCAACAGCCCGATCAACCGGCATTCCAGCGCATCGTCGGCATGCAGGTGCGCCGGGATACTCGCTGCCTCCCACGGATCGACCACCGCGCGCCCGCAAACGACATCCGCGCCGTTGCCCAGCGCGGCAAGATTGCGCGCGACCCAGCCGGGCGGGACGACGGTGTCCGCGTCCGTCGCCATCAGCACCCCGCCGGGTCCGGCCTGCGCCGCGGCCAGCTGCATCGCCAGGCGCCGCGCCCATCCGGCGTTGGCCTGCCGCGGCGGCAGGTCGCGGCTGACGATATCCAGCCGGTAGCGCAGCCGCGGCGCCAGGCCCCGGGCGATCGCCTCGGTCGCGTCCGTGCAGTTGTTCAGCAACAGAACCACCGCGTCCGGGCATTGCTGCTGGTCGCTCAGCGCGGTCAGGCAGGCTTCGATCCGTTCCGCCTCGTCCCGGGCGGGGATCGCGACGATCGCCGGACGCAGTTGTTTTTGCGCAGAATCGAGCGATTCCGCGATCTCGTGGGACATGCAGCTTTCCTGCCCGGGTGTTGCGATGTCCGGCAGTTGGGATGCGCCAGGGCGGATACGACCGCTCTTCACCCGGGTGTTATGCCGCTTGTGCTGACGAAAAAGCGACGTATACGGGCAGTCCATGACACAGCACATCGAAGCCGACGTGGCGATCGTCGGCGCCGGCCCGGTCGGATTGTTCGCCGTTTTCGAACTTGGCATGCTGAAATTGTCCAGCGTGCTGATCGACGCGCTCGGCGAAGTCGGCGGGCAGTGCACGGCGCTGTACCCGGAAAAGCCAATCTACGACATCCCGGCGTATCCGGCGATCGAGGCGGGCGCGCTGATCGCCAAACTGGAAGAGCAAATCAGGCCATTCGCCACACCGCGCCTGCTCGGCCGCCAGGTGACCGGCCTGGCCGGTGAGAGCGGGGGGTTCACCCTGACCACCGACAAGGGGGACACGGTGCGCGCCAAGGCGGTCATCGCCGCCGCCGGCGCCGGGGCGTTCGGTCCCAACCGGCCGCCGCTGGACGGCCTTGACGCCTACGAGGCGACCGGCGCGGTACAATACTACGTCCGCCGCCGCGAGGATCTGCGCGGCAAGCGGGTGGTGATCGCCGGCGGTGGCGATTCCGCGGTGGACTGGGCGCTGGCGCTGAAGGACATCGCCACGGTTTCGGTCGTGCACCGGCGCGCCAAATTCCGTGCCGCGCCGGACAGTGCGGCGCAGCTCGATGAGGCGGCGCAATCAGGCCGGATCGAGATGGTCGTGCCGTATCAGCTTCATGGACTGGTCGGGGAGGCCGGCAAGCTGTCGGCCGTGGCGGTCGCAACTCTGGACGGCGCCGTGAAGGAAATCCCGGCCGACATCCTGCTGCCGTTTTTCGGCTTGTCGATGGACCTGGGTCCGATCGCTGCGTGGGGGATGCAAAGCCGGTTGCATCATGTAACGGTCGATCCCGCCACCTGCCAGACCAGCCTGCCCGGCGTGTTCGCCATCGGCGACGTGGCGACCTATCCCGGCAAGCTGAAACTGATCCTGCAGGGCTTCAGCGAGGCCGCGGTCGCTGCGCATGCGATATTTCACGTGGTTCACCCCGATCAATCGCTGCACTTCGAATATTCCACCAGCAAGGGCGTTCCGGCCTGATCGGCCCAGGGGCGTAACTAACGGTTTTGCATCGACAAAATTGTTATTTGCCAAATATAGGTATAATTCGGGAATCTTTTTCGCCGAGACAGTGCCGAATAATAAAATCCGGGTGGCGCTTGCCTGTCGCGTTGTGCAATGAAGGCGCAAAGGGGGCAATGTCCGATCAGTCAGGTCGGACATGCCGCCGGTTCGCCCGGACCATCCGGGCCGGAGGCCAGCGTCCTGTGCATGTTTCTCACCGGTTGTAGCCTGACATGAGTGGCGACAACGACTCCGCCCGGCCGGAGGTTCCGCCGGCGATTGATTACTCAATCTGTGAGCAGGAGCCGATCCATATTCCGGGCGCGATTCAGCCGAATGGCGCGGTGATTGCGGCGCTGGCCGATAGCCTGGTGGTGACGCATGCCAGCGCCAACCTGGCGGCGTTTCTGGGCCAGCCCGCCGCCGCGCTGTTTGGCAAGCCTCTGGCGCAGGCCATCGGCGACGCCGCCTGCCGGGCATTGCAGGAAGCCGCCTCGCCCGACTGGACGTCGAACGGATCTCTACCCGCGATAGCCTCGCCGGATGGCAGTGACCTCACTTTGCATGCCTACCGGTCGGGGCGGTTCGTGTGCATCGATATCGAGCCGCACTTCGCCGGGTTGCCGCCGGCTTCTCCGGCTACCCTGGTGCGTTCGGTGCTTGAGACCTTCCGGCACGCCGGCACCCGGCACGAGCTGTGCGATCTCGCGGTGCGCGGGCTGAAGGCGCTTGTCGGCTATGATCGAGTGATCGCTTATCGCTTTCATCCCGACGGTCATGGCGAGGTCATCGCCGAGGCGCGCGAGGAGCACCTCGATCCCTATTTCGGGCTGCATTACCCGGCGGGCGACATACCGCCCCAGGCGCGGGCGCTGTACCTTCGCCAGCGAGTCGGCGCCGTCGCCAATTCGCGTTATGTGCCGGTGCCGCTGCTGGCCGATCCGGCCCTCGGCGACGAAACGTCGCTTGATCTTACCCGCAGCGCCTTGCGCAGCATCTCGCCGACGCATCTCGAGTACATGCGGAATATGAACACGGCGGCGAGCCTGACGGTCGCGCTGCCGCATGGACCGGAGCTTTGGGGCATGCTGGTGTGCCACCACACCACGCCGCGCACCGCCGGCCCCGAGCAACGTGCCATTGCCGAAATGATCGGCCAGGTCACCTCGCTGCTGCTGTCCAGTCTTGGCGACGCGGAATACGCGTCGCAGCGGCTTGCCCGCACCATTACGCTGAAGCATCTGACGCAAAAGATCGCCGCGCCCGGGCCGCTGCCGGAAGCGATCACCGCCGCCGCAGCCGATATGCTCGCGCTTGTGGACGCGACCGGGGCGCTGGTGCGTATCGGCGGCAGCACCTTCCCGCTGGGGGTCACGCCTCCGCCGGGGGCGGCCGAACAGGCGCTCGCGGTGCTGCGGACCGCCGCCCGCGGGGACGATGTCGCGGTCGATGATCTCGGTCTGCGGCATCCGGAACTGGAAGCCTGCATTGCAGCCGGAAGCGGCGCCCTGCTGCTGCCATTGGGGTCGGGATCGGATGATGCGATCCTGTGGTTCCGGGCGGAAATGTCACAGACCCTTGCCTGGGGCGGCAACCCCAACCTTCCCCCCAGGGTGGAGCCGGGAACCGGGCGCATTTCGCCGCGCACCTCCTTCGCCGCCTGGATCGCGACGGTCAACGGCCGCTCGGCGCCCTGGTCCGAGGCCGACATATCGCTGGCGCGGGAGGCGCGCCGGGCGATCGAGGCGGAGCAGGTCTATCGCATCAAGGCCGAACTCGCCCGGCTGCGCGACTATGACGTTCTGACGGGGCTGCCCAACCGCAACCTGCTGGACGATTGGCTGGTGCAGGCCAGCCGCGAAGCGCGGAGCGCGGAACGGGTGGATGATGCCCTGCTGTTCCTCGACCTCGATCGCTTCAAGGTGGTCAACGACTCCATCGGCCACGCCGCCGGGGATGCATTGCTGGTCGAGGCGGCACGGCGCCTGAAGGCCGCCGCGGAACCCTCCAACCAGGTGGCGCGGCTTGGCGGCGACGAGTTCGTGGTGTTTTGCCGGGCAGCGGACCGCAGCGCGACCAGCCAACTGGCCGAGCGCATCCGCGAGGCCGTCGAGGCGCCGTTCGTCATCGACGGTCGTTCTTGCTACATCTCCATCAGTATCGGAGTTGCATATTCCAGCGACGTGGCGGGGCTTGACCTGGTGCGGGCTGCGGACATGGCGATGTACGTCGCAAAGCAATGCGGCGGCAACCGCGCGGTGGTGTTCGAGGCCAGCCTGTATGAACGCGCGGTGCGGCAATTCGAACTCGACCGCGACATGCGCCAGGCGTTGACCGTCGGCGACGAGTTCGTCCTGGTGTATCAGCCCATTTTCGCCGCTGCACCGGACGGGCGGCGATTGGCCGGGTTCGAGGCGCTGCTGCGCTGGCGCCATCCAAGGCAGGGCTGGCTGGCGCCCGACCTGTTCATACCGCTGGCGGAGAAGTCCGGCCTGATTCAGCCGCTGGGCGACTGGGTGCTGACCGAGGCGTGTCGCCAGGGGAAGATCTTCCAGGCAGCGCGGCCGGATCTGCCGCTGCAGATGGCGGTGAACGTGTCCGCGGCTCAGCTCGCCCGGCCGGGCTTCGCCGCCGATGTCGCCGCGGTGCTTCAGGTGCAGGAATTTCCGGCGGAGGCGCTGTGTCTCGAAGTCACCGAGAGCATGCTGACCGACGTGGCCATGTCGAGTGTGCTGGTGGAGGTGCGCGCGCTCGGCGTGAAGGTGGCGATCGACGATTTCGGCATCGGCTACTCGTCGCTGTCCTATCTGCTGCGGCTGCCGGCGGATGTGGTGAAGCTCGACCGCAGCTTCCTGGAGATGGCCGGCGGCAGCACGCGCGGGCCGGACTTTGTCGGCGCGGTGGTGGCGCTGGCGCACGTGGCGGGGAAGATCGTCATTGTCGAGGGTATAGAGACCGCGTCGCAGCTCGACATGGCGATCGGCATGGGCGCGGACATGCTGCAGGGATTTCTGCTGGCGCGGCCCTTGTCGGTGCAGGCGGCGGAGGAAGCGTTCCTGCGTCCGGCCAGGGTGGCCAGCCCGGGGGAGTAGAGGGCTTACGCCGCGGCGAACCCCAGGCGCGCCGTGGTTTGCGCCCGGCCAATCAGCGGCAACAGCGCGGGCATATCGGGTCCGCTGTCCTCTCCGGTCAAAGCCAGCCGCAGGATGGGCAGCAGCTTATCGCCGGACAACCCTGTGGCGCGTTCCAGTGCCGACATCCAGTCCGCCCATACCGAGCCGAACCAAGGCTCCGGCGGCAGCGTTTCCGCCGCCGCGATCAGCACGCCGCGATCCGCTTCCATTATCGGCGGCACGATCGAGCCGGCGACCACGTCCCACCAGCCGCGCGCCTCCTTCAGCAGGTCCAGATGGCCCCGCACCGCCAGCCAGAACGCCTCCGTCGCCCCGCCCGGCAGCCGATCGGCTACGGCGGCGAAATCCAGCTCCGCAAGGGCGCGGCGGTTGAGCCGGAGCAATCGCGCCGCGTCGAACCGGCTGGCCGCCATCGACGACAGTTCAAACGTGCCTGCCAGGGCATCCAACTCCGGCGCGTCGTCTGCCTTGTGGCCGGCGAGGCAGGCGGCGATCACCCGAGGCTCGACGCCGTCGCCGCGCAGGCTGCGCAGCGACAGGCTGCCGAACGGGCGTCCGGCGGCGGACGGGCTATCCCCAAGAGCAGGCAAATGCGCGAACCGCGGCGTGTGCGACGTGCCGCCCAATACCTCGAACAACTCGATCTGCACCGCGGTGTTGCCCGGGCTGTCCTCGCCGCGGATGATGTGGGTGGTGCGGAAGTCGATATCGTCCGCCACGCCGGCGATGATCGCGGCCGGGCTGCCATCGCTGCGCGCCACGATGGGGTCGGAGACCGTGGACAACGTGGCTTTGCGCGGCCCCAGGATCATGTCCTTCCATTCCAGCGTCCGGCCCGACAGCTTGAAGCGCCAGTGCGGACGCTTGCCGCCGGCTTCGGCATCGCCGCGCTGCTTGCCGGTCAGCCGCAGCATGGCGCGGTCATAGATCAATGGCTGGCCGCGCTTGCGCCGGAACTCCTGCTTCGCCTTCAGTTCCTCTTCGGATTCGAAGCAGGGATACAGGAAGCCGTCGCGCTTCAGCCGTTCGATCGCGTCGTGGTACAGTTCAAGCCGCTCGGACTGGCGATAGACGTGCTGCCAGCCGATGCCGAACCATTGCAAATCCTGCTGGATGGCCTCGGCGTGGGCCGGGCGGCAGCGTTCGCTATCCAGATCGTCCAGCCGCAGCAGCATCTCGCCGCCGTGGCGGCGGGCGAACAAATGGTTGGCCAGTGCCGTGCGCGCGCCGCTGACCAGCAGATGGCCGGTGGGTGCGGGCGCGAAGCGGACGCGGATCATTCGTCGTCCTCGTCGAGATCCGCATCGTCACGGCGCGGATCGAGCGACCGCCAGTCGCGCTCCTCCGCACCGGCGAGGGTATCGACAAAATCGCCGAGCTCCGTCGCACTCTTCCATGCGCCTTCGCCGGCATCGATGACGAAGGCGTCCTCGCCGAAGGCGAACCAGGCTTCCAGAACCTCCTTGGACGTCGATCCCGGCACGCGGCAGCGTTCGACCGAGTCGCGGACATAGCGGCGGGCGAACGCATTGGCGTGCATCAGCGTGTCGAAGCCGCCGACTTCTTCGGTGATATTGTCCTGCGCGCCGCCTGACAGGTCGAGAATGCGGACCCGCCAGCCGCCTTCAGGGGCGAAAAGGTCGCTCATCGGACCAGCCGCTGAGCGGAGTTCAGAGTTTCCATCAGCGTGAAACTACGGTTGCCGCCGCGGCAAATCAACCGTGGGCGAGTTCCTCGCCGCCGAGTCGGGGGTTAATGCCCACGGCGATGCAACGCGCCGGGGTTGCGTAGTGGCCGGACGAGTCCGCCTTTCAGGCACAGCGGGGTATCGACGAGCGCGGTTTAACACAGAGAAAAAGCTGAGGACCACAGCGCGCACAGAGCAGGCGGAAAGGGCGCTCCGCCCGCAGTTCCGCGCCGCCTGCAAGCCCGACGCCGTGTCCAAGGCGGCACGATACAGCAACCCAAGTCGACATCGCAGCCGGAACCGTTCCTACGCCTCTCACTCAACCGCCGAGCGGGCGTACAACGCAGACAGAATCGCTTGCGCCAGCGGCATACGGCACAGCGTCTCGACGTCGATATCCAGCCGCCGCCGCCAGTTCGGGCGTTCCCGGTCGGTGCCCGGCAGGTTGACCGCCTCCGTTTCCCCGGCGAGATCGTCGGCCTGGACCAGGGTCAACAGGGCCGGGGTGGCGGCGACGAATGCGTGCACTGCCGTGGCGACCGGCGCGGGCATCGGCTGGTGCAGGTCGATCGTCTCCTCCTCCAGCAACCCCTCGTCCTGAAGCTGCACCAGCAGCGCGAATTTTTCCGCCGCGCGTTCGGCCCGGGCGCGGTCCGCCGCGGCGGCGTCGATCAGCCCCAGCGTTTGCTTCTCATTGATATCCGCACCGATCCACCAGCCCGCCAGCGTCGGCAGGTCGTGCGTCGAGACGCAGGCGGCGGCGAGCGGGCGCCACTCCGGCGGCGGCCGGATGCGGCCGTCGCGGCGCTCGAACCACAGCACGCTGTAGGACAGGATATTGTTCGCGGCCAAAGCGGCGGACATGCCCTCCGGCACGGTGCCCAGGTCTTCGCCGACAACGAGGCAGCGCGCCCGCTGGCTTTGCAGCGCGACCTGGGCGAGCAGGTCGTCCAGCGGATAGGTCACATAGGCGCCGTCGATGGCGCCCGCGCCGTCCGGGACGACGAACAGCCGCCGCAGGCCCATGACGTGGTCGATCCGCAGCGCCCCCGCATGGCGCATGTTCGCCACCAGCAATTCGTTGAAGCTGGCGTAGCCGTCGCGCCGCATCGCCACCGGGTCGGGCGGCGGCAGGCACCATACCTGCCCGGCGGCCGAGAACGGATCGGGCGGCGCGCCGACGGACACTCCATGCATCAGCGTGTCCTGGGCGGACCAGGCCTCGGCTCCATCCGGAGCGGCGCCAACGGCGAGGTCGCGGTAAAAGCCGATGGACAGGCCGTCGCTCTTCGCGGCGGCCGCGGCGGCGGCAAGCTGCTCGTCCGCCAGGGTCTGGATGAAGGCGTGGAACTGGATCGCGTCGCTGTGTTCGGCGGCGAAGGCGGCGACACCCGGGTCGGTTGGATGGCGCAAACCTTCGGGCCATGCCTTCCAGTCGGAGGTTCCCAGCACATCGGCGATCGTCTCGAAGGTGGCGAAGCGCCGCAGGCCGTCCGGGATCGAGTCCAGCGGGGCGGGTTTGAACGCGGCTTTCAGAACGGCCAGCTTGCGCGTCCAGACCGCCGGGTAATCGACCGGGCCGGGGTGGGATGGCAATCCGCCGCCGCCCTTGAAGCCGGAGACGTCGATATAGATCGGATCGAGGAACCGGCGGTCGGAGGGGTGATACGGGCTGGCCCGGTCGCGGTTATGCGGGAACAGCGCGTGCAGCGGGTTCAGGCCAATCAGCGAGGCGCCGTTCCGTGCCGCCTCGGCCGAGAGCCGCTTCAGCGTGGTGAAGTCGCCGATGCCCTGGTCGCCGTTCGAGCGCAGCGAGTACAGATGCGCGGCAATGCCGAAGCGGCGCTCCCCGGCCAGCAGCGCCGGCGGCAAATAGCAGCCATGCGGCGCGACCGTGAGATGGCTGAACCGTTCGGGCCGATCCTCGTTCAGCAGGCGATGGCGGCCGATGGGCTGCGGCGGCAGGGTGACCGTGCCGTCGGCGGCGGGGAAGCGCTCGCGGCTGCCGTCCTCACGCAACAGAGTGATCCAGGCGGGGCGTGGGGTGCCGAGCTTGACCTTGATGGTTTCATCCACCCGGCCAATGACGACCGGCGGCAGGGGGGCGTCCCGCTCATGCGCCAGGCGGTGCAGGCTGTCGGCCAGGTGGCTGCGCGTATCGGCCGGCAGCCGCATCGCTGCCAGCAGGGCGCGCTTGGTGTCGGCTCCAACCTTGTGGAAGCCGCCGCCGACATCCCACCAGATCGGATCGATGCCGGCGAGGTCCGCCAGGCGGTCGAGTTCGCTGTCGGGGACGGACTCGCCGGCGCCTTCATACCCGGATGAGGCACCTTCCTGGAACACCGTGACCGAGCGGCCCGGCAGCACCAGGCTGTCCGTCGCCTCGGTGCCGGCGCTGTCCAGCACGCGGCGCCAGCGATAACCGGGGCGCGTCGGGGGCAGCACGATGGCCGCCACGGCAGTGTCGGCGTGGAACACCAGCGCCGCGCGCGTGTCGTTGGCATACAGCACGGCGACCAAGGTGCGGTTGCTGTCGCGGCGCCAGTCGTCTTCGGTGAGCGGATGTCCCTCCGGACTGAACCAGATGACGTCGGGCACCGCCGTGTCGTCGATCGGGCGGCCAAGCAGCTCACGGCCGTCGAACAACGGGCCCAGCGCGTGGCGCAGCGCAATCACCCCGGCGGTGAAATCGATCAGGCCTTCGTCGACCGCGGACCAGTCCATCCAGGACCCGGCATTGTCCTGCGCATAGGCGTTGTTGTTGCCATGCTGCGTCCGTCCCGCCTCGTCGCCCATCGACAGCATCGGCGTGCCGCGCGACAGCAGCAAGGTCGCCAGCAGCGACCGGACGTCGCCCGCCCGCTTGGCCATGATGGCCGGATCATGCGACGGCCCCTCGGCGCCGTTGTTCCAGGACTGGTTGTCGTTCGAGCCGTCGCGATTGTCCTCGCCGTTGGCGGCGTTGTGCTTCGAATTATAGGCAACCAGGTCCGCGAGCGTAAAACCGTCATGCGCGGTGATGTAGTTGATGCTGCGCGACACCGGCCGGTGATCCGCGCCGAACACATCGCCCGAACCGGCGAAGCGCGTCGTAAAATCGCCCAGCTTGCCGGCATCGCCGCGCCAGAACCGGCGCACCGTGTCGCGGTACTTGTCGTTCCACTCGCCCCAGCGCGCCGGAAAAGCGCCAAGCTGGTAGCCGCCCGGGCCGATATCCCAGGGTTCGGCGATCATCACGCAGCGCGATAGGATCGGGTCCTGTTCCACCGCCACCAGGAACGGCGCGTCGCGGTCAAAGCCATCGACGCGTCGCCCGAGTGTGGCCGCCAGATCCAGCCGGAACCCGTCCAGGCCGCCATACACCGCCCAGGCCCGCAGCGCATCCGTGCTCAGGCGCACCGCGATCGGATGGTCCATCGCCAGGATGTTGCCACAGCCGGCGTCGTTGACGTAGCCTGAGCGGTCTCCCGCCAGCCGGTAATAGCCGCCATTGTCGAGCCCGCGCATCGACAAGGTCGGCCCCCACTCGTCGCTCTCGCCGGTATGGTTCAACACGACATCGAGGATGACGCTGATGCCGGCCGCATGCAGCGCATCCACCGCGGCGCGGATTTCCGCCCAGCCGCCCGGCGCGAGCCTGGGGTCAGGGGCGAGGAACGCCATCGGGTTGTAGCCCCAGTAATTCGTCAGGTTCAGCGGCGGCAGATGCCGCTCATCGATCCAGGCGGCGCTCGGCATCAGTTCGACGGTGGTGACGCCGAGGCGGGTCAGGTGGCCGATGGCGGCGGGATGGGCCAGCCCGGCAAAGGTGCCGCGGATAGCGGGCGGGATATCCGGGTGAGTCTTGGTGAAGCCACGGACATGCAGTTCGTAAATGACCTGGCGGTCCCAGTCGAAATCGGGGCGGTCGAGGACGGGCAGGGCGGGCGGCGTGCCGATGATGCCCTTCGGCATCAGGTGGGCGGTGTCGTCCGGCCGCGGCGCCTCGTGGTCGAACAATTCGGCAAACAGTTTGAACGGGCGGTCGATTGCGGTCGCCCAGGGGTCGATCAGCAGCTTGGCGGGATTGAAGCGGAGGCCGTTGGCCGGGTCGAAGCGGCCATAGGCGCGCAAGCCGTAGCGCGTGCTCGGCTGCACGCCTTGGATGTGGGCATGGAACACCGGCCCGGTCCGGTTGGGCAAGCGGATACGGGCGGTTTCACGGTCAGCCGCATCGAACAGGCAGAGGGCGACCGCATCGGCGTCGGGCGCATGCACCGCGGCGTTGACGCCGTCACCCGCCACGGTGACGCCCAACGTCTCCGGCGAACCGGCATCGACGAATGTCACGACCGTTCCGCCAAAATGGAGTTGTACAGCGTGGCGTAGTGCGCGGCGGGATTGCGCCAGGACACGTCGGCGTTCATCGCGTTGCGCTGCATCCGCTGCCACACCGGCTGGTTCCGCCACAGGATGAGCAGGCGGCGCAATCCGTCCTCCAGCGCCTCCGGCGTCGCCGGGGAGAACTGGATGCCGGTCGCCACACCCGCGGTCAGCGCGGCCTCGTTCGCGTCGATCACCGTATCCGCCAGGCCGCCGACGCGCGACACCACCGGGATGCTGCCGTAGCGCAGCGCACACAACTGGGTCAGGCCGCACGGCTCGAATCTGGAGGGCACCAGCAAGGCGTCGCTGCCGGCCTGGATCAGGTGGGCGAGTTGCTCGTTGTAGCCCATGACGCAGCCGATGGCGCCGGGATTGCGCGCCGCCGCTTCGATGAAGGAGAATTCCAACTCGCGCTCGCCCGATCCCAGCAGGGCGAGCTGCACCCCGTCGGCGATCAGCCCGGGCAGGTTTTCCAGCAGCATGTCGAGGCCCTTCTGCGAGGTCAGCCGGCTGACCACGCCGATGACCAGGGCCGATTGGGACTCCACCAGGCCGAGGCGCCGCTGCAAGGCGGTCTTGTTGCCGGCGCGCTGGCCAATCCGCCCGCGGGAGAATTTGTGCGGGATCAGCTCATCGGTGGCCGGGTTCCAGACCGCATCGTCGATGCCGTTGACGATGCCGGTCAGGCTGGCCGCGCGGTACCGCATGAGGCCGTCCAGGCCCATGCCGTACTCCTCCGTCGTGATCTCCCGCGCATATGTCGGCGACACTGTCGTCAGCCGATCGGCGAAGCACAGACCGCCTTTGAGGAAGCTGACATCGTGATGGTATTCCAGGCCGTCGAAGCCGAATGCCGAACCGGGCAGGCCGAGGCGGGGAAACAAGGAGGCCGCGAAACGGCCCTGGAAAGCCAGGTTGTGGATGGTCAGGACGGTGCCCGGTCGCGGGCCGTGGTGGTAGTTCAGGTAGACCGGCGCCATCGCCGACTGCCAGTCATGCGCGTGCACGATGTCGAAGCTCAGGCCGGGAATCAGCCCGTTGCCGATGGCCGCGCCCGCAGCCCCCAGGGCGGCGAAGCGGATACCGTTGTCGTGCCATTCGCGTCCGTCGGGGCCGTTGTAGGGGTTGCCCGGCCGATTGAACAAATGCGGCGCGTCGAGCACCAGCAGGTCGAGCGAGGCGGCGGTGCCCCGGATGACGTAGGCATGGCCGCCGAACATGTCGGGGAAATGCCACACCTCGCCGGGGTTTTTCAGTCCTTGCAGCACGGCGGGATAGCCGGGCACCAGGGTGATGGTTTCAACCCCGGCGGCGTTCAGCGCCAGCGGCAGCGCGCCGGTGACATCGGCAAGTCCGCCGGTCTTGATCAGCGGATAGATTTCGGAGGTGACGGCCAGAACGCGGCTCATATCATAGGCCTGACGCAATAGGGTGTTGGGGGCTGGGGCGTGCCCCATTGCTATCGGAATGAGGGAGCCGCCGTCGCCACCCATCGTCATGGTGCGCGAAGGCGCACCATCCACGCCTCGCGGTGCCGGTTGAGGCAAAGGCGTGCATGCCGGCCTGCGCCGGCATGACGGCCCACGCGTCCGCGGGAGCGCTGCTGTCACGTCTCATGCGACGCCGCCCTTACCCATCCAGCCACACCCGCGGCTTCCATGCATCATGTCAGCCATCGGGTCCGGCCGTCTCTAGTTCGTCAAACGATCGAGCATCGGCTGCGTGATCAGGCAGATGCCCCGCTCGGTGCGGCGGAAGCGCTTGGCGTCCTCTTCCGGATCCTCGCCGACGACCAGGCCCGGCGGAATCCGCACGCCCTTTTCGACGATCACGTTGCGCAGCCTGGCCCCCCGGCCGATATCGGCCTCCGGCAGCACCACCGCCTGTTCCACTCGCGCATAGGAATGCACATGCACGCCGGTGAACAGCAGCGACTGGCGCAGGAACGACCCCGACACGATGCAGCCGCCGGACACCAGCGACGAAATGGCTTCGCCGCGGCGGCCGATTTCCTCATGCACGAACTTCGCGGGCGGCGTGATCTCGGCGTAGGTCCATATCGGCCAGTCGCGGTCATACAGATCGAGCGCCGGGATGATCGCGGTCAGGTCGATGTTCGCTTCCCAATAGGCATCCAGCGTCCCCACGTCGCGCCAGTAGGCCTCCCGCTCCGCGCCCGAGGTGACGCAGGAATTGGTGAACCGGTGGGCGACGGCTTTGCCGTGCTTGACCAGGTACGGCAGGATGTCGTGGCCGAAATCGCGGCTGGACCCCGGCTCCGCCGCGTCGCGATGCAACTGCTCGATCAGGAAGCTGGTCTTGAAGACGTAGATCCCCATGCTCGCCAGCGCGAGATCCGGCTGCCCCGGAATCGACGGCGGGTCCTTCGGCTTTTCCACGAAGGCGATGATCCTGTCGGCCGTATCGACATGCATGACGCCGAAACCGACGGCCTCCATACGAGGCACCTCGACGCAGCCGACGGTGACGTCGGCCTCCTGCTCGACATGCTGGATCAGCATACCCGAGTAGTCCATTTTGTAGACATGGTCGCCGGCCAGGATGACGATGTATTCCGGGTTGTAGCTCTCGATGATGTCGATGTTCTGGTACAGCGCGTCGGCTGTTCCAGCGTACCATGTGTCGCCCGAGCGTTGCGATGCCGGCAGGATGTCGAAGCCTTCATTGCGCTCCGGCCGGAAGAAGTTCCAGCCGCGCTGCAAATGCCGGATCAGGCTGTGCGCCTTGTATTGCGTCGCGACGCCGATACGGCGGATGCCGGAATTCAGGGCGTTGGACAGGGCGAAATCGATGATGCGGGTCTTGCCGCCGAAGTAGACGGCGGGTTTCGCGCGCGAGTCGGTCATTTCGAGCAGCCGCGAACCCCGCCCTCCGGCAAGCACGTAAGCCATCGCATCACGGACGATCGGCGCGTGTAATCCGGGACGCTGAGCCATGAACGCTTTCTCCTGATTGGGTTGGTAGCTTGATAACGCCCAATCACAAGAACGTCACGGCCAGCCCGGTGCAAAGCCCCGTTACCATTTTATCCCGGGGCTTGAAAAGCCGGCACGTCCCACACGTCGGCCGCGTATTCACGGATCGAACGATCGGAAGAGAACCAGCCGACATTCGCGGTATTCAGAATCGCTCCCTTCCACCAACGGTCCGGATGCCGCCAGAGTTCCCCAACCCGGCGCTGCGTGGCGTAGTACGAATCGAAGTCAGCACAAACCAGGAAGTAGTCATGGTAGCGCAGGCAGTCGACCAGTCCGCGGTAGCGTCCCGGTTCGTCCGGGGAGAAAACACCCGCCGAAACGCTGGACAAAACCTCCGCCAGCACCGGGGACGCGGCGATGTAGTCGGCGGAGTCGATGGTGATCTGCCGCCGTGCGGTCACTTCCTCGGCAGTCAGGCCGAAGATGAAGATATTGTCGTCGCCGACACGCTCGGCGATCTCAACGTTCGCACCATCCAGCGTGCCGATGGTCAGCGCGCCGTTCAGGGCGAACTTCATGTTGCCGGTGCCGGAGGCTTCCATGCCGGCCGTGGATATCTGCTCCGACAAATCCGCCGCCGGGATGACGACCTCGGCCAGGCTGACCGAGTAGTTCGGCAGGAAGACGATCTTCAGGATGTTGCGCACCGTCGGGTCGTTGTTGATCACCTTCGCCACGTCGTGGATCAGCTTGATGATCAGCTTCGCCTGATGGTAGCTCGCGGCCGCCTTGCCGGCGAAGATCTTCACCCGCGGCGTCCAGTCGTCCATCGGCCGGGCCCGGATCGCGTTGTACAGCGCGATCGCCTCCAGGATGTTGAGCAACTGGCGCTTGTATTCATGCATGCGCTTGATGTGGACGTCGAAGATGGCGTTCGGATCGACGCGGATTTCCAGCTCCCGCCGGATCAGGTCGGCCAGCGCCAGCTTGTTGACATAGCGGGCGGCGGCGAAGCGCTTCTGGAAGGCCGGATCGGTTGCCAACGGCCGCAGCCCCTCGAGGGCATTCTCATCGTCCAGCACCTTCGGGCCGAGGGTTTCGACCAGCAGACGCGTCAGCGGCGGGTTGGCCTCATGCAGCCAGCGGCGGAAGGCGATGCCGTTGGTGACATTGACGATCCGGTCCGGGAACAGCGTGTGCAGGTCGCGGAACACGGTCTCCCGCATCAGCCCGGTATGCAGCGCCGATACGCCGTTGACCCGGTGCGAGCCGAGGAACGCCAGGTGGCTCATGCGGACGCGCCGCCCCTGGTGCTCATCGATCATCGACACGCTGGACAGCAGGGCGTCGTCGGCCGGGAATTCCTGGCGCACATGGCCGAGATGCAGCGCGTTGATCAGGTAGATGATCTGCATATGCCGCGGCAGCAGGCGTTCCATCAGCGGAACCGGCCAGACTTCCAGCGCTTCGGGCAGCAGGGTGTGGTTGGTGTAGCTGAACGTCGCCCGCGTCATCCGCCAGGCTTCCTCCCACGGGATCTGGTACAGATCGAGCAGGATGCGCATCATCTCCGCCACCGCGATGGCGGGATGCGTGTCGTTCAACTGGATCGCCGTCTTTTCGGGCAGGCTGCTGATATGGCCGAAGGCGCGGATATGCCGCCGCACCAGATCCTGCAAGGAGGCGGAGACGAAGAAATACTCCTGCCGCAGCCGCAATTCCTGCCCCGCCGGCGTGGCGTCCGACGGATACAGCACCTTGGAGATCGACTCAGCCCGCACCTGCGCCGCCAACGCGCCGGCATGGTCGCCGTGATTGAATGCGTCGAGACGCAGCGGATCCGCCGACTGCGCGGACCACAGGCGCAGCGTGTTGACGCGGCGTCCGCGCCATCCGACCACGGGGGTGTCGTAGGCGACGGCCTCGATGGTTTCCGCCGGATGCCAGACATGCCGCACCGCGGCTTCGGATACCGGCACGGCCTCGATCGAGCCGCCAAAGCCGATCGGGCAGCGGACTTCGGGGCGATGGAATTCCCAGGGATTGCCGAGCGCCAGCCAGTCTTCCGGGTATTCGTGCTGCCAGCCGTTCTTCATCACCTGGCGGAACAGCCCGTGCTCATAGCGGATGCCGTAGCCGTAGGCGGGGATATCCAGCGTCGCCATGCTTTCCATGAAGCAGGCGGCGAGCCGGCCGAGGCCGCCATTGCCCAGCGCCGCGTCGGGCTCGAGCGCGCGCAGCTTGTCGAGATCGACATCAAGCCCGGCCAAGGCCGCGCGCATCGTCTCGATCATATTGACGTTGTTCAGGTTATCGAACAGCAGGCGTCCGATGAGAAACTCGAGCGACAGGTAATAGACGCGCTTCGCGCCTGCCTGATACGTCGCCTCGGTGGTATTGACCCAGCGGTCGACGATCCGGTCCCGGATGGCGATCGCAGTGGCGATCAGCCAGTCGCGGTCGGTTGCAACCGACCTCCGTTTGCCGACGTGGTAGGTGAGCTTCTGCAGGATCGCAGCCCGCAACGCAGCCACCTCGGCCGGGTCGAGACCCTTGGCGGCGGCATGGCTGTTGTCGTCGCTGGCGATCCGGGTTGACGCCTCCAGTTCAAGCTCCACTTTTCTTCACCTTTTTGCGATCCCTGTCCGCCTCAAAAGAGCATGTTTGCAAGCCGAGCTTCAACAGTTTGCTCGGCATGACATCATGTTTCCGGCGGCCAGAGGGGGATTTTCAAACATTTCCCACGGGGATGTGACGAATTTGCAGGCGATGCCCGGTTACGAGGCATTTCATTACGGATTCTTGCCGGAGATGAGTGCCGGTTTTTCGGGCATGCGGTCGAACATCGCCAGGATACGGCTGCTCGGCGGCCATAGTCGCACGATATCCGCCCGCCAGACAACCGCCGAAACGCCGGCGGCGCCCAGCAGCAGGATGGACAACACCCAGGCCGCCAGCAATGCGGGCGAGCGGGGCGGCGGCGACGGTTCGGCCGCCAGCCGCTCGATCGCGGTCAGCACCGGCGTTGCCGGTGGGGCCGGTTCAGCCGGTGGCGGTTCGGCGGCTTCCGGCAGCGGTTCGGGTTCGGCCTCCGGCGCGGGCTTCCATTCGGCGCCGCAGGCCGAGCAGCGCACCGGGCGGCCGGGCTTCAGGCGGTCGGCGGGGACTTCGTAGGTGGCGGCGCAGCTTGGGCAGGCAATCTGCATGGAAACCCGTTATGATGCACCACGGATCATAACGGGGATGGCTGCCGATGTCGCAAAAGAGTTTTGCCGATCAACGCGAAATGGCCAGACTCGGTGACATCGGTTAAACCGCGCCAATGCTGAGATTCGAAACGGTCGGTCTGCGCTACGGCCATAGCGGCACCGGCCCGGGCGGCGCGCCCGGGCCGGAGGTGCTGCACGACATCACCTTCCGGCTGGAGGCCGGCGCGTTCCGCTGGCTGCTCGGGCCGTCCGGTGCCGGCAAGACCAGCCTGCTGCGCCTGATGTATCTCGCGGTGCGGCCGACGCGCGGGCGGCTCAGCCTGCTGGGCACCGACGTGGCCACAGCGCCGCGCCGCACGCTGCCGGTGCTGCGCCGCCGCATCGGCGTGGTGTTCCAGGACTTTCGGCTGCTGCCGCATTTGTCGGCGTTCGACAACGTCGCCCTGCCGCTGCGCATCGCCGGCCGCCCCGAGGGCCAGGTCCGCGCCGACGTCACCGAGCTGATGCGCTGGGTCGGACTGTTCCGCTACCTCGAGGCGAGGCCCGCGGCGCTGTCGGGCGGCGAGCAGCAGCGCGTCGCCATCGCCCGCGCGGTGATCACCCGCCCGGCCTTGCTGCTGGCGGACGAGCCGACGGGCAACCTGGATGACGGCCAGGCCGAACGGCTGATGCAGCTGTTTAAGGAGCTGAACCGCATCGGCACCACGGTCATCGTCGCGACCCATAATGAGTCCCTGGTGGCGCGGCATCCGGCGCCCGCCCTGCGCATCGCCGCGGGGCGGCTCGTCGGCGGCGAGGGAGAGGCGCTGTGATCTCGCTGCGGCCTTCGCGCTTCGACGAACTCGGCCTGCGGCGGGCGATGTCGGACCGCATGCTGCCGCTGCTGGTGGCGGCGATGGCGTTCCTGGCGGCGCTGGCCATGGCCGGCTGGTTCGGTTCCGCGGCGCTGGCGCGGCATTGGCAGGAGGGTGCGGGCGCCGCGCTGACGGTGCAGGTGCCGCAACCAGCCGATCGGCCGGCGCAAGGGGAGGCCACGCGGGGGGGCACGCGGCTGGCCTCGGTGCTGGCGCTGCTGACCGGGACGCCGGGCGTGGCCTCGGCGCACGCGCTAACCGACCAGGAATTGACCGATCTGCTGAAGCCCTGGCTGGGAGCGGGCGCGGGCCGGGTGGCGATTCCGATTCCGGCGGTGATCGCGGTGCACCTGACCAACGCGGTGATGGATCTCGATCCGCTGGCCGGCCGGGTTTCGGCCGTCGCGCCCGGCACGGTGATCGAGGATCACGGGGTTTGGATCCGGCGGCTGTCGGTGCTGGCGCGCAGCCTGCAGGCTTGCGCCGGCCTGGCGTTGCTGATGGTCGCGGGGGTTGCGGCGGCGGTGATCGCCGTGGCGACGCGCGCGGGCCTCGCGGCGCGGCGCGAGGCGATCGAGATCGTGCACGGCCTGGGTGCGACCGACCGCTACATCGCCGGCCGCTTCGCCGCGCGCGCTACCATGCTGGCCGCCGTCGGCGCGGCGCTAGGGGCGGTGGTGGCGTTGCCGGTGCTGCTGACCCTGGGGCGGATGGCAGCCCCATTCGCCGGGCCGCCGAACGATAGCGGCATGCCGCTGCAAGATGCGCTGGCAACGTTGCCGCCGGCGCTGTGGTTTGCCCTGCCTTGTCTGCCCGTCGGCGCCGCCGCCATCGGCTTCGTTACCGCGCAGAGTGCCGTCCGGCGCTGGCTGAGGCGGCTGCCGTGACCCGCACCCGCCTCGCATCCGGCTGGCTGGCGGCGCTGGCGGTTGCGGTGACCGTGGCCTGGGGCGCGGGGTTTCTCTGGTTCGTGCAGATCGCGGCGCGCCGGGCCGAACCGCCGCCGCCGCATGCCGACGGGATCGTCGCCCTGACAGGCGGCGCCGGCCGGGTTGAACTTGCCCTCCACCTCCTCGCCGAAGACCACGCCGATCGGCTGCTGCTGAGCGGGATCGGCGGGGGAACGGAGCTGACGACGCTGGGGCGGCGGGCCGGAGTCGATACCGCGGCCCTGGCGGCGCGCATCACGCTGGGGCGGGAGGCCGCCTCGACCCTCGGCAATGCGGCGGAGACGGCGAACTGGGTGGCGCAAAACCGCATCGGCTCCTTGATCGTCGTGACCGCCGGCTGGCACATGCCGCGCGCGATGGCGGAACTGCGCCGGGCCTTGCCGGATGTCCGCCTGTTTCCCCTGCCGGTGCAGCCGCAAGCGGGCGCCGAGGCGGATCATGCGCCGGGGGTGAAGCTCGAGATGCAGGAATTCGCCAAATATCTGCTGGCCGTATCCGGCCTGTCGGCGTGGCTGCCGCATCGCGAGGCGCCGGCCGCGCTTCATCCGGGATCGGGATCCGAAGCATGATCATGCTGCGTTCCGCATTGTTCAACGTCGTGTTCTTCGCGACGACCTTTTTCTATGTACTGGCTGCGACGGTCGTGCGGCTGGTCAGCCCGCCGCGCGTCATGGCCATGGCCGTGGCGTGGGCGCATACGCTGGTGTTTGCGGCGCGGATCATCTGCGGCATTCGAGTGGAAGTGATCGGCCTGGACCGCATTGCGCCGGGTGCCGCGCTGATTTCCTCGCGTCACCAGTCGGCATTCGACACGTTCGTCTGGCTGACCCTGGTGCCGCGGTGCTGCTACGTCCTCAAGCACGAGTTGATGCGCATTCCGTTGTTCGGCAGCCTGATCGCGGCGGCGCGGATGATCCCGATCGACCGCGATGCCGGTGCGTCCGCCATTCGCAGGCTGCTGCGCGAGTCGGATCGTGCCGTGCGGGAGGGCATGCAGATCGTGATCTTCCCGGAAGGCACGCGCAGCGAGCCGGGCAAGCCGGGCGGGATGCAATCCGGAATCCTGGCGTTGGCGACGCGCACGGGGTTGCCGATCATCCCGGTGGCGACCGATTCGGGGCTATGCTGGGGGCGGCGGGCGTTTCGTAAAAGGCCGGGCACGATCCACATCGTGGTAGGAAATCCAATCCCGCCCACGGCCGATCGGCCGGCCTTGGCCCGGGCTCTGGAGCAGGCAATGGGTGCACTGGATGATCGCCGGGAGCTCGATACGTCACAATCGGTATAAAGCTGTGGATAACTCTGTGGAGTGATATTTGGTCTAGCGTCCGATCACGTGAAGATTGCTCTGTAACCAGTTGTTTTCTATGGCCCTATAAGAGAATTCTTGCGATTTCAAGGGGCTGGCTCGCCCGGGGATGAAAAATGCAGAATTGGCCTGCGAGTTGTCCGGACCGCAACAGTTTAGTTCGCACCTGCGGCATTCCGACAGCACGGCTCAATGTCGAACGATAACATGATACCCTGGATCGAGGCATGATGCGCGGTCGATATTGGATTGTCCTGGCAGCCGTGCCCGCCGTTCTGCTGGCCGCCGATATCGTCTACTGGCGGATGGCGTCCGACCGGTTGCGGGGCGGCTTGAAGGACTGGATTGCGGCGCAGCGGTCGCAGGGTTGGGAGATCGAGTCCGGTCCCGCCGCGCTTGGCGGTTGGCCCAGGGCCGCGACCGTCACAGTGCCGAGCCTGCACATGAAGCACACGGGCAGCGACCTGCCAGGGGCGTTCGAGTGGAGCTCGTCCGGCCTGACGCTGTCGGTCCCGCTGTATCTTCCCACCGATGTCGATGTCTCGTTCCACGGTCCGCAGCACCTGCGCATTGGCACGGTGCCGGACACCGTTGTCACCGGCGACACGATGGCGGCGGCGGTGCCGCTGGGGCAGGATGTCGCCGCATCCTTCACCCTGCGGGCGAGCGGCTTGCGCGCCGAACCGGCCTCCGGCCCGTGGCACGTGACGGCGGGACTGCTCACGGCCCGGGTTGCCCTGGCCGGCGGCGCCAATGACGGGATCGTCTTCACAACCAGCGCCGAAGCGATCGAGCTGCCGTCCGGCTTTCGATGGGCGCTCGGCCGCAACATCTCGTCGCTGTCGGCGGAGGGACGGCTGAACGGCCCGTTCCCGCCGGCCGGCGATATCGCGGAGCAGGCGCGAACCTGGCGAGACAACGGCGGCTCGCTGGAGATCGGCCATCTGGCAATGGGGTGGGGGCCGCTGGGCCTGACAGCCTCGGCCACGCTGGCGCTGGATGACCAGCTCCAGCCGATGGGCAGCGGCAACGCGCGGATCGTCGGCTATGCCGACACGCTCGATCGTCTGGCGGCGGCCGGTGTGCTGACGAAGTCGGCGGCGATCGCGGCGAAGGCGGTGCTGTCGCTGTTGGCGGGCACCAGCGACACGGACGAGCCGCCGGAGGTTGATGTACCATTGACACTTCAATATCGCACGCTTTCTATGCGTCAGGTGCCGCTTGTGAGGCTCCCGGAACTCGACTGGCCGGCGCGATAGTGGTAGAGATACATCATGCGATACGGGATCCAGAGCATTCGAATTAGCGGCCCGGCTGCCTAGCAGCCGGGGTTATCCCGCCTTTTCGATTCAATGCCTGGAGTGCGACCCGATGTCCGATGACATGAATTCCGCCGTTTTCGTCCGTTTCCTGCTTGATGCCGATCCCACGCCGGGGCTTTTGCCCCGGCTTTTGCAGCCTTATGCGAAGCGCGATCTGGTGCCCGACCGGATGTGGTCGCACCGCTCCGGCGACACGTTGCATGTGGAAATCGCCATGGAGGCGATGCCGGCCGAGGCCGTGCACGTGGTGGAAGGCAATCTGCGGCAGGTGGTGGGCGTGCGCTGCGTCACCCGGGTGACGCGGACCAACCTGCGTCAGGTGGCCTGAAGCGCCGGTTCCGAGGCAGGCGACTTGTCGGGGTAGCGGCATGGCGCGGCGGCGACGCAGCGCCAGCATTCCGGGCGCCGCGCCTTGCAGACATACCGCCCATGCAGGATCAGCCAATGATGCGACTCCCGCAGCCGATCGGCCGGGATTCGCTTGATCAGGCTGTCCTCGACCTCGCGCGGGGTCTTGCCGGGGGCCAGGCCGGTGCGGTTGCCGAGGCGGAAGATGTGGGTGTCCACCGCCATGGTACTTTCGCCGAACGCCACGTTCAGCACGACGTTCGCGGTCTTGCGGCCGACACCGGGCAGCGCTTCCAGCGCCGTGCGGTCGCGCGGCACCTGACCGCCGTGCTTCTCCACCAGTTCGCGGGAAAGCTGGACGACGTTGCGCGCCTTCGTCTGCCACAGGCCGATTGAGCGGATGTGCGTCGCCACGCCGTCAACGCCGAGCGCCACCATGGCGGCCGGATTCGGGGCGGCGGCGAACAGGCTGACGGTGGCCCGGTTCACCGACAGGTCGGTTGCCTGCGCCGACAGCACCACCGCGACCAGCAGGGTGAACGGATCGGTGAAACTCAGCTCCGATCCCGGCGCCGGATTGTGCGCCGCCAGCGCTTCGATGAAGGCGGCCACCTCGGCGCGGGTCATTTGCGGGGTCTTACGTGGCGCAGCCGGCATCGGTCGCGTCCTCAGGCGGCCTGCAAGGCGGCATCGGCGGCGGTGAACAGGCGGGCGAGGCGCCTGGCCCAGGCGCGCTGGCCCTCGGGTTCGGCGATCAAATCCTGGCGGATCTCGATTTCGACATGCGGCAGGCCGCGCCGGTGCCCGTGCGACGGGATGCTGAAGTCGCTGTCCTCGGCCAGCGCATAGGGCGCGTTGTCGCCGACGATCAGGTCGCCTTCGCGGCGCAACAGGTCCAGCAGGATCAGCGCCAGCTTCGGGTCCTTGTCATACAGCACGCCGATCTGCATGGCGCGGCTTTCGCCTTTGAACGATTCGGTAAAGCTGTGCATGGCGATCAGCACGGTGCGCCGGTGCGCCCGCGCATCCAGCAGCGCGCGGATGCGGTCGTGATACGGGCTGAAGATCGCCGCGACTCGGGCGGCCTTGGCGTCCTCCGTCAGGCCGATATTGCCGGGAATGGGGGTGTATTCGCTGATCTCCGGCATCGCGCTGGGCCAGGACGGATCGCGGTTGCAGTCGATCACCAGGCGCGAATAGGTCTGGAACACCGCGGTCGCGTCCAGGTGGTCGCACAGGCACTCGGTCACCCCGGCGATGCCGATGTCCCAGGCGATGTGGCGCTGGCGTTCGGCTTCCGACACGCCGAGATCGCCCAACGCCGCCGGGATCGCCCGCCCGGCATGATCCGCCGTCAAAAACAACGCCGATCGGCCGGAGTCGCGGAGGACGCGGACGGGAGAGGGATCGGAGGGGGAAAGCAGGGGAGGGAGATGCTCTGGCATTTCGCACAAGATGGGCTATCGTCGCGTCATGGGCAAGGAAACCGGCCGGGCGCACCACGATATGGGCGGTGCCGCCAAATACATGTGCGAGACGGTGGATACCGAACCGCACGACCTGACCGACTTCGACCGGGAGGTCGATGCGCTGCGCCAGTTGCTGTCGGCGAAGCAACTGATGACCGTGGATGAACTGCGGCGCGGGATCGAGGCGATCCCGGAAGCCGAGTATCACCGGCTGAGCTATTACCAGCGCTGGATTCGCTCCATCACCGATAACCTGCTGCGGCGCGGGGTTCTCACGGAGGCCGAACTGCGCGCTGCCCTGGAGGCGCCGTGATGTTCGCTCCCGGTGAGACCGTGCGGGTGAAGGATGCATGGCCGGAGGCGGCCGGGCCGGTGCATATCCGCACGCCGCATTACGTGCGCGGCGTGACCGGAGAGGTGGTGCGCCACCTCGGCGACTTTCCCAACCCCGAAGACCTGGCGTTCGCCCGGCCCGCGGAGACCCGTCCGCTGTATCATGTCCGGTTCCGCAAAGGCGCGATCTGGCCGGAGGCGAAGCCGGATGACGAACTGCTGATCGAAATCTTCGAGCATTGGCTGGAGCGGCCATGACCATCCTGGAATCGGACAGCGATCGTCTGCTCGCCGCGGTGCGGGCGCTGCTGGAGCAAAAGGGCCTGGTCTCCACGCCGGAGGTGCGGAAGCAGATCGCCATCACCGATGCCGCCAATCCGGGGCAGGGCGCGCGGATGGTCGCCAAGGCGTGGGTCGATCCGTTCTATCGCGACCTCCTGCTGGAAGACGGCACCCGGGCGGCGGAGGCTTTGGGCATCCGGATGCGCGGCATGCCGCCTCTGGGGGTGCTGGAGAATACGCCCGAACTGCATCACCTCGTGGTCTGCACGCTGTGCAGTTGCTACCCGCGGGCGGTGCTGGGCTATCCGCCGCTCTGGTACAAGTCGGCCGGCTATCGGGCGCGGGCGATCCGCGACCCGCGCGCGCTGCTGGCATCCGAGTGGAAGACTGTGGTCCCGGAGTCGGTACGGCTGCGGGTCGTGGATTCGACGGCGGATTACCGCTGGATGGTGCTGCCGCTGCGGCCGGCCGGGACCGAGGACTGGGACGAGCATCGTCTCGCTGCGACCGTACGCGCCGGCGACATGATTGGTGTCACGATTCCCGAGGTTTGAGTCCAGGCGGCCAGCGGGATGAACCGCGCGGAGCAGCCGGCGCGTCGTTGCCGGCTCGCTGCAAAGGTCTGCGACGGGACCTGGCTCGGTACGTCGCCTCCGCGGGACCCGATTGTGAATCGTCCGTCCAGGTGCCGCGGGAGTTCGACCTGGAGCCGATGATGGCCCGGAACCGGGGATTATAACGAGATCAAGTACATAGCGATATCGGAATAGGCTTGCTTGGCCAAGCTCCGGGTGCGAGTATGGTTTCCGCTGATAGGAACGTCTCAAAAACAAAACCGGCAGTCGAGGGGAAGCGCACCGTGTATATCGCTGATATGTTTTGCTATGGCAGCAGCAGGGATTTCGTTGGCATCAATGGAATCGTCGGTTGCATGGGCGTGTTCGTATCGTGTGGCCAGACCCTTTATGCGGTCCACATGCCCGACTCGCCAAATTACGACGAAGCCGGGCGCATCGCTTTCGCACAGTTCGTCACCGGGAGCGGCGGCTGGAATGCGGCGAATGCCACCATGATCGGTGCGCTCAACAATAATGAGCGGCCGGGCGCGAACGCCGAGCTGACCGATCTCGCCCGACGCCTGGGCGTTGGCAGCTTCCGATTGGTGCGGCTGCGCAAGAACATAGATTTTACCGCGACCCGTGCGCCGGTGGCGGTCGTGGTGCTCTGTCTCTTCGATCCGCCGGGCACCACTTCCGGCATCCAGCTGCGTTACCAGATGGACAAGAATGTCCGTTGGGACAAAGGCAAAGGCGAAGCGCAGGCCGGCCGGTATCGGGCGATGCGCGACGACGAGCTTCTTTCGGTCAATCCCGCCTGGGGTTCGGGGTGGCAGCAGGTGGACGGAACGAACAGCGATATCTCTCTGGTCAAGGTCTGACCGGGGTCAAGTGTTCGACCAAGGCGGCGCCGAGGTGACCGAGTAGGACCGCGCCGCCGTTTGCGTCATGGCCCGGACAAGCCGCGCCGTGACGGTTTGCGCGGACGCTGCCCCATCGAGCGGGTAGGGTTGGGCCTCTGCAATCGGGCCAACGCCGCGCGCCTGCTTCGTTCGATCCGCTCTGCGGAATGGTCCCCCCACACAGGAGCATGCCGTGATCGGCAGGACGCGGGCCGCGAGAAGTCAGAGCAAAGCCTCTACCTCCCTGACAAGACTCTCCGGCTTGGCCGTCGGCGCGAAGCGTGACGCCACCTCGCCTTGGCGATCAGTCAGGAATTTCGTGAAATTCCATTTGATGGCGGACCCCAGCAGGCCGCCCTTTTGCGCCTTCAGCCAGACATAGAGCGGGTGCGCGCCGGTGCCGTTCACTTCGATCTTGGAGAAGATCGGGAAGGTCACGCGATAGGTGGTATCGCAGAAGGCCGCGATTTCGGCGTCCGAACCGGGCTCCTGGTGACCGAACTGGTCGCAGGGGAAGGCGAGGATCTCGAAGCCGCGCGGCGCGAACTGCTCGTACAGCGCCTGCAGGCCCTTGTATTGCGGCGTGAATCCGCATTTGGAGGCGACGTTCACCAGCAGCAGAACCTTGCCGCGGTAAGCGTCGAGCTTGCGCTCCTCGCCGGTTCCAAGCCGGGCGCTGAAATCATAGATCGACATCGTGTTCTCCTCTGCCGGGTGCACACTAGAGCAGGCGGTGCGGCGCGGGAAGCCTGCGGTGTATGACCACGGCCAAGTAACAAACATACAATAGTACTATGGAGCGGCGTTCACTATTGTGAGAGCGAACCAGTTTCGCTCTTTTACTATTCGCGGCACTTTGCTACACACACGTTTGAGCGAAGCCCCTTCGGGCTTGCGGCATTACGGCTCTCGGGCCGGACCGCCGCCGCTGTCAGCCTGACGCTCGGGCCTTGGCCAAAACGGCTTGTGGTTCCTTTTGAGCTAAGGACTATAGCCGTGGCCGTCAGTTTGAATCAAAATGCCTTCGTCAATTCGAATGCAGCATCCGTCAATCTTTCCCAGATCGTCAGTACAACCGCGAGCGGCAGCAATCCCACCTATCTGCTCCTGACCGCATTGGACCGCAACGAATACACCGCGGGCGCGAGCGGCGCGACCGGGAGCTTTTCCGGCAACGGCCACGTGCTTAACCTTTCCTCTATCGGGAGCGACGGGCGAGGCGCCGGAATCCTCTTCACCTACCAGGCTTCAACCGGGCGTTATTACAGCAGCATATACGGTTATCTGGACCAGTTGACCTATACCGCCTCCGGCAGTCTGGACGATGTCACCAACCTGTCCTTGTTCGCCCTGAATTCGTCGACTTTGCCCGGCACGTACATGTCCAACGACTACCTCATGATGCAAATCGACCCGTCCGGCTATCTCGGCAGCGCCACGGTCGTTACGGAGCAAGGATACGGCGGAACGGTGCCGGGCCAGGCCACGCCGAACTCGATCGCCGCGATCGCCGACAGTTTCATCGGCCGGGCATGGAACATGGACGGCTGCTGGGTGCTTGCCAGCACCATCGCGGCCGAGGCCGGGGCCTCGTTGCCGGTGCAGAGTACCGCCATCGGCGTGCCCGGCCAAAACAATGGCGAGTGGATCGTCGCCTACAACGGCCCCGCCGGACAGTCGGGCAACTGGCAATCCATGGTGCGGGCGGGCGAAATCATCGCATTCGGCACCGGCGGCGGCGGCGGCCACATCACCACCTGCGTATCCGGATCCGGCGGTTCAGCGCAGTTGGTGGACAACATTACTTACGAAAATTATCTCGGCCAGATCACCAACGCCGCAAACGACGGTTCGCCCGCTGACGTGATCGTCGCGGCGCCGCACGCGGCCTCACAGGAATGGTCCGGCGTCCAGGGATCGTCCGTCGTCATCTACGAACTCGATACGCCGATAGTAACCGCCTCCGTCGCCAGCGACCATCTTACCGCCGGCGGTTCTCAATCACTGGGATCTTTGTTTACCGCCGCCGATCCTGCCGGCAAGTCGATCACGGAGTGGCAGGTCTACGATTCCGCCAGCGCCGACTGGTTCGCCTACAGCGGCGGCCAGGGCCATTTCCAGTCCGCCGCATCGCCGCTTACGGCCGCGTCGTTGTCGGCGGTTTCGCTGCTGGCCGGTTCGGCCGCGCTTACCGATACCCTGGAGGTTCGCGCCTTCAATGGCAGCTACTGGGGGGATTGGGCATCGCTTGCGGTCAGCGTCGCCGCGGCCCAACCACCGGTTCTCCACACGCAGACCGCGGCTCAACTTTGGACCGCCGGCAAATCCATCAGCCTGGCACTGCCGGCTAACGCGTTCACCGACCCGCAAAATCTCGCGCTGACCTACAAGGCAACGCTGGCCGGCGGGCAGGCTTTGCCCGGCTGGCTGATGTTCAACCCGTCAACCGAGACTTTCACCGGCACTGCCCCGACCGCGAACCAGACGCTCAACATTGTTGTTACTGCAACCGACAGTAGCGGTCTGTCGGCTTCGGAGACCATTTCGGCTTCCGTCGTCAATCCGCCCAAGCTCGGTATTGCGACGCCGAACCAGGCATGGAACCAGCGGCAGGCGATTTCGCTTGCATTGCCGAGCGGAACGTTCGTCGACCCGCAGGGACTGGCGCTCACCTACAAAGCCACGCTGGTCAGCGGTCAGGCTTTGCCAAGCTGGTTGGCCTTCAACCCGGTCACGGAGACCTTCAGCGGCGTGGCGCCGAACGTGGCGCAGACCCTGAACATCGTTGTTACTGCCACGGACAGCCTGGGTCTGGCTGCTTCCGAGACGTTTTCGGCGACTGTCGTCGCTGCACCGAAGGTGGCGGCCGCGACCCCTGCCCAGATCTGGGCGGAGGGACGGGCGGTATCCTTTGCCTTGCCGGCAGGCACCTTCGCCGATCCGCAGGGAGAGAAACTCAGCTATGCGGCGGCGTTGGCAAACGGCCAGGCTCTGCCGGGATGGCTGACGTTCAATGCGTCGACCGGCACGTTCACCGGCACCGCCCCCCAGACGGCGCAGAGCCTGAGCATCGTTGTCACCGCAACCGACACCAGCGGCCTTGCAGCCGCGGAGACCATTTCGGTTTCCGTGCTGCCTCCGCCGGTCGTGGCGGCGCCGACGCCGGCCCAGACCTGGAAAGCCGGGCAGGCGATTTCCCTGGCGCTTGGCGGCGGCGCGTTCACCGATCCGCAAGGGCAGAAATTGACCTACAAGGCGGCCCTGGCCAACGGACAGGCTCTGCCCTCCTGGCTGACGTTCAACGCGGCAACCGAAACGTTCAGCGGCACGGCACCGGCGGCGGCGCAGAACCTGAGCATCCTGGTCACCGCGACGGACAGCATTGGCCTGTCCGTTTCAGAAACGATCTCGGCAAGCGTCGTCGCCGCGCCGGTTGTCGCGGCGGCGACAGCGGGTCAGGTCTGGACCGAGGGAAAAACCATATCGCTGGCCCTTCCGGCCGGCACATTCAGCGATCCGCAACACCAGGCGCTGACTTACAAGGCTGCCCTGGCCAACGGTCAGGCTTTACCGGCCTGGCTGACGTTCAACGCGGCGACTGAAACGTTCAGCGGCACCGCGCCCAGTACGCATCAGACCCTCAGCATCGTGGTCACGGCGACGAACAGCAGCGGTCTGTCGGCGTCCGAGACGATCGCCACCACGGTGGCGGGCGCGCCTACGGTTGCCGCGGCGACGCCGGGCCAGACCTGGAAAGCCGGGAAGGCGTTTTCCCTCGCGTTGCCGAGCGGCACGTTCACCGACCCGCAGGGGCAGAAACTGACCTACAAGGCCTCCCTGGCGAACGGACAGGCGCTGCCGGGCTGGCTGCTGTTCAACGCGGCAACCGAAACGTTCAGCGGCACGGCACCGGCGGCGGCGCAGAACCTGAGCATCCTTGTCACCGCGACGGACAGCATTGGCCTGTCGGTGGCGGAGACGATTGCAGCGACCGTCATCGCTGCGCCGGTTGTTGCGTCTACGACTTCGGCTCAGGTCTGGACCGAGGGCCAGGCGTTCTCCCTGGCTTTGCCGGGCAACGCGTTCACCGATCCGCAGGCGGAGAAACTCACCTGCACCGCGACCCTGGCCAACGGCAAGGCTCTGCCGGGCTGGTTGAGCTTCAATGCCGCAAATGAAACGTTCACCGGCACGGCGCCATTGACCTACCAGACGATCAGCGTGGTCGTCACCGCGACGAACACCAGCGGCCTGGCGGTGTCGGAGACGATTGCAGCCACCGTCGCCGCTCCGCCGAAAGGGGCGATTGTCACGGCAAGCCCGTCCTGGACGGAGGGGAAGGCGTTTTCGCTGGCCTTGCCGACCGGGACGTTTTCCGACCCGCAGGGCCAGAAGCTGACGTACAAGGCGGTTCTGTCCAATGGGCAGCCGCTGCCGAACTGGCTGACGTTCAATAGCGCGACGGAAACATTCAGCGGCACGGCGCCTTTGACAGCGCAGAGCCTGGGCATCACGGTCACGGCGACCAACAGCAGCGGTCTTTCGACGTCCGAAAGTTTCACCGCGACCGTCAAGCCGCCGCCGGCCACGAAGGCGATGACCCTTTCGGTCGAGCCGGCAGGGGTGGTATCCGGCAACGCGCAGCCGGGCAATTTTGTCCCTGTGTCAGCCATAATCGCCGGTTCGTCCGCCCCGTCCATGGGGTTTATGGCGAGCAATGCTGCTGCGCCCGCCGCGACGGGATACGACGACCTCGGCGCAGCGGTAGCGCCCGGGATGGCGCTACCCGGCGGCCAGACGACCGGGGCGGCGGAGATTTTCAGCCTGCCCGCGGCGACGTCATGGCTGCAATCGGCTGTCCCGGCGGAAGCCGCCGCTTTCGGTCCCGGCGCGCCGTTCGATCCGGCGCACGCCTACGGGTTGGTCGCGTTGCATGCCTGAATTACGGCGGCCCTGCCAGGGCCAACCGGCGGAGTGCCCGCTGCGTAATCGACCGGCGGTCGCCCCGGTCGCCCTGGCGGTAACGGTTCTCTCCGGTGACCGCGACGCTGACGATCGGCAGCCGCCGGGCAATATGATAGAGCATGATCGGGGCCGCCACGGCGACGGCGAAAATCGGCGGGAACAGCACCGGAATGCTGGCGATCCCGGCCTTGATCATGACGGCCCTGGCCGCCGCGCCGGCAGCGACGTGCCAGAGGTAGATCGTGTAGGAATATCCGCCGATGACGGCGAGCAGCGGTATCCGCGGGAAACGTTGCAGCAGAAACACCACGCCGGCCATGCCGGCCAGCGCGGCGGGAAGTTGCAGCACCGTAACCGGTGCCATCAGCCCGGACAGTCCAAGCTGCTGGCACGTCAGCACGATCGCCACGATCCCGAGCGCCAGCCAACCGAGCGAATGATCGCGCAGCCAGGCGGGGTTCGCCCGCAGGATCATGCCGAACAGGAAATAGGGTGCGAGATAGAACGCGCCGTCCAGGCTGAAGGCGGTCGTGATGGTCCAGCCCGACTGGTCCACCATCACCGCCGCCAGTCCGGCCAGCATCAGCGCCACGCAACCGGGCCGGAAGACCGCGTCGCAGACGGATACCACCGCGAACAGCAGGATCAATGCCTGGATGTACCAAAGATGCCCGAAGCTGAACAGAAAGGCGCGCGACGCCGGAATCGCCTCCGCCTGGGTTCGGGTAAGCAGCAGCCACATGACCGCGGTCACGAAGACCAGCGGCACACCGAGACGCCGCGCCTTTTTGCTCCAGAACCGGCCGAACGCCCCGCGGGCGACGCGGTGGCCGGCGTAAAGGTAGCCCGACAATGCGGTAAACAGCGGGATTCTGATGAATTCGATGCTCTGCATGGCATAGTGCCAGCCGGAGGTCATCGGCAGATGCAGTCCGTTCGACTCTTCGTCGCCGATGACATGCAGCGCCACCACGAGCAGGCAGGCCAGGCCACGGACGGCATTCAGGTTCGCCGGGACGTCGTCTGGCCGCCGTGCGGACGCAGTGCCCCCTCGGGTAGCAAGCTGCACAAGAGGCATGGATCGTCTCCGTCCCGGTTGCGCGGATGTCCGCACCGGGCGGAATTGACGATTGGTTATAACGAAGGCGCGACCACACAATTAAACAAACCCGTGATGTGACGGGTCTGTGACAGCCGTTCTGGGCGAGAAGCGCTATTCTGCCGCAACCACTCCGCGCATCGACAGCCGCCGCAGTGTCCGATCGATCCATTGTGCGGTCAGCTTCTCCTGCGTGCCGTTCTGCCCCAGCCGTTCATGCAACGCCGGGAAATCCACCCGGTCCAGCGGCTGGTCCTGATTGAAGCAGGAGAACACCACCGTCCGCTCGCCCGTCTCCGGATTCACCTGCGGTTGCAGGCATTGCGCGCAGACCTCCTTCATCATACATTGCATCGGCGAGTTGATCGAGCCGATGGCGCTGTGGCAGGGCCGCAGGAACGGCTCCAGCACACCATGCCGGGCCTGGCCGACGGCCTGCATCATGCGGTCCGAGCCGATGACGATCATATGCTCGGTGTCCTTGAACGGCACCGCCTGCTCACCGAGTGCGCCGGAAGCATAGGCAACCATCGCCTGCACGATATTGCCGACGAAGCTGCGGTCCTGCGGACGCTCCGGGTTGGGCGGGAAACCGGGCGCCTCGTCGCAGCACCAGATGATGACGTCCGCCGCGAGTTCGATCTCCGGCACCTTGTAGCGGTCGCGCACCGCCTTGTAGCCGGCGAAATAGATCACCTTCGATCCGGCGGCGCGGGTGGCGGCACCGATGGAGAACAGCACCGCATTGCCCAGCCCGCCACCCACCAGGGTCACGGTGGTGTCGGGATGGAGCTCCGTCGGCGTTCCCGTCGGTCCCATCAGGATGACCTGCTGGCCCGGCGGCAGCGAGGCGCAGAGGTCGGAACTGCCGCCCATCTCCAGCGCGATGACGCTGAGCAGCCCGGCTTCCTTGTCGGCCTTGGCGCCGGTCATCGCCAGGCCCTCGGTGTTCAGCACGGTGCGCCCGATACCGGGTTCGTCGTCGCGCGCGGCGAGCACCTCGAAGTTCTGCAGCCGGTAGAACTGGCCGGGCTGGAACGCCCGCGCCGCGGCCGGGGCACGGATCACCACCTCGATGATCGTCGGGGTCAGGCGATGCACGGCGTGCACCGTGGCGATCAGGCTGTCGCGCGCGGCGGCGATGACCTCGGCGCCGGACGCCGCTGTCGCCGGCAGGGCGCCCAGAATGCGGGAGACGACGGGATAGCCGCGCTTCGCCCCGCCCATCGCCTTGACCACGTTGCCGAAGAAGCTGGGGTGCAGGTCGCCGAAGAAGCTGATGAAGCGGCCGTTCTCGGCGCGATGCATCAGCACGGCGGCCTCGTCCGGCTTGCACATCCCGCGCACCGGTTCGAGTTTCCCGCCGTTCTCATCCACCGCCTGGAAGTAGCGGCCGTCCAGCTTGATGCGATGGTCCTCGCGTGCCAGCACGGTGTTCGGCTGGGTGCCGGCGGCAACCAAAACCGCGCGCGCCGGCAGCACCACTTCCGTCCCGTCGCCGCGGGTCAGCCGCAACGCCCTGGCGTGGCCATGACTGTCGGTTTCCACCGCGGTTGGAGTCAGGCCCTCGGCGAAGACGACGGCTTCCTCCATCGCCTTGGCCACTTCCTCGTGGTTCAAGGTGTAGGATGGGCTGTCGACAAGGCGGCGGCGGTAGGCGATGGTGGCGCCGCCCCAACTGACCAGCAGGGCCGCCAGGTTCGGCGTCCTTCCGTCCTTCGCGGCGGCATCGCGTTCGCCGCGCAGCGCGGCGGCATGCGCCAGGAACTCGTCGGCGATCTCGGCCTCTTCCGGAGTCCAGCGCGCCCGCACCGCGGCCTCGCCGCGCTCCGCCACCAGCACATGGTAGCGCATGGCGAATTTCTCGACCTGCCGGACGTAGTAGGACAGGCTCTCCGTCCCGGTATCGATCGCCGTCAGCCCGCCGCCGACGACCACGATGGGCATGCGAATTTGCAAGTTGGCGATTGAGGATTTCTTCGCCGCCCCGGTGAGCTGCAAGGCCATCAGGAAGTCGGAGGCCTGCCGCACGCCGCGCGCGAGGCCATTCGGAATGTCCAGCACCGTCGGCTTGCCGGCGCCCATGCACAGCGCGATGTGGTCGAACCCCATCTCCCAGGCGTCGTCGATCGACAAAGTGGCACCGCCGCCGAAGCGCACGCCGCCGAAATGCGCGAACCGGGCGCGCCGCTCCAGCAGCAGGCGCACCAGCTTGAGGTAATTCTTGTTCCAGCGCACGGTGATGCCGTACTCGGCGACGCCGCCGAACCCGGCCATCACCCGGTCGTCCAGGTTCTCGAACAGCGTCTCCACGTCCCGCACCGGAGCGGACACGTCGATTGTCAGAGGCTCGATCTTCAGGCCGTCGATGGCGACGATGCTGTGGCCGTCGTTCATCAGGTGATGCGCGAGCGTGAAACCGGCCGGCCCCAGCCCGACGATCAGCACCTTGCGGCCGCTATCCGGGCGCGGCAGCGGGCGGCGGATGTCCAGCGGGTTCCAGCGCGTCAGCAGGGCGTAGATCTCGAAGCCCCAGGGCAGCGCCAGCACGTCCTTGAGGATGGAAGTCTCGGCCTGGGGAATATCGACGGCCTCCTGCTTCTGGTAGATGCAGGCCTTCATGCAGTCGTTGCAGATGCGGTGGCCGGTCGCCGCCATCATCGGGTTGTCGATGGCGATCGTCGCGAATGCCCCCAGCACGTTGCCCTGAGCGCGCAGCGTGTGCATCTCGGAAATCTTCTCGTCCAGCGGACAGCCCGCCAGGGTCACGCCGAACGGCGACTTCTGGTACGCGCCGGTCTTGCGGTCCTTCAGGCCGCGGCTGCAAGAATCCTTCCCCTGGCTGTGGCACCAGATGCAGTAATTCACCTGGTCCAGCGCCTGCTGGGTGTTCATGCCTTCGTCGGTCAGCGCGAACCCGTCGCGGTGCCGCCAGTCATGCTCCGGCAGGCACAGCATCGTCACGCCATCCCGCTCGATCGTCTTGATCGGGACCAGGCGCTGCGGATCGACCCGCTGCGGCACCCGGAACAGCGTCCCGCCGCGGTGGAATGCCTGCCCCTCGGGCGTCAGCGTCGCCCAGGCCGCATAGCGCAGCGCCAGGTCCAAAGCCTCCGCATCGGCTTCCCGGGCGGTGACGTGGTTGGCGAAGCCGGCCTCGGTCAAAGGCTCGCCCATCTGCGCTTCCAGCGCCGCCCGCAGCGCCGCGCCGTCGAAACCGGACGCGTCGGCGTATTTCTTCACCGCCTGGCGCTGCACGAACAACCGCTTGCAGGCGTGAATAGGGTCGAGCCGCGCGGTTTCCCGTGCCAGCGCCCCGGTTTCCGCGGCGATGCCGAACAGCTCGGCGACGAACGCATCGAGATGCGGGCCGAGCGCGACCACCAGATCCGATTCACGGGTGGCGGCGGCATCGGGCGCGGCGCGGGCCGTCAGCAGGCGCTCGTGCAGCTCCGGGTCCTGTCCGGCGAGTGCGTCGAGGAAGCGGCGGTCCAGCCGAACCAGGCCGTCGCGGGTGGCGATATCGGCGAAGGTGAACCCGAAACCAAGCCGGGGAGCGTCAATGAGCGTCACTTAACCAGACCATCTTCCAAAGAATACGACGAAAATCACCGCCCGCCGGCATGATGGCAGGCATCCGAAGCGGCCAGCGGATGCCACAGGCGGCCCGGTCAAGCAACCTTGATCTCGACGTATCTGCTTTGTTCTAACGCTATCCGCCGGACGCTAGCCGTCATAGGCCTCGGCCGGCACCAGCCACTCCAGCAGCTTGCCGGTCAGCGCGGCCATGGTCAGCGGCTTGGTGATCTGGTCGTCCATGCCGCTTTCCAGGCTCGCCTCGCGGCTGCCCTCCATCGCATGCGCGGTCAGCGCCACTATCGGCGTGCGGCGCTTCTGGTAGTCCTCGATGTGACGGATGGCGCGGGTGGCCTCGTAGCCGTCCATCTCCGGCATCTGGCAGTCCATCAGCACCAGGTCGAAGCTGGTTTCGCGATACAGGGCGACGGCTTCGAGGCCGTTGCGAGCGGGTGTGACATGGCAGCCCAGCGTTTCCAGCAGCGCCTGCGTAACCCGCATGTTGGCGGCGTTGTCCTCCACCAGCAGGATCGCGATGCCGCTGCGTCCGGCGCGCGACAGCGCCGCCTGGAAGGCGCGGCCGGACGGCGAGGCGGCCGCCGGCGCTCCGCCTGCCGCATGCGCCGGCGGCCGCCTGACCTCGTGCGGCACCGCCGCCGGGATTGCGCTGCCCGAGGCCGCCGCAGCCTCCGCGTGGCGCGGCAGCGAGACCGTGAACCAGACGGTCGTGCCGGCGCCCGCCGCACTTTCCACCCCCATGTCGCCATCCATCATGCGCACCAGATGGCGGGCGATCGACAGGCCGAGGCCGGTTCCGCCATGGCGGCGGGTCATCGAGCTGTCCGCCTGGTTGAAGGCGGTGAAGATCATCTCCTGCTTGCCGGCCGGGATGCCGATGCCGGTGTCGGCGACCTCGAAACGCAGGCGCACCGCGGTATCCGTCGTCTGCTCCAGCGTCGTGCGCAGCGCGACACCGCCCTCCCGGGTGAACTTCAGGGCGTTGCCGGCGAGGTTGCTGAGGATCTGCATCAGCCTGCGCTGGTCGCCCATCAGGACCAGGTTGAGCGCATCGGGCACCGCGGCCGACAGCGACAGGCCCTTCGCGCGGGCGTCTTCCGCGAACAGCGCGCGGACATCGTGGATCAGCGAGGGCAGATGGAACGGCGCGCACTCGAGTTCCAGCTTGCCGCCCTCGATGCGCGACAGGTCGAGCACATCGGTCACCAGTCGCAGCAGCGCCCGGGCGGACTGGGTCGCGCTATCGAGATAGCGCTGCTGGAGGGCGGACAGTTCGGTCAGCCGCATCAGCTCGATCATGCCGACGATGCCGTTCAAAGGTGTGCGGATCTCGTGGCTCATGTTGGCGAGGAACTGGGTCTTCGCGGCGTCCGAGGTTTCCGCCCGCTGCAAGGCCTGCCGGGTTTCGGCGGCGCGCTGGCGCAGCCCGTCCAGCATGGTGTTGAACGCCGCCCCGAGGCGCCGGATCTCCTGCGGGACCAGTCCGCGGAATGCCGGCACAGCGGCCTCTTTGTTGTCCGCCAGCACCGCCTCCGCGGTGTCGGCGACACGCCGTATCGGCCGCGCGATATACAGCGCGAGCAGCCAGCTCATGAATGTCGCGGCGGCAAACGTCACCAGGGCGACCGCCGCCGCCACGCGGTTCACCTTGTCCGACCGGGCATGCAGTTCCGCCAGCGGCTGCGGCACCATGACGCCCCAGCCGGTCTCCGGCACCACCGCATAGCCGGCGATCATCATGGCGTTGAAGGCCGGCGAGAAGAACTGCCCGACGCCGCTTTCATGGCGCATCATCGCCGCGACCACCGGCAGCGCGGACAGGTCGCGCGACGCGGCGACCCACTCCTTCAACGGGTGGGCGATCACCTGTCCGCGCGCATCGGTTATCACCGCATGGCCGTGATCGCCGAACACGATCGACTGCTGCAGCGACAGCAGATAGGTGTTCGACACCGCGCCCAGGCCGATGCGTCCGCGCGGCAGCAGTTTCACAAGGTAGAACACCGGATGGCCCGCCGGATCGTGGTACAGGTTGCTGACCGCGATCTGGCCGTGCGCCCCGGCGGCCAGGATGCGGAGTTCCTCCAGCAGCGGCGGCGGCAGTTCCCCTACCGGTTCGGCCGACAGGCCGGGCAGTTCGGCTTCCAGCGAGCCGCCCGGTCCCAGCACGCAGTCATGCACGACATGCAGCGACATCAGCATGTCGGCCAGGCCGGCCACCGGCTGGGTGAGCGCGCCGCTCTCCAATGTCAGGGCAAACACCGCTTCGACGTCGCGGATGTAGCGTGACAAGGTGGAGGTCACGTCGCGGGCGATCAGCAGATGCCGCTCATGCACCGAATCCAGCTCGATCCGGAAGGCCGTATCGCCCTCCCACAACGCCAGCACGCCGATGGGCAGGCCGGCGACGAGCGTGAAGGCGAGAAACAGCAGGTGATGCAGGCGGAGGCCAAATCCGCCGCGGCCACCGGTCCGTGGCGGCGTGGCGGGGCCTGCCGTGTCGCCGGACGTCATGCGACGCGCTTCACGCTGCCGGACCCGGGCTGGCGGCGCCGCTTGCGATGATCAGGGCGTTCGTGCCGCCGGGCATATCGGCTGGCGGAGCTACGATGGCGGGATCCGGACAAGACATGGCGAACTTTGTAACCCCACACCAGGGCAGTATTATACCGAATCTATAGCTGCATCCAAACTGTTAATCAATAACTTATATTTTGGACCCGAATCCTATGATCGTCCTGATAAAACGTTCTAAAACGGAGATCTGCCACTATTATCGAAGTCCGTGGCTATTTTATGGATTTCAGCAGGCGGCACCACCGTCAGTGCCCGAGGACGAACTGCTGGCGTCATCGGCCGGTTTGGCATCGCATGTCCCCGTCTGTCGGGCGATCCAATCGGCGGCCGAGTGGCGTGTGTCAACCGGGCACCGGCGGCGTGTCAAAAACCGCACCGGACGGACGATCAAGAGACTCGACTCGGCTGTGCATCCGCGCATATGTTCGCTCTATGTTCACTACCCCCGCCATCCCCGAAAAGCCCTCCGGACCGTCTGCCCCGGCAGCCCCGCGGGCGCCATCGGCGGCCCCATCGGGGGTCATCGCCGAGCTGCGGGAACGCATCGCCCGGATCGAGCGCAGCCACACCCGTGGCGCGCCGGTGAAGTCGCTTTGCCTCGGCATCCCGGCGATCGACCAGGTTTTGCCGGGCGGCGGCATCAGTCTTTCGGCGCTGCATGAGGCCGCCTCGGTTGGCCCCGACACGGAACACGCCGCCGCCGCGACCCTGTTCGTCGCCGGGCTGCTCGCCCGCCTCGACGGCCCCGTGCTGTGGGTGCTGCGCCAGGCCGATTTGTTCGCGCCCGGGCTGGTCGGGGCGGGCCTGCTGCCGGACCGGGTGATCTTCGCCGAAGCCGGCAAGACCGTGCTGGCCGTCATGGAGGAAGGCCTGCGCCATCCCGGCCTGTGCGCCGTGGTGGGCGAACTGACCGGCAAGCTCAGCCTCGTCGCCTCCCGCCGGCTGCAACTCGCCGCCGAACAGGCGGGGGTGATGGCGATCCTGCTGCGCCGCAGCAACGGCTTCGACGACCCGGTGCTGAATGAGCCGACAGCCGCCTCCACCCGCTGGCGGATCGCCGCCCTGCCATCGCCGCCCGCCCCGGATACACCCGGCCTCGGACGCGCCCGCTGGCGCCTGGACCTGACCCGATGCCGCGGCGGCGAACCCGGATCCTGGATAACGGAGGCATGCGATGCGACGGGTCGTCTCGGTCTGGTTCCCGGCATTGCCGATCGACCGGATCCGGCGCTGCGGGTGGCGTAGGGAGAAGGAAGGTCGGGGCGCTGCCCCGAACCCCGCCAAGGGCAGTGGCCCTTGGAACCGTGACTTAAGGGGTTTGGGGGAGAGGGGGGCGACCGGGACGGTTGCAACGCCTGAGTTGCCCCCCTCTCCCCCAAACCCCTTAAAATTAATGGGATCAAAGGCCCGCCGGCCCTTTGCGGGTCCAGGGCGGAGCCCTGGCCTTCCTTCCCCTATCGTCATCGCCGCCGCCCGGATCCTGACGGCCGCCGATGCGCCGGGACTCAGGCCCGGGATGAAGCTGGCGCAGGCGCAGGCTTTGGTGCCCGGGCTGATGGTGTTTGATGCGGATCCGGAGGGGGATGCGGCGGAGTTGGTGCGGCTGGCGGAGTGGTGCCTGCGGTATGCGCCGCTGGCGGCGGTGGATGCGCCGGATGGTCTTTGGATCGAGGTTTCGGGCAGCGCGCATTTGCATGGCGGGGAGGCTCGGCTGCTGCGGGATCTGGAGCGGCGGCTGGGGGAGCAGGGGTTGCGGGTGCGGGCGGCGGTTGCCGATACGCCGGCGGTTGCGCATGCGGTGGCGCGGTTCGGGGAAGCGGGCGTGGTGCCGCCGGGGGCCTCGGTGTTGGCGGATTTGCCGATAGAGGCGTTGCGGCTGCCGGTGGCGGTTGCGGCCGATTTGCGGCTGATGGGGTTCGACCGGATTGGTCCTCTGGCGGCGGCGGCGCGCGCACCTTTGGTGCGGCGGTACGGCACGGTGCTGGCGTTGCGACTGGACCAGGCGGCGGGGCGGGTGTTCGAGCCGATTGAGCCGGTGGTGCCGGCGGCATTGGTGCAGGCACGGCTGGAGTTTGTCGAGCCGCTGATGACGGCGGAGGCGTTTTCCGTCGTCATCGCCCGCCTGGTTGCCTCGGTCTGCGGCGATCTGGAGCGGGCCGGGCAGGGTGCGCGGCGTTTGGACCTGTTGTTCGAGCGGGTGGACGGCAGCGTGCAGGCCGTGCGTATCGGCACGGCGCGGCCGGTGCGGGATGCGCGGCATCTCGGGCGGATGCTGGATGAGCGGCTGGAGCAGGTCGATCCCGGCCCGGGGGTTGAGGCGATGCGGCTGGTGGTTGCCGTTGCCGAACCTTTGGGTTTCATTCAGGCGGCTTCTTGCCTGATCGCGCCGTCCGTCCCCGACATTGCGCCGTTGGTGGATCGCCTGGCCAACCGGCTGGGGGCGGCGGCGGTGTACCGGATCGCGCCGGTGGAGAGTTATGTGCCGGAGCGTTCGGTGCGCCGGGTGGCGGCCATGACGGCCTCCGGGGCGCCTCCCGGGGCGCCTCCCGGGGCGCCCCCCGGGGCGCCCCCCGGGGCGACGGTATCCGGCGGCTGGCCGGAGGATCTGCCGCGGCCGGTGCGGCTGCTGGATCCGCCTCAGCCGGTGGAGGCGATGGCGCTGCTGCCGGACCATCCGCCGGTTGCGTTCACCTGGCGGCGGGTGCGGCACCGGGTGCAACACGCGGACGGGCCGGAGCGGATTGCCGGGGAGTGGTGGAAGCGCGACGGCGAGTGGTTTTCGGTGCGCGATTACTTCCGGGTGGAAGATGAGGACGGCAGGCGCTTCTGGCTGTTTCGTCGAGGTAATGGCAGCGCTGCGGAAACCGGCGACATGCGCTGGTTCCTGCATGGTTTTTTCTGATCGGGGATGACATGAGCGAAGCAGACAGGCTGCGTCCGGCGACGGCGGAGGAAATTGCCGACAGCATTGCGTTCGCCCTGCGGTATGAGGGGCGCAAGCGGGTCGCCCATGCCGACGAAATGATGGCCCGGATCACGGCCGAACGGCTGGTGCGGCATTTGCGCGGGTCGGGATTCGTGGTGATGCGGGAGCCGGGTGCGCGGGCGCCGACGGACAAGCCGGGGGATTAGGCGGGGATTTACGGGACGGCGCGGCGATGCCGCCGATAGTGCAATGGACCATGCAGGTCTTGCTCTTCTTGTACTTACTTTGTGAACGGCAAGGCGGCCGCGAGCATACCATATGCTGTGCTTGAGCTGTGAAGTCCCACGGTGCTGCCAGCCCGAGCGGGACATGAGATCCAGGGGTGGTTTCCCATGCCGTCCGCCAGTAAACCGGGACAGACTCTGTGTGCTTCCATCAGCATCATCGAGACCGGTCTTTTTCATGCAATCTATCGCACCGATGATGCCTCGAATGATGTTCGGCAACTGCCCGCCTATCAGGTGGGGTCGTCGGTATCCGATGCGATGCGGCATATCGAAGAGAGCGCCCATTTACTTGGATATCAAACGATCGTCTGGGACGCCGATTAAGGCCGCCTGCTGGGCAGCTTGCCTGATGCGGGACGATGGCTCCAGTCCCCTGATCCCGCCGTGCGCCGCATCATCGGGGAGGTGGTTTCCTGAAGATTGGCGTTCAGCCGATCAAAACCACCGGTTTTCGTTGCGTGGTGGGGATGCCCCGCCTATGCCGCGGCCGATCGCCTCGACGCGCCGATGGCTTCCTTGACGGCGGCGGTGACCATGGCGGCCGTGTCGGGAAGCCGAGGGAACGGCGCGGCGGCCTGATCGGCCAGCCCGCCATTGGCGAACGCGCCCAGCATCAGCCGCGCACTCTGCCGCATCGACTCCAGATCCGCCGGCAGCATCGGC
>NZ_CAJATU010000075.1 GCF_903944925.1 uncultured Rhodopila sp. | reverse complement strand
CCTCGTATCCGGTAATTTGAATGCCGTTGCGGTTCAGGTAGTTTCGGGCAAAGTCTCCGAACTCTCCCAAATCTTTCGCCCCTTCGTACTGCGCCACCGTCCCGGTGCCCTTATCTTCGCCCAGTGATTCCAGCGCCGACTTGACGCCGACGTTGTTGACGTGCGCCCGGATCTGCTCCAGCAGTTCGGCCCGTTCGTGGTCGCCCTTGCCGCGCAGGAACTTGGTGAGCCGGTCGATCTTCTGATTCACCCGCCCGATTTCGGCGGGTACGCGCTCAGGAGCTTTGTTATCAGCGGGCTGACGTGAATCTTGCCCTCCTTCAACAGTGCCTTGGTCGCCGGATGGCTCAACTTTTCCCGCCACTCGTCCGCGATCTTCTGCGCGTCCTTCTCCCACTCCGCCGCTTCCTGATCGATCGTCTGGCTTGGCATTTGTTTCCTTGTCTGGCGTGGATTGCACCGGCTTCTCGCCGGCGGCGCCGGCCGGCTTCGCTGGCTCAGGATTCCCTGTCGCCCTTGCTGCTGCCTTCGACGCCCTCGCCGCCGCGTCTTTCGCCTCGGCCTTGGCGTTCAATTCCTGGGCCATGCGATCCAGCCGCTCGTTGATTTCGTCCATCTCGCTCTTGGCGGCGGCTTTCGCGGCTTGCGATCTGGGCTTCCAGCCGGCCCGCTCGGCGAAGGATTCGCGGGCCTGCCTGATATCCGATTCGCTCATGCGCTCGGCAGGGACGGTCGCTGGCTTGGCGCTCGCCTTTGTGACCGTCGCCGTGGCTTCCCCGGTGTCCTTGTTGACCTTCCACTCCCCGACCTTGTAGCCCTGCTTGGCAGCGTGGCGGGAGTAGGCTTCGGCCAGGTGCGGGTCGATTTCACCGCCTTCGGTCGGGACGGTCAGATGGCCGGCCTTGATGCCGGCGGCGGTTTCCTCGTCGATGGGGATTGCCGTCTCAGTCTTCAGGTGCGAGCCGGCCTTGTGAGCCTCAGCCTCAATGTGTGCTGCCTTGGCCGCCGCCGCACGCCGGGCATCGCCCTGCGTGTTGTGGTGCTCCGTCGCCGTTTCGCCTTCGGGGCTGGTGTGGTGAACCTTGGTGGCGTCGTGCTCGATAACGTGGTCGCCGGCCTTGGTGGCAACGTGGATCGTCCGTGCCTTGCGCTCGGCCATCGCCTTGTCGATTTCGGCGGCGCGGTGCTTCTCCCAGCGGGCGGATTCGGCGGGGTTGGGGTCAGTGCCCCAGAACGGAACGATTTTCGAGTCTATCGTGCGGTAGTAATCCGGCGGACCTTTGGCTTCGGCACGGTCCAGCAGAATGTGCCGGCTGGCAAAGGAACGGAGTCGCTCGGGGCCAGCCCCGATTACTTCCCGCGCGGCGAAGCTTCGTGGCATGAATGACAAGCCGACAAATCTTTTGCCGTGCAACTTCGCGTCCATCCGATCGGCCTTCAGGCTCGCAGCGCGAGCTAGTGATGAGGCTGCATCAGAGTTCGTGCTAGCGGCATGGCGGTGCGCGTTCTCTGCGGCTTTATGCGCCTCACCAAGGTTCCGCAGTTTCCGAGAACGATTAGCGCCTTCGGCGGTGTCTAAATAACTGGTTTCATTCGCATCCCCTTCTGCCTCAGATGATCGCTGACGGTGGTATGCGGCCGCGTGTTCATGCTCATAGATGCTATTAGCCTTTGATCCGGTCGAAGTCCATTCCCCGCCTCCGGGTCGGCCGGCCGGAACTCTCGCTTCCATAGCCAGCAGAATTTCGGCGTCTCCAATCTCAAAGCGGCCCAACTGAATCGCGATGCGATGCACGCCCTTAGTGGGTGGCATCTTCCATTTAGGTCCGGTCCACTGCTTTTTGTCTTTGTCCCAATTAAAGCCGGAGTCTCTGATTACCTGCTTGTTGCGGAATGTATCGCCTGCAAGACGAACCGTCTCAGAGTCGCTAACCTTGCCAAGCATCGCATGGCCGGCGCGATCCTTAACGTCTCCGGCAGTCTTCCCCCACACGGAAATCATCCGTTTTCCGCCAACATTCCTGACCGTCATCCAGTCTGGTTTCTCTGGACTGTCGGCAACTTTTTCTAGTTCTGGAGTTGACTCCATCGTGTGGACGTAACGATCACCTCGCGGCGTTTCAATCTTCTGCGGAACGACATTCCTAGCAGCATCGCCTGCGGGGTCGGCGAACGCGTAGGCTGATTGCTTCGCATGTTTTGCGGGCACCTGGCTTTCCGGAGCCGCTGTTCCTGGGTATTCCTTGCCGCCAGCCGCGATGATATGACCAGGAATACTCTCCTGCATCATCGGTTGACGGTACGGCTGGATGCGGGTTCTGATTTCCATTGCCTTGGCATGCGCTGCGGAGTTCGCTGAATTCACGTCATTGTGATGCGTTGCCGGGAATGGCTTGCGGAGGTCATGCCCCGGTGGCTCGTGGACGACATCGAATCCGCCGCCTTCGGACGGAGCGACCGTGACTCGGTGTGTGCCGGCGCCGCTCGTGGCGACTGAATACGCCTTGCGGTCTGGAACCTCTGGCCCCTTGTCGATGGCGCCGCTTGGATTTATTTCGACATGGACTCCGTTAGGCAGCGTCCTCCATTCACCAGACAGCCAAATCTCCCGCCCCGCAAACGACTTCAGCGTCACCCGCGACAGAAGGGCCGAGAAATCATCCAGTTCGGGACCGGCGTGCGCCCGCTTGCTGGCTTCCCGTGCTGCCTTAGACGCGACCCCGCCGCCCTTCTCGCGCCCGGCGTTGACCAGGGCCTGTGCCGCCGCCTTGTGGGCGAGTGCGGCCGCGCCGTGCGCGTCTGGCTTGTCGCCGTGGGACATGCGATCGTGATACGCCGCGGCCGCCCGGTGCTCCCCGACGCTGTTGGCCAGTTCCGACGCCTGCTCGTTGCTCCACCGTTCGACGTTCGCGCCGGTCTTCTCGTATTGCCCGGCTCGGAGCGCCGATCGCAGTCCCCCCAGCCCCTTCTCCTGCTCCCGGATGGTTCCGCCCCGGTCTGCGGCGTACCGGCGAGCGCGTTGCATCTGTGCGGCGTACTCCGCCGGCATTGTGGTCAAGTCGCCTTTGCCGCTGATGGTTTTGGTAGCGAAGGTGCCCTTGTCGGCCCTGGCGCTGTGCCGGGTCGCCGCGATGCGATCCAGGTCGTTCTCGGCATCGGCGGCCAGGTCTGCGGCGGTCTGGCGAAACTTGCTCGTCGGGGGGAACAACCCGCCAGCGGACTCCCACCGCCCATGATCGTCGCGCGGCTCGTCTTCGAGGCTCAGGAAGATCTCTCGGGCGGAATGAGAGCGGAGGCGGGACAGCGAATCATGAATTTTGATGGCCACGGAATAATGGATGCCGTCAGGCATTTCGTTCCGCGCGACAATGCCGCGTTTAATGAGCGCCTGCGTGCTGGCGCGGTATTGCTTGAACATCGGAACGTCGGCCGCTTCGCTGAACTTGCCATGCCTCGTCTTGCCGATCCATCCGAGCACTTCCCGCTGATTTTCGTTAGGCTTCCAGTTTGTATCGCGGGCCTCTTTCGCATTGGCCCTTTCGACTCTCTTTAGTCGCTCAATCTCGCCAACCCATCCCGACGGACGAGACGCGATGCGAGCTTTTGCGTTTTCGTGGCCATGCCTTTCCGCAAGAGCCGCCGCCTTGCCTAGCGAAAGGCCAGCGATTGCAAACTCCCCACCGCCCGGCGATCCCGCCGGCACATGGTTAGGATTCCCCAGAAGGATTTCCCGCGCCGCATAACTGGCCAGCCGTCCGAACACGCGCGAGAACGGTATCTCCTCCCGCGCCCCCGCCGGTTCGGGCTCCGGGTACTTCTCGACCTTCGGCGCCTTGGTGGGCCGCCCCGGCTTGAATGAGCCCTTGTCGTGCGGAACATGAGTGAGGGCATCCACCGGCGTCGATTCTCCGTACTCATGCCCGCGCAGGACGCGCATGCCCGACTCGTCCTCAGCAACCCGGTACTTCTGGCCGCCGTGG
>NZ_CAJATU010000074.1 GCF_903944925.1 uncultured Rhodopila sp. | reverse complement strand
TGGTATCGCGGTCTGGGATTATCTGGGCAGCAGGCTGAAGGTCGCCGGGCACGCACTCATCGCACCGCTCGACCATTACGTCAGGGCGAGGATACGGCCCGCCTGATCGGCGGTGCTGCCCGGCGTTTTGCCCCTATTACACTCGTCAAATCGTTCAGCTCGGTTGACGACGGCTCCGGTGACTCGGTAAATCGTTCAGCACGTTGGCGGCAACCTTGCATCTGTGCGTGACCGCTCGCTAACGAGGGATCGTCTTTTGATTATCCGGTTATCGATATGGAGGAGTAAAACCCGGAGCATGCCAACGGGAGCCGAAAGGTAGTTTTTTCAGGCACATATGCTGTGCGATCGATGGTTAATAAGGCTGATCAGCGAGATCGCGATTGAGCGCATGAGACCCTCGATAAGAACCGATGCTCAGTGGCGGGTGCGCCATTAAAGACTTCAGCCGCTGAACGAATAAACGAGTCATCCGGCTCTGCTGAACGATTTAATGGTGCTGCTGAACGGTTTAATCGTGCTCCGACATAAAGCGATACAGTCGTCGATGCCAGTCTGCTTATCTAACACGCGGGAAGGGCTGTTATGGCGTCTTATATTTGGATGTTTGTCAGCCAGCCGGCCTCAATTTTACTGATGATGTACGACAAAGAGTATGACCGAGCGCACGCGTCAGCCTGTGTGCCTTGGCCATACCCAGCTTTACGGTAAACCGGCCTTCGGCTTGACCGGCGCGCCTGAGGACGATCTGGTGACGTGGGCATTGCGATCATGAGAGGAATCCGCTGAGATCGGCGGATACTGTGGCAGGGAAGCAGGGGCAACTATGGGTAAGTCACCCGGACACATATCGGCTTGACCCGCCCGATGCCGGGTGGAGACCAGCCATCCTTGGGCATTCATGCCGCTCTCGTCACGTTTGCCCGCCGTGCCATGGCGTGGTCGGTTTGGCGGATGCGGACCGCGCCAGCAGCGGCCTGGCAGTCGGAGCGTGCGGCGTTCCTCGCCCTCAATAAGTATCTACGCGGCGGCATGCCGCTCGGCTTTTCCGACGAGGCGCCGACGGCGCCTCACCAGCCTGGCTTGCGCCATGCGAGGTGGGGGTTCTGGACGACGGCCGCACTTCGCCTCGTGCTCGCCCAGGATTCGGCGTCCGAAGCGACTTGCGCTGAGACCGCACGCCTCCTGGATGTCTTCGCCGACATCGCCATCGACGCTGGCGATGCGGACCTTGCCACGGAAGCCTCGCTACTGGCGCTTGAACTGACACCACAACGACCACCCGTCACCTATCACATCGCCCGGCTGCTCCGCCATGCCGAAGCCGCCGGCGATCCATGCTCTTGATCCAAGCCTGTCTTTTGGCGTGGCGCACCTTGAATGCAGGCCCGACTGGAGCCGAGACGCCCACGCCTGAACATGATGCCCTGCTTGAACGGGCGGCCATGCTGGCGGCCGCTCTACCCGCGCCGGCCGAGGTGCCCGTGACCGCGCCGCACCCGGTCGTAGCGCTGTTCCGCGATATCCACCGCATGGTGCGTGACGCCCGCGGCGCCTTGTCGGATGCGTTCCCGCTCCTCGCCAACCGGGTGGTACCCGCCCCCGCCTCACCGCGCGGCTTCCTGCGCACGCTGCGCGCGGCTGGCGTCCTGGCGATCGAGCAGCGTCGCGCCATACGCCGCCGCGAAATCGCCTTTGCCGGCATGGACGCGCCGGCTGGCGCCGATTGGTCACATCGTATCGTCCGGCATCGCGACGTGAGCGGTAGATGGGGTGGACGGCCCCAACGGCATCAATGTGCCACAATGCGGGTTGTCAGAGCCTGCAACGAAGGAGCCGCCCACAATGAGCGTTACCATAATTGGCCTGGACACAGCCAAATCCGTTTTCCAGATCCATGGCGT